>NZ_JBCMFA010000003.1:0-721362 GCF_043847915.1 Salmonella sp. 2020_1459 | reverse complement strand
GAATTTGCCTGGCGGCACTAGCGCGGTGGTCCCACCTGACCCCATGCCGAACTCAGAAGTGAAACGCCGTAGCGCCGATGGTAGTGTGGGGTCTCCCCATGCGAGAGTAGGGAACTGCCAGGCATCAGATTTAGTGTGCTGATATGGCTCAGTTGGTAGAGCGCACCCTTGGTAAGGGTGAGGTCCCCAGTTCGACTCTGGGTATCAGCACCACTTAATACGGTTAAAGTTCGGCATTTGAAAAAGAATTTGTCTGGCGGCAGTAGCGCGGTGGTCCCACCTGACCCCATGCCGAACTCAGAAGTGAAACGCCGTAGCGCCGATGGTAGTGTGGGGTCTCCCCATGCGAGAGTAGGGAACTGCCAGACATCAAATAAAACAAAAGGCTCAGTCGAAAGACTGGGCCTTTTGTTTTATCTGTTGTTTGTCGGTGAGCACTCTCCTGAGGAGGACAAATCCGCCGGGAGCGGATTTGAACGTTGCGCAGCAACGGCCCGGAGGGTGGCGGGCAGGACGCCCGCCATAAACTGCCAGACATCAAATAAAGCAAAAGGCCCAATCGAAAGATTGGGCCTTTTTGCATTTATCTCTCTATGGAAAAAGTTATCGGTTAATGGCGCCGACGCGTTTTATATTTGGTTTATACCCTTCATACTTCAAGTCGCTTATGTGTTGGCTACGGATTACTCGGCCCATTCATGGGCCTCGCCCTGACGGGCCGTCGCACGCGACGTTCAAATCTGCTCCCGGCAGATTTGTCGCTCACCCCAGTCACATAGTTATCTATGCTCCTGGGGACTCACTCCCTTGCCGCCTTTAAGCAACTCGAATTATTTTGGGTATATAACATCTTCGTAGAGTGGATAAAAACCGTTTTAGTCAACGTGATTTCCCGCCATATATCCGCCTGAACCATAGAATGTGAACCGTGCTGAAGTGGATGTACAAACGGCTTTTACTTACGCCTCTAATAAGCAATAGAGATATTCGCTGAGGACTAAGAATCTGGCCCATTAGGCTATTTTATTTGCCAGTTTGGCCCTGGGACAGTGCTCAAAATCCTCATGTATTACGTGTATGCTCCGGTTTTTATCCAGACTGTCTGCGATAATTACGCCTAATGACCACGCTCTAAGTCTTACTGTATAAAGCGTGTTTGTAATGCGGCTTACGATGCTATCAAGCTACAATTTTGTCTGCATCGGACAAGGAATAGAATAAATACCATCGGGATGGGCGAGTAAGAAAAGAGAGCGTTTTATCGTGTTAACTTTCGGGGGACAGGCTGAACAGATTACGTCGCTGAGTATCCTTACGACCTTTATATTATTACTGAAAGCGCGGCATTGCCGCGCCTGCATGTATCATTTAGAAAGCGCAATGATACCCATCGTCAACCCTGCTACCGCCGCAGCGCCGCCAGCGATAGCGCCTGCTGTCTCCCAGTTATCCTGCGTTGTACCTTTCATACATGTATTGGTATGAACCAGCCGCCCTTGATCGTCATAAACCGGTACGCAGGGAGAATCATGTGCACAACCTGCCAATAAGGTGGTAAGCAATGCAACTGGAATTAGTCTTTTCATGGTGTTACCTCATTAATCAGCGTTTCGCGAAGTACAGCAACGTAAATGCTGGCTCTAACCGCTGCGAAAACGAGAGTTATTTTACCACCACAGAAAAAATGGCCGACATGAGGAATCATCTCAATTCATGTGAATTGTAAAAACTATGGAGAATGCAAAAGTAAGCGGAGAGGGGGGGATAGCGGAGATAAAGACGTACCGTTTAAAAAGGCGTCCGAAGACGCCTCTGTTTACCGGTTAATCATGATGGCGATTAAATCGGCGTTTTACAACAACGAAGAATACTGGCACGAAGAAGATAGCTAATAAGGTTGCGGTTAACATTCCCCCCATAACCCCTGTGCCTACTGCGTTCTGTGCCCCACTACCTGCGCCACGACTGATAACTAACGGCATTACCCCGAGAATAAAGGCCAGCGAGGTCATTAGAATAGGACGTAAACGCATACGGGATGCTTCCAGCGTCGCTTCAATCAATCCACGTCCTTCTTTTTCCATGAGATCTTTGGCGAACTCGACAATCAGGATGGCGTTTTTAGCAGAAAGGCCAATAGTGGTTAACAAGCCAACCTGGAAGTAAACGTCATTGTTCAGACCGCGCAATGACGCTGCAAGCAGAGCGCCAACCACGCCAAGCGGTACGACCAGCATTACCGAGAACGGAATTGACCAGCTTTCATACAGAGCGGCAAGGCAGAGGAAAACGACAATGAGTGAGATTGCGTACAGCGCCGGCGCCTGGTTACCTGACAACCGTTCCTGATACGACATACCTGTCCAGTCATAGCCAATACCGTTTGGCAGCTGTGAAGCCAGGTTTTCCATTAACGACATGGCTTCACCGGTACTTCGTCCGGGCGCTGCTTCACCGAGCAGTTCCATTGACGGCATCCCGTTATAGCGTTCCAGGCGTGGCGAACCATAAATCCACCGTGCTGAGCTAAAGGTAGAGAAGGGCACCATCTCGCCATTAGCGCTGCGAACATAAAGATTGTTGATATCTCCCGGCAGCATACGGAACTGAGCGTCAGCCTGAACGTATACTTTTTTCACTCGTCCGCGATCGATAAAGTCGTTAACGTAATAGCCGCCCAACGCCGCGGAGATGGTTTCGTTGATATCAGACAGCGAAACGCCGAGCGCCTGCGCTTTTTCTTGATCGACATCCAGCTTGAACTGTGGCGTGTCTTCCAGCCCGTTCGGGCGTACGCGCACTAATAGATCAGGATGCTTCGCGACCATACCCAGGAGTTGATTACGCGCTTTTGTTAACGCATCGTGACCGAGTCCTCCCTGATCAATCAGTTCGAAGTCGAAACCTGTTGCGGTACCTAACTCGACAATTGCCGGCATGTTGAAGGGGAACACCAACCCGTCGCGAATCTGGCTAAAGGCGCGTGTCGCTCTGGCGATAACGGCTTCGACGCTATTTTCTTCACCGTTACGCTCTTCCCAGGGTTTAAGGCTGACAAATGCCATCCCTGAGTTTTGTCCCTGACCGCTAAAGCTAAAGCCGTTTACGGTAAACACGCTTTCGACGTTCGCTTTTTCATTATTCAGGTAGTAATGAGTGACTTGATCCAGCACTTTCTGCGTACGTTCTTGCGTAGCGCCAGAGGGGAGCTGAATCATGGTCAGGAATACCCCCTGATCTTCTTCCGGCAGGAAGGATGTCGGGAGGCGTAAAAACAGAACCGCCATTCCGACTACAATAAGTAGATAGATAATGAGATAGCGACCCGTATTACGCACGATGCCGCTTACGCTGTTAGTATAGTGGTTAACGCTGTGGTCAAACCTGGTATTGAACCAGCCAAAGAAGCCGCTTTTTTTCTCGTGATGTTCAGCAGATACGGGTTTAAGCAGCGTAGCGCACAGCGCTGGCGTCAGAATCAACGCAACCAGAACGGATAGCGCCATTGCTGAAACAATAGTAATAGAGAACTGGCGATAAATTGCCCCGGTCGAGCCGCCAAAAAAGGCCATCGGGATAAATACCGCAGACAGTACCATCGCGATACCAACCAGCGCTCCCTGAATCTGCGACATGGATTTTTCCGTCGCCTCTCGGGGAGGAAGGTTATCCTCCATCATTACACGTTCAACGTTTTCTACGACCACTATCGCATCGTCAACCAACAGCCCTATCGCCAGTACCATGCCGAACATCGTCAGGGTATTGATGGAATAGCCAAAGGCGGCGAGTACCGCAAAAGTGCCTAGCAACACGACAGGAACAGCGATGGTAGGAATCAGGGTTGCCCGGATATTCTGTAAGAACAGATACATTACCAGGAACACCAGAATAATCGCTTCAAACAGCGTTTTTACCACTTCGTGGATAGATATTTTTACGAAGGGCGTTGTGTCATAAGGATAAACCACCTTCATTCCCTGGGGGAAGAAAGGCTGCAGCTCCGCCAGTTTCGCTTTGATTGCGGTTGCGGTATCCAGCGCGTTAGCGCCGGTCGCCAGTTTAATACCGAGACCGGAGGCCGGTTTACCGTTAATGCGCGCTACAACGTTATAGTTTTCACCGCCAAGCTCAATACGCGCGACATCTTTGAGATGGACGACAGAGCCGTCGGTATTGACGCGCAACGTAACTTTGCCGAACTCTTCCGGATCTTTCAGACGCGTTTGGGCGATGATTGAGGCGTTAAGCTGCTGGCCCGGTAATGCTGGCGTACCGCCCAGTTGGCCTGCCGCAATCTGGTCGTTCTGTACTTTTAACTGGTTGATGACGTCAACTGGCGTGAGCTGGTATTTATTTAGCAGATTCGCATCCAGCCAGATACGCATGGCGTACTGTGCGCCAAAGAGCTGAACGTCGCCCACACCATTCAGACGGCTGATAGAATCCTTAATGTTAGAGGCGACATAGTCAGAGATGTCGTCCTGGGTAGTGTTCGGATTATCCGAGACGAACCCGGCGACCATCAAAAAGCTGCTGCTGGACTTTTCAACGCTAATCCCCTGCTGCTGGACTTCTTGCGGCAGTAAAGGCGTGGCGAGCTGCAATTTATTTTGCACCTGAACCTGCGCGATATCCGGATCGGTTCCGGACTGGAAGGTCAGGGTGATGGTCACGCTACCAGCAGAGTCGCTGGTAGAGGACATATACATCAGGTTATCGATACCGTTCATATTTTGTTCGATAACCTGAGTAACCGTATCCTGTACCGTCTGCGCATCCGCGCCAGGATAGGTTGCAGAAATAGAAACCGCTGGCGGCGCAATGGTTGGATACTGCGCAACGGGAAGTTGCATTATTGCCAGTGCGCCAGCCATCATCAGGATAATGGCCAGAACCCAGGCGAAAATAGGACGTCTAATAAAAAAGTTTGCCATGTACGGTTACCTTATTGCGCCGTTTTCGCTGCAGGAGCATCGGTAGTGGCTTTCACCTGGACGCCCGGTCGCGCTTTTTGTAAGCCGCTGACGATGACCTTATCGCCCGGTTTTAACCCTTCGCTGATGAGCCATTTATCGCCAATAGCCTGCGCCGCCACGACATTGCGGGCTTCGACCTGGCTTTTATCGTTAACCACCATCACCATTGCGTCGCCGCGCGGCGTGCGGGTTACGCCCTGCTGGGGGACAAGGATGGCATTGGGCTGGACGCCTTCATCAATGCGGGCGCGAACAAACATACCGGGAAGCAGACTGTGTTGCGGGTTAGGGAAAACCGCCCTGAGCGTGATAGAGCCGGTGCTTTCATCTACGGTAACGTCGGAAAATTGCAGCGTGCCTTTAATCGGGTAGACCTGACCATTTTCCATTACCAGTTGAACCGTGCTACTGGCGCTGTCTTTATGCAGGTTACCTTGTTCGACGGATTGCTTGAGTCGCATAAAGTCGTTGCTTGATTGCGTCACGTCGACATAAATCGGGTCGAGTTGTTGCACGGTAGCCAGTTCAGTTGACTGACCATTAGTCACCAGCGCGCCTTCAGTCACATTAGATTTTCCTATACGCCCGCTGATGGGTGAGGTGACTTTGGTATACGCAAGGTTAATACGCGCGCTTTCAACAGCGGCTTTTGCCGCCACAACGGCGGCATCGGCCTGGCGGGCGTCGGCAATCGCCTGATCATATTCCTGTTGGCTGATATATTTTGTGCCGACCAGTGGAACATAGCGTTTGACCGTCAGGTGCGCGATAGCCGCAGCCGCTTCGCTTTTAGCAAGTTCGCCTTTAGCGCTGTCATAATCAGCCTGATAAGTGGCAGGATCGATCTGATAGAGCGACTGCCCGGCCTCTACATCGCTACCTTCGGTGAAGTTTCTTTTAAGCACGATCCCGCTCACCTGGGGGCGAACCTCCGCAATGCGAAATGCGGACGTACGTCCGGGAAGTTCGGTCGTTACGGCTAGCGGCGCTGTTTCGACCACATGGACGGTGACTTGCGGCTCGCCGACATGAGCCTGGGTATCTCCCTGGTCATTACAACCGGCCAGCAGCGCAGCAGAGAATATGATGAATGAGGGCAGGAGTGAAAACCTGGCATGTTTCGTCATTACTGTTCCTTAAAAAACCGAAAGCTCGTTATTCACCGGATAACGGTAAGGCGTTAACGCGCGAAAAATAGAATAGCAGTGGGGTATCCTACAAATTATTAGCTTGTGATGTAAGCAATACTTATTTTGGGATGGGGTTCACGGCACATAAAAGCAAAAAAAAAGAACTATTCCCTGTCGTTTCATAATGTCCCGATTAGTAAAATCATGATGTTGAATAACATAAATAGAAATATATATTTTATATGAATGTGTTTTATTAATTTATTTGTTTTTATTATTGATTTGGCGATATTGTGCGAAATAAAAATAGCTGTCTCTCGTCTGACTAAAAAGGACATGATAAAGTTGTTTTTTGTGCTGAGTATTTTATCAGCGTATTTATCGTTTTTATGGTCCAGGATATCTTAATTATGGCGAAGAAAACGAAGGCGGATGCGCTTAAAACGCGGCAACATTTGATTGAAACCGCTATTGCGCAGTTCGCTTTGCGCGGCGTTGCCAACACGACGTTGAATGATATCGCTGATGCCGCTGATGTCACGCGGGGCGCCATCTACTGGCACTTTGAGAATAAAACGCAGTTGTTTAATGAGGTTTGGTTACAGCAACCACCTTTACGCGAACTTATTCAGGATAGGCTTACGGGATGCTGGAATGATAATCCTTTACAGGATCTACGAGAGAAATTTATTGCAGCCTTACAATATATTGCGGCAGTGCCTCGTCAGCAGGCATTAATGCAGATTTTATATCATAAATGTGAATTCCATAATGGTATGATATCGGAACAGGCCATTCGGGAGAAGATGGGTTTCCATCATCAGTCGCTGCTTGAAGTATTACAGCGATGTATGGATAAAAAACTGATCTCAGGCAGTCTTGATCTGGATGTCATATTAATTATTCTGCATGGTAGTTTTAGCGGAATAGTAAAAAACTGGTTAATGAATCCCACAAGTTATGATCTTTATAAGCAGGCGCCTGCATTAGTCGATAATGTATTAAAAATGCTAAGCCCGGATGGCAGTGTGAGGCAATTAATGCCAAATGAACAACAGGCGGAAGAAGCCTGAGATTATTTTGAGTTGATATTATATATTGACCTTGTGAATATATTGGCAGGATCCCGAATATCGCGAGCAATTTCCTCTGCCGTACGCGGCTTGCCAAGCAGGAACCCCTGAAGCGTATGGCATCCTAACTGGGTCAAAAATTGTTGCTGCGTTTCATTTTCTACCCCTTCTGCCACAATTTGCAGATTTAACGCTTTCGCCAGCGCGACAATAGCCGCAACAATGGTCGCGCCGTCGCCTGCCTCGCTGAGTTCATGTACGAAAGCGCGATCAATTTTTAGTTCGCACGCCGGAAGACGTTTCAGATAGAGAAGGCTGGAATAACCGGTGCCAAAGTCGTCAATAGAGGCCTTAACCCCCATTTCCGTTAATCTGGTGAGTATAGCGACGCTTTGCTCTGGCTTGTTCATCGCCGTGGTTTCGGTGATTTCCAGAATCAATAAATCGGGACGGATACTGTGTCGGGCCAGGCTCCGCGTAATGGTGTCCACAAGCCCGGGCTGCTCAAATTGTAAGGCGGACAGATTTACCGCCACTGACCATAAGGCGTATCCCTGTAAGTGCCACTCGCGGAGCTGTCGACACGCCTCGTCTATCACCCAGCTACCGATAGTGACGATAAGACCCGTTTTTTCCGCCAGCGGTAAAAACTGGTCAGGATTCAGTACGCCTTGTTTTGGATGATACCAGCGCAACAGGGCCTCAAATCCTACAATGGGGCCGGCAGGGGCCTGAAATTTAGGCTGGTACACCAGCCTGAGCTCTTGTCTTTCCAGCGCCAGCCACAGGTCATTCATTAGCTGAAGTTGGGTTTGCGCCAGCATATTCATTGATGGCTGAAAGAAATGGTATCCGTTACGCCCCGTATGTTTCGTGTAGTACATTGCGGCATCGGCGTTGAACATCAGTTCCCGTTCGTTTTTTCCGTCCAGCGGATAGAGCGCTATTCCCACGCTAAGGGTGACGACCAGTTCATACGGATCTATCGTAAAGGGCGCATCTATCGAATGTACCAGCGCGCTGGCAAGGGAAGCCGCTTCGTCAGGCGCGCTGACTTCTGCAAGCAGCACAAATTCGTCGCCGCCAATCCGCGCCAGGGTAAACTGACCGCTCAGCGGTTGGTTCAGACGATGCGTGACCGCCACCAGTAGCTTATCGCCAATATCATGACCATAGGCGTCATTAACGGTTTTAAAGCCATCCAGATCCATAAACAGTAGCGCGAAAGACGTGTTTTCCCGATTCGCTTTGCTGATGGCCTGTTCCAGACGATCCTCAAGGAGTACCCGGTTTGGTAAACGGGTGAGCGTATCATGCAGCGCCAGCTGCGCCAGTTCCTGGTTCGCCTGCGCCAGCGAAGAGGCAAGTAGTGCGGTACGGGCCTGAAGCCGGGCGTCAAATAAAGAAACCAGCAGAGTAATGCCCAAGATAGTCAGCGCGACCACGCTGACAAGAACAGCCAGCCAGTTGCTATCGACGCCACGATGCTCCATCGGCCAGTTTTGGGGAAAGTGTGCGGCCTTCATGCCGGCGTAATGCATGCCGGCGATAGCTATCCCCATTAATACCGCGGCGCCTGCTCGCCTCAGGGCGACATCTGTTCCCTCATGACGCAGGCGGAACGTGAGCCACAGCGCGCCGCAGGACGCCAGTAGCGCGATAATGATAGAGAGGGCAACCCACGCGCTATTCCAGACGATAATGGAAGCAAATTGCAGCGCCGCCATCCCGGTATAATGCATTGCGCTGATGCCCAGTCCCATCACCAGCGCGCCCGGTAGTAAACGGCGCAGGCGCAGTTTTTCAGCGCTAACCAGCCATAGCGCAAACAGGGAGGAGCCGATCGCGATCAGCATGGAGAGGCCGGTGAGGAACGGATCGAAGCGCATGTTCATCGCGTGATCCATCGCCAGCATCCCGACAAAATGCATCGCCCAAATACCGACGCCCAGCGCGAAGCCGCCGCCCATTAGCCATATTCTGGCGTTTGATCGGGCGCTTCCGGCTACGCGTCCGGCCATATTTAATGCGGTATAGGACGCAAAAATAGCGACAGCAAATGAAACCGCCACAAGGATGTGGTTGTACTCACTAACCGGCATGTATCATTAGCTCATTGGTTATGCAGGAAAAGAACAGGACGAGACAGTATCACCCCTTCTTTTATCCTCAACGTGTTTTAATTCCCTGTTTTTATAAGGGATAAAAGAAATCCGGGTGATAAATAATCATAGGTTAAATCGCCCGGTTCGCTACTCCAGATCGGTACAATTGATCAATTTGAGAGGGTTAACCGAATCCATGTTTCGGCACTTATCCTGTTCAGTTGCCATCAATTCGATCCATTGCATCAAAAGCGCATCAAAAAGAAAAACGGAGACGGCAAAAACAACCAGCCACCAATACTTACGTATCATCGTCAAATCCTGTGTATTCATGCCCATGCGTGCTGGGAATATACATGAAATTTTGACGCTGAAAAGCGGACTTACAATGCTTTTACTTCTCTGAAGATAGCGCGTTTATCCCGACATTTCGCTGCTTTTTGGACAAGTTTTGTGTTTTTCTCTTTTTGACTTTTGCAAGTTCATTTTCTGAATAATGCGAAGTGACGCTCAATCTTCTGAGCCCCATTTTTACGTACTCATTATTGAGTTCAATACCGATAAACTTACGACCTGACGCCGCTGCGACAGCGCCTGTGGTGAAACTGCCCGCGAAAGGGTCCAATACGGTATCGCTCGGGTTAGAAGAGGCCAGTATGATCCGTTTTAACAGCGCGCTGGGCTTTTGCGTAGGATGGTTTTCATATTCATCCATCAGATAACGTACGCGAGGAAATGACCAGACGTTGCCCGGCACTTTTTTCTGATTGTATGGTTGGGGCGGGTTTTTTCGATAATCGATTAGCGCGCGCTTAGCGCCCGTCGTGGTTTCGACCAGAATCGCGTCACGGTTAAAGGTATAGCTTTTCGGGTTTTTTACCATCATCAGGATCGGTTCATACATAGAACCAAAGTATTTTTTCGCCTGCACCCCGGAACTATCATAGGACCAGACGATACGGCTTTTGATGGTAAAAAGCGTTCGGCATTTGAGATCGATATACGGCATATTTTCTGTGCTATTCATGATGTACATGGTGCCGTGTTTCTTCAGTACGCGGTGGCACTCATCAATGCATTCATACAGCCAGGCCAGAAAAGACGCTTCGTCCCAGGATTCCACCATACCGTCGAAATCTTTTCCGATATTGTAAGGCGGATCGGCAAAAATTAAGTCAATGCTTTCAGAAGGCAGTTTTTTAAGTTCTGTTAGCGCGTCACCGTGAATAATCTTCTTCGATTCATCGCCAAAGTACTGAGGTTCACATTCCGCTTTCATGACCAAATTCCATGTGATGCGTATAAAAAAGGCGCTTCCCCATGCCGAGTAGCGCCTTTTTAAACAAGCAGTTAGCTAATCGAAATTAGTTCATGCCGTATTTTTTTAATTTTTTACGCAGCGTACCACGGTTGATGCCCATCATCAGAGCAGCACGGGTCTGGTTACCACGGGTGTATTGCATCACCATGTCCAACAGGGGCTGTTCTACTTCAGCCAGTACCAGCTCATACAGGTCATTAACGTCCTGACCATTCAGTTGAGCAAAATAGTTCTTCAGTGCCTGTTTAACCGAGTCACGCAGGGGTTTTTGGGTTACCTGATCCTGAGAGTTAACGGTAGAAACGGTCAGTACGTCAGAATTTACGCGTTGTTCGAACATAGTTCTGTCAGCTCTTTATTTCTGTTTACGCAAAATTTTCGAAGTATGCCTCCAACGCCTCCAGCTGTTCGCTGGCGTCCTCAATAGCGTTGAATGTGCGCCGAAACTGGTCGTCTGGAGCGTGCTCCTGGAGATACCAGGAGACGTGTTTACGCGCGATTCGGTACCCTTTTGCCTGACCGTAAAAGTCATGCAGTTCCCGAACATGCGTGCAAAGCAAGCGCTTTACCTCTGCCAGCGGCAGCGGCGGAAGCAGCTCCCCAGTGTCCAGATAATGCTGGATTTCCCGAAAGATCCAGGGTCTTCCCTGAGCTGCGCGGCCTATCATCAGGGCATCCGCCCCTGTATAGTCGAGAACAGCTCTGGCTTTATGCGGGTTAGTAATGTCGCCATTCGCGATAATCGGAATGGAAACTTTCTGCTTAACTGCCCGAATACTGTCGTATTCAGCTTCTCCGTTGAACAAACAGGCGCGGGTGCGGCCATGGATGGTCAGAGCCTGAATACCACAATCTTCAGCCAGTTGGGCAATCTCTACGCAGTTACGGTGTTCCGGCGCCCAGCCGGTGCGAATCTTGAGAGTCACAGGAACGTCCACTGCGTTTACGACCCCGATGAGTATAGACTTCACTAAATCCGGGTACTGCAAGAGGGCTGAACCTGCCAGCTTACGATTCACTTTCTTCGCCGGGCACCCCATATTGATATCAATAATCTGGGCGCCGCTTTCCACGTTAATACGTGCGGCATCGGCCATCTCAACAGGGTCGCTACCGGCAATTTGCACCGTGCGAATTCCTGGCTCATCAACGTGCACCATCCGTAAACGAGATTTATCGCTTTCCCACACTTGCGGGTTAGAAGACATCATCTCGGATACTGTCAATCCTGCTCCCATCTCATAGCACAGCGTCCGGAAAGGTCTGTCAGTAATGCCAGCCATGGGCGCTGCGATCAGGCGATTTCTGAGCTGATATTGTCCGATGCGCATGAGTTAAGAAATGACCATACTGTGACTGCAAGGCGGCGTATATTACGCATTTTTTGCACGAGATGAAAGGCCAAACTTTGAACAATCCACTGTTGTAGATCAATGAATCGTGCTTAAAAACAGCAAAATAAATTTATAATTCAGTAAAATCATAGGGTTATTTATTGTCGGCGGTTTTGTACGCGCTTACAAATTCCCGTAACTTCTCTCTATTTCTTCGTTCAGAAACAAGTTAAACGGAATAATCTGCTTTTTTTATAAGCTAATTACCCCAAATGAATGGGATCGCCGTCTCGTTTCAGGACAAGATCACTTCCCGCTGCGCGTGATTTTTCTCCATTGTCAGTCGGAAGGGGGCGCACAGACACGCTTTTGTGTTCATGAATGGCACGCATAAATTTTTCCAGCTGCGCTGAAGAGAGGGTTAGCGGATGCTGCAGAACAACCCGGACAGCATTTACTAAGCACGAGGACGATGGCTGCGACCCGTTAAAACGCCAGTATCTTTTGTCCGCTGGTAGCAGCTGTTTATCCAGACGGATAGTGACAAAGAAGTTATTTCAGGCATTTATTTGATGAATTTAATGATGTCTCGGTGACAGAAAGGTGTTAAGGCAGTTGTGTGGAGAAAAGCGTGGCCGGGCGACCACGCTGACAAGAATTATTTCTTACGGCCAGTAATGCGGCACCACTCTTCTTTTTCGACGACCGGGTCGAGAGTAAAAAGCTCGGCGTAAGCATCACAGACGCTTTCCGCCTGGCTGGCGAGAATACCTGAAAGCCCCAGCAGACCGCCCTCAACGGGCAGTACGCTGATTAACGGGGCCAGTTCGCGTAATGGGCCTGCCAGGATGTTAGCGACGACCACGTCGGCTTTCATGGCTTCTGGCTGGTCTTTCGGCAGGTACAGCTCCAGCCGGTCAGACACGCCGTTGCGTTCGGCATTATCGCGACTGGCCTGAATAGCTTGCGGATCGATATCAATACCAATCGCTTTTGCCGCTCCCAGTTTCAGCGCGGCAATCGCCAGAATGCCTGAACCGCAGCCAAAGTCGATCACGGTTTTGCCGTTGAGATCGAGCCCGTCCAGCCATTGCAGACATAAAGAGGTGGTGGGGTGCGTACCCGTACCGAACGCCAGTCCCGGGTCGAGCATCACGTTGACGGCATTCTCGTCCGGAATGTCACGCCAGCTGGGACAAATCCACAGACGCTCGCCAAAACGCATCGGATGGAAATTATCCATCCATTCGCGTTCCCAGTCTTTATCTTCCAGTTGTTCGATTTTATGGGCAAATCCGGCACCCAGCAGCGGATGTTGCTCCAGAATCGCGACAACGTCTTTCATGTCGGTTTCGGCGTCGAACAGACCGATCACATCGGTATCGCCCCACAGACGGGTTTCGCCCGGCAACGGCTCAAAAACCGGCGTATCGTGCGTATCCTGAAAGGTAATGGAAACGGCGCCCGCTTCCATCAGCGCATCACTCAGCTCTTCAGCATTCGCGCCGGTGGTATTCAGTTTCAATTGGATCCATGGCATGGCAAAACTCTTTATTTATCAGTAGACAATACGGTGGCTTGCGAAGCGGAAGAGCCGAATCGGTTTCCGATCAGAAAAGCCAATAAACTTAACAGTAACGCGGGCACAATCGGATGAAAGCCCAGGTACTGAATATTAAATGTGGCAAGCAGGGCATATAGCACGCCGCCCACGATCATGGCGCTTAATGCGCCTGCCGCGTTTGCCCGCTCCCAGTAAAGACCCAATACCAGCGGCCATAAGAACACCGCTTCCAGGCCGCCAAACGCCAGCAGGTTGAGCCAAATGATCATCTCTGGCGGTTTCCACGCGGCCAGCAGCAACAGCGCGCCTAGCAGTAATGTAATCACTGCCGACATACGCTTCAGCCGGATCTCATTTTGCATCTGATCGGGGCGCAGGTTGAGATAGAGATCTTTAATGATCGTCGCGGAACTTTGCAGCAGTTGGGCGTTAATTGTTGACATAATCGCCGCCATTGGCGCAGCAAGGAAGATCCCGGCGGCAAACGGCGGCAAAACTTTCACCATTAGCGTTGGGATCACCAGATCCGGCACCGTCAGATCCGGAAGCACCGCGCGACCCAGCGCGCCGGCAAGGTGCATCCCGAACATTAAAATCGCCACGACAATCGTACCGATAATAATGCCCCGGTGTACCGCTTTACTGTCTTTATAGGAGATGCAGCGCACCGCCGTATGCGGCAGGCCAATCACACCAAAACAGACCAGTACCCAAAAAGAGGTCATAAAGGCGGGAGAAAGTATGTCATCGGCGCCCTGCGGCGTTACCAGTTTGGGGTCGAGAGCGTGCAGCGTGTCAACGGCCTGATTTAGACCGCCCGCCGCATGGATCACGCCCACCAGCAGCACTATCGTGCCGACCAGCATCACCAGGCCCTGTAGCGTATCGTTAAGTACGCTGGCGCGAAAGCCGCCAAACGCCGTATAGAGTGCGATACTGACGCCAAATATTAGCAGGCCGGTTTCGTAGGGAATCCCCGCCGCGGTTTCCAGCAGTCGCGCGCCGCCGATAAATTGTACGGTCATTGCGCCAATAAACGCGACCAATAAACTCAGGCTTGCCAACCACACCAGCAGGCGGCTTTGGTAACGAGCGAATAGCATATCGTTAAGCGTGACGGCATTATAGCGACGCGCCAGGATAGCGAATTTTTTACCCAGAATACCCAGTGAAAGCCAGACGGCGGGAAGCTGGATCATCGCCAGCAAGACCCAGCCCAGACCGTATTTATAAGCCGCGCCGGGACCGCCGATAAATGAACTGGCGCTAATATAGGTGGCGGTAAGCGTCATCGCGAGCACGATCCCGCCCATCGAACGGCTGCCAAGAAAATATTCGTTTAAAAAGGTGCCGGCGGTACGCTTGCGCATAGCGTAAATCGAGACCCCGAAGACCACGACCAGATAGGCTACCAGCGGTAGAATGACCTCAAGCTGCATCGTCATCCTCCAGCGAAATATCGCGATAAATGAATTTCACCATCGCCCAGCACAGCAAAATAAAGACCAGCGGCGTCAATAAGCAGGCCATCTCGAACCAGTGCGGCAGACCGGTAATTCCCGGCGAGTCTCCAGGTAAGTAAGCAGCCACTAACCATGCCGCCAGATAGCAAAGGGTCAGCCACAGCGCCCAGCGCGCCTCTTTATGGGCCTGAACAAAACGAGCGTCCATTTTTTGTCCCTTATGGGTGAAGAAAGCGGGAATTGTACATGATGGGGCATCGCTATCCCCAGAAATAAAAAAGGCCGGATTCACCGGCCTTTTGAGATTAACGTGCGATTACTTTTCCTGAAGACCGAGTTTTTTCTCCAGATAGTGGATGTTGGTTCCACCGTGCTGGAAGTGCTCGTCATTCATGATGCGGGTCTGCAGATCGATATTGGTTTTGATACCATCGATAATCAGTTCCTGCAGGGCATTTTTCATACGGGCAATCGCCACGTCGCGGTTTTCACCGTAGCAGATGAGCTTGCCGATCATGGAATCATAGTACGGCGGCACCGTGTAGCCCGCGTAGATATGAGATTCCCAGCGAACGCCAAAGCCGCCAGGCGCATGGAAGCGCGTGATTTTGCCTGGGCTTGGCAGGAAGGTGTTCGGATCTTCGGCATTGATACGGCATTCTACCGCATGGCCTCGAACGACAACTTCGTCCTGTGTGATCGACAGCGGCTGACCCGCCGCGATGCGCAACTGCTCTTTGATCAAATCGACGCCGGTAATCATTTCAGTCACCGGGTGTTCAACCTGAATACGGGTGTTCATTTCGATGAAATAGAACTCGCCGTTTTCGAACAGGAATTCGAACGTCCCTGCGCCGCGATAGCCGATGTCTACGCACGCTTTCGCGCAGCGTTCGCCGATATAGCGACGCAGTTCCGGCGTAATGCCTGGCGCCGGGGCTTCTTCAACCACTTTCTGGTGGCGACGCTGCATGGAACAGTCGCGTTCCGCCAGATAGATAGCGTTGCCCTGGCCGTCCGCCAGCACCTGAATTTCGATGTGGCGTGGATTTTCCAGGTATTTTTCCATGTATACCATGTCGTTGCTGAAAGCTGCTTTCGCTTCCGCTTTGGTCATGGAGATGGACTGCGCCAGTTCAGCATCGCTACGAACTACGCGCATACCGCGGCCGCCGCCGCCGCCGGACGCTTTGATGATCACCGGATAGCCAATACGTTTGGCATGAGCGCGGTTCGCATTCATATCGTCGCCCAGCGGGCCGTCAGATCCTGGTACGGTCGGCACGCCCGCTTTTTTCATCGCGGTAATCGCGGACACTTTATCGCCCATCAGGCGGATGGTGTCCGCTTTCGGGCCGATAAAGATAAAGCCGGAGCGTTCAACCTGCTCGGCAAAATTGGCGTTCTCAGAAAGGAAGCCGTAACCCGGGTGGATTGCCACCGCGCCGGTGATTTCAGCGGCGCTAATGATAGCCGGGATGTTCAGATAACTTTTTACGGACGGTGCCGGGCCAATACAGACCGTCTCATCCGCCAGCAATACGTGTTTTAAATCGCGATCCGCGCTTGAGTGCACAGCGACGGTCTTGATGCCGAGTTCTTTACAGGCTCGAAGAATACGTAGTGCGATCTCGCCGCGGTTGGCGATGACAATTTTATCCAACATGTTCGCCTCGTTACTCGATGACGACCAGTGGCTCGTCAAATTCTACCGGTTGACCACTTTCGACCAGAATCGCTTTCACAGTACCTGCTTTGTCAGCTTCGATCTGGTTCATCATTTTCATGGCTTCAACGATGCACAGGGTATCGCCCACGTTCACTTTCTGGCCCACTTCGATGAACGCTTTCGCGTCCGGGCTTGGGGTGCGGTAGAAAGTACCAACCATTGGGGAGCGTACGATGTGACCACTGATTTCCGCTGCGGCAGGCGCTTCCATTGCTGGAGTAGCCGCTGGCGCGACAGCGTTAGACAGAGCGGGTTGCTGCATCATCGGCGCCGCATAAGCCTGCTGCATCACCGGAAAACCGGCGTTTGCCGTTGTGCGGCTGATGCGAACAGATTCTTCGCCTTCAGAAATTTCCAGTTCGGAGATACCTGATTCTTCAACCAGCTCGATCAGTTTTTTAATCTTACGAATATCCATGAGTGGGTTCCGTACTCTTTGTTTAGTGTGATTGTGACAGGCGTTTTAGCGCCGTCTGTAAAGCATGTGAATGACTGCCGCGGGTAAAATACCGCGCATCTTTGATTTGCCTGTTATGCCGTAGCACCCGAAGGTGAAATTCATGATTTGCCAGTCATTGTGTGGCTATCTTCTGCCATTTTCGGGCAAAAAACAAAATATACCTTCATTGCTCGATTGTCACCCTTTCTGCGAACGAAAATCGCCGTTGGGGAATGTAAAGTCGCACATTATAACTATTTCGTCGCAATTGGCAGCTAAATACTGGTCTTATCAGGGAAGATAATCAACCCGAAACATAAAAAGGACATTACCTGTTTTGCGTTTTGCAATCGACCGCACAGTTCACCAAACTAGCGCCACCACTGGCGAAACTTCCGGTAACGCAACGCTAAAAGGGCTAACGCTAATGCCGCGTAGATGACCGGTTGCGGTGATAAAATCTTTACCGACCACAGGTAATGTATGGGAGCCAGGATCGCGACAAGATAGACGACGTTATGCAGTGTTTGCCAGCGTTTGCCCAATTTACGCTGCGCAAATTGCGTTGAGGTCAACGTCAGCGCTAGTAACACCAGCCAGCTAATGACCCCAAGCGTCAAATAAGGGCGTGAAATCAACTCGCTTCCTAACAGCGCCAGGTTATGTATCCCCAGTTCCAGCAAGGCATAGCTGGTTAAATGCAGCGTAGCCCAAACGAAACACCATAACCCCAACAGGCGGCGTGTGCGTATCAATAATGGCTGTTTAGCGTAGCGCGCCAGCGGTGAAACCAGCAAGGTGGCGAGCAAAAATTTGAGCGCGGTTCTGCCGGTAAAGTGTTGGATATCCTTTACCGGGTCTGCGCTGAGTCCACCGTGATTTATCGCCCAAAAGAGCCACAGAAGCGGCAAAAAACCGGCAAGATGCAGACAAACTTTTAGCCAGGTTATCTGTTTTACTGTCAGACGCACTTAAAAATTCTCCCGCAAATTGAGACCGCGATACAGCGAAGCGACTTCATTGGCGTAGCCGTTAAACAGCAGCGTCGGCTGCCTTTGCACATCAAGGATACCGCCTGAACCAATAAAGCGTTCGGTAGCCTGAGACCAGCGTGGATGATCCACATGCGGGTTCACATTGGCGTAAAAACCATATTCGTTGGGAGCCGACAAATTCCAGGTGGTTGGCGGACGTTCGCGGGTGAGTTTAATGCTGACAATAGATTTAATACCTTTAAAACCATACTTCCATGGAACGATGAGTCGAATAGGCGCACCGTTTTGCGGGGGTAACGCCTTACCATAGACGCCAACGGTCATCAGAGTCAGCGGATGCATGGCTTCGTCCAGACGTAGCCCTTCGACATAAGGGTATTTCAGTCCGCCGCCAATAAAACGATCTTTCTGTCCTGGCATATCATCCGGCGCGTATAGCGTTTCGAATGCCACATATTTAGCGTGGCTGGTGGGCTGTGCCTGCGCGAGTAGCTTATATAAAGGGAAACCAATCCACGGCACGACCATGGACCACGCTTCGACGCAGCGCATTCGATAGATACGCTCTTCTAATGGGAAACGATGTGTTAAATCGTCATAATCCAGCGTAAATGGCTTCGCGACTTCCCCGCTGATTTTCAACGTCCACGGTTCGGTTTTCAGACTTCCGGCATTGGCCGCCGGGTCGGCTTTATCAAGGCCAAACTCATAGAAATTGTTGTAGCCCGTCACCTTATCTTCCGGCGTTAACGCTAAATCGCTTCGCCAGGCGGCAGGCTGACTAAACTCAAGCGGTTTACCGGCAGGCGCTTTCGGACGATCGTTGCCTTTAAACCAACTGAAGAGATCGGCCTGCGCCGTTGAGGGTAAGGATAAGGCGGCCGCGCTGATGCCTAATGCTTTTAGCACCTGTCGGCGCTGCATAAAAAAAGCCGATTCCGCAGTCACATCGGCTTCTGTTAATGGACGTATCTTTTTCATCACAGACTCCCGGTCTACCCACCACAACACAACATAGCGTGTAGTGAATATGACAGGGAGTGTGTCAATGTGTAAAAATAAATAGTTAATTAAGTGTAAATTTTTTTATACGTGACGTTATTTTATCTTCACCAGCGTACGGCCCTGAACCTGATTATTGATGATGGCATCGGCGAACTTCGGCGCATCCGCCAGCGTAATCTCTGTGGCGGCCTGAGCATAGAACGATTCCGGCAGATCCTTAACCAAACGCGCCCAGGCTTCTGCGCGACGTGCCGGTGGGGTCATCACCGAGTCCACCCCTTGCAAACGCACATTACGCAGAATGAATGGCATAACGGTGGTCGGCAGCGCGAAGCCGCCCGCCAGGCCGCAGGCGGCCACGCAACCGCCATAGTTCATCTGTGCCAGGACTTTCGCCAGCACTTTATCGCCAACGGTATCAATTGCACCGGCCCACAGCTGTTTTTCCAACGGGCGAGATTCAGCAAACTCATCGCGGCTGAGAATACGGTTAGCTCCCAGGCTCTTAAGATAGCCGTGGGTGCTTTCACGTCCTGATACTGCTGCAACCTGATAGCCCAGCTTATGCAGTAATGCAACGGCAGTGCTGCCCACGCCGCCGCTGGCGCCGGTGACGACAATCTCACCGTCTTGCGGGCGAATACCTGCATCTTCAAGCGCCATGACGCACAGCATGGCGGTAAAACCGGCGGTGCCGATGATCATGGCGTTACGGCTGCTCAGTCCCGCAGGCAGCGCGACCAGCCAGTCGCCTTTAACGCGTGCGCGTTCGGCCAGGCCGCCCCAGTGGTTTTCGCCCACGCCCCAGCCAGTCAGTAGTACTTCCTGGCCTGCATGAAAGCGAGGATCTTCGCTTGCGTGAACGGTGCCGGCGAAATCAATACCAGGAATCATCGGAAAATGACGGATAATTTTCCCTTTTCCGGTGATAGCCAGAGCATCTTTATAATTCAGGCTGGACCAGTGGACATCCACCGTCACATCACCTGCCGGCAGTTGACTCTCTTCGAGATGTTGCACGGATGCGAGGGTTTTACCGTCCTGCTGTTCTAAGATCAACGCCTGCATAACCTGTCCTCACTTTACATGGTAGATTGGAAAAATAGCTACGAAGACTATACTCGCTAATTAAAACGTGATGCCGATGCAACGCAATAAATTGCCAGATAGATCCATTTTGGTAGTATGCCTGCTTCATTGCGCGCCGTGGCGAATTCCGCCTTCAGATTCGCTTTTTCATACTGTTTATAACCGTCGGAGTTAACTCAAGGATGCGATTAACGACGAAATTCTCAGCTTTTATCACGCTGCTCACGGGGTTAACGATCTTCGTGACTCTGATAGGTTGCTCGCTAAGCTTTTATAACGCCGTACAGTATAAGTATGTCAGCCGTGTGCAGGCGACGGCGACAGCCATTGATACGCACCTGGTGACCCATGATATTGTCTCGCTGACGCCGCAAATCGACGAACTCATGATCGCTTCCGATATTGTGCGTGTCGATCTGTTGCAGGGGGAGCGCAGCGTCTACAGCCATTCTCGCGCCAGAGGTTATCGGCCAGCTGGCACCAGCGACATGTATCGCGAGCTGGTCGTACCGCTGATAAAACATCCAGGAATGTCGCTACGTCTGGTTTATCAGGACCCGATGGGTAACTATTTTCACTCACTGATCACCACGGCGCCGCTGACGCTGGCGATCGGTTTTATCGTTCTGATTTTGTTTTTATCGGTGCGCTGGCTGCAGCGGCAGCTTTCCGGGCAAGAGCTTCTGGAAATTCGCTCCACGCGTATTCTGAACGGCGAACGCGGGGCGAATGTCCGCGGTTCTGTTTACGAATGGCCAGCGCGCACCAGTAGCGCGCTTGATGTATTGCTTTCCGAAATTCAGTTTGCTCACGAACAGCGTAGTCGCCTGGACACCCTCATTCGCTCCTACGCCGCGCAGGACACCAAAACCGGACTCGGTAACCGTCTGTTCTTTGATAACCAACTGGCGACGCTGCTGGAAGATCAGGAAAAAGTGGGAGTGCATGGCGTGGTGATGATGATCCGCTTGCCAGACTTCAATCTTCTGCGCGACAGCCTGGGAGGCAATCAGGCGGAAGAGCAGATGTTTATGCTTATCAATCTGCTATCGACATTTATTATGCGTTACCCAGGCTCGCTGCTGGCGCGTTATCACCGCAGCGACTTTGCCGTGCTGCTACCGCATCGAACGCTGAAAGAAGCGGAAAGTATTGCCGGACAACTTTTAAAAGCTGTCGATGCGCTACCGGCTAACAAAATGCTCGATCGTGACGATATGGTACATATCGGCATTTGCGCCTGGCGCAGCGGACAGTCCACCGAGCAGGTGATGGAACATGCTGAAGCCGCGGCGCGGAATGCCGCCCTGCAGGGGGGAAATAGCTGGGCTATCTACGACGACACTCTGCCGGAAAAAGGGCGCGGCAATGTGCGCTGGCGCACATTGATTGAGCAGATGCTGAACCGGGGCGGACCGCGACTTTATCAAAAACCGGCGGTCACGCGAGAAGGTCGCGTACATCATCGGGAATTGATGTGTCGCATCTATGACGGTAAAGAAGAGGTGAGCTCGGCGGAGTATATGCCGATGGTGTTGCAATTTGGTTTATCGGAAGAGTATGACAGATTACAAATTAGCCGCCTGATTACGTTGCTGGGCTACTGGCCGGATGAAAATCTGGCAATGCAGTTGACGGTTGAGTCGCTGATTCGTCCGCGTTTTCAGCGCTGGTTGCGCGATACGTTAATGCAGTGTGAAAAATCACAGCGAAATCGCATAATTATTGAACTTGCGGAGGCAGATGTTTGTCAACACATCAGCCGGTTACAACCCATCCTTCGCTTAGTCAATGCGCTTGGCGTTCGGGTGGCGGTGACACAGGCGGGTTTGACGCTGGTTAGCACGAGCTGGATTAAAGCGCTCAATGTGGAATTACTCAAGCTGCATCCGAGTCTGGTCAGAAACATTGAGAAGCGAACGGAAAACCAGCTTCTGGTTCAAAGTCTGGTAGAGGCCTGCGCGGGCACGCCTACGCAGGTTTACGCGACGGGCGTCCGTTCGCGCGGCGAGTGGCAGACGCTGACAAAACGCGGCGTGGCTGGCGGGCAGGGTGATTTTTTTGCCTCCTCCCAACTACTTGACACAAACGTGAAAAAATATTCGCAAAGATACTCGGTTTAACCTGCCGTTTAATTTGTTTTCACGTAGAATAACGCGCGCTGCGCCTCATGGGGGTGTGCTTGTCTGCTCGCCAGATTGTTGCAGCAAATATGCAGGTGAATGACCTTTGACAGGTTGCAAACGAAGGCGAGGATTGCTGCTGATTTTTTCAGCCCTGAGGGACTCAGGCCGAGATTTGTAACAAAGGAAACGAACTGCACTAATTTTCACCGTAGCAGATGATTTTTGCGCCTTGTCGCTGCTGCGTGTGGTTGGTAAAGTAAGCGGATTTTGTTTTCCGCCCCAGCTTTCAGGATTATCCCTTAGTATGTTGAAAAAATTTCGTGGCATGTTTTCCAATGACCTGTCCATTGACCTGGGTACCGCGAATACCCTCATTTATGTAAAAGGACAAGGCATCGTATTGAATGAGCCTTCCGTTGTGGCCATTCGTCAGGATCGTGCCGGTTCGCCGAAAAGCGTGGCTGCAGTCGGTCATGATGCGAAGCAGATGCTGGGCCGTACGCCGGGCAATATCGCTGCGATCCGTCCGATGAAAGACGGCGTTATCGCTGACTTCTTTGTGACCGAAAAAATGCTCCAGCACTTTATTAAACAAGTGCACAGCAACAGCTTTATGCGCCCAAGCCCGCGCGTACTGGTATGCGTGCCGGTCGGCGCGACGCAGGTAGAACGCCGCGCAATTCGTGAATCCGCTCAGGGCGCAGGCGCCCGTGAAGTCTTTTTGATCGAAGAGCCGATGGCGGCCGCGATCGGCGCAGGTCTGCCAGTTTCTGAAGCAACCGGTTCAATGGTTGTGGATATCGGTGGTGGTACCACTGAAGTTGCCGTGATCTCCCTGAACGGCGTGGTTTACTCTTCTTCTGTCCGTATTGGTGGTGACCGCTTCGACGAAGCCATCATTAATTACGTTCGTCGTAACTACGGTTCTCTGATCGGTGAAGCCACCGCAGAACGTATTAAACACGAAATCGGTTCCGCTTATCCGGGCGACGAAGTCCGCGAGATTGAAGTGCGTGGCCGTAACCTGGCGGAAGGCGTTCCACGCGGCTTTACCCTGAACTCAAACGAGATTCTGGAAGCGTTGCAGGAACCGTTGACCGGTATCGTCAGCGCGGTAATGGTGGCGCTGGAACAGTGTCCGCCGGAGCTGGCGTCAGACATCTCCGAGCGCGGTATGGTGCTCACCGGCGGCGGCGCGCTGCTGCGTAACCTTGACCGTCTGTTAATGGAAGAGACGGGCATTCCTGTCGTGGTTGCTGAAGATCCGCTGACCTGTGTGGCGCGCGGCGGCGGCAAGGCGCTGGAAATGATCGATATGCACGGCGGCGACCTGTTCAGCGAAGAGTAGTTGGATACGGGCAGGATTATCCCTGGATTGTCCTGCCTCTCCGACGCGAGAATACGCATAGCCTATGAAGCCAATTTTTAGCCGTGGCCCGTCGCTACAGATTCGCCTTATTCTGGCGGTGCTGGTGGCGCTCGGCGTTATCATTGCCGACAGCCGCCTGGGGACGTTCAGTCAAATCCGAACGTACATGGACACTGCCGTCAGTCCTTTCTATTTTATTTCAAACGGCCCTCGTGAACTGCTCGACAGCGTGTCGCAAACGCTGGCTTCTCGCGACCAGCTTGAGCTGGAAAACCGGGCGCTGCGCCAGGAATTACTGCTAAAAAACAGCGACCTGCTGATGCTGGGGCAGTACAAACAGGAGAACGCGCGGTTGCGCGAGCTGCTGGGGTCTCCGCTGCGTCAGGACGAGCAGAAAATGGTGACTCAGGTTATTTCAACGGTTAACGATCCTTACAGCGATCAGGTCGTTATCGATAAAGGCAGCGTTAATGGCGTATATGAAGGTCAACCGGTCATTAGCGACAAAGGCGTCGTAGGGCAGGTTGTCGCCGTGGCGAAACTGACCAGTCGCGTACTGCTGATTTGCGATGCGACTCATGCGCTGCCGATTCAGGTACTGCGCAATGACATCCGCGTGATTGCCGCCGGTAACGGCTGCACTGACGATCTTCAGCTTGAACATCTGCCCGCCAATACCGATATTCGCGTCGGCGATGTGCTGGTAACGTCCGGACTTGGTGGGCGTTTCCCGGAAGGGTATCCGGTGGCGGTGGTCTCCTCCGTCAAGCTGGACACTCAGCGCGCCTATACCGTCATTCAGGCACGTCCAACCGCGGGTTTGCAGCGTTTACGCTATCTGCTGCTGTTGTGGGGAGCCGATCGTAACGGCGCCAATCCGATGACGCCGGAAGAGGTTCACCGCGTCGCCAATGAGCGCCTGATGCAGATGATGCCGCAGGTGTTGCCTTCTCCGGATGCGATGGGGCCGCCGGCGCCAGTGCCGGACCCGGCGACGGGGATTACTCAGCCATCTGCGGGCCAGACTGCGCCGGTATCAACGCAACCATCGCCTTCGGGCGCGACCACGCCGCCTGCGCGTGCGCCGGGAGGGTAATGGTGGCGAGCTATCGTAGCCAGGGGCGCTGGGTTATCTGGCTCTCTTTTCTTATTGCGCTGTTGCTGCAAATCATGCCCTGGCCGGACGACATCATTGTTTTCCGGCCAAACTGGGTTTTGCTCATCTTACTGTACTGGATTCTGGCCCTGCCGCACCGCGTAAATGTGGGGACGGGATTTGTGATGGGTGCCATACTTGATCTCATCAGCGGTTCCACACTTGGCGTGCGCGCTCTGTCGATGAGTATTGTCGCCTATCTGGTCGCTCTGAAATTCCAGCTCTTCCGTAACCTGGCGCTCTGGCAGCAGGCGCTGGTGGTAATGTTGCTTTCACTGGCCGTGGACATTATTGTTTTCTGGGCCGAGTTTTTAGTGATCAACGTCTCTTTCAGACCGGAAGTGTTCTGGAGTAGTGTAGTCAATGGCGTGCTGTGGCCCTGGCTCTTTTTGCTGATGCGTAAAGTACGCCAGCAGTTTGCTGTGCAATAAAGGTCGATATGACAACTCTGTATCTTGCTTCCGGTTCCCCGCGTCGCCAGGAATTATTGACTCAACTTGGATTTTCATTCGAGCAGGTCGTGCCTGGTATTGAAGAGCAACGGCGTGCTCAGGAAAGCGCGCAGCAGTATGTTGTTCGGCTGGCACGCGAAAAGGCGCAGGCTGGCGTGGCGCTGGTTCCCCGTGATCTGCCGGTGTTGGGCGCGGATACGATAGTCGTGTTAAACGGCGAGGTGCTGGAAAAGCCGCGCGACGCCGCTCATGCCGCAGAAATGCTGCGTTTGCTTTCCGGAAATACGCATCAGGTGATGACTGCTGTTGCGCTTGCGGACTCGCAGCAGACGCTGGATTGTCTGGTGGTAACGGAGGTGACTTTCCGCACGCTTTCTGCGCAGGATATTACTGGCTATGTCGCCAGCGGCGAGCCTTTAGATAAAGCAGGTGCATACGGTATTCAGGGGCGGGGTGGCTGTTTTGTCAGGAAGATAAATGGCAGCTATCACGCCGTGGTCGGCTTACCGCTGGTTGAAACGTATGAGTTGTTGAGTCATTTTAACGCACTGCGTGATAAAAGGGATAAACATGACGGCTGAATTGTTGGTAAACGTAACGCCATCGGAAACGCGCGTGGCGTACATTGATGGCGGTATTCTTCAGGAAATCCATATTGAGCGCGAAGCGCGACGCGGAATCGTAGGCAATATCTACAAAGGTCGTGTAAGTCGTGTACTTCCAGGTATGCAGGCGGCTTTTGTAGATATTGGGCTGGATAAAGCCGCATTTCTTCATGCTTCCGACATTATGCCGCATACCGAATGCGTGGCGGGCGACGAGCAAAAACAGTTTACCGTGCGCGATATCTCCGAACTGGTGCGTCAGGGACAGGATCTGATGGTGCAGGTAGTGAAAGATCCGCTCGGCACGAAAGGCGCGCGTTTGACCACGGACATCACGTTGCCCTCCCGTTACCTTGTTTTTATGCCCGGCGCGTCACACGTTGGCGTTTCCCAGCGCATCGAAAGCGAAAGTGAACGCGAGCGCCTGAAAAAGGTGGTGGCGGAATACTGCGACGAACAGGGCGGGTTTATTATCCGTACCGCGGCGGAAGGCGTGTGTGAAGAGGATCTCGCGTCTGACGCCGCCTATCTCAAGCGCGTCTGGACGAAAGTCATGGAGCGCAAAAAGCGTCCGCAAACGCGCTACCAGATGTATGGCGAACTGGCGCTGGCGCAGCGCGTGCTGCGCGATTTCGCCGATGCGCAGTTGGACCGAATTCGCGTCGACTCACGTCTGACCTATGAGTCGCTGCTGGAGTTTACCGCAGAATACATCCCGGAAATGACCAGTAAGCTGGAGCATTACAGTGGCCATCAGCCGATCTTCGATCTTTATGACGTGGAAAATGAGATCCAGCGCGCGCTGGAGCGTAAGGTTGAACTCAAGTCCGGCGGTTATCTGATTATCGACCAAACCGAAGCGATGACGACGGTAGATATCAATACCGGCGCGTTTGTCGGACACCGTAATCTCGACGACACCATTTTTAATACCAATATTGAAGCGACGCAGGCCATTGCCCGCCAGCTACGCCTGCGTAATCTGGGCGGCATTATCATTATCGATTTTATCGACATGAATAATGAAGATCATCGCCGTCGGGTGCTGCATTCGCTGGAACAGGCGTTAAGTAAGGATCGCGTGAAAACCAGTATTAACGGTTTTTCGCCGCTGGGACTGGTGGAAATGACCCGTAAACGGACCCGTGAAAGCGTGGAACATGTGCTTTGTAACGAGTGTCCAACCTGTCATGGCCGCGGGACGGTAAAAACGGTGGAAACCGTCTGCTATGAGATCATGCGTGAAATTGTACGTGTTCATCACGCTTATGACTCCGATCGCTTCCTGGTTTATGCTTCTCCTGCGGTGGCGGAAGCGCTGAAAGGCGAAGAATCACACGCGCTGGCGGAAGTCGAAATCTTTGTCGGCAAACAGGTTAAAGTTCAGGTCGAACCGCTTTATAACCAGGAGCAGTTTGACGTCGTAATGATGTAAAAGACCGCGACCCGTACGAGCATTTGCAGGCCGGATAAGGCGTTCACGCCGCCGTCCGGCAAAGCAAGGTTGTGAGTCGTATTTTTTGGCAGACAAGGAGAGACGCGTGAGGCGATTGCCGGGGATTTTATTGCTCACTGGAGCCGCGCTCATCGTCATTGCAGCGCTGCTGGTTAGCGGGCTGCGCCTGGCGTTGCCTCATCTTGACGCCTGGCGTCCAGCTATCCTGAATAAGATTGAGTCTGTGACCGGCGTGCCGGTGGCCGCCAGCCAACTCTCCGCAAGCTGGCAAAATTTTGGCCCTACGCTGGAAGCGCATAATATTCATGCCGCCCTGAAAGATGGCGGCGAACTGTCGATAAAACGCGTTACGCTGGCGCTGGACGTCTGGCAAAGCCTGTTGCACATGCGCTGGCAGTTTCGCGACCTGACCTTCTGGCAACTCAATTTCCGCACCAACACGCCTCTTCAAAGCAGCGACGGCGAAGGCATCGAAACCAGCCGTTTAAGCGATCTTTTCCTGCGTCAGTTCGATCATTTCGATCTGCGCGATAGCCAAATCAGTTTTCTGACGCTTTCCGGACAACGCGCGGAGCTGGCGATCCCACAGCTTACCTGGCTAAACGGCAAAGAGCGTCACCGCGCCGAAGGCGAGGTCAGCCTCTCCAGCCTGACTGGGCAGCACGGCGTGATGCAGGTGCGGATGGATTTACGCGATGACGACGGTTTGCTAAATAACGGCAGAGTCTGGTTACAGGCCGACGATATTGACGTCAAGCCGTGGCTGGGCAAATGGATGCAGGATAATGTGGCGCTCCAGACGGCGCGTTTCAGTCTGGAAGGCTGGATGACGCTCAGTAAAGGCGAAATCGCCGGAGGGGACGTCTGGCTGAAACAGGGCGGCGCAAGCTGGCTGGGCGATAACACGACGCACACGCTGTCTGTCGATAACCTGACGGCGCAGATTAGCCGCGAGCAGCCGGGCTGGCAGTTTTATATTCCGGACACACGGATTACGCTTGATGGTAAACCCTGGCCGAGCGGAGCCTTAACCGTGGCCTGGCTCCCGCAGCAGGACGTCGGCGGCGAGAATCACACACGTAGCGATGAACTACGCATTCGCGCCAGTAATCTTGAACTGGCGGGGCTGGAAGCATTACGTCCGCTGGCGGCTAAACTGTCGCCTGTGCTGGGCGAAATATGGCAGGCTACGCAGCCGAGCGGAAAGATCGCCACACTGGCGCTGGATATTCCGCTACAGGCGACCGAAAAAACGCGTTTTCAGGCATCGTGGGAAAATCTTGCATGGAAACAGTGGAAGCTGTTGCCCGGCGCGGAACATTTTTCCGGTACGCTGGCGGGAAGCGTAGAAGACGGGCAGATGAAGGTTGCGATGCAGCAGGCTAAAATGCCCTATGAAACCGTTTTTCGCGCGCCGCTGGAAATTGAAAACGGCGTCGCGACGCTTAGCTGGTTGAAGAATGAGAACGGCTTTCAGCTTGATGGCCGCGACATTGACGTCAAAGCAAAGGCGGTACATGCGCGCGGCGGGTTCCGCTATCTGCAACCGACGGGCGACGAACCGTGGCTGGGTATTCTGGCCGGAATCAGTACCGATGATGGATCTCAGGCGTGGCGCTATTTTCCGGAAAACCTGATGGGCAAAGCGCTGGTCGATTACCTTAGCGGCGCGATTCAGGGCGGCGAGGCGGATAACGCCACGTTGGTTTACGGTGGTAACCCGCACCTCTTTCCCTATAAGCATAACGAAGGTCAGTTTGAAGTGCTGGTGCCGCTACGCAATGCGACGTTTGCTTTTCAACCCGACTGGCCGGCGCTAAAAAATCTCAACATTGAACTGGATTTCCTGAACGACGGTCTGTGGATGCGTTCGGATAGCGTCGATTTGGGCGGGGTGAAGGCCAGCAAACTCGCGGCGGCGATTCCGGATTATTCCAAAGAGAAACTGCTCATTGATGCCGATATTAACGGGCCGGGAAAAGCCGTTGGGCCTTATTTTGACGAGACGCCGCTAAAAGACTCGCTTGGCTCGACGCTGGCGGAGCTCCAGTTAGATGGCGATGTGAATGCTCGCTTACATCTTGATATTCCGCTGGACGGCGAACAGGTTACCGCCGAGGGCGATGTCTCGTTGCGTAATAACAGTCTGTTTATTAAGCCGCTAAACAGCACGCTCAAAAATCTGAACGGTAAATTCAGCTTTGTGAATGGCGCGCTAAAAAGCGGGCCGCTGACGGCAAACTGGTTTAATCAGCCGCTTAACCTGGATTTCAGTACGACGGAAGGGGCAAAAGCCTATCAGGTCGCCGTCAACCTGAACGGTAACTGGCAACCAACGCGTATGGGCGTCTTACCGCCGCAACTGAATGACGCCCTGAGCGGCAGCGTGACGTGGAATGGTAAAGTCGGCATCGATCTTCCGTATCACGCTGACACCACTTATCACATCGAACTGAACGGCGATCTGAGAAATGTGAGCAGTCACTTACCTTCTCCGCTAAATAAACCCGCAGGCGAAGCCATTCCGGTGAACATTCAGGCTGACGGCAACCTGAAAAGTTTTGCGCTAACGGGGAGCGCAGGGAGTAAAAATCACTTTAACAGCCGCTGGTTATTAAATCAGAAGCTGACGTTGGATCGGGCTATCTGGACGACGGACAGCCGGACGATTCCACCATTACCTGCTCAACAAGGCGTTGAACTCAATCTGCCGGCGCTGGATGGCGCGCAATGGCTGGCGTTATTCCAGAAAGGCGCGGCGGATAACGTGAGCAGTTCGGCCGAGTTTCCTCAACGCGTCACGTTGCGTACTCCCGCGCTATCGCTGGGCGGCCAGCAGTGGAACAATTTGAGCGTCGTTTCAGCCCCCTCGCTGAATGGAACAAAAATTGAAGCGCAGGGCCGTGAGGTGAACGCCACGCTGCTCATGCGCAACCATGCGCCGTGGCTGGCGAACATTAAGTACCTGTATTACAACCCTGGTGTCGCAAAAACGCACGCCTCGTCACCAACGCCGACATCGCCGTTGGCTTCGGCGAACACGATTAGCTTCCGCGGCTGGCCGGACTTACAGCTTCGCTGCGAAGAGTGCTGGCTGTGGGGGCAAAAATATGGGCGTATTGATGGCGATTTCGCCATCAAAGGCAATACGCTGACTCTGGCGAATGGCCTGATCGATACCGGATTCGCCCGTTTGAAAGCGAACGGTGAGTGGGTGAATGCGCCGGGTAATGAACGAACCTCGCTGAAAGGTAGTCTGCATGGAAATAACCTCGACACAGCTGCCGGGTTCTTCGGCATCTCGACGCCAATCCAGAACGCGTCTTTTAACGTAGATTACGATCTGCACTGGCGAAACCCGCCCTGGCAACCTGAGGAAGCCACGCTCAACGGGATTTTACGTACGCGTCTGGGTAAAGGCGAGTTTACTGATCTCAGTAGCGGTCATGCCGGACAGTTACTGCGGTTGCTCAGTTTTGATGCGTTGCTGCGTAAGCTGCGGTTTGACTTCAGAGATACCTTTAGCGAGGGCTTCTATTTCGACTCTATTCATAGTACCGCGTGGATTAAAGATGGCGTCCTGCATACTGACGATACGCTGGTGGATGGGCTGGAAGCGGATATTGCAATGAAAGGTTCTGTTGATCTGGTGCGTCGTCGTCTTGATATGGAGGCCGTTGTCGCGCCGGAAATTTCCGCCACCGTGGGCGTCGCCGCCGCGTTTGCCGTTAACCCGATTGTCGGCGCGGCGGTATTTGCCGCCAGTAAAGTGTTGGGGCCGCTATGGAGCAAGGTCTCCATTCTGCGTTATCGCATTACCGGTCCGGTCGATGCGCCGCAGATCAACGAAGTTCTGCGCCAACCGAGAAAAGAAAGCCAGCAATGATTTGACGGGGGCGAGGAATTGCCCCACTCTCAGTAAATAGTCATGCCGGACGGCGCTGCGTTTATCCGGTTTGTACAATCTAACAACGTAGTCCGGATAAGGCGTGAACCGCCATCCGGCAGAAATCAACGAGTAGCAAAAACGATGAGTCTGAACCTGGTAAGTGAACAATTGCTAGCGGCGAATGGCCTGAACCATCAGGATCTGTTCGCTATTTTGGGCCAACTGGCCGAACGCCGTCTTGATTATGGCGACCTCTATTTTCAGTCGAGCTATCACGAATCCTGGGTTTTAGAAGACCGCATCATTAAAGATGGTTCATATAATATCGACCAGGGCGTTGGCGTTCGCGCCATTAGCGGCGAAAAAACCGGTTTTGCTTATGCTGACCAGATAAGCCTCCTGGCGCTGGAGCAGAGTGCGCAGGCAGCGCGAACCATTGTACGCGAGAACGGCGAAGGCAAGGTAAAAACGCTCGCCGCCGTAGCGCATCAGCCGCTCTACACCACCCTTGATCCGCTGCAAAGTATGAGCCGCGAAGAGAAGCTGGATATCCTCAGACGCGTTGACAAAGTGGCGCGAGAAGCCGATAAACGCGTGCAGGAAGTTAACGCCAGCCTGACCGGCGTATATGAATTAATCCTCGTGGCGGCGACCGACGGGACGCTGGCGGCGGATGTCCGTCCACTGGTGCGGTTGTCCGTTAGCGTGCAGGTGGAAGAAGACGGTAAACGCGAGCGCGGCGCCAGCGGCGGCGGCGGTCGCTTTGGTTATGAGTATTTTCTTGCCGATCTCGACGGCGAGGTTCGCGCCGACGCGTGGGCGAAAGAAGCGGTACGCATGGCGCTGGTTAATCTCTCCGCGGTCGCTGCGCCAGCGGGGACGTTACCGGTGGTTCTGGGCGCCGGGTGGCCGGGCGTATTGCTGCACGAAGCGGTCGGTCACGGGCTGGAAGGTGATTTTAACCGTCGTGGGACATCTGTGTTTAGCGGTCAGATCGGCGAGCAGGTTGCCTCCGCGCTTTGCACCGTAGTGGACGACGGCACAATGATGAACCGTCGCGGCTCCGTTGCTATCGATGATGAAGGTACGCCAGGCCAGTACAACGTATTGATTGAAAATGGCGTGCTGAAAGGATACATGCAGGACAAGCTGAACGCGCGCCTGATGGGCGCTACGCCGACCGGTAACGGGCGTCGCGAATCTTATGCGCATCTGCCGATGCCGCGTATGACGAATACCTATATGTTGGCGGGGCAGTCAACGCCGCAGGAAATTATCGAATCCGTTGAGTACGGCATCTATGCGCCTAACTTTGGCGGCGGTCAGGTGGATATCACCTCCGGCAAGTTTGTGTTTTCTACCTCGGAAGCGTATCTGATTGAAAACGGCAAAGTCACGACGCCGGTGAAGGGCGCGACGTTGATTGGATCAGGCATTGAAACGATGCAACAGATCTCCATGGTCGGCAATGACCTTAAGCTGGATAACGGGGTGGGGGTTTGCGGTAAAGAGGGGCAAAGTCTGCCGGTAGGCGTAGGCCAGCCGACGCTGAAAGTCGATAACCTGACGGTTGGCGGCACCGCATAACTGTCCGCCTTATCAGGCCTGTGGTATGTGCCCCCAGGCCTGATAAGCGCAGCGCCACCAGGCAATGTCTGCGTCGGGTGGCATCTGACCTACAATCGTCTTCAGCAATTACCCGGTGTTTTTATTTTTCTTTCCCTCGCCCGTGCATTCCCTGAAACAGGTGTGCGACATCGACAAAATAGTCAGTTAACGCGTTAATCACTACCTGCACTTTAAGCGGCAGCTTATCTTTTTCGGTGTACAGCGCGTACACCGGACGGGGATCGGACTGATAGCGAGGCAGCAGGATCTCCAGATCGCCACGATTGATCTCATCGATCACCCACATCAGCGGCACATAGGCGATTCCGGTTCCGGCGGTCAGCCAGCGTACCAGCGTCATCGGATCGTTAGTGACGAACCGCCCCTGTGGAATCAGTCGGGTAGAAATTCCTTCCGGCGCGATAAGTTCAAACTCATTATCCGGGCGCACGCTATATTCCAGCCAGGAATGGCTACTGAGATCGGCGGGTTTTTCCGGGACGCCGTACTGAGCGAGGTAGGGCTTGGCGGCGCACACAACCATCGGCATCGCGCCGAGTCGACGGGAAAACAGGCTGGAGTCTTGCAGCGCGCCCACGCGGATCACCACGTCCAGCCCGTCGGCAATTAAATCCGGGGCCGGAATTCCTGTCACCAGATTGACCGCCAGACCGGGATACTCTTTTAATAATTTTGCGGTAAGCCCGGCCAGCACATTTTGCGCCATGGTTGAAGAACAGCCGATACGCAATGTACCGATAGGCGTGTTATTAAAAGCGTAAAGCTGCTCATGAACATCCTGCACTTCATGCAGCATACGACGACAGCCCTGATAATAGATTTTTCCAGCTTCGGTGAGCCCAATGCTGCGTGTGCTGCGGTTGAGCAATTTAACCTGAAGCTCATCTTCCAGTTTCGCCACAGTCTGGCTGATGGACGATACGCTCATTTGCAGCTGTCTGGCTGCGGCGGTAAAAGAGCCAAACTCGACAACTTTGGCGAATACCGACATTCGTTTTAATCGTTCCATTATTCACTCTGGCTTAAAAGTGATTTAGATCACATAATATAGATAACAGCATAACAATTACGTTAATATACTATTATTCGAATAAGAGCTATGTCGCTCTCGCCTGGCGTCTCTTGCCCTTCTCTGCGGCGATGTAGCTTAACAATCTATCGCCTGCTCTCTCTCAGAAATCAAGGTCAACATGAGTCTGTTTCCCGTTATCGTGGTGTTTGGTCTTTCCTTCCCACCGATATTTTTCGAATTGCTTTTGTCACTGGCTATTTTTTGGCTGGTGCGTCGGATGCTTGTGCCGACGGGTATCTATGATTTTGTCTGGCATCCGGCTCTGTTCAATACCGCGCTGTATTGTTGTCTGTTTTATTTAATATCGCGCCTGTTCGTTTGAGGTTGAAGTGAAAACACTAACAAGAAAACTCTCCCGTACGGCCATTACCCTCGTACTGGTTATTCTGGCCTTTATCGCCATTTTCCGCGCCTGGGTGTATTACACCGAATCTCCCTGGACGCGCGACGCGCGTTTTAGCGCCGATGTCGTCGCTATTGCCCCGGATGTCGCGGGCCTGATTACCCATGTAAACGTGCATGATAACCAACTGGTGAAAAAGGATCAGGTCCTGTTTACCATCGATCAGCCACGCTATCAAAAAGCGCTGGCGGAAGCGGAAGCTGATGTAGCCTATTATCAGGTACTGGCGCAGGAAAAACGCCAGGAAGCCGGTCGCCGTAATCGCCTCGGCGTACAGGCGATGTCCCGGGAAGAGATCGATCAGGCGAACAACGTCTTGCAGACGGTACTGCATCAACTGGCTAAAGCCCAGGCGACGCGCGACCTGGCTAAACTCGATCTGGAGCGCACCGTTATTCGCGCGCCTGCTGACGGCTGGGTGACTAACCTCAATGTTTATGCCGGTGAATTTATTACCCGCGGTTCCACGGCCGTCGCCCTGGTGAAAAAGAACTCTTTTTACGTGCAGGCCTATATGGAAGAGACCAAGCTGGAAGGCGTGCGTCCGGGATATCGTGCCGAAATCACGCCGCTTGGCAGCAACCGGGTATTAAAAGGTACCGTCGATAGCGTGGCGGCAGGGGTAACGAATGCCAGCAGTACCAGCGATGCGAAAGGGATGGCGACGATAGACTCTAACCTCGAATGGGTGCGTCTGGCCCAGCGTGTTCCGGTGCGCATCCGGCTCGACGAGCAGCAGGGGAATTTGTGGCCTGCCGGTACGACGGCAACCGTCGTGATCACCGGTAAGCAGGATCGTGACGCAAGCCAGGACTCCTTCTTCCGTAAACTGGCGCACCGGCTGCGCGAATTCGGTTAATCGTCATGGGCATTTTCTCCATTGCCAACCAGCACATTCGTTTTGCGGTAAAGCTGGCGTGCGCCATTGTGCTGGCATTATTTATCGGCTTCCATTTTCAACTGGAGACGCCGCGTTGGGCGGTGCTGACCGCCGCGATCGTGGCGGCAGGCCCGGCATTTGCCGCCGGCGGAGAACCCTATTCCGGCGCTATCCGTTATCGCGGAATGTTGCGTATTATCGGGACGTTTATTGGCTGTATCGCCGCGCTTATCATTATTATCTCTATGATCCGCGCGCCGTTATTGATGATTCTGGTGTGCTGTGTCTGGGCCGGTTTTTGTACCTGGATCTCCTCTTTAGTACGGATCGAAAACTCTTATGCGTGGGGACTGTCAGGTTATACTGCGCTGATCATTGTGATTACCATTCAGACGGAGCCGCTGCTCACGCCGCAATTTGCGCTTGAGCGCTGTAGCGAAATCGTTATCGGCATTGGCTGCGCTATTTTAGCGGATCTGCTTTTCTCGCCGCGATCGATAAAGCAGGAGGTTGATCGCGAACTGGACAGTTTACTGGTAGCGCAATATCAGCTAATGCAGCTTTGTATTAAGCATGGCGACAGCGAAGAAGTCGACAACGCTTGGGGCGATCTGGTGCGACGCACGGCGGCGCTGGAGGGGATGCGAAGTAATCTGAATATGGAATCTTCGCGCTGGGTACGCGCTAACCGCCGCCTGAAAGCGTTGAATACGCTTTCGCTCACGCTGATTACGCAATCCTGTGAAACTTATCTTATTCAAAACACGCGGCCGGAACTGATTACCGATACATTCCGGGAACTGTTCGAGACGCCGGTTGAAACGGTACAGGACGTCCACAGACAGTTAAAACGGATGCGGCGTGTCATTGTCTGGACTGGCGAGCGCGAAACGCCCGTCACGCTTTATAGCTGGGTAGGCGCTGCGACGCGCTATCTATTGCTTAAACGCGGCGTGATCAGTAACACCAAAATCAGCGCGACGGAAGAAGAGATCCTGCAAGGCGAGCCCGTAGTTAAAGTGGAATCCGCTGAACGTCACCATGCGATGGTGAACTTCTGGCGCACCACGCTTTCCTGCATTCTGGGGACATTATTCTGGCTATGGACCGGCTGGACATCGGGTAATGGCGCGATGGTGATGATTGCCGTGGTGACCTCGCTGGCGATGCGTTTACCCAATCCGCGCATGGTCTGCATCGATTTTATTTATGGCACTCTGGCGGCGTTGCCGCTGGGATTGCTCTATTTCCTGGTGATTATTCCCAATACGCAGCAAAGTATGCTGTTGTTATGTTTGAGCCTGGCGGTATTGGGGTTCTTTATCGGCATTGAGGTCCAGAAACGGCGTCTGGGGTCGATGGGGGCGCTGGCCAGTACGATTAACATTATTGTGTTGGATAATCCGATGACGTTCCATTTCAGCCAGTTCCTCGACAGCGCGTTGGGGCAAATTGTCGGCTGTATGCTGGCGTTTATCGTTATCCTGCTGGTGCGTGATAAATCCAAAGATCGAACCGGTCGCGTGCTGCTTAATCAGTTTGTTTCCGCTGCGGTCTCGGCAATGACGACCAACGTGGTACGCCGTAAAGAAAACCGTCTGCCTGCGTTATATCAGCAACTCTTTTTGCTGATGAATAAATTTCCTGGCGATTTGCCGAAGTTCCGCCTGGCGCTAACGATGATCATTGCTCATCAACGTCTGCGCGACGCGCCGATACCGGTTAATGAAGATCTGTCAGTGTTCCACCGTCAGCTTCGTCGTACCGCAGACCATGTTATTTCCGCCGGAAGCGATGATAAACGGCGACGCTACTTTGGTCAGTTGCTGGATGAGCTGGATATCTATCAGGAGAAATTACGTATCTGGGAGGCGCCGCCGCAGGTGACGGAACCGGTTAAACGCCTGACGGGTATGTTACATAAATACCAGAACGCGCTTACCGATAGCTAACCCACAAGAACCGATGCCAAAAGCGTCGGTTTTTTTATGACTATACTTATTTGAGATACAAAAACAGCGCAAGAGTGCTCCGGGGCTAAAAGCGTTTCTGGAAGTGAAACCTCTGCATAATGATGCTTAGTAGTAAAACAGACAATTGTCTGTCGGGGATGGTGGCTGGCTATGAATGTCTATACTTTTGATTTTAATGATATTAAAAACCAAAGCGATTTTTATCGCGAGTTTACGCAGACGTTTGGTCTTGCCAGTGAGAAAGTAAGCGATCTTGATACATTATGGGATGCGGTAATGAGCGATATCTTACCCCTACCGCTAGAGATTGAGTTCGTTCACCTGCCTGATAAACTGCGCAGGCGCTACGGGGCGCTGATTTTACTCTTTGATGAAGCGGAAGAAGAGCTGGAGGGGCGGCTACGGTTTAATGTCCGGCATTGAAAAAGCATAAAAAAGCCCCGGCAGGCGGGGGCAAGTCGTCGGGTTAGACGACGAGGGTTTACTTATACAACTCGGCGGTGGCGTGCCAGTTATCACCTTCTTTTAATTCGATGATGCGATAGCTATTAGCGCCTGCTTTTTCAGCTTTAGCGACGATCTCCTGGCGCATATCCATTGGCGTACTACCAATCTGCGAGACGGAAATGGTGCCCATCGGTTGCAGATTCTGCGCCTGTTCCGCGTTGACCTGATGTACTGCGGCATTTGCGCCGAAAGAGAGCAGAGTGGCCAGGCCGAGTGATGCGATAATGTATTTCGTTTTCATGATCTTTTATTCCTTTATAGGGTCAACCTCGCGGATTAATGGGCTTTTCTTATGTGATATCTCCGCGAAGCAATGACACGTTATATGCGATGGCAGGTGAATTTTATTTGTACAGTTCGGCAGTGGCGTGCCAGTTGCTGCCGCTACGCGCTTCGGTAATGTGGTAGGCCGTAGCGCCTTGTTCATCCGCTTTTTTGCTCAGCATGGCGTTCATATCCATAGGCGATGAGCCGATAGCGCTGACTGAAACCGATCCGATTGCTTCACGGTTTTGCGCTTGCTCTGCGCTGATAGGTTCTGCGGCGAAAGCGCCAAAAGAGAGAACGGACAGAATACTTAATGTTGCAACAGTGGTTTTGATTTTCATGATTTTTACCTCGTCGAATTCCTTTACTGGGGTCTTTGTTTCGTGACCCTCATCACAAAATTAAGTATACACTAATCACGCGATTAATTAATACTACGCTAATTGTTTCTGCTTTTTAAAGACATTAAAAATTTTATTTTTTATAACGTTATGGAATTAAAATTGCTGTTTTTCGCCGCTGTCGTTTGAAAAATTAAAGAAAATCAATTGGTTAAAAAAATTGACATTTTGTGCGTTTTTTTGATTTGTCATTCATGTGGTGAATGTTTAAGGGCATGATTTGCCAAATGATAGCCGTACAGGAAAGCGGCGAGGGGAGAGGACAAAAAGGTGCCTCCGCCGTACGACGACGGAGGAAGTGGGACTAAAGCTCTTGTTCAAAAAGTTCCAGAATGGCTTCGTACAGATCTCTTACGGAAAAGCCGCTGGCAGGCGTAGTGAAGATAGTATCGTCGCCGGCAATCGTGCCGAGAATACCTTCTGCTTTCCCCAGTGAATCCAGCAGGCGCGCGATGAGTTGTGCCGCGCCGGGGCTGGTATGAATCACCACGACAGCGTCGTTATAGTCGATATCCAGCACCAGATTTTTCAACGGACTGGATGTTGTTGGGACGCCCAGTTCAGCCGGAAGACAGTACACCATTTCCATTTTTGCGTTACGTGTACGCACTGCGCCGAACTTAGTCAACATGCGCGAGACCTTGGACTGATTGATATTTTCAAAGCCCTGATCCTGCAACGCGAGGACGATTTCGCCCTGTGAGCTGAATTTTTCTTCTTTGAGGAGCGCTTTAAACGCTCTTACTAGTTCTTCTTGTTTAGCCGAGCTTCGCATAAGTCACCCGTAATATGGCAGTAGAAACAACATTATTGTGCATACAGATGAATTTTTATGCAAACAGTCTGCCTTGTTTAAGGCTGAAATAATGTTATGAAAGAGCGGAATTTTATCAAATTTCGTTATCAAGAAACATGCCTGTGTCACGCCTCGCAAATAAGATTAAAAGTAAATTAATTGTTATCAAAATGATGTTGTTTTGAGAGGATAGTAGGGTATATTGTCACCACCTGTAGGAACGTTGCTCTCTGGTTGCAGTCGATCCGGATTACGCAAATTAAATGCATAAAAGCCAAAATTGCGCGACTCCGCATTCTTGATGAGTGAGGATTGTAATCATTGAATTTGTGAATTAAGGTCGCCGCCGCGGAGCAATAGACACTTAGCTAATCATATAATAAGGAGTTTAGGATGAAAGTCGCAGTCCTCGGCGCTGCTGGTGGTATCGGTCAGGCGCTGGCATTACTTTTAAAAAACCAACTGCCTTCAGGTTCAGAACTCTCCCTGTACGACATCGCTCCAGTGACTCCCGGTGTGGCCGTTGATTTGAGCCACATCCCCACCGCTGTAAAAATCAAAGGTTTCTCCGGTGAAGACGCAACCCCGGCGCTTGAAGGCGCTGACGTAGTACTGATTTCTGCGGGTGTGGCGCGTAAGCCGGGTATGGACCGTTCCGACCTGTTTAACGTTAACGCTGGCATCGTGAAAAACCTGGTGCAGCAGATCGCTAAAACCTGCCCGAAAGCGTGCGTGGGCATTATCACCAACCCGGTGAACACCACCGTTGCGATTGCGGCGGAAGTGCTGAAAAAAGCAGGCGTATACGACAAAAACAAACTGTTTGGCGTTACCACGCTGGATATCATCCGCTCTAATACCTTTGTCGCAGAGCTGAAAGGTAAGCTGCCAACGGAAGTTGAAGTTCCGGTGATTGGCGGACACTCCGGCGTGACGATTCTGCCGCTGCTGTCGCAGATTCCAGGCGTAAGTTTTACCGAACAAGAAGCGGCCGAGCTGACTAAACGTATTCAGAACGCCGGTACTGAAGTCGTCGAGGCGAAAGCCGGCGGCGGATCGGCAACCCTCTCTATGGGCCAGGCTGCCGCGCGTTTCGGTCTTTCTCTGGTTCGCGCTCTGCAGGGCGAAAAAGGCGTGGTGGAATGCGCCTATGTGGAAGGCGACGGTCAGTATGCCCGTTTCTTCTCTCAGCCGCTGCTGCTGGGTAAAAACGGTGTAGAAGAGCGTAAATCCATCGGCACACTGAGCGCTTTCGAGCAACATTCGCTGGACGCTATGCTGGATACGCTGAAAAAAGATATTCAGTTGGGTGAAGATTTTATTAATAAATAAGCTGTTCCTGCCCGATGCCGGGGCTTTTGCTCCGGCTTCTTTGACTGTAAACAAGCCACGAAATCAAGTACTAAATCTGCTAAACTCCTCACGTCTTATCGGTTATTAACGAGAACGTCGTGAAAAAGATCCAAAGAACGCAAACCCGCGATCACATTACGCAAATGCTTCGCTATGAAATTCTTTCCGGCAATATAAAAGCGGGAGAAGAACTCGCGCAGGAATGTATTGCGGAGCAGCTTGGTCTTTCACGAATGCCGGTTCGAGAAGCGCTACAGTCACTCGAACAGGAAGGTTTTTTAATCCGACTGCCCAACAGGCACATGCAGGTCGCGCATCTTGAGGCCGATCGCGTGAGTCATATTTTTCGCGTGATTGCCGCGATGGCCGCCGAAATGTTTTCGCTGATACCCAGCGAAGTAGGCGATGCCCTCCTGATACGTGCGCAAGCGCTGGCTGTCGCAGAAGACAAATCCTGCGAACTGGAGTGTCATGCGATGCTGATTTCTTATGTGAATAACCGCTATCTGGAAAAGGTGTATCAGCAGTTCCTGGACGGTTATGTCTCTTATGTTATTTTGCATCTGAAAAAAGATAATCAGGAGTCGGCGCAGCTTTTCGCTGAACTGGCTGACGTCATACGCCAGGGGCGGCGTGATGAGATTGGGCAAGTTATGCAGCGTTATTTCCTCTCTTTAGCAGAAATAATGCGTCAACATATGAAGGATTGGGAAAGTGCAGAAGCCTAAGTTAGGGAAGATTAAGCTTCTTTCAGCGAAAGAACAGGTCGCGGCAGTGCTGCGTAAAGCGATTCTTTCGAGGGAGTTAGTGGAAGGGCAGGAGATTACGTTAGAAGGCATTGCCAGAATGGTCGGCGTGTCCAGTATGCCAGTGCGCGAGGCGTTTCAGATTCTGGCGGCGGATGGGCTGATAAAAGTGCGCCCTAATAAAGGGGCGGTGGTGTTGGGCATCAATGAACAAACGATCCGTGAACACTATGAAATTCGCGCGCTGTTAGAAAGTGAGGCGGTGGCTAAAGCTTCTCGTCCTGGCACCGATATCTCGCGGATAGCCCAGGTGCATTATGCCGCTGAAAAGGCTCTCGCGGAAAATAACTCGGCGGAATACTCCGACCTGAATCAGGCATTTCATATGGAAATATGGAATGTTGCTGGCAACGAAAAAATGAAAATGTTGCTCTGTAATATGTGGAACGGCCTGTCGATGGGCCATAAGGTCACCGAAGAAGAGTATGCCGTGATTTCCATTCAGGAACATAAAAGTATTCTGCAAGCTCTTGAACTTCATGATGAAACATTGGCACGCCAGCGCATGCGCGAACACATTATTCGCTCAATGGAGAATATGCTGACCCGCTATGTTGGTGACCCTTCTGCCTGATCTTTTCGCCTGCGTGAGCATCGCAGGCGCTTCAACCAATTCTTCAATTCTATTAATCACGTCCAGTAACGATCTAACCACGATCTTGATGTAGATCCCACTCCTGCATCTTTCCTGAGAAACGATTTGACTTAGTTTTTGTATGGGAATAATTTCTCCCTGTCAACATTGGATACAATATCATATATCATTGATTGGATAATTATAAATATGGAACCCATTACCCTTACCTTATGTTTATTGGTGTTCGCTATCGTCATGTTTGTATGGGAAAAAGTGCCACTGGCCGTCACTTCCATGATTGTCTGCGTGGCCTTAGTGATCACCGGAGTTCTGAATATCAAACAGGCCTTTGCTGGCTTTATCGACACTAACGTCATCCTCTTTGTCGCGATGTTCATCGTGGGCGGCGCGTTGTTCGAGACCGGTATGGCAAACAAAGTGGGCGGCGTCATCACGCGCTTCGCGAAAACAGAAAAACAGCTGATCTTCACCATTATGGTGGTGGTGGGTTTGATGTCTGGCGTCCTTTCTAACACCGGTACCGCTGCGGTTTTGATTCCGGTGGTGATCGGCGTGGCGGCAAAATCGGGCTTCTCGCGTTCTCGTCTACTGATGCCGCTGGTTTTCGCCGCTGCGTTGGGCGGTAACCTGTCGTTAATTGGCGCGCCGGGAAATCTTATCGCGCAGTCTGCGCTACAGAATATTGGCGGCGGCTTTGGCTTTTTTGAATACGCAAAAATCGGTCTCCCGATGCTCATCTGCGGCATTCTCTACTTCCTGACTATTGGCTATCGCTTTCTGCCGAATAATGCGACCGGCGGTGAGGTGGGGAGCGTCGGGGAGCAACGTGACTACAGCCATGTTCCACAGTGGAAACAACGGCTCTCACTGGTGGTGTTGATCGCAACGATCCTCGGCATGATCTTTGAGAAGAAGATCGGTGTCAGCCTGGCCGTGACCGGTTGTATTGGCGCTCTTGTGCTGGTAGTAAGCGGCGTACTCACGGAAAAACAGGCCTATAAAGCCATTGATTCACAGACTATTTTTATCTTTGGCGGCACCCTGGCGCTGGCAAAAGCGCTGGAAATGACCGGGGCAGGCAAGCTGGTTGCGGACTATGTAATCGGCATGCTGGGGCAAAACTCCTCACCGTTCATGTTGCTGATCGCCGTTTTCGCCTTATCCGTTGTGATGACCAACTTTATGTCCAATACCGCAACGACAGCGCTATTGGTGCCGGTGAGTTTGTCCATTGCCGCAGGCATGGGGGCCGACCCGCGTGCGGTTCTGATGGCGACGGTCATTGGCGGTTCCTGCGCCTACGCAACCCCTATCGGTATGCCTGCCAACATGATGGTGCTCTCCGCGGGTGGCTATAAATTTGTCGACTACGCTAAGGCCGGTATCCCCCTGATTATCGTTTCAACCATTGTCAGCTTGATCCTGCTGCCAATCCTTTTCCCTTTTCATCCGTAATTAACGGAAGCTGTTCTGACTAAGGAGCATTTATGAGTAAAAGTGAACAGATATCCCATATGACCGACGTTATGGCCAAGTTTGTGGGATATACCGGCAAAGTTTTGCCTGATGATGTCACTGCAAAACTGGAAGATTTGCATAAGAAAGAGACCAGTAAACTGGCCGACGTCATCTTTACTACCATGATTGAGAACCAGCGTCTGGCGAAAGAGCTGGATCGACCTTCCTGCCAGGACACCGGTGTCATTCAGTTTCTGGTGGAGTGCGGGACGAACTTTCCGCTGATTGGCGAGCTGGAAGCGTTGTTGCGTGAGGCGGTGATCAAAGCAACTGTAGATTCTCCGCTGCGCCACAACAGCGTAGAAACTTTTGATGAATACAACACCGGTAAAAACGTGGGTAAAGGTACGCCGACGGTCTTCTGGGAAATCGTTCCCAATTCCGATCAGTGCAGCATTTATACCTATATGGCGGGCGGTGGTTGTTCTCTGCCGGGGAAAGCGATGGTGCTGATGCCGGGTGCAGGCTATGAAGGTGTGACCCGCTTTGTACTGGATGTGATGACCAGCTACGGCCTCAACGCTTGTCCGCCGCTGCTGGTTGGCGTGGGCGTAGCGACCTCTGTTGAAACGGCGGCACTGCTATCGAAAAAAGCGCTGATGCGTCCGATCGGTTCGCATAACGAGAATGAGCGTGCAGCCTCGCTGGAAAAAATGCTGGAAGACGGCATTAACAAAATTGGCCTGGGGCCGCAGGGGATGTCCGGTAATACCTCCGTTATGGGCGTGAACATTGAAAACACCGCGCGTCATCCTTCTACCATCGGCGTGGCGGTAAACGTCGGCTGCTGGTCGCACCGTAAAGGGCATATCGTTTTCGATAAAGATTTGAATTACACCATTACGTCTCACAGCGGAGTGAATTTCTGATGACTAAAAAAATCCTGACTACGCCAATTAAAGATGAAGATTTAGCGGATATTAAGGCTGGCGATATTATTTATCTCAATGGTCATATTGTTACCTGCCGTGACGTAGCCCATCGCCGTTTAATTGAAGGTGGTCGCGAGCTTCCGGTAGATGTTCGCGGCGGCGCTATTTTACACGCTGGCCCCATTGTCCGCCCAATTAAAGGCGAAGACGATAAGTTTGAAATGGTCTCCGTGGGACCAACCACCAGCATGCGTATGGAGAAATTCGAAAAAGAATTTATTGCGCAAACCGGTGTGAAATTAATTGTGGGTAAAGGCGGTATGGGTAAAGGTACCGAAGAGGGCTGTGCTGAACACAAAGCGCTGCACTGCGTATTCCCTGCCGGTTGTGCGGTTGTAGCCGCCGTGTGCGTGGAAGAAATTGAAGATGCTCAATGGCGCGATCTGGGGATGCCGGAAACGCTGTGGGTCTGTCGGGTTAAAGAGTTTGGCCCGCTGATTGTTTCTATTGATACCCATGGGAATAATCTGTTTGAACAGAACAAAATTATTTTTAATCAGCGTAAAGAGATCGTCGCTGATGAAATATGCCAGAACGTAAGTTTCATCAAATAAACCTGATTACGTAAATTGCACGATAATGGTGGTAATACGTTATGACGATAATAATAACCAAGGGCTCTGGCCGGGGGCGGCTCAGGGAAATCCACCCTTATTATTTCATCGTCATAAATAGCCCCATTATCGTGCCTCCTGCCTGAAGACTATTTTATGACTAATGCAGCTCTGCTATTAGGTGAAGGCTTCACCCTGATGTTCCTCGGCATGGGGTTCGTGCTGGCGTTTCTGTTCCTGCTGATTTTCGCCATTCGCGGCATGTCTGCCGTGATTACTCGCTTCTTCCCGGAACCCGTCGCCGCGCCCGCACCGCGCGCCGTTCCCGCCGTGGACGACTTCACCCGCTTAAAGCCGGTGATTGCCGCCGCCATTCACCATCACCGCCTTAACGCTTAATTCCCGGAGGGATCCATGACCATTTCCATTACCGACGTCGTCCTGCGTGACGCCCACCAGTCCCTTTTCGCCACCCGTCTGCGCCTTGACGATATGCTGCCGATTGCCGCCGCGCTCGACGACGTGGGCTACGGGTCGCTGGAGTGCTGGGGCGGCGCCACCTTTGACGCCTGCATCCGTTTCCTCGGCGAAGACCCGTGGCTGCGCCTGCGCGAACTGAAAAAAGCCATGCCCAAAACCCCGTTGCAGATGCTGCTGCGTGGTCAGAACCTGCTCGGTTATCGCCACTACGCCGATGACGTGGTGGAACGCTTCGTTGAGCGGGCGGTGAAAAACGGCATGGACGTGTTCCGCGTCTTCGATGCCATGAACGACCCGCGCAATATGAAAGCCGCCCTGCAGGCGGTGCGCAGCCACGGCGCGCACGCCCAGGGCACGCTGAGCTATACCACCAGCCCGGCACACACGCTGCAGACCTGGCTGGACCTGACCGAACAGTTGTTAGAGACCGGCGTTGACTCGATTGCCATCAAGGATATGTCCGGCATTCTCACGCCGATGGCGGCGTATGAGCTGGTCAGCGAAATCAAAAAACGTTTTGAGGTACGCCTGCATCTGCACTGTCACGCCACCACCGGGATGGCGGAGATGGCCCTGCTGAAGGCCATTGAAGCGGGCGTCGACGGCGTGGACACGGCGATTTCCTCCATGAGCGCCACCTACGGCCACCCGGCCACCGAAGCGCTGGTGGCGACGCTTGCCGGCACGGAACACGACACCGGGCTGGATATCCTGAAGCTGGAAAATATCGCCGCGTACTTCCGCGAGGTGCGCAAAAAGTATCACGCCTTTGAAGGCCAGCTGAAGGGCTACGACAGCCGCATTCTGGTGGCCCAGGTGCCGGGCGGAATGCTCACTAACCTGGAAGGCCAGCTGAAGCAGCAGAACGCGGCGGACAAACTCGACCAGGTGCTGGCGGAAATCCCCCGCGTGCGCGAGGACCTCGGCTTTATCCCGCTGGTGACCCCGACCTCGCAGATTGTCGGCACCCAGGCGGTGCTCAACGTCCTGACCGGCGAGCGCTACAAAACCATTGCCAAAGAAACCGCCGGCATTCTGAAAGGCGAATACGGCCACACCCCGGTGCCGGTTAACGCCGCGCTACAGGCCCGCGTGCTGGAAGGGGGCACTCCGGTGACCTGCCGTCCGGCGGATTTACTCAAACCGGAACTGGCTGAACTGGAAGCGGACGTCAGGCGCCAGGCGCAGGAGAAGGGCATTCAGCTTGCGGGAAACGCCATCGACGACGTGCTCACCGTGGCGCTGTTCCCGCAAATCGGCCTCAAATTCCTTGAGAACCGCAATAACCCGGCGGCGTTTGAGCCACTGCCGCAGGCGGAAGCCGCGCAGCCGGTGGCAAAAGCAGAGAAGCCTGCCGCTTCCGGTATCTACACCGTGGAAGTGGAAGGCAAAGCCTTTGTGGTGAAGGTCAGCGACGGCGGCGATATCAGCCAGCTCACTGCGGCTGCACCTGCTGCCTCTTCTGCTCCTGCCACCGCCCCGGCAGGCGCCGGCACCCCGGTCACCGCGCCGCTGGCGGGCAACATCTGGAAGGTGATTGCCACCGAGGGCCAGACGGTGGCCGAAGGCGATGTGCTGCTGATTCTGGAAGCCATGAAGATGGAAACCGAAATCCGCGCCGCGCAGGCCGGGACGGTACTCGGTATCGCGGTGAAGTCCGGGGACGCGGTTTCCGTGGGCGACACCCTGATGACGCTGGCGTAAGGACGAGGAGCGGAAATGGAAAGTCTGAACGCCCTGCTTCAGGGCATGGGGCTGATGCACCTTGGCGCAGGCCAGGCCATCATGCTGCTGGTGAGCCTGCTGCTGCTGTGGCTGGCGATAGCGAAGAAGTTCGAGCCGTTACTGCTGCTGCCGATTGGCTTCGGCGGTCTGCTCTCCAACATCCCGGAAGCGGGTATGGCGCTGACCGCGCTGGAGAGCCTGCTGGCTCATCACGACGCCGGGCAGCTGGCGGTGATTGCCGCGAAGCTCAACTGCACGCCGGACGTGCACGCCATCAAGGAAGCATTAGCGCTGGCGCTGCCGTCGGTGCAGGGCCAGATGGAAAATCTGGCGGTGGACATGGGCTACACGCCGGGGGTGCTGGCGCTGTTCTATAAAGTGGCGATTGGCTCCGGTGTCGCGCCGCTGGTCATCTTTATGGGCGTGGGCGCGATGACCGACTTCGGCCCGCTGCTGGCCAACCCGCGCACCCTGCTGCTCGGCGCGGCGGCGCAGTTCGGCATCTTCGCCACCGTGCTGGGGGCGCTGACGCTGAACTACTTCGGCCTGATTTCCTTCACCCTGCCGCAGGCGGCGGCCATCGGCATTATCGGCGGCGCGGACGGCCCGACGGCGATTTATCTGTCGGGCAAGCTGGCGCCGGAGCTGCTGGGGGCCATCGCGGTGGCGGCGTACTCGTATATGGCGCTGGTGCCGTTAATCCAGCCGCCGATTATGCGCGCGCTGACCAGCGAGAAAGAGCGGAAAATCCGCATGGTGCAGCTGCGCACGGTGAGTAAGCGGGAAAAAATCCTCTTCCCGGTGGTGCTGTTACTGCTGGTGGCGCTGCTGCTGCCGGACGCCGCGCCGCTGCTGGGGATGTTCTGCTTTGGCAATCTGATGCGTGAAAGCGGCGTGGTGGAGCGTCTGAGCGACACGGTGCAGAACGGGCTGATTAATATCGTGACCATTTTCCTCGGGCTGTCGGTGGGCGCCAAGCTGGTGGCGGACAAGTTCCTGCAACCGCAGACGCTGGGCATTCTGCTGCTGGGGGTGGTTGCGTTCGGTATCGGCACCGCCGCCGGGGTGCTGATGGCGAAGCTGCTGAACCTGTGCAGTAAGAACAAAATCAACCCGCTGATTGGCTCCGCCGGCGTGTCGGCAGTGCCGATGGCGGCACGCGTATCGAACAAGGTGGGGCTGGAATCGGACCCGCAGAACTTCCTGCTGATGCACGCGATGGGCCCGAACGTGGCGGGGGTGATTGGCTCGGCCATTGCGGCGGGCGTGATGCTGAAGTACGTGCTGGCGATGTAATCCAATCTAATCGGGAGCAGTGATTCTGCTCCCGCAAAATGAGGACACAGTAATGAGTGAAATGGTTGCGTTTCGGCAAGGTACATCCATGCCATCCAGAGAAACCATCTTGCATTATGTTGTTGAGACGGTGAATCAGATAACTGAGCTTGAGCCAGCGCTGCATTTGCTGCCGTGGTCTGGCGTCAACTCAGCAATATATGAGCAACGTTTTGCACAGTGTTACGACGAGGGGCTTTGTGCCGCACAGACGTCGGCACCGAATGTTCCGCAGGGGATTCTGCCATCGACCGATTGGGCTCAGGGTATCGGGTTACTCTGTTTTGCCGCAGGGTATATGAGCGCAGGCGAGCGGCCATTAGCACACAATCAGTTATGCGATTTCGTCAAACAGGCGGCTGTTGGTTTATCGCCGATTGAGGGGGAGGCGGCGAGCGGTTTCTCGACGGTACGTAGTATTGCATTACCCATATTCAGGCGATTACAACGCGATGGTCACGCGTCTCGGATCCTGCTGTTACAAACGTTGCTGCATCTGGTTGCCTGGAAAAGCGCATCGCAGTATGCGCGTCAACAGGCGCAACGACTGCTCTGGATGGGCGGCATTCTGGGGGAAGGGGGCGAGTCTGGCTTATTGGCACTCGATAAGGCGCTGCGTGAAGAAGCCGTCGGGGAGAAAAGTCTCCCCGCTCTGCTGATCTTCACGAGTTTCCTGGCGCATTTTCCGGCAGGGCCAGTCTTTATTGACTAGTCGTCGAACGACGCGGGCAAAAGCCGCGTCGTTTTAGTTCGACGCCGGGTATTCCTGCACCGTCACCTGGAACGTGAGCTGCTTATCATCCCGCATTACCACGACCGGAATGACGGAGCCCGGGCGGATTTCCGCCACCTGATCCATCGTCTCCAGCGCGGACACAGCGGGTTTATTATTGACCGAAATAATCAAATCATTAACCTGAATACCGGCAAGCGCGGCGGGGCCGTTTGGCGTCACTTCATTAACGACAATGCCCTGAATCGGGTCCATGCCGCTACCCTGCTGCGCGTGCAGCGGCGCGATTTCTCGTCCGCCAATACCGATATAGCCGCGAATCACGCGACCGTCGCGGATAAGCTTATCCATAATTTTCGTGGCTAGCTGGAAGGGAATCGCAAAACCAAGGCCTTCCGGTGTTTCGCCATCGTTACTCTTATCAAAAGAGAGGGTGTTGATCCCCATCAGTTCGCCTAACGAGTTGACCAGCGCGCCGCCGGAATTACCGTGGTTAATCGAGGCGTCGGTCTGGAGAAAATTCTGTCGCCCTGTCGGGTTCAGGCCGATACGACCCGTTGCGCTGATGATTCCCTGGGTGATGGTCTGTCCCAGATTATATGGGTTGCCGATAGCCAGTACGACGTCGCCAATATGCGGTGTACGCTTTGTATTAATCGGGATGGTAGGCAGCCCGCCAGTGGCGTTGATCTTCAGCACCGCCAGGTCGGTAAGCGAATCGGAGCCAACCAGTAGCGCTTCAAAGACGCGGCCATCCTGTAGCGCGACGATAATCTGATCGGCATCGTTAATCACGTGCTTGTTGGTAATAATATAACCGCGTTGATCCATGATCACGCCGGAACCCAGCGTGCGGATCTCCAGTTGATTATGTGCGGTACTGTTCATACTGCGGTTATAGACATTGACGACGGCAGGCGCGGCGCGGCGAACCGCAAAATTATAACTGGCTGGCGTCTCATCGGTACTGTCGAATTGCGGGACGGCGATAGGATTAATTTTGCGCAAAGAAGGCATGACGGCCAACAGAATAGCGCCGACAATTAAACCTATTGCGACCGAACGTAAGAGCTTCACAAACATGATGGAGGCGTCGTTAAAAAAGGGAACGGCAGCAGCATACCATGAGTTAACCGGACATCACATCGCAGGCTGATGCCCGGTTTAAGACAGGATTAGCGCAGCAACAGATAAATATTCTCGTTGCCGCGTACTACCTGAAGAGCAATGATGGACGGTTTTGCCGCCATCACTTTGCGCATTTCGGCGATAGAACTGATGCGATCGCGATTAACGCCGATGATAACATCATCTTTTTGCAAACCGGCCTGCGCGGCAGGACTGCTTTTTTCGACGCTATCAACCTTAACGCCTTTCGTCCCGTCTTTCAGCTGGCCGTCGCTCAACGTCGCGCCTTGCAACGCCGGGGCGATCATTTCGGCGCTGGCGGAAGAAGAGGTATTGGAATCCAGCGTGACTTCCACCTCCAGCGGCTTACCATCGCGCAACAGGCCCAGTTTCACTTTCGTGCCCGGTTCGGTGGTGGCGATACGTGAACGCAGTTCGGCAAAGCTATTCAGCGGCTTACCGTTAAGACTGATAATCACGTCTCCGGATTTCACTCCAGCCTTCGCCGAACCTGAATTGGGTAAAACCTCGCTGACAAAAGCGCCACGCTGAACGTTCAGTTTGAATGCCTTGGCGATATCAGCGGTCATTTCAGTGCCTTTAATTCCCAGCAATCCGCGTTTGATTTCCCCGAACTGAATCAACTGCTGCGCCAGCGTCTGCGCCATATTGGAAGGAATAGCAAAGCCAATGCCGATGCTCCCGCCCCCTGGCGCGAGGATCGCGGTATTAATCCCGATCAGCTCGCCGTTCAGGTTAAGCAGCGCGCCGCCGGAGTTGCCGCGGTTAATAGAGGCATCGGTTTGAATAAAGTTCTCAAGCCCTTCCAGATTAAGCCCGCTGCGTCCCAGCGCTGAAATAATCCCGGAGGTGGCGGTTTGCCCAAGGCCAAACGGATTACCGACCGCCACGGCGAAATCGCCGACGCGGAGTTTGTCGGAATCGGCGATGGCAATTTGCGTTAACTTGCTGGGATTCTGAATTTGTAACAGAGCGATATCGCTCTGGTCGTCGCCGCCGATCAGCTTCGCGTCGAATTCGCGTCCGTCATTCAGTTGAATACTGATCTTCTGTGCCTGATTAATCACATGATTATTGGTTAATACATAGCCTTTCGCGGCATCAATAATCACCCCCGAACCGAGTCCTTCAAACGGCTGGGACGGCTGGTCTGGCAGATCCTCGCCAAAGAATTTTTTAAACTCCTCCGGCACTTTTTGGCTCTGGGCGGCGGTTCCCTCGACTTTTACGCTGACGACAGCAGGCAGCACTTTCTCCAGCATAGGGGCAAGGCTTGGCAGCGTCGCCTGGCCTGGCACCTGGCCTGGTATCGATGCAAGGGCTGGAAACGGCGCCGAAAGAGTTAACCCGACACTTAACGCTAATGCACTTAACAGCTGGGTGTGTTTTTTCATGGATGCTGCTCTCGTACCTTGAATGAACGGATAGACAATTCAAAACAGATTGATGTTATTGAATTTTCAGCCTGGTAACAATGATAATAGCTGGGACAGGAAAGATAGAGAGAGGGCGCAAGCGATGCGCCCGATAAATTTCTTAACGGCGTGCGATTAATCGCGCTTTGCGCCGCTACGTAACAGGCCAGACGCGCCTTCAGAATAATCACGTGGCATTTGTACTGGCGCCTGATCGTTGCTCGCCTCAGACTCCGCCAGACGGTTACGGAACGGATTCGACTCCGCAGACATTTCCGGCAGCAGGCTGCTGGAGCTTTTCGCCATATGCTGATACAGCTGGCGGTAATCATGCGCCATGGTATCCAGCAGTTCCGCGCTGCGGGCAAAGTGGCTAACCAGCTCTTCACGGTACTCTTCCAGCTCAGCTTTGTTTTTTTCCAGTTCGTACTGCAATGCCTGCTGTTGACGTAACTTACGATTACCAAAACGCATGGCCACGGCACCAATGATGATACCGACGACTAATCCAATTAGCGCATATTCCCAGGTCATGAACATCTCCCGTTGTCTTATGTTTCCGTAGGGTGTTGGCTCCAGGCTCCATGCCCGCGCCTGATTATGCCACTATAACCGCTAATTCCGTAGAAGTGGAATCCCGACAGCATATCGCGTAGTGTAGAACGGCCTTTTTTTCGTCAGCCGTGAACGACGGCACATCGATTTTCAAGGAATAACAATAACATTATGCAAAGCCTTTCCCCTACATCGCGTTATCTCCAGGCACTCAACGAAGGCACCCATCAGCCTGACGACGTACAGAAAGAGGCGGTCGACCGTCTGGAAACCCTTTATCAGGCGCTCACCGCGAAAAAATCGTCGGCTACGCCACCCGGCGGTCTGATAGCGCGACTGGGGAAATTATTAGGCAAAAACGAACCGGACGCGCAAATACCGGTTCGCGGGCTGTATATGTGGGGGGGCGTGGGTCGCGGCAAAACATGGCTCATGGATCTCTTCTACCACAGCCTGCCGGGCGAGCGAAAACTACGCCTGCATTTTCATCGGTTTATGCTGCGCGTGCATGAAGAGCTTACCGCGTTACAGGGACAGATCGATCCGTTAGACATTATTGCCGATCGGTTTAAAACCGAGACGGACGTACTGTGTTTCGATGAGTTTTTCGTCACCGATATTACCGACGCCATGCTGCTGGGCGGTTTAATGAAAGCGCTGTTTGCACGCGGCATTACGCTGGTCGCGACCTCCAATATTCCGCCGGATGAACTCTACCGCAACGGTTTGCAACGCGCCCGCTTCCTGCCGGCTATCGATGCCATTAAACAGCACTGCGACATTATGAATGTGGACGCCGGCGTCGATTACCGGCTGCGGACGCTGACGCAGGCCCATTTATGGCTAACGCCGCTTAATGATGAAACCCGGCGGCAAATGGATAAACTGTGGCTGGCGTTAGCGGGGGCCGCGCGCGAGCACGCTCCGACGCTGGAAATCAATCATCGCTCTTTATCCACCCTGGGCGTTGAAAACCAAACGCTAGCGGTCTCTTTCGCTACGCTGTGCGTCGAGGCCCGCAGCCAGCATGATTACATTGCGCTCTCAAGGTTATTTCACACGGTTCTGCTGTTTGACGTGCCGGTCATGACGCCGCTGATGGAGAACGAAGCGCGCCGCTTTATTGCGCTGGTGGATGAGTTTTACGAGCGCCACGTTAAGCTGGTGGTCAGCGCTGCCGCGCCGTTATATGAAATTTATCAGGGGGAGCGGCTCAAGTTTGAATTTCAGCGCTGTCTGTCGCGCCTGCAAGAGATGCAGAGTGCGGAGTATCTCAAGCGGGAGCATATGCCGTAAGCCGGACAAGCGCAGCGCTCCGGCATTATGCGGTATTATATCTGTGCAACCTCCCCGACCGGAGGGTGAACCAGGCCTGAACAAAACCCGCGGCAAATCGCAAAAAGGGGTCGATCTTTGACCTGGACTTCTCTATAATCCTGCGACCCCACGTTACAAGAGAGTTTTTTCCCAAACTTTCTCTGTGCCGGCCAAACATATCCGAGGGGGTAGGTTTACCGGACTTTGTCGTGTGAACCTCAACTATTTAAAACGTTTGGGTGTTCACCAACGTGTAACTTATTTATTTGGGTAAGCTTTTAATGAAAACTTTTACAGCTAAACCAGAAACCGTAAAACGCGACTGGTATGTTGTTGACGCGACCGGTAAAACTCTGGGCCGTCTGGCTACTGAACTGGCTCGTCGCCTGCGCGGTAAGCACAAAGCGGAATACACTCCGCACGTAGATACCGGTGATTACATCATCGTTCTGAACGCTGACAAAGTTGCTGTAACCGGCAACAAGCGTACTGACAAAGTGTACTATCACCACACCGGCCACATCGGTGGTATCAAACAAGCGACCTTTGAAGAGATGATTGCCCGCCGTCCTGAGCGTGTGATTGAAATCGCGGTTAAAGGCATGCTGCCAAAAGGCCCGCTGGGTCGTGCTATGTTCCGTAAACTGAAAGTTTACGCGGGCAACGAGCACAACCACGCGGCACAGCAACCGCAAGTTCTTGACATCTAATCGGGATTATAGGCAATGGCTGAAAATCAATACTACGGCACTGGTCGCCGCAAAAGTTCCGCAGCTCGCGTGTTCATCAAACCGGGCAACGGTAAAATCGTTATCAACCAACGTTCTCTGGAACAGTACTTCGGTCGTGAAACTGCCCGCATGGTAGTTCGTCAGCCGCTGGAACTGGTCGACATGGTTGAGAAACTGGATCTGTACATCACTGTTAAAGGTGGTGGTATCTCTGGTCAGGCTGGTGCGATCCGTCACGGTATCACCCGCGCTCTGATGGAGTACGACGAGTCCCTGCGTGGCGAACTGCGTAAAGCTGGCTTCGTTACTCGTGACGCTCGTCAGGTTGAACGTAAGAAAGTCGGCCTGCGTAAAGCACGTCGTCGTCCGCAGTTCTCCAAACGTTAATGGGTTTCTGCTTCGGCAGACAACTGTTAGCGAAAAAACCCGCTTCGGCGGGTTTTTTTATGGGCAATGCATTTCTGTCACGATGAAATGCGGATTGTTGTCTCTTTTTCCCCATTTCCAGAATCGACTCACCACAAAGGTCACAAAATCTGGTAAACTATCATCCAATTTTCTGCCCAAATAGCGGGGAATGTTCATTTTTTGTCTCGTTTCTGAGCAATGATGGCTTTTTTCGCCCTGGGTGACATAACATCTGGCTGGTCACATTGTGGCTGGTAGCAGTAAAAATTCTGAATATACCTGGAGGTTTTCATGGCTGTCGCTGCCAACAAACGTTCGGTAATGACGCTGTTTTCTGGTCCTACTGACATCTATAGCCATCAGGTCCGCATTGTGTTGGCTGAAAAGGGTGTTAGTTTTGAGATCGAACATGTGGAAAAGGACAATCCACCTCAGGATCTGATTGACCTCAACCCGAATCAAAGCGTTCCGACACTGGTGGATCGTGAGCTGACCCTGTGGGAATCTCGCATCATTATGGAATATCTGGATGAGCGTTTCCCTCATCCGCCGCTGATGCCGGTTTATCCGGTCGCGCGCGGTGAAAGCCGTCTGTACATGCACCGTATTGAAAAAGACTGGTATACGCTGATGAACGTCATCGTAAACGGGTCTGCTTCCGAGGCCGACTCTGCGCGTAAACAACTGCGTGAAGAGCTGCTGGCGATTGCGCCGGTATTTGGTCAGAAACCGTATTTCCTGAGCGACGAATTCAGCCTGGTTGATTGCTACCTGGCGCCTCTCCTGTGGCGTTTACCGCAGTTGGGTATTGAATTCAGCGGCGCAGGGGCGAAAGAGCTGAAAGGCTATATGACCCGCGTCTTTGAACGTGATTCTTTCCTGGCTTCTTTAACCGAAGCTGAACGTGAAATGCGCCTCGGTCGGGGTTAACCTGTATGGATTTGTCACAGTTGACGCCGCGTCGTCCCTATCTGTTGCGTGCTTTCTACGAGTGGTTGCTGGATAACCAGTTGACTCCGCATCTGGTGGTGGATGTGATGCTGCCTGGCGTGCATGTCCCTATGGAATATGCGCGCGATGGGCAAATCGTCCTCAATATTGCGCCGCGGGCGGTAGGTAATCTGGAGCTGTCTAATGATGAAGTGCGTTTTAATGCGCGCTTCGGCGGCGTTCCCCGTCAGGTTTCTGTGCCTTTGGCTGCGGTGCTGGCGATTTACGCCCGTGAAAACGGCGCAGGCACCATGTTTGAGCCTGAAGCCGCCTATGATGAAGACGTTGTCAGCTTAAATGATGATGACAATACCGCAGGCGCGGAAAGCGAGACCGTGATGTCCGTCATTGATGGCGATAAGCCCGACCACGATGACGACAGTAGTCCTGATGACGAGCCGCCTCCGCCGCGTGGCGGACGTCCGGCACTGCGCGTAGTAAAATAATCAACAGGCCCTGAAGGGCCTGTTTTGTTTGGCCTCCTCGCGGGTTCACCCTGCTTTTGAAGCTGTGTTACGATAAGCTTGCTATTATTTGCCACCGACCACTCATGAATGGACGTTATGAACGCATTTGATTCGCAAGCAGAAGATTCACCGACATCCCTCGGGCGTAGTTTGCGCCGCCGCCCGCTGGCGCGTAAAAAACTGTCTGAAATGGTTGAGGAAGAGCTGGAGCAGATGATCCGCCGTCATGAGTTTGGCGAGGGAGAACAGCTACCGTCTGAACGTGAATTAATGGCCTTCTTCAATGTGGGGCGTCCCTCCGTGCGTGAAGCGTTAGCTGCGCTGAAACGTAAAGGTCTGGTGCAAATCAATAACGGCGAACGCGCCCGCGTCTCGCGCCCCTCTGCTGATACCATCATCAGCGAACTGTCGGGTATGGCGAAAGATTTTCTTACTCATCCTGGCGGCATCGCTCACTTTGAACAGCTACGGCTTTTCTTTGAATCCAGCCTGGTACGCTATGCGGCGGAACATGCCACCGACGAGCAGATCGCGTTGTTAACGAAAGCGCTGGAAATTAATAGCCAGTCGCTGGATGACAACGCGCTGTTTATTCGTTCGGATGTCGAGTTTCACCGGGTGCTGGCTGAAATTCCCGGCAATCCGATCTTTATGGCTATTCATGTTGCTCTGCTGGACTGGCTAATCGCCGCTCGCCCAAGCGTTCCCGATCGTGAGCTGCATGAACATAATAACGTGAGTTATCAACAGCATATTGTGATTGTTGATGCCATTCGCCAGCGAGATCCCGATAAAGCGGATCGCGCTCTGCAAACCCACCTCAATAGCGTTTCCGCTACCTGGCACGCGCTCGGTAAAAAAAGTCAAAAAATGCGGTAGCGATCGCACCTCCGATCCCGGTTTAGTGAAGCAGATCGCACTATAAGCGTTCTGTATTATTTGCTGCTTATTTGATCTGGTATAACAGGTATAAAGGTAGGTAGTTAATATATTCATCATCCGTAGAGGTAGGTATGGCAAAAGCATTGCAAGGCGTAATGGCGGCGTTGTTGACCCCATTTGATCATCAGCAGCAACTGGATAGCGAAAGCCTGCGCCGTCTGGTGCGTTTTAACATCGGGCAGGGTATCGACGGGCTGTACGTTGGCGGTTCCACCGGGGAAGCATTCGTACAGAGCCTTGCTGAAAGAGAGCAGGTACTGGAGATTGTCGCCGAAGAGGCGAAGGGAAAAATCACGTTGATCGCCCATGTCGGGACAGTAAGCACCGCAGAAAGCCAGCAGCTTGCCAGCGCCGCAAAGCGTTACGGTTTTGATGCAGTCTCTGCGGTGACGCCTTTTTATTACCCTTTCAGTTTTGAAGAGCACTGTGACCATTATCGGGCAATCATTGATTCCGCAGATGGATTGCCGATGGTGGTATACAACATTCCGGCGTTAAGCGGCGTAAAACTTACCCTCGATCAGATCAATACGCTGGTGACATTACCGGGCGTGAGCGCGCTGAAGCAAACCTCCGGCGATCTCTTCCAGATGGAGCAGATCCGCCGCGCGCATCCGGATCTGGTGCTGTACAACGGTTATGACGAAATCTTCGCTTCCGGCCTGCTGGCGGGCGCGGACGGCGGTATCGGCAGCACATACAACATTATGGGCTGGCGTTATCAGGGGATTGTTCAGGCATTGCGTGAGGGCGATGTGGCGAAAGCGCAGCGTCTGCAAACCGAGTGCAATAAGGTTATTGATTTACTGATTAAAACCGGCGTATTCCGCGGCCTGAAAACGGTCCTGCATTATATGGACGTGGTATCGGTGCCGCTATGTCGTAAACCGTTTGCGCCTGTTGATGAAAAATATCTGCCGGCGCTCAAGGCGCTGGCTCAACAACTGATGGAAGAAAAGGCGTAACAGCATAATGCCGGGGGCGCTACGCTTGCCCGGCCTACAACAGTGCGAACAGTAGGCCGGATAAGGCGGAGCCGCCATTCGGCATAACGACAACAAAAATCGTCGGGAGAGTAAAATGAGTACTTCTACCCAGAACATCCCGTGGTATCGCCATCTCAACCGGGCGCAGTGGCGGGCATTTTCCGCTGCCTGGCTGGGATATCTGCTTGATGGTTTTGATTTTGTGTTAATTGCTCTTGTACTGACTGAGGTACAAAGCGAATTTGGGCTGACGACGGTACAGGCGGCAAGCCTGATTTCTGCGGCTTTTATCTCTCGCTGGTTCGGCGGGTTATTACTGGGCGCGATGGGCGATCGCTATGGGCGTCGTCTGGCGATGGTCAGCAGCATCATTCTGTTTTCGGTGGGAACCCTGGCATGCGGGTTTGCGCCCGGTTACACCACCATGTTCATCGCCCGACTGGTGATTGGTATGGGCATGGCGGGCGAATATGGTTCCAGCGCGACCTATGTGATTGAAAGCTGGCCAAAACATTTACGCAATAAAGCCAGCGGTTTTCTGATTTCCGGCTTCTCCGTCGGCGCGGTCGTTGCCGCGCAGGTGTACAGCCTGGTGGTGCCTGTCTGGGGCTGGCGCGCGCTGTTTTTCATTGGCATTTTGCCAATTATCTTCGCTCTCTGGCTGCGGAAAAACATTCCGGAAGCGGAAGACTGGAAAGAGAAACACGCGGGTAAAGCGCCGGTACGCACGATGGTCGACATTCTTTATCGGGGCGAGCATCGCATCATCAACATTTTAATGACTTTCGCCGCCGCCGCTGCGCTGTGGTTCTGTTTTGCCGGTAACCTACAAAATGCTGCGATTGTGGCGGGGCTGGGACTACTGTGCGCGGTTATCTTTATCAGCTTTATGGTGCAGAGCAGCGGTAAACGCTGGCCCACTGGCGTCATGCTGATGCTGGTGGTACTGTTTGCTTTCCTCTATTCCTGGCCGATTCAGGCGCTATTACCCACTTATCTGAAAACCGAGCTGGCCTACGATCCGCATACGGTGGCGAATGTCCTGTTCTTTAGCGGATTTGGCGCGGCGGTTGGTTGCTGCGTAGGCGGTTTTCTTGGCGACTGGCTGGGAACGCGTAAAGCATATGTCTGTAGCCTGCTGGCCTCGCAAATCCTCATTATTCCGGTCTTTGCGATTGGCGGCACAAACGTCTGGGTTCTGGGTCTGCTACTGTTTTTCCAACAGATGTTGGGGCAGGGGATTGCCGGGATTCTACCGAAACTGATCGGCGGTTACTTCGATACCGATCAGCGCGCGGCGGGGCTGGGCTTTACTTATAACGTCGGCGCGCTCGGCGGCGCGCTGGCGCCGATCCTGGGAGCGCTGATCGCTCAACGTCTGGATTTGGGCACTGCGCTGGCATCGCTCTCTTTCAGCCTGACGTTTGTCGTGATCCTGCTTATTGGGCTTGATATGCCGTCTCGCGTACAGCGTTGGCTACGTCCGGAAGCGTTACGCACCCACGATGCTATTGACGACAAACCGTTCAGCGGAGCCGTACCGCTTGGCAGTGGTAAAGGTGCCTTTGTAAAAACGAAAAGTTAATCCGCTTGCCCGGTTTTCAACCGGGCAATATTTGTAAGGGAGTAGTATGTCGTTACTTGAACAACTGGATAAAAATATTGCCGCTTCTGGCGGCCTGATTGTCTCCTGCCAGCCCGTTCCGGGCAGTCCGCTGGATAAGCCGGAGATTGTAGCGGCAATGGCGTTGGCAGCGGAACAGGCGGGCGCGGTTGCGGTGCGTATTGAAGGCATAGACAACCTGCGTATGACCCGCTCGCTCGTTTCGGTACCCATTATCGGCATTATCAAACGCGATCTGGACGACTCTCCAGTGCGCATTACCCCTTTTCTCGACGATGTAGATGCGCTGGCACAGGCCGGAGCAGCTATTATCGCCGTTGATGGAACCGCTCGGCAACGGCCGGTAGCCGTTGAGGCGTTGTTGGCGCGCATTCATCACCACCATCTACTGGCGATGGCCGACTGCTCATCCGTGGACGATGGTCTCGCCTGTCAACGGTTGGGTGCGGACATTATCGGCACGACAATGTCCGGCTACACCACCCCCGATACGCCGGAGGAACCCGATCTGCCCTTAGTCAAAGCGTTGCATGACGCCGGATGCCGGGTAATAGCCGAAGGGCGCTATAACTCGCCAGCACTGGCAGCGGAGGCGATCCGCTATGGCGCATGGGCGGTGACGGTGGGGTCCGCCATTACCCGTCTGGAACATATCTGTGGATGGTATAACGACGCATTAAAAAAGGCGGCGTCATGACTACGTTAGCAATTGATATTGGCGGGACTAAACTTGCCGCCGCGCTCATCGACAAAAACTTGCGCATTAGCCAGCGTCGCGAGCTACCGACCCCCGCGAGCAAAACGCCGGATGCGTTACGTGAAGCATTAAAGGCGCTGGTTGAACCACTACGGGCAGAGGCGCGTCAGGTAGCGATAGCTTCTACCGGGATCATTCAGGAAGGGATGCTGCTGGCGCTAAACCCCCATAATCTGGGCGGCTTGCTACACTTTCCGTTAGTACAAACACTGGAAACGATCGCTGGCCTGCCGACGTTGGCGGTGAACGACGCGCAGGCGGCGGCCTGGGCGGAGTATCACGCGCTCCCTGATGATATCCGCGATATGGTATTTATCACCGTTTCAACCGGCGTTGGCGGCGGCGTTGTCTGCGACGGCAAGCTCCTTACCGGAAAAGGCGGTCTGGCCGGGCACCTGGGACACACCCTGGCGGACCCACACGGGCCCGTATGCGGCTGTGGACGCGTTGGCTGCGTAGAGGCCATCGCCTCTGGACGAGGGATGGCCGCGGCGGCGCGGGACGATCTGGCGGGATGCGACGCCAAAACCCTATTTATTCGCGCTGGCGAAGGTCATCAGCAGGCGCGACATCTGGTAAGCCAATCCGCGCAGGTAATAGCGCGAATGATCGCCGATGTGAAAGCGACTACCGACTGCCAGTGTGTGGTCATTGGCGGCAGCGTAGGGTTAGCTGAGGGATACCTGGAGCAGGTTCGCGCGTTTTTGATGCAAGAGCCTGCGCCTTATCACGTGGCGCTGAGCGCCGCTCGCTATCGGCATGACGCAGGATTATTAGGCGCTGCGTTGTTAGCTCAAGGAGACACATTATGATGATGGGGGAAGTACAGTCGTTGCCTTCTTGCGGGTTGCATCCGCGATTGTTGGATGCCTTGACTCTCGCGCTGGCGGCAAGGCCGCAGGAGAAAGCGCCGGGGCGCTATGAATTGCAGGGCGACAATGTCTTTATGAATGTAATGCAGTTAACGACGCAAATGCCGGCCGAGAAGAAAGCGGAATTGCATGAACAATACATTGATATTCAGCTACTACTAACCGGCGTCGAGCGTATTGCGTTTGGGATGTCCGGTGCCGCTCGCCAGTGCGAGGAGATGCACGTTGAAGAGGATTACCAGCTTTGTAGTCAAATTGTCGACGAGCAGACTATTACGCTGCAAGCGGGGATGTTTGCTGTGTTTATGCCGGGAGAACCGCATAAACCGGGATGTGCAGTGGGTGAGCCGGATGACATCAAGAAAGTGGTAGTGAAAGTACGCGCCAGTCTGCTGACGGCCTGAATCTCTTGCCGGAGCAGTCTTCCGAACGCAGCCCCTTACGGGGCTGCGTGGTGAATGTGCCGGAGAGCGCGGGTATGACGGGTTAACGCTTAAACGTCACGGCTTCCGGCTGGGTCAGGTGCAGCGTCGTCTGGCTCGGCACCGTCTCGGCAATCACTCGCCCGTGGCGAATCGAGTAACGCGCAGGCGTCTGGCGACGTACCGCATCGAATCCATTCTCAGCGGGTAAGATAACCAGATTCGCGGCATTGCCGACGCTCAGACCGTAGTCCTGTAAATGCAGGGTTTTTGCGCTGTGGGTAGTGATCAGATTTAACCCGTCGTTGATTTGCCCATACCCCATCAACTGGCAAACGTGTAACCCCATATGCAGCACCTGCAGCATATTGGCGGTGCCTAATGGATACCACGGGTCGAAGACGTCATCATGGCCAAAGCAGACGTTGATCCCCGCTTCCAGCATCTCTTTCACCCGCGTGACGCCACGACGTTTCGGGTAAGTGTCAAACCGTCCTTGCAGATGAATATTCACCAGCGGGTTGGCGACGAAGTTAATCCCCGACATTTTCAACAGGCGGAACAAGCGTGACGCATACGCGCCGTTGTACGAGTGCATAGCCGTGGTATGGCTGGCGGTCACGCGCGCCCCCATGCCATCACGATGCGCCAGCGCCGCGACCGTTTCGACAAAGCGAGACTGCTCGTCATCAATTTCGTCGCAGTGCACATCGATCAAGCGATCGTATTTTTGCGCCAGGGCGAAGGTTTTGTGCAGCGATTCAACGCCATATTCCCGCGTGAACTCAAAGTGCGGAATGGCGCCAATAACGTCAGCGCCCAAACGCACGGCTTCCTCTAACAGCGCTTCACCGTTAGGATAAGACAGAATACCTTCTTGCGGAAAGGCGACAATTTGCAGGTCTACCCACGGCGCAACCTCTTGCTTCACTTCCAGCATGGCTTTCAGCGCGGTGAGCGTAGGATCTGAAACGTCAACGTGAGTACGAACGTACTGGATGCCGTTAGCCATCTGCCATTTCAGGGTCTGCATCGCGCGCGCTTTCACATCTTCATGCGTGAGCATTGCTTTACGTTCTGCCCAGCGCTCAATCCCTTCAAACAGTGTGCCGGACTGGTTCCAGCTCGGTTCACCCGCCGTTTGCGTGGTATCCAGGTGGATATGTGGCTCAACAAACGGTGGAATAGCCAGGCCGCCTTCGGCATCAAGCACTTCGCCCTGCGGTAACGATGCGGCTTCCTGAGGCTCAATCCGGCTAAAGCGCCCGTTTTCAATCGTAATCTGCCATAATCCTTCGTGTCCCTGCAGACGCGTCTGACGAATAGTGATGTTATTGTTCTGCATGGCTGACCTCTGGTGATTTAGCAAGGCTGCGGTTGAAAAGTGGATTCAGCAGGATATAGCTGAAGACGCCGCCGAGTACGGCGTTGACGGGCACAATACCAGGAACATAATGTCCGGCGGCGATGCCCAGCGCGACGGAAAGAATAGCAATCCAGTTAACGGGAATAAAGCGCACGGTGTTGAAGTCGGCATAGCGGCGGCGGTTCAACAGATAGTCGGCAATAATCACTCCGCCAATCGGTGGGATGGCAGATGACAGGAACGTCAGCCAGCCGACAAAATTATTGTAAAGCCACAGCGCGCACACGGTACCGATAATCCCGTTCACCACCGACAGCGTGCGGCTGGAAAGACCGGTAATATTGGCGAAGCCCAGACCCGATGCGTACAGCGCGTTATCGTTGGTGGTCCATATATTCAGGCCGAGCACCACAATCGCGGGCAGCAGCAGCCCCTGCGCTATCATCACGTCAGAGATATCCGCCTGACCGACAGCGGCAGCGCCTGCCGCGCCAAAGATAAACATCAGCGAGTTGCCGAGGAAAAAAGCGATCATCGCAATCAGTACGGCGCTTTTGGCATGACGCCCGAAGCGGACGAAGTCGGCGGTCAATGTACCGGCGCTGACAAACGATCCCACCACCAGCGCCAGCGCGCTGGAAAAATCCAGCGGCGTCTGCGGCACTATCGTTTTTAAATGCTCCAGCCCACCCACGCCGCTGATCGCCAGCCAGACGGAGTAGCTGCCCAGTATAACGATCGCGGGTACGGCAATGATAGACAAAATGGTCAACGCCGAGATGCCGAAAAAAATGGTCAGGGTCATCAGTAGACCCGAAACGGCAATCAGAATATTGGCATCAATGCCCGTCGCTTTACTGACCGGAATAGCGAACATCGCTACGCCAACGCCAAACCAGCCTACCTGTGTGCCGCCTAGCAGCAGCGAGGGAAGCCATGAGCCTTTAACGCCAAAGGAGTAACGTGCAAGGAGGTGGGTGGAGAGTCCGGTTTTTGCGCCGATGTAACCAAGAAATGCAGTGTAGATACCGAGGAGGAGATTACCGAAGAGAACTGCGAGGAAGAAATCATTATAAGAAAGACCGGTGCCGAGTGTCCCTCCGGTCCACATACTGGCGGAAAAAAACGTTAAACCCAACATGACAAACGTCAGTGGAATCACGCCCTTCCGCGCCGCCAGAGGGACGGGGCCCTGGCTATAATTGTTGTCCTGCGACACAACGCCTCCATGAATTTTGCCCAAAAAATCCGCCGCATAATATACAGTTCTCAGAATAAAGCAAACGTTTTCGTGTGATGTTTTTTTGATAATTATTCATGGCATTAATGGTTCGTTAGTTTTTCTCCGTTGTCAGTGAACCACCGCGTGTGAGTTGAGTTTCCAGCATGGTTTGCGAACGAATAAGTTCGTCTGTGAGTAATTTTTCGTCGGGCAGCTGCACTTTGTATTCGCTCGCCATGATGGTGTTTGGCAGGCCAGTCAGCGCGTAATGCGCTTCCCCCGCGCCTTTCCCTGCGCACAAAACCAGGCCGACTGGCGGGTTTTCTCCGGGCATTGTCCAGTGCTCTTTGGCATAGTTCAGGTACATATTCATCTGCCCGGCATCCGCATAACCGAATTTGCCTACCTTCAGGTCAACGAGCAACAGGCAGCGCAAGCGACGATGGAAGAACAGCAGGTCGACGCGGAACCAGCTATCGTCTATGCGTAGTCGGCGTTGGCGGCCAACAAAAGCAAAATCGTCACCGAGCTCCAGCATAAAGTCCATCAGGTGGCTGAGCAGCGCGTCTTCGAGATCTGATTCGGAATACTCGTCCTTCAGGTTAAGAAATTCCAGAATGAACGGGTCGCGTATGGCTTGCTCCGGCAAAACGTTTGGCTCGGCGGGTGCAGGCTGCTGCAACATGGCGGATTTGTCGTGGGACAGTAGCGTTCGTTCGTAAAATTGAGTGGCAATTTGCCTGTCGAGCTGCCTAACTGACCAGCCGTTACGTAGCGTCTCTTTCTCGTAAAAAGTGCGGGCATCGGGATTTTTTACCGACAAGAGGCGGACATACGCCGACCAGGGGAGTGGGAAAGATTTAGCCAGTTGCGCCAAATGGAGAGATTCTCCAGACACTGTCTGGAGAATCTCAATTTTTTGAAAATAAAGATAAAACTTTTTAAATTGCCATAGATTACTGGCAGAAAAACCTCGTTTATATCTTTGGCTTAAATCCTGTGATAAACGATCAATTAGCTGTTCACCATAAGCCGCTCTGGCTTCACCGCCTTGTTCAAATTCAACAATGCGTCGACCCATTTCCCAATAGGTTGCTGTCATGATGGTGTTGATGCTGCGAACGGTTTGTGTCCGCGCTGTGTCCAGCAGTTGAACAATTCCGTTATGGATTTGCTGATATTCATCAGACTGTGGCGCTAAAGTTGGATTCGTCATGTCATCCCTTACGTGATAGTTTCATTGTGAAATTAGAACGCTATCAATACGCTTCAGGCGTAAACGGATCAATCCATGAACGGATTTTACATGGCATTACATCTCGATTTACGAGCGGGTTTCCAGAATCGGCAGGAGAGATATTGAGGAGAGGAATATCGGCTCCCCAGCCATCAGCCAAGGCATCAAGTGGGGAGCCGGAAGGGTTACACTTCGAGGTAGTTCATAATCCCGTCAGCCGCCTTACGGCCTTCGGCAATCGCCGTCACCACCAGATCGGAACCGCGCACGATGTCGCCACCGGCGAAGATTTTCGGGTTGCTGGTCTGGAAAGCATTATCGCTGCGTTCCGGCGCGATAATTCGTCCCTGCGAGTCCAGTTCCACGCTGTGTTTCGCCAGCCATTCCATGCTGTGTGGACGAAAACCAAATGCCATCACCACCGCATCAGCTGGAACCACATGCTCGGAACCGGCGACGATCTCCGCCCGTCGACGGCCTTGGGCATCCGGTTCGCCCATTTCAGTGCGCACCATTTTTACGCCGCTCACTTTGCCGTTGGCATTGACTTCAATGCCCAGCGGTTGAACGTTAAACTGAAACTCGACACCTTCCTCGCGCGCGTTTTTCACTTCGCGTCTGGAACCCGGCATGTTCTCTTCATCACGACGATAAGCACAGGTTACGTGCGTTGCGCCCTGGCGTATGGAGGTACGTACGCAGTCCATTGCGGTATCGCCGCCGCCCAGCACCACCACGCGCTTTCCTTCCATACTGACATATGGTTCGTCGCTGGTTTCGCCAAACCCCATGATCTGCTTCGTATTGGCGATCAGGAACGGCAGAGCGTCGAAAACCCCGTCCGCATCTTCATTTTCCAGCCCGCCGCGCATCGACTGATAGGTGCCGACGCCAAGGAATACCGCATCGTAATCTTTCAGCAGATCTTCAAGCTGTACATCACGACCCACTTCGGTATTAAGTTTGAACTCAATACCCATGCCGGTGAAGATCTCGCGACGGCGGGTCATCACCTCTTTTTCCAGTTTGAAAGCTGGAATACCGAAGGTCAGCAGGCCGCCGATTTCCGGATGGCGATCAAAGACCACCGCCTTCACGCCGTTGCGGGTCAGCACGTCGGCGCACGCCAGCCCTGCCGGACCTGCGCCGATTATCGCTACCCGTTTGTCCGTCTGGCGTACGCCGGTCATATCCGGGCGCCAGCCCATCTCAAACGCTTTATCGTTGATATAGCGCTCAATGTTACCGATGGTCACTGCGCCGAACTCATCGTGCAGCGTACAGGAGCCTTCGCACAGGCGGTCCTGCGGGCAGACGCGGCCACACACTTCCGGCAGGGTGTTGGTCTGGTGCGATAGCTCAGCCGCCTCAAAAATACGCCCTTCGTTAGCCAGTTTCAGCCAGTTCGGGATGTAGTTATGTACCGGACATTTCCACTCGCAGTAGGGATTCCCGCAGGACAAACAGCGATCCGCCTGGGCTTTCGCCTGACCTTCAGAAAACGGTTCGTAGATTTCAACAAACTCGATCTTACGGATCTTCAGCGGTTTCTTCGGCGGATCAACGCGCTGCAGGTCGATAAATTGATAAACATTCTGGCTCATTTCAATTCCTTACTGCGCCTGCACGCGCAATTCTGCCGCACTACGACTACGGTGGCCCAACAGGGCTTTGACATCGCTGGACTTGGGCTTCACTAACGCGAATTGGGTTGAGAAGCTTGACCACCTGGACAGGATCTCTTCGCCGCGTTGCGAACCAGTATGCTGCACGTGCTCGGTGATCAGACCGCGCAGATGCTCTTCGTGGATAGCCAGCGAATCAACGTCCAGTACTTCTACCAGTTCCGGGTTCACGCGTTTACGGAATTCGCCATCTTCGTCCAGCACATAGGCGAAGCCGCCGGTCATCCCCGCGCCGAAGTTAACGCCGGTTTTACCCAGCACGCAGACGATGCCGCCGGTCATGTATTCACAGCCGTTGTCGCCGATGCCCTCTACTACGGTAATCGCCCCGGAGTTACGCACGCCGAAACGTTCGCCCGCGCGCCCCGCCGCGTACAGACGGCCACCGGTCGCTCCATACAGGCAGGTGTTGCCGATAATGCTGGCTTTATGACTGAGGAAGGCGGAACCTACCGGTGGTCTGATGGCGATCAAACCGCCTGCCATACCTTTACCGACATAGTCGTTGGCATCGCCAGTCAGATATAACTCCACGCCGCCCGCGTTCCACACGCCAAAGCTCTGGCCTGCGGTACCGCTGAAGTGCGCTTTAATCGGATCGGAAGCCAGCCCCTGATCGCCGTGGGTCTGTGCGATGTAGCCGGAAAGCGACGCGCCGACGGAACGATCGGTGTTGCGGATGTCGAACCAGAAGGTTTTGCTCTGGCGCGCATCGACAAACGGCTTCGCCTGCTGCAACAGTTGCGCATTCAGCACGCCGTTATCAAACGGCGGGTTATTCTCGGTGCAGTACAGCGCTTTACCCGGATGAGGTTCAGCGGTTTCCAGTAGACGAGACAGCGCCAGCTTCTGCTGTTTAGCGGTGAAGCCCTCCAGCTCTTTCAGCAGGTCGGTGCGGCCAATCAAATCCACCAGGCGGGTCACGCCAAGCGAAGCCATCAGCTCGCGCACTTCGCGGGCGATAAATTCAAAGTAGTTGGTTACTTTGAACGGCAGGCCGTGATAGTGGTTCTTACGCAGTTTTTCATCCTGCGTCGCCACGCCGGTTGCGCAGTTGTTCAGATGGCAAATGCGCAGGTATTTACAGCCCAGCGCCACCATCGGGCCGGTGCCGAAGCCGAAACTTTCCGCACCGAGAATTGCCGCTTTAATGATATCGACGCCGGTTTTCAGACCGCCGTCCACCTGCAGACGAATCTTGTGACGCAGACCGTTGGCGACCAGCGCCTGCTGGGTTTCAACAAGTCCGAGTTCCCACGGGCAGCCAGCATATTTCACCGAAGAGAGCGGGCTGGCGCCAGTACCGCCGTCGTAACCGGCGATAGTAATCAGATCCGCATAGGCTTTCGCCACGCCGGTCGCGATGGTGCCGACGCCCGGTTCGGACACCAGCTTCACGGAGATCATCGCCTTCGGGTTGACCTGTTTGAGGTCGAAAATGAGCTGCGCTAAGTCCTCGATAGAGTAGATATCGTGGTGCGGCGGCGGGGAGATCAGCGTCACGCCCGGCACTGAATAGCGCAGTTTGGCGATGTACGGAGTGACTTTATCCCCCGGCAACTGACCGCCTTCGCCCGGTTTCGCGCCCTGCGCGACTTTAATCTGAATCACATCGGCATTGACCAGGTAGGCCGGCGTCACGCCAAAGCGACCGGAGGCCACCTGTTTGATACGCGACACTTTATTGGTGCCGTAGCGCGCCGGGTCTTCGCCGCCTTCGCCGGAGTTGGAGTTGCCGCCGAGGCTGTTCATCGCTTCCGCCAGCGCTTCGTGCGCTTCCGGACTTAATGCGCCGATAGACATGGCTGCGGTATCAAAGCGTTTAAACAGCTCACTGGCGGGCTCAACCTCGTCGATAGTCACCGCCTCGCCGTCTGGATGTATCGCCAGCAGATCGCGCAGCGTTGCCGCCGGACGCTCATTGACCAGTTTGGCGTATTCCTGATAATCGCTGTACTCGCCGCTCTGTACCGCCTGTTGCAGGGTACGCACGACATCCGGGTTATAGGCGTGATATTCGCCGCCGTGGACGTACTTCAGCAGGCCGCCCGGGCTAATGGGTTTGCGCGCCAGCCAGGCGCGTTTGGAGAGATTCAGCAGATCCTGCTGGAAGTCATCAAAGCTCGCGCCGCCGATACGGCTGACCACGCCCTGGAAGCACAGGTTTACCACATCATCGTGCAGCCCGACCGCTTCAAACAGTTTGGAGCAGCGGTAAGAGGCAATGGTCGAAATGCCCATTTTGGACATAATTTTGTACAGCCCCTTGTTGATGCCGTTACGGTAGTTCTGCATCACGGTACGGTAGTTTTTGGCGATGGCCTGGGTATCAATCAGACGCCCCAGCGTTTCGTAGGCCAGGTACGGATAGATGGCCGTTGCGCCAAAGCCGAGCAGTACCGCAAAGTGATGCGGATCGCGGGCGCTTCCGGTTTCTACGATGATGTTGGCGTCGCAGCGCAGGCTTTGTTCTACCAGACGAGTCTGCACCGCGCCCACCGCCATCGGCGCGGGGACCGGCAGGCGATTCTTACCGATATTGCGATCCGAGAGGACCAGCAGCACGGTGCCGTTACGCACCATCTGTTCCGCTTTATCGCACAGCGCTTTAACCGTCGCGTCCAGTGTGGTTTCGGTGACATCAAAGGTAATATCAAGCCAGTCGGCGCGGTAGTGATGCTCGCTCATGGTGGTGAGCTGTTTGAAATCGGAGTACAGCAGAATTGGCGATTTAAAACTCAGGCGATGGGCCTGACCTTCCGCTTCGCAGAAGACGTTCATTTCGCGACCGATGCTGGTGGCGAGCGACATGACGTGCGCTTCACGCAGCGGGTCGATAGGCGGGTTAGTGACCTGCGCGAACTGCTGGCGGAAGTAGTCGTAAATAATACGCGGCTGGCTGGAGAGCACGGCAAAGGGGGTATCGTCGCCCATTGAACCGACGGCTTCCTGGCCGTTTTCGCCCAATACGCGGATAACCGAGTCCAGCTCTTCGGCGCTGTAGTTAAACTGTTTCTGATAGCTGGCGAGCAGGTCATCGTCCAGTTCGCGGCTACCAACTTCTTCATCAGGCAGCTCTTCAAACGGCACCAGGCGGCGGACGTTTTTCTCCATCCACTCTTTATATGGATGGCGGCTTTTCAGATCGTCATCGGTTTCCGCGGAATGCAGAATACGTCCGCCGCGGGTGTCGATCACCATCAGTTCACCTGGGCCGACGCGGCCTTTCTCGACCACTTCATCCGGCTGATAGTCCCAGATACCGACTTCGGAGGCGCAGGTGATCAGCTTATCTTTGGTAATGACATAGCGTGCCGGGCGCAGACCGTTACGGTCAAGGTTACAGGCGGCGAAGCGCCCGTCGGACATCACGATGCCTGCCGGACCATCCCACGGCTCCATATGCATGGAGTTAAAGTCAAAGAAGGCGCGCAGATCCTGGTCCATATCCGGGTTGTTCTGCCAGGCGGGCGGCACCAACAGGCGCATGGCGCGGATAATGTCCATCCCGCCTGCCAGCAGCAGTTCCAGCATGTTGTCCAGCGAGCTGGAATCCGAACCGGTTTCGTTAACAAACGGCGCAGCGGACTGTAAATCCGGGATCAGCGGCGTCTGGAATTTATAGGTACGGGCGCGCGCCCACTGGCGGTTGCCGGTGATGGTGTTAATCTCGCCGTTATGCGCCAGGTAGCGGAACGGCTGCGCCAGCGGCCAACGCGGCACGGTGTTAGTGGAAAAGCGCTGGTGGAACAGACAGATGGCCGATTCCAGACGCAGATCCGCAAGATCCAGGTAGAAGCGCGGCAGATCCGCCGGCATACACAGACCTTTATAAATGTTGACCAGGTTCGACAGGCTGCATACGTAGAAATCTTTGTCGTTCTGCAGGCGTTTTTCAATGCGTCGGCGGGCGATAAACAGACGGCGCTCCATATCGCGCGGACGCCAGCCCGCCGGAGCGTTGACAAAAATCTGCTCAATACGCGGCAGGGAGGAGAGGGCGATTTCACCGAGCACGCCTTCATTGGTTGGCACATCGCGCCAGCCGACAATCGACAGGGTTTCCTGCTGTAATTCTTCTTCGACAATATGGCGTGACGCGGCGGCCAGTTCAGGATCTTTATTCAAAAAGATCATCCCGACGGCGTAGTTTTTGGCTAAGCGCCAGCCGCGCTCTTCGGCCACGATGCGAAAGAAACGGTCAGGTTTTTGTAACAGCAAGCCGCAACCGTCGCCGGTTTTACCGTCGGCAAGGATCGCGCCACGGTGCTGCATCCGGGCCAGCGCGTGTATGGCGGTACGCACTACCTTGTGGCTAGGTTCGCCTTCTATGTGGGCGATCAGGCCGAAACCACAGTTATCCTTCTCAAGGGATTTATCGTACAACATATCAGTGAACCTCCCCAGGCTCTACGGGACGCTCTCCCAACCGACGGCGCGCGGGCACAGCAAGAGCATGGCGACGGGGCTGGCGCATCATACGCTTACCTCGCATTCGCCCTCTTTGTGTCCTTTGCGCATTGGTAAATACGGTTAAGAGGGAATCTCAATTACTGCATAAATATGATGAGCAGACGGCTCATCCAGAAAGCTTCCAGCGGATCCCCAACTTATCGGGAATCCACACCCAGGTCAAATGGCAAACTGATTTATGCAAAAGTGTGCTGTAGCACAGATAACTTTTTGAATCTGTTGAAATTAAAAGGTTTTTTATAGAAGGGCTGCTAATACGGAGCGGCAGAAAGCCTGTGATCTGTCTCACTATAAGAGTCGCTCGCCAGGCATTATCTGACCTTGCTTTTTCAAAAATCTTGGCATTTTATGCTGTTTTAAGCGTGAGCAGTATTGAATGCTACTGTTTTTATCGATGACCCAGCAAACGCTGAAAAAAGAGGGGAATATCAGGAAAAATCATCAGCGGGATTATGAATGAAATATCGTTTATTTTGCTTGATTATGCAATGGGTAAAAGCCTTCCGGGACGATTGATCCAGGTCATCGCCAAAGGAGACTAAAAATGGCAGGCTTTGGCCTCTTTTTAAGAGGCGGTCTATCAGATTATGCAGTTACAGAAATTAGTCAATATGTTTGGTGGGGATCTTTTACGTCGGTATGGGCAAAAGGTTCATAAGCTGACGCTTCATGGCGGTTTTAGCTGCCCTAATCGCGACGGCACCATCGGGCGTGGCGGTTGCACCTTCTGTAATGTCGCCTCTTTTGCCGATGAGGCGCAGCAGCATCATTCGATTGCCGAGCAGCTTGCGCATCAGGCGCATCTGGTGAACCGCGCTAAACGCTATCTGGCCTATTTCCAGGCCTACACCAGCACCTTTGCAGAAGTGCAGGTGCTGCGTTCCATGTATCAACAGGCGGTCAGCCAGGCCAGTATCGTCGGGTTATGCGTCGGTACGCGTCCGGATTGTGTCCCGCAGGCAGTAGTAGATTTACTGTGTGAATATAAAGATCAAGGCTACGAGGTGTGGCTGGAACTGGGATTGCAAACCGCACACGATAAAACCCTGCGCCGAATTAACCGCGGGCATGACTTCGCCTGCTATCAGCGTACCACCCGGATTGCCCGGGAGCGCGGGCTGAAAGTGTGCGCGCATCTGATTGTGGGGCTGCCGGGCGAAGGGCAGGCAGAATGCCTGCAAACCATGGAGCGTGTGGTGGAGACGGGCGTTGACGGTATTAAACTGCATCCGCTGCATATTGTGAAAGGCAGTACGATGGCCAAAGCCTGGGAAGCGGGGCGGCTGAACGGCATCGAACTGGACGACTACACGCTAACGGCAGGTGAGATGATTCGTCATACGCCGCCGGAGGTGATTTATCACCGAATTTCAGCCAGCGCTCGCCGTCCGACGCTGCTTGCCCCGCTGTGGTGCGAGAATCGCTGGACGGGGATGGTTGAGCTGGACAAATACCTGAATGAGCATGGCGTACAGGGCTCTGCGCTGGCCCGTCCCTGGATACCACCTGTAGCGTAGCGTGATGAGGGGCGCTACGCATATTTCGCACAATATTCAACGCGGTTCCCATAATTGGGTATTATGTGCGAAGTTGTGGTGAAGGAATCCTCTATGAAGCAAATTCGTATGCTGGCGCAATACTATGTCGACCTGATGATGAAATTGGGTCTGGTGCGCTTTTCCATGCTCCTGGCGTTGGCATTGGTGGTGCTGGCGATTGTCGTGCAGATGGCGGTGACCATGGTGCTGCATGGTCAGGTTGAAAGTATCGACGTTATTCGTTCCATCTTTTTTGGCCTGTTAATTACGCCCTGGGCGGTCTATTTCTTATCCGTTGTTGTTGAACAACTGGAAGAGTCAAGGCAGCGACTGTCGCGTCTGGTGCAAAAGCTGGAGGAGATGCGCGAGCGCGATCTCAAGCTTAACGTACAGTTGAAGGACAATATTGCCCAGCTTAATCAGGAAATTGCCGATCGCGAAAAAGCGGAAGCGGAGCTGCAAGAGACATTTGAACAGCTAAAAGTAGAAATTAAAGAGCGTGAAGAAGCGCAAATCCAGCTAGAACAGCAATCCTCTTTTCTGCGCTCCTTTCTGGACGCCTCGCCGGATTTGGTTTTTTATCGTAATGAGGATAAAGAATTTTCCGGCTGTAACCGCGCAATGGAATTGCTAACCGGCAAGAGCGAAAAACAGCTGGTGCATTTGAAGCCGGAAGATGTGTACTCTCCCGAAGCGGCGGAGAAAGTCATTGAAACCGATGAAAAAGTATTCCGCCATAACGTCTCCCTGACCTACGAACAGTGGCTGGATTACCCGGACGGACGAAAGGCCTGCTTTGAAATTCGTAAAGTGCCTTATTACGACCGTGTCGGTAAACGTCATGGCTTGATGGGATTTGGTCGTGATATTACCGAACGTAAGCGTTATCAGGACGCGCTGGAGCGCGCCAGCCGCGACAAGACCACGTTTATCTCTACCATCAGTCATGAGCTGCGCACCCCGCTTAACGGCATCGTCGGTTTAAGCCGCATCCTGCTGGATACCGATCTCACCGCCGAACAGGAAAAATACCTTAAGACAATCCATGTCTCCGCCGTGACGTTAGGCAATATTTTCAATGATATCATTGATATGGATAAGATGGAGCGGCGTAAGGTTCAGCTTGATAACCAACCCATTGATTTCACCAGCTTTATGGCCGATCTGGAAAACCTTTCCGGTTTGCAGGCGCAGCAAAAAGGGCTACGTTTTGTGCTTGAGCCGACGCTGCCGTTGCCGCACAAAGTCATTACCGACGGAACGCGTCTGCGCCAGATTTTGTGGAATTTGATCAGCAATGCGGTGAAGTTTACTCAGCAGGGCCAGGTGACGGTGCGGGCGCGCTATGATGAAGGCGACATGCTGCACTTTGAAGTGGAAGATTCCGGGATCGGCATTCCGCAGGATGAGCAGGATAAAATTTTCGCCATGTATTATCAGGTGAAAGACAGTAACGGCGGCAAACCGGCAACGGGTACCGGTATCGGGCTGGCGGTCTCCCGTCGGCTGGCGAAAAATATGGGCGGCGATATTACCGTTTCCAGTCTGCCGGGCAAAGGATCGACCTTTACGCTAACGGTTCATGCGCCAGCGGTGGCGGAAGAGGTGGAGGACGCCTTTGATGAAGATGACATGCCGCTGCCCGCGCTGCATGTTCTGCTGGTCGAAGATATTGAACTGAACGTGATCGTGGCGCGTTCGGTACTGGAAAAACTGGGGAACAGCGTGGATGTCGCGATGACCGGCAAGGCGGCGCTGGAGATGTTCGCGCCAGGCGAATATGACCTGGTCTTACTGGATATTCAGCTACCGGATATGACGGGTCTGGATATCGCCAGAGAACTGACCCGTCGCCACACGCGGGAAGATTTACCGCCGCTGGTAGCGCTTACGGCTAACGTTCTGAAAGATAAAAAAGAGTATCTGGACGCTGGTATGGACGATGTGCTGAGTAAGCCGCTGTCGGTGCCGGCCTTAACCGCGATGATTAAAAAATTCTGGGATGCCACCGATAAAGAGGAGAGTACCGTGACGCCTGAAGAGAGCGATAAAGCGCAAGCGCTGCTGGATATCCCGATGCTGGAACAATACATCGAGTTGGTTGGGCCTAAATTGATCACCGACGGTCTCGCGGTGTTTGAAAAAATGATGCCTGGCTATTTAAGCGTGCTGGAGTCCAATCTGACGGCGCGTGACAAAAAAGGCGTCGTTGAGGAAGGGCATAAGATTAAAGGCGCCGCCGGTTCGGTAGGGCTGCGTCATCTGCAACAGCTTGGCCAGCAAATCCAGTCGCCGGATCTTCCCGCCTGGGAAGATAATGTCGCGGAATGGATTGAAGAGATGAAGCAGGAGTGGCAGCACGATGTCGCGGTGCTGAAAGCCTGGGTGGCAAACGCGGAAAAAAAATGACCCCGGTTTGACCGGGGTGCGCGAATACTGCGCCAACACCAGGGAAATCGTGGCTGCGCCGTGCTTATTATGATGATGTCAAAGGCGCAGTCCTGTTTTCAGGCCGCACGCAGTTAAGATAGCAAATCCTAAATGATTTGTTACATGAATCATTTAAATGTGTGAAGCGTAGCATTTTAATCAAAATTATTAATGGGCTTGAGTCGGTTGCAGGAGGATGTTCACCATGAAAAAAATTGGCGTAGTGCTCAGCGGATGCGGCGTCTATGACGGCACCGAAATTCATGAGGCCGTTCTGACGCTGTTGGCCATTGCCCGCAGCGGCGCGCAGGCTGTCTGCTTCGCGCCGGATAAACCACAAGCGGATGTTATTAATCACCTGACCGGCGAAGCGATGGCGGAAACGCGTAACGTTCTGATTGAGGCGGCGCGTATTACGCGGGGCGATATTCGTCCCCTGTCCCAGGCGCAGCCAGAGGAACTGGATGCGCTCATTGTGCCCGGTGGTTTCGGCGCGGCGAAGAACCTGAGTAATTTCGCCAGCCAGGGGAGCGAATGCCGGGTGGATAGTGATGTCGTCGCGCTGGCGAAGGCCATGCACCAGTCCGGCAAGCCGCTGGGATTCATCTGTATCGCGCCCGCAATGTTGCCGAAAATCTTTGACTTCCCGCTACGTCTGACAATAGGGACGGATATTGATACCGCTGAAGTACTTGAAGAGATGGGGGCCGAACACGTACCTTGCCCGGTTGATGATATCGTTGTGGACGAGGATAACAAGGTCGTGACCACCCCTGCCTATATGCTGGCGCAGGATATCGCCCAGGCGGCAAGCGGCATTGATAAATTAGTGTCGCGCGTGCTGGTTCTGGCGGAATGAGCAAACGACGCATCGCGCCGTTAACGTTTTTGCGCCGTCTACTTTTACGTATCCTTGCTGCGCTCGCCGTCTTTTGGGGCGGCGGCATTGCGCTGTTTAGCGTGGTTCCGGTGCCTTTTTCGGCGGTGATGGCGGAACGGCAGATTAGCGCCTGGCTCGGCGGAGAGTTCGGTTATGTGGCGCATTCTGACTGGGTCAGTATGGCGGATATCTCGCCGTGGATGGGGCTGGCGGTAATTGCGGCGGAAGACCAGAAGTTCCCTGAGCACTGGGGCTTTGATGTTCCGGCGATTGAAAAAGCGCTGGCGCATAATGAGCGGAATGAGAGCCGTATTCGCGGCGCCTCTACGCTTTCGCAGCAAACGGCGAAAAATCTCTTTTTATGGGATGGGCGCAGTTGGGTGCGCAAAGGTCTGGAGGCCGGGCTAACGCTGGGCATTGAAACTGTCTGGAGCAAAAAGCGCATTCTCACGGTTTATCTGAATATCGCGGAGTTTGGCGATGGTATTTTCGGCGTGGAGGCTGCGGCACAACGGTATTTTCATAAACCTGCCAGTCGCTTGAGTGTGTCTGAAGCCGCGTTGCTGGCGGCGGTATTGCCAAATCCGTTACGCTATAAGGCGAATGCGCCGTCTGGCTATGTGCGTAGCCGGCAGGCGTGGATTATGCGCCAGATGCGACAACTGGGCGGGGAATCTTTTATGACGCGCAACCAGCTTAATTAATTTTGCCGATTGGCGGCGCGAACGCCTTATCCGGCCTGCGATCTGTGTCGTCCAGGCCTGATAAGCACAGGCCATTAAGCTTCGTGAGAAGTAAGCGCCAGCCGTTTCTTGTCTTTTGGCTGCGCGTCCCTCTCCAGGGCAACGGCCAGCGCAGGCTGGGCGATAAACCGCTGCCACACTCTCTCCAGTTTGCGTTCACAGCACCATGTTGACCAGGTCGCCAGCGGGATAAAGGTACTTTCCCCCAGATTGTCGCAAACCACCGGAACCACTTCTGACTCGCTGATACGCTGGCACAGGATATTTTGCGGCTTCAGCGACATCGTCACAATATGGTTATCCAGCAGGTAACGTTTCAGTTTTTTCAGTAGCCGCCGCAGGACAGCGACATCCTCTTCATAACGACATTGCGCGGCGAACTCGGTCAGGGTAATAGAGGGCGCGCCGTTGAAATCGGTAATCATGTCGTAGACATAGCCGGTGCCGCAATCGGTTTCTACCGTGCCGTAATAACGGGGGATAGCGCTCCAGTCCGTCAGGTAGCGGGACAGATGTGCATAGTAGCTCAGTTCACGCCGAATCTCTTTATCACCGCCGTGGTCACGGTTGTAAATAACTTTTATGCAACGCCGGGCATTATCCGGATGCGTATAGCATTTACGATGTCGACCAGCGCCCAGCGGAGTCTGTTTCGATAAGAGGATCATGGCAAGTCCTGGAAAAATTTATTCACATAAATTTAGTATGGACAAAGAACTTAAACAAAACCTAAACGAAATTTTTTAAGGTTTTCTTAATGTTTTTATGCATAGGTAAAGCGCACGAAATGTACAAATCTTACGAAAGGGCGGGGCTGCGGGACAAGAGGCAGGCAGGCGTAACACGCCCGGTTTTGGGGTGACTGTCATCAAATACCGGGACGGCGTTGGGGGAAATAGGGTATAGAGGGGGAGGTTTAGTCTTCGTCAAAGCCGGAATTGAACAGCGCGATAACCGCCGCCAGCGCTTCAACTTCTTGCGGGCCGGTGGCTTCAATTTCGATCTGACGCCCCTTGGCGGAGTCGAGCATTAACAGCGCGATGACGCTGTTCGCTTCCGCTTCAGTGCCTTCGTCATTGCGTAATAGCACCTCGGCGTCAAACCCCTGCATCAGTTCGAAAAGCTTCATGGCAGGCCGGGCATGCATGCCCAGCTTATTGGTGACTTCAACAGTTTGCTTTACGGTCATGTTTTGCGTTTTTCCAGCGTGCGATGGCGAGACTGGACATTTTTACCGCGCGAGCGGAAGTAGTCTGCCAGCTGTTCTGCAATATACACCGAACGGTGTTTCCCGCCGGTACAACCGATAGCGACGGTAAGGTAGCTGCGGTTGTTGGTCTCCAGCATCGGTAACCATAGCTCAAGATAGCTGCGAGTCTGATAGATAAAATTGTGAACTTCTGTGTGTCGGTCAAGAAACGCGGCTACCGGCTTATCAAGCCCGGTCATGGGGCGCAGTTTTGGATCCCAGTGCGGGTTGGGCAGAAAGCGGACATCGAACACATAGTCCGCATCAATCGGGATACCATGTTTAAAGCCGAAGGACTCAAATACCATCGTCAGTTCGCGCTCGCGTTTGCCCAACAGCCGGGTACGCAGCATCTCCGCCAGCTCATGGACGGACATTTCTGAAGTGTCGACGATCAGATCCGCACGTGAGCGTAACGGCTCCAGCAAGTCACTCTCTTTATCGATCGCACTCTCTAAAGAAAGATTTTTGCTGGAAAGCGGATGCAAACGGCGCGTGTCGCTGTAGCGGCGAATCAAGGTATTGCGGTCGGCATCAAGAAACAGCAATTGCGGCGAGAAAGCGCCAGGCAGATTATTCATCGCCTGTTCAAAAATCTCAGGTGATTCAGGCATATTGCGCACATCAATGCTGACGGCGGCGGAAATCTGGCGATCGGCCAGCGTTCGCGCCAGATCGGGCAACAGCACGACGGGGAGGTTATCCACGCAGTAAAATCCCATATCTTCCAGCGCGCGCAGAGCGACAGATTTACCTGATCCGGAACGCCCGCTGACGATCATCAGTACCATGTACCGTTTCTCCTCACAACGACAGAAAGAAATGCCATTGAGTTGTTATGCCTCATTCTGCTCACCTTCGGTGTCAGTAATGATTTGATACAGCTCTTCATCATTCAGCGCCGCGCGCAGGCGGCGGCAGATCGTTTTATCCGCCAGACGTTTCGCCACCAGCGACAGCGTGTGCAGATGCGTTTTAGTTTGATCGGCGGGCACCAGCAGGGCGAAGAGGAGATCGACCGGCTGGTTATCGATGGCGTCGAACGCGATCGGCGTTTCGAGCTGAACGAACACGCCGACGGCGCGTAAGGTATCTTCTTCCAGTTTCCCGTGCGGGATGGCGATACCATTACCAATACCGGTACTGCCCATTTTTTCGCGTGTCAGAATGGCTTCAAACACGACCTGAGGAGGTAAACTGAGCTGTTTTGCCGCCAGTTCGCTGATGATTTCCAGCGCGCGTTTCTTACTCTGACAATGAACGCCGCTACGCGTACACTCCTGGTTAAGTACACTGCTCAGTTGTAGAGTCGTATCGTTATTTATCATAATTTCACCTAAGAACCTGTCCTGTCAGGTTGATGGCCAGGTTCGGAGCGCTAACTGTACAAATGGCCCGTTGTGTCACACAACAGGCCGTCCTGCACTGGCTAACTGCCCGGACAATTAGTGTTGTTTCAGTTTATCTTTATGCCTGGTTAACTGCCTTGCCAGTTTATCAATCAAGCCGTCAATGGCGGCATACATATCCTGGCCTTCCGCGCTGGCGTGAATTTCGCCGCCGTTAACGTGTAGCGTCGCATCCGAGATATGCGTGACCTTCTCCACTTTCAACACCACGTATACCTGATTAATCCGCTCAAAATACTGTTCAAGTTTGGCGAATTTTGTCGTCACAAATTCACGCAGGGCTTCAGTAATTTCGACATTATGTCCGGTGATATTGAGCTGCATAGTGTCTTCCTTATCGGTTGGGTCAAACCAGCTGTTTGCGTTGGTTTGACGGCGGAATGGATAAAGACTCTCGGTACTTCGCAACAGTGCGGCGCGCCACCATGATACCTTGTTCTGACAGCAGAGAGGTTAACTTGCTGTCGCTCAGTGGTTTCGCGGGGTTTTCCGCCGCAATTAACTTCTTCACCAGCGCGCGAATCGCGGTGGAAGAGGCTTCGCCTCCGCCTTCGGTATTGACGTGGCTGGAAAAGAAATATTTGAGTTCAAAAATACCGCGCGGGCTGTGCAAATACTTCTGCGTGGTCACGCGGGATATAGTGGATTCGTGCATCTCGACGGCCTGGGCGATATCCGCCAGTACCATCGGTTTCATATATTCTTCGCCCTGTTCAAAAAAGGCTTGCTGTTGCTCGACGATGCAGCGACTGACGCGCAGCAGCGTGTCGTTGCGGCTTTCAAGGCTTTTTATCAGCCATTTCGCATCCTGTAAATTACTGCGGATGAACTGGCTGTCGGCATCGTTGCGCGCGCTATTGCACATGGCGGCATAGTGCTGGTTAATCTGTAAACGGGGAATACTGTCGCTATTAAGCTCCACCGTCCAGCGACCGTTATGCTTGCGTACCAGCACATCCGGGATAACGTACTCCGGCTCGCCGGTCTGGATCGATTGACCGGGTCTGGGATCGAGCGACTGAATCAGGTTTACCGCCTCTTTCAGCACCTCTTCTTTTAGTCGGGTAACGCGCATCAATGTGCGGAAATCGTGGTTGGCCAGCAGATCAAGGTGATCGCAGATAATAAGCCGCGCCTCTTCCAGCCACGGCGTGGATTTGTCGAATTGTGAAAGCTGGATCAGCAGACAGTCGCGAAGATCTTTTGCCGCGACGCCTACCGGATCAAAACGCTGAATGCGCTTCAGGACGGCTTCAACCTCATCGAGATCCACCTCTACATCGCCCATGCTTTCGCGAATTTCGTCCAGGGATACGGTGAGATAGCCGGTATCATCTACCGCGTCGACAATGGATGTCGCAATAGCGCGATCGGTATCCGAGAAGGGCGTTAGCTCAACCTGCCACATCAGATAATCCTGCAACGACTGCGTCGTTTCGCCCTGATAGACGGGCAGCTCATCGTCGATATAATCGCCGCTGGGGCCGGACGGCGTCCCGGCGGTGTAAATTTCATCCCAACTGGCGTCAAGCGGCAGCTCTTCCGGCATCTCTTTTTGTTCGAGCGCGTCGGCGGTATCGAGAGGATCGTTATCCTGAGGTTGCTGAGTGTCGATTTCGTCATGAAGATCGGTTTGCTCAAGCAGCGGGTTATTTTCCAGCGCTTGCTGGAGTTCCTGCTGAAGTTCCAGCGTAGACAACTGCAACAGACGGATGGCCTGTTGTAGCTGAGGCGTCATCGCCAGTTGTTGGCTAAGCCTGAGTTGCAAACCTTGCTTCATATTCAGAGTCGTTTTCTCCCGCTAGAGCAGCATAGCCCTCTACCCTATCAGAGTCTGAAGTCTTCCCCAAGATATACACGCTTAACGTGTTCGTCTTGCAGGATTTCTGTCGGCGTACCGTGGGCAATAAGGTGGCCCTGGCTCACGATATAGGCACGTTCACAGACTGCCAGCGTCTCACGGACGTTATGGTCGGTGATCAGCACGCCGAGCCCGCTATCGCGCAGATGCTCGATAATGCGTTTGATGTCGATAACGGAAATCGGGTCAACGCCGGCAAAGGGTTCATCCAGCAGGATAAATTTGGGATTAGCGGCCAACGCGCGGGCAATTTCTACACGACGGCGTTCACCACCGGACAACGCCTGTCCCATGCTGTCGCGCAGATGCTCAATATGAAACTCTTCCATCAGCTCGTTGGCGCGGTCTTCTCGCTGTTCTGCGGTCAAATCGTCACGAATTTGCAGTACCGCCATCAGGTTATCAAATACGCTGAGACGGCGGAAAATAGAGGCTTCCTGCGGCAAATAGCCGATACCGCGGCGCGCGCGCGCGTGCAGCGGCAGCAGACTGATATCTTCATCATCGATGATGATATTGCCCGCGTCACGCGGCACGATACCGACGACCATATAAAAGGTGGTGGTTTTACCCGCGCCGTTTGGACCGAGCAGCCCGACAATCTCCCCGGAGTTAACGGTCAGACTGACATCTTCCACTACGCGACGGCCTTTATAGGCCTTCGCCAGATTCTTTGCAGTTAATGTTGCCATAACGAATTAGTTACTCTTCTTTTGCGCCGGAGTCTGGCCTTTGTTTTTGTCTTGCAACTGCGACGGCACCAGAACGGTGGTGACGCGTTTGCCTTTCTCGCTGAAGGCCTGCATTTTCTGCTCTTTCACCAGGTAGGTGATTTTGTCGCCGGTAATGTTGCTGTCAAGCTGCTCCAGATAAGCGTTGCCGGTCAGCACCACAAAATCTTTCGCCAGCTCGTAATGCATATGGGAAGCGTGGCCTTTCACCGGCTTACCGTTGTCCTGCATCTGGTAGAAGGTGGCCGGATTGCCGTAACCGTCGATCACCTCTTTCCCCTGTTCGCCGCCAGGGCGGGTAACCACGACTTTATCGGCGTTGATCTTAATCGTGCCCTGGGTCATCACCACGTTGCCCGTAAAGGTCACGACGTTGCCTTGCATATCCAGCGACTGTTGATCCGAGTCAATATGAATAGGCTGTTCGGTATCGCCCGTGACGGCGAAAGCCGGAATGCTGGCGGCCAGCAGCGAGCCGGCAAGCATAAGATTAAGGCTGAGTTTGTTTGTTTTGAATTTCATAAGAGGTTCTAACCTTTTCAATCAGCTCGGCGTTCTTGCTGCGTAAGTTACCGCGCATTTTCAGTCCGCTGGAGTTAAATGTTGTGCCGTATAACGTCACCAGATCGTTCGAGGTAACATCCTGCGTCACCAGATTAATCTGCGCGTTATCGGTGGTAATTCTGCGTAATTGAGCGTCAGGCACCAGGGCGTTGACTTCAACATGGCCATACAGATAGAGCATCCGATCGTTAGTCAATTTGGCTTTATCGGCCTTGATCGACCATGTCGGCACTTTATCCTTATCAAAGGTGGTTAATACCGGTTGCGTAAACCATGAGACCGCCTGGTCGGAAAAATATTCAACGTGCTGCGCGATCAGACGATAGCTCAACGCGCCTTCCGGACTGTACACGACGGTATCCGTATGCTCGCTTTTATACGTGGGATCGTTGCTGTTGACCATCACGGCAGCAGGATCGTCTTTATCCGCCAGATTGATACCAATCAGTACCAGAATGGCCAGCGACAGTAGAATGATAACCCAACGTCTGGTTTTACTCATATCGATTGCCCTTTGGCCTCATCCAGCTTGCCCTGCGCCAGCAGCAGCAAATCGCACACCTCACGTACCGCGCCGCGCCCGCCGGCAATGTGCGTCACATAGTCAGCGCGGGGGATCAGCAGCGGATGCGCATCCGCAACGGCAACGCTTAACCCCACTTTTTCCATCACCGGCCAGTCAATCAGATCATCGCCGACATAGGCAACATTTTCCGGCGCAATGGCCAGTTTTTCCAGCAGATCGCTAAAGGCGATCAGCTTATTCGACTGTCCCTGATAAAGATGGACAATCCCCAGCGTGGCGCAGCGATCTTCTACAAGTTTAGCCTTTCGTCCGGTAATAATGGCAACCTCGATATTGGAGGTCAAAGCACAGCGAATACCATAGCCGTCACGAACGTTGAAAGCCTTCAGCTCTTCGCCGTTATTGCCCATATAAATCAGGCCGTCAGACAATACGCCATCCACGTCCAGGATGAGCAGGCGGATATTCTCCGCTTTGGTCATGACATGGGTGCTGACGGGGCCATAACAGGTCGCAAGCGACGCACCTGCTTTACTCATCGTTAATTATCCTTGAGTTTCTACACGACGCCTGCACGCAGGAGATCATGCATATGTAACACACCGAGTAACTGGTCGCCATCAGCAACCAGTACGGAGGTGATATGGCGGGACTGCATTAAATTCAGCGCATCGACAGCGAGAATACCGGGACGCACGCGAATGCCCCCTGGCGTCATCACCTCGGCGATCCCCAACTGGCGCATATCGCCGCCCATATCGAACACGCGACGTAAATCGCCGTCGGTGAAGATACCGTCGATCTTCATGGATTCATCGCAAATGACGGTCATACCGAGATTTTTACGCGTAATTTCTAACAGCGCATCACGCAGGGTGGCATGTTTATTAACATGCGGGATCTCATCGCCAGTATGCATAATATCGCTTACGCGCAGCAGTAGCTTACGTCCCAGCGCGCCGCCAGGATGCGACAGAGCGAAATCCTCGGCGGTAAAGCCGCGCGCTTTTAACAACGCCACGGCGAGCGCGTCGCCCATCACCAGCGTTGCGGTGGTACTAGTGGTAGGCGCCAGGCCTAACGGACACGCTTCTTTGGGCACTTTAACACACAGATGCACATCTGCCGCACGCGCCATGCTGCTTTCCGGTCGCCCGGTAATGCAAATTAACGGTACGTGCAGCCGTTTAAGCACCGGTATTAGCGCCGCGATCTCGCTGGATTCGCCGGAGTTGGAGATAGCGATAACCACATCCTGCGGCGTAACCATCCCCAAATCGCCGTGCGCGGCTTCGCCTGGATGTACAAAAAAGGAAGAGGTGCCGGTACTGGCGAACGTGGCGGCCATTTTCCGTCCGATATGACCGGATTTTCCCATTCCCATGACCACCACTTTTCCGGTGCAGTTGAATATTTTTTCACAGGCCAGCGTGAAATGCTGGTTGATATATTGATCAAGCTCCGCCAGGCCTTCACGTTCAATTTCCAGGACCTCTTTGCCTGCCTGCTGAAAGTCAAACCCCGGTTGCAACGCTAAATGCGACATAATCCGTTTCCAGTTATCCAACAAGAAGTGGCGATAGCCAATAGAGCATCGCCAGCCATACGATAAACCCGCCGGTCAGCAGTATACCTGCGCCCCGACCAATCTGGCGCGGATGCCGCCAGCAAAGTAAAGCGAAAACCACGCTAACCAGCAACATCACGCTATAATCTCGCCCAAACGCCAGCGGGTTGATCTCCCCCGGCGCGATCAGCGCAGGCAGTCCCAGCACGATGGCGAGATTAAAAATATTGGCGCCAATGAGATTACCAACGGCAATATCATTTTCGCCTTTTCGCACGCCGGCAATCGCCGTCGCCAGCTCTGGCAGACTGGTGCCGACAGCGATGACTGTCAGACCGAGCGTTAATTCACTCATGGCGAAATAGTTCGCCAGCACCGTAGCGTTATCGATTACCATGCGCGTCGCCATCGGCATGATGACCAGCGCAATGCCCAGCCATAAGAACGCGACGGGGAGCCCGCCTTCGCGCGGCAGCTCCGCCAGTTGTTCGCGGGTGAGGCTGTCATTCCCCTGGCGTTCGGCCAGACGCGCGATTTTAACAATGAATAACAGCCATAGCACAGCCAGAAGCAGGAGAAAGATACCATCACTGCGACTTAACTGTCCGTCATGCAGTACGGAACCGGCTACCACGCTAACAAATAACATTAATGGCAATTCGCGACGTAGAACATCGGAATGCACGGTAAATGGACGAACTAGCGCCGCCAGCCCTAAGATCAGCAAAATATTGGTGATGTTAGAACCGAGCGCCGCGCCGACGGCCAAATCGAGCTGACCGTGTAGCGATGCGGCGGCCGACACAATAATTTCCGGCAGCGAGGTGCCGATACTCACGACCGTCATCCCGATGATCAGCGGGGGAATACCGAATGTACGGCATAAAATAGAGGCCGCAAACACCAGACGATCGGCGCCGTAGGCCACCAGAAGCAAACCAATTATGAGTAGCGCCATCGCTAAAAGCATCTAAAGTCCTTTCTTCAGGTATACTCGCCGGTCCCCTGGAAGGGATATCTGGAAGCCGTAACGAAGTCCTAATTTTGACTTTATGCGGCTAAAAAGTAAAACGAATGCCAGCTTTCGCTAACCCTGTCAGTTAATATTCTGTAATTATGTCGAACCCATGGTTAAATTCAGCGCCATGGTTACCTCAACAAGGCAATACGAAGGATGAATCAATGGGTCAGTCTGCGGCCAATTTAGTCGATATGCGCGACGTCAGCTTTTCCCGTGGCGAACGCTGCATTTTCGATAATATTTCCCTGACGGTGCCGCGCGGGAAGATCACGGCGATCATGGGGCCGTCGGGCATCGGTAAAACCACGCTGTTGCGCCTGATTGGCGGACAGATCCCGCCGGATAAGGGCGAGATCTTATTTGATGGCGAGAATGTGCCGGCCATGTCCCGTTCGCGGCTCTACACCGTCCGCAAACGTATGAGTATGCTGTTTCAGTCGGGAGCACTGTTTACCGACATGAACGTGTTTGACAATGTGGCCTATCCGCTACGGGAGCACACCAATTTACCCGCGCCGCTGCTAAAAAGCGTCGTGATGATGAAACTGGAAGCTGTCGGGCTGCGCGGCGCGGCAAAACTGATGCCTTCCGAGCTCTCCGGTGGGATGGCGCGCCGCGCCGCGTTGGCGCGCGCCATCGCTCTGGAACCGGATCTCATCATGTTCGATGAGCCGTTTGTCGGCCAGGACCCGATTACCATGGGCGTTCTGGTGAAGTTGATTTCAGAATTGAACAGCGCGCTGGGCGTGACCTGCGTGGTGGTCTCGCATGATGTGCCAGAGGTGCTCAGTATTGCGGATCACGCCTGGATCATGGCGGACAAAAAAATCGTCGCTCACGGTAGCGCTCAGGCGTTGCAGGAGAATACGGACCCGCGCGTGCGTCAGTTCCTTGACGGTATTGCCGACGGGCCGGTTCCGTTCCGCTATCCGGCGGGCGACTATCACCTTGATTTACTCGAAACAGGGAGTTAAGCCACTCATGCTGTTAAATGCGCTGGCAGCACTCGGACACAGCGGGATCAAAACCGTCAGGACGTTCGGGCGCGCCGGGTTAATGTTATTCAATGCGATTATCGGTAAGCCGGAGTTTCGCAAACATGCGCCGCTGCTGGTGCGCCAGCTTTATAATGTGGGCGTCTTGTCGATGCTTATCATTATTGTCTCCGGCGTATTCATCGGTATGGTGCTGGGGCTGCAAGGCTATCTGGTTCTGACCACTTACAGCGCGGAGACCAGTCTTGGCATGTTAGTGGCGCTTTCGCTGCTGCGCGAGCTGGGGCCGGTGGTCGCGGCGTTGCTGTTTGCCGGGCGGGCCGGGTCGGCGTTGACGGCGGAAATCGGCCTGATGCGGGCGACGGAGCAGCTCTCCAGTATGGAGATGATGGCGGTCGATCCATTGCGCCGGGTGATTTCGCCGCGCTTTTGGGCGGGCGTGATTTCATTGCCGCTACTGACCATTATCTTTGTGGCGGTCGGTATCTGGGGCGGCTCGCTGGTCGGCGTAAGCTGGAAGGGAATCGACGCCGGGTTCTTCTGGTCCGCGATGCAGAATGCCGTCGACTGGCGTATGGACCTGGTGAACTGTCTGATAAAGAGCGTGGTGTTCGCCATTACGGTAACATGGATTGCGTTATTCAACGGTTATGACGCAATACCGACTTCTGCCGGGATTAGCCGGGCAACGACGCGTACCGTGGTTCACGCATCGTTGGCCGTTCTGGGGCTGGATTTTGTGCTGACCGCACTGATGTTTGGGAATTGAGTTCATGCAAACGAAAAAAAATGAAATTTGGGTAGGCGTTTTTTTGCTGGTAGCGTTGCTGGCGGCGCTGTTTGTTTGCCTGAAGGCGGCAAATGTGACCTCTATGCGCACGGAGCCGACCTATAAGGTTTATGCGACCTTCGATAACATCGGCGGTCTGAAAGTGCGTTCCCCGGTACGCATCGGCGGGGTGGTTGTCGGGCGGGTTGAAGATATCTCGCTTGATCCGAAAACATACCTGCCGCGCGTAACGCTCGACATCGAAGAGCGTTATAACCATATTCCCGATACCAGCTCGTTGAGTATTCGAACTTCCGGACTGCTGGGGGAGCAATATCTGGCATTAAACGTCGGTTTTGAAGATCCTGAGCTGGGAACGTCTATCCTCAAAGATGGGAGTACGATTCAGGACACCAAGTCTGCAATGGTGCTGGAAGATATGATTGGTCAGTTCCTTTATAACAGCAAAGGCGACGACAATAAGAATTCTGGCGATACGCCAGCCGCAACGGAAGGCCATACTGAAGCCACAACGCCCGCGGGCGAAACGAAATAATCTCAGGAGAATTGAGGCATGTTTAAACGACTGATGATGGTGGCCCTGCTGGTCATTGCGCCATTAAGCGCAGCAACGGCAGCGGATCAGAGCAATCCTTATAAACTGATGAACGAGGCGGCGCAGAAAACGTTTGATCGCCTGAAAAACGAACAGCCGAAAATTCGTGCCAATCCGGATTACCTGCGCGACGTTGTTGATCAGGAACTTCTGCCGTACGTGCAGGTAAAATATGCCGGCGCGCTGGTGTTGGGCCGCTATTACAAAGAGGCGACTCCGGCGCAGCGTGAAGCCTATTTTGCCGCGTTTCGCGAATACCTGAAACAGGCCTACGGTCAGGCGCTGGCGATGTACCACGGTCAGACTTACCAGATAGCGCCTGAGCAACCGCTGGGCGATGCGACCATTGTGCCTATCCGTGTAACGATTATCGATCCTAACGGTCGTCCGCCGGTACGCCTGGATTTCCAGTGGCGCAAAAACACCCAGACCGGCAACTGGCAGGCGTATGACATGATTGCGGAAGGCGTCAGCATGATCACCACCAAGCAAAATGAGTGGAGCGACCTGCTGCGTACTAAAGGCATCGACGGCCTGACCGCACAACTGAAATCTATCTCTCAACAGAAAATTACTTTGGACGAGAAACAGTAATGACGCCGCAACTCACCTGGACGCGTGAGGCGGACACTCTGGTGCTGGCGGGAGAGCTGGATCAGGACGTGTTGGCGCCGCTATGGGACGCGCGCGTAGAAGCGATGAATGGCGTTACCCGTATCGACCTGAGCCAGATCTCCAGGGTAGATACGGGGGGACTGGCGCTGCTGGCGCACCTTGTGAACCAGGCAAAAAAGCAGGGCAATGCCGTGTCGCTATCTGGCGTTAACGACAAGGTTTACGCGCTGGCGCAATTATATAACTTGCCCGAAGACGTACTTCCCCGTATGTAATGAATGCCGGATGGTTTATCCGGCCTACACTTCGCATGATCCCCGTAGGCCGGATAAGTTGCGTTAGCAGCACCATCCGGCACTTTTACCGCGCTGATTTATCAGCGTAATCTTTTGCTTATTTAAGACGGCGCGACTTTGCTCTAAGATGTTGGGCTGTTTTCACTATTTGACGAATAAAGAACCCATGGAAAATCATGAAATTCAGAGTGTGCTGATGAATGCCCTCTCCCTCCAGGAAGTCCACGTCTCCGGCGATGGCAGTCACTTTCAGGTTATTGCCGTGGGCGAGATGTTTGACGGCATGAGCCGGGTCAAGAAACAGCAAACGGTCTATGGGCCGCTAATGGAGTACATTGCGGACAACCGTATCCATGCCGTATCGATCAAAGCATATACCCCGGCAGAATGGGCGCGCGATCGTAAACTTAACGGATTTTAAGCTACGGGTAACCTGCCGGTAGCGGAGATGAATGCTTAACTGAGAATACAATAATGGATAAATTTCGTGTACAGGGGCCAACGACGCTCCAGGGCGAAGTCACAATTTCCGGCGCCAAAAACGCCGCGCTGCCGATCCTGTTCGCCGCTCTGCTGGCAGAAGAACCGGTAGAGATCCAAAACGTTCCAAAACTGAAAGACGTGGATACGTCGATGAAGCTTCTGAGCCAATTAGGCGCGAAAGTGGAACGCAATGGATCGGTACATATTGACGCCAGCCAGGTGAACGTGTTCTGCGCGCCTTATGATCTGGTTAAGACCATGCGCGCCTCGATATGGGCGCTGGGGCCGCTGGTTGCCCGTTTTGGTCAGGGACAAGTCTCTCTGCCGGGGGGCTGTACTATCGGCGCGCGTCCGGTTGATCTGCATATTACCGGTCTGGAACAACTGGGTGCGACCATCAAGCTGGAAGAGGGCTACGTAAAGGCCTCCGTAGAAGGGCGTCTTAAAGGGGCGCATATCGTGATGGATAAGGTCAGCGTCGGCGCGACCGTCACCATTATGTGCGCCGCCACGCTGGCGGAAGGGACGACCATCATTGAAAACGCCGCGCGCGAGCCGGAAATTGTCGACACCGCTAACTTCCTGGTTACGCTGGGGGCGAAGATCGCCGGGCAGGGCACCGATCGTATTACGATCGAGGGCGTAGAGCGTCTGGGCGGCGGCGTTTATCGTGTGCTGCCGGATCGCATCGAAACGGGGACTTTCCTGGTGGCGGCAGCGATCTCTCGCGGCAAAATCCTCTGCCGTAACGCGCAACCGGACACTCTGGACGCGGTACTGGCGAAACTGCGCGATGCTGGCGCGGATATCGAAGTGGGCGAGGACTGGATTAGTCTGGACATGCACGGCAAACGACCGAAGGCGGTCAATGTCCGTACCGCGCCGCACCCGGCATTCCCGACCGATATGCAGGCGCAGTTCACGTTGCTGAACCTGGTGGCGGAAGGGACGGGCTTTATCACTGAAACCGTCTTTGAAAACCGTTTTATGCACGTGCCTGAACTCAGTCGCATGGGCGCGCGTGCGGAAATTGAAAGCAATACCGTCATATGCCATGGCGTAGAAACGCTCTCTGGCGCCCAGGTCATGGCGACAGATCTGCGGGCATCTGCGAGCCTGGTGCTGGCGGGCTGTATTGCGGAAGGCACGACGATTGTGGATCGCATTTATCACATCGATCGCGGTTATGAGCGCATCGAAGACAAACTGCGCGCGCTAGGCGCGAATATTGAACGCGTGAAAGGCGAATAACCTTCTGTACGCTGAATAACCCCCGCGAACGCGATTGCGGGGGTTGTTTTACAGGCACTTACTCTACATTCTGTTTGTCTTTATTACGCGCTCTCATAAGCCGCGTTCTGTCGATAAACTCATGCGTGCGCGGATCGTGATAACGCGATGGCCAAATAACCCAGGGTTCCGTTCCCAATGCTTTCGCGATAATCAACTCTCCTTTCGGCCACGGGCGCGTTAATGCATTGGCCAGCGTGGATGAACTCAATCCATTCCGACGTGACTCAGCGGCCATTGAAGTCCCTTTTTTACGTAGTCCGGCAATGATATCGGCCGGATGCCAGTCAATAAGCTTGCTTTCCATACATCCATCACTCCTTAGGTTAATCACTTACGGTTTTAACAACCCGACGACGTTCGATACTATAACGCTTCGTGAAGGAATGTTCTAAAAAGTTCATGTAAGTGGCGGCAATATTCAGAATATGCCAGGGGAAATCCTGGATGAGTATGTGAAAAACAGGCGATAGGGTATCTGGAGTTTATTAGAACTTAATGGGATATCCCGCGCAGTACGCGGGATAAGAGAACGGCATTAACGATCGCGCTGCACCGCGATGTGTGCGAGACCGATTAGCGCCTCACGCCATGGAGTATCCGGCAATATCTGCAACGCGGATATCGCTTTGTCGGCTTCTTCTTCCGCTCGCTGACGCGTCCATTCCAGCGAGCCGCAGGTGGTCATCGCTTCCAGAACCGGTTCCAGAAGATGACGGCCATTACCTTGTTCAATAGCGGTACGGATCATCGCTGACTGTTCTGGCGTACCGTGGCGCATGGCGTGAAGCAACGGTAAGGTAGGTTTGCCCTCATTGAGGTCATCACCCACATTTTTACCGAGATGCTCGCCGTCGGCACTGTAATCCAGCAGATCGTCAATGAGCTGGAAAGCCGTACCAAGGTAGCGGCCATAGTCCTGCAACCCTTTCTCTTGCTCAGGCGTACAACCGGCAAGAATACCGGAGCACTGGGCGGCGGCTTCGAACAGACGCGCCGTTTTACTGTAAATCACCCGCATGTAATTTTCTTCGGTAATGTCCGGGTCATTCACGTTCATCAATTGCAGCACTTCGCCTTCTGCAATCACGTTGACCGCTTCCGACATCACTTCCAGCACTTTTAACGAGCCGAGGCTGGTCATCATCTGGAAGGCGCGGGTATAGATAAAGTCGCCGACCAACACGCTGGCGGCATTACCGAAAGCGGCATTTGCCGTCGCTTTGCCGCGACGCATATCGGATTCATCCACCACATCATCATGTAGCAGCGTCGCCGTGTGGATAAACTCGATCAGAGCGGCGATAGTCACGTGCGCGTTACCCTGATAACCCACCGCACGCGCGGCAAGAACGGCAATCATCGGACGAATGCGTTTTCCGCCGCCGCTAATAATGTAATATCCTAGCTGATTAATCAGTTGAACGTCGGAATTAAGCTGTTCAAGGATTGTCGCATTGACACCCGCCATATCTTGCGCGGTTAACTCGTTGATTTTTTCTAAATTCATCGCAAAAGCCGGGCTTATCGCCCCGATTATCCCATGTCTGAATGAGGTAACGTAGGGTTTATGGTTAGAAATATACCCTGATTGTACTGAAAAAACGCCGCAGATAAACGTTACCGTATGCGTTGTGTTTTTTTTCTTCATGTATTGATGGTAGCACTTGTCAAAGCCGTGCAATTTGCGTAATATTCGCGCCCTATTGTGAATATTTATAGCGCGCTCTGAATCATTGAAAGGTGTGCGCGGAAGCGGAGTTTTTTATGTACGCGGTTTTCCAAAGTGGTGGTAAACAACACCGAGTAAGCGAAGGTCAGACCGTTCGCCTGGAAAAGCTGGACATCGCAACTGGCGAAACTATCGAGTTCGCTGAAGTTCTGATGATCGCAAACGGTGAAGAAGTCAAAATCGGCGTTCCTTTCGTTGATGGCGGCGTAATCAAAGCTGAAGTTGTTGCCCACGGTCGTGGCGAGAAAGTTAAAATCGTTAAGTTTCGTCGCCGTAAACACTACCGTAAGCAGCAGGGCCATCGTCAGTGGTTCACTGATGTGAAAATTACCGGCATCAGCGCTTAAGATTAGGGGAGCAGATTAAATGGCACATAAAAAGGCTGGCGGCTCGACTCGTAACGGTCGCGATTCTGAAGCTAAACGTCTGGGCGTAAAACGCTTTGGCGGTGAAGCAGTTCTGGCAGGCAGCATCATCGTTCGTCAACGTGGTACTAAATTCCACGCTGGCACCAACGTTGGTTGCGGTCGTGACCACACTCTGTTTGCTAAAGCAGACGGTAAAGTGAAATTCGAAGTTAAAGGCCCGAAAAACCGTAAATACATCAGCATCGTTGCTGAGTAAGTTTTTTGTGGTCCGGTAACGGATGAAAGCCCCGCACCTGTTGCGGGGCTTTTTACATTCGATGGCCGACTAAAATATACCCGTGTGGCTGTGCGAATGCCGTTAACGGGTCTTTGCAGGGAACACGGCATGAAGCAGCAGGCAGGCATTGGCATTCTTTTAGCGCTCACTACCGCGATGTGCTGGGGAGCGTTGCCAATAGCAATGAAGCAAGTGCTGGAGGTGATGGAGCCTTCAACCATTGTCTTCTACCGCTTCTTAATGGCCAGTATTGGCCTCGGGGCGATACTGGCAGTAAAAAGAAAGCTGCCGCCGCTGCGTGTTTTTCGTAAGCCGCGCTGGTTGGTGTTATTGGCGATAGCGACCTGCGGACTGTTCGGTAATTTCATTTTGTTCAGTTCTTCCCTGCAATATTTAAGCCCAACCGCGTCGCAGGTTATCGGCCAGCTCTCGCCGGTTGGCATGATGGTCGCCAGCGTCTTTATTCTGAAAGAAAAGATGCGCGGTACGCAGGTGATTGGCGCGCTGATGTTATTGAGCGGGCTGGTGATGTTTTTTAACACCAGTCTGATCGAGATTTTTACCCGACTGACCGACTACACCTGGGGCGTTATTTTTGGCGTAGGCGCGGCGATGGTGTGGGTGAGCTATGGCGTGGCGCAAAAAGTATTATTGCGACGTCTGGCCTCGCAGCAGATCCTGTTTTTACTGTACACTTTATGTACGATAGCGCTCTTGCCGCTGGCAAAACCGATGGTGATAGCGCAACTGAGCGACTGGCAGCTCGCCTGTTTGATTTTCTGCGGGCTAAATACGCTGGTAGGATATGGCGCCCTGGCGGAAGCGATGGCGCGTTGGCAGGCGGCGCAGGTGAGCGCGATAATCACGCTTACACCGCTATTTACCCTGCTGTTTTCAGATCTTTTATCTATGGCCTGGCCCGATTTCTTCGCCAGACCGATGTTAAACCTTTTAGGTTATCTCGGTGCGTTTGTCGTGGTTGCGGGCGCGATGTATTCCGCCATTGGTCATCGTATTTGGGGCGGTTTACGCAAGCATGAAACGGTGGTTTCGCAACCCCGCTCAGGCGAATGATTTACGGAGAATAAAATGAAGTTTGTTGATGAAGCATCGATTCTGGTCGTTGCAGGCGATGGCGGTAATGGCTGTGTGAGCTTCCGCCGCGAAAAATATATCCCGAAAGGCGGCCCGGACGGCGGTGATGGCGGCGACGGCGGCGACGTCTGGATGGAAGCCGATGAAAACCTGAATACGCTGATCGATTACCGCTTTGAGAAATCGTTCCGCGCTGAACGTGGTCAGAATGGCGCGAGCCGCGACTGTACCGGTAAACGCGGTAAAGACGTGACCATCAAAGTGCCGGTCGGTACGCGCGTTATCGACCAGGGAACCGGTGAAACGATGGGCGACATGACCAAACACGGTCAGCGTCTGTTGGTCGCGAAGGGCGGCTGGCATGGGTTAGGCAATACCCGTTTTAAATCCTCGGTTAACCGTACGCCGCGCCAGAAAACCAATGGTACGCCGGGCGATAAGCGCGACCTGCTGCTGGAACTGATGCTGCTGGCGGATGTCGGGATGCTGGGGATGCCAAACGCCGGTAAATCAACGTTCATTCGCGCGGTATCGGCAGCAAAACCGAAAGTCGCGGACTATCCGTTTACCACGCTGGTGCCGAGCCTCGGCGTGGTACGTATGGACAGCGAAAAGAGTTTTGTGGTGGCCGATATTCCGGGGTTGATCGAAGGCGCGGCGGAAGGCGCGGGCCTGGGGATTCGCTTCCTGAAGCACCTCGAACGTTGCCGCGTACTGCTGCACCTCATTGATATCGATCCGATCGATGGTTCCGATCCGGTGGAAAACGCCCGTATCATTATTGGCGAACTGGAAAAATACAGCCAGGATCTGGCGGCTAAACCGCGCTGGTTAGTGTTCAACAAGATCGATCTGATGGATAAAACCGAAGCGGAAGAGAAAGCGAAAGCGATCGCCGAAGCGTTGGGCTGGGAAGGGAAATACTATCTGATTTCCGCCGCCAGTCAGCTAGGGGTGAAAGATCTCTGCTGGGATGTGATGACCTTTATCATCGAGAATCCGATTGCGCAGGCTGAAGAAGCAAAACAGCCGGAAAAAGTCGAGTTCATGTGGGACGATTATCATCGCCAGCAGTTGGCTGAAGTGGAAGAAGATGCAGACGATGACTGGGATGACGACTGGGATGAAGACGACGAAGAAGGCGTCGAGTTCATCTACAAACGTTAATCTCGTAGCCGGATGGCGCTAACGCTTATCCGGCCTATAAAAGCCAACGGGCCGCATTTGCGGCCCGTTTTATTATGTTCGTTGTAGGCCGGATAAGACGCGTTAGCGCCGCCATCCGGCAATAATGCACTCAGTTAGTCTGATAAATATCCTTATACAACCGACTCTCGAAGCGTACCAGCGGGATTCGGCGATTACGCTGATCGGCAGGTGGAACCGCGTAGCCGGACAAATACTGTACAAATGCCATCCGTTGCCCGCTTGCGGTGGTAATAAAGCCCGCCAGATTATACACGCCCTGCAGTGACCCGGTTTTCGCTGAAACCTTACCGTCTACGCCCGCCTGATGCAGCCCGGCGCGGTATTGTAATGAACCATCATAGCCCGCCAGCGGCAGCATAGAGATAAAGTTCAGCTCGTTATCATGTTGGGCGATATATTGCAGCACCTGCATCATCGTGGCGGGAGCGATCAGATTATGGCGAGAAAGACCGGAACCGTCGGCAATAATGGTATTGCCGATATCAATTCCCGCCTGTTGGCGCAGAATCTGGCGAACGGCATCCGATCCCGCCCGCCAGGTGCCAGGCACGTTAAACCTGACATGACCAATCATCCGAAAAACAGTATCGGCGATCATGTTGTCTGACTTTTTCAGCATAATCTTAAGCAGATCGTGCAGTGGCGCCGACTGTTTACTGGCGACGATCGTTCCGGGCTCGTTAACCTGCGTCTGGCGCAGCAGCGTGCCGCGGTAAGTTATCCCGGCCTCTTTCAGTTCCTGCTTGAGGATCGCGCCCGCGTAGCTGGCGCCGTCCTGAATAGCAAAGGCCAGCGGCAGCGGGTCGGCGCGCTGTGGTAAACAGCCGGTAAGCGTATAACGGTTCAAATCGCCAGGCACAACATCCAGCTCGCAATACTGCGCGTCTGCCGAACCGCGCGGTAGAGTCCGTACCTGGCTGAACATCGTTACCGGATAATAAGAGGCCACGCGAATAAAGGCTAAATCGTTTGGTTTTTGCGCGCTATAAAGCGACACAGAAAAACAGTTGCGGTCAACAATGGCGGCGGCGGGAGGCGCGCTGAAACACTGCGTCAGGTCGTTCCACGGCCAGCCTGGCGCTTTATCGTGGCTGGCGAAAATCGACGTGTCGATAAGCACATTGCCGTCGATTTGCGTGACGCCGGACTTTTTCAGCGTCGCGACCATATTGCGAATATCCTGACGTTTTAGCGTTGGATCGCCACCGAAGCGCGCAATTACGTCACCTTTCAGGATGCCGTTATCGACGTTGCCTTTAGTCTCCAGCGTGGTCGTAAAACGGAAATCCGGGCCGAGTTGAATCAGCGCCGCCAGCGCGGTAATCACCTTTTGGGTACTGGCGGGAAGCGCCATCTGCTGACTATGATAATCAATAGCCGGCGCGGGCGCGCCAATCTTTTGCACCATCAGCGCGAGGTTGGCGCCGGCCGGAAGCTGTTTGATGTATTCGTCAATATTCGCGGCCTGAACGCTGAACGCTATACTGGTGGTCAATCCGATGATAAATCTGGAAAATCGCATAATCTCGCGCTAACACCCTGGAAACAAGCCGTCATACTACGGCGCAACGCCCTAAAAAGTAAACGATGACCCATAGGGAACTCCAGGGTAAAATGGTTATCAAAGAGGAAATTGTAGCTGACCTGGGACTGCGCGCCCGGGTTGGTGTTTTTTTGCTTCTGACCCTGGTATGGCATATGCCGGGGCTGGCTTAGCAGCCGGGGTAGAGTTCATTGCCCCCTACAGGAATGTTCAAGAGGTATAACAAATGCAAGCTATTCCGATGACCTTACGCGGAGCCGAAAAACTGCGCGAAGAGCTGGATTTTCTGAAATCTGTGCGCCGTCCTGAAATCATCGCCGCTATCGCCGAAGCGCGCGAACATGGCGATTTAAAAGAAAACGCGGAGTATCATGCTGCACGCGAACAGCAGGGTTTCTGCGAAGGGCGCATTAAAGATATCGAAGCAAAACTGTCGAATGCGCAGGTGATTGATGTCACTAAAATGCCGAACAATGGTCGCGTGATTTTCGGTGCTACCGTCACGGTGCTGAACCTGGACACCGACGAAGAGCAGACCTACCGCATTGTTGGCGATGATGAGGCGGATTTTAAGCAAAATCTCATTTCGGTAAACTCGCCAATCGCTCGCGGTCTGATCGGCAAAGAGCAGGATGACGTCGTGGTGATCAAAACGCCTGGCGGCGATGTGGAATACGAAGTGCTTAAAGTGGAATACCTTTAAGCAGTACTCAATACGCAAATTGTTGGTGTATTGTAAAGAAAGGAAAAAGGCCGCATAGCGGCCTTTTATCAACGGAGAGAGCGTGGCATTTTGCTCTCCTGCTCGTGGAAAACCCCTCGTTTTACACAGATTTTGTGTTCGACTTTAGGATATCCTTAACGCGGCAGCGAGATTTTACGCTCTTTAGTTGGGCGATACAGCACCAGCGTTTTACCGATGACCTGTACGTTACAGGCGCCGGTTTCGCGCACGATAGCGTCCACGATCAAGGTTTTTGTTTCGCGATCTTCCGAGGCGATTTTCACCTTGATAAGTTCATGGTGCTCTAACGCTTGTTCAATCTCGGCCAGTACCCCTTCGGTCAAACCATTATTGCCAAGCATAACAACAGGCTTGAGCGGATGTGCCAGACCTTTTAGGTGCTGTTTTTGTTTAGTACTCAGATTCATCGTATATTTTTGCTTACGTTGGGATTGAAAACGGGTCATTCTACCGCCATCTCCCTTATATCGCCAAATAGGCGTGTAGAAATTTACGCCATTGGCTACGATGAACTGCCCCGACGGGAAAGTTAAATGACAGGTAAAAAGCGTTCTGCCAGCTCAAGCCGCTGGCTTCAGGAACACTTTAGCGATAAATATGTTCAACAGGCGCAGAAAAAGGGGCTACGCTCCCGTGCCTGGTTTAAACTTGATGAAATACAGCAAAGTGACAAACTTTTTAAGCCGGGAATGACGGTAGTCGATCTCGGCGCTGCGCCAGGAGGCTGGTCACAGTATGTGGTCACGCAGATTGGCGGCAAAGGCCGCATCATCGCTTGTGATCTTTTACCTATGGATCCTATCGTTGGTGTGGACTTTCTTCAGGGCGATTTTCGTGATGAACTTGTCATGAAAGCGTTACTGGAACGCGTGGGTGACAGTAAAGTACAAGTTGTCATGTCGGATATGGCACCAAACATGAGCGGAACACCGGCGGTGGATATCCCCCGCGCCATGTATCTGGTGGAGCTGGCGTTAGAGATGTGCCGCGATGTGCTGGCGCCAGGCGGAAGTTTTGTAGTGAAGGTGTTCCAGGGCGAAGGTTTCGATGAGTATCTAAGGGAAATTCGCTCCCTGTTTACGAAGGTTAAAGTTCGTAAGCCGGACTCTTCGCGTGCGCGTTCGCGTGAAGTGTACATTGTAGCGACCGGGCGAAAGTGATAACCGGCAGATTTCAGACGTAAGGTTTGAAAGAAACTGGATATAGAGTATCCTGACGCTGTTTTTAACACAGTTGTAATAAGAGGTTAATCCCTTGAGTGACATGGCGAAAAACCTAATACTCTGGCTGGTCATTGCCGTTGTGCTGATGTCAGTATTCCAGAGCTTTGGGCCCAGCGAGTCTAATGGCCGTAAGGTGGATTACTCTACCTTCCTGCAAGAGGTCAATCAGGACCAGGTTCGCGAAGCGCGTATCAACGGACGTGAGATCAACGTTACCAAGAAAGATAGTAACCGTTACACGACTTACATTCCGATTAATGATCCGAAGCTGCTTGATAACCTGCTGACTAAAAACGTCAAGGTTGTTGGCGAACCACCTGAAGAGCCAAGCCTGCTGGCTTCTATCTTCATTTCCTGGTTCCCGATGCTGTTGCTGATCGGCGTCTGGATCTTCTTCATGCGTCAGATGCAGGGCGGCGGTGGCAAAGGCGCCATGTCGTTCGGTAAGAGCAAGGCGCGTATGCTGACGGAAGATCAGATCAAAACCACGTTTGCTGACGTCGCGGGTTGTGACGAAGCGAAAGAAGAAGTGGCGGAACTGGTTGAATACCTGCGTGAACCGAGCCGTTTCCAGAAGCTGGGCGGTAAAATTCCGAAAGGCGTCCTGATGGTCGGCCCGCCGGGTACCGGTAAAACCCTGCTGGCAAAAGCCATTGCGGGTGAAGCGAAGGTGCCGTTCTTTACGATTTCCGGTTCTGACTTTGTGGAAATGTTCGTCGGTGTCGGCGCGTCTCGTGTGCGTGACATGTTCGAACAGGCCAAGAAAGCGGCGCCGTGCATTATCTTCATCGATGAAATCGACGCCGTAGGCCGCCAGCGTGGCGCAGGTCTGGGCGGCGGTCACGATGAACGTGAGCAGACGTTGAACCAGATGCTGGTTGAGATGGACGGCTTCGAAGGTAACGAAGGTATCATCGTTATCGCTGCAACTAACCGTCCGGACGTCCTTGATCCGGCGTTGCTGCGTCCAGGCCGTTTTGACCGTCAGGTGGTGGTAGGCTTGCCGGATGTTCGCGGTCGTGAGCAGATTCTGAAGGTGCATATGCGTCGCGTACCGTTAGCGACGGATATTGATGCGGCGATCATTGCGCGCGGTACGCCTGGCTTCTCCGGTGCTGACCTCGCGAACCTGGTCAACGAAGCGGCGCTGTTTGCCGCACGCGGCAACAAACGCGTTGTGTCGATGGTTGAGTTCGAGAAAGCGAAAGACAAAATCATGATGGGCGCCGAACGTCGCTCCATGGTGATGACGGAAGCGCAGAAAGAGTCGACCGCGTACCACGAAGCGGGCCACGCGATTATCGGTCGCCTGGTGCCGGAACACGATCCGGTGCACAAAGTGACGATTATCCCGCGCGGTCGTGCGCTGGGCGTGACCTTCTTCCTGCCTGAAGGCGACGCGATCAGCGCCAGCCGTCAGAAACTGGAAAGCCAGATCTCCACCCTGTACGGCGGTCGTCTGGCGGAAGAGATCATCTACGGTGCCGAACATGTTTCTACCGGGGCGTCGAACGATATTAAAGTCGCGACTAACCTGGCGCGTAACATGGTGACTCAGTGGGGCTTCTCCGACAAACTTGGTCCGCTGCTGTATGCGGAAGAAGAGGGCGAAGTGTTCCTCGGCCGTAGCGTCGCAAAAGCGAAACATATGTCTGATGAAACTGCGCGTATCATCGACCAGGAAGTGAAAGCGCTGATTGAACGTAACTACAATCGCGCTCGTCAGATCCTGACTGACAATATGGATATTCTGCACGCGATGAAAGATGCGTTGATGAAATATGAAACCATCGATGCGCCGCAGATTGATGACCTGATGGCGCGTCGTGAAGTGCGTCCGCCTGCGGGCTGGGAAGATCCAAACGGCACCAATAACTCTGACAGCAATGGTACGCCTCAGGCGCCGCGTCCGGTTGATGAACCACGCACGCCGAACCCGGGCAACACGATGTCAGAGCAGCTGGGCGACAAATAAACGTTTGTTGTGCAACATTATGTTTAGCGCTCACCGAAACCCTGGGGCTTGCCCCGGGGTTTTTCTTTTTTTAACTCACCACAAATAAAACAGGGATTTTGACCATGAAACTCTTCGCTCAGGGCGCCACGCTCGATCTCACTCATCCGCATGTTATGGGTATCCTGAACGTAACGCCGGATTCGTTCTCCGACGGCGGCGCGCATAACACGCTGATTGAGGCGGTGAAACATGCGAATTTAATGGTGAATGCCGGGGCGACAATTATTGATGTGGGGGGGGAATCAACGCGACCAGGCGCGGCAGAAGTGAGCGTGGAAGAAGAGCTGGATCGCGTTATTCCGGTACTGGAAGCAATCGCGCAACGTTTTGAAGTGTGGATTTCTGTGGATACCTCTAAACCCGAGGTGATCCGTGAAGCGGCAAGGGCGGGCGCGCATATTATCAATGATGTCCGTTCACTCTCCGAACCCGGCGCGTTGGAAGCGGCAGCGGAAACCGGCTTGCCGGTCAGTCTTATGCACATGCAGGGCAACCCCAAAACCATGCAGGAGGCGCCGAAATATGACGATGTCTTTGCCGAGGTGAATCGCTACTTTATTGAGCAAATAGCACGTTGTGAGAAGGCCGGCATCGCAAAAGAGAAATTGTTGCTCGACCCAGGATTCGGTTTCGGTAAAAATCTCTCTCACAATTATACCTTACTGGCGCGACTGGGTGAGTTTCATCATTTTAACCTGCCGCTGTTGGTGGGCATGTCACGTAAAACGATGGTTGGTCAGCTACTTAACGTGGGACCATCAGACCGTCTGAACGGCAGCCTTGCGTGCGCGGTAATTGCCGCGATGCAGGGCGCGCAGATCATTCGCGTCCATGACGTCAAAGAAACCGTAGAGGCAATGCGGGTGGTGGAAGCCACTCTGTCTGCAAAGGGAAACAAACGCTATGAGTAATCGTAAATATTTCGGTACCGATGGGATTCGCGGACGTGTAGGCAATGCCCCCATTACACCTGATTTCGTGCTTAAACTGGGTTGGGCTGCCGGAAAAGTGCTGGCGCGTCATGGCTCGCGTAAAATCATTATCGGTAAAGATACGCGTATTTCCGGCTATATGCTGGAGTCCGCGCTGGAGGCGGGCCTTGCCGCTGCGGGACTGTCGGCCTCGTTTACCGGACCTATGCCAACGCCAGCCGTCGCCTATCTGACGCGGACTTTCCGCGCGGAGGCGGGTATCGTTATCTCGGCTTCGCATAACCCGTTCTATGATAACGGCATTAAATTCTTCTCTATCGACGGTACGAAACTGCCTGACGATGTGGAAGAAGCCATCGAAGCCGAAATGGAAAAAGAGATCACCTGCGTAGACTCCGCCGAGCTGGGGAAAGCGAGCCGCATCGTCGATGCCGCCGGACGCTATATTGAGTTCTGTAAAGGCACCTTCCCGAACGAACTGAGCCTCAATGGCCTGAAAGTGGTTGTGGATTGCGCCAACGGCGCTACCTACCATATCGCGCCGAATGTGCTGCGCGAGCTGGGCGCGACCGTTATCGCCATCGGCTGTGAGCCAAACGGCGTCAACATTAACGAAGAAGTGGGCGCGACCGACGTGCGCGCGTTGCAGGCGCGCGTGTTGGCGGAGAAGGCGGACCTCGGCATCGCGCTTGACGGCGACGGCGACCGGGTCATCATGGTTGACCATGAAGGCAATAAAGTCGATGGCGATCAGATCATGTATATCATCGCGCGCGAAGGGCTGCGCCAGGGGCAACTGCGCGGCGGCGCGGTGGGGACGCTGATGAGCAATATGGGGCTGGAGCTGGCGCTCAAGCAGCTTGGCATTCCGTTTGCCCGGGCGAAAGTGGGCGACCGCTACGTGCTGGAAAAATTGCAGGAAAAAGGCTGGCGCATCGGCGCGGAAAACTCTGGTCACGTTATTCTGTTGGATAAAACGACCACTGGCGACGGTATTGTAGCGGGGCTACAAGTTCTGGCGGCGATGGTGCGTAATCATATGAGTCTGCACGATCTGTGCAGCGGTATGAAAATGTTCCCGCAGATTCTGGTTAACGTGCGTTACACCGCCGGTAGCGGCGATCCGCTGGAAAATGAAGCGGTGAAAGCGGTAACGGCGGACGTAGAAGCCACGCTCGGCAATCGTGGGCGGGTACTGCTACGTAAATCCGGTACCGAACCGCTGATTCGCGTGATGGTTGAAGGCGAGGATGAAGCGCAGGTTACGGCATTCGCCCATCGTATCGCGGATGCGGTAAAAGCCGTTTAAGCGTTTAAGTGACTAAAAAGGCGGCGGTTGCCGCCTTACGGCCCGCAAAAAACAACGCTTTTGCTGTTTTTTTCCGCAGTTGATACAATGCGCTTAAATTGCCCTTGCGAAGGTCATTCGCTTTGGTTAGTATTCACACCCGCTTCAGTGGGAAACAGTAAAAATCCCGCTTTATTGGTAGAAGCATTGGTACGCGGCAACTCCGCAAGGAACAGGTTGATTATGTACGAAGCTCTTTTAGTTGTTTTCCTTATTGTGGCAATTGGCCTTGTAGGTCTGATCATGCTGCAGCAAGGTAAAGGCGCTGATATGGGAGCCTCCTTCGGAGCAGGCGCTTCCGCTACGCTATTTGGTTCAAGTGGTTCTGGTAACTTCATGACCCGAATGACGGCGGTATTGGCGACGCTGTTCTTCATCATCAGTCTGGTGTTGGGTAATATCAATAGCAACAAAACCAATAAAGGAAGCGAGTGGGAAAATCTGAGCGCGCCGGCGAAGACCGAGCAGACTCAACCTGCTGCACCGGCCCAGCCGACCAGCGATATCCCGCGCTAATAGCAGTATCCGTGCCGAGGTGGTGGAATTGGTAGACACGCTACCTTGAGGTGGTAGTGCCCAATAGGGCTTACGGGTTCAAGTCCCGTCCTCGGTACCAATATCCCAGAAAAGAGACGCTGAAAAGCGTCTTTTTTTTCGTCTGTTATTTGTGGTTGTCTGTAGGTCGGATAAGGCGTTTACGCCGTCATCCGACATTATTACAACCCATGATGGCGCTACGTTTATCAGGCCTACAGACACCTTATATTCCGCGCATAAAAAAGGCCGCTTTCGCGGCCTTAAAATGATAAATGTTTACTTCGCTTTGTTTTCCAGATTCTCAACCTGCGGCAGACCGGTCGCGGAAGAGGCGGTTAACAGACCCGCTTTCGCGTAGCCGAACAGTTTCTCGCGGGTATCGGTAATGTCCAGATTACGCATGGTCAACTGGCCAATACGATCGTCCGGTGAGAATACGGACTCGCCTTTCTCCATGGTCAGACGCTCAGCCTTATAGGTCAGGTTGTCTGACACGGTGTTCAGGATGGAGTAGTCGTTGCCGCGACGCAGCTCCAACGTCACTTCACCGCTAATCTGGCTGGCGACCCAACGTTGCAGGCCGTCACGCAGCATCAGCGCCTGCGAGTCGAACCAGCGGCCCTGATACAGCAGTTTGCCCAACTGACGACCATGAGAGTGATATTGCTCAATGGTGTCTTCGTTGTGAATACCGGTCAACAGACGCTCGTAAGCGATGTGCAGCAGTGCCATTCCGGGGGCTTCATAAATACCGCGGCTTTTTGCTTCAATGATGCGGTTTTCAATTTGGTCGCTCATACCCAGGCCGTGACGGCCGCCGATGCGGTTCGCTTCCAGCATCATCTCAACATCATCGCTGAAGGTTTTACCGTTCAGGGCAACAGGGTGACCCTGCTCGAAGCGGACGGTCACAACTTCTGCCGGGATCTTCACGCTCTCGTCCCAGAACTTCACGCCCATAATCGGGTTGACGATCTTGACGCTGGAGTTAAGAAACTCCAGATCTTTCGCTTCATGCGTGGCGCCGAGCATGTTGGAGTCGGTGGAGTAGGCTTTTTCGACTGACATCTTATAGTCGAAACCGCAGGCAATCATAAATTCAGACATCTCATGGCGACCACCCAGCTCATCGATAAAGTCGGTATCCAGCCACGGTTTGTAAATCTGTAATTCAGCATTCGTCAGCAGGCCGTAACGATAGAAACGTTCAATATCGTTGCCTTTATAGGTACTGCCGTCGCCCCAGATATTCACGCCGTCTTCTTTCATCGCGGCGACCAGCATCGTGCCGGTTACGGCACGGCCCAGCGGCGTGGTATTGAAATAGGTCAGTCCGCCAGTCGTATTATGGAAAGCGCCGCACTGAATCGCTGCGATCCCTTCTGCAACCAACTGCTTGCGGCAATCAATCAGGCGAGCATTCTCTGCGCCATACTCCATTGCGCGACGAGGAATGGCGTCATAGTCATCCTCATCCGGTTGTCCCAGATTCGCAGTATAGGCATATGGGACAGCTCCTTTTTGTCGCATCCACAGCAGCGCGGCGCTGGTGTCCAGACCGCCGGAAAAAGCGATACCAATACGTTGACCTGCTGGAAGATGCTTAAGAATCGTCGTCATAGAATAGAACCCTGCTTGATTGACTGATAATGAGATCGGTTTCTGCTTTAGTGCATTTTTATGCAAAATAAATGAGTTTTCATTTAATCATCTTTTAGCAGAGACAGGAAGCGTTTAGTGAAGGTTTACTGAAATAACGTTGTGAAATGCATGTATAAGCCGGAGAGGTGGGATGAGTATAACGAAGAGTGATATTCATTCATCTGCATATTGGGAATAGGGTTGACATAACTCATGCCTGGTCACTATACTGTGCGCAGATTTTACGTCCCGTCCTCGGTACCAAATCCCAGCAGTATTTGCAAATTTTGCCCAAAACGAGTAGAATTTGCCACGTTTCAGGCGCGGGGTGGAGCAGCCTGGTAGCTCGTCGGGCTCATAACCCGAAGGTCGTCGGTTCAAATCCGGCCCCCGCAACCACTTTCCCTTAGAGTTCTTTTTCAAATATACTGTGAAGATTATGTCCTTCGTAGCTGGATTTGAAAAAAATTCTTTCGGAAGGTACACCAGACCGCCGTTGCGGTTATAGGGTTCAGTTATCTAAAGCCCCGATTTATCGGGGTTTTTTGTTATCTGACTACAGAATAACTGGGCTTTAGGCCCTTTTTTTATGTCTTGGGGGTGGGCTTGTCCACATTAGAGCAAAAATTAACAGAGATGATTACAGCGCCAGTTGAAGCCTTAGGCTACGAGCTGGTCGGCATCGAATTTATTCGCGGTCGCACATCCACACTGCGCATCTATATTGATAGTGAAGATGGCATCAATGTTGATGATTGTGCTGATGTGAGCCACCAGGTAAGCGCGGTGCTGGACGTTGAAGATCCTATCTCCGTGGCTTACAACCTTGAAGTCTCGTCACCGGGTCTCGACCGTCCTATGTTCACTGCCGATCATTATGCGCGTTTCCAGGGTGAAGAAGTTGCGCTGGTTCTTCGCATGGCGGTACAGAACCGTCGCAAGTGGCAGGGCATTATCAAAGCGGTGGACGGTGAAATGATTACCGTCACAGTCGAAGGCAAAGATGAAGTGTTCGCGCTGAGTAATATCCAGAAGGCGAACCTGGTTCCCCACTTTTAACAGTCTGGATGAGGTGAAAAGCCCGCGATGAACAAAGAAATTTTGGCTGTTGTTGAAGCCGTCTCCAACGAAAAAGCGCTGCCACGCGAGAAAATTTTTGAAGCGCTGGAAAGTGCGCTGGCGACAGCAACAAAGAAAAAATATGAGCAGGAGATCGATGTTCGTGTAGAAATCGATCGTAAAAGCGGTGATTTTGATACTTTCCGCCGTTGGTTGATCGTTGAAGAAGTGACCATGCCGACGAAGGAAATTACGCTGGAAGCGGCGCGTTTTGAAGACGAAAGCCTGAATGTCGGCGACTATGTTGAAGATCAGATTGAATCTGTCACCTTTGACCGTATCACCACGCAGACTGCGAAACAGGTTATCGTACAGAAGGTCCGTGAAGCTGAACGGGCGATGGTTGTCGATCAGTTCCGCGACCAGGAAGGCGAAATCGTCACTGGCGTGGTGAAGAAAGTGAACCGCGACAATATCTCTCTGGAAATTAAATCCGAAGGGATGGCCGGTAACGCTGAAGCGGTGATTCTGCGTGAAGATATGCTGCCGCGTGAAAACTTCCGTCCGGGCGACCGTATCCGCGGCGTGCTGTATGCTGTTCGACCGGAAGCGCGTGGCGCGCAGCTGTTTGTCACCCGTTCCAAGCCGGAAATGCTGATCGAACTGTTCCGCATCGAAGTGCCGGAAATCGGCGAAGAAGTGATTGAAATTAAAGCGGCGGCTCGCGATCCGGGTTCTCGTGCGAAAATCGCAGTGAAAACCAACGATAAACGTATCGATCCGGTCGGCGCTTGCGTGGGGATGCGCGGCGCGCGCGTTCAGGCGGTCTCTACCGAACTGGGCGGTGAGCGTATCGATATCGTGCTGTGGGATGATAACCCGGCGCAGTTCGTCATTAATGCGATGGCGCCGGCAGACGTCGCGTCTATCGTGGTGGACGAAGATAAACATACCATGGATATCGCCGTTGAAGCCGGTAATCTGGCGCAGGCGATCGGACGTAATGGTCAGAACGTCCGCCTGGCTTCGCAATTGAGCGGCTGGGAACTCAACGTAATGACCGTTGATGACTTGCAGGCTAAACATCAGGCTGAAGCACATGCCGCTATCGAGATCTTTACTAAATATCTTGATATTGATGAAGAGTTCGCGACCGTTCTGGTAGAAGAAGGTTTCTCCACGCTCGAAGAACTGGCCTATGTGCCAATGAAAGAACTGCTGGAAATTGACGGCCTTGATGAGCCGACCGTTGAAGCACTGCGCGAGCGTGCTAAAAACGCACTGGCCACTCTGGCGCAGGACCAGGAAGCAAGCCTCGGTGATAACAAACCGGCTGACGATCTGCTGAATCTGGAAGGATTAGATCGCGATATGGCTTTCAAACTGGCGGCTCGTGGTGTTTGTACGCTGGAAGATCTCGCCGACCAGGGCATTGATGATCTGGCTGATATCGAAGGGTTGACCGACGAAAAAGCCGGTGAGCTGATTATGGCTGCCCGTAATATTTGCTGGTTCGGCGACGAAGCGTAATAAACTGTAGCAGGAAGGAACAGCATGACAGATGTAACCCTAAAAGCGCTGGCCGCAGAGAGACAGGTTTCCGTGGATCGCCTGGTACAGCAGTTTGCTGATGCAGGTATCCGGAAATCTGCTGACGACTCTGTGTCCGCACAAGAAAAACAGACTTTACTGGCGCACCTGAACCGCGAAGCGGTTTCTGGTCCCGATAAACTGACGCTGCAGCGTAAAACGCGCAGCACCCTGAATATTCCAGGTACCGGTGGAAAAAGTAAATCGGTACAAATCGAAGTCCGCAAGAAGCGCACCTTTGTGAAACGCGATCCGCAAGAGGCTGAACGCCTGGCCGCGGAAGAGCAGGCGCAGCGTGAAGCGGAAGAGCAAGCCCGTCGTGAGGCAGAAGAACAGGCCAAACGCGAGGCGCAACAAAAAGCTGAACGCGAGGCCGCAGAACAAGCTAAGCGTGAAGCCGCTGAAAAAGCGAAACGTGAAGCTGCGGAAAAAGACAAAGTGAGCAATCAACAGACTGACGATATGACCAAAACCGCCCAGGCCGAAAAAGCCCGCCGTGAGAATGAAGCTGCAGAGCTGAAGCGTAAAGCGGAAGAAGAAGCACGTCGCAAACTCGAAGAAGAAGCGCGTCGTGTAGCAGAAGAAGCTCGCCGCATGGCGGAAGAAAACAAATGGACCGCAACGCCTGAGCCAGTAGAAGACACCAGTGACTATCATGTCACCACTTCTCAGCACGCGCGCCAGGCCGAAGACGAAAACGATCGTGAAGTAGAAGGCGGTCGTGGTCGTGGCCGTAATGCAAAAGCGGCGCGTCCGGCGAAAAAAGGCAAACATGCCGAATCCAAAGCCGATCGCGAAGAAGCGCGTGCTGCGGTTCGCGGCGGTAAAGGCGGCAAGCGTAAAGGGTCTTCTTTACAGCAAGGCTTCCAGAAGCCCGCTCAGGCCGTTAACCGTGACGTGGTGATCGGTGAAACCATCACCGTTGGCGAACTGGCGAACAAGATGGCGGTTAAAGGCTCTCAGGTCATCAAAGCGATGATGAAGCTGGGTGCTATGGCCACCATCAACCAGGTCATCGACCAGGAAACCGCACAGCTGGTTGCCGAAGAGATGGGCCACAAAGTTATCCTGCGTCGTGAAAACGAACTGGAAGAAGCGGTAATGAGCGACCGTGATACCGGCGCTGCTGCTGAACCGCGCGCACCGGTTGTGACCATCATGGGCCACGTTGACCACGGTAAAACCTCTCTGCTGGACTACATTCGTTCCACGAAAGTGGCCTCTGGCGAAGCGGGCGGCATTACCCAGCACATCGGTGCTTACCACGTTGAAACTGACAACGGGATGATCACCTTCCTGGATACCCCGGGTCACGCCGCGTTTACTTCTATGCGTGCTCGCGGCGCCCAGGCAACGGATATCGTGGTTCTGGTGGTAGCGGCAGACGACGGCGTGATGCCGCAGACTATCGAAGCTATCCAGCACGCGAAAGCGGCAGGTGTGCCGGTCGTGGTTGCAGTGAACAAAATCGATAAGCCGGAAGCCGATCCGGATCGCGTTAAGAACGAACTGTCCCAGTACGGCATTCTGCCGGAAGAGTGGGGCGGTGAAAGCCAGTTCGTTCACGTGTCTGCGAAAGCGGGTACCGGTATTGACGAACTGCTTGATGCTATCCTGCTGCAGGCCGAAGTTCTGGAACTGAAAGCGGTACGCAAAGGTATGGCGAGCGGCGCGGTGATCGAATCCTTCCTGGATAAAGGTCGTGGTCCGGTTGCAACCGTTCTGGTACGCGAAGGTACGCTGCATAAGGGCGATATCGTGCTGTGTGGCTTCGAATACGGCCGCGTGCGTGCGATGCGTAACGAACTGGGTCAGGAAGTGCTGGAAGCGGGTCCGTCCATTCCGGTGGAAATCCTCGGCCTGTCCGGCGTTCCGGCTGCCGGTGACGAAGTGACCGTGGTGCGTGACGAGAAGAAAGCCCGTGAAGTCGCTCTGTATCGTCAGGGTAAATTCCGTGAAGTTAAACTGGCGCGTCAGCAGAAATCTAAACTCGAGAACATGTTCGCCAACATGACCGAAGGCGAAGTTCACGAAGTGAACATCGTGCTGAAGGCCGACGTACAGGGTTCTGTGGAAGCGATCTCCGACTCCTTGCTGAAACTGTCTACCGACGAAGTGAAAGTGAAGATCATCGGTTCTGGCGTAGGTGGTATCACCGAAACCGACGCGACCCTGGCTGCGGCGTCCAACGCCATTCTGGTGGGCTTCAACGTTCGTGCCGATGCCTCTGCGCGTAAAGTGATCGAATCTGAAAGCCTGGATCTGCGTTACTACTCCGTCATCTATAACCTGATCGACGAAGTGAAAGCGGCGATGAGCGGTATGCTGTCTCCGGAACTGAAACAGCAGATCATCGGTCTGGCTGAAGTGCGCGATGTGTTCAAATCGCCGAAATTCGGCGCGATCGCGGGCTGTATGGTTACCGAAGGTACGATTAAACGCCATAACCCAATCCGCGTACTGCGCGACAACGTGGTTATCTATGAAGGCGAGCTGGAATCCCTGCGCCGCTTCAAAGATGACGTTAACGAAGTCCGTAACGGCATGGAATGTGGTATCGGCGTGAAGAACTACAACGACGTTCGCGTTGGCGATATGATCGAAGTATTCGAGATTATCGAGATCCAACGTACCATCGCTTAATCTTCGTCGTCTTTTGGGCCGCAACGGCGTTGGCTGCGCTCGCTCACCCCGGTCACATAGTTATCTATGCTCCCGGGGATTTACGAGCTTGCCGCCTTGTTGCAATCCAAAATCCTTAGAAGATGATTAGGCGTAGGCCGGGTAAGCGAAGCGCCACCCGGCAAGAAATTTAAAAAGGGGCTTATGGCCCCTTTTTTGTCTTTATTCTGGAGAATTTATTATGGCGAAAGAATTTGGTCGCCCTCAGCGCGTAGCGCAAGAGATGCAAAAAGAGATCGCAATCATCCTGCAGCGCGAAATTAAAGACCCGCGCCTGGGTATGATGACCACCGTTTCCGGTGTCGAAATGTCCCGTGACCTGGCCTATGCCAAAGTGTTTGTCACTTTTTTGAACGACAAAGATGAAGACGCAGTAAAAGCGGGCATCAAAGCGTTGCAGGAAGCGTCTGGTTTCATCCGCAGCTTGCTGGGTAAAGCGATGCGTCTGCGCATCGTACCGGAACTGACCTTCTTCTACGACAACTCGCTGGTGGAAGGGATGCGTATGTCCAACCTGGTGACTAACGTGGTGAAACATGACGAAGAACGTCGTGTGAACCCGGACGACAGCAAGGAGGACTGATGAGTCGTCCTCGTCGTCGTGGCCGCGACATTCACGGCGTTCTGCTGCTGGATAAGCCGCAGGGTATGTCCAGCAATGACGTGCTGCAGAAAGTTAAGCGCATCTACAATGCCAACCGCGCCGGGCATACCGGCGCGCTGGACCCGCTGGCGACCGGCATGTTGCCGATTTGCCTCGGCGAAGCGACCAAATTTTCGCAGTACCTGCTGGATTCTGACAAACGCTATCGTGTTATTGCCCGTCTGGGGCAGCGCACGGATACTTCTGACGCCGATGGTCAAATCGTGCAGGAGCGTCCGGTGACTTTCAGCGCTGAGCAGCTTGCGAGCGCGCTGGAGACCTTTCGTGGGGATATCGAACAGATTCCCTCGATGTATTCGGCGCTGAAGTATCAGGGCAAGAAGCTGTACGAATATGCCCGCCAGGGTATCGAAGTGCCGCGCGAAGCCCGCCCGATTACCGTCTATGAGCTGCTGTTTATTCGCCATGAAGGTAACGAGCTGGAGCTGGAAGTTCACTGCTCCAAAGGCACCTATATTCGTACCATTATTGATGATTTAGGTGAAAAACTGGGCTGTGGCGCGCACGTAACGTACCTGCGTCGTCTGACGGTCAGCAAGTATCCGGTGGATCGTATGGTGACGCTGGAGCATTTGCAGACGCTGGTAGCACAGGCGGAGCAGCAGGGCGTTCCGGCGGCGCAGTTGCTCGATCCATTATTGATGCCAATGGACAGTCCAGCTTCGGACTACCCTGTTGTTAATCTGCCGTTAACATCTTCGGTATACTTCAAAAATGGCAACCCGGTTCGTACCACGGGCGCGCCGTTGAAGGGACTGGTTCGTGTGACGGAAGGTGAAGACGATAAATTTATCGGTATGGGCGAAATTGACGACGAAGGCCGTGTCGCGCCTCGTCGGCTGGTAGTAGAGTACCCAGCGTAATGTCGCTTCGTCTTGCGATAAGAGAGCGCTGCGAGTAGAATACCGCCGCTTAACGTCGCGTAAATTATTTAACAGTTTACGCGGCGTACACTGGGATCGCTGAATTAGAGATCGGCGTCCTCTCATTCTTAAATACTTTGGAGTTTTAAAATGTCTCTAAGTACTGAAGCTACAGCTAAAATCGTTTCTGAGTTCGGTCATGACGCAAACGACACCGGTTCTACCGATGTTCAGGTTGCTCTGTTGACTGCACAGATTAACCACCTGCAGGGTCACTTTGCAGAGCATAAAAAAGATCACCACAGCCGTCGTGGTCTGCTGCGTATGGTTTCTCAGCGTCGTAAACTGCTCGACTACCTGAAACGTAAAGATGTTGCACGCTACACCGCGCTGATTGAGCGTCTGGGTCTGCGTCGCTAATTCTTTCGAGTTTCAGAAAGAGGGGGCCTTCATGGCCCCTTTTTTCCAGCAGATGGCAGCAATTCGCTGGAAACTAATGTATTGTTGCTATGAATGATCTTCCGTTGCAGAGGTTCGCGCGGCTAATGAGAGGCTTTACCCATATCAGGGTTAGGGTTGTCATTAGTCGCGAGGATGCGCAGAAGATCGGGTATTAACGACGGCGCGTATTATGCCGTCAAAAATTGGAAAGGATATTATTTTGCTTAATCCGATCGTTCGTAAATTCCAGTACGGTCAGCATACCGTTACGCTGGAAACTGGCATGATGGCGCGTCAGGCCACTGCCGCTGTTATGGTAAGCATGGATGACACCGCCGTATTCGTTACCGTTGTCGGCCAGAAAAAAGCCAAGCCAGGCCAGGACTTCTTCCCACTGACCGTTAACTATCAGGAGCGTACCTACGCTGCTGGTCGTATCCCGGGCAGCTTCTTCCGTCGTGAAGGCCGTCCAAGCGAAGGCGAAACCCTGATCGCGCGTCTGATTGACCGCCCGGTTCGTCCGCTGTTCCCGGAAGGCTTCGTTAACGAAGTGCAGGTTATCGCGACCGTCGTTTCCGTTAACCCGCAGGTTAACCCGGATATCGTGGCGATGATCGGCGCATCCGCTGCGCTGTCGCTGTCCGGCATTCCGTTCAACGGCCCAATCGGCGCGGCGCGCGTAGGTTACATCAATGACCAGTACGTGCTGAACCCGACCCAGGACGAGCTGAAAGAAAGCAAGCTGGACCTGGTGGTTGCCGGTACCGAAGCGGCTGTGCTGATGGTGGAATCCGAAGCTGAACTGCTGAGCGAAGACACTATGCTGGGCGCGGTGGTATTCGGTCACGAGCAGCAGCAGGTTGTTATCCAGGCGATCAACGATCTGGTGAAAGAAGCCGGTAAACCGCGTTGGGACTGGCAGCCGGAGGCCGTCAACGACGCGTTGAACGCGCGTGTTGCTGCGCTGGCTGAATCTCGTCTGAGCGACGCGTACCGCATTACCGATAAACAAGAGCGCTATGCTCAGGTTGACGTAATCAAATCCGAAACCATCGAGCAGCTTATTGCAGAAGATGAAACTCTGGATGCTAACGAGCTGGGCGAAATCCTGCACGCCATCGAGAAAAACGTGGTGCGTAGCCGCGTACTGGCAGGCGAGCCGCGTATTGATGGCCGTGAAAAAGACATGATTCGTGGTCTGGACGTGCGCACTGGCGTACTGCCGCGTACTCACGGTTCCGCTCTGTTTACCCGTGGTGAAACGCAGGCGCTGGTTACCGCGACTCTGGGTACTGCCCGTGACGCGCAGGTGCTTGATGAACTGATGGGCGAGCGTACTGACAGCTTCCTGTTCCACTACAACTTCCCTCCGTACTCCGTAGGCGAAACCGGCATGGTCGGTTCTCCGAAGCGTCGTGAAATTGGTCACGGTCGTCTGGCGAAGCGCGGCGTGCTGGCAGTGATGCCGGACATGGATAAATTCCCGTACACCGTTCGCGTAGTGTCTGAAATCACCGAATCCAACGGTTCTTCCTCTATGGCTTCCGTGTGCGGCGCTTCTCTGGCGCTGATGGACGCTGGCGTGCCAATTAAAGCCGCCGTAGCAGGTATCGCTATGGGTCTGGTGAAAGAAGGCGACAACTACGTTGTACTGTCTGACATTCTGGGCGACGAAGATCACCTGGGCGATATGGACTTCAAAGTGGCGGGTTCCCGCGACGGTATCTCTGCGCTGCAGATGGATATCAAAATTGAAGGTATCACCAAAGAGATCATGCAGGTTGCGTTGAACCAGGCTAAAGGTGCGCGTCTGCACATCCTGGGCGTGATGGAACAGGCGATCAACGCGCCGCGCGGCGATATCTCTGAATTCGCGCCGCGTATCCATACCATCAAGATCAGCACGGACAAGATCAAAGACGTGATCGGTAAAGGTGGTTCTGTGATCCGCGCGCTGACTGAAGAGACCGGCACCACCATCGAAATCGAAGATGACGGTACTGTGAAGATCGCGGCGACCGACGGTGAAAAAGCGAAATACGCTATCCGTCGTATCGAAGAGATTACCGCAGAGATCGAAGTCGGCCGTATCTACAATGGTAAAGTGACCCGTATCGTTGACTTTGGCGCGTTTGTTGCCATCGGCGGCGGTAAAGAAGGTCTGGTTCACATCTCTCAAATCGCGGATAAGCGTGTAGAGAAAGTGACCGATTATCTGCAGATGGGTCAGGAAGTCCCGGTTAAGGTTCTGGAAGTTGACCGCCAGGGCCGTGTACGTCTGAGCATTAAAGAAGCAACCGAGCAGTCTCAACCTGCGGCTGCGCCGGAAGCTCCGGCGAGCGAACAGGCCGAGTAAGGTAGCCTTTTGCCCTCCGCAGTGCGGAGGGCTTTAGACCTGGCTGGACGCCTTGTTGAGCCACCGGGGAACAGGACGTTCATTCAATCGTTGTCTTCGGGAGTGGGAAATGAAGCCTTTTTTGCGCTGGTGTTTCGTTGCGACAGCACTTACGCTTGCAGGATGCAGTAATTCCGCCTGGCGTAAAAGTGAAGTCCTCGCAGTACCATTGCAACCGACTTTACAGCAGGAAGTGATTCTGGCGCGTATGGAACAGATTCTTGCCAGTCGGGCTTTAACCGATGACGAACGCGCACAGCTTTTATATGAGCGCGGAGTGTTGTATGATAGTCTTGGTTTGAGGGCATTAGCGCGAAATGATTTTTCACAAGCGCTGGCAATCAGACCGGATATGCCTGAAGTATTCAATTACTTAGGCATTTATTTAACGCAGGCAGGCAATTTTGATGCTGCCTATGAAGCGTTTGATTCTGTACTAGAGCTTGATCCAACTTACAACTACGCGCACTTAAACCGCGGTATCGCATTGTATTACGGCGGCCGTGATAAGTTAGCGCAAGATGATCTGCTGGCGTTTTATCAAGACGATCCCAATGATCCTTACCGCAGCCTGTGGCTGTATCTTGTTGAGCAGAAGCTTAATGAGAAGCAGGCGAAAGAAGCGTTAAAAGCACGCTTCGAAAAATCGGATAAAGAGCAATGGGGATGGAACATTGTCGAGTTCTACCTGGGCGACATTAGCGAAGCAACGCTGATGGAAAGGCTCAAGGCGGACGCAACGGATAACACCTCGCTCGCTGAGCATCTCAGTGAAACCAACTTCTATTTAGGTAAGTATTACCTAAGTCTGGGGGATTTGGACAGCGCCACGGCTCTGTTCAAACTGGCGGTGGCCAACAACGTTCATAACTTTGTTGAGCACCGATACGCATTGTTGGAATTATCGCTCCTGGGCCAGGACCAAGATGACCTGGCAGAATCGGACCAGCAATAGCTGACGAACATATCAGCCCGTAATCTTTTTGATTGCCATCACCTTCGCGGGTGAGGGCGTTGTTGTTCGTTAATACACCTACTTTGAGCCGGTTCACACTTTTCAATGAAAATTGCAGATCAATTTCATGATGAGTTATGTAGACTGGCCGCCATTAATTTTGAGGCACACGTACTACATGGCTGAATTCGAAACCACTTTTGCAGATCTGGGGCTGAAGGCTCCTATCCTTGAAGCCCTTACCGATCTGGGTTACGAAAAACCATCTCCAATCCAGGCAGAGTGCATTCCGCATCTGCTGGGCGGTCGCGACGTGCTGGGCATGGCCCAGACCGGTAGCGGCAAAACCGCAGCGTTCTCTTTACCGCTGCTCAACAATCTTGATCCTGAGCTGAAGGCACCTCAGATTCTGGTGCTGGCGCCAACCCGCGAACTGGCGGTACAGGTTGCCGAAGCCATGACGGATTTCTCTAAACACATGAGCGGCGTAAACGTGGTTGCCCTGTACGGCGGTCAGCGTTATGACGTGCAGTTACGCGCCCTGCGTCAGGGGCCGCAGATCGTTGTCGGTACGCCGGGACGTCTGCTTGATCACTTAAAACGCGGCACCCTCGACCTCTCTAAACTGAGTGGTCTGGTGCTGGATGAAGCCGACGAAATGCTGCGTATGGGCTTCATCGAAGACGTTGAAACTATTATGGCGCAGATCCCGGAAGGTCATCAGACCGCTCTGTTCTCCGCCACCATGCCGGAAGCGATTCGTCGCATTACCCGCCGCTTTATGAAAGAGCCGCAGGAAGTGCGCATTCAGTCCAGCGTGACTACCCGTCCTGACATCAGCCAGAGCTACTGGACTGTCTGGGGTATGCGTAAAAACGAAGCGCTGGTGCGTTTCCTGGAAGCGGAAGACTTTGATGCGGCGATTATCTTCGTGCGTACCAAAAACGCGACCCTGGAAGTAGCAGAAGCGCTGGAACGTAGCGGCTACAACAGCGCCGCGTTGAATGGCGATATGAACCAGGCGCTGCGTGAGCAGACTCTGGAACGCCTGAAAGATGGTCGTCTGGACATCCTGATCGCTACCGACGTTGCGGCACGTGGTCTGGACGTTGAACGTATCAGCCTGGTGGTGAACTACGATATCCCGATGGATTCCGAGTCCTACGTTCACCGTATCGGTCGTACCGGCCGTGCGGGTCGCGCCGGTCGCGCGCTGCTGTTCGTTGAGAACCGCGAGCGTCGTCTGCTGCGCAACATCGAACGCACCATGAAGCTGACCATTCCGGAAGTGGAACTGCCGAACGCAGAACTGCTGGGTAAACGCCGTCTGGAAAAATTCGCCGCGAAAGTTCAGCAGCAACTGGAAAGCAGCGATCTGGATCAGTACCGTGCGCTGCTGGCGAAAATCCAGCCGTCTGCTGAAGGTGAAGAGCTGGATCTCGAAACGCTGGCTGCCGCACTGCTGAAAATGGCGCAGGGCGAGCGTCCGCTGATTCTGCCGCCGGATGCGCCGATGCGTCCTAAGCGTGAATTCCGTGACCGTGATGACCGTGGTCCGCGCGATCGTAACGACCGTGGCCCGCGTGGCGATCGTGAAGATCGTCCGCGTCGTGAACGTCGTGACGTTGGCGATATGCAGTTATACCGCATTGAAGTGGGCCGTGATGACGGCGTTGAAGTTCGTCATATCGTGGGCGCTATCGCTAACGAAGGCGACATCAGCAGCCGTTACATTGGTAACATTAAGCTGTTCGCGTCTCACTCCACCATCGAGCTGCCGAAAGGTATGCCGGGCGAAGTGCTCCAGCACTTCACGCGTACCCGCATTCTGAACAAGCCGATGAATATGCAGCTGTTGGGTGATGCTGTTCCGCACGCGGGCGGCGAACGTCGCGGCGGTGGTCGTAGCTTCAGTGGCGAGCGTCGTGAAGGCGGTCGTAATTTCAGCGGCGAACGTCGTGAAGGCGGTCGTGGTGATGGTCGTCGCTTCAGCGGCGAACGTCGTGAAAGCCGTGGTCCGCGTCGTGATGACTCTACCGGTCGCCGTCGTTTCGGCGGTGATGCGTAACTCACGCTGACCTGCGCATTCACAGCGTAAAGTAAAATATACAGCCCCGATCGTCACAATCGGGGCTTTTTTTATTTCTTTTGTACTCGTGTACTGGTACAGTGCAGCGTATTGAGAGATAGTCATACTATAAATGACTGGAGAGAGAGCTGAATGGCAACACTTACCACCACCCAAACGTCACCTTCGCTGCTTGGCGGCGTGGTGATTATCGGCGGCACCATCATTGGCGCGGGGATGTTCTCCCTGCCGGTGGTCATGTCCGGGGCGTGGTTCTTCTGGTCGATGGCGGCGCTGGTCTTTACCTGGTTTTGTATGCTGCACTCCGGGCTGATGATCCTCGAAGCCAACCTTAACTACCGCATTGGTTCGAGTTTCGACACCATCACCAAAGATCTGTTGGGGAAAGGCTGGAACATTGTCAACGGTATTTCCATTGCCTTTGTGCTCTACATCCTGACTTACGCCTATATCTCGGCGAGCGGCTCAATTCTGCATCATACCTTTGCTGAGATGTCGCTGAACGTTCCGGCGCGAGCGGCAGGTTTTGCCTTTGCGCTGCTGGTGGCGTTTGTTGTGTGGCTGAGTACGAAGGCGGTCAGTCGGATGACGGCGATTGTGCTGGGCGCGAAAGTGATTACTTTCTTCCTGACCTTCGGCAGCCTGTTGGGGCACGTCACGCCGACCACATTGTTTAACGTGGCTGAAAGCCACGCGTCATATACGCCGTACCTGCTGATGACGCTGCCATTTTGTCTGGCCTCTTTTGGTTATCACGGTAACGTACCGAGCCTGATGAAATATTACGGCAAAGATCCGCGCACCATCGTCAAATGCCTGATTTATGGGACGTTACTGGCGCTGGCGCTCTATTCCGTCTGGCTGCTGGGGACGATGGGCAACATCCCGCGTCCGGAATTTATCGGCATTGCGCAGAAAGGCGGCAATATTGATGTGCTGGTACAGGCGTTGAGCGGCGTGCTGAACAGCCGCAGCCTGGATCTGCTGCTGGTGGTGTTCTCTAACTTTGCTGTCGCCAGTTCCTTCCTTGGCGTGACGCTGGGGCTGTTTGACTATCTGGCGGATCTGTTTGGTTTGGATGACTCGGCAATGGGGCGTTTTAAAACCGCACTGCTGACGTTTGTGCCGCCAATTGTCGGTGGCCTGCTGTGGCCGAACGGCTTCCTGTACGCCATTGGCTATGCAGGTTTAGCTGCAACTATCTGGGCGGCCATTGTGCCTGCGCTGTTGGCGCGTAAATCTCGCGAACGTTTCGGCAGCCCGAAATTCCGCGTCTGGGGCGGTAAACCGATGATTGCCCTGATTTTGGTCTTCGGTGTTGGCAACGCGGTTATCCATATTCTGTCGAGCTTTAATTTGCTGCCGGTGTACCAGTAACGTTATTGTGCCGGATGGCGGTTGCACCTTATCCGGCCTACTTGATGCTGTAGGCCCGGTAAGCGAAGCGTCACCGGGCAAAACAACGCACTACCCCAACAATTCCTGCTTCACATCCATCGCCAAATCAAACGAATGCAGCCGCGCCTGATGATCGAAAATCTGCCCGTTTACCATAATTTCATCCGCCTGGGTCTCCCGCAGGATGGATTCCAGCCCGTGGCGGACTTTCGCCTTATCACCGACCAGCGACATACTCAGCGCCTGTTGCACGCCATACTGCTCGGATGGCGACCAGAAGGTCTCCATATTCTCAATCGGCGGCGGCAGTTGGCCGGTTTCTCCACGGCGTAGCTTCACAAAAGCCTGCTGCATAGAGGTAAACAGGAATTCGGCGTCGCGGTTGCTGTCGGCGGCGATAATATTGATACACACCATCGCGTACGGTTTTTCCAGCCGCGCTGAAGGTTTGAACTGGGTACGGTACAGATGCAGCGCCTGGAACAACATATCCGGCGCGAAATGCGAAGCAAAGGCGAACGGTAGGCCAAGCTGGGCCGCCAACTGTGCGCTATACAAGCTGGAGCCCAGCAGCCAGACCGGGACCTGCTCGCCGTAGCCGGGCACCGGGCGCACATGCGGATTAGGGTCGCGAGCGTCGAACCAGTCCACCAGCTCTGCGACATCGCGTGGAAAGTTATCGATATCGCCGCTCATATGGCGACGTAGCGCGCGCATCGTCGGCTGATCGCTACCCGGCGCGCGTCCCAACCCTAAGTCGATACGTCCCGGATAGAGCGTATTCAGCGTGCCGAACTGCTCGGCAATCACCAGCGGTGAATGGTTAGGCAGCATCACGCCGCCGGAGCCAAGATGTAATGTTGTGGTATTGGCCGCCAGATAACCAATCAATACCGAGGTCGCCGCGCTGGCGATACCGGTCATGTTGTGATGTTCTGCCAGCCAGTAGCGGTGATAACCGCGCTTTTCAGCCAGCCGTGCGAGATCCAGCGAGTGCGTGAAGGCTTCTTTTGCCGAAGCTCCTTCAGGGATCGGCGCCAGATCCAGCGCCGAGAACGGAATAGTTTTGTCAGTCATAACGGCTCACTTTGTTACCGGTTAATCTTTTAATACTGCATTAAAGATTAGCGAATGTTGTTAACAAAGTGAGCTTTATGAGACTGACGGCAAAAACAATGCCCGATAGCGCTGCGCTTATCGGGCCTACGGGATCGCTATTTGTAGGCCAGATAAGGTCTTTATGCCGCCATCCGGCTAGGCCTGTAGCTCCAGCCCGGCCAGCCGCTTCCAGTAGCCGTTGCAGTCGCTATGCGCGGCAAGCGCTAATGGCGCGCCGCCGTTTTCGTTAGCGCGAAAGGCATCAAGCATGGCAAATGTCTCCGTACCCAACGGCGACAGGCGCACGATATCGACCAATCCCTGCATCGACGTCAGTTCGTTGCCAAGGTTATAGACATAGCCGCTCATGGTCTGAATACCGTTAAGCACAAACACCTGCTGATTCTCTTGCGAGAGCACGTCACGACCGTTTGGATACTTGATACAGCAGGTTTCGCACTCATCTTTCGGGCGGTCTTCCGAACGGGCGGTAAAGCAGCGAGCGGAGTAGGCCAGCGGCAGATGCCCGTAGCTCAACACTTCCACTTCAAACTGATTGCGGATGCCCAGTTCATCGCACTGATTAAGCAAATTCACCAGCCAGTCGCGGGAGAGCTCCACCGGCATACACCAGCGTACCATGCCTTCTTTCAGCAACCGGCGCAGCGTGACCGCGTTGTAGCAGTTCAGCGCATGGCCAGCGACAAACGGCAGTTTGCGCTCGGCGCACAGATTCACCACGCCGAGATCGCTGGCTTCCAGCAGAAAATCGCCGTTGTCCACATAGCGTTTCAGTTCGCTTAATTCAGATGACGCCTGTACCAGCGCCAGGGTGGAGAGCGCCACCTGCTTACCGCTGGCAGCGAGGGATTTCGCCATTTCCAGCCAGTCGCCGACTTTAGTCGCGCGACGCTTGCTGCACACCGCTTCGCCCAGATAAATGACGTCAGCGCTGCTTTTTGCGGCCTGCTGATAAAAATCTTCCAGCGTCTCTTTCGGCCAGTAATAAAGCACCGGTCCTAAGGAATATTTCATAGCTCCTCTCACTGCCATTTACGGTGATATGCGCCAAGCGTGGTTTGAGTGCCTTCGGACATCGCGCCGAGCGTCTCCATCCAGTCGCGCTGTGGAACGAAGTTTTGCGGGGCGGCTTTGCAGCGATCGATCGCCTGGCGCCACACTTTCGCCACCTGGCTGACATAGGCCGGGCTGCGCTGGCGGCCTTCGATCTTCACCGAAGCGATGTTCGCCGCCATGAGCTCCGGCAGCAGTTCCAGCGTGTTCAGGCTGGTTGGCTCCTCCAGCGCGTGATAGCGCTCGCCGTCCACTAAATAGCGGCCTTTGCACAGCGTTGGGTAGCCCGCGTTTTCGCCATCCTGGTAACGGTCAATCAGGACATCATTCAGGCGCGATTCCAGCCCCTGCGGCGTTTGCTGCCAACGGACAAAGCGGGCGGGCGAGCAGGCGCCGACGGTATTGGGCGACTCCCCCGTCAGGTAGGAAGAAAGATAGCAGCGACCTTCCGCCATAATGCACAAGCTGCCAAACGCGAATACCTCCAGCGGCACCGGCGTGACGCGGGCCAGTTGTTTTACCTGGTGAATCGACAGTACACGCGGCAGTACTACGCGGTGGACATCAAAGTTGCGGTGATAAAAGCGAATCGCCTCTTCGTTGGTTGCCGAGGCCTGAACGGAAACATGGCGCTCAATATGCGGGTAACGCTCTGCGGCATATTCCAGCATAGCGAGGTCGGCGAGAATCAGCGCGTCGGCGCCAAGCTGCGCCGCCATATCCACGGCGCGCTGCCAGCGAGCATAGCCGTCCGGATGCGCAAAAGTATTAATGGCGATGTGTAATTTGCGGCGATGCTGGTGAACAAAACTCACCGCTTCCTGCAATTTTTTTTCGGTAAAGTTAAGGCCGGCAAAATGACGGGCATTGGTATCGTCTTTTAACCCGATATAAACGGCGTCAGCGCCGTTTTCGATGGCCGCCTTCAGCGCCGGGAGATTTCCGGCAGGGCAGAGCAGCTCCATAATTTATCCTGAGGGTTACGTCTGAGACGCAAAATTGTTAACGAACAGGGATTTTAGTTAACCTTGCTGCGACAATTTTTGATTTAAGGCAGTTAAAGGCGTATTGGTAACACCAATAATGGGGTAGAAAATCAGACCCAATTGTTGATTTACGCCGCCATGTGATTTATTGGATATGGCAAAATAACAGGACTATTGAAACAGGGAGTAAAGCTCGTGTTAGATAAACTGCGTTCACGCTTAGTCCATGCTGGCCCGTCTCTGATGAGTGTACCGGTTAAACTGACGCCCTTTGCGCTAAAGCGCCAGGTTCTGGAACAGGTTCTGAGCTGGCAGTTTCGTCAGGCGCTGGCCGATGGAGAGCTGGAATTCCTCGAAGGTCGTTGGTTAAGCATTCATGTTCGTGACATCGACTTAAAATGGTATACCACAGTTGAAAATGAAAAGCTGATCGTTAGCCAGCAGGCGGATGCCGACGTCAGTTTTAGCGCCGACGCCAGCGATCTGCTAATGATCGCCGCCCGTAAACAGGATCCGGATACGCTCTTTTTCCAGCGTCGACTGGTCATTGAAGGCGATACTGAGTTAGGGTTGTATGTGAAGAATCTGATGGACGCCATCGAACTGGAGCAGATGCCGAAAGCGTTACGCGTTATGCTGCTGCAACTGGCGGATTTTGTTGAGGCGGGAATGAAAAACTCGCCGGAAACCAAACAGACCTCGGTAGGTGAACCATGCTAATTCGAGTAGAAATTCCCATTGATGCGCCTGGTATTGATGCGCTGTTACGCCGTTCATTCGAAAGCGATGCGGAAGCGAAGCTGGTTCACGATTTGCGTGAAGATGGTTTTCTGACGCTCGGACTGGTGGCCACGGATGATGAAGGCCAGGTGGTGGGCTATGTCGCCTTTAGCCCGGTTGATGTGCAGGGCGAAGATTTACAGTGGGTCGGCATGGCGCCGCTGGCGGTCGATGAAAAGTATCGCGGGCAAGGGCTGGCGCGCCAGTTAGTGTATGAAGGGCTGGATTCGCTCAACGAGTTCGGCTACGCGGCGGTCGTGACGCTGGGCGACCCGGCGTTATATAGCCGCTTCGGTTTTGAACTGGCCGCGCATTACGATCTTCACTGCCGTTGGCCCGGTACGGAAAGCGCTTTCCAGGTACACCGTTTGGCTGAGGATGCGCTGGAAGGCGTGACGGGGCTGGTGGAGTATCACGACCACTTCAATCGTTTTTAAGCACCGGCGTTTGCAGGCTGGACAGCAGCGCCTCAAACGCTTCGCGTTCCGTCACAAGGCGCTCCTTCTGGCGCTTTGTGAGCTGTTTGATGCGATACTCTATGCGCAGGGCCAGCGAGCGATCGCCGACCTGCGCCGCAAACGCCAGCGTTAACTCGCCTTTTCCCCGTAATGCTTTTGCGCCTTTTCCCGTTTGATGCTGCCTGTAACGACGCGCCACATCGGTGGTTATTCCGGTGTAAAGCGCATTGTCTGCAGTACGAATCAGATACAGATACCAGGGTGTCATTGTCGCCATCAGCATGATAATTTTCAGGTTCCCAGTATAAGCGAGAATAAAGATGGACACACTTACCGCTATTGGCCGTTGGCTGGCGAAACAACACGTGGTGACCTGGTGCGTACACTATGAGGGAGAGCTGTGGTGCGCCAATGCGTTTTATTTGTTCGATGCGCAAAACGTCGCACTGTATCTGTTAACGGATGATAAAACCCGCCATGCGCAAATGTCCGGCGCGTGCGCGCCAGTTGCGGGAACGGTCAATGGGCAGCCGAAAACGGTGGCGCGCATTCGCGGCGTGCAGTTTAAAGGGGAAATTCGCCGTCTGGAGGGGCAGGAGAGCGACGCCGCGCGTAAAGCTTACCTTCGTCGCTTCCCGGTCGCCAGGGTGCTGCCAGCGCCGGTATGGGAAATTCGGCTGGATGAAATTAAATTCACCGACAACACGCTGGGGTTTGGTAAAAAACTGCACTGGTTACGCGACTCACGCGCCCAGCAGGCGTAGCGCCTCGCGGTTAAATGCCGGCAGGTCGTCAGGCGTGCGGCTGGTCACCAGCTGATCTTTATCGACGACGACTTCCTGATCGTAAAATTCCGCGCCCGCGTTCTTCACATCGATAATAATCGGTTTCACCGCCGTGAGTTTGCGGCCACGAATGACATCGGCGCTGATCAACAACTGCGGGCCGTGGCAAATGGCAAAAACCGGTTTACCGCTGTTAACGAAATCGCGGGTAAAATCCACGAAACGGCTGTCGCCGCGCAGGTAGTCCGGCGAATGACCTCCCGGCAATAGCAAGGCGTCGAACTCGTCGGGACGAACGTCATCAATAGCCTTATCAATGGTGACGCTGGCCTCGCCTTTTTTTCCTTTCACCGTTTTACCCGCCTCTTTTTCGATGGTGATGACCTCATGGCCGGCCTGACGGAATTCTGCAGCCGGCGAGGTAAATTCTGAATCTTCAAATTCATCGGTAATCAAAACGGCAATTTTCTTACTCATGCGTTTCCTCCGCAGTGGTGGCGTCGGGTAAGGCAAATTTTCCACAATGATGGATACTTACCTCGTAGACTATTAAGCCTGGTCGATAGGGCCGAGAGTGCAAGGTGGACAAATCTGTAAAGGAGCGAGGATGAGTCAGGTACTGATTACCGGCGCGACCGGACTGGTCGGCGGACATCTGCTGAGAATGTTAATCAACACGCCGCAGGTGAGCGCTATCGCCGCGCCGACGCGTCGCCCGCTGACGGATATTGTCGGCGTTTATAACCCTCACGATCCGCAGCTTACCGACGCGTTAGCTCAGGTGACCGACCCGGTAGATATTGTTTTTTGCTGCCTGGGCACGACCCGGCGTGAAGCGGGAAGTAAAGCGGCGTTTATTCATGCGGATTATACGCTGGTGGTTGATACCGCGCTGACCGGGCGTCGACTGGGCGCGCAGCACATGTTGGTGGTCAGCGCAATGGGAGCAAACGCGCACTCTCCGTTTTTCTACAATCGGGTGAAAGGAGAAATGGAGGAGGCGTTAATCGCGCAAAATTGGCCTCGTTTGACGATTGCCCGGCCTTCTATGCTGCTCGGCGACAGAACAACGCGGCGGGTGAATGAAACGCTTTTTGCTCCGCTATTTCGGCTGTTGCCAGGAAACTGGAAATCGATTGATGCGCGGGATGTGGCGCGGGCCATGCTGGCGGAAGCGCTGGCGCCAGCACAAGAAGGCGTGACGATTCTGACCTCATCGCAACTGCGGGAAAAAGCGGGGTAGCGAAGCCGGATGATTTACCGGATGGCGACGCGGTTTACACATTTTTATCGCCACCCGGCACACCGGTTACTTAATATACGTAAAGGCGGTGGTCACGCGTTTCACGCCGCTCACCCGGCTGGCGATGTCCGCTGCCGCTTTACCTTCACGTTCAGTCACCAGGCCCAGCAGGAACACTTCGCCATTCTCGGTGGTGACTTTCACATTTGACGATTTTACCTGATCGCTGGTCAGTAGCTGTGAGCGAACTTTCGTGGTGATCCAGGTATCGTTAGAGGCGGTCCCCAGGCCGATAGGCTGACCCTGGCGAATCTCGTTATAGACCTCGGTGGTGCCTTCAACGCCCATCGCTATCTGTTTAGCGCGTGCGGAGAGTTCGCTGTTTGGCGACTGCCCCACTAACAAAACTTTGCCCTGATAAGCCGTGACATTGATGCGCGTCTCTTTTTTGATTTGCTCATCTTTCGACAGCGCGCTGCTGACACGCAGTTCCAGCGTTCCGTCATCCACCTGGGTGCCCACGCTACGCGGGTCGGTTGCGGCTTTGGTGCCGACGGCTGCCGTACCCACTACCGCGGCGGCGACGCAACCTTGCAATAGCAACGCAGAAATAAGGACTGCGAGCGGCGAAAATGCCTTCATGTGTACTCCTTAATCATCCTGGTGAGGAAAAAGCGTGTTATCGATCAAATCGCACAGGCAGTTTACCGTCAGCATATGCATTTCCTGAATGCGCGCGCTGTGATGTGAAGGGATACGAATTTCAACATCCTGCGGCCCTAATAGTCCGGCCAGCTCACCCCCGTCATACCCGGTTAGCGCCACAATGGTCATGTCACGTGTGACGGCTGCTTCAACGGCTTTTACGATATCGCGACTATTACCACGCGTAGAGATCGCCAATAAAACATCGCCTGCATGTCCCAGCGCCCGGACTTGTTTTGCATAAACTTCATCGTGCAGGCGATCGTTAGCGATCGCAGTTAAGACCACATTATCGGTATTTAGTGCAATGGCGGGTAAACTGGGTCGCTCCGTTTCAAAGCGGTTAATCATGCTGGCAGCAAAATGCTGTGCGTTGGCCGCGGACGTCCCGTTTCCACAACAGAGGATTTTGTTGCCGTTAAGCAGGGAATGAACCAGCGTCATGGCGGCGCGGGAAATGGCATCCGGAAGCGCTTCCGCCGCAGCAATTTGAGTTTGAATGCTTTCTGTAAAGCAAACTTTGATTCTTTCGAGCACGCTAATCCTTAAAATCTTCAATTATGAGTGGTCGTTAAACGCATCCCGAAACCACTCAATCTCATTTCCGGTGAAGGCTAACACATCGAACCGACAATCCACAGTATCAAAACTCCCATTCTGGCGGGCGAGCCACAAGCGGGCAGTATGTAATAATTTGTGTTGCTTGCTGCGGGTCACACTGGCCGCCGCGCCGCCATAAAGTCCGGAGCGCCGATAGCGGACCTCAACAAAAACCGTCGTTTTTCCGTCGCACATGATCAGATCGATTTCGCCGCCGCGCTCGCGCACGTTGGCGGCGATAAACCGCAGTCCTTTGCTTTCCAGCCAGCGACGCGCGGCAGCTTCCCACGCGTCGCCAGCCTGTTTACGCGTTAGCTGGCGGGAACAATCTCCCCTTGCTGGTATTTGAGCCATGATAACTTCCTGTTAATCACACAATCCGGGCTGGCGGTTAATGCGCCGGTATTACCATTGATCTCAAACCCCTGCACCTGACGCATCTGCGAAAAGTGGTTCGCCAGCGTCCAGGCATCCACGCCCATGGCGTACATCCGCGCCAGAGAATAGTCGTTATGTACAGCGCTCAGCGCCTGCTGCATCAACGGCATATTGCCGCCTGCCAGCATAGGAATTTCACTGTATTGTAAACCTTCCATCTCCAGACGGAAGTCGGGGCCGGAGGTGCCTTGCGCGCTGCGGGAGCTGGCATACAGCGTCGCGCCGCTCTGGGTGCCGTTACGCATGGCGATCATCGGTTTGATAAAGCCAATCTCTTCCGGCGTAGCCAGAATATAGACCGCGTCTACGCGTCCGCCGCCGGTGATTTGCGCGTCGGTCGGCGGCGCAGGGATAGTCAGACCGCCAATGGTGACGCCCGGCTGCGCAGGCACGCTGGCGGCGACCGGACTGCCCGTCAACGCGATACCCGCGCCGCCGTTCACGCCCATTTTCAGCTCGGCTACGGAGCCGAATTTTTGCTGTAATACGATGCCGCCGCCCAGTTTTTGCCACTCCTGGGTGAAGGCGTTCGCCACGCGATCGCCAAGCGCGCTGCGTGGGATCAACAGCAGCGGCGACTGCTTGCCCTGGTCATAAATATGATGCGCCGCGTCACGGGCTTCATCTTCAGGAGAGAGCGCGAAATAGCAGATATTAGGGAAGCTACGTACAGTTTCCGGCTGGTTGAGCGCCAGCACGTTGAGCGGCGTGTTGCTTTTCATCAGCGCTTCCACATTGTTTTTCAACAGCGGCCCGACCACGATACTGGCGCCGTCTTGCTGAACCTGAGCGAGCACCTGATCCAACGGCTGGGAAGAGGTATCGTAGATTTTTAATTCAGCGGAGGGATCCGCCGGCGCGCTTGCTGTAGCAGGGGGAGTTTGTGGCGCGCTGACTGGCGTAGCGGACTGGGATGGAGCGTCATCAGTCAGATCGCTCACCGAGGCCTGCGACGGACTGGCGACGCCGTTGGTCATTTGTGGTTGCGTCTCCTCCACGCCAGGTTCGACCGGCGCGTCAGGCGCGGCGGCAGGCTGCATTTCCACCGCCTGGGTGCCGAGGTTTTTCGCGGCTTCGAAACCTTGCTGGATGGTATGGCCAAACACGGCAGCCTGACCGTTCAGCGGCAGCAGCAGAGCGATTTTGCTGGTGGAAGCTGGTTTAAAACGTTGTACATTGACGAGCTGCGTCGGCAGCATTTTCGCCCCCGGATTTTGCGGGTAGCGTTTTTGCCAGTCGGCGATCCCGGCTTTCAGCATGTCCGGATCGTTGCGGTTGTCAAACCAGACGCGTTGCAGATCCAGCCAGCCCTGAAGCACATTTTCATCGGCGTTGATAACCAGCGTCCTGGCCTGATCCGGCGTCATGGCGGAGAGCGCCTGCCAGGTGGCGTCGATATTTTTTTGTTTCTCTTTCGCCGCCAGTAGCGGTTCCTGGGCGATTAACGCCCGCAATAGGGTAAGCGACGGGCGTCCCTGGCTGGCAACGATCTGCGCCTGCCAGTAACGCGCTTGCTGATTTGGCGCAAAGTCGGCGGGTTTTAGTTTATCCAGCAAGGCCTGCGCGCCTGCGACATCTTTTTGCGCCAGTTTGATTTCTACCGCTAATAAAGACTGTTCGCGACGCTGGGTATCGTTCAGATTTTGCGGGAGTTGATTGAACAGGTCGACGGCCTGCTGGCTTTTTCCTTCTTTCAGCAGTGCATGAATGGCGAGTAATTGCCAGTTGGTCTTGCTATCATCTGCGCTTTGCTGCATCTGATGCAGGTAAAAGGCGGAGTCAGCTTGCGCTGAACCCTGCATATAGGCTGCGCTTTGATCTGGCGCCTGGGTGCCGCACCCGGCGAAAAGTAGCGCAGCCAGGACGACAGGCAGCGCGCGTGCGGCGTTCAAACGAGAAAATGTTGAGGGTACCATACTGTATCCAGTGATATTTTTTTACGCAATGCTCAATATTAAATCGGCAATACGGACGACACAATGAAACAAAACGAATCGGCGGATAATTCTCAGGGCCAACTCTTTATTGTACCTACTCCTATCGGTAATCTGGCGGATATTACCCAGCGTGCGTTGGAGGTGTTACAGGCTGTAGATCTGATTGCCGCCGAGGATACTCGTCACACCGGTTTATTGCTGCAACATTTTGGGATTAATGCCCGATTGTTCGCGCTGCACGACCATAACGAACAACAAAAAGCGGAAACGCTGGTCGCGAAGCTAAAAGAAGGGCAGAACATTGCGCTGGTTTCCGACGCCGGTACGCCACTAATTAATGACCCCGGCTATCACCTGGTGCGTACCTGCCGTGAAGCGGGGATTCGCGTGGTGCCGCTACCGGGGCCATGTGCGGCGATTACCGCCCTGAGCGCCGCTGGCCTGCCATCTGACCGTTTCTGCTATGAAGGCTTTTTACCGGCGAAATCCAAAGGCCGCCGTGATGCGCTAAAAGCCATTGAAACGGAACCGCGAACGCTGATTTTTTATGAGTCAACCCACCGCCTGTTAGATAGCCTGGAAGATATCGTCGCGGTATTGGGAGAATCCCGTTATGTGGTGCTGGCGCGTGAGCTGACCAAAACCTGGGAAACCATTCACGGCGCGCCGGTTGGCGAGCTGCTGGCGTGGGTCAAAGAAGATGAAAACCGTCGCAAAGGCGAAATGGTGCTGATTGTCGAAGGCCATAAAGCGCAAGAAGACGACCTGCCCGCCGACGCGCTGCGCACGCTGGCGCTGCTACAGGCAGAACTGCCGCTGAAAAAAGCGGCGGCGCTGGCAGCAGAAATTCACGGCGTGAAGAAAAATGCGCTGTATAAGTATGCGCTGGGGCAGCAGGAAGAGTAAAAGCGAGCGCCCGGGAACCGCCTTTTATCGCCATCGCGTTAATACTCAATCAGGTGATTGATGTGGGTAAATTGATGGGAGCATTGGGCGGTGATAGCGGGCCGGGCCTTTCCTTCGGGCTTACTCTCGCGATCAGCAACGCATAACCGACTCCTTTTTAGACGATCATTAATTCCACGCCTGTTTTCGCTAATGCCGCTTTATCCTGTTTGCTGATGGTGTCATCGGTTATCACACAGTCGATCTTGTCCATCGGCAATACCTGGTTAAAGCCGCGACGGTTAAATTTGGTCGCGTCCAGTACCGCGATAACTTTGTGTGCCGCCGCCGCCATGACGCCGCTAATGGAATAACCTTCGTTAAACGTGGTAATACCGTTTGTCGCATCAATACCATCCGCCCCGACAAACATGACATCGGCGCTGATGCCGTGTAGCGATCGTTCCGCAATCGTGCCGTGCATTGAGTGGGTTTTATGCCGTACCGTACCGCCGCAGACCACCAGCGTGAGATCTTTATTTTCTGATAGCGTAAAAGCGGCAGGCAAGCTGTTAGTGATCACCGTAATATTGCTTTTTCGCGCGAGCGCTTCCGCAATCAGTAATGTTGTGCTCCCGCTATCCAGAATGATGGTCATTCCTTCTTCAACCATTGCCGCAGCCGCCTGGGCAATCCGCTTTTTCGGATCGCTGGCGAGTTGATACCGATCTTCCAGAATGACTTCCTGATTGTCGCCTTCCGCCAGATGACTTCCCGGTTTTGCCGCGCCGCCATGAAAACGGGTGACAAGGCCTTTCTCTTCCAGCAGACGCAGGTCAGCACGGATAGTCACTTCAGAAATACCAAAGGTATTTGAAAGGTCCATCACCAGCACGCTGCCTTGCGTATTAATCAGGTCGACAATTTTATTTCTTCGCTCAAATGAGTTCATATTGATTTGCCTGATAATTAACTGTAACTAGTTTAAACGAAGGATTGCGAAAGGTGAACGCTAAATTTCGAAAGGAAATGTGAGCCAGCGCAGGTTGCTGGCTCGTACCATCAGGAAAGTTGAAGTAAAATTTTGCCCTGCATGGGCGCGCCATTAAGCGCTTTGACTGCTTCTGCAAAGCTTTCCGCATCGCCGCGATGGGCAATGAGAGGGGCCAGTTGAAGACGTTTTTCAGCCAACAGGCGCGCTGCGGTTTCCCATTCCTCTCCTGGCCATGGCGCGGAGTAGTTCATCCAACTGCCGAGGAGCGTGAGCTCTTTACGCAAAATTAACCCGAATGTACGCGTTGTCAGGGTGAGATCGTGATGTAACGTCCCCACCAGCGCCAGTTGCGCGCGCGGCCCGGCGATATCGATAGCCAGCGAGACGGTCTGGGGAGTTCCTGCCGTTTCGAGAACCAGTTGATCAAACTGAATGTCGGACAACGCGGTCTGGATGTCGTCGGCGGTCATTTCCCGGCTATTACAGGTATGCGTTGCGCCGAGCGCTTTCGCAAGTTCCAGTTTCTGCGGATTGATATCAATCGCCGTTACGCTTCGCGCGCCCAGTTCCCGCGCGCACTGTAAGGCCAACAGGCCAATTGTCCCGGCCCCGACGATAATTACGTTTTTCCCCTCGCAGCCCTGCGCCAGATGAAAGGCGTGTAAGCCCACGGTAATCGGTTCGATAAACGCGCCATCTTCAATTGGCATATCAGACGGCAAGCGGAAAAGATTGGCCCGTTTGACCACCACATATTCCGCATTACCGCCTTCGCTGCGCGATCCTACAAACTGATACTGTTTGCATAAAGAAAAGTAACCGCGTTCGCATTGCGGACAGTGAAAGCAGGGAAGAAGCGGGACACAAGCGACGGCATCGCCGGGCTGCATATCCGTTACGCCTGTGCCGTAGGATTCAACGTAGCCGCTGAATTCATGACCTAACGTAATAGGATAATAATGGGCGCCCTGCGCGAAAATACGCGGGATATCCGACCCGCAAAGCCCTGAGCTAACGACCTTGACCAACACATCGTCCTCGGCTTGCAGTTGTGGTAAGGGGCGTTCTTCAACGCGCACGTCTCCCTCAGCGTGAATAACCACTGATTTCATAACATTCTCCAGGAAGGTGAGGGGAGCGATTGCTCCCCTAAAATTAAGAGGCGATTTGACTTTGCTGTAGCGCCGTGGCTTTCTCAGCCGCGACAAACTGTCGGGCGCGACGCCAGGTCAGCAGTACACCGGCCAGATAGATAATGGCAATGACGGCGAAGCCGACGATATTCTGCCAGGTAAAAAGTTGAATCAGCAGCCAGGTGATGGGGGAACCGCCCTGATCCAGCGAGGCGACTTGTCCGCCAGCTTTTAGCGCTCCGGCATTGGCAGCCAGTTGGGTATGCAGGCCAATCGTCTGGGTGGCTATCCACAGGGTGATACCCATAATAATGACACCTGAAATCAGCGTGCGGAACAGGTTGCCCTGGTGTACCGCGACCGCCATCGCAATAAAGAAACCGATGGTGGCGAGGTCGCCGAACGGCAGCACCTGGTTCCCCGGTACTAAGACGGCAATCAGGATGGTCAGCGGAATGAATATCAGGCTCGCGGAGACAACAGAGGTATGACCGAGCAGTAGCGCTGGATCAAGGCCTATCAGGAACTCCTGCCCGCCAAATTTAGCCTGTAGACGTTTACGCGCATGTTTCGCGATAGGCGTTAGGCCATCCATAATAGGTTTAATGACGCGTGGCATAAGCAGCATCACCGCTGCGGTTTTGACCGCCAGTTGCAGAACGGCTTTGGCGTCGTAGCCTGCCAGTACACCAATCACCAGCCCCATCACGAAGCCGACAGTCACCGGCTCGCCAAACGGTCCGAAGCGTTTCTGGACATCATCTGCGCTAAAGTGAATACGATTGAGACCCGGAATTTTTTCGATAATGGTATCAACGAGCACCGCCACGGGGCCCAGGTATGCGGATGAACCGTGTGGGATAGCAATCCCCTCCAGGCCAAAATAGTCGCGGGTATCTTTGGCAAACCAGTCCCCCAGTTTGTAGACAAAGGCGGCATGAACCACAACGCCCAGAATCCCCAGCCAGTATGAACCGGTCGCCAGATGCAGCATGGCGCCCGTGAAGGTCATGTGCCAGATATTCCAGATATCGACATTCACCACGCGGGTCATGCGGGTCACCAGCATCAGGACGTTAACCCCGATGGCGACAGGGATCGCGACCAGCGCGATTTGTGACGCCCAGGTCATGGGCGATGAACCTGGCCAGCCGACGTCAATAACGTGGAGATTGATTTGGAAATGTTCCGCCATGGCTTTCGCCGCGGGGCCGATAGAATCCAGCATCAGGCCGATGACCAGACCAATACCCACGAAGCCGATACCAATATGCAAACCCGATTTAAAACAATCCCCAAGCTTCATTCCCAGCAGTTTAGAGAACACGATGATCACCAGAGGCAACATCACCGTTGGGCCTAAGTCGAGGATATAACGCATTATTTCGCTAAACATACGTTACCCCATGAGAATGGACAGAATTTTTTGCTGTAATGCTTCAATACCCACGCCGGAAACAAAAGGCATACCGTGAACGACGGGAATATCGCCGAAGGCGCGATCGACCCTGGCAGTGGTACAGATAAGATCGGCGCCGTCCATATAGGTTTCGATTTCGGTGACCCGGCATTGCACTAAGTCGAGCTCAATATGGTTGGCATCACATAGCTCTTTAATTTCTTCCGCAGCCATCGTTGAGGTTGCAACCGCACCGCCACAGGCCACAATTACTTTACGTTTCATAGGGTATTCCTCATTATTATCAATTTATTATCAAACCTGGACGCACTGCTCAGGCTCAAGGATGGTTTCCTGAAAGCGTATCGCCAGTTCGGCATCCGGCGCGCTTAACAGGGCATCGAGGGTGCTCGGGTTCTGTAGCTCACTAAACAGGCGGCGCAGAAGTTTTAGCTGTGCCGCCGGGTTTTCAACGATTAAGGCGATGATTAACGAAACAGCAATCTCTTCGTCATCATCCGCCTGTTGAAACATGACCGGCTTATCTGGACGAATCAGATAGATAGCGGGTGATTTCGCATGAACCGCCTCGCAATGAGGGATAGCGACGGCGTGACGCTCCAGCGCAATGCCGGTAGGAAAAGACGCTTCACGTTCCACCAGCGCCTGCGGATAACTATCATGTACCACGCCTTTCGCCAGCATCTCTTTGCCAATGTGCGCCAGCGCCTGTTGGCTCGAGTCGAATGTGATTCCGGTTCGGACAAATAGTTGGCTCATAAATTCTCCATTATTCAGGCGACATCCGGCGTGCAACCGAAGCGATAAGCGCGCAGAACATCCTGAATTTTGTCAATAATCAGGTTATGCGGCGTAGGGGTGAGCACGCCCTCAGACAGGCGTTCAAACTGTACGGGCATAAACTGGCTAATTAATCCCAGCGGCAATGTGACGTTGTTCAGATTGGCGATTAACTTCTCTACGCTTTGACGAATACGCGGGTGCGGCCAGTAATAGCGAATACGGTCAGACAAACTAAAGTGGATGTCGACCATCGCTTGGCTCCAGGTTGGACGGTAGTATTTTTTCCAGTAGCCCGGTTCGTTTAGCATAACTTCATCAATGACCTCCAGTACCCGACTACGTTGTTCCGGGGAGATCAGCTCGTTTTCCATTTGCGCAAGTGCGAAAATGGCTTCGCGCAGGGCGAAAGTGAGCGCCGGGCCGACCTTCAAAATGGCGTAATGATCGCGTACCAGCGCACGGTAGGCCTGTCGCGTCTGATAATCAGTCGAATGCGCTTCATAGACCATCGGCGTTTCTTTTATCCAGTCGGAAAGCGCTTTAGCGGCCTGCGGTTGATAGTGGATAATCTGTGTATGGTCGAATTCTACGCCCGGCTGTACGACAATCGCGATAACCCGGTTCAATGCCTCCTCCAGCCCCAGGGCGCGAAAAGCAGCCTGATGCGTTTGCAGCGTGCGGGCCGCATCCTGTTCGCGGGTAACATGCACGGCGTTAATGGCGCTGGCTTCCCCGCCAGGAACCGGAACTTCAGTGCCGATAACATAGGTTAAATGGCGTTTTTGTTCGTCGGTCGCCGTCGTTTCCGCTGCCTGGCAAAGCAGGGCGGCGCGTTTAGCGACAACCATTGGGTCCAGCGGCGTCGGGTCGTCAGCGCAGGACATAGAGGCATCAAGATGGATTTTGCTAAACCCGGCAGCGACGTAAGCCTTAATGAGTTCGACGGATTTTTCCATCGCCGTATCTGCAGGTTCGTTTTGCCAGCAGTTAGGTCCTAAATGATCGCCACCAAGAATCAACCGCTCACGTGGAAATCCCACTTCCTGAGCAATGCCATAAACAAAATCACGAAAATCAGCCGGTTTCATTCCGGTATAACCGCCAAACTGATTAACCTGGTTAGAGGTCGCTTCGATCAGAACTTTGTTCCCGCTATTCAGATCAAAACGTAATGCGGATTCAATCACCAGCGGGTGTGCTGAACATACGGAACAGATCCCTATCTGTTCTCCTGCTTTGTGACGAGAAATTATTTCTTTCACTTCTGGCTCCGATATCTTTTGTTTATCTTCATAATATTTTTGGTTTGAAGGCAAAGGATAATAATGGCTTTCGTGATCCAGCTATGAAAACGCCCTTTGCCGTGCTAAATCCGGGGGCTTTAGAGCTTCCCTTCACAACCGCAGTCGGCAATCACTTTACGTACAACCTCTTTCATGGCCGCTTTCGCGGGGATCATGTAATGGCGGGGATCGCTGGCCTCTGCGTGTTGCGTTAAATAGTTTTTAAGCGCGCCAGAAAAGGCGATTTTAAGCTCGGTGGCGACGTTAACTTTGCAGATGCCCAGCGAAATAGCGCGGGTAATATCGCGGGTCGGCAGGCCAGAGGCGCCGTGAAGGACTAAGGGGACATCAACCCGCTGACGAATTTCCGTCAGTCGTTCAAAATCAAGTTTTGGTTCAGCGGTGTAGAGGCCGTGAGCGGTGCCGATAGCAATGGCTAACGAGTCGATACCCGTTTTTTCTACAAATTCCCGGGCCTGTTCCGGATGGGTATAAAGCGCATCTTTACCGTCAACGATAAGATCGTCTTCCTGCCCGCCGAGACGCCCAAGTTCAGCTTCAACGCTGACATCGTAGCGATGACAGTAATCAACCACGCTTTTCACCAGCGCAATATTGTCGGCAAAGGGGAAATGCGACCCGTCGATCATGACCGAGCGTACCCCGGCGGCGACTTTCATTTTGATGTCGGCCAGTTTTTCATGATGATCGAGATGTACCGCGAGAGGATGGTTCCAGCTTTTCGCCAGTTCTGCGGCGATGGCCACGATATTACCGACGCCTGCGTAGCTAAAGGTGCCTGGCGTACCGGCGACAATCAGCGGAGAGCGCAATTCTGCGGCGGTTTCCACCACCACTTGCAATGTCTCCAGGTTGTGGATGTTAAACGCCGGCACAGCATAACCTTCCTGCTGCGCCTTCTTTAGCATTGTTCTGCCTGAAATGATAAACATCCTTCCTCCGAAATCTTTCGTTTGTTTTCTTTGAAAGAATTTATAGGCTTTCGGAATGTTTTTTTGTGATTTTGATCTGATAAATGAAAGTTTCGAAATAAAATGGAAGTTATCGAAAGTCAGGCGTAAAAAAAGCATGTCGGGCAGACATACTTCAGGCTACAGACTAAGGGCGAAAAAATACCGGGTAGCGCTGGCGCTTACCCGGTCTACAGATTATGCGGTTATACCCTGCTCGGAGAAGGGTACTGACTGGATCAGGTCACTGGTGCCGGGTTAAATATCGCCAGTTGGTTATGTAGGCCCCACTGGTCCGAGAAAGTCTTTTTCCGGCCGCTGGCGACATCGAGAATAAAGTGAAACAGCTTCCAGCCCACATCTTCGATTGTCTCTTCACCCGTGGCGATGGTGCCTGCATTGATATCCATTAAGTCATACCAGCGGTTCGCCAGCTCGGTACGCGTCGCCATTTTAATAACCGGTACTGCCATCAGGCCATATGGCGTGCCGCGTCCGGTGGTAAAGACCTGTACGGTAATGCCGGAAGCGACCTGCTGCGTGCCGCAGACGAAATCGCTGGCGGGCGTCGCGGCGTAAATCAGGCCGCGTTTGGTGGGGCGCTGGCCCGGCGACAATACTTCGACAATGGCGCTCTTACCCGATTTAGCGATAGAGCCCAACGCTTTTTCCACGACGTTCGCCAGGCCGCCTTTTTTGTTGCCAGGGGACGGGTTAGCGCTGCGATCGGTTTTCCCCATATCAAGGTAGTTATCGTACCAGGCCATTTCATCCAGCAGGCGTTTACCCACGGCTTCGTTGATAGCGCGCGGCGTCAGAAGATGAATGGCATCGCGCACTTCGGTGACCTCCGAGAACATGACGGTCGCGCCGCAGCGTACCAGCAGATCGGAAGCATAACCCACCGCCGGGTTTGCCGTGACGCCGGAAAACGCATCGCTGCCGCCACACTGCATCCCGACGACCAGCTCGGAGGCCGGGCAGGTTTCGCGCTGGCGCTGGTTCAGTTTCGTCAGATGGCGTTCGGCGACCCGTAAAATATCGTCGACCATTGATTTAAAGCCGACATGCTGCTCGTCCTGTAAACGCACAATACTGGCGCTTTCAACGGCGATGGCGGGAACATCCTCGGTGCCTTCCAGCAGCCGTTCCGGCTGCAGTTTTTCGCAACCGAGGCCAATCACCATCACTTCGCCGCCAAAATTGGGGTTGAGCGCGATATTATGAATCGTGCGAATCGGCACGACCGCCGCCGGCGCGTTGATTGCCACGCCGCAGCCGTACAGATGGTTTAGCCCTACAACGCCATCGACATTCGGGTATTTGGGCAGGAGATCGCGCTCAATCACTTTCACCACATAATCGACCACGCCCGCCACACAGTGCACGCTGGTGGTAATGCCAAGCAGATTTTTGGTGCCGACGCTGCCATCGGCGTTACGATAGCCCTCAAACGTATAGCCTTCCAGCGGCGGCAGCGGTTCCGGTACTTTGGTCGCCAGCGGTAGCGTATTCAGCGGCGGCGCTTTTGGCAGTTCAACCAGCGACTCGTCGATCCAGCTTCCGCGCGGGATGTCGCGTACCGCATAACCGATGACTTCGCCATAACGGATGATTTCGCCGTGAGCGGGGATATCCGTCAGAGCGACTTTATGGCCTTGCGGAATATGTTCAGTCAGTTCCAGGCCATCCGGAAAACGTGTTCCGGCTTTAAGGCCGTGGTCATTAACAATAATTGCGACATTATCGGTTTCATGTACTTTTATATAAAACGCCGATGGCGATTCCTGGCGAATTTCGATATTGGCCATTGTTCAACATTCTCCAGCCTGGATGATAGAAATAGGATTATCTATTTTGGTTATGGTTAAATCGTTAAATCTCAATATAAGAAATAAAGTTCATGCATAATGAAATAAGAATGACAGGAGTATAAATATAAGAATGTGATCCAGATCACCGCAAATTATGAAATTTTTTATGCAGGCCGGGTAAAGCGTAAATGTGTGCATTAGCGCCCAGTATCATGGGCGTATGCTCAAAAATAAGCGTTAAATAATCCCTTTTTAATGAGCGTTTGCACAATGATTATCCGCCATAGGCTGTTTATACTGAATGGCGAATTCAGTGTATCTGACGAGTTATTTGAAAATACCATGATAATAATAAAAGACGATAAAGATATCAGAACGGTATATTGTGCTACAGGATGTGTACCACATTAGAAATAGAATGCGGAGACCCATTCTGATTTCAGATAAGCATTTTATTGTCGTTGCTATAAGTTATGGTGGCGGCATCACATGTAGAGAATTAAAGAAATAAGCGAAGGTATAAGCGATGAATAACGCTATTTTCCCGAATAAGTTTAAAGCGGCGCTGGCGGCGCAACAGGTGCAGATTGGCTGCTGGTCTGCACTGGCAAGCCCAATCACCACCGAAGTTCTTGGTCTGGCGGGATTTGACTGGCTGGTGCTGGATGGCGAACATGCGCCGAACGATGTGACCACCTTAATTCCGCAGTTAATGGCATTGAAAGGCAGCGCCAGCGCGCCTGTGGTACGTGTGCCAACCAATGAACCGGTCATTATCAAACGGATGCTGGATATTGGGTTTTATAACTTCCTGATCCCCTTTGTTGAAACGCAAGAGGAAGCGGCTCGCGCCGTCGCCTCGACGCGTTACCCGCCGGAAGGCATTCGCGGCGTTTCCGTTTCTCACCGCGCGAATATGTTCGGTACGGTGCCTGATTACTTTGCGCAGTCGAACAAAAACATCACCATTATTGTTCAAATCGAAAGCCAGTTGGGTGTCGACAATGTTGATGCCATCGCCGCAACGGAAGGCGTTGATGGCATTTTTGTCGGCCCCAGCGATTTGGCCGCCGCGCTGGGTCATCTCGGCAATGCTTCTCACCCTGACGTGCAGCAGACGATTCAACATATTTTCGCCCGCGCTAAAGCGCACGGTAAACCGTGCGGCATTCTGGCGCCGGTAGAGGCGGATGCCCGCCGTTATCTGGAATGGGGCGCGACCTTTGTCGCCGTTGGCAGCGATTTAGGCGCATTCCGCGCCAGCACGCAGAAACTTGCCGACACCTTTAAAAAATAATCCTGGTATGGAAAGAGAGAACGCTATGACGATGAAAGTTGGCTTTATTGGCTTAGGCATCATGGGTAAGCCCATGAGCAAAAACTTACTGAAAGCAGGGTATTCGCTGGTGGTGTCCGATCGTAATCCTGAAGCGATTGCTGACGTCATTGCCGCAGGCGCGGAAACGGCCTCTACGGCGAAGGCGATCGCTGAACAGTGTGACGTCATCATCACGATGCTGCCTAACTCTCCGCATGTGAAAGAGGTTGCGCTGGGCGAGAACGGTATCATCGAAGGCGCGAAGCCAGGAACCGTATTGATTGATATGAGTTCTATCGCGCCGCTGGCAAGCCGTGAAATCAGCGATGCGCTGAAGGCGAAGGGCGTTGAGATGTTGGATGCGCCGGTCAGCGGCGGCGAGCCGAAGGCGATTGATGGCACGCTGTCGGTGATGGTGGGGGGCGATAAAGCCATTTTCGACAAGTACTACGACCTGATGAAAGCGATGGCGGGTTCAGTGGTGCATACCGGCGATATCGGCGCAGGCAACGTCACAAAACTGGCTAACCAGGTGATCGTGGCGTTGAATATCGCCGCCATGTCTGAAGCGCTGACGCTGGCGACTAAAGCGGGCGTCAACCCGGATCTGGTCTATCAGGCGATTCGCGGCGGTCTGGCTGGCAGCACGGTACTGGATGCGAAAGCGCCGATGGTCATGGACAGAAACTTTAAACCAGGTTTCCGTATCGATCTGCACATTAAAGATCTGGCGAATGCGCTGGATACCTCCCACGGCGTTGGCGCGCAGCTCCCGCTGACCGCCGCCGTTATGGAAATGATGCAGGCGTTACGCGCGGATGGACACGGTAATGACGACCATAGCGCGCTGGCGTGCTACTACGAAAAACTGGCGAAAGTGGAAGTCACTCGCTAACGACGTTGTGCCCGGATGGCGTGTAGCGATCCGGGCCTGAATTTCAGGCTGGATAAGTGAAACGCCATCCGGCGTTGTGCAGTAACAGGCTACCACTATGAAAATCGTAATTGCCCCCGACTCCTATAAAGAAAGCCTTTCTGCCGCCGAGGTAGCGCAGGCGATAGAAAAAGGATTTCGGGAAATTTTCCCCGATGCGCAATATGTCTCTGTTCCGGTTGCCGATGGCGGCGAAGGAACGGTCGAAGCCATGATTGCCGCGACGCAGGGCGTTGAACGCACCGCATGGGTGACCGGGCCGTTGGGTGAAAAAGTGAAAGCCTGCTGGGGAATGTCCGGGGATGGTAAAACCGCGTTTATTGAAATGGCGGCGGCCAGCGGACTGGCGCTGGTTCCACCAGAAAAACGCAACCCTTTGATTACTACCTCGCGGGGAACGGGGGAGCTGATATTGCAGGCGCTGGAAAGCGGCGCAAGCAATATCATTATCGGCATTGGCGGCAGCGCGACAAATGACGGCGGTGCGGGGATGATGCAGGCGTTAGGCGCAAAACTGCGCGATGCAAACGGCGCGGATATCGGTTACGGTGGCGGAAGCCTTCATTGTCTAAGCGACATTGATATTTCAGAGCTCGATCCCCGTTTAAAACTCTGCGCGATTCGTGTCGCTTGCGATGTCTCTAATCCTCTGATCGGCGACAACGGCGCATCACGAATTTTTGGGCCGCAGAAAGGCGCGACCGAAGAGAACATTGTTGAGCTGGACAGAAATCTTGCTCACTATGCCGACATCATAAAAAAATCGCTGAATGTCGACGTAAAGGCGGCGCCCGGCGCAGGCGCGGCAGGCGGTATGGGGGCGGCGTTAATGGCTTTTCTCGGTGCGGAATTACGCAGCGGGATCGAAATTGTCACGGCGGCACTGAACCTGGAGGAGCATATCCACGACTGTACGCTGGTGGTGACGGGAGAAGGGCGGATTGATAGCCAAAGTATTCGCGGTAAAGTGCCGATTGGCGTCGCGAATGTGGCGAAAAAATATCATAAGCCAGTGATTGGCATTGCCGGCAGCCTGACGCACGATGTAGGGATAGTACATCATTATGGCATCGACGCTGTCTTTAGCGTACTCACGCGCATCGTGACGCTGGAGGAGGCTTTTCGGGGCGCTTTTGACAATATTTATCGGGCATCCAGAAATGTTGCTGCCGCTCTGGCGATAGGAATGCGCAGCGCAGGGTGACAAAGTCGCGCGAACCCTCTATACTGCGCGCCGAAGCTGACCAGACAGTCGCCGCTTCGTCGTCGTCCTTTCGGGGAGACGGGCGGAGGGGAGGAAAGTCCGGGCTCCATAGGGCAGGGTGCCAGGTAACGCCTGGGGGGGAAACCCACGACCAGTGCAACAGAGAGCAAACCGCCGATGGCCCACGCAAGTGGGATCAGGTAAGGGTGAAAGGGTGCGGTAAGAGCGCACCGCGCGGCTGGTAACAGTCCGTGGCACGGTAAACTCCACCCGGAGCAAGGCCAAATAGGGGTTCATAAGGTACGGCCCGTACTGAACCCGGGTAGGCTGCTTGAGCCAGTGAGCGATTGCTGGCCTAGATGAATGACTGTCCACGACAGAACCCGGCTTATCGGTCAGTTTCACTTCTTCATGCAAAAACCCGTCAGTGTAAGCTGGCGGGTTTTTGCTTTTACCGGGCGACAGGATGAATGACAGTCCACGACGCTATACCCAAAAGAAAGCGGCTTATCGGTCAGTTTCACTTCTTCATAAAACCCGCTTCGGCGGGTTTTTGCTTTTACAGGGCGGCAGGATGAATGACTGTCCACGACGCTATACCCAAAAGAAAGCGGCTTATCGGTCAGTTTCACCTCTTCATAAAACCCGTCAGTGTAAGCTGGCGGGTTTTTGCTTATCAGGCCGGTGAGGGGTATAGAGGTTCCAGAAGACGCCAGCGTCACCATTCGGCAATTAATTGACAGCCGTGGTGACATAATATTATTCGTTTTTGTGATGAGAAACACAAAACGCTATGGATTGCGCTCTTTTTAGTTGAAGTGAAAAGCAATCGATTTCTTTCACAAAATTACATCCTGAAAAACAGCAAGAAAGCGGTGTAAATTATTTGTTGTAAATGAAAATTAAATGTATGAAATATTTTGGTTAAAATTTTATTAAATGTTTCTTTACAAACAAATAAGGTAAAAAAATGTGACGCGTAACGGTTTTTAAGCGCATTTACCTTCGGTTTATACTTAAATTTGAGAAATTACGCTTTAAATTTAACGCTGGAATTGCCGATAAAATGTCCCGTAATTGATTGAAATATCGTCTTCATGGGATGTCGAAAATAGGAGATAAAATAGGCTGGTTATCGCCATAATATATCGTTATCCCGACCCTGTTTTTTGATTGAAATCAGGCTAAGTTGCTGTTTTGTTTTTGTAACTCATTGAAGTGATGGGTTTTCTTTATTTAATAAAGACCATGTAAAAACTGCGGTAAGTTAATTTGTGAGTGGTCGCACATAACCTTTAAGATTTAATTTGCTACACTTCCTGCCGTTCACAATGTTATTTCAGAGCGGTAGATATGAATACTCTTGTTCTCCCTAAAACACAGCATTTGGTGGTCTTTCAGGAAGTCATTAGAAGTGGTTCTATCGGTTCTGCCGCAAAATCGTTAGGGTTAACCCAACCCGCCGTCAGTAAAATCATTAGCGATGTTGAGGCCTATTTTGGCGTTGAGCTAATTGTACGTAAAAATACCGGCGTTACGTTGACCGAAGCGGGACAGGTACTGCTTTCCTGGTCTGAATCTATCACCCGCGAAATGAAAAACATGATCAACGAGATGAACAGTATGACGTGCAATACCGTTGTCGACGTCTCGTTTGGCTTTCCTTCGCTGATTGGCTTTACCTTCATGTCCGATATGATTCATAAGTTCAAAGAGGTCTTTCCAAAAGCACAGGTATCCATGTACGAAGCCCAGCTCTCTTCATTCCTGCCGGCCCTGCGCGACGGGCGGCTGGACTTTGCTATCGGTACGCTCAGTAATGAAATGCAACTACAGGATCTGCATGTCGAGCCGCTGTTTGAATCAGAGTTTGTCCTGGTAGCCAGCAAGTCCCGAACATGCACCGGCACCATCACACTGGAATCGTTAAAAGACGAACAGTGGGTGTTGCCGCAAACGAATATGGGCTACTACAGCGAATTACTCACCACTCTACAACGAAATGGCATCAACATCGAAAACATTGTTAAAACAGATTCCGTTGTCACAATATATAATCTTGTTCTCAATGCTGATTTCTTAACTGTTATTCCCTGCGATATGACCACGCCTTTTGGCTCTAATCAATTTATCACGATACCAATCAAAGACACGTTACCCGTCGCACGTTATGCGGCGGTATGGTCTAAAAATTATCGTATCAAAAAAGCCGCTTCAGTATTAGTAGAATTGGCTAAACAATATTCATCATATAATGGATGCAGACGCAGGCAGTTAATAGAAATTGAATGATATGGAATAAACATATTTAGCGAAATTGACGTCACCTGTTTCTTTTGAACAGTGGGCAACGGTAACTTATTTTTAATACCCAGGTTAAGAGGTTATAATGCACATTACATACGATCTCCCGGTTGCAATTGAAGATATCCTCGAAGCGAAAAAAAGACTGGCGGGGAAGATATATAAAACGGGAATGCCTCGCTCTAACTATTTTAGTGAACGTTGCAAAGGCGAAATATTTCTCAAGTTTGAAAATATGCAGCGTACGGGTTCATTTAAAATTCGTGGCGCTTTTAACAAACTTAGCTCGTTAACGGAGGCGGAAAAACGTAAAGGCGTCGTGGCCTGTTCCGCAGGTAATCATGCACAGGGCGTTTCTCTTTCTTGCGCAATGCTGGGTATTGACGGCAAAGTCGTGATGCCGAAGGGCGCGCCAAAGTCAAAAGTGGCGGCCACCTGTGATTATTCGGCGGAAGTGGTGCTCCACGGTGACAACTTCAATGACACCATTGCTAAGGTGAGTGAAATTGTCGAAACCGAAGGCCGCATTTTTATTCCGCCTTACGACGATCCAAAAGTCATTGCCGGGCAGGGCACTATTGGTCTGGAAATTATGGAAGATCTGTACGATGTCGATAATGTCATCGTGCCTATTGGCGGCGGTGGTTTAATTGCAGGTATTGCCATTGCGATTAAATCGATTAACCCGACCATTAAAGTTATCGGCGTACAGGCCGAAAATGTTCACGGTATGGCGGCGTCTTATTACGCTGGCGAAATAACCACGCACCGAACGACCGGCACCCTGGCGGATGGTTGTGATGTCTCCCGCCCGGGTAATTTAACCTATGAAATTGTTCGTGAATTAGTCGATGACATTGTTCTGGTTAGCGAAGATGAAATTCGTAACAGCATGATCGCTTTAATTCAGCGCAATAAGGTTATTACTGAAGGCGCTGGCGCTCTGGCCTGCGCCGCACTATTAAGCGGGAAATTAGATAGCCATATTCAGAACAGAAAAACGGTCAGTATTATTTCTGGCGGCAATATCGATCTTTCTCGTGTATCACAAATTACGGGTTTAGTTGACGCTTAATCTTTTCGTGAGGATAGGATATGAGTACTACTGATAGCATTGTATCCAGCCAGGCAAAACAGTCGTCATGGCGTAAATCGGACACGACGTGGACGCTGGGTTTATTTGGTACCGCCATCGGCGCCGGGGTGCTGTTTTTCCCTATCCGCGCCGGGTTTGGCGGGCTTATCCCCATTCTGCTGATGCTGGTTTTAGCTTACCCCATTGCGTTCTATTGTCACCGGGCGCTGGCGCGTCTGTGTTTATCCGGATCTAATCCGTCCGGCAATATTACGGAAACGGTCGAAGAGCACTTTGGTAAAACGGGCGGGGTAGTTATCACGTTCCTTTACTTCTTTGCGATTTGTCCGCTGCTGTGGATTTATGGCGTCACCATCACTAACACGTTCATGACGTTTTGGGAAAACCAGTTGCAGATGCCAGCGTTGAATCGCGGTTTCGTGGCGCTGTTCTTGCTGCTGCTGATGGCCTTTGTGATCTGGTTTGGTAAAGATCTGATGGTTAAGGTGATGAGTTACCTGGTATGGCCGTTTATCGCCAGCCTGGTGCTAATCTCATTATCGCTGATTCCTTACTGGAACTCGGCGGTTATCGATCAGGTTGATCTCAGTAATATCGCGCTGACCGGGCACGATGGCATACTGGTTACGGTGTGGCTGGGCATCTCTATCATGGTGTTCTCCTTTAACTTTTCGCCCATCGTCTCTTCCTTCGTGGTGTCTAAGCGGGAAGAGTATGAGAAAGAGTTTGGCCGCGAATTTACCGAGCGTAAATGTTCACAGATCATCTCGCGCGCCAGTATGTTGATGGTCGCCGTGGTGATGTTCTTCGCCTTTAGCTGCCTGTTTACGCTCTCTCCACAGAACATGGCGGATGCGAAAGCGCAGAACATTCCGGTACTTTCCTACCTGGCCAACCATTTCGCCTCTTTGTCGGGGACAAAATCTACTTTTGCAACGGTGCTGGAGTATGGCGCGTCTATCATCGCGCTGGTTGCTATTTTCAAATCTTTCTTCGGTCACTACCTGGGGACGCTGGAAGGGCTGAACGGCCTGGTGCTGAAATTCGGTTATAAAGGCGATAAAACCAAAGTCTCTATGGGCAAGCTTAATACCATCAGCATGATCTTTATTATGGGGTCTACCTGGGTCGTAGCTTACGCAAACCCGAACATTCTGGACCTGATTGAAGCGATGGGCGCGCCGATTATCGCCTCGCTGTTATGCCTGCTGCCGATGTACGCCATTCGTAAAGCGCCGTCGCTGGCGAAGTACCGTGGTCGTCTGGATAACGTGTTCGTCACCCTGATTGGTCTGCTGACCATCCTGAATATTGTCTACAAATTGTTCTAATCCTCACGTTTAGCCTGCGTTCCGCCCCAGGGCGTGGACGCAGGCTGACATCGACGGAGGCACTACATGAATGAATTTCCGGTCGTTCTGGTCATTAATTGCGGATCATCTTCTATCAAATTCTCTGTACTGGATGTCGCTACCTGTGATGTTTTAATGGCGGGAATAGCAGATGGGATGAATACTGAAAACGCCTTTTTATCTATTAATGGCGATAAGCCGATAAACCTCGCGCACTCTAATTATGAGGACGCGTTAAAAGCCATTGCCTTTGAGCTGGAAAAACGTGATTTAACGGATAGCGTGGCATTAATTGGTCACCGTATCGCGCACGGTGGAGAGCTATTTACGCAGTCCGTCATTATTACCGATGAGATTATCGATAATATTCGTCGGGTATCACCTTTAGCGCCGCTGCATAATTACGCTAATTTAAGCGGCATTGACGCGGCGCGGCACCTTTTCCCGGCCGTGCGTCAGGTGGCGGTATTTGATACCAGTTTCCACCAGACGCTGGCGCCGGAAGCCTATTTGTACGGATTGCCGTGGGAATATTTTTCCAGCCTGGGTGTGCGTCGCTACGGCTTTCACGGTACGTCGCATCGCTATGTTTCGCGGCGCGCGTATGAACTGCTTGACCTCGATGAAAAAAACTCGGGTCTGATTGTCGCGCATCTGGGCAATGGGGCGTCTATCTGCGCGGTACGCAATGGTCAGAGCGTGGATACCTCAATGGGGATGACGCCGCTTGAGGGGCTGATGATGGGCACTCGCAGTGGCGACGTTGATTTCGGCGCGATGGCGTGGATAGCCAAAGAAACCGGGCAGACGTTGAGCGATCTGGAGCGAGTGGTGAATAAAGAGTCCGGTTTGCTCGGCATCTCCGGGTTGTCATCCGACCTTAGAGTCCTGGAAAAAGCCTGGCACGAAGGACATGAGCGCGCCCGGTTAGCGATAAAAACGTTTGTCCACCGTATCGCCCGTCACATTGCCGGACACGCGGCATCGTTACATCGGCTGGATGGCATTATTTTTACCGGCGGTATTGGTGAAAATTCAGTATTAATTCGCCAGTTGGTCATTGAACATCTGGGCGTGCTGGGGCTTACGTTAGACGTTGAAATGAATAAGCAGCCGAATTCTCACGGCGAGCGCATTATTTCCGCTAACCCTTCTCAGGTTATTTGCGCTGTTATTCCCACGAATGAAGAGAAAATGATTGCCCTTGATGCCATTCATTTAGGCAACGTGAAAGCACCAGTGGAATTTGCATAACTTAACGGCTGTTCTGTAGAGAGATTATTTTTCATGAAGGTAAATATCGATACCAGCGATATGCTGTATGCCGAAGCATGGCGTGATTTTAAAGGTACGGACTGGAAAGAAGAAATTAATGTCCGTGATTTTATTCAGCATAACTATACGCCCTATGAGGGGGATGAATCTTTTCTCGCCGACGCGACGCCAGCGACCACAGCGTTGTGGGAAAAGGTGATGGCGGGAATACGTATCGAGAACGCGACCCATGCGCCGGTGGATTTCGATACCAACATCGCGACGACGATTACCGCGCACGATGCGGGGTATATTGAAAAAGAGCTGGAAAAAATCGTCGGTTTACAAACGGATAAGCCGCTTAAACGCGCTTTGCATCCGTTTGGCGGCGTTAACATGATCAAAAGTTCATTCCACGCCTATGGCCGCGAAATGGACGCTGATTTTGAATATACCTTTACCGACCTGCGGAAAACCCATAATCAGGGCGTATTCGATGTTTACTCGCCGGATATGCTGCGCTGCCGTAAATCCGGCGTATTAACCGGTTTGCCGGATGGTTATGGTCGCGGGCGCATTATTGGCGATTATCGCCGCGTCGCGCTGTATGGCATCCGTTATCTGGTGCGCGAACGCGAGCTGCAATTCGCCGACCTGCAGTCGAATCTGGAGCGGGGACAGAATCTTGAGGCGACGATTCGCCTGCGTGAGGAGTTGGCGGAGCATCGTCGCGCGCTGCTGCAAATGCAGGAGATGGCGGCGAAATACGGCTACGATATCTCCCGCCCGGCGCGAAACGCGCAGGAAGCGGTACAGTGGCTCTACTTCGCTTATCTGGCGGCGGTAAAATCGCAAAATGGCGGTGCAATGTCGCTGGGAAGAACCGCCTCGTTCCTTGATATCTACATTGAGCGCGATTTCAACGCGGGCCTTCTGACAGAGCAGCAGGCGCAGGAACTGATCGACCATTTCATCATGAAGATCCGCATGGTGCGCTTCCTGCGCACGCCGGAATTTGATTCGCTCTTTTCCGGCGATCCGATCTGGGCCACCGAAGTTATTGGCGGAATGGGGCTTGATGGCCGCACGCTGGTGACGAAGAACTCTTTCCGTTATCTGCATACCCTGCACACGATGGGGCCAGCGCCGGAGCCGAACCTGACCATACTGTGGTCTGAAGCGTTGCCGGTGGCATTCAAAAAATATGCTGCGCAGGTCTCCATCGTGACCTCATCTTTGCAGTATGAAAACGACGATTTAATGCGTACCGACTTTAACAGCGACGATTACGCCATCGCTTGTTGCGTCAGCCCGATGGTCATCGGTAAGCAGATGCAGTTCTTCGGCGCGCGCGCCAACCTTGCCAAAACGTTGCTGTACGCTATCAATGGCGGCGTTGATGAGAAACTGAAAATCCAGGTCGGGCCGAAAACCGCGCCGTTAACGGATGAGGTGCTGGATTATGACGCGGTAATGGAGAGTCTCGACCATTTTATGGACTGGCTGGCGGTGCAGTACATTAGCGCGCTGAACATCATTCACTACATGCACGATAAGTACAGCTATGAAGCTTCGCTGATGGCGCTGCACGACCGTGATGTGTATCGGACGATGGCGTGCGGCATCGCCGGACTGTCGGTGGCGGCGGATTCCCTGTCCGCCATCAGGTACGCTCAGGTGAAGCCGATCCGCGACGAAAACGGCCTTGCCATCGACTTTGCTATTGAAGGCGAGTATCCGCAGTACGGCAACAACGATGAGCGCGTGGACAGCATCGCCTGCGACCTGGTGAAACGCTTTATGCAAAAAATTAGCGTGTTGCCGACGTATCGCAATGCGGTGCCGACGCAGTCCATTTTGACCATCACCTCGAACGTCGTGTACGGGCAGAAGACCGGCAATACGCCGGATGGACGCCGCGCCGGAACGCCGTTCGCGCCGGGGGCGAACCCGATGCATGGTCGTGACCGCAAAGGGGCGGTGGCCTCGCTGACGTCGGTGGCGAAACTGCCGTTTACCTACGCCAAAGACGGTATTTCGTACACCTTCTCGATTGTGCCTGCGGCGCTCGGGAAAGAAGATGCGGTGCGGAAAACCAATCTTGTCGGCCTGCTGGACGGCTATTTCCATCATGAAGCACAGGTAGAAGGCGGGCAGCATCTGAACGTCAATGTCATGAACCGTGAAATGTTGCTGGATGCGATTGAACATCCGGAAAACTACCCGAACCTGACGATCCGCGTTTCCGGCTATGCCGTGCGCTTCAATGCGCTGACGCGTGAACAGCAACAGGACGTTATTTCGCGCACCTTTACTCAGGCGATGTAACGTGAACGGGGCGATCGTGTGGATCGCCCCGCGACGGATCTTCGCTGAACGGTAATCTTAGGGGGAGATATGATTAGCGCATTTGATATTTTTAAGATTGGCATTGGACCTTCAAGCTCCCATACCGTAGGGCCAATGAATGCAGGAAAATGTTTTATCGATCGGCTGATCGACAGCGGCGACCTGCCGCGAACGACGCGCATCACGGTTGATCTTTACGGATCGCTATCGCTGACGGGCAAAGGCCACGCGACCGATACCGCCGTCATTATGGGCCTGGCGGGCAATACGCCGCAGGATGTCAATATTGATAGCATTCCGGCGTTTATCCAGGAGGTTGCCCGCAGCAGCCGTTTATCGGTGGCGGGTGGCGCGCATGTGGTGGATTTTCCCGTCGCCGACAGTATTTTCTTTCACGCTGAAACCCTGGCGCGCCATGAAAACGGTATGCGTATTACCGCCTGGAACGGACAAGCGCCGCTTTTACACAAAACGTATTACTCTATTGGCGGCGGCTTTATTGTCGAAGAGGAGCGTTTTGGTCAGTCGCACGACGTAGAAAAATCGGTGCCGTATGATTTTCATTCCGCCAGCGAACTGTTGACGCTGTGTGAAAGACAGGGGCTCTCGGTTTCCGGCCTGATGATGCAAAATGAACTGGCGTTGCGGAGCAAAGAGCAGATTGACGCTGGCTTTGCCCGCATCTGGCAGGTGATGGCGACCGGAATTGAACGTGGCATGAATACTGAGGGCGTGCTGCCGGGGCCGCTGAACGTTCCACGCCGCGCGGTAGCGTTACGGCGTCTGCTGGTCTCCAGCGATAATCTCTCCCGCGATCCGATGAACGTTATTGACTGGATTAACATGTTCGCCCTGGCCGTGAGCGAAGAGAACGCGGCGGGCGGGCGAGTGGTCACCGCGCCGACCAACGGCGCGTGCGGCATTATTCCTGCGGTGCTGGCCTATTACGACAAATTCCGTCGTCCGGTCAATGCCAACTCTATCGCCCGTTATCTGCTGTCGGCGGGGGCGATTGGTATGCTGTACAAGATGAACGCCTCGATATCCGGCGCGGAAGTGGGGTGTCAGGGCGAGGTTGGCGTCGCGTGTTCGATGGCGGCGGCGGGGCTGACAGAACTGCTGGGCGGCAGCCCGGCGCAGGTCTGTATTGCGGCGGAAATTGCGATGGAGCATAACCTTGGCCTCACCTGTGACCCGGTGGCGGGTCAGGTACAAATCCCTTGTATTGAACGTAATGCGATTAACGCCGTTAAAGCGGTAAATGCGGCGCGAATGGCGCTACGCCGTACCTCTGAACCGCGGGTTTCGCTCGATAAAGTAATCGAAACCATGTACGAAACGGGTAAAGACATGAACGACAAATATCGCGAGACGTCGCGCGGCGGTCTGGCGATTAAAGTCGTTTGTGGATAGGCCCGACAGGCGCAGAGTGAGCAGGCTATGGGATAACGTAGAAGACAGAAGTTGAGAAAAGGGCGCACCAAAGTGCGCCCTTTTTTGTTGTGATACGCGTCAAATAGAGAAAATAACAACATTAAACCAATAGTAAATAGAAAAGAATTCTTAACCCACAAGAAATGCAGGCGTTTTATTGGTAAGTTTTTCTCTTATCGTGCGCGTATGATTTTCTTATTACAAGAAAGTACCTGCACCTCACGTTCTGCATATCGCCTTGCTGCGGCACGAAAAATAAAAAAAACCTCTACCTACACATTGAGCGAGAATTTTATGGAATCGGCAAGTAATACCAGCGTAATCCTCGACGCATCAGCCCCGGCGCGTCGGGCAGGGATGACTGAAAGCGAATGGCGTGAAGCCATCAAATTTGATAGTACCGACACCGGTTGGGTCATTATGAGTATCGGGATGGCGATTGGCGCAGGGATCGTTTTTCTTCCTGTCCAGGTTGGCCTGATGGGACTTTGGGTCTTTTTACTCTCTTCTATTATTGGCTATCCGGCCATGTACCTGTTCCAGCGGCTGTTTATTAATACGCTGGCGGAATCCCCGGAATGTAAAGACTACCCCAGCGTGATCAGTGGCTATCTGGGCAAAAACTGGGGTATTTTATTAGGCGCGCTGTACTTTGTGATGCTCGTCATCTGGATGTTCGTCTATTCTACGGCGATTACTAACGACAGCGCCTCTTATCTGCATACTTTCGGCGTAACGGAAGGATTGCTTTCCGATAGTCCATTTTATGGTCTGGTGCTGATCTGCATCCTGGTGGCGATTTCCTCACGCGGTGAAAAATTACTGTTCAAAATCTCCACTGGCATGGTGCTGACCAAGCTACTGGTAGTGGCGGCGCTGGGCGTCTCTATGGTGGGTATGTGGCATCTGTATAACATTGGCGCGCTGCCGCCGATGGCCCTGCTGATTAAAAACGCCATTATTACCCTGCCATTTACGCTGACCTCGATTTTATTTATCCAGACGTTAAGCCCAATGGTGATCTCTTACCGTTCACGCGAAAAATCTATTGAGGTCGCACGCCATAAAGCGCTGCGTGCCATGAATATTGCGTTTGGCATCCTGTTCGTTACCGTATTTTTCTATGCGGTTTCCTTCACCCTGGCGATGGGGCATGACGAAGCGGTGAAAGCCTACGAGCAGAATATTTCCGCCCTGGCGATCGCCGCGCAATTTATTAGCGGCGATGGCGCTGGCTGGGTCAAAGTGGTTAGCGTAATTCTGAACATCTTTGCCGTCATGACCGCCTTCTTTGGCGTTTATTTAGGATTCCGCGAAGCGACGCAAGGCATTGTGATGAATATCCTGCGCCGTAAAATGCCCGCCGAGAAGATTAAGGAAAATCTGGTACAGCGCGGCATTATGATTTTCGCTATTTTGCTGGCCTGGAGCGCCATTGTGCTCAACGCGCCGGTACTGAGCTTCACCTCTATTTGTAGCCCTATCTTCGGTATGGTGGGCTGTTTAATTCCGGCATGGTTGGTCTACAAGGTTCCCGCATTGCACAAATATAAAGGCGCTTCGTTGTACCTGATTATTATTACCGGTCTGCTGCTATGCGTTTCTCCGTTCCTGGCATTCTCTTGATATACCTGAGATTAAGGTTGTTGTTATGTTTGAATCTAAAATAAATCCATTGTGGCAAAGTTTTATTCTGGCCGTACAGGAAGAAGTAAAACCGGCGCTGGGGTGTACTGAGCCAATTTCACTGGCGCTGGCGGCAGCGGCGGCGGCGGCTGAACTTAACGGCACAGTTGAACGCATTGACGCGTGGGTTTCGCCCAATCTGATGAAAAATGGTATGGGCGTTACCGTTCCAGGAACGGGAATGGTAGGGCTACCGATCGCCGCGGCGTTGGGCGCGTTGGGCGGTGATGCGAAAGCCGGGTTGGAGGTGTTAAAAGACGCTTCCGCTAAAGCCGTTGCCGATGCAAAAGCGATGCTGGCCGCTGGACATGTCGCGGTGATGTTGCAGGAGCCATGTAACGATATCCTGTTTTCACGGGCGAAAGTGTATAGCGGCGATAGCTGGGCATGTGTCACGATCGTCGGCGATCATACAAATATTGTGCGGATAGAAACCGACAAGGGTGTGGTATTTACCCAGGCCGATAATGCGCAGGAAGAAGAAAAAACCTCGCCACTGGGAGTGCTGTCTCATACCTCGCTGGAAGAGATCCTGGCGTTTGTGAATGCGGTGCCCTTTGACGCTATCCGCTTTATTCTCGATGCGGCCAGGCTAAACGGCGCGTTGTCGCAGGAGGGACTGCGTGGTTCCTGGGGGCTGCATATCGGTTCGACGCTGGCCAAACAGTGCGATCGCGGTCTGCTGGCGAAAGATCTCTCCACGGCGATTTTGATCCGTACCAGCGCGGCGTCAGACGCCAGAATGGGCGGTGCCACGTTGCCCGCGATGAGCAACTCCGGCTCCGGCAACCAGGGGATTACCGCCACGGTGCCAGTCATGGTGGTTGCTGAACATGTCGGCGCCGATGACGAGCGCCTGGCGCGCGCGCTAATGTTATCGCATTTGAGCGCTATCTATATTCACCATCAGCTTCCGCGTTTGTCGGCGCTGTGCGCGGCAACTACGGCGGCGATGGGCGCGGCAGCGGGTATGGCGTGGCTGATAGATGGTCGTTACGACACTATCGCAATGGCTATCAGCAGTATGATTGGTGATGTCAGCGGGATGATTTGCGATGGCGCGTCGAATAGCTGCGCGATGAAAGTCTCTACCAGCGCGTCGGCGGCGTGGAAAGCCGTACTGATGGCGTTGGATGATACGGCGGTGACCGGAAACGAAGGGATTGTGGCGCACAATGTCGAACAATCTATTTCGAATTTGTGTTCGCTGGCGTGTCGCTCAATGCAGCAGACCGACAAGCAGATCATCGAGATTATGGCCAGTAAAGCGCATTAATAATAACGCCCCGGCATGACGTCGGGGCAGCGTGTTGCCCGATGGCGCTGCGCTTATCGGGTCTACCCGTTATCAGCCGGATCGGGCGCTTGCGCCGCCATCCGGCATGATTTCAGGCTGCGGCCTCTTCTTCTGCCAGCCGGGCTTCGGCGTCCGCCACGATGGCTTCCAGTTCGGTTAGCATCTCTTCATAGCCCAGCGGCACAGCGGCGCTCATCGCCTCCTGTACGGCAGGTTTTACCACGGGCTGACGTTTCTTCGCCGATTTTTTGCTCATCTTGCGACTCCTTTTCTGGCTGGCTACACCGGTAAATCTACCAGTAATGCGCGCAGCGGCGTATCGGCAACCAGCGTAATGTTAGGTTCATCACGAATAAATGCGCCATCTCCGCAGGTTAACGCCTCGCGTTCTTCGTTGTGCGTCATCGCGTGGAACGTACCGTGAATCGACTGCAAATAGGCGCGCGGCCCGTGAAGCTGGAAATTAAGCGATTCGCCTTTCTCCAGCGTAATATGATGTACCCAGACCTGTTGGCGCAGTTGTAAGCTGTTTTGCTCACCGTCGGGCGAGGCAAGAAGCTGTTGTTGCGCCGCCAGGAGTGGGATTTTTTGTACCAGCGTGTTTTCCCGTTCAGGACAGGCGTCAAGCCACAGTTGCATTCGGGTTAACGGCTTAACTTTGCTGATATTATGTTCGCTGTAGCTAATGCCCGGCTGCGCGGCGAGCAGTAACGCTTCGCCCGCTTTAGCCTGTACATGGTTGCCGTCGCTGTCGCGGTATTCCGCTTCGCCGTCCAGAATCAGGTTTAAAATATCCACCTTTGGGTAAGTTCGAGGCTGAAAAGAGGCGCCCGGCGCCAGCACTTCCTGGTTCAGTACGCGCAACGACGCGTAGCCTAGCAGTGTAGGGTCGAAATAGTGTCCAAAGGAGAAGGTATAGCGGGCCTGTAGCCATCCGTAGTCTGCCTGTCCACATTGTTTGGCGGTTCGGGTCGTAATCATCGTTATTAACCTCTCTTTACTTCCTTTTATGTTAAGGGGCTGGACGCTGCATTGTTAGCCAGATATTCTGCCCGGTATGTTCAAATTTCCTGAATGAGAACGTTATGGCTAAAGAGAGAGCGCTGACGCTTGAAGCATTGCGTGTGATGGACGCCATTGACCGCCGGGGCAGTTTTGCCGCAGCGGCTGATGAGTTGGGGCGTGTGCCCTCCGCGCTGAGTTACACCATGCAGAAGCTGGAAGAAGAGTTGGACGTTGTACTGTTCGATCGCTCCGGCCATCGTACAAAATTCACCAACGTCGGACGTATGCTGCTGGAACGCGGGCGGGTATTGCTGGAAGCGGCAGACAAGTTAACGACGGATGCTGAAGCGTTGGCCCGCGGTTGGGAAACGCATCTGACGCTGGTCACTGAAGCTCTGGTACCGACGCCTGCTTTTTTTCCACTGATCGACCGGCTGGCCGCTAAAGCCAATACGCAGCTTTCATTGATTACCGAAGTACTGGCTGGCGCATGGGAGCGGCTTGAGCAGGGACGGGCGGATATCGTTATCGCTCCGGATATGCATTTTCGATCGTCGTCGGAAATTAACTCCCGTAAGTTGTATACGTTAATGAATGTGTATGTCGCCGCGCCTGACCACCCTATTCATCAGGAGCCGGAGCCGCTTTCGGAAGTGACGCGGGTTAAATACCGCGGCGTAGCGGTAGCGGATACCGCGCGCGAGCGGCCGGTATTAACGGTGCAACTGCTGGATAAGCAGCCACGTCTGACGGTAAGCACGATTGAAGATAAACGTCAGGCGCTGCTGGCCGGGCTTGGCGTCGCGACCATGCCATATTCGATGGTGGAACAGGATATTGCCGAAGGGCGGCTACGCGTGGTCAGCCCGGAATCGACCAGCGAAATCGATATTATTATGGCCTGGCGGCGCGACAGTATGGGGGAGGCAAAAGCCTGGTGCCTGCGGGAAATACCTAAGCTATTCGCCGGAAAATAAATAGCGCGCGGCGCTTTAAAAGCGGCGCCGCGCCGCCATCAGGAAAAACGTTTCGGATCGGGGCCGAAGCGGTTGTCGCCCGGCGTACCATTCTGGCAGTTGAACGCGATGATGATAAGCCAGCCGATAATGGGGATAAGTAGCAACAGTAGCCACCATGCGGAGCGGTCAGTGTCATGCAGACGACGGAACTGCACGGCCCACCACGGTAAAAAGATCAGAACGCCGTAAATGGTGGTCAGAACGCCTTCACCCCCGGCGCGTTGCCAGCCAAGCATGGCGTCCAGCAGGCCCAACACAAAGGTAAAGATGATATTGACCAGAATAAACATCCAGTACTCTTTGCGTCGCGCGCGGCCGCCAAATCCCAGATAATTTTTTAAAACCTTTAAATACCAATCCATTTTCGCCTCAATAATGGTTCAATCACTTGTTTTTAAAGTAATCAAACTAAGAATAGCCGCGAATGAAATGCTGGTAAATATTTGTGGTATTTATTAATAAGGCGTCCCGGAGGACGCCTGAAATTAGCCAAAGCGCACGTCGCGCCCGTGAGGTTCGAGCAGATCCTGCCACGGTCCGACAGAAATGATACCCGTGGGGTTAATCGTTTTATGGCTACGGAAATAGTGGTGACGAATATGGTCCATATTAACAGTTTCAGCAATGCCCGATATTTGATAGATATCGCGCAGGAAACCGTACAGATTCAGGTAGTCGCTGATTCGGTATTTGTCGCATTTGAAATGAGTCACGTAAACCGGATCAAAGCGTACCAGGGTCGTCCATAAGCGGATATCCGCCTCGGTCAACTGGTCGCCCGTCAGATAGCGGTGCTGTCCGAGAATCTGTTCCAGGCGCGCCAGCGCAGTAAATACCTTGTCTACCGCTTCATCATACGCTTGCTGGCTGGTGGCGAAGCCTGCTTTATAAACGCCGTTATTAACGTTGTCATAAATCCAGCCGTTTAACTCGTCAATTTTGCTTTGCAGCGCGGGGGGATAGTAATCCCCGGCTTTAGCGCCCAGCCCATCGAAGGCGGAGTTAAACATACGAATGATTTCGGCGGACTCGTTGCTGACGATAGTATGATTTTTTTTATCCCATAAGACCGGTACGGTGACGCGGCCGCTGTAGTGTGGATCGGCGTGCAGATACAACTGGTAGAGAAATTCATGCTGATAGAGGGTATCGCCGGTGGCCGCCGGAAAAGTATCATCAAACGTCCAGCCGTTTTCCAGCATCAATGGATTCACGACGGAAACCGGAATAAACGGCTCCAGACCTTTCAGTTTACGGAAAATGAGCGTGCGATGCGCCCAGGGGCAGGCAAGGGAAACGTACAGATGGTAACGATCTTTTTCTGCGGCGAATCCGCCTTCGCCGGAAGGTCCGGGCGCGCCGTCAGCGGTAAGCCAGTTGCGGAAAGCCGACGCTGAACGCTGAAATTTCCCCCCGGAAGATTTGGTGTCATACCAGGTATCGTGCCAGACGCCATCGATCAGTTGTCCCATGTCTCTCTCCTTCAGATGACAAAAGCGAGGCGCTATTCCCTCGCTTTTTTAATTGAGTATAGATTGCTTACCACTTTTTATTCAGCAGACGGTCAAGGCTGAACGCGCCAGGCCCGGTTAACGCCAGTAATAAGAATCCGCCGGCAATGGTCAGGTTTTTCATAAACATCAGCGAGTTTACACCTTCTGCAAAATTGCTATGGAAGATCAATGCCGTCAGCAACGTAAAACCAGCGGTGAAAAGCGCAGTGGTGCGGGTGAGGAACCCCAGCAGAATCGCCAGACCGCCGCCGAACTCAAGCAGTATGGTGAGCGGCAGCAGGAATCCTGGTACGCCCATCGCTTCCATATACTGCTGTGTGCCCGCATAGCCGCTAATTTTTCCCCATCCTGCGGTAATAAACAGAACTGGCATTAAAATACGCGCTATCAGTACACCAACATCTTCTAATTTTTTCATTTTATTCTCCAGGGGGCCGATTCGGCGGCTGCTGCTATTTTCATGAGCAATGACGCGGTTTGGCGCATCATTTTTATCGCTGGAGAGAATCATAAACGTGGCGTGCAGGAATTGTTAGCAAGGAAAATTGCCAAATTTTTTCAAAAAATTTGAGTGATTGCTAAAGAGACGATATGCATAAAAGTATCGCGCCACCAGGTGATAACCTGATGGCGCGATGCTATAAAAGAAAAGATATTAACCGCGGAGCTGTTGTTGACGGAGGGTAGTTTTTACCAGGCGCCAGGCGCTCCAGATACCCAGGCCGCGTTTCGCCCAGCGTACCAACATATTAGGATGACGGATGGTCCAGATGGCCATTACGCTGCTACCGACCAGCGCCCAGGAGCGCAGGCTTAACACCGTATTCCAGCCGCGATCGTACGCGCCGGTGGTCTCCAGCCAGTCGCGACGGCTGGCGGACAGATCCAGCCGTTGCTGCTGGATCTGACTGAGAAGCAGCGCTTTACGTTTTTCGCGTTCGCCTTTGCTGCTCACGACTGATCGTCCTCCAGAATTTGCCGATCGTTAGCCAGTTCGTGCCGCGTATGGCGCAATAGCGTGGACTGACGCGCTTTGCGCAAAGTCCAGATGCCGCCGATTAGCGCAAGCACTAACAGCACAACTGTGGTAGCGATCATCGCGTTCAAACGGTACTGAGGATCGATAGCCCAGATGACCAGAACCATCAGGCTCATTAAGCCAAACGCCGCGAAGAGCATGGTAAGACCTACCATCAGCAAAAGCTGAAAGAGGTTCGCTTTCTCTTCTTCCAGTTCTACTACCGCCAGTCGCAGCCGGGTTTCCACCATCTCAACGATAATGGTGACAATCCGCTGCCCGATACCCAGTACGCTTTTGCCTGGTCCTTGTGCCTGTCGAGAGTCCGCCATAATTAACGACGCGTCAGCAGTACGCCCAACACCAGACCGACAGCGGCGCCAATGCCTACGCCTGTCCAGGGATTTTCGCGCACATAATCATCGGCGCGGGCGGCGGCGACGCGAGTCTGTTTGGCAATCACATCACCCGTTTCGCCCAGGCGGTAACGGCTCTCTTTCAGCGCGCGCTCGGCTTTGCTACGAATCTTACTCAACTCTTCTTTCGACTTTTCGCCCGAAGAGCTCAGCACTTCTTCAAGCGTATCGGTCAGGGATTTCAACTCAGCGCGCAGATGTTCCGTAGTGTTATCTTTCGACATAGTTTTCTCCAGGTGAGTGAGTATTTACATTCGGCGTTAATTTAGTAGTCTCTGGCCTCAAGTTTTTTTAGCTCATCCTGAGCCTCGGCCAGCTTACGTTCACGTTTGTCTATTTTATCCGCATCGCCTTTTGCTTTTGCCTCGGCTAAATCACGTTGGCGTTCGGCTACCTCTTCTTTTTGCTCAGCGATCTTTTTCTGATGCTCGGCGCGCAGCTTGCTGTCAGTACAATTGGCGCGTACTTCGCTGAGCGCCTTGTTCAGACCCTCAATACGGCGCTGATTGTTGTGCTTTTCAGCGTAGCTAATTTCCTTTTGTATATCCTGCTCTTTTTCCTGACAAAGCGAATTAGCGTAGCTACCGGCGCTAAGTGTAAAAAGCGTGATAGCCAAAGCGATGCGGTATTTCATTCCTGAACTTTCCCTTATGTTCGGACCCGTTGTCCGGGGCGGTGATCCCGATAATAACGCGGTGGGTTAAACACCGCTTTATTAATCATAGTCATTAAACAATGAAATCACCAAAGTGAGTGATATGATTCGGATTCCTGGAGATTAGCCAAAGCGGTGTGAGCTTTCCCGTAAGCGGGACAGCCACTGTACCGTTTCGTTGTCATCGTCCTGCTGAGCGACGACATAACCGTGTGGTAACGTTTGATCAAGCACTGTTTTTGCTGCGGCGCTTTGCGCAGGGGAATCGAAGGTAATGAGCAACATGTCATTTTTAGGCGTAATGCTTTTAAAATGAATGCCGTTCGCATCCAGATGATGCAGAACTGAGAAGCCGTCTGGCATACTGGCGCCCTGGTTAACCGCGCGAATGGCCAGCGTCGACTCTTGCTGACGCAGCGTTGACCACGTCATCATGAGTATGGTCAGCATCAGTAGAAAAGCGCTGATCCAAATGAGTTGTCGGGCAGTTATGCGTGGTTTAAGCATAAGTTATCCCCGGCTCCCATACTTCTTTTTCCACAGCATGACCAGTGAACCCGCCAGGCCAAAAAAGAGCAGCACCACGGGCAGCAGCATCAGGCATGACATTAACTGATCTTCATACTTCATAAAGACGGGCGTTTTGCCCAGCAGATAGCCCAGCGACGTCAGGATAAGCACCCACAACAAGCCGCTCATCCAGTTGAAGAACTGAAAGCGCGCGTTATTCAGACCGGATATGCCGGCAATGGTGGGCAGCAGCGTTCTGACAAACGCGATAAAACGGCCTATCAATAGTGCCGACAGGCCGTGTTTATGGAAAAGGTGATGGGCGCGTTGATGATAATGTGCGGGGAGATGAGAGAGCCAGTTTTGCACGGTGCGGGTATTCCCCAGCCAGCGGCCCTGAATATAGCTGACCCAGCAACCCAGGCTGGCCGCGACGGTAAGCAGCAAAATGGTTTGTGGATAACCCATCGCGCCTTTGGCGATCAGCACGCCGACCAGGATCAACAGGCTGTCGCCAGGCAAAAAGGCGGCAGGGAGCAGCCCATTTTCCAGAAACAAAATCATAAATAACACAAAATATAACATGCCAATCATGGAAGGATTGGCCAGTGTTTCAAAGTCCTGAGCCCACAGGGCATTCAGCAATTGAGTCAGTAGTTCCATTCAGTATTCCTGGAGAATCGGTTAACGTCACGCCGGTGATCTGAGGTTTGCACTGCCGCAACAGAGTTGGAGTTTTTATCAGCGTTGCGGAAACGGCAAATTCGCGGCCTGAACTATTCCTTGTTAAGTTGTGAAGTAAGCAAGCACTAACACACAAAAATTCAAAATGCATCTAATTGTAACAAAGGTCAACGAAGTCCGTTATAGAAATTACGCGTCGTTGAGCTTTGATTTTGCTTATCGCAAGGGAGGGTGGCGAGAGGATTTACACAGGCTGACACTTTATACTTTACGCTGACCGAGCGCCGCGGCAGACGCCATCTACATATAACGTTACGCGAGGATGTTGCGCGTGAACATCAATTCGCTTTCCATCACAGCCTATGGATTGGGAGATTCAGATCTATCGTTACGCCGGATGGCATACGCCATCCGGCATCGATAATCACTTAGCTACGCAAGGCGTTATTCGCCAGACGTTCGTCCTCTGCCTGGCAGGCTGCCGCAGTGAACAGAACATCGGTAGACGAGTTCAGCGCCGTTTCACACGAATCCTGCAATACGCCGATAATAAAGCCGACCGCTACTACCTGCATCGCGATATCGTTCGGGATGCCAAACATGTTGCACGCCAGCGGGATCAGCAGCAATGAACCGCCTGCCACGCCGGAGGCGCCGCAAGCACACAGCGAGGCCACCACGCTCAGCAGCAGCGCTGTAGGCAGATCCACCGGGACGCCTAACGTATGGACTGCCGCCAACGTCAGAACCGTAATGGTAATTGCCGCGCCGGCCATATTGATAGTGGCGCCCAGCGGAATGGAAACGGAGTAAGTATCCCTGTCCAGATTCAGCTTTTCGCACAGCGCCATATTCACTGGAATATTGGCGGCAGAGCTGCGGGTAAAGAAGGCATAAACGCCGCTTTCACGCAGGCAGGCGAACACCAGCGGATAAGGGTTGCGACGAATTTTCCAGAATACCAACAGCGGGTTGACCATCAGCGCGACCAGCAGCATACAGCCAATCAAGACGACCAGCAGGTGCGCATAACCCCACAGGGTAGAGAAGCCGGTGGTTGCAAGCGTTGATGAAACCAGACCAAAAATACCGACTGGCGCGAAACGGATCACCAGTTTCACCATAAAGGTCACGGCGTTAGACATATCGTTCACGAGGTTTTTGGTGGTTTCATTGCCATGACGCAGGGCAAATCCCAGACCGACGGCCCATACCAGAATCCCGATATAGTTAGCGTTCAGCAGCGCGTCGATGGGGTTCGACACCATGCTCATCAGCAGACCGCGCAGGACTTCTACAATGCCGGACGGCGGCACGATATCCTGGGCGCTACTGGACAAATGCAGGGTTGAAGGGAAGGCGAAGCTGAACACAACGGCCGCCAGCGCGGCTGAAAAGGTGCCTAGCAGGTAAAGAAAGAGAATAGGGCGAATATTGGTTTTTTGGCCGTGCTGGTGGTTGGCGATCGAGGCCATTACCAGCATCAGCACCAGAACGGGGGCGACCGCTTTTAAGGCGCCGACGAACAGGGTGCCAAGCAAGCCAACCGCTTCTGCCGCAGGCTTAGAAATCCATGCCAGTAAAATCCCCAGTACCAGACCCACTAAAATTTGTTTAACCAGACTGCCTTGCGCTAAACGCTGCAGTAGCCCTGATGCTCGTTGCGTAGCCATTTCATGTTCCTTGTATTGTGTTGCTGGTCATCCCCTGCACGCTCTTACGGCGCATCTTTCAGGATGTAACAAAGTGTTTGCCTGGTTGAGTATAAGGAAAGTTGAAGGTTCGGGAAGCGAAATATCCTGGATTTTTTGCTGTGATCATGTTTTATAACTTTATATTAACAGTATTGTGACATGTTAAACAAAAACGCCCGACAGGTGTGCGCTGTCGGGCGTTTTTGACGGGGCAGGTTTACCCCGATAAAAGATTATTGCGCTCGTAGTTTCTTATCGCGCTGATGGTTAACCCAGGCGTTAATCACCAGCGTAATGGTCAGAATACCAAACACTACGCCCAGCGAAATCGCGATAGGAATATGGTAGAAGTCGACGATCAGCATCTTAATGCCGATAAAGACCAGAATGACCGCCAGACCATATTTCAGCATCGAGAAGCGTTCCGCCACGCCGGACAGCAGGAAGTACATCGCGCGCAGTCCTAAGATGGCAAACAGGTTAGAGGTCAGTACGATGAACGGGTCGGTGGTGACCGCAAAGATCGCCGGAATACTGTCAACGGCGAAGATCACATCGCTGAACTCAACCATAATCAGCACCAGCAGCAGCGGCGTGGCATACAGCAGGCCGTTTTTACGTACGAAAAAGTGCTCGTTCTCGATCGTATCGGTCATGCGCAGATGCCCGCGCAGCCAACGCACCATCGGTTTTTCGCCAATGCCGGATTCATCTTCCTTCGCCAGCGCCATTTTTACGCCGGTAAACAGCAGGAAGGCACCGAACACATACAGCAGCCATTCGAACTGAGTGATAAGCCAGGTACCGGCGAAAATCATGATAGTACGCAACACGATCGCGCCAAGAACCCCATACACCAGCACCCGGCGTTGCAGAGCCGGAGGGACGGAGAAATAGCTAAACAGCATCAGCCAGACAAAGACGTTATCTACGGCCAGCGACTTTTCAATCAGATAGCCGGTAAGGAACGCTAATGCCTGCGGGTCAGCAACTTCGCGCCCTTGCGTTTCAGCCAGATACCACCAGAAAGCGGCGTTAAACAGTAGCGAGAGCGTTACCCACAGGATTGACCATCCTGCCGCTTGTTTCATCGACATAGCATGTGCGCCACGGCGTCCCTGCAACAACAGGTCGATGGATAGCATTATCACCACAACAACCGCGAATCCACCCCATAATAATGGCGTACCAACAGTATTCATTATTTCTCCCTATGCAAAAAAAAAAAACGGCTAACGCCGAATGGCATTAGCCGCTGCTTTTATGCATAGACCTTGCCATTCGGCAAGGTCTCACTTACAACAATAAAGGAATACGCTGACGCATTCCTTTATGGCTGCCCGGTGACCGGATGTGGTTTTGCACACATCGTAATGACGATCGACCGGCAATGAAGTTACTCCCCTTTGCGCGTAACAAAGTATGACAGGCCACGCGTAGAGTCAATGACCTGTAACATATGATTTACATAATTTTACGCAGTAAGGGGATGGGTCAGATCGTCCGCCGGGAAGATGACCCCGGTTTGACGGCGTATTTCTGTCAGCCATTTTGCCGTGGCGCGACTTAGCGACAACCCCGGATGTTCCACGGCATGGTTTTCAATAAGCTGGGCAAACGCCCCGGCTTCATACAGCATGGTATTAATATGCTGAGGCTGGGTCAGATCCTGCATCAGCGCGCCGCGCGGCGCAAAACACACTTTCTGGCATTCCGACAGCTTTTCAATGACCAGCGATCCCCTCTCGCCCTGAATTTCACTGGCCAGTACCGAGTCGCTGACTTTGGAATGCTGTAGCGTGACGCTAAAATCGCCGTAATCCATAACCACGACGCCGTGCGCATCTACTCCGCTTTCCAATAAATTCGCCGACGCCTGAACACTGCGCGGCTCGCCCCATAGCGCGATCGCCGACGCCAGACAGTAATACCCGATATCCATAATCGAACCATTGGAGAAGGCCGGATTAAACGTATTCGGATTTTCACCGTTCAGATAGCGCTGATAACGTGAAGAGTACTGGCAGTAATTTAGGAATGCTTTATGCATTCTGCCGATTTTCGGCAACGATTCCCGCAGCAGCAGGAAATTGGGCAGGCAGGCGGTTTTAAAGGCTTCAAACAGTACCCGCTGATTATCGCGCGCGCAGGCGATAGCGGCATCAACCTCCGCCAGGTTAGAAGCCAGCGGCTTTTCGCACATGACATGCTTTTTATGCTGCAAAAAGCGCTGCGTCTGGGAGAAATGCAGGGAATTCGGGCTGGCGATATAAACCGCCTCAATCGCGTCGCTTTGCGCCATCGCTTCCAGCGAGGTAAACAGATGCTCGACGGGATAATCATTTGCGAAAGACTGCGCCTGTTCAAGACTACGGGAGTAAACGGCGGCGAGCCTGAATTTGCCGGTTTCATGGGCGGCGTCGACAAACTGGCGCGTGATCCAGTTAGTCCCAATTACAGCGAAACGTATCATAAACGTCAGCGGACTCCAGAAAGGGATTTTTCGTCAATGTAGCACGCCTTTCCGCCCTTGCCAGTGCGCTGCGACGCACTCTGGCATTTTACTGGCGAGAAGGGCACCCGTGTGCGCTATCAGCCCCAATAGTGACGCCAGCGCCCAGATATTTAGGCTGACGGTGCAAAATTTTGGCATCCAGCACCGCGCTAACCCGCGCCAGCTTTTCCCGAAGTCGTGTGTAGGTTCCGTGCCTTTTATTCAGATCCGGCGCGTTAACGCCGATAGCGTCAATGCCATATTGTTGCGCCAGCCAGATCGCCCGTTGATTATGGAATGCTTGCGAGATAATCGTAATGCGGCTTTCGCCAAACACTTTCCGGGCGCGAACTACGGAGTCCAGCGTGGAGAATCCGGCATAATCACAAAAAATGGCCGCTTCCGGCACACCTTTCGCTATCAGCGCCTGCTGCATCGCCGAAGGTTCATCGTACTCTTTTTTGCCGTTATCGCCGCTGACTAACAGCCACTTCACTTTACCGGCGTGATACAACGCGGCGGCAGTATTAATCCGCCGGGTAAAATACCGATTGCCGGGTTTGGCGCCTAACACCAGCCCGACGTTGCGGGCGGGAACGGTCTGAATGTCATTCCATGTCAGATGCTGTGAGGCGTTGACGATAAGCCAGTTGGAATAGAAAAGCGCGACGCCTGCTGCGACAAGCAGAAAACACGCCACTGTTAACGCCCGGCGTGTAAAACAGAGGCGGCGGATAAAACGGGCACATTGTGAGAGCATGGTCGTTGCGCGGTTCCGTTGGCGGTGGATAAAAAATACCCTCTACAGATCGTCATCCTTGACGTGGCGGCAGGCAATGAGCGAAATGTGAACGCGTCGATTTTATGCCCACGCCGTTAAAAAGATACGGGGGAAGGGGCATTTTCAGAATTTATTGTGCCGACAGCGCCTGATGCGTCAGCCACAGGCGCGTATCAAACTCCAGTTGATGGTACTGCGGCTCCATATGGCAACAGAGCTGATAAAACGCTTTGTTATGATCTTTCTCTTTCAGGTGTGCCAGTTCGTGAACCACAATCATCCGTAAGAATGGCTCCGGAGCGTTGCGAAACACGGTAGCGACGCGGATCTCCGCCTTTGCCTTGAGCTTGCCGCCCTGAACGCGCGAGACAGCGGTATGCAGTCCCAGCGCATTTTTCAGCACATGGATCTTGCTGTCATACATCACTTTATTGATGGGCGGCGCATTGCGCAGAAACTGACTTTTCAGTTCCTGAGTATAGTGATATAGCGCTTTGTCAGTAGCGTAATCATGCGCGCCGGGATAACGTTTTTCCAGCACCGCCCCCAGGCGCTGCTCGGCGATTAAGGCGCGCACCTGGGCAAGGAGATGTTCCGGATACCCCTGAAGGTAAGTTAGTGAGGTCATCAAAGCTCCATGTTGCTGATAAAAAGTGTATACTCACGCACCCTTTTCAGGGATAACGCCGCAATTTTACCATTCAGGAGGCCTAATGAGCCACGTAGACGACGGTTTCCGTTCACTGACGCTGAAACGTTTTCCGCAAACGGATGATGTTAACCCGCTTCTGGCGTGGGAGGCGGCCGATGAGTATCTGCTGCAACAGTTGGATGAGACGGAAATTCGCGGCCCGGTGCTGATCCTGAATGATACGTTTGGCGCGCTAAGCTGTGCGCTGGCGGAGCATTCGCCATACAGTATTGGCGATTCGTATTTAAGCGAACTGGGTACGCGAGAGAATTTACGCCATAACGGCATCGCGGAGTCCAGCGTAACGTTTCTCGACAGTACCGCTGACTACCCGCAGGCGCCGGGCGTGGTATTGATTAAGGTACCGAAAACGCTGGCGTTGCTGGAACAGCAGTTACGCGCTTTGCGTAAGGTCGTTACGGCGCAAACGCGTATTATCGCCGGCGCGAAAGCGCGAGATATTCATACCTCTACGCTGGAACTGTTTGAAAAAGTGCTGGGCCCAACCACGACGACGCTGGCGTGGAAGAAAGCGCGCCTGATTAACTGTACCTTCAGTCATCCGCAACTGGCCGACGCGCCGCAAACGCTAAACTGGAAACTGGAAGATACAGGCTGGACGATTCACAACCACGCGAATGTGTTTTCTCGTACCGGATTGGATATCGGCGCGCGCTTCTTTATGCAGCATTTGCCGGAAAACCTCGACGGGGAGATTGTCGATCTCGGCTGCGGCAATGGGGTGATTGGCCTGAGCTTACTGGCGAAAAATCCGCAGGCGAACGTGGTATTTGTCGATGAATCGCCGATGGCGGTAGATTCCAGCCGTTTGAATGTAGAAACGAACCTGCCGGAAGCGTTCGAACGCTGCGAATTTATGATCAACAACGCGCTCTCCGGCGTGGAGCCGTTCCGTTTTAACGCTGTGTTCTGCAACCCGCCGTTCCACCAGAAACATGCGCTGACGGATAATATCGCCTGGGAGATGTTCCATCATGCCCGCCGCTGCCTGAAAATCAACGGCGAACTGTATATTGTGGCGAACCGCCATCTGGACTATTTCCACAAGCTGAAGAAGATTTTCGGTAATTGCGCGACGATAGCAACCAACAATAAGTTTGTTATTTTGAAAGCGGTGAAGCAGGGACGCCGTCGATAAGGCGCTCAAGCGTCATACCGGCCTATAAAACCGGTATGACGACGTAAGCCCGATAAGCGCAGCGCCATCAGGTAAAGTCGTTAAATCTCCAGCGCCAGTCGGGTGCCCTGGGCAATCGCCCGTCGGGCATCCAGCTCCATCGCGACATCGCATCCGCCGATAAGATGTACCGTTTTACCTGCGGCGCGTAACGGGTCCGCCAGCTCGCGGCGAGGTTCCTGTCCGGCGCAGATCACCACATGATCCACTTCCAGCAACTGCGGTTCGCCGCCGATCAAGAGATGTAATCCGTCGTCGTCGATCTTCTGGTAACTGACCGCCGGGATCATCTTCACGCCGCGCGCCAGTAACGTCGCGCGATGGATCCAGCCGGTGGTTTTACCTAACCCTTCGCCCGGCTTGCTGGCTTTGCGTTGCAGCATGACGATTTGCCGTGGACTACGTGCCAGGCGCGGGCCTTCCGGGCGCAGACCGCCTGCCTGTTGCAGGCTGGTATCAATTCCCCATTCCGTACAAAATTCAGCAATATTTTGGCTGGTGGATTCGCCGTGCTGGCTCAGATACATGGCCGTGTCAAAACCGATCCCGCCGCAGCCAATGATCGCCACTCGCTTACCAACCGGCGCTTTATCGCGCAATACCTCCAGGTAGGTCAATACTTTTGGATGATCGATACCGTCTATCGGCGGGCGTCGCGGTACTATTCCGCAGGCGAGGATCGCTTCGTCAAACGGCTGAAGATCCTCTGCGTTCACCCGTTGGTTCAGTTTCAGCGTAACGCCAGTAACATCGATCATTCGACGGTAGTAGCGCAGCGTTTCATAAAACTCCTCTTTACCCGGGATCTGCCTGGCGATAGTAAACTGACCGCCAATTTCACTCTGGGCGTCAAACAGCGTGACATGATGGCCGCGCGACGCGGCGTTAATCGCGAAAGCCAGCCCCGCCGGGCCTGCGCCGACAACGGCCAGGTTCTTTTTGCGTATGGCCGGCGTTATCGGCATGTGGGTTTCGTGACAGGCGCGCGGGTTCACCAGACAGGAGGTCACTTTGCCGATGAAGATCCGATCCAGACAGGCCTGATTACAGCCGATACAGGTATTGATCTCATCTGCGCGTCCGGATTGCGCTTTAGTCAGGAATTCAGCATCGGCAAGGAAGGGACGCGCCATCGACACCATATCGGCATCGCCGCGCGTCAGGATCGTCTCGGCGACCTGCGGATCGTTAATGCGATTGGTCGCGATCAGCGGAACCGACACATGACCTTTGAGTTTCCGCGTCACCCAGCTAAAGGCGCCACGCGGTACTGGCGTGGCGATGGTCGGGATTCGCGCCTCATGCCAGCCAATGCCGGTATTAATTAGGCTTGCGCCTGCGGCTTCAATGGCTTGCGCCAGTTGTACCGTTTCGTCGAACGTGCCGCCATTTTCCACCAGATCGAGCATCGACAGGCGATAGATAATAATAAAGTCGTTCCCTACCCGCTGGCGTACCGCGCGTACTACCTCAACCGCGAAGCGCATACGGCTGGCATAGTCGCCGCCCCATTCGTCATCGCGATGGTTAGTTCGCCGCGTGAGAAATTCATTAATCAGATAGCCCTCTGATCCCATCACCTCTACGCCGTCGTAGCCTGCTTCCCGCGCCAGCTGCGCGCAATGCGCGAAGTCGTCGATTAACTGCAAGATTTCACCATGCGTCAGTTCGTGCGGCATAAAGCGGTTGATTGGCGCCTGAATTGCCGACGGCGCGACCAGGTGCGGCTGATAGCTGTAACGTCCGGTGTGCAGAATTTGCAGCGCGATTTTACCGCCTTGCGCATGTACGGCATCGGTCACCACGCGGTGAGGCGTTAACTGGCTGGCGTCGTTCAGCATCGCGCCGCCGGTCATCACGACCCCGGAGGGAACGGGCGCAATACCGCCGGTGACGATTAACGCTACGCCGTGTCGCGCGCGCTCGGCATAAAATGCCGCCAGGCGCTCGGCGCCATCAGGATGTTCTTCCAGACCCGTGTGCATCGATCCCATCAGCACGCGGTTTCTGAGAGTAGTAAAGCCCAGATCGAGCGGGGCGAACAGCGACGGGTAGCTCATAAGCGTATCCAGTATGTAAAATTATTGTTATGTGGTCGGATGAGTTACTACTGTAGCCGTCGCGAGGTAAAAGGGAAAAGGGGAATGTGGTGATTGTGATGGGATTCAAAAAAGAGGCCGCGACCCGGGGAAAACAGGCCGGATAAGCATAGCGCCATCCGGCATGTTTTTAAACCTCTTCAACGCTCACCTGCATCGCCGCCAGCGCATTACGCGCTGATTTCAATACCTGTTCGCACAGTTCAATGGTTAGCGTGAGCGGTGGCTCGATACGAATTGTTTTCGCATTATTCAGCGTACCAGCGACCAGCACGCGTTGACGGAACATCTCACTGGCAAAACGGTAGCCCGTTTCGTTATCGACAAATTCAATGGCCATCAACATACCTTTGCCGCGCGCCTCGTGTACCAGATTGGGATATTCACGCGCAAGTTGTCGAAAACCATCCAGGAGCGTATCGCCTTTTTGTTCCGCCTGGGCCGGGAGATTTTGCTCCAGCAGGACGTTAATGGTCGCCAGCGCGGCAGCACAAGCCAGCGGATTACCGCCAAAAGTGGTGGTATGCAGGAAGGGGTTGTCGAACAGAACCGAAAACACCTCTTCAGTCGCGATGGTGGCGCCAATCGGCATCACGCCGCCGCCCAGGGCTTTCGCCAGACACAGAATATCAGGCTGCACATTTTCGTGCTCACAGGCAAACATCTTGCCGGTACGCCCCATGCCGGTTTGTACTTCATCCAGAATCATCAGCGCGCCGAATTCGTCACAGAGCTTACGTACCTCTGTCAGGTATCCCTGCGGCGGCAGGATCACGCCGCCTTCACCCTGAATAGGCTCCAGAATCACGGCTGCTATCTCGTCGCCCGTTTTTTTGCCTTCGCTAAATGCCATGCTCATCGCGTCGATATTGCCAAACGGCACATGGCGGAAGCCCGGCAGTAAAGGCATAAAGGGTCTGCGGAAGGTGGATTTGGCCGTGGCGGAGAGCGCGCCCAATGATTTGCCATGAAATGCGCCGCTGGTGGCGATAAAGGTAAACTTGCCGCGCGGCGACTGATACGCTTTTGCCAGTTTTAGCGCCGCTTCGACGGATTCGGTGCCGCTGTTACAGAAAAAGCTGTACTTGAGTTTCCCCGGTGTCAGCGCCGCCAGCGTTTTTGCCAGCATCGCCCGCAAGGGATCAAGTAACTCCTGGCTGTGGAGAGGTTGTTTTGCGAGTTGATTCTGGACGGCGGATACCACAACAGGATTACGGTGCCCCACGTTAAAGATGCCAAACCCCCCAAGACAGTCGATAAACTCCTGCCCCTGGGTGTCGACAAGCGTATTCAAACTGCCCGCTTGCCACTCTACGGCTCCGTAATCCCCGCCGGCGGTAACAGATTTCCGGTATTCCAGAAATCCTGGATTTACATGCTCTTTAAAGTAGTCAATGACCTCTCGGTTTAGTGCTTTCATTTCCTCATGGTTTAGCGTTCGCTTCTCGATGAGATTCAGTGCGTGCGCGCTACAGGCCAAAGCCGATGCGCTGGAAGGTAACCTGTTCAAAATGAGCTCCAGAGGGCCGTGTATCACATGATACTGAATTAAGTATTGCAGGGATTAGCGGGGGTCTAAGCCCATAGTGAAAATCGGGATAAACACCAGGAATAATCACATTTACACAACATTTAATATCATGTGTTAACAATTGGATGCATTTTGAGCAGATCTTGTTTTACGGTTTACGGTGTGTTGCGTTAGCGGCGGCGTGAGAAAAAGGTGAGCCAGGGCAGATTTTAAAGAAAAAGGTTGTCCACGCTAAACAATTTCATAATGAAAATAAGGCGCAGGATGAGGTGAAAATCGTACAAATATTAAGGATTAATCGCAAATTGCGATCCAGAGCAATTTTAACAACTAAAGATAAATAGATTAGCGCCGAAATAACATCTGAGCGAAAAATTAACATCCAGATAACCTGCACAGGACGCTATCATGTCTTCTCATCCCTACGTCAGCCAGCTAAATACCCCGCTGGATGATGATACCACTCTGATGTCTACGACCGACCTGGAAAGCTATATCACTCACGCCAATGACACTTTTGTCCAGGTGAGCGGCTATCAGTTAAACGAGTTACTGGCGCAGCCACATAATCTGGTGCGTCATCCGGATATGCCGAAAGCTGCCTTCGCAGATATGTGGTACACCCTAAAACAGGGCGAACCGTGGAGCGGCATTGTGAAAAACCGGCGTAAAAACGGCGACCATTATTGGGTGCGGGCCAACGCGGTACCGATGATACGTGAAGGGCGTGTGACTGGATATATGTCGATCCGTACCCGCGCCACGGATGATGAGGTTGCCGCCGTCGAGCCTTTATATCAGGCGCTAAATGAAGGGCGGTGTAGTAAACGAATTCATAAAGGCCTGGTGGTTCGTCAGGGTTTGCTGGGCAAACTGCCCGCTATGCCTGTTCGCTGGCGAGTGCGTAGCATTATGGGGCTAATGGCCGTAATGCTGGCGTTGGCGTTGTTCGGTACGGATGCCTCATGGCAGGCGTTGCTGTTGGGCGCGTTGGCGATGCTGGCAGGTACGGCGCTATTGGAATGGCAAATTGTGCGTCCCATTGAAAATGTGGCGACGCAGGCGCTGAAAGTGGCGACCGGCGAACGCAACAGCGTACAACATCTTAATCGTAGCGATGAGTTGGGGCTGACGCTGAGGGCCGTGGGGCAGCTTGGCTTGATGTGCCGCTGGCTGATCAATGACGTATCAAGTCAGGTTTCCAGCGTCAGAAACGGCAGTGAAAGGCTGGCGAAGGGTAATAATGATCTGAACGAACACACCCGTCAGACCGTGGAGAATGTTCAGGAAACGGTAACGACCATGAACCAGATGGCGGAGTCCGTGAAGCTCAATTCCGAGACGGCTTCCGCTGCGGATAAGCTTTCCATGGCGGCCAGTAGCGCGGCGACTCAGGGAGGTGAGGCGATGGATACGGTGATTAAAACGATGGATGATATCGCTCACAGTACGCAACGTATCGGGACGATCACCACGCTAATTAACGATATCGCTTTTCAGACGAATATCCTGGCGCTGAATGCGGCGGTAGAAGCGGCGAGAGCGGGCGAGCAGGGGAAAGGGTTTGCCGTGGTTGCTGGCGAGGTACGCCATCTTGCCAGCCGCAGCGCTAATGCGGCGAACGATATTCGTAAATTAATTGATGCCAGCGCAACAAAGGTGCAGTCAGGCTCCGAGCAGGTTCACGCCGCAGGCCGTACCATGGATGACATTGTAGCTCAGGTGCAAAATGTCACCCTGCTTATCGCACGTATCAGTCAGTCGACGCAGGAACAGACAGATGGGCTTTCCAGCCTGACCCGCGCCGTGGACGAGTTGAACCGCATAACCCAGAAAAATGCGGCGCTGGTGGAAGAGAGCGCACAAGTCTCCGCAATGGTAAAACACCGTGCCAGCCGGCTGGAGGATGCGGTCACGGTACTGCATTAAGTTTATTTGTAGGTAGCAATGGTAATGACATCCGCCCGGTAGCAACAGGCTTACCGGGCGGATGCGCTCTGATAGAAGGCGGTGCCTGCCATCATAGAGAGTATCAGTGGCCTGTGATGTTAAAAATAATGTGATATTTATTCCTTCTCCCTTGTCTACCTATTAATAGGTATAAACTCAGTTAATAAATAAGAAATGGTTAACCTTTTAGCGTATTTCTTTCATTATTAGTGCCAATTTATGTCACTTTTGGTTCATCTTTCTGTGAACAATAAATATTACTTACTAATAATGTTCCGAAATAAAAAGCGATCAATATCATAAAGTTAGTAACATTATTGCCGATAAATCTTCCTGTATGAGGATATGCAATCCCAGGGAGAAAATATGTTTTTGCATAACATTAAAATACGTTCAAAATTATTTATGGCCTTTGGCTTATTCATTGTTCTCATGGTGGTGAGTTCCGCTCTGTCTTTGTTTAGCCTTGATCGGGCTAATACGGGTATGCAGAACATTATTACCAATGATTATCCCACCACGGTGAAAGCCAATCTGTTAATCGATAATTTTAATGATTTCATCATCGCGCAGCAGCTCATGTTACTGGATGAAGAGGGGCGCTGGAGCCAGAGTTCGCAGAAAGAGCTGGATGAAATAAGCCAGCGTATTACGGCGTTACTGGATGAGCTTTCCAGCAATCGTCACGATGCGGCTTCGCAGAAAATCATTACCGAGATCCGTGAAGCGCGCCAGCAATACCTGGAGTCCAGATTCCGTATTTTGCAAGATATTCAAAGCCATAATCGTCAGGCGGCCATTCAGGAGATGATGACCAGAACGGTGCAAGTGCAAAAGGTCTATAAGGACAAAGTTCAGGAACTTATCGCCGTTCAGGATGCGCAGATGCACAACGCGGGCGTGCAGGTCGAAGGAGATTTTAAAACTAACCGGACGCTGTTAATTACCCTGGCGCTGATAAGCATCGCTGCCGGATGCGTAATGGGATGGTATATCGTACGTTCCATTACCCGACCGCTTGATGAAGCGGTACGCTTTGCCGAGGCGATTGCCGATGGCGATCTGACTCGCCATATCACCACCGACTATAAAGATGAAACAGGCGTACTACTGCAAGCATTAATGGCGATGAAAACGCGTCTGCTGGATATCGTACAGGAAGTGCAAAACGGTTCGGAGAGTATCTCCACGGCGGCGGCGCAAATTGTCGCCGGTAACCAGGATTTGGCCGCGCGTACGGAAGAACAGGCCAGCTCGGTTGAAGAAACGGCGGCGTCGATGGAACAGATTACCGCCACGGTTAAAAACACAGCTGACCATACCAGTGAAGCGACCAAACTCTCTGCCGGCGCCGCCAGCGTAGTGAAAAACAATGGGGAGATGATGAATCAAGTGACGCAGAAAATGCGCGTCATTAACGATACGGCAAATCGTATGTCGGATATCATCAATATCATTGATTCCATTGCCTTTCAGACCAATATTCTGGCGCTGAACGCGGCGGTTGAAGCGGCGCGTGCGGGCGAACATGGACGTGGTTTTGCCGTTGTCGCCGGAGAGGTTCGCCAGTTGGCGCAAAAGAGCGCCTCGTCAGCCAGTGAAATCCGTAATTTGATTGAAGATTCAACCAGTCAGACTCAGGAAGGGATGCACCTGGTGGAGAAAGCCAGCGCCCTGATTAATGGCATGGTGGATAACGTCGAAGAGATGGATGTGATATTACGCGAGATTGGGCAGGCCAGCCGTGAGCAAACTGACGGTATTTCGCAGATTAACAGCGCGATTGGCCTGATTGACGCCGCCACGCAACAAAACTCCTGCCTTGTGGAAGAGTCTGTTGCCGCCGCGGCGTCGCTGAACGAACAGGCGTTACATTTAAAAGAGCTGGTTAACGTGTTCCGCGTCCGCGAAGAGGACACGCAGCCCGCTTAATCCAGTTCGGCGATTTCCAGCGCCGCGCGATCAATCACGCCGATAATGCGTTTGATTTGCGCGTCGTTGATATCGCTGTGGTTTATCCGCAGATCCAGCACGGCCTTGAAGTTATCCAGCGCCCGCTTCATCTGCGGATTTTTACGTAACTCCATGCCCACACAACGGGCTTTTAGCCGCGCCTGAATATGCGTCAGGTGTTCGCGATTTTCATCAAGCCATTGCGCGCCGTTCGCGGTAATCGCGATTTTTTTCCGCCCGCCTTCTTCGTCGCTAATCGTGATAAATTGCTGATCCTGTAAAAAATCCAGCGTAGGGTAGATCACACCAGCGCTTGGCGTATAGCCGCCCCCCGTCAGGTTTTCTATCGCTTTAATCAGTTCATAGCCGTGGCTGGCGTCCCGGGTCAGGATATCAAGAATGACCAGCCGAAGTTCCCCGTGGCCAAAAAATCGCTGACGTCGACCACCGCCCTGTCCATGACGACCACAGCCGTGTCCGTGACGGTGCTCGCCGCCGCAACTGGCGTTCTCATGCTGATGCGCGCTATGGCAGCCTTCATGCTGATGTTCTCGATCTTTGCAGCAACCATCGTGCATATGATCCCGGTTTTTGCAACACCCTTCATGTTGATTTTGCATCATTGCCTCCTGCTTATTTAGATATATCTAATTTATATCTAAATGATGGTTTTTAGCAAGGATAAAAGCGATTGTTGATATAATCTATTAATTTATAACGTTTTATTTTGAAGTTGTGATTAGCGATGTGTTGCCAGAACACTATCAAAAAACAGTTGCATTTTTACTGATTAACAATCATTATCATTTAAAACTTTAATTTAGATATATCGTATTACTTCACGAAGGCAAAAAATGACGACATCATCCGTACGCTACCCACAGCGTGTTCGTAATGAGCTGCGTTTTCGCGAGCTGATCGTTCTGCGGGTAGAACGTATTAGCGCAGGATTTCAGCGGATCGTACTTGGCGGCGAGGCGCTGGACGGTTTCATCTCCCTGGGCTTTGACGATCACACGAAAGTTTTTTTCCCTGAGCCAGGCTGTCGCTTTACGCCTCCGACAGTCACTGAGGAAGGCATTATCTGGGGGGAGGGCGTTCGCCCGGTCTCCAGGGATTACACGCCGCTGTATGACGAGGCGCGTCGCGAGCTGGCGCTGGATTTCTTTATCCACGATGGCGGCGTAGCCAGCCGTTGGGCAATGGAAGCCCGTGAAGGCGATACACTGACGATCGGCGGGCCGCGCGGTTCGCTGGTGGTGCCGGAAGAGTATGCCTGTCAGGTTTATGTCTGCGATGAGTCCGGTATGCCTGCGCTACGTCGTCGTCTGGAATCGCTTAGCCGTCTGCCTGTGCGCCCTGCGGTAACCGCGCTGGTGAGCATTCAGGATGCGGCATACCGCGATTATCTCACCCATTTGACGGATATTACTGTGGAATATGTTGTTGGCGGCGATGAACAGGCAATGCAAACGCGCCTGTCGCAGCTGACAATACCAGAATCAGACTATTTCATCTGGATTACTGGCGAAGGCAAAACGGTAAAACGTTTAAGTCAGTGCTTTGAAAAGGGGTTTGATCCACACCTGGTACGTGCGGCAGCCTATTGGCATCGTAAATAGCGGTATGGGGTGAGCCCTGTCAGAAACAAAAAGGCCACTCTTTAGAGTGGCTTAATTATATGATTTTAAAGCTAAAATTTGGTGGCCCCTGCTGGACTTGAACCAGCGACCAAGCGATTATGAGTCGCCTGCTCTAACCACTGAGCTAAGGGGCCGTGGCGGTGGATTATAATGTAACTTTACGCTGTAATCCAGCCGTAACCGTGCGGGTGCTGTTTTTATAAACAATGTGTTTTCAACCCGTTATACTTAAAGAACGTTGTATTGCTCAGGAGTAATAATGGTTAAGGACATACTGGCGCCAGGGCTACGGGTGGTTTTTTGCGGCATCAATCCGGGACTCTCCTCGGCGAATACCGGCTTTCCGTTTGCGCATCCCGCGAATCGTTTTTGGAAAGTTATTCATTTGGCCGGTTTCACCGATCGACAGTTGAAACCGGAAGAGGCGGAAAAATTACTGGATTTTCGCTGCGGGGTAACGAAACTCGTCGACCGACCGACGGTACAAGCGACTGAGGTGAAGTTGCATGAATTACGTAGCGGCGGACGAAACCTGATTGAAAAAATAGAGGACTACCAGCCCGCGGCGCTGGCGGTGCTTGGTAAACAGGCTTTTGAACAGGGGTTCAGCCAGCGCGGTATCGCCTGGGGTAAACAAAAGATCGCCATTGGCGCGACGATGGTGTGGGTGTTGCCGAATCCCAGCGGCTTAAACCGAATTAAAACGGAAAAACTGGTCGAGGCCTATCGCGAACTGGATCAAGCGCTCATTATGCGTGGGCTATAGCAATGGGGAATGAGGGCGCGAATACTCGCGCTGTGTAGAAATTCTGCAGGCCAAATAGGGCGCTTGCGCATGGCCTGATAAAAAAACGCCGCCTTGCGGCGGCGTTTATACGTGTGCGGCGAATTAATCGTCGAGGAAGCTGCGCAGCACTTCAGAACGGCTCGGGTGGCGCAGTTTACGCAGCGCCTTCGCTTCGATCTGACGGATACGTTCGCGGGTAACATCGAACTGTTTACCCACTTCTTCCAGCGTGTGGTCGGTGTTCATATCGATACCGAAACGCATACGCAGCACTTTCGCTTCACGAGCGGTCAGGCCAGCCAAAACGTCGTGAGTGGCGGCACGCAGGCTCTCGGTAGTGGCAGAGTCCAGCGGCAGCTCGAGGGTGGTATCCTCGATGAAATCACCCAGATGCGAATCTTCATCGTCGCCGATCGGCGTTTCCATGGAGATTGGCTCTTTGGCAATCTTTAGCACCTTACGAATTTTATCTTCCGGCATCAGCATCCGTTCAGCCAGCTCTTCCGGCGTTGGCTCGCGGCCCATCTCTTGCAGCATCTGGCGAGAAATACGGTTGAGCTTGTTGATGGTCTCAATCATATGCACCGGAATACGGATGGTGCGCGCCTGATCGGCGATAGAACGGGTGATCGCCTGACGGATCCACCAGGTTGCATAGGTGGAGAATTTGTAGCCGCGACGGTATTCGAACTTATCTACCGCTTTCATCAGACCGATGTTGCCTTCCTGAATCAGATCAAGGAATTGCAAGCCACGGTTGGTGTATTTCTTAGCGATAGAAATAACCAGACGCAAGTTCGCTTCAACCATCTCTTTCTTCGCACGGCGGGCTTTCGCTTCCCCGATGGACATGCGACGGTTGATGTCTTTCACCTGTTCGATGGTCAGACCGGTCTCTTCTTCAATCTGCCGCAGTTTTTGCAGGCAGCGTTGCACTTCTTCCGCGACATCGTGCAGTTTTTCCGACCACGGTTTGTTCATCGCGATAGCGGCATTGAACCAGGTTTCGCTGGTTTCATTACCGGTAAACAGCGTGATAAAGTTCTTCTTCGGCATTTTGCACTGCTCGACGCAGAGCTTCATGATCAGACGTTCCTGGGTACGCACGCGATCCATCATCACGCGCATACTGTTGACCAGATAGTCGAATTGCTTCGGTACCAGACGGAACTGTTTGAACACTTCAGACAGCTTCAGAATCTCTTCCTGCGCGGCAGCATGGCTGCGGCCTTTCGCTTTGATGGTGTCGCGCGTAACGACGTATTGCGCGCGCAGCTCAGCGAATTTTTCGCGTGCCAGTTCAGGGTCAATGCTGTTGTCGTCATCGGCGGCGTCATCGTCGCCGTCTTCTTCATCTTCGTCTTCGTCATCATCCAGGTCTTCCTGGGAGAGTTCAGAACCGACGTGAGTTGCGGTCGGCGCCATCTCTTCTTCCGCGTTCGGATCGACAAAGCCGGTGATAAGATCGGACAAACGAGCCTCTTCAGCCTCAACGCGATCGTACTGTTCCAGCAGATAGGTAATGGCTTCCGGGTATTCGGCAACGGAGCATTGAACCTGGTTGATCCCGTCTTCGATACGTTTAGCGATGTCGATTTCGCCTTCCCGGGTCAACAGTTCAACAGTGCCCATTTCACGCATATACATGCGTACCGGGTCAGTCGTACGACCGATTTCAGACTCAACACTGGACAGAACTTGTGCAGCAGCTTCTTCCGCATCTTCATCGGTGCTGGTGGTATTTTCAGCCAGCAGCAGATCATCGGCATCAGGCGCTTCTTCCATTACCTGAATACCCATGTCGTTGATCATTTGGATGATATCTTCAATTTGATCTGAATCGACGATATCTTCCGGCAGATGGTCATTGACCTCAGCATAGGTCAGATAGCCTTGCTCCTTACCACGGGTGACAAGAAGTTTCAGCTGTGACTGCGGGTTTTGCTCCATAAGACGGTATCCACACTTATTCGTTTGATTGGTGTCGACGGTATAGCTGTCGACATTTAAAGCGAGGGCATACTTATATTTTGGCCGCTGCCTCTCACTGCGGCTGTCGGGGGCTTCCCGATCGATATGCGGCATTTAAGCCGTTAAATTCATTTTCTGGCCAGCTCCTGGTTTAACGTCCAGAGCTCTCGGCGTTCTTCGCTGCTTAAACCGTGAGTGCGATCGCGAGCGATCAGCTCTTCTTGTCGCAGTTGCAGCAGCGAATCAAACATATGGTTGAGTGAGTCGGTAAAGGTCTTTTCGGCAATCGCCTTATCTGCTATATCGTCCCACATCGATAATTTTTCAAGGGTCGCAGCATCATTTGTGCCACGGTAGAGTTCCAGAAGTTGTCCGGTAGTAAGACCTGGCTGAGCCAAACAAGTTTTGACCAATTCTTTAAATAAGCCAAGTCCAGGCAGCTTATTCTGATCCAGCGCGTCTAAGGGCGGCACTAACGGCGCGAGATCCGGGTTTTGCACCAGTAATCCTATCAGTATACGCATGGTCGTGCGTTTTAGCTGCGGAGCCGGGCGGGAAACGCCGCTTTCCGCCTGTTTTGGCACTAAACGATCAAGCTGACTATCATCGAAAATGCCTAACTTCAGCCCCAACGTCTGGCGCAACTGAATACGGTGTGCGTCGCCAGGCACCTGATTAATGAGCGGCAGCGCCAGTGCGGCTAACTGCGTGCTGCCATCCGGCGAGCTTAAATCCACCTGCGGCAGGAGGCTATTAAACAGAAACGTAGAGAGCGGCTGCGCCTGCTCCATCCGCGCTTCAAAAGCCGCCTTGCCTTCTTTACGCACCAGCGTATCCGGGTCTTCGCCGTCAGGTAAAAACATAAAGCGTACCTGCCGACCGTCGGTCATATAAGGCATTGCTGTTTCCAGCGCTCTCCAGGCGGCATCACGGCCAGCCCGGTCGCCGTCGTAACAGCAAATTACGTTGTTCGTCGCCCGGAATAACATATGCATATGGTCTGCCGTGGTTGAGGTACCCAGCGAAGCGACCGCATAGTTAATGTCGTATTGCGCTAGTGCGACGACATCCATATAACCTTCGACCACAAGCAAGCGTTGCGGTTCAGCACTATATTGCTGAGCCTCATAAAGACCATATAGCTGGCGGCCTTTATGGAAAATGTCCGTTTCCGGAGAGTTAAGGTATTTCGGCGTGTCGTTCCCCAGTACTCGACCGCCAAAACCAATCACCCTGCCGCGTTTGTCCCGAATAGGGAACATGACCCGATTACGGAAACGATCGTAAGTGCTGCCCTGCTCGTTATTGACCAGCATCCCGGCATCCAGCAACAATGCCTTGTTATCGCTGTTATTACCGAAGCGCTTTAACGCGTTATCCCACCCTGGCGGCGCGAAGCCAATGGCGAAACGCTGAATAATTTCAGCGCTCAGACCGCGCTTTTGCAGATAGTCACGCGCAGGTTTTGCCGCAGGATGGGTAAGCGACTGCTGATAAAAGTCATTCAGACCATTCATCAACTGATAGAGGTTTTGCCGTTGATGGCGCTCTATCTGGCTAAGCCCGGTGCCTGCTTCATAGGGAATTTCCAGGTTATGCATGGCCGCTAATTCTTCGACGGTTTCGACAAATTCGAGCTTGTCGTAATTCATCAAAAAGTCGATCGCATTGCCATGCGCGCCGCATCCAAAGCAGTGATAAAACTGTTTTTCACCGTTTACGGTGAAAGAAGGGGTTTTCTCATTATGGAATGGACAACACGCGTGATAGTTCTTGCCCTGTTTCTTGAGTTTTACGCGCACGTCGATCAGATCGACGATATCGGTTCTCGCCAGCAGGTCATTAATGAATACGCGTGGGATTCGTCCAGCCATATGCCCCTTTTATACACGTCATTCTTCAGGCTGCCGTAGTGTTGGCTACGTTTGCTCACCCCTGTCGCTGACTTGCGTAAGCGCCGGGGATTTACTCTCTTGCCGCCTGGACGCAGCATGAATGATTTTGTGTATATGCTAATGCATAAACGAAAACAAGCCGCGCATTCCTTTCGGAAGCACGGCCTTACAACTACAACTCGATCTGAATTGAGAGCAGCCCGCTCTCAAAAGATTAGTACAGACGAGTACGGCGTGCGTTTTCGCGAGCCAGTTTCTTCGCGTGACGTTTCACTGCAGAAGCTTTAGCGCGCTTACGTTCGGTCGTCGGTTTTTCATAGAACTCACGACGACGAACTTCCGCCAGAACACCTGCTTTTTCGCAGGAACGCTTGAAGCGACGCAGAGCTACGTCGAACGGCTCGTTTTCACGTACTTTAATTACCGGCATGTGCCTCTCACCTTTGATTAATTCGGTTTGCCGCTGGCATCAACGCCAGCTTATTTCAAAATGGTGCGGAATTTTACTGCAATTGCTGCTGCTTTGTAAAGCACCGCGGCCTTTTTTGAAAGGGACTTTTATAAGGGGAGGGAGTATACACGAAGTCGGGACTGAGGGTATACATCCACCCGCATTCGACCTACACTGCGCGGTATTAGAGCGAGGTAAAACAAGTCATGCGTGTACTGGGTATTGAAACATCCTGCGATGAAACCGGCATCGCTATTTACGACGACAAAAAGGGTCTGTTAGCCAACCAATTGTATAGTCAGGTGAAATTACATGCTGACTACGGCGGCGTAGTGCCTGAACTGGCTTCCCGCGATCATGTGCGTAAAACCGTGCCGCTGATTCAGGCGGCATTAAAAGAAGCCGGTCTGACGGCGAGCGATATCGACGCGGTGGCCTATACCGCAGGCCCGGGCCTGGTCGGCGCGCTGCTGGTCGGCGCAACCGTCGGGCGTTCACTGGCATTTGCCTGGAATGTGCCGGCCATTCCTGTACACCATATGGAAGGTCATCTGCTGGCGCCAATGCTGGAAGATAATCCCCCGGAATTCCCGTTTGTGGCGCTACTGGTCTCCGGCGGACATACGCAGCTCATTAGCGTGACCGGAATCGGTCAGTACGAACTGCTGGGAGAGTCGATTGACGATGCCGCCGGTGAAGCGTTTGATAAAACCGCCAAATTGTTGGGGCTGGATTATCCTGGCGGCCCGATGCTGTCGAAAATGGCGTCGCAGGGGACGGCGGGGCGTTTTGTCTTTCCGCGCCCGATGACCGATCGTCCGGGGCTGGATTTTAGTTTTTCCGGTCTGAAAACCTTTGCCGCTAACACCATTCGTAGTAATGGCGGCGACGAACAAACTCGCGCTGATATCGCGCGCGCTTTTGAAGATGCGGTCGTGGATACGCTGATGATCAAGTGCAAGCGCGCGCTGGAAAGCACCGGTTTTAAGCGTCTGGTCATGGCGGGCGGCGTCAGCGCTAACCGCACGCTGCGCGCGAAGCTTGCCGAAATGATGCAAAAACGCCGCGGCGAAGTGTTCTATGCGCGTCCGGAGTTTTGTACCGACAATGGGGCGATGATCGCCTATGCCGGAATGGTGCGGTTTAAGGCGGGCGTTACGGCGGATCTTGGCGTAACGGTACGTCCGCGCTGGCCGCTGGCCGAGCTGCCGGCGGCGTAAAAGCGGAGAAAGGGGGCGACATCATGCCGCCCCAACGGGTTTACAGCAAAACGACGGGCATCCACAACAGTCTGGAGACGATCAGCAGCACCAGGAAGATCAGGCCGAAAATCGCGCCTAACCACGCCAATGGTGGAAGGGTGACGCGCGGCGGATTCGATATGTAAGCCCATCAACCGAGCTATTGCCGGTCAACCCTTGTGGGCCGATCCCCAGACGGTTGCGGCCCTCTTCCAGACGCAGCTCCAGCTCAATCTTTCTGGCGTTTCTTTTTCAGCTTCGTCCAGATTTTCGTCTCCTGGCGACGCCACAGACGCTGGATGTTGTCATGATGGCGCAGCAAAATGAGACATGACAGCATCGATACCGGGAAGGTGAACTGCGGTTTAAACCACCAGACGTAAAACGGCGCAATCAAGGCGCTGACAATCGCCCCTAACGATGAATAACCGCTTAACAGGACCGTCAGCAGCCAGGTGCCTGCCATGACGCCGGTTAAATCCCAGCCGATGGGCGCGATGGCGCCAAACGCGGTTGCTACGCCTTTCCCACCTTTAAAGCCAAAAAAGACCGGCCAGATATGCCCCAGACAGGCGGCGATAGCGATAAGCCCCAGCCAGAAAGGGGTAACGCCTAACGCATACGCGCCCCAGACGGGCAACATACCTTTAAGGATGTCAAAAATAAGTACCGCGACAGCCGCTCCCTTGCCACCGATTCGTAATACGTTCGTCGCGCCCGGGTTGCCGGAGCCGCTTTCTCGCGGATCGGGCAGCCCGGCGATGCGGCAAACCAGAATGGCACTGGAAATTGAGCCGCAGAGGTACGCGAAGAGGATCATTCCAGGCGCGATTGCACTCATAAGCTGTTCCGTATTGAAAGTGTCGTTTTATTTACTATTTCTGTGGATAATACGCACATTTCGCCGGAAGTGGTATCCGGGTTAGCCAAAAAGCAGGCAGGTCGTGATGGATATTGTATTTATAGAGCAACTTTCGGTAATCACCACTATCGGTGTTTACGACTGGGAACAGACTATCGAGCAAAAACTGGTGTTCGATATCGAAATGGCATGGGATAACCGCAAGTCGGCGAAAAGCGATGATGTCGCAGATTGTCTAAGTTACGCGGATATCGCCGACACGGTGATAAATCATGTTGAAGGCGGGCGTTTTGCTCTGGTCGAGCGTGTGGCGGAAGAGGTGGCGGATCTGCTGCTTAGCCGATTCAATTCTCCGTGGGTTCGCATCAAACTGAGTAAGCCTGGCGCCGTCGCGCGCGCGGCGAACGTAGGGGTAATTATTGAGCGTGGCAATAATCTGAAATAAAAATAAATAATTTTATATTTTTTAAACCAAACGGTTATATATGGGGTCTTAACGCGAGATCCATTTTTGCAGTGTTTTTCATTTTAGGGGTTTATTGATGAGCGATATGCACTCGCTGCTGATAGCGGCAATTTTGGGTGTGGTCGAAGGATTGACGGAGTTTTTGCCGGTATCCAGCACGGGCCATATGATTATTGTGGGTCATCTGCTGGGGTTTGAAGGCGATACGGCCAAGACATTCGAAGTGGTGATTCAACTTGGATCTATTCTGGCGGTCGTGGTGATGTTCTGGCGGCGGTTGTTTGGTCTCATCGGTATTCACTTTGGCCGCCCGCTACAGCGTGAAGGTGAAAGTAAAGGTCGATTAACGTTGATTCACATCCTGCTGGGCATGATTCCGGCGGTGGTGCTGGGGTTAGTCTTTCATGACACGATCAAGTCGCTATTTAACCCAATTAACGTGATGTACGCGCTGGTGGTAGGCGGTCTGTTGCTGATTGCCGCCGAGTGCCTGAAGCCGAAAGAACCGCGCGCGCCGGGGCTGGATGATATGACGTATCGTCAGGCGTTTATGATTGGCTGTTTCCAGTGTCTGGCGCTGTGGCCGGGCTTCTCGCGTTCCGGAGCGACCATTTCCGGTGGGATGCTGATGGGCGTCAGCCGTTACGCCGCCTCTGAGTTCTCGTTCTTACTGGCTGTGCCGATGATGATGGGCGCAACGGTTCTGGATCTCTACAAAAGTTGGTCATTCCTGACCGCAGCGGATATTCCAATGTTCGCGGTGGGCTTTGTGACGGCGTTTGTGGTGGCGCTGATCGCTATCAAGACCTTCCTGCAACTGATTAAGCGTATCTCGTTTATTCCGTTTGCGATTTACCGCTTTGTGGTGGCGGCTGCCGTTTACGTTGTCTTCTTCTGATGATTGACCGTGCCGGATGGCGGAGTACCGCCTTGTCCGGCCTAACTGTTTTGTCGGTCTGATAAGCGCAGCGCCATCAGGCAATTTATCGTGCCGGATGGCGTTTAGCTGGCGGGGTTCGGGCAGCGCTTCTCTTTCCAGTTGGCGACCGCTGCAATTCGTCGCTTCGTCAGCTCCTCGCGAATCTCAATGCCCTTAAATCCGGCCTCCACCACCTCTTTCGTCGGTACCGCTTGGGCCACCTGCCAGGCTTCGCGCAGCCAGCGCCCCTGCGGGTAATCCGACGCTTCAAATCCGGTACGTCCACGGACATCGGCTTCGCTGGTCAGCGCAATCTGCTCGACGCGCTGCGGTTTACGCCATGCATCAATGGCGTCAAACAGCTTAACGATCGTTTTCGGCTGGAGTATCGGAAAGGTGTGGATCAGATCATGGTATTCGGCGACCAGTTTAGCTAAATCACGCAGGTCATTGGGGACGCGCAAACGCTGGCATAACTGTTCGACCAGTTTCACGCCCGCCGGGCCGTGACCATGATGGCGCGGCCAGAGGTTTTTCGGCGTTAAGCCTTTGCCCAGGTCATGACAAAGCGTGGCGAAACGGACATCAAGCTGCGGACTGAGCATGGCGGCCATCGACAGCGTCATCAGCGTATGAACTCCGGTATCAATTTCCGGATGCCACTTTGCCGGCGCGGGTACGCCAAACAGGGCGTCGATTTCCGGAAACAGGACGCGCAGGGCGCCGCAGTCGCGCAATACCTGGAAGTAAACCTGCGGATTGCGGGTGGTAAGCGCATTTTCCGTCTCTTTCCATACCCGTTCCGGCGTCAGATGTTCCAGCTCGCCTGCCGCGGTCATTTCGCGCATTAGCGCCAGTGTTTCATCGGCGATACGGAAACTAAGATGAGCGTAACGGGCGGCAAAACGCGCCACGCGCAATACGCGCAAGGGATCTTCGCCAAACGCGGGAGAGACATGTCGCAGTAGACGCGCCTCCAGATCCCGGCGCCCGTGGTAAGGGTCGATAATCTGGCCGTCATCGTCGCGCGCCAGAGCATTAATGGTCAGATCGCGACGCTGGAGGTCGGCTTCCAGGGTAACGTCCGGCGCGGCATAACAGGTGAAGCCCGTGTAGCCGGAACCGGATTTACGCTCGGTACGCGCCAGCGCATATTCTTCGTGAGTTTGCGGGTGGAGAAACACAGGAAAATCACGGCCTACCTGCTGGTAGCCCGCATCAAGCATCTCCTGCGGCGTGGCGCCGACAACGACCCAATCTTTATCTTTAACCGGTAGCCCTAACAACGCATCCCGAACCGCACCACCGACCAGATAAATCTTCACGCCACTTTCCTTTTAAAAACGATCATCCTCTAATGATAAGACAGTGCCGCAGAGAAGGCGATTTAGTTCATCCAGCGGTCTTTGCGTTTACGGCTTGGGATCATATGCGGCAGCACCAGCCCTAACAGCAAGCCAATACCCAATACGCCGCCGCCATACATAAACCACTGCATAATAATGGTGCGCTGTTTGTCATCCAGTTGCAGATTCGCGGCGCTAACTTTTTTCTGCGCGACAATCAGCTCGTTTTTCAGCTTCTGGTTCTCTTCTTTTAGCCCGTTGATGACGCTGTCGCTTTGCGCCACTTTCTGCTGCATATCGGCGGTGCGCTGATTCCACGTGGTATCAATATTGTTGAGTTTATCGGTCAACGTTTTGACCTGATTTTCAAGATCCGGCACGCGGGTACGCAGGCTTGGCGTGGTATTCAGTTCTTTTAACGGTATCCAGGCAGTACGACCAGAACTGTCTTTAATTTGACCATAGTTGGCATCGCTCTGTAAGAGCGTGACTTCCTCGCCGGCGTTGACGGTACCCACAAGGCGATAATTATCTCCCGGACCGCTGCGGACCCAGGTATTCAGTTCATCAGAAACGTAACGCGTCTCTTCAGCATGAGAGACGGCGGTGGCGCTAAGCGCAAGTAAAGTTAGTCCAATCAGGCGTAATTTTGGCATCAGGCTGTCGTTATTGTCAGAGAAAGTGGAACGATAGTAACGGCATCAGTGTCGCTACGCAAAGTAGTCGACATCAATCGGAATCATCTGTGTCGCCTTTGCCGCTACGTCAAACTTTTACGCCCGTCAAATTGCTCGTTGCATGGCAATTTGGCGCAAAATACTATCTACTGACAAAAATAATGCGGGTAAGTTCGCCAAGAATCTTCCCAGATGTGACATAACCCATAAGTACAAGGCCATGGCTCAGGAAATCGAATTAAAGTTTATCGTCAATCACGACGCCGTAGATGCGCTGCGAAATCATCTTCATACGCTCGGCGGCGAGCATCATGCGCCCAGCCAGTTGCTGAATATCTACTTCGAAACGCCTGATAACTGGCTACGCCGCCATGATATGGGGCTGCGTATTCGTGGTGAAAATGGGCGCTATGAAATGACCATGAAAATTGCCGGCCGGGTAACGGGCGGGCTGCACCAGCGACCCGAATACAATGTCGCGCTAAGCGAACCCGTGCTGGATCTGACGCAACTTCCGGCGGAGGTCTGGCCGGATGGCAAACTGCCCGCTGGCCTGGCATCAAGCGTACAGCCGCTGTTCAGTACCGATTTTTACCGGGAAAAATGGTGTCTGGACGTTGACGGCAGCAGGATTGAAATTGCGCTCGATCTCGGCGACGTAAAAGCGGGCGAGTTTGCCGAACCGATTTGTGAGCTGGAGCTTGAGTTGCTTCGCGGCGATACGCGCGCCGTGTTAAAACTGGCGAAGCAACTGCTGTCGCAAACCGGTTTGCGTCAGGGCAGTCTGAGTAAGGCGGCGCGAGGTTATCACCTGGCGCAGGGGAATGCGCCGCGAGAGAATACACCAACGACAATTCTGCGGACCGCCGCGAAAGCCACGGTAGAGCAAGGGCTGGAGGCCTCGCTGGATCTGGCGTTGTCACAGTGGCAGTACCATGAAGAGCTCTGGCTGCGCGGCGACGAGTCGGCGAAAGAACACGTGCTGGATGCTATGGGATTAGTGCGCCATGCCTTAATGCTTTTTGGTGGCATTGTTCCACGTAAAGCGAGCGCTCACTTACGTGATCTACTTACCCAGGCGGAAGCGACGATGACATCCGCGGTGTCCGCCGTCACAGCCGTTTATAGTACGCAAACGGCGATGGCGAAACTGGCATTGACGGAATGGCTGGTGACGAAAGCCTGGCAGCCATTTCTGGACGCGAAGGCGCAGGCCAAAATGGCCGATTCTTTTAAGCGTTTCGCCGACATTCATCTTTCTCGTCATACTGCTGAATTAAAAAAAGTTTTTGGACAACCGCTGGGTGATAAGTATCGCGACCAGTTGCCGCGTTTGACTCGCGATATCGACAGCGTTTTACTGCTGGCCGGGTATTATGATGCGATGGTCGCGCAGGCATGGCTGGAAAACTGGCAGGGATTGCGTCACGCCATTCTTACCGGACAACGTATTGAAATTGAATATTTCCGTAATGAGGCCATTAACCAGCAGCCGTTCTGGTTGCACAGCGGAAAACGATAATCAGAACCGTAGAAAGCGCCTGATGACGCTGCGCTTATCAGGCTTACGGTATGCGGACTTGTAGGCCGGATCAGGCGAAACGCCGCCATCCGGCATTATTTAAAGGATATCCCCTAAATGACGCCGCTCTCTTCACCCTTATCGCAGTACTGGCAGACCGTTGTTGAGCGCCTACCAGAAGGATTTACTGAGACATCGCTTAGCGCGCAGGCGAAGTCAGTACTTACATTTAGCGATTTTGCGCTGGATAGCGTGATAGCGCATCCGGAGTGGCTTGCCGAACTGGAATCCGCATCGCCGCAGGCTGATGAATGGCGACATTATGCTGGCTGGTTACAGGAGGCGTTGGCAGGTGTCTGTGACGACGCCTCGCTGATGCGTGAACTGAGGTTTTTTCGTCGTCGCATCATGGTACGCATCGCCTGGGCGCAGACGCTGTCGCTGGTGGACGATGAGACTATTTTACAACAGTTGAGCCATCTGGCGGAGACGCTCATTGTGGGGGCGCGCGACTGGCTGTATGCCGCCTGTTGCCGCGAATGGGGAACCCCCTGTAACCCGCAGGGCGTTCCGCAGCCGCTGTTGATTTTAGGCATGGGCAAGCTGGGCGGCGGCGAACTGAATTTTTCGTCTGATATCGATCTGATTTTCGCCTGGCCGGAACATGGCGAGACCCGGGGCGGGCGTCGTGAACTCGATAACGCCCAGTTTTTTACGCGTCTCGGGCAGCGGCTGATCAAAGCGCTGGATCAGCCCACAATGGATGGTTTTGTCTATCGGGTGGACATGCGCCTGCGACCGTTTGGCGACAGCGGCCCGCTGGTACTGAGTTTTGCCGCGCTGGAGGATTACTATCAGGAGCAAGGACGCGACTGGGAACGCTACGCCATGGTGAAAGCGCGGCTAATGGGCGATAACGACGACGCCTGGTCTCGTGAATTGCGCGCCATGCTGCGGCCTTTCGTTTTCCGCCGCTATATCGATTTCAGCGTCATCCAGTCGCTACGTAATATGAAAGGGATGATCGCCCGCGAAGTGCGACGCCGCGGTTTGAAAGACAACATTAAACTTGGCGCGGGCGGTATTCGTGAAATTGAGTTTATCGTGCAGGTATTCCAGCTCATCCGCGGCGGACGCGAGCCGTCGCTACAGTCGCGTTCGTTACTGCCAACGCTGGATGCTATCGCTGCGCTGCATTTGCTGCCTGAGAATGACGTGGCGCAACTGCGCGTGGCCTATCTTTTTCTACGTCGTCTGGAGAATCTGCTGCAAAGCATCAATGACGAACAGACGCAAACGTTGCCTGCCGACGATCTGAATCGGGCGCGGCTGGCCTGGGGAATGAAGGCGGAGAACTGGCCGCAGCTTGTTGGCGAACTGACGGATCATATGGCTAATGTACGCCGCGTATTCAACGAATTAATTGGCGATGATGAAGCCGATACCCCGCAGGAGGAAGAACGTTCAGAGCCGTGGCGTGAAGTATGGCAGGATGCGCTACAGGAGGATGATTCGACGCCAGTGCTGGCGCATTTAGCCGATGAGGATCGGCGACAGGTTCTGACCCTCATCGCTGACTTCCGTAAGGAACTGGATAAACGCCCTATCGGCCCGCGCGGGCGGCAAGTGCTGGACCAACTGATGCCGCACCTGCTTGCTGATGTCTGTTCTCGCGAAGACGCCGTTGTTACGCTATCGCGGATAACGCCATTGCTGGCGGGGATTGTCACTCGCACCACCTATCTGGAGCTGCTGAGCGAATTTCCCGGCGCGCTGAAACACCTGATTATGCTCTGCGCCGCTTCGCCAATGATAGCGAGCCAACTGGCGCGTTATCCGTTGTTGCTTGATGAACTGCTCGACCCCGGCACGCTTTATCAGCCGACGGCTACCGACGCTTACCGCGACGAATTACGCCAATATTTGCTGCGCGTGCCGGAAGAAGACGAAGAACAACAACTGGAGGCATTACGCCAGTTTAAACAGGCACAGCTTTTGCGGATTGCGGCGGCGGATATTGCCGGTACGCTGCCGGTGATGAAAGTGAGCGATCACCTCACATGGCTGGCGGAGGCGATGATTGATGCTGTGGTGCAGCAGGCGTGGACGCAAATGGTTGCGCGTTATGGTCAGCCAGCGCATCTGGACGAGCGCCAGGGGCGGGGGTTTGCGGTTGTCGGTTATGGCAAGTTGGGCGGATGGGAGCTGGGCTACAGTTCCGATCTGGATCTCATCTTCCTGCATGACTGTCCGATGGACGTCATGACCAACGGCGAACGCGAAATCGACGGGCGGCAGTTTTATCTGCGCCTGGCGCAGCGCATTATGCATCTGTTCAGTACGCGCACCTCCTCCGGAATTTTGTATGAGGTGGATGCGCGTCTACGCCCCTCTGGCGCGGCGGGAATGCTGGTGACTTCAGCGGACGCGTTTGCCGATTATCAGCAGCATGAAGCCTGGACCTGGGAACATCAGGCGTTGGTACGCGCTCGCGTGGTATATGGCGACCCGCAGCTTACCTCACAGTTTGATGCGGTGCGCCGCACTATCATGACGACGGCGCGCGACGGCAAGACATTGCAGACTGAAGTACGTGAAATGCGCGAGAAAATGCGGGCGCATCTCGGCAATAAGCATCGCGATCGTTTTGATATTAAAGCTGATGAAGGCGGTATTACGGATATTGAGTTTATCGCGCAATATCTGGTACTGCGCTACGCTCATGAAAAACCTAAATTAACGCGCTGGTCTGATAACGTGCGCATCCTGGAGCTTCTGGCGCAAAACGGCATTATGGATGATCACGAGGCGCAGGCGCTGACGGTAGCCTACACCACACTGCGTGATGAACTGCACCACCTGGCGTTGCAGGAGCTTCCCGGTCATGTGGCGCAGACGTGTTTTAGCAAAGAGCGCGCGCTGGTGCAGGCAAGCTGGCGGAAGTGGCTGGTAGCCGTTTGAATTATGCTATTATCGCGCGCAAATTTTGAATCTCTCAGGAGACAGGAATGAAAGTAAATCTGCCAGCGTTTGAACGTGCAGGCGTCATGGTTGTGGGTGATGTAATGCTGGATCGCTATTGGTATGGCCCCACTTGCCGTATTTCACCGGAAGCGCCGGTGCCCGTGGTTAAGGTAAATACCGTTGAGGAACGCCCGGGCGGCGCGGCGAACGTGGCGATGAACATTGCGTCTCTGGGAGCGAACGCCCGTCTGGTCGGCCTGACGGGTATTGATGACGCCGCGCGCGCGCTGAGCAAAACGTTGGCAGAGGTCAATGTGAAGTGCGACTTCGTTTCTGTGCCGACGCATCCGACGATTACCAAACTGCGCGTGCTATCACGTAATCAGCAGCTCATTCGTCTTGATTTTGAAGAAGGCTTTGAGGGCGTGGACCCACAGCCGTTGCATGAGCGTATCAACCAGGCGCTGGGATCGATCGGCGCGCTGGTATTGTCCGATTATGCCAAAGGCGCTCTGACCAGCGTGCAGACTATGATTTCCCTGGCGCGCCAGGCGGGCGTGCCGGTGCTCATCGATCCGAAAGGAACGGATTTTGAACGTTACCGCGGCGCCACGCTGCTGACGCCAAACCTTTCTGAATTTGAGGCGGTCGCGGGGAAATGTAAAAGCGAAGACGAACTGGTTGAACGTGGCATGAAACTCATTGCCGATTACGACCTTTCCGCGCTGTTGGTCACGCGTTCCGAACAGGGAATGACTCTGCTGCAACCGAATAAAGCGCCGCTACATATGCCGACGCAGGCGCAGGAAGTTTATGATGTTACCGGTGCGGGCGATACGGTGATCGGCGTGCTGGCGGCGACGCTGGCGGCGGGAAATACCCTGGAAGAGGCGTGTTATTTCGCCAATGCGGCGGCGGGCGTAGTGGTAGGTAAACTCGGGACGTCAACGGTTTCCCCTATTGAGCTGGAAAACGCAGTGCGCGGACGCGCGGATACCGGCTTCGGCGTTATGACCGAAGAGGAGTTGAGACAGGCCGTCGCCAGCGCGCGTAAGCGTGGCGAGAAAGTGGTCATGACCAACGGCGTTTTCGATATTCTGCACGCGGGCCATGTCTCTTATCTGGCGAACGCGCGCAAACTGGGCGACCGCCTGATTGTTGCGGTCAATAGTGACGCCTCGACTAAACGCCTGAAAGGCGAAAGCCGTCCGGTTAATCCGCTCGAACAGCGTATGATCGTGCTGGGCGCGCTGGAGTCAGTCGACTGGGTTGTCTCTTTTGAAGAGGATACGCCGCAACGACTGATTGCCGGTATTCTGCCGGATCTGCTGGTAAAAGGCGGCGACTATAAGCCGGAAGAGATCGCGGGCAGCGAAGAGGTCTGGGCCAACGGCGGCGAAGTCATGGTGCTGAACTTCGAAGATGGTTGTTCCACGACCAATATCATCAAAAAGATCCAGACCGAGAGCGAGAAGTAAAACCGCGACATCAGGCGTTACAGACGCGGCGGGCGCTGATTTTGAAGGCGCGTCGGACATTTTGTTTCGACGCGTATCTCGCGGTTGACGCTGCTTTTTTTTCGACCTAAAGTAAAGGAATAAGGGTGAGAGGGGATCTCTCCCCCCTCTGATTGGCTGTTAGTAAGCTGCGAAACTTATCAGTAACAGAACAATCAGTATGATGACCTGTTGCATCATAACCCTTTCCTTATTAAAGCCCCTTCCTCGGGAGGGGCTTTCCCGTTTCAGCCCCTTGCTGACATCGCGATTGTTGGTGAGTGGCCTGTCTGGCGCAAGGGCTTTCTCCCGCCGATTTTGCGTTACTGGATCGCCCACGCAAAATGGCCTGCTGGTCATAACGCTTTGTACAGACAAGGTGGAAAAAAGATAAAAAAATCCCCGGCCTTATGGCCAGGGACAGGAGATATAGCGGGGGGTTATTGCTCTTTTACCGTTGCTTCGCGATTAATCTCATCCGTTGCCGATGAAACCAACGGTGTGGTCAGCGCCTTTAGCGAGCCGCCGGCGATGCCAATCTCGTTTAACAGCGAATCGATCAGCGGCGCCTGGGTACGATAGGTGAGCGCGGCAGATAACGCTTGTTCCGCCAGGTTTCCCCCGTTAGCGCCGCCAGCGGCGACGTCGCCCGCCGTCGCGCCGCGATTGAGGCCATCGACCTGAATAATCTTAATGCCGTCGATGGATTTCATCGGTTCAACAGACTTCTCAATAACAGCAGGCAACGATTGTAAGAGCGCTAGTTTAAATTTGAGGCTGGTTTGTTCGTCAGATAGTACGTTGATAGCGTCATTCAGCGCCCGTTGCGCTTCGGCTTCCGCCAGACCTTTTTTACGCGTTGCTTCCGCCAGTTCGATGATGGCGGCGGCTTGCAATTCTGCCGCTTCTTTCTCTGCTTTTGCCCGAACGGTCAGTTCGACCGCTTTGGTTTCCGCATCCTGCGCCGCGGCGATCAGAGCGACCTGCTTGGCGCGATCCGCTTCGGCGGTCTGGCGGGTGGTTTCTACGTTTTGCTGGGCGCGAACCGCATCGGCCAGCGCGTCGTTGGCGCGCGCTTCCGCTTGTGATTGCTGCTCGGATTTGGCGGCAATGGCGATAGATTTCGTCTGGTTGGCGATTTCTGTCACCTGTTGCTGTTCGATCTCTTTAATACGTACTTCACGCTCGGCCTCAACTTTCCTGGACCGTACTGCTTGCTCACGTTCGATCTCCGTCTCCTGGATCTGCCGCTCAGCAAGAATGCGCGTCTGTTCTGCTTCACGATGGCGCTCGGCCTCAAAAGCGGCAATTTTGGCGTTTTGTTCGGCGGTGCGGGTTTTAACCTGTTGCTCCTGCTCCAGAGTCATAAAGGCTTCTTGCTGCTCGATTTCCAGCTTGCGTTCAAGCGCGTCGCGGTTCTTTTCGCGCACCGCCACTTCCACATCCTGTTCCACTTCATTACGTTCACGACGGCGGCGTTCGGTTTCCTGCGTCAGTTTCGTCAGACCTTCGGCATCAAAGGCGTTGTTTGGGTTGAAATGTTCTTTGGACGTTTGGTTAAAGTTGGTTAATGAGACGCTTTCCAGTTCCAGGCCGTTTTTCGACAAATCTTCCGCAACGGTGTTTTGTACGCCCTGAACGAAGTTTTCACGCGTATCCTGTAGCTCATGCATCGTCATCTGGGCCGCGGTAGCGCGTAAGGCGTCAACGAATTTATCCTCAACCAGCATACGCAGATCTTCCGGCGACAGCGTTCGCTGGCCAAGCGTTTGTGCGGCGGTGGCAATACCTTCAACAGAGGGTTTTACACGTACGAAGAAAGCGACGACCACGTCAACGCGCATACGATCTTTGGTGATCAGGCTATCGACGGTAGCACGGCTAACTTCAAGTTTTAGGGTATTCATATTGATCGGAATAATTTCGTGAAAGATTGGCATCACAATAGCGCCGCCGCTCATCACCACTTTTTGCCCGCCAAGCCCGGTACGGACAAACGCCTGTTCCGCAGATGCGCGGCGATAGAGGCGAGCAAAAATGATCCCGATAATTAGTAAGACGATAACCGCAACGATGGCGGTAAACATCCATGATGGCAATATGCCAAAAACATCATCCATTATGTAAGTTCCTCTCAATTAAACGTAGAAGGTACGCTCAGCCAAATAGCGCGTTGCGGAAAGTCGGCAGACAATCAGCACCTTGTCTCCTTTTTTAAATTCTTTTCCCTTTTCGGGTTCCAGCAGTAAATAGTGAATCTGGCCGAACTTATCGGTAAATTTTCCTTCGCAAGGTGTACCGGCGACGGCGGCGTGGCCGGTAATAATCGCCATGCCGCCGATAAATTCCTCTTCCCGGAGGGCGGAGCTTTCATCTCTGGGTAGCCAGGGCGCGAGGATTTTTCCGCTGTAATGCACGGCAAAGACCGACAGGACAATGCTCAACGGGACCAGCAGCAGATTGCTGAGCGGCGCTTGCCAGAGCATGATCCCGCCATGCTGGATGAGGATACCGAAGAGGCCGAAATAACCGGCCAATAGACAGAGGACGACCAGGGCGGGAACGCGTCCAATATTCAGATAATGAAGCGCCTGGCCCGCAGGGCCGGATGACAGGGCGTCATAATGATCGAGATGGGCGTCGAGCGCGCCTGAAAGAAAGTGGCCAAAAATCAGCGAAATCATCTCCAGCACGCCGATAAAGAAAACGAACGCGATGGCAAACAGATAGGGGCTGTTATACTCCGCAAATAAGGTCATATTTTCTATCCTTGTCGCCGCCTTCAGAAGGATGTTCGCGTGATAATTTTCATGCTTGTTATTTCATTGCGTTACAATATCATGTGACCCATATCTCCTTAAGTCCGAAAAGCGATTTATCCGTCGTTATCTTTGGTGAATATTGTGATTTTGCGCATTAAATTTGCGCACGTTATGTATAAAACCGCCGTACATATAGGGAAATACTGAAATCAGAAAAAGCATATAGCCTTAACAGAATTCAATAACTGGAGGGTATGCTGATGAACAACAATAACGTCTATTCATTAAATAATTTCGATTTTCTGGCGCGCAGTTTTGCCAGAATGCAGGCGGAGGGGCGTCCTGTTGATATCCAGGCGGTAACCGGCAATATGGACGAGGAGCATCGCGACTGGTTTTGCAAGCGTTACGCGCTTTACTGCCAGCAGGCGACTCAGGCGAAAAGGTTAGAATTAGAACACTAATGCAGGCTCCCTTTACAGGTGCAGGGCATTATTCAGATCTTATATGAGCGGGCCGTCAGGCCCGTTCACGTTTTTACTCTTGTTGTGGATCGACTGGCGGGATGGCGGGCGCAGGTTTTACTTCTTCAGGCTTGTCGCGAGCTTCCAGTTCGCTGAGGCGTTGCTCCAGCAGCGCCAGTTTTTCCCGGGTGCGCAGCAAGACCTGAGTCTGGACATCAAACTCTTCGCGGCTCACCAGATCGAGACGCGTCAGCTGAGATTGCAGCGTTTGACGGATTTTTTTCTCGATATCTTCCCCGAACTCGCGAATACCTTTCGGCATTGACTCATGAACCTGGCGTGCGATTTGCTCAATTTTTTTCGGGTCAATCATTGTGGTTTCCCTGAACTGATAAGTGTTAGCTCTTATTGTAGTGCGATATGTGGACGCCATAAACCAGAATTGTGTGACGTCATACGGAGTAAAGGCGTTGATGAAGGTAATCAATAGCGTTATAGTTAACCCGCTTATTCTCAGGGCGGGGCGAAATTCCCCACCGGCGGTAAATCAGCGATGTTTAACGCATTTCTCATCACGGCGCGCCGTGACGGAACGCGGAGAGCAGGTTGAAAGCCCGCGAGCGCTTTTTGCCATAGCGAAAAGGTCAGCAGATCCGGTGTAATTCCGGGGCCGACGGTTAAAGTCCGGATGGGAGAGGGTAACGATCCAGTCGGGCATGGACCCGCTCACGTTATTTTTTTGCCGCTTGTCGGCACTCCTAAGACTGCCCTGATTCTGGTAACCATAATGTTAATGAGGTTTTTTTACCATGAATCAGACGCTACTTTCCTCTTTTGGTACGCCTTTTGAACGTGTTGAACTTGCACTGGATGCGCTGCGTGAAGGACGCGGTGTGATGGTGCTTGATGATGAAGATCGTGAAAACGAAGGCGATATGATTTTCCCCGCAGAGACGATGACCGTAGAACAGATGGCGTTAACCATTCGTCACGGTAGCGGTATTGTTTGCCTGTGTATTACTGAAGACCGTCGTAAGCAGCTCGACTTGCCAATGATGGTGGAAAACAACACCAGCGCCTACGGCACCGGTTTTACCGTGACCATTGAAGCCGCAGAAGGCGTGACCACCGGCGTTTCCGCCGCTGACCGTGTCACTACGGTGCGTGCGGCAATTAAGGATGGCGCAAAACCGTCCGATCTTAACCGTCCGGGGCACGTTTTCCCACTGCGCGCTCAGGCGGGCGGCGTGCTGACGCGCGGCGGTCATACGGAGGCGACCATCGATCTGATGACGCTGGCCGGTTTTAAACCTGCAGGCGTACTGTGCGAGTTGACTAACGACGATGGGACGATGGCGCGCGCGCCGGAGTGTATCGCGTTTGCAGGCCAGCATAATATGGCGGTGGTCACGATTGAAGATCTGGTGGCTTACCGCCAGGCGCATGAGCGCAAAGCCAGCTGATCGAACGGATCATGGTTGAAAAAAGCCGATGAGATGTCATCGGCTTTTTTGTATTCCTTCGGTGCCATATCGTTCAGTTTCAAAGAACGACGAATAAGCTGAATGGTAAAATTATTGTGAGAAAAGCAGAGGCCTGAATGCAGACCTCTGCTTTGGTTTATCTATTCAGGTTATTTGCCTCTGGCCAGTTTTAATGCCCAGGCGCCGCTCATCACCAGCAGCAGAATCAGGCACAACCCAAAGGCCAACATACATGCCTGCGCCATGTTCATAAAGTGCCAGGGCGGAAGCAGATACCAGCCTTCGGACTGCTGGTAGAGATCGACAAACCACTGCTGTACGCTACTGAGCGTTACGCCATCAGGGACGATAGGCGCGTCATAACCGCAGTCTCCGGTAGGTTTAAACCACTCCGGTGCCCATTCCGCCAACGGTAAGTTGAAAGGAAAGGTCGGGTCAGTCGAACATCCTTGCACGCCAAAAAGTGAATCGGGGTCCGCATTATGTACCGCATGATGGATACCATTAAGCTTAATAGAAAACTTAATGCCCATAATGCTGCCATAAAACGCCGCGATGCAGCCAATCAGCTTCAGCACGATATTTTTGGGATTTATCGCCGCAATCACCCCGCCAATTACCATCACAAACATCGCGTAACGAATGTAAACACACTGTTCGCACGGCGCCATGTAGAGATAGATTTGGAAGAACGAGTGCGCCAGGATAATTAACCCTCCCATCGCGATGGCCATTAACAGCCACAGAAAGCGCTGTTCCTGCCATCTCACCAGCGTATCTACTGGTCTTGCGCGTAGGTCTCGCCATAATCCCTTAATAAAATCCATAATCGTTTCCCTGCTTATTTTTTAGTGGCCAGTTCCCGAACGAGTTCAGCCATAGAATCGATGGATTTGATGTTTTTGGTATAGATAAGGTACTTACCGTTGACGACGTAAGCCGGAACACCCTGAATTTTGGCAACGTCATAGGCGGCTTTCCATTTTTCCAGAGTCTCCTGAACGGCAGGATCTTTCAGCGCTGCTTCAAAATCAGCCTGGCTCATGCCTGCGGCGTCCAGCCCGGTTTTAATAAATGCCGCCGGATCTTTCCCATCTGACCAGCGCTCTTTCTTATCATGGTAAGCCGCATACCAGGCGAACTTCGCTTTTTTGAATTGTGATTTAGCATCAAATAACGAAATCCCGGCAGCTTTATCTTTGGCGATCAGGACTGCAAATACTTCGCTGGCCTGTTTTCCATATTCGCCTTTTGTTTCCAGGTGGAACGGGGTGAACGTAACGAGATCGGCTACTTTATCAGAAACCGGACCTGTTACGGCTTTGTCATATTTGTAGCAGAAAGGGCAGGCATAGCTAAATACCTTAATCAGCGTTTTATCCGCATTAGGAATCGGTTTCTCCAGAACCATATAATCTGTGCCCTCGGTAAAAGCCGATGCCGCAAAAGGAGTGACCAATGCCGCGGTTAATACTACGCTTTTAAATAAAGAGGTAATCCATTTAGATGACATATTAATTCCTTCCCGTTATTTATTTAAACATTTGCGTTGGATGAACCAGTAATGCACGATAGTGAGTCTGGTTGGGTTTATCCGACAGCACATCAATTTCAACTTTCACTTCTTTCGTTTTATAGTCAATCTCATTCAGTTTGCCGACTGTGGGTTTACCAACGTCGAACAGGTTAATAGAACCGCCAAAGCCGAACATGGTGTCGCGGTCTTTTTGATATTCAACAACCGAGGTAATAGGACTATAGAAATCATATCCACGTTCTTTACCGTATTCCCAAACTTGTTGTACGGTGCCTTTCTTCTCATCGATCTTATATTCGACAAAACGGGAATATTTCATGGTCGGTAGAGCCGGTTGCTCCAGGCCGCGACCATCGCCGTTATCAAAGACCGTTAACGTGCCTTTGCTGGAAAGCCATGCCGTATGTTGGGTATAGGTGAAATCGAAATCGGTATCCTTACACTTGCCGTTTTCGTCACAGGTCAACGGCTTACCATGATCGTCTACCGGTTTCAGCAATTTACTGGCTAGCTGCTTATTCCAGCCTTTAGACGGTGCCAGTATCCATTTCACCTGCTTATCGCGACCAATTTTTACAATACCCTGATGGCGGGAAGAAAGGATGATGGAGTCGTCTTTCGCGTCATAAGCGATAGAGTTGACGTGCGCCCAGTTACGACCGGCACCAACGCCAAGCGCATCGCCATACGGCGTATCCGGTTCGAGTTTCGCCTGCTGTCCGGCATGGGCCAGATCGACGTTCACGCATACTGCGCCCGCATCCAGCGCGCCGAGCAGCGCATCACGCATAGGGTCGAGGATTTTGGTTAAATCCCAAACGTCTACTACGCGGCCAGACTTATCAACCTCAATGATTTGGTCACGAATCGTATGAACATGTATGCCGTCTTCTTTGCGGTAATCGCGTTTGCCGACGCGCAGCAGTACGGTGCCGTTCACGGTTTCGATGGATTCATGAGACGCATCCAGGAACCCGCGCGGCAGTTTGTGATCGGCAAGAATTTGCCCCATCATGTCAAACTCGTACCAGTGTTGGCCCTGCACCGCGGTAAAGGTGCCGCGAGGCGTTTCACGAATACCCATCAGGTAGCCGCGTTTGTTGATATTCATATCGTGGCCGTCGTAGAAGGTATCTTGATCCAGCCACCAGCGGTATTCACCCTGGGTGTCGACCACAAACGTATAAGGGGCGATATCGAAAGGCAAAGCACCGCCCGCCGGGCCGGCATCAAGAATGCCCGCATTTTTATCTTTTTCGCCGTGCCAGTGAAATTCAGCGCCCTGCGGCGTAAAGGTATGGGTATTTACCAGATAAAGGCGATCTTCAAATCCTGGCGCAACTTTAATAACTTTCGTTTGCTGGAGATCTGAAATAGAACGGTTATCCATATAATGGTTGACGATGGCGGACGTCTGCACCACATAGTCATCCTTCATGGCTTTGCCGTTTTCTTTATATTCTACCGTGACGTTGTTGGCAAATTTCTGATAAAGGCCAAAAATAGGAATACCGTCATAGGTTTCTAAAGACTCTTTCCCAACAGTATAAGTAACAGGAACGCCTTTTTCCCCTTTGCCATGTACAGTAACTTTAACGTCTGAAATAATATGGCTATCTAATTCCACCAGCGCGGTGAGAGGGGCATTTCCGTAAGGATCGACAACGACTGCGCCTAATTTTCCTGCGGGCTGTGCCGGTTGAAAACCTGCGGCAAACGTACTGGCTGCGGTGAGTCCGCATGTCAGTGCGACGGCACCGGCAAGTATTGTTTTCCGGTATTGGTCAAACATGGATATATCTCCTTATATACAACTTCTAAATATAATACTTCTGAATATACTATGTTTTTATGAATAATAAATGAGGTAAATGATTGGTCTTTAAATATAAGTCATGATGCTGTTACTTATTTTAAAGTATATTCTGTATCAATATTTTTTAATTGCCTGAGTGAGTCGATAGTAGGAGTGTGATATTTTAAGAACAATATAAATTAGTACGAAGTGTGATCTTATCGACATTGTTTTCTGCTTAATACCTCTTTCATTATTGTGTTTCACCACTGATTTATATGATCAAAATCATTTATTTGTTCCACAAATATGCCAGTATATGAATACGTCAAAATAAGGGTATGTAAAATTTTAACGTTAAATGTTTAGTGATGTTAAATTTTAAGGGTAAAAAGGATGTTTATTGCCTGGTATTGGATAATATTAATCGTTCTGGTGGTAGTAGGGTATATTTGCCATATGAAGCGTTATTGCAGAGCGTTTCGGCAAGACAGAGATGCATTACTTGAAGCGCGAACGAAACGTTTTCGCCAGACGAGCGAAGGCGACAGCGTGATGAATGAGCAGAAATAGCGCATATCCTTGACGGGCAGCCGGATGTTGCCTGGCTAAAGGCCTGCATCCGGCGCGACGTTTCTCTTAACCGATACCTATCGTCTGCAAAATGACGAGACTGAGCCCCATGATGGACATACCGCAAAGCACGCCATAGCTGGGGTTATTGTTAGGATCGATCTCTTTTGCCAGCGGCATCAGTTCATCGACGGAGAGCGCCACCATAATACCGGCGACTGCCGCCATGATAGCCGCCATAACGATTGGCGAAACCAGACTGCCCAAAATCAGCCACGCCAGCACGCCGCCAAGAATTTCCGCCATGCCGGAGATACCGGCCCAAAAAATCGCGGTACGTTTTGAGCCCGTCGCGGCATAAACCGGACCGGCAACCGCCAGACCTTCAGGAATATTGTGCAACGCCACCGCCAGTGCGATGCCGAAACCCAGTTCAAGATTGCTGCTGGCAGTGACAAAGGTGGCGATCCCTTCCGGAAAGTTATGCAGGCTAATGCCGAGCGTCAATAAAATCGCAGTGCGTTTTATCGAGCCGGGAAGCGGCTGCTGCCTTTTTTGCATCAGATCCTGCGGATGAGCGTGAGGAAGCAGGCGGTCCAGCCCGAAGTAGCCCAACAGGCCGATAATAAACATTCCGTAGCCCAGTACAGGCGACATCCCCTCGGTATCAAGCGCGGCGGGCAGCATCTCCATCAGCGAGATAAGCAGCATGATCCCTGCGGCGAAGCCCAGCGAAAAAGCCAGCACGCGGTTAGACGGTTTTTGGCCGAGAACGCCAAGAAACGCGCCAATAAAGGTGGCGGCGCCCGCCAGTAAGGTCAGAATAAGTGGTACTGACATCCATTACTCCTTATCAATTTGCCGTCCGAACCTGACCTTCAAAATAACTGATGATCTTCATCATAGTTATCTGAGTTCTTCCTCTGTGAAGAAAGCGTATGGTGATGTTAACAAAATGTCTTTCCTGTAAGGATAACATCATGTCTTTAACGTGTATGCCAGCATTGTTTTTGGGGCATGGCAGCCCGATGAACGTGCTGGACGATAATGATTATACCCGCGCCTGGCGGCGATTGGGGGAAGCCCTGCCGCGACCACAGGCGATAGTGGTGGTGTCGGCGCATTGGTATACCCGCGGGACGGGCGTCACAGCGATGGAAAGGCCGCAAACTCTCCATGATTTTGGCGGTTTTCCGCAGGCGCTGTATGACACGCATTATCCGGCCCCTGGATCGCCTGCGCTGGCGCAGCGTCTGGTTGAACTGTTGGCTCCCGTTCCCGTCTCGCTCGATAAAGAAGCGTGGGGATTTGATCACGGCTCCTGGGGCGTATTGATCAAGATGTACCCGAATGCGGATATCCCGATGGTGCAGCTTAGTGTTGATAGTACCAAACCGGCGGCATGGCATTTTGAGTTGGGCCGTAAACTGGCGACGCTGCGTGACGAAGGCGTGATGCTGGTGGCCAGCGGGAATGTGGTTCATAACCTGCGGACTGTGCGTTGGCACGGTGACAATATACCGTATCCCTGGGCGGCGTCATTTAATGACTTTGTGAAAGCCAATCTGACGTGGCAGGGGCCGGTAGAACAGCATCCGCTGGTGAATTATCTGCAACATGAAGGGGGGGCCTTATCGAACCCGACGCCGGAGCACTTTTTACCTTTGCTGTATATACTTGGCGCCTGGGACGGCAAGGAACCTATCACCATCCCGGTCGACGGTATTGAGATGGGCAGTATAAGTATGTTGTCGGTGCAGGTGGGGTAGGCCGGATAAGGCGCTGAATGATTGCCCGATGGCGCTACGCGCATCGGGCTTACAGGAGAATCTATCCTTCGACAAAAATATGCGGATAGAAGCGGGAGAGATCCTGGGTGATCAGCGCCCGATCTTCACGGATACCAATTCCGGCGGGCTGATCGTTAATCAGCCAGCTACCAATCAGGGTGTAACTGTCGCCGAATTTTGGCAGCGGATAGAACTGTTGCACGATCATACCCTCTTCGCCATACGGGCCTTCCACGGATTCGATCGTTTTACCGTTCTCAATAATCGATACGTTCGCCCCTTCGCGGGAGAAGATCGGTTTCACGACATATTTATCCATTGGCGGATGTTCGTCTTCGGCGAAATACGCAGGCAACAGATTCGGATGGTCCGGGAACATCTCCCACAACAGCGGCAACAACGCTTTATTGGAGATAATGCTTTTCCAGGCCGGTTCCAGCCAGCGCACGCCGGCATCTTCCAGCTTGGTGGAAAACATCTCGCGCAGCATAAATTCCCACGGATAGAGCTTGAACAGGTTCGCAATGACCTGATCCTGCAGATCCGTAAATTGGCCTTTTTCCCCCAGACCAATATCGTCGATATAGAGAAATTCGGTGGCGATTTCCGCTTCGGCCGCGCAATCCTGTAAATACTGAATGGTGCCGCGATCCTCAACCGTATCGCGACAGCAGGTGAGATGCAGCAACTGAAAACCGTACTGCTCGCGAAGTTCAGCAAAGCGTTCAATCAGCTTTTCCTGCAGGCTATTAAACTGATCGCTGCCTTCCGGCAGATTGCCCGCGTTGATCTGATCTTCCAGCCAAATCCACTGGAAAAACGCCGCTTCATACAGCGATGTTGGCGTGTCGGCATTATTTTCGAGCAGCTTAGGCTCGCCGATACCGTCCCAGGCCAGATCGAGGCGGGAATAGAGCGACGGTTGTTGCGTTTGCCAGGACTGGCGAACAAAACCCCAGGTATGTTTTGGAATACGAAACTTCGTCATCAGCTCATCGCTGGCGATGACGCGTTCTACTACCTTGAGGCACATCTGGTGCAGCTCGGCGGTAACGTCTTCCAGTTTTTCCACCTGGGCGAGCGTTAACTTGTAATAAGCGTCTTCACACCAGTACGGTTCACCATACATAGTGTGAAAATTAAACCCGTATTCAGTCGCTTTATCGCGCCAGTCCGGGCGCTCGGTAATACTGACTCTTTCCATGCGTATCAGCCGCCCATCGAACGTGTTGAAGTACCGGCAGCGCTACGTTGCATGGTGCTCTGTTTGGCGACGGATTCGCCAAAACCGCCGCGGGTAACGGTTGTTGTGGTGGCAGGTTTCGGCGCCATCGCGGTTTTTGGTACGGTCATTGTCCGGCCCGGTTGCGCCGCGCCGTAGTTTTTACCTGCCGCATCGGTATATTTGCCGTATGCAGGGCTGGCCGGGTTTTTCGAGCTAAACAGCGGCTGTTGCGCAAAGCCTGCGCCGCCGCCCATCAGACGCCCCATCATGTAACCTGCCATAAGCGGCATCCAGAAACTGCCGCTGGATTGTTGGGCCTGCGCCTGATTTTCCGGCGCCATGCCAGCCTGTGCGGGCGCTTGCTGGCACTGGCCTTCGCCAAACTCAGCGACGCAATCTTCGCGTGTAGCGTACTTAGGCGCAGTACGTTCGGCCTCTTTCAGCGCATTGTTATACGCGGTTGTACATTCCGCGCTTTTGCCCGGATTCGCCGCTGAACAGTCATCAGCGTTTTGATACAGCGATACGGTTTCATCGCTTTTTTCACAGCCAGCCAGCATAAAAACAGCCGTAACCGCCAGGGCGACCGGCGTTAAATGCCGCGCGCTCCAGCTTTTGCGAAATGATGCGTGATGGATGGATTTTGTCCGTTTCATATTTGTCTTCCAGGACCCAGTGGTAAATACAACATGCGTTCAGAATAGAGGATGACTGGTCGAAATTGAAGCGAGAAAAGGCGAGAATGCGGCGGAATAGCAGGATCTTTACGTTGTCTTACGTTCAGGTGCGGCTTTATGACAGGTAGCGCCGCGCTTACCAGACCTACAAGGGCACAGGTCTGATAAGCGCAGCGCCAGCGAATAACTTATCAATGCCGGAATGGATTGCCGTTATTGCTGTTGGCGCGAGCGGCGGTCGGCTGTACTGCCGGCGCGGCGCTATGGGCATTATAACCGTCTGCGGCGGCATCCTGATCTGGCGTTTCCGGCGCTACGCTTTCCGGCGACGTCGGGATAGGTTTACCCAACGTACTGTTAAGCGCGAGCAGATCCTGCTCGTTCAGCGTACCGAGCGCATATTTGATATTTAACTGATTAATCAAATAGGTATAACGCGCGTTGGCCAGTTGCTGCTTGGCATCATACAGAGTGGTGGTGGCATCCAGTACGTCAACAATGGTACGTGTACCGACCGAGTAACCGGCTTCCATTGCATCCAAAGAACTTTGCGCGGAAACGACTGCTTGTTTATACGCGTTGATGCTGCTGATGGAGGCGTTAATATTGTTAAAGGAAGAACGTACGGTCTGCACCACGCTACGGTGCGCGCTTTCCAGCTGTTCGCTTGCGCCGACGAAGTTATACTGCGCCTGTTTTACCTGCGAGTTAACCATCCCGCCTTGATACAGCGGCAGGGAGAAGTTCAGGCCGATTTTATTCTGCCCCATATTGCTATCGTCGTACTGGGTGGAGTTGGTTTTAGAACCGCTATAAGAGGTATCAGAAATGCCGGTTGAGGCCGTTAAATTCAGCGTCGGCAGATGGCCATCCTGCGCCTGACGGATTTGCTCGCGCGCCAGATCCTGACTTAAACGCGCCTGCAACAGCGACAGGTTACGGTTTTCCGCTTCCTTCAGCAGCGCATTAACAGCTTTGGGTTTGTCGGTTTTAAAATGCTCGACGTTAAGCGACGCCAGCTCCGGGTAATAATTGCCGGTCACCTGGCGCAACTCTTCTACCGCGTTATCCAGGTTGTTGCGGGCGGTCACTTCATTCGCCAGTACGGTATCATATTGCGCACGGGCGTTTTGCACGTCAGTAATGGCGACCAGACCCACGTTAAAACGTTGCGTCGTTTGATCTAACTGACGGTAGATAGCCTCTTTTTGCGCCTGGGTATAGGAAAGCACATCAATAGCGTTCAATACCTTAAAATACGCGTTCGCGGTATTGAGGATCAGCGTCTGCTGATCGGTCTGATAGGTGACATCCTGAATGCCTGCTGCTTTTTCTTGCAGGGTGAGCCCACGCCATTTCGACATATCAAATAGCGTCTGCGTTAATTGCAGGGAAGCGCTGGTTTCATTGGAGTTGATACCGTTCGCATCGCGATAACCGTTGCTGTAGGTGTAGTCGGCACCTAAACCCAGTTGCGGCAGTAAAGGACTACGCGCTTCGTTAATTTTTTCGAATGCAGCATCGCGATCGGCAGCGGATTTACGCAATTCCGGGTTGCTCAGGCGTGCTTGCTGATAAACTTGCATCAGGTTCTCTGCCTGGCTTAGTGTGCTGAACCCCGACAGGCTCAGGCCGATAAGGATGGGGAGCAATTTCTTCATTTGCATTCCTTGTTGTGAAGCAGTATTTAGCGCTGATCAATTTGTAAAAATAATTGCTGATTCTAGCAGAATCCGCCACTGCAAAAAGTTGGCGTTACGTGCCATACGAGCCTTAATTGGCACCAATTTACCACAAGGGTGATAAAACAGCAGTCAACCACCCTTGAAATTCATCATTTAATCATTATTGCTAGCAGGGCAGCACAATGCGTAAATCAGACAACTTGCCAGTTACTTTCACCAAAAGCGATGTAGAAATTATTGCACGGGAAACGCGCTATCGCGGTTTTTTTTCATTGGATGTGTATCGATTCCGCCATCGTTTATTCAACGGAGAAATGAGTGGCGAGGTAAAGCGCGAAATTTTTGAGCGCGGGCACGCCGCCGTCTTGCTACCCTTTGACCCTGAACGCGACGAGGTGGTGCTGGTCGAACAGATTCGTATTGCCGCGTACGACACAAGCGTTACGCCGTGGCTGCTGGAGATGGTCGCCGGCATGATAGAAGAAGGCGAAACCATTGAGGCGGTCGCCCGGCGGGAGGCGATGGAAGAAGCGGGGCTGACCGTAGGCCGCACCCGACCGGTCATCAGTTACCTGGCGAGTCCAGGAGGAACCAGCGAGCGCTCATCTATTCTGGTGGGTGAAGTGGACGCCACGACCGCGGCAGGTATTCATGGTCTGGCGGATGAAAACGAAGATATTCGGGTTCATGTGGTAAGCCGGGAACAGGCATACCAGTGGGTAGAAGAGGGGAAAATCGACAACGCAGCCGCAGTCATCGCTTTGCAATGGCTTCAGTTGCATCATCAAGAGTTAAAAAACGAGTGGAAAAAATGAAGCGTTATACACCTGACTTCCCAGAAATGATGCGTTTGTGCGAAACCAATTTTTCGCAATTGCGCCGCCTGCTGCCGCGCAATGACGCCCCCGGTGAAACGGTGAGCTATCAGGTGGGCAACGTACAATATCGGTTAACGATTGTGGAATCGACCCGATACACTACGCTTGTAACGATCGAGCAAACGGCGCCAGCCATCACCTACTGGAGCCTGCCGTCGCTGACGGTGCGCCTCTACCATGATGCGATGGTGGCTGAAGTGTGTTCAAGCCAGCAGATCTTTCGCTTCAAAGCGCGGTATGATTATCCAAATAAAAAGTTGCATCAACGCGACGAAAAGCATCAAATTAATCAGTTTCTGGCCGACTGGCTACGATTCTGTTTAGCACATGGAGCGATGGCGATTCCGGTTTATTAGCGTCGTGAAACCTAAGGACACCATTTGGAAAGCCTGTTAACCCTACCTCTGGCTGGTGAGGCCCGAGTCAGGATTTTACAAATTACAGATACTCACCTGTTTGCCGAAAAGCATGAAACGCTGTTAGGCGTCAATACCTGGGAAAGTTACCAGGCCGTGCTGGAGGCTATTCGGGCGCAACAGTATGAATATGATCTGATCGTGGCCACCGGCGATCTGGCGCAGGATCAATCCGCTGCGGCTTATCAGCATTTTGCTGAGGGTATCGCAAGCTTTCGCGCGCCTTGCGTTTGGCTACCGGGCAATCATGATTTTCAGCCGGCAATGTACAGCGCGCTGCAAGAGGCGGGGATTTCCCCGGCTAAGCGCGTGTTAATCGGTGAACAATGGCAGATTTTGTTGCTGGATAGCCAGGTGTTTGGCGTCCCGCATGGCGAACTGAGCGAGTTCCAACTGGAATGGCTTGAGCGTAAGCTCGCCGATGCGCCAGAGAGACAGACATTGCTCCTTTTGCACCACCATCCGTTGCCGGCAGGGTGCAGTTGGTTGGATCAGCACAGCTTGCGTAATGCCGGTGAGCTGGATAGCGTGCTGGCGAATTTCCCGCGTGTAAAATATCTGTTATGCGGACATATTCACCAGGAGCTGGATCTTGACTGGAACGGTCGCCGTCTGCTGGCGTCGCCGTCAACCTGCGTACAGTTCAAACCGCACTGCGCGAACTTTACGCTGGATACTATCGCGCCGGGCTGGCGTACGCTGGAGCTCCGGGCGAACGGCGTCCTGGAGACGGAAGTGCATCGCCTGCAGGATACCCGGTTCCGACCCGATACCGCTTCGGAAGGATACTGATGTCTACGCTTCTCTATTTGCACGGATTCAACAGTTCCCCTCGCTCGGCAAAAGCGTGCCAGCTAAAAAACTGGCTGGCGGAGCGTCATCCGCATGTCGAGATGATCGTCCCTCAGCTGCCGCCGTATCCTGCCGATGCGGCGGAGTTGCTGGAATCTCTCGTGCTTGAGCATGGCGGTGCGCCATTAGGGCTGGTAGGATCGTCGCTGGGTGGTTATTACGCCACCTGGCTGTCGCAATGTTTTATGCTGCCGGCTGTGGTGGTGAATCCCGCCGTGCGGCCCTTTGAATTACTGACCGACTATCTCGGTCAGAACGAGAACCCCTACACCGGGCAGCAATATGTGCTAGAGTCTCGCCATATTTATGATCTTAAAGTCATGCAGATTGACCCGCTGGAAGCGCCGGACCTGATCTGGCTACTGCAACAGACGGGCGATGAAGTGCTGGATTACCGCCAGGCGGTGGCATATTACGCCTCCTGCCGTCAGACAGTGACCGAGGGGGGTAATCACGCATTCACGGGCTTCGAAGATTATTTCAACCAGATTGTCGATTTTCTTGGACTGCACAGTTGCTGACAATCAATTCGAATTGCTAATTAAACCATGACGCAAACTTATAACGCTGATGCCATTGAGGTACTCACTGGGCTTGAGCCGGTACGCCGCCGCCCGGGGATGTACACCGATACGACCCGCCCCAACCATTTGGGTCAGGAAGTGATTGATAATAGTGTGGATGAAGCACTGGCAGGTCACGCCAAACGCGTGGATGTCATTTTACATGCCGATCAATCGCTGGAAGTGATTGACGACGGACGCGGGATGCCGGTGGATATCCATCCGGAAGAGGGGGTTCCGGCGGTAGAACTGATCCTCTGTCGACTTCATGCCGGCGGTAAATTCTCCAATAAGAACTATCAGTTCTCTGGTGGTCTGCATGGGGTGGGGATTTCGGTAGTAAATGCCCTGTCAAAGCGCGTGGAAGTGACCGTGCGCCGCGACGGTCAGGTCTATAACATCGCGTTTGAAAACGGCGAAAAAGTGCAGGATTTGCAGGTTGTCGGCACCTGCGGTAAACGTAATACTGGCACCAGCGTGCACTTCTGGCCGGACGAAAGCTTCTTCGACAGCCCGCGTTTTTCTGTCTCTCGCTTAATGCACGTTCTGAAAGCAAAAGCGGTGCTGTGTCCCGGCGTGGAAATCACTTTTAAAGATGAAGTGAATAACAGCGAGCAGCGCTGGTGCTACCAGGATGGTCTGAACGACTATCTGGGCGAAGCGGTAAACGGCCTGCCGACGCTGCCGGAAAAGCCGTTTATCGGTAATTTTAACGGTGAAACGGAAGCGGTTGACTGGGCGCTATTGTGGCTGCCGGAAGGCGGCGAATTACTGACGGAAAGCTACGTCAACCTGATCCCGACCATGCAGGGGGGGACGCACGTCAACGGTCTGCGCCAGGGCCTGCTCGACGCGATGCGCGAATTTTGCGAATACCGCAATATTTTGCCGCGCGGCGTCAAACTGTCGGCGGAAGATATCTGGGATCGCTGCGCTTATGTGCTCTCCGTGAAAATGCAGGACCCGCAATTTGCCGGGCAGACTAAAGAGCGTCTGTCGTCGCGTCAATGTGCGGCATTTGTTTCCGGCGTGGTGAAAGATGCCTTCAGCCTGTGGCTGAACCAGAACGTGCAGGCGGCGGAACAACTGGCAGAGATGGCGATTGCCAGCGCGCAGCGGCGACTGCGCGCCGCAAAAAAAGTGGTGCGCAAAAAGCTCACCAGCGGTCCGGCGTTGCCGGGGAAACTGGCGGACTGTACCGCGCAGGATCTTAATCGGACCGAGCTGTTCCTTGTGGAAGGGGATTCGGCGGGCGGTTCCGCCAAGCAGGCGCGCGATCGCGAATATCAGGCGATCATGCCGCTCAAAGGTAAGATCCTTAACACCTGGGAGGTCTCTTCCGATGAAGTGCTGGCCTCGCAAGAGGTGCATGATATTTCCGTGGCGATCGGTATCGATCCGGACAGCGACGATCTGAGTCAGCTGCGCTACGGCAAGATCTGTATCCTGGCGGATGCGGACTCCGATGGTTTGCATATCGCTACGCTGCTTTGCGCGCTGTTTGTCAGACATTTCCGCGCGCTGGTGAAGAATGGTCATGTCTACGTCGCGCTGCCGCCGCTATACCGTATCGATTTGGGTAAAGAGGTCTATTACGCGCTGACGGAAGAAGAGAAGGCGGGCGTACTGGAACAACTGAAGCGTAAGAAAGGCAAGCCGAACGTACAGCGTTTCAAAGGCCTGGGAGAAATGAACCCGATGCAGTTACGCGAAACCACGCTTGATCCGAATACTCGCCGCCTGGTGCAGCTCACCATTAGCGATGAAGACGATCAGCGTACTAATGCGATGATGGATATGCTGCTGGCGAAGAAACGTTCTGAAGATCGACGCAACTGGCTACAGGAAAAAGGCGATCTCGCGGATCTCGACGTGTAACGGTTGTTGCACGCTTTATCCGGTCTGCATGCCGCAGGCCGGATAAGCGAATCCGACATGACGCCGCAGCCTGATGGCGACACTTGCGCATCGCATCAGGGCGACGTCAGACGAGGGTAATAACTTAAACGCCGGATTCCAGAATACGAATATTCATTTCCAGCACATCGTCTTTTACCGCGTCGCTGTAGGCTTTCATATGCGGGGTTTGCAGATGCGCTTCAAGGTGCGCAACGCTTTCCCACTGTTCAATCATCACGATCGAGTCAGGCGCCAGAGTCTGAAAACTCACGCCCGCGGCATGATCCACCATCGGCGCGTAACCGTGGCACCCCTCTTCTTTAAGAACGGTTGGAATAATTTTCGCAAACTGATCGAGGACGGCCTGACGGTGATGTTGGCCCGGACGCGTGCGAATTTCGGCAATGACGGTAAGCATGGTTAACTCCTTCTAATTCCAGGATGACCAGTTAAGCAAAAATTTCGCTCAGATGCTTGCGATATTCTGCGGTATAGCGCGGAACATCCGGCATTTTAATCACGTCGTTGGCAATAAACGTTGGCAGCGCGTCCATGCCCAGGAACTGGTTGGCTTTATGGAATGGCAGATAGACGCCATCTACGCCTACGCCGTGGAAAAACTGATCTTTTTCGGTAAATGCTTCCATCGGCGCGTTCCACGTCAGTGACAGCATATATTTTTTCCCCTGCACCAGACCGCCGGAACCGTACTTTTTAGCGGCATCGGAACGCGTGCGGCCATCGCTGGCATAGAGCGTGCCGTGACCTTCGGTAAAGACATCATCCATATATTTTTTTACTGTCCATGGTGCGCCCATCCACCAGCCTGGCATCTGCCAAATCACCACGTCAGCCCAGACGAAATTCTGCACCTCTTCTTTAATGTCATAGTCGCTGTCGGCGCGGACGATCTTAACCTGATGACCCAGATCGCGCAGCAGCCCATCGGCAACTTCGGTCAGGGTGTCATTCAACTGGCCGTTGGAGTGCGCGAATTTTTTCGCCCCGTTGATAATCAGGATGTTACTCATTTTGTGTCCTCAAGAAATGCGTTTGCTGCTGATTCTACGCTGACGGGCGGTGCGGTGAAATTAGCAAAATGTGCAAAGTCTTTTGCGTTTTTGGCAAAAGTCTCTGTTACCAACTTACTACGGCCTCAAATCCACCTTCCGCGGCGTTGCCAAACGACACCGTCATGCCGTGCAGCGTAGCGATGCGGCGGACGATTGATAATCCCAGACCGCTGCCGGTCACACTTTGGCCTGGCGGGCGGTAAAAACGCTCGCCGATATGCGTCAGAATCTCTGGCGCTACGCCAGGGCCATTATCTCTGACGGTGAAGCTGCGGGCATGTAAGGTAACGTCGACGACGCTGCCCTGCGGACTGTAGCGAATCGCATTATCCAGCAGGTTACGCACTAACAGGCTTAAGAGTAGCGGCTGACCGGTACGTATGACGTCATGGGCGTTAAGCTGTAAACGCACGTCGATATTCGCCTGCTGCGCCGGATGATAAATATCCATTACCGCGGACTGCAGCAGCTCTTCCAGCGAAATCTCCGCCACATCCTGCAAATTATTGAGCGAGTCGAGGCGCGATAACGTCAGTAGCTGATCGACCAGCCGCGTGGCGCGATCGATCCCCGCATGGAGCTGGGTCAGCGCTTTATCACGCGATAGCGGATCGTCGCCCGAGAGCTGCGCCACCTCGGTTTGTACTTTCAGCGCGGCCAGCGGGCTGCGCAATTCATGGGCGGCGTCGGAGGTAAATCGCCGTTCGCGCACCATCATGGAGTGGATGCGGCTAAAAAGCTGATTAAGCGCTTCGACCAGTGGGCGAACCTCGCTCGGTACGCCTTTGGCGTCGAGCGGCGTTTCCGATTCCGGCGACCGGAAGCGCAGCGCCTGCGCCAGTTTTTTCAACGGTCTGAGCTCGCGGTGAAGCAGGAGTAATAAAATCAGTAGCATGAAGGGAAGGGCGAGCAGCCACGGCGTTAATTGCGCCGCCACGATCGCCAGCGCCATATCTTCGCGGTAATCCCACTCCTGACCGACGACGATACGATACTTGCCGTCCGCCGAGTTCAACCACAAAAAACGCCAGAGGTCGTTGTCATCCTTCAGATAGCCATTGTCGAAACCTTCCCGGCGATAGCGATACGGAATATCCTGACCGTTGTCGCCATCATGCAGCAACATTTTGCCATCAGCGGAAAAGATGGCGAACGCCAGCGCATCGTCATCGATATGCCCATGTTTTAATTTCTTTGGCGTATGCGCCATGCGCTGCGGGGCGTTGATCTCGTTAAGATCGAGGGTGCTAAGCCGTCTGGCGAACAACATCAACTGTGTGTCAAACAGCTCGTCGACATTATCCGTCGTCTTTCTCCAGGCCACAAAACTGGAAATTGCCCAGGTGATGGAGACCAGAATCAGGAAAATAAGCGTCAGCCTGACGCGCAGGCTGAGACGTTGCGTCAATTTCATGCGTCACCCAGGGTGTAGCCGATGCCGTGTACGGTGCGAATAAATTCGCTGCCGAGCTTGCGGCGTAAATGATGAACATGGACTTCCACTGCATTGCTGGACACGTCGTCATCCCAGTTATACAGCTTCTCTTCAATAAGCTTGCGCGGCAGCACGCGACCTTTGTTGCGCAGTAAGAGTTCCAGCAACGCGAACTCTTTTGGTTTTAGGGCCAGTGGTTCGCCGGCAAGCGTCGCGACGAGATTGCCTGGATTGAGCGTCACCTGGCCGTGGCGCAATTCGCTACTGGCCTGACCGCTGGCGCGGCGTACCAGCGCCTCCAGACGGGCGGCGACCTCAATGAGCGCGAAAGGTTTACATAAATAGTCATCGGCGCCGAGACGTAGCCCCTCGACGCGCTCTGCTAACGCGTCGCGCGCCGTCAGGATCAGTACCGGTTCCTGTTTACCCTTTTCGCGCCATTCGCGCAAAATATCCCGTCCGTCCATGCCTGGCAGCGTCAAATCTAAAATAACCGCATCATAAGGCGCGCTGTAAAGCGCCTCTTTGCCCGGGCGTCCCTCGGTAAACCAGTCGACGCTGAAACCCATTTTACTCAGGCCCGCTTTTATGCCATCGCCAATAAGTGTGTCATCTTCTACCAGTAAAATTCGCATCTGTTCTTCCTTGCGGTAACTCGCGTTACCGTCAGTTAACCTTGTCGCCGCAGGCGATGTACAGAAAAAAAGATTCTTTTTTTGCCTTAAGAAGTTGTTAAGGATTACCTTATTAAATGGATCTGAAACGACATGAAAGGGAAAAGTAATCATGAAAAAATTAGCTGCAATCGTTGCCGTTATGGCACTGTGTTCTACCCCGGTTCTGGCGGCTCAGCAGGGCGGTTTCTCCGGCCCGTCGGCGACGCAAACGCAAGGCGGCGGATTTGTCGGCCCGAACGGCAGCAGCACGACGGTAGAGAGCGCTAAATCGCTGCGTGACGATGCGTGGGTAACGCTGCGCGGGAATATCGTCGAGCGCATTTCCGACGACCTGTATGTGTTTAAAGATGCGACCGGTACTATCAATGTGGATATTGACCACAAGCGTTGGAACGGCCTGACCGTAACCCCGCAGGATACCGTTGAAATTCAGGGCGAAGTGGATAAAGACTGGAACTCTGTCGAAATCGACGTAAAACAGATTCGTAAAGTGAATCCGTAATCCCACATTGCGCAAGATCGGTCAGGATTCACAGCCGCCCGGTGGGCAGAATAGGCCACAAGGAGGCAGTGATGAATGACCTGATCAGCGCGGCTTATTCCGAACGTCTGCGGCGCGTTTGCGACCACATTGAGCGTCATCTGGATGAGCCTCTGTCGCTTGAGGTGTTAAGCCGGATGGCGCACAGCTCGCCGTTTCATTTTCACCGGCAGTTTACCGCCTGGAGCGGGCTTCCGCTCTATCGCTATATCCAGTGGCTGCGTTTGCGCCGGGCGTCATGGCGGCTGGCGTTTAATCCGCAAGATAAAGTTATCGATATCGCGCTGGATGCCGGATTTCAGAATCCGGAGTCGTTCACACGTGCTTTCAAAACCGCGTTTGGTCAAAGCCCGCGCCGGTTTCGGCAATCGCCGGACTGGCTGGCCTGGCACCAACGCGTTCCTAAACTTGCGTTACAGGAGCAGCATGTCATGGACGTAAAAATCGTTGAATTTCCACCTACCCGCGTCGCGATGCTGACGCATCTGGGGCATCCGGATAAGGTCAACGCCAGCGCGGCGAAATTTATTGCATGGCGACGCGAAACGGGCCAGTCGCCGATTGCCAGCAGTCAAACTTTTGGTATTGCCTGGCACGACCCGCAGACGACGCCGCCGGCTCAATTCCGCTTTGATATCTGCGGCAGCGTCCGCCAGCCGATAGCCGAAAATGACGTTGGCGTGGTGAATAGCGAGATTCCTGGCGGGCGCTGCGCGGTGGTGCGCCATCAGGGATCGCTCGACAGCCTCCCGGAGAGCGTGTGGTATTTATTCCGCGAATGGCTACCCGCCAGCGGTGAGACGCCGCGCGATTTTCCGGTCTTCTTCCAGTACCTGAATTTCGTCCATGAGGTCGCGGAACATGAGCTGCTGACGGATATCTATCTGCCGCTTCGTTAACTTCCTCGCCACCTGTCTCACGGTTTGTGACTCAGACCGTGAGATAGGGTATTATCTGCGGCAATATTGCCGTCCGAACGGTCAGCATGCAGATTGAGGATCCCCTGTTAATGAGCGATATGGCAGAGCGCCTTGCGCTACATGAATTTACGGAAAACGCCTACTTAAACTACTCCATGTACGTGATCATGGATCGTGCGTTGCCGTTTATTGGCGACGGCCTGAAGCCGGTACAGCGCCGCATCGTCTATGCGATGTCAGAGCTGGGGCTGAACGCCACCGCTAAATTTAAAAAATCCGCCCGTACCGTTGGTGACGTACTGGGTAAGTATCACCCGCATGGCGACAGCGCCTGCTATGAAGCCATGGTGCTGATGGCGCAGCCGTTCTCTTACCGTTACCCGCTGGTCGATGGCCAGGGGAACTGGGGCGCGCCGGATGATCCGAAGTCATTCGCGGCGATGCGTTATACCGAATCCCGCCTGTCCAAATACGCCGAGCTGCTGTTAAGCGAACTCGGTCAGGGGACGGCGGACTGGGTGCCAAACTTCGACGGCACCATGCAGGAACCGAAAATGTTACCGGCGCGTCTGCCGAACATCCTGCTGAACGGCACCACCGGTATTGCGGTGGGCATGGCAACAGATATCCCGCCGCACAACCTGCGCGAAGTGGCGAAAGCGGCGATTACGCTGATTGAGCAGCCGAAAACGACGCTGGATCAGTTGCTGGATATCGTTCAGGGGCCGGATTACCCGACCGAAGCGGAGATCATTACCCCACGTGCGGAAATTCGTAAAATTTACGAAAACGGGCGGGGCTCCGTGCGTATGCGCGCGGTATGGACCAAAGAAGACGGCGCTGTGGTAATTTCCGCGCTGCCGCATCAGGTCTCTGGCGCGAAAGTGCTGGAGCAGATTGCTGCGCAGATGCGTAATAAAAAACTGCCGATGGTGGACGATCTGCGCGATGAATCGGATCACGAAAACCCGACGCGTTTAGTGATTGTGCCACGCTCCAACCGTGTGGATATGGAGCAGGTGATGAACCATCTGTTCGCCACCACCGATCTGGAAAAAAGCTACCGTATTAACCTGAACATGATCGGTCTGGATGGTCGTCCGGCGGTGAAAAACCTGCTGGAGATCCTCACCGAGTGGCTGGCGTTCCGCCGCGACACGGTATGCCGTCGTCTGAACTACCGTCTGGAGAAAGTGCTTAAGCGCCTGCATATCCTCGAAGGTTTGCTGGTGGCGTTTCTCAACATCGATGAAGTGATCGAGATTATCCGTAACGAGGATGAGCCGAAACCCGCGCTGATGTCGCGTTTCGGCATCAGCGAGACCCAGGCGGAAGCGATTCTCGAACTGAAACTGCGCCATCTCGCCAAACTGGAAGAGATGAAAATTCGCGGCGAGCAGGACGAGCTGGAAAAAGAGCGTGACCAGTTGCAGGGCATTCTCGCGTCCGAACGCAAAATGAATACCTTGCTGAAAAAAGAACTACAGGCGGACGCCGATGCCTATGGCGACGATCGCCGTTCTCCGCTGCGTGAGCGCGAAGAAGCTAAAGCGATGAGCGAACACGACATGCTGCCGTCCGAACCGGTGACTATCGTGCTGTCGCAGATGGGCTGGGTGCGCAGCGCCAAAGGTCATGATATTGATGCGCCGGGGCTTAACTATAAAGCGGGCGACAGCTTTAAAGCCGCGGTGAAAGGTAAGAGTAATCAACCGGTGGTGTTTATTGATACCACCGGGCGCAGCTATGCTATTGATCCCATTACGCTTCCGTCGGCGCGTGGGCAGGGCGAGCCGCTGACCGGCAAACTCACGCTGCCGCCGGGGGCGACCGTAGAGCATATGCTGATGGAAGGCGATGACCAGAAACTGCTGATGGCGTCGGATGCGGGCTACGGCTTCGTTTGTACGTTTAACGATCTGGTTGCCCGTAACCGTGCCGGTAAGGCGTTGATTACACTGCCGGAAAATGCGCACGTCATGCCGCCGCTGGTGATTAAAGACGAGCACGATATGCTGCTGGCGATTACCCAGGCCGGACGGATGTTGATGTTCCCGGTAGACTCTCTGCCGCAGCTGTCGAAAGGCAAAGGCAATAAGATCATTAATATCCCCTCTGCGGAAGCGGCGAAAGGCGATGATGGACTGGCGCACCTGTACGTGCTGCCGCCACAAAGCACTCTGACTATCCATGTCGGGAAGCGCAAAATCAAACTGCGCCCTGAAGAGTTACAGAAGGTGGTCGGCGAACGCGGACGCCGTGGCACATTAATGCGCGGCCTGCAGCGTATCGATCGCATTGAGATTGATTCACCGCATCGCGTAAGTCATGGCGACAGCGAAGAGTAAGACAGGGGCACCCGTAAGCCGGACAAGGCATCTAAGCCGCCATCCGGCGCTCTGCCGTTGCCGGATGACGACGCAGTAGCGTCTTATCCGGCCTACGGTTTCAGATCGGATTAACATTAAAATTTCCCGTAAAACCGTTGTTTATTCGTGCATTGCGATTAACAATACGTTTTTCCAGAGAGCCACACTTACCAAAATCCTAACCTGAATTTCAGGTGACGTAGAATGCCGGGCTCTTAGGCCTTCAGAGGTTGTTATGCTATATATTTTTCGTCTTATTGTTACCGTTATTTACTCCATTCTGGTCTGTGTTTTCGGTTCTATTTACTGCCTTTTCAGCCCACGTAACCCAAAACACGTGGCGACGTTTGGACATATGTTCGGCCGTCTGGCCCCGCTGTTTGGCCTGAAAGTGGAGTGCCGCAAACCCGCCGACGCGGAAAACTATGGCAATGCTATCTATATTGCTAACCACCAGAATAATTATGATATGGTCACGGCGGCGAATATTGTGCAGCCGCCAACGGTGACGGTGGGGAAAAAAAGCCTGCTTTGGATCCCGTTTTTTGGGCAACTGTACTGGCTGACCGGTAATCTGTTGATTGACCGTAATAACCGCGCCAAAGCGCATAGCACCATTGCGGCAGTGGTTAACCATTTTAAAAAGCGCCGTATTTCTATCTGGATGTTCCCTGAAGGTACGCGTAGCCGGGGACGCGGTCTGCTGCCGTTTAAAACCGGCGCGTTTCATGCGGCTATCGCGGCTGGTGTGCCGATCATTCCTGTCTGCGTTTCCAACACCTCTAACAAAGTCAATCTAAACCGCCTGAACAACGGACTGGTTATTGTGGAAATGCTGCCGCCAGTCGATGTCAGCGAATATGGTAAAGATCAGGTTCGCGAGCTGGCGGCCCACTGCCGTGCGTTAATGGAGCAAAAAATCGCGGAACTTGATAAAGAGGTTGCGGAACGTGAAGCGACCGGTAAGGTTTAAGCAGTCTTACTCTGTTATTGTAGAAATCATTTTTTCAGGCACAACTCTTTAGCCTGTTTTACATGGAGCTTATATGTCATTCAGTCGGCGTCAGTTTCTTCAGGCATCGGGAATCGCACTATGTGCAGGCGCGATTCCCCTCAGGGCGAATGCTGCCGGTCAGCAACAGCCGTTGCCTGTTCCGCCGTTGCTGGAGTCCCGTCGCGGGCAGCCGTTGTTTATGACGCTACAGCGAGCGCACTGGTCCTTTACGCAAGGCACGCGCGCGCCGGTCTGGGGAGTGAACGGTCGTTATCTGGGGCCGACAATCCGCGTCTGGAAAGGCGATGACGTTAAACTCATCTATAGCAACCGCCTGGCGGAAAATGTCTCCATGACGGTTGCTGGTTTACTGGTGCCGGGGCCGCTGATGGGTGGCCCGGCGCGTATGATGTCGCCGAACGCGGACTGGGCGCCGGTGCTGCCGATTCGTCAGAGCGCCGCCACGCTGTGGTATCACGCTAACACGCCTAACCGCACTGCGCAGCAGGTGTATAACGGCCTGGCCGGAATGTGGCTGGTCGAAGACGACATCAGTAAAACGCTGCCCATTCCGAACCATTACGGCGTGGATGATTTTCCCGTCATTATCCAGGATAAACGGCTGGATAACTTTGGGACGCCGGAGTACAGCGAACCGGGAAGCGGTGGTTTTGTCGGCGATACGCTGCTGGTGAACGGCGCGCAAAGCCCCTATGTCGAAGTGTCCCGCGGCTGGGTGCGGTTACGGTTGTTGAACGCCTCGAACTCGCGGCGCTATCAGCTTCAGATGAGCGATGGCCGGGCGCTGCATGTGATTTCAGGCGATCAGGGCTTTTTACCTGCGCCGGTTTCCGTCAAACAGTTGTCACTGGCGCCCGGCGAGCGACGTGAAATCCTGGTTGATATGACCAACGGCGACGAAGTCTCGATCACCTGCGGGGAAGCGGCCAGCATAGTCGATCGGATTCGCGGTTTCTTTGAGCCTTCCAGTATTCTGGTTTCGACCCTGGTGCTGACGTTACGGCCAACCGGATTGCTGCCGCTGGTGACCGATAATCTGCCGATGCGTCTGTTGCCGACGGAGATCATGAGCGGCGCGCCTGTCCGCAGTCGGGACATCAGTCTTGGCGACGATCCGGGGATTAACGGCCAACTGTGGGATGTGAATCGCATTGATATTACCGCCCAACAAGGCACCTGGGAGCGCTGGACGGTACGCGCCGATATGCCGCAGTCGTTCCATATTGAGGGCGTCTCTTTCCTGATTCGTAACGTCAACGGCGCTATGCCGTTCCCGGAAGATAGAGGCTGGAAAGATACCGTCTGGGTGGATGGGCAAGTCGAATTGCTGGTCTATTACGGTCAGCCGTCCTGGCCGCACTTCCCGTTCTATTTCAACAGCCAGACGCTGGAAATGGCTGACCGCGGCTCGATTGGGCAAATGCTGGTGAATCCGGCGTCGTAAAGCGTCCGAGTACGGGTCTGAATAGCGCAGACCCGTCAGGGTTTTCAGGAAGGAGCAAACAACGTGGGAAGCAGCAGACTCAACTGCGGGAAGTAGCAAATCATCGCCATGACCACAAAGAGTGCCAGAAACATCGGTAATAGCGGTTTGACGACTTTATCAATACTGATTTTGCCGATACTGCAACCGACGAACAAAATAGTGCCTACCGGGGGCGTACACAGTCCGATGGTTAAATTGAAAACCATAATAATGCCAAAATGGACAGGGTCGATTCCCAGATGTTGAGCAATGGGAAGGAAAATAGGCGTAAAGATTAGAATAGCCGGGGTAATATCCATAAACGTCCCGACGAATAACAAAATGAGATTGATAATCAGCAAGATGACCCATTTATTTTCGGACACGCTGGTAATCATTTCATTAATCAGTTCAGGAACATCGGCATTGGTCATCGCCCATGACATTCCCATTGAGCAGCCGACCAGTAAGAGAACAATAGAGCTGGTTACTACCGAATCCAGCAGAATATCGCGCAACTTACTCACATTAATTTCTCGATAAATGGCCGCCAGCGCCAGGCTATAGATTACCGCGATCGCAGAGGCCTCTGTTGGCGTAAATACGCCGCCGATAATGCCGCCGATAATAATAAATATCAGCAACAGGCTGGGCAATGAATCGCGGAATACCGACAGAAACTGCCGCAGGTTGATGCGTTCGGCAACCGGGTAATGGTGGCGATGGGCATACAGCGCCGCTACCGTCATTAAAGCCAGCGCGGTTAAGATGCCGGGCAGGTAGCCCGCCAAAAACAGGGCGGCGACAGAGGTGCCGCCGCTAGCCAGCGAATAGACAATTAGCACATTGCTGGGCGGGATCATCAGGCCAATCGGCGCCGAAGCGACGTTGATCGCCGTAGAGAACGCCGGAGAGTAGCCCTCTTTTTCCTGTAATGGCGACATGATGCCGCCCACCGCGGCCGCAGAAGCGACAGCCGAGCCGGATATCGCGCCAAACAGGGTGTTCGCCAGAATATTGCAGTGCGCTAGCGAACCGGGAAGGCGGCCAACTAACGCCTGAGCCAGATTCACCAGGCGCCGGGCGATTCCCCCGGTATTCATGATATTGCCGGCTAACACAAAAAAGGGGATCGCCAGCAGCGTAAAGCCATCGAGACCGACGGTCATTTTTTGTGAAATAACCGAGATTGCCGCATCCGGGGGAAGGGCTATCAGGATTGAGAATAAGGACGACAGCCCGATAGCGAATGTAATAGGAACGCCGACCGCCAGCATAATGGCAAAGCTGCCAAATAAAACAATTATTGGGTAAATATATTCAAAGTCCATATATCCCTCGTTAGCGAAGATGGCGCTGATGATAATTATCAATAACGTTCACAATGGTGTAGTACACCAGGATGACGCCGCTAATCGGCATGACCCAATAGACTTTATCCATAGGCCATTTTAATACCGGGGACATTTGGCTGACGTGCGCCGCTTTTTCAACAATAATATCACCGCCGTACACCATAAAAATCAGCGCGAACACGGTAATAATCACCTGAATGATACTGTCGAGCACGAGGGCGGGCGTTCGGGAGAGTTTTTGCGCTAACAAATCGATAGCTAAATGTTTTTTTAATCCGGCGGTATAGACGCCGCCTAACAGAATCATCCACATAAAAAGAATCTGGGTGAATTCGTCGAGCGTGCTGCTTGGCGCGTTGAATATAAAGCGCGCCGCCACCTGCCAGGATACGCAGGCAACCATGATCGCCAGAATAATACAGCAGCACCCGGCTAGTATTTTGTTCAGTGCATTGGTGAGTATTCGCATATTACATCCTGTAAAGGGCAGGAGAACCCTGCCCGGCAGATTTACATATTCTCGATGTATTCCAGATCCTTCGCTGACTGAGCGTCTTTTGCGCGGAACTCATCAAACAAGGGCTTAACACGCTGTTTGAACACGGATTTATCAATATCAACAACGGTCGCGTTCATGGCCTTCATGCTCTCATAAGCCCCTTTTTCCGCGGCGGGCCAGATGACGTCTTTCATTTGCTGCATGGATTCATCTGCGGCTTTATATAACGCTTTCCGCTCTTTATCGCTCAATTTGTTAAGTACTTTGGTACTGATGACCAGGACATCCGGCACCATCGTGTGCTCGTCGCGGGAATAGAATTTCGCCACCTCCGCATGACGCATATCGGCATAAACCACGGGGTTGTTTTCGCCGCCATCGACCACGCCTTGCTGGAGCGCGGTATAGAGTTCGCCTTGCGCCATCGGCGTCGGCACGCCGCCGAGCGCTTTCACCATCGCGATAGCGCTGGGGCTTTGCTGCACTCTGATTTTCATACCGGCTAAATCGTCGGGTTGAGTGATGGGCTTACCAGCGTAAAAACTGCGGGCGCCGCCGTCGTACCAGGTTAAGCCGACGAAGCCTTTGCTTTCGGAGGACGCGAGAATGCGTTTCCCTAAGTCGCTTTTCAGTACGTTGTAGTAGTGATCGCGGTCACGGAATAAAAACGGCAGGCTAAACACGCTATATTCCGGCGCAAAAGACTCCAGCGATGCCGCATTGACTTTCACCATTTGCAGAGCGCCGGAGTTCATCAATTCCAGCGATTCACGTTCGTTGCCCAGCGTGGCGTTGGGGTAAATACGAATATTTAATTCGCCGTCCGAATAGGCTTTCGCTTTATCGGCCAGATAGCTCATCGCTTTGTGAACGGCGTGGCTTTTATCCTGATTGTGGCTCAGTTTCAGCGTGGTTTTGGCGAGCGCTGGAAATGCCAGTAGCAAACAGCCGGCCAGTAATACCGCTGATGTTGTGAATGAACGTGTGTTTTTCATATCTGCTTCCTTATAGGTTGGGATTCCTGTGGTTATCGTTGATTAATTAATAACCTGCTGATACGTAAGGTGTTGCGTTGGGGAAAGGCGTGGTGATGGTGTTCTTTATCCCCTGAATTCTGTCAGCCAATTTAATTTAATCAATAGACCAAAGAAAGAGATCTGGTTCACAGAAGAAAGTCATGGTAAAAACAGTGTCGTGAGCAATTCAGCGAAGTTTTTTTATATATTGCTGATAATGTGATGTTTTTTTACTTTTTGTTGTTATGGCGATACTGCGTTTTTAGACGTGGGTATAATTAATTGCATACCAATTTGAAGATATTCATAAGACCAATTTCAAACACCTCAGGCCAGGCCGTTGAAAGTTGTTTCTATTTCGCGCCAGCCCTGCATATAAGGCGATAATCTCCTTCATTTTCGCTATAGATACGGCTTATAATCCCCGACCTTTGATTATTTTTTTGCCAATCGTTTTGGAAGCAATATGAGCGCTATCTCCCTGATCCAACCGGATCGCGACCTTTTCTCCTGGCCGCAGTACTGGGCCGCCTGCTTTGGGCCGGCGCCGTTTTTGCCGATGTCACGTGACGAGATGGATCAACTTGGCTGGGATAGCTGCGACATTATTCTGGTAACCGGCGACGCCTACGTCGACCATCCGAGCTTCGGCATGGCGATTTGCGGTCGTATGCTGGAAGCGCAGGGCTTCCGCGTGGGGATCATCGCCCAGCCGGACTGGAACAGCAAAGACGACTTTATGCGTCTGGGAAAACCGAACCTGTTCTTCGGCGTCACCGCCGGCAACATGGACTCGATGATCAACCGTTACACCGCTGACCGTAAGCTGCGCCACGATGACGCCTACACCCCAGATAACGTCGCGGGCAAACGCCCGGACCGCGCCACGCTGGTCTATACCCAGCGTTGCAAAGAAGCGTGGAAAGATGTCCCGGTGATCCTCGGCGGCATTGAGGCCAGTCTGCGCCGTACCGCGCATTACGACTACTGGTCTGATACTGTGCGTCGTTCAGTGTTAGTCGATTCCAAAGCCGACATGCTGATGTTTGGCAACGGCGAGCGTCCACTGGTGGAAGTGGCGCATCGTCTGGCAATGGGCGAAACCATCGATCAGATTCGTGATGTGCGTAACACTGCGATTATGGTTAAAGAAGCGCTGCCAGGCTGGAGCGGCGTCGACTCCACTCGTCTGGACACGCCGGGTAAAATCGATCCAATTCCCCATCCCTATGGCGAGGATCTGCCGTGCGCGGATAACAAGCCAGTCGCGCCGAAAAAGCAGGAAGCTAAAGCGATTACCGTGCAGCCGCCGCGTCCGAAGCCGTGGGAAAAAACCTATATCCTGCTGCCATCCTTTGAAAAGGTGAAAGGCGACAAGGTGCTGTACGCCCATGCGTCGCGTATTCTGCATCACGAAACTAACCCTGGCTGCGCGCGGGCGCTGATGCAAAAACACGGCGACCGCTATGTCTGGATCAACCCGCCCGCCATACCGCTCTCCACTGAAGAGATGGATAGCGTGTTTGCGCTGCCGTATCAGCGTGTGCCGCACCCGGCTTACGGCAATGCCCGTATTCCGGCCTATGAGATGATCCGCTTTTCGATCAATATCATGCGCGGCTGCTTTGGCGGCTGCTCTTTCTGCTCGATCACTGAACATGAAGGGCGCATCATTCAGAGCCGCTCGGAAGACTCTATTATCAACGAGATCGAAGCGATCCGCGACACGGTGCCGGGGTTTACCGGCGTGATCTCCGATCTGGGCGGTCCTACCGCGAACATGTATATGCTGCGCTGTAAGTCGCCGCGTGCGGAGCAGACCTGTCGTCGCCTGTCATGCGTCTATCCGGATATCTGTCCGCATATGGATACTGACCATACGCCGACGATCAATCTTTATCGCCGCGCCCGTGAGCTGAAAGGCATTAAGAAAATCTTAATTGCCTCCGGCGTGCGCTACGACATCGCTGTAGAAGATCCTCGCTACATTAAAGAGCTGGCAAGCCATCATGTGGGCGGCTATCTGAAGATTGCGCCGGAGCATACTGAAGAAGGTCCGCTGTCGAAAATGATGAAGCCGGGTATGGGCAGCTACGATCGCTTTAAAGAGTTATTTGACCTTTACTCTAAACAGGCCGGAAAAGAGCAGTATCTGATCCCGTATTTTATCTCCGCGCATCCGGGCACGCGGGACGAGGATATGGTGAATCTGGCGCTGTGGCTCAAGCGCCACCGCTTCCGTCTGGATCAGGTGCAGAACTTCTACCCGTCGCCGTTGGCGAATTCGACCACTATGTATTACACCGGCAAAAACCCGCTGGGTAAAATTGGTTATAAGAGTGAAGATGTGGTGGTGCCGAAGGGAGACAGGCAACGTCGCCTGCATAAGGCGCTGCTGCGTTATCACGATCCGGCGAACTGGCCGCTGATTCGCCAGGCGCTGGAAGCGATGGGGAAAAAGCATTTGATTGGCGGTCGCCGTGAGTGTCTGGTGCCTGCGCCGACCATTGAAGAGATGCGCGAAGCGCGTCGCCAGAACCGCAACACGCGCCCGGCGTTGACCAAGCATACGCCGGTGGAACATCAGCGGCAGGGGCTTGCTGCGAATAAGAAGCGCGGGAAAGGCGCAGGGCGTTAATTACCTTTGAATCTGTTGCTTCTGGAAGCTAATGTTTCTGGAAGTAACAGACATCTAAATATATTGTGTCGATCTTTAGTAATTGCTAAATTACGGGGAGCTTTATATTTTATTTAAATATTATTGATTGTATAAATTAATTATATATTACCTTAATGATTAAGGCATGATGCTTGTATACAGCCCCAGAGGAGGGGATATCATGGGTATGATTATTATTCCCTGTTTTATCGTAATTGCTATAATAGCTGTTGTTATATTCATAATGGCTATTAAAGCATGTAATATGGAAAAACGTGAAGACAGGCAAATGACTCTTGCAGGGATAATTTTAATGGGTGTTATTGCCGCTATTCCTGGATGGTTTTTGTACGAAATATTTAGCCACGCGCCGTAATATTTAACCTACCAGGGTTGATATATTAAAATAGATAAGAAGTATATAATCTAAGGTATAATGCCTGAAGGCGCTGCGCTTATCAGGTCTATGAATAGCATAGTTTTGTAGGCCGGATAAGGTGCTTACACCGCCATCCGGCAGAAGTGCTCCGTATTTATGCCTCACGAATTCTGGCCGCCAGCGCGGCCAGTTTTTCATCATCAGCCCGTTCATGATCGTGTGACGACAGATATCCTTCATACTGTTCGAAAAATTTATTCTGCCGCGATTCAATCGGTTTCCAGTGGGTTAAATCGCCAGTACCGTGCATGGGGCTTAATTTACTGTGCACATGGTCTACGCCGAAACCTTCGAAGAACATTCCCGTACGACTGACATCCGGGAAAGCCTTATCCAGTTTCTTCGCCACTTTTTGGGTCGCCAGCATCAGGTCCGCTAACGCCTGCGGCGGTAGATCGAACGCGTAGCTGGGGTAATGTTTTTTCGGGATCACTACGGTAAACCCATCGGTATTCGGAAAAATCGACAAAAAAGCCAGGTGATGCTCATCTTCCCAAACTTTATGACAAGGTGCTTTACCTTCAACTATTTGACAGAAAATGCAGGTCATTCCATTTCTCCGTTAACCGAGGGGTTTATCGATGCGTTAAGCGTTTAATACAACCCCAGCACTTTCCACCATGCGAGGCCGACTGTCAAAAAGACCGCCTGATTAAAGAGACTGATAATAAATCCCGTTCGCCACCAGACGCCCGTCGGTACATAGCCGGCGCCAAAAAGAATGGGGCCGCGTGCGTGGGTATACTGCGTAAGAGAGCAGTACAGGCTGCTGGTAAACGCCAGCATAAGCGCCATCGGCGCTGCCGGTATATTCAGATGCAGACCGACACCCAGAAACACCGCATACAGCGCGGCGATTTGCGCGTTGCCGCTGGCGAAAAAATAGTGGGTATAAAAATAGGCTGCGTTAAGCAGCAGCAGAATGATTATCCAACTGGTTCCATGCATCGTACTGCCGATGCTGTCGCCAATCAGGTTGCCAAACCAACTGGTGAATCCTAGTTTCTTCAACTGGTTAGCCATCATCAGCAGCGCGGCAAACCAAATCAACGTATCCCAGGCGCCTTTTTCGCTTTTAACGTCTTCCCAGGTGAGCACGCCGCTCAGTAATAAAATCGAGAGACCGACAAAAGAGGCCGTCGTGGCATCCACGCCGAGCGAGCTGCCAAAAATCCATAGCACCAGCAACACGCCGACGGTCGCCAGCATGAGCCACTCGCCGCGCGTCATACTGCCCATTTGCGCCAGCTCTTTGCGCGCCAAATCCGGCGCATCCGGCGTATGTTTAATTTCCGGACGCGTCAGCCAGTAGACCAGCAGCGGGACGATAAGAAAAGAGACCAGGCAAGGCAGGAGCGCGGCGATAAACCAGCTTCCCCAGCTCAACGTAACGCCGGCGTTCGCCGCCAGTTTTACCGCCAGCAGGTTACCCGTATAACCGGTCATAAACAGTGCGGCGGTGACGTCGTTAACATTGCCAATACAGGTGATCAGAAAGGTGCCGATTTTGCTGCGAGACTCATCTTCCGGATGTGAATCAAAGCTGCGCGCCAGCGAGTCGGCGATCGGGTAAATCACGCCGCCGCAGCGCGCGGTGTTACTGGGCATCGCGGGGGAGAGGATCAGATCGGCAAACGCCAGACCATAAGCCAGACCCAGCGTTCGTTTACCTAACAGACGGATCATTTGTAGGGCGATACGCCGACCCAGCCCGGTTTTGATAAACCCACGGGCAATCATAAAGGCGACGACGATAAGCCAGATCAGCGAACTGTTCAGCTCGCTCAAGGCCGTGGTAATCGCGCCGCTGGCCGTTTTGTCGCCGGCAGCATAGGCGAGCGCAAAGACGGTGATGCCGATAATACCGACTGCGCCAATAGGCAGCACTTTCGCCACGATAGAGGCGATCGTCGCGACAAAAATAATCGCGGAATGCCAGGCCGGCGCGCTTAACCCGGAAGGGGGCGTTAGCTGCCACAGTCCGGCGGCGATAACCAGAATAAGAATAAATGGGAGCCATTTGACGCCCTGAGATTTTTTTTCCGCCACAATCACACATCCATAAATATTTTATATAAATTAAGTAAATTGATAATAATTATGAATAAATATTCATAAAATCAGAATAATTCTGCGCTTGTGTGTGGGGGAAATATACTGTTAAATGCGCGTAATTGTTTCTTAATATTTCGAAATGAAAAAAAGCCCGACGACATCGTCGGGCATGGCGTGCGATAAATCCGGCTTAACCGCCGAACTGATCCGGATCGGGGCCGAGGCGTTTTCCTTGATCCAGTTTTGCGATCTCGCCTAATTCATCTTTATCGAGACGGAAATCCCAGACAGCAAAGTTTTCCGCGATACGGGAAGGGGTGACGGATTTCGGAATGACGACCAGCCCGCAGTCCAGATGCCAGCGAATAACAATCTGGGCGGGCGTTTTGCCGTATTTATCCGCCAGTTCGCGAATCACTTTCTGATCGAATACGCCTTCGCCACCCTGCGCCAGCGGGCTCCAGGACTCGGTCTGGATTTTATGCGTCGCATTCCACGCATGTAGCTGGCGCTGTTGCATCAAGGGGTGAAGCTCGATCTGGTTGATCACAGGGGTAACGCCGGTTTCATCGATCAGACGCTGGAGGTGATGGATCTGAAAGTTACAGACCCCGATACTCTTTACCAGCCCCTCTTTTTGCAGCGCGATCATGCCCTTCCAGGCGTCGACATAGTGATCGATAGCCGGTACGGGCCAGTGCATCAGATAGAGATCGAGATAATCAAGTTGCAGTTTTTTCAGACTCTCCTGCAGGGCTTCGCGGGGACGTTTTTGATCGTCATTCCACAACTTAGTGGTGATAAACAGCTCTTCCCGCGCCACGCTCGCTGCTTTTAGCGCTTTGCCGACGCCTTCTTCATTCTGATATGCTGTGGCGGTATCAATCGATCGATAGCCCACCTCCAGCGCTTTATGAATCGCCGCGATCACCTCTTCATTGCTTGCTTTCCAGACTCCCAGCCCAAGTTGTGGCATTACGTTGCCATCCTGTAGCCTGATAATGGTTGGATTAGCCATGATGTGTTCCTCTTTTAATTGGCTCGCCGGAGTCGGGTCCGGCGAGACTAAGTGACTTAAGTCTGGACGAAATGGCCAAAAACGAAAGTCAGAGGCGAAAAAACCTTAGCGCGCCGCTTCATAAATCCGACGGCTGACATCCAGCGTAATATCCTGATTTTCACCTAAATTTGTGCATCCATGCGCCTCAAGTTTAGCCAGTAGCGCCGGAATAGTGCTGCCATCCAGACCGTAATCGGACAAGTGGGTAGGCACGCCCATCTGTTCAAAGAAACGGCGGGTGGCGGCAATGGCGGCATCAATACGCTCGTCGTCGGAACCGTCGGTGATATTCCATACACGTTCAGCGTATTGCAGGAGTTTTGCGCGTTTAACGTCTCGTTTTTCGTTCCATAGCGCAGGCAGAATGATAGCCAGCGTCTGGGCATGATCGAGACCGTGCATCGCGGTAAGCTCGTGGCCCAGCATATGCGTCGCCCAGTCCTGCGGAACACCAGCGCCAATCAGGCCATTCAACGCCTGAGTAGCGGCCCACATCACGTTGGCGCGGACGTCATAGTTTTCAGGCTCTTGCAGCGCTTTGGGACCTTCTTCGATCAGTGTGAGTAAAATACCTTCGGCGAAACGATCCTGAATTTTGCCGTTAACCGGGTAAGTGACGTACTGCTCAACGGTATGGACGAAAGCATCCACGACGCCGTTCGCAACCTGGCGTGGCGGCAATGTATAGGTGTAGACCGGGTCCAGTACGGCAAACACCGGTTGCACGAACGAGGAGTGGAAGGCCTGTTTGTCGCCAGTGGTTTTACGGGAAATGACTGCGCCGGCGTTCGATTCTGAGCCGGTTGCCGGTAGGGTTAGCACAGACCCCATCGGGATTGCGCTACGAATCTCAGTACCGCCGGTTTCCAGAATGTGCCACGGATCGACGCCGTCCGTATACTGCGCCGCTGCGGCGATAAATTTGGTGCCGTCCAGTACGGAACCGCCGCCAACGGCCAGCAGGAAGGTAATATTTTCGTCGCGCACAAGCTGCACGGCCTTCATCAGCGTTTCATAGGACGGGTTCGGTTCAATACCGCCAAACTCCCGAACATCCAGTCCTTTTAACGCTTCCTGAACTTGCGCCAGTACGCCGGTCTTTTTCACGCTACCGCCGCCATAGGTAATCAGCACGCGGGCGTCCTGCGGGATTTGATCGCGAAGATCGACGATAGCGCCTTTACCAAACAGAATGCGGGTAGGGGTATGTAATTTGAAATTGTTCATTGCTCATTCCCTTATGTGGGTAAAAAGAGGGCAGGCGGCTGTCTGCCTGATGGTCATCATTGTGGTCTTGTGAGGGATGTCTCTCAATGCACATTTCTGCCAATGTTTTGCCTATTTCTCCAGAATGCTGGAGAAAATCGCTAAAAATGCGCACAATCCAGCGGAGTGGATTTGATGAAAAAATGGCGCGTTATGAATCGTGAAGCAATTTGCTTACAGTTGGCGGATAAAATTAATCATTTAAAAAATAATGATAAAATAATCAGCGAGCGGCTGGCGGGCATTCGTCTGTTGTATGGTGTTGAACCGGGGCCGCGCACGCCGGTCATGTATCAGCCTGGCATCATATTTCTCTTTTCCGGCCATAAAATTGGCTATATTAACAAGCGCAAGTTTCGTTATGACGCTAATGAATATCTCTTACTGACCGTGCCGCTCCCTTTTGAATGCGAGACCTGGGCGACGCCGGAGGTACCGCTGGCCGGTATTCGGCTCGATATTGATGTGCTGCAACTGCAAGAGTTGCTCATGGACATTGGCGAAGATGAGCGTTTCCAGTTGCCGATGGCGGCCAGTGGGATTAACTCCGCCACGCTGTCGGACGAGATTTTATGTGCGGTGGAAAGATTGCTGGATGTGATGGAGCGCCCGCTGGATGCGCGGATTCTGGGAAAACAGATTATTCGCGAAATTCTTTATCATGTGCTGATGGGGCCGCGCGGCGGGGCGCTGCTTGCGCTGGTTAGTCGCCAGACGCACTTTAGCCTGATCAGTCGCGTACTTAAACAGATCGAAATGAAATACACCGAGAACCTGAATGTTGAGCAACTGGCGGCAGAAGCGAACATGAGCGTGTCGGCGTTTCACCATAATTTTAAGGCGGTCACCAGCACCTCGCCGTTGCAGTATTTAAAAAGCTACCGACTGCATAAAGCGCGGATGATGATGATTCACGATGGTATGAAGGCCAGCGCCGCGGCGATGCGGGTCGGCTATGAGAGCGCATCGCAGTTTAGCCGGGAGTTTAAACGTTATTTTGGCGTTACGCCGGGCGAAGATGCGGCAAGAATGCGGACAATGCAAGGGAGCTAAGTGGGGCATCCCGCCACGGGTCAACGAAGCGTAACCGGGCCATCCTGGCCGATTATGGATACGTCAGGCGTTACAGTATTTCTTTTTAATCACCACGACCAGCGTACCTAACAGCCCGGCGACCAGTAGCGCGACGGGAAGGATCATTAAAAATGTCATTACCTGGTCTTCATGGCGCTTAACAAACGGGATCATACTGAGCGCGTAGCCGAAGCTGGTCACGACAGTCACCCACAGCAGGCCGCTTAACCAGTTAAAAAACTGAAACCGGCGGTTGGACAGGCCGGAAATGCCCGCCATTGTTGGCAGCAGAGTGCGGACAAACGCCAGAAAGCGCCCGGCAAGCAATGCTAACAAACCGTGACGGTCAAACATGCAGGTGGCGCGCTGATGATATTTTGCCGGAAGCTGCGCCAGCCAGCCTTTGACGGTACGCGTATTACCGAGCCAGCGTCCCTGGATATAACTTAGCCAGCAGCCGAGACTGGCCGCGGCGGTGAGAATGCCAATCGTCGGCAAAAAATGCATCACATCCTGGGCGATCAACGCGCCTGCCAGTAGCAGCAGACTATCGCCAGGTAAGAATGATGCTGGCAGCAGACCGTTTTCTAAAAATAGCGTGGCGAACATGACAAAGTAGACGACGCTAACAACGTGTGGATTCGCCAGCGCGGCAAAATCATGTTGCCAGAGCGCAGCGATAATATCTTGAATGACAGCCATGAACTTTCCTGTGGAACAGCATTTATGCTTTTATTCGCCTATTGTACTCCTGAATCGTCCGGGATGCCTTGATCCCGGACGCAACAAACGCAGACTTTTCCACGGAAATTGTCTGCATATATGTCCATCCCCGGCAACTTTACACAATTCTGGCGAAGCCGGCGGCTAAATCAGCGATCAAATCATCAACACTCTCTAAACCAATATGCACCCGAATCAGCGTACCGGTAAAATCTACGCCGCCTGCGGGACGAATCGCGGCGATCTGTTCCGGCTGATTAGCAATAATCAGCGATTCGTAGCCTCCCCAGGAGTAAGCCATACTGAACAGCGAAAAGTTATCCAGATAGGCTGATAATTCTGCCTCGGTCAGCTTTTTATTGAGCACAAAGGAGAACAGGCCGCTGCTACCTGTAAAGTCTCGTTTCCAGAACGCATGACCTTTGCTACCCGGCAGGGCCGGATGATTAACGCGCGCGACCTGAGGATGGTTCGCCAGCCATGCGGCGATTTTGAGGCTGCTTTCTTGATGCTGGCGCAGTCGGACACCGAGTGTGCGCAGACCGCGGCTGGTCATATAAGCCGTGTCGGCGTCGAGCATTTGCCCCATCAGATAGGCGTTTTCCCGCAATTGTTCCCAGCAGCGCGCATTTGCAACGGCAGTACCGACCATCGCATCAGAATGACCAATCAGATACTTAGTGCCCGCCTGGATAGAGATATCAATATCGAATTCCAGAGCTTTGAACAGAACGCCAGCCGCCCAGGTATTATCAATCATGATGACGGCTTCTGGCGCGACGCGTCTGACCGCACTGACAATGCTCGGAATATCATGTACTTCCATGGTAATAGAACCGGGGGATTCCAGAAATACGACTTTCGTGTTCGGTTGAATATGTTGCGTGATATCAGCGCCGATGAGCGGGTCGAACCAGCTTGTCGTCACGCCCAGTTTGCCGAGAATTTTGCTGCAGAAATCCTGGCTGGGTTCATAGGCTGTGTTGGTCATCAGGATGTGGTCGCCCTGCTCAACGAATGCCAGAATGGTGTTGGCAACCGCCGCCGCGCCGCACGGGAAGAGCGCGCATCCGGCGCCGCCTTCCAGTTCACACATGGCTTCCTGGAGCGAAAAGTGGGTCAGCGTTCCCCGGCGTCCGTAAAATAATTCGCCGTTGGCGAGATTGCGGGTAGCGTGTTTTTTGGCCTCGACGGTGTCAAACACCAGTGAAGAAGCGCGTTGAATCACACTATTCACTGAGCCAAGCGTGTATTTTTTGCTGCGTCCTGCGTTTACCAGTTTGGTATCCAACTGTTTATCCGTCATGTTGCGTTTCCTGATTTTAACCGTCTGGATGTCTAAACTAGCATGAATATAACCATCTGCACCCTGGCGACGTGTGATACAGATGAAAATTTTGCCAAAATAAAAACAGGTGGCTTTTTTAATGCGTAAGCGCAAAGAAAAAGCAGTAAAGGTGCGGCAGTATGTAAATAGTAATGAGAACGACTATCAATTCGACGCCGTTTTGATATTATTATGCTCAGATTTTGTGATTTGCGTCCTGGAGATACAGAGTGGGTAATAATTTGATGCAGACGGATCTCTCCGTCTGGGGTATGTATCAGCACGCCGATATTGTCGTGAAGTGCGTGATGATTGGTCTGATTCTGGCGTCAGTCGTCACCTGGGCTATCTTCTTCAGTAAAAGCGTTGAATTTTTCACTCAAAAGCGCCGCTTAAAGCGCGAACAACTGCAATTAGCCGATGCGCGCTCTTTAGATCAGGCTTCCGACATTGCGGCAGGTTTCAGCGCAAAAAGCCTCAGCGCACAGCTCATCAATGAAGCGCAGAATGAACTGGAACTCTCTCAGGGCAGCGAAGATAACGAAGGGATTAAAGAACGTACCGGCTTCCGTCTGGAACGTCGCGTCGCAGCGGTGGGCCGCTACATGGGACGAGGCAACGGTTATCTGGCGACGATCGGCGCCATTTCCCCCTTCGTCGGGTTGTTTGGCACCGTATGGGGCATTATGAATAGCTTCATCGGTATTGCGCAAACGCAGACCACCAACCTGGCGGTGGTCGCTCCTGGTATTGCGGAAGCGCTGCTGGCGACGGCGATTGGGCTGGTAGCCGCGATCCCGGCGGTCGTCATTTACAACATCTTCGCACGTCAGATAGGCAGTTACAAAGCGACGCTGGGCGACGTGGCGGCGCAGGTATTGCTGCTGCAAAGCCGCGATCTTGATCTGAATGCGAGCGCCAGTGCGCAGCCGGTACGCGCCGCGCAGAAATTACGGGTAGGGTAATGCGTCATGGCAATGCGTCTTAACGAGAACCTGGATGACAACGGCGAAATGCATGAAATCAACGTGACGCCGTTTATCGATGTCATGTTGGTTCTGCTGATTATCTTTATGGTGGCTGCGCCGCTGGCGACGGTGGACGTCAAGGTGAATCTGCCCGCTTCTACCAGTACGCCACAGCCGCGTCCGGAAAAACCGGTTTATCTGTCGGTGAAAGCGGATAACACCATGTTTATCGGTAACGATCCGGTGACGGATGATACGATGATTGCCGAGCTAACGGCCCTGACGGAAGGGAAAAAGGATACTACGATTTTCTTCCGTGCGGATAAAACCGTAGAGTATGAAACCCTGATGAAAGTGATGGATATGCTGCATCAGGCGGGCTATCTCAAGATTGGTTTGGTCGGCGAAGAGACCGCGAAAGCGAAATAAATATTCTGCTGATACTGTAGGCCGGGTAAGGCGAAGTCGCCACCCGGCTTTTTTTATTGCCTAAGATGGCGCCTTGCTTAACAGAATTGCGCCACCTTAATCGACTTCATGCGTTAGCCTAAATGTTCCCCGCCGCACACGCCGTGCACTTCTGCGGTAACGTAACTGGATTCCTGGCTTGCCAGATAGACATACACCGGCGCCAGCTCTGCCGGTTGGCCGGCCCGCTTCATTGGCGTCTGCTGACCAAACTGCGGAATTTTATCCTGGGTTTGACCGCCGGAAATTTGCAGCGCTGTCCAGATAGGGCCAGGCGCGACAATATTCACACGAATTCCTTTTTCCGCCACCTGTTTCGCCAGGCCACGGCTGTAATTGAGGATTGCCGCCTTGGTTGCCGCATAATCCAGCAGGTGCGGACTGGGCTGATACGCCTGGATAGACGACGTTGTGATAATACTGGCGCCTTTTGGCAGCAGCGGAATCGCTTCCTGGGTTATCCAGAACAGAGCAAAAACGTTAACGGCGAAAGTTTGCTGAAATTGCTCGCTGGTCAGATCTTTTATCTCCGGGATTGCCGTCTGTTTACCGGCCACCAGCGCCAGAATGTCCAGCCCGCCCAGCGCTTCACGCGCCTTATGGACCAGCGAACGGGCGAAAGATTCGTCGCTAAGATCGCCTGGCAATAACACCGCTTTACGGCCGCACTCCTCAATCAGCGCTTTAACCTGCTGGGCGTCCTCTTCTTCCGCTGGCAGATAGTTGATCGCGACATCTGCGCCTTCACGCGCGTAAGCGATAGCGGCAGCGCGCCCAATCCCGGAGTCGCCCCCTGTCACCAGCGCCTTACGATCTTTAAGGCGACCACTGCCGACATAACTTTTTTCACCACAGTCAGGAACAGGCGTCATTTTCGCCTGGACGCCGGGCGCCGGCTGTTTTTGCTTAGGATACTCGCCGGTGTAATACTGCGTGGTAGGGTCGTATAGATGAGACATTGAGCTTCTCCCTTCAGGTTGAACACCCTTTAAGCGTAGACACTTTTACTACCGTAAGAGGGAGAATCAGAACGATCCTTATGCTTCGCCCGTATTCACAACAGAGTTAACTAGCCATGAAGGTTATTTTTCTCGCCGTGCGACGGTGGTGACGTTGCGCGTCCGGTAGTCGCCATCGGAAAGCTTACGCGTCAGACGTAGGGTTGCCGTCTCGCGAGCCAGCAGATGCTGCCAGTCACTTTCAAGACGAGACATAATTTTGTCTCGTAATTCAGGATGCTGCTCGATAATGGCATTGATGGTCGCGCCATAAATCTCCTCTTTGACCTGTAACGCATACATCTCCCGTCGGTTTTGCCACTTCAGGCGTACTAACGCCGCCGGTATGGATACCACCTCCTGCGTTACCTTTTCTAGGGTGGCATTTTTGCTGGCGATTAGCGCTGCAAGATTTTGCTTTAAGATAAATTCATCACTTTTATGGTTGTCTAAAGCCAAATAAACGTTATTGTCTTCAACTTCTTTCATCTTTATCTTCCAGTGAATAAAATAGCGGCATATTGGTTTCGCGAGTGATTAAATTAAGCCAAATGGCATTGCCTTTTTCATTTATCATTGCGGTTTTATCCGCCAGTATTTTACTTAGCGTTTGGGCATCAATATCGCCTTCTGCCTGTAGTGCGTTTATCAGGCGGGCAAACGTTTCAATTTTAGCCACACAATACAGACGTTCTTTAATATGACGGTCACGTTCTTCAAATAATACGTTTCTGTGTTGCCCGGCAGCGTTAGCGCTAATTAAAATATCGGGCTCATAATCGCTGAGTTTTGTCTTTCCCTTAGGCAAATTTTTACTGTTTTCTGTGGCTTCAGGGGGCGGCGATGACAGGCGAAAATGAGAGGAAACCAGATGCTCAGGAAGCATGACTAAATATCCTTTACGATCAGTGGTATACTATTTTTAATAGTGTGGGTTTCGTTGACAATAACATGGCGTAATTTTAAAATCAAAAAAAATGGAGCCTGCTATGAACAGTATTTTTTATTCTGTTATTATATTGCTATTACTGACCGGCGCGATACTCTTCCTGATGTGGGAGGTTAATAAAAAACGTCCTGGTGGAAAAGTCGTAAATTTAAATCAAACTGAACCCATGACAAAGGAAGAGGGCGAAGATCATTTCTCAGTATTAATGAATTCGATAACGCCGGTATGGTACTGGCGCGTTAACCATGAATATATCGATTTCCTTCATGCAACGATAAAACGAATGACAATGGCTGAGTTGAATGAAACGCCTGGATTATTTGACGCACAGCGTCGTTGCAGCGACCTTAACTCTGCCGTTTATAAGTATTACGACAATATTAAGAAGCGTTGTCTGAACGGAGAAAAGGTGCCGTATTCGGATTTGGACGTCCTTAATTTACGCCAGTGTTTTCGTGAGTTCAGTCTTGAAGCCTACCCGGCGTTGGTCGCACTGGTATGGCCGGAATATCAGCGCCCACAGGTTAAACCGGATGAGATTTAGAGCCTATCCCATTAGGGCTATTTTACTTGCCATTTTGGACCTGGGCAGTGCTCGCCAAAACGCGTTAGCGTTTTGAACGCCGCTAGCGGCGGCCCGAAGGGCGAGCGTAGCGAGTCAAACCTCACGTACTACGTGTACGCTCCGGTTTTTGCGCGCTGTCCGTGTCCAAACTGGCTGCGCCAATAACGCCTGGTGGGATAGGCTCTTAACTGCATGTTGATCTGATGTTGCATGGTTGAGATATACTGTTGCTGGTTTTAGTTACCTGACAGGTCCCTATGGAACGCTTTCTTGAAAATGTAATGTATGCGTCTCGCTGGCTGCTCGCGCCGGTGTATTTTGGCCTCTCTTTGGCGCTGATCGCTTTAGCGCTAAAATTTTTCCAGGAAATTCTACACGTTCTGCCGAACGTTTTTGCCCTGGCGGAAGCCGATCTGATTCTGGTGCTGTTATCGCTGGTTGATATGACGCTGGTCGGCGGGTTGCTGGTAATGGTCATGTTTTCCGGGTATGAGAATTTTGTCTCTCAGCTGGATATCACTGCGGGCAAGGAGAAGCTGAACTGGCTGGGGAAAATGGATGCGACGTCGCTAAAAAATAAGGTGGCGGCATCGATAGTCGCTATCTCTTCCATTCACCTGTTACGCGTGTTTATGGACGCGAAAAACGTCCCGGATAACAAATTAATGTGGTATGTCATCATCCATCTGACCTTTGTCCTGTCGGCATTTGTGATGGGCTATCTGGACAGATTGACGCGGCATAACCATTGAGCCGCCGTCCACGGCGGGGCAGTCGGGCAAAGGATGCTGAGCCCGGCTGTAAAACAGCGCTTCTTTAACGGTGGATAACCGTCTCCCTGCAGCCTTACGCAATATTTTTACTACATCTATTCATTTACTCAGTAATAACACTGAAAGATTTTCTCTGCGTTCACAGATATATAACATCTGCGGGTACGTAAACGGCGATAACTGTAAAAAAATGGAGAATGCATTATATATTCTCCGCGCCTTGCCGATAACGAGAGTGCGTCATCGTCTGATGACTAATCTCTTATATTCAGCAAGGAAATTCATATGCGTTTGCTGCAAAACTTTACTATTCGTATGGTCATGCTGACGATACTGGGACTTTTTTGTCTACTCTGGTCGGGGGTGGGGTTATACAGCGTCCATGCTTTATCCGAAGTTTCGGAAGGAAATGATATTGACCGGCATCTTGTGCGGCAAATGACGGTGCTAAGCCAGGGTAACGATCAATATTTCCGCTTTGTTACCCGCCTTAGCCGCGCGATGGATGTAAAAATCGGCGGCGGCACGCCCGATTTTGCGCCCGCCCGGCAGTCGCTCGAGAATATGCGTCAGAAGCTGGAGGAGATGAAAGCGCTATCGCCAGGGCCGATGAACCCTGATATCTCAAGGGAGGTCTTGTCCAACTGGCAGGCCTTGCTGGAGAAAGGCGTCGTTCCTCAAATGCAACTGGCGCAGCAAGGATCGCTGACCGCCTGGAGCGAACATGCCAGTACGGTCACGCCCGCACTCAGTCGCGCGTTCGGCGCCAGCGCGGAACGGTTTAGTCATGAAGCTGGCACCATGCTGGATAACACACGTGTGATGGTCGATGGTAAAACCTATACCATCCGCATCCTGCTTATCACGGCGGTGATTCTGGGCATTGCTATCCTGATTTTTACCGATCGCTATCTGGTTGCAATGATGGTGAAACCGCTGGAGCGCATCCGTCAGCAGTTTCAGCGCATCGCGCAAGGCGATCTTAGCCAGCCGATTGAAGCGTTGGGGCGTAACTGCGTAGGCCGGTTGGTGCCGCTACTGCGCGCGATGCAGGACAGTTTACGCGAAGCCGTGAGTACGATCCGCGCCGGAAGCGACAATATCTGGCGCGGCGCGACGGAAATTTCTACCGGTAATAACGATCTCTCTTCCCGAACGGAAGAACAGGCCGCCGCGCTGGAAGAAACTGCCGCCAGCATGGAACAGCTTACCGCAACGGTGAAAATGAACGCCGAACACGCCCGCCAGGCGAGTCAGCTTGCGGATGCCGCCTCGCTAACGGCAGGAAAAGGCGGTGAACTGGTTTCCGATGTGGTAGAAACAATGAACGGTATTTCCGCCAGTTCGCAGCAGATCGCCGAAATTACTACCGTGATTAATAGTATTGCTTTCCAGACCAATATTCTGGCCTTGAACGCAGCGGTAGAAGCGGCCAGAGCGGGCGAGCAGGGACGCGGCTTCGCGGTGGTCGCCGGTGAGGTACGTAACCTGGCCAGCCGCAGCGCGGGGGCGGCGAAAGAAATTGAAGCCTTAATTGGCGAATCGGTACGTCGCGTAGCGCAGGGCGCGCAGTTGGTCCAGGAGACCGGCGCGACGATGGACGCCATCCTGCGCGGCGTCACGGAAGTGACGACGATTATGAAACAGATCGCGTCCGCCTCCGAAGAACAGAGTAAAGGTATTTCTCAGGTTGGCGTGGCGATCACGCAAATGGATAGCGTTACGCAACAAAACGCCGCGCTGGTTGAGCAGGTTTCCGCGGCGGCGGCGGCGCTGGAACGGCAGACGGAGGATTTGCAACGCTCCGTACAGCAGTTCCGGCTTTCCGCTAGTGAGCCGCAACAACGCGTAACGGCGAAAGCGGCGCCTGGCGTTCAGAGAATGGCGTCGGCTCCCGCACAGTCTACTGATGAATGGGTTTCCTTCTGATGTGAAGCAAAAAAGCGCGTAATGCGCTGGCCTTCATTTAATTAGTCGCTATATAATTTATTATATAGCGACTAAGGAGGTCAGATGAATAATCATTTTGGGAAAGGGTTAATGGCCGGGTTGCACGCGCCATATGCATATAGCGCGCATCATGCGGTGAATTTCTGTTCTGAGTATAAACGTGGCTTTGTATTGGGTTTTACACACCGTATGTTCGAAAAGACCGGCGATCGTCAACTTAGCGCGTGGGAGGCTGGAATTCTGACGCGTCGCTATGGTCTGGATAAAGAAATGGTGATGGATTTCTTTAAAGAGAATCATTCCGGGATGGCGGTTCGCTTCTTTATGGCCGGTTATCGACTCGAAGGTTGATCCAACAGGGGTATTATCTTGCTTTAATTAATTACACTATCGCCTCTTCCCTTCGTTTTACTGTTCCGTCGAAGTATTATGGCGCACATAACCATAAAAAAAGTGTGGTAAATGGCGTACCGATCGCAATAACTTCTTCGCGAACAGTGCAAAATAAAAGCCAGGTCTTCGTAACGGAATAACTATAAAATGACTGGAGATAATACTCTCATCACTTCTCACGGCATTAACCGTCGTGATTTCATGAAGCTTTGTGCAGCACTGGCCGCTACTATGGGGCTCAGTAGCAAAGCCGCCGCAGAAATGGCAGAATCGGTATCCAATCCACAGCGTCCGCCCGTTATCTGGATTGGCGCTCAGGAGTGTACCGGTTGTACCGAATCACTGCTTCGTGCTACACACCCAACCGTTGAAAACCTCGTTCTGGAGACCATCTCTCTGGAATACCACGAGGTGCTTTCCGCCGCATTCGGTCACCAGGTCGAAGAAAACAAACATAACGCTCTGGAGAAGTATAAAGGGCAATATGTTCTGGTGGTGGATGGTTCTATCCCACTAAAAGATAACGGTATCTACTGCATGGTTGCCGGCGAGCCGATCGTGGATCACATCCGCAAAGCCGCTGATGGCGCAGCCGCGATTATCGCTATCGGTTCCTGCTCGGCATGGGGCGGCGTTGCTGCGGCTGGCGTAAACCCAACCGGCGCTGTCAGTCTGCAGGAAGTCTTACCGGGCAAAACGGTTATCAATATTCCAGGTTGTCCGCCAAACCCGCATAACTTCCTGGCGACCGTCGCGCATATCATCACTTACGGCACGCCGCCGAAGCTGGATGCGAAAAATCGTCCAACCTTTGCCTATGGCCGTCTGATTCATGAGCATTGCGAACGTCGTCCACACTTCGACGCAGGCCGTTTTGCCAAAGAATTTGGCGACGAAGGCCACCGTCAGGGCTGGTGTCTCTACCATCTTGGCTGTAAAGGGCCGGAAACCTGGGGCAACTGTTCTACGTTACAGTTCTGTGACGTTGGCGGCGTCTGGCCAGTGGCGATCGGTCATCCTTGCTATGGCTGTAACGAAGAAGGTATCGGCTTCCATAAGGGCATTCACCAGCTTGCTCATGTCGAAAACCAAACTCCGCGTTCAGAGAAACCTGACGTCAATATGAAAGAAGGCGGCAATATCTCTGCGGGCGCTGTCGGTCTGCTTGGCGGCGTAGTCGGTCTGGTTGCCGGCGTCAGCGTGATGGCGGTACGTGAACTGGGGCGTCAGCAAAAGAAAGATAACGCTGACTCACGGGGAGAATAACCGTGAACAGACGTGACTTTATTAAAGCAGCCTCCGGTGGAGCATTGCTGTTGGGCGCCGCGCCGTCTGTCAGCCATGCGGCTGCAGAAAACCGTCCGCCGATTCCAGGTTCGCTGGGTATGCTGTATGACTCCACTCTGTGCGTGGGCTGTCAGGCCTGCGTCACAAAGTGTCAGGATATCAACTTCCCGGCGCGTAACCCGGAAGGGGAGCAGACCTGGTCGAACAACGACAAGCTGTCGCCGTATACCAATAACATTATTCAGGTATGGCGTAGCGGTACGGGCGTGAACAAAGATCAGGAAGAGAACGGCTATGCCTACATCAAGAAACAGTGTATGCACTGCGTCGATCCTAACTGCGTTTCCGTTTGCCCGGTGTCGGCGCTGAAAAAAGATCCGAAAACCGGCATCGTCCACTATGACAAAGATGTCTGCACCGGCTGCCGTTACTGTATGGTTGCCTGCCCGTACAACGTACCTAAGTACGACTACAACAACCCGTTTGGCGCGCTTCACAAGTGTGAGTTGTGTAACCAGAAAGGCGTTGAGCGTCTGGATAAAGGCGGTTTGCCTGGGTGTGTGGAAGTTTGTCCGGCAGGGGCCGTCATTTTCGGTACTCGTGAAGAGCTGATGGCGGAAGCGAAAAAACGTCTGGCCCTCAAACCAGGCAGTGAATATCACTATCCGCGCCAGACGTTGAAAACGGACGACACCTATCTGCATACGGTGCCTAAATACTACCCACACCTCTACGGTGAAAAAGAGGGCGGTGGTACTCAGGTGCTGGTGCTGACAGGCGTTCCTTATGAAGATCTGGATCTGCCGAAGCTGGATGACCTTTCAACCGGAGCGCGCTCCGAGCATGTTCAACACACGCTTTATAAAGGCATGATACTACCCCTGGCTGCGCTGGCGGGCTTAACCGTGCTGGTTCGTCGTAATAGCAAAAACGACCATCACGATGGAGGAGACGATCATGAGTCATGATCCAAAACCGCTGGGCGGAAAAATCATCAGTAAACCGGTCATTATTTTTGGACCGTTAATCGTCCTGTGTATGCTCCTTATCGTGAAGCGTCTGGTCTTCGGGTTGGGCTCCGTTTCCGACCTGAACGGCGGTTTCCCGTGGGGCGTCTGGATTGCCTTTGACCTGTTGATCGGCACCGGCTTTGCCTGCGGCGGTTGGGCGTTGGCATGGGCGGTGTATGTCTTTAACCGTGGGCAATACCATCCGTTGGTGCGCCCGGCGTTGCTGGCAAGCTTGTTTGGTTACTCGCTGGGCGGCCTGTCGATCACTATCGACGTCGGTCGTTACTGGAACCTGCCGTACTTCTACATTCCAGGTCACTTCAACGTGAACTCGGTACTGTTTGAGACGGCGGTCTGTATGACCATCTACATCGGCGTGATGGCGCTGGAGTTTGCGCCTGCCCTGTTTGAACGTCTGGGCTGGAAAGTGTCGCTCAAGCGTCTGAATAAGGTGATGTTCTTTATTATCGCGCTGGGCGCGCTGCTGCCGACGATGCACCAGTCCTCAATGGGGTCATTGATGATCTCGGCGGGCTATAAAGTGCATCCGCTATGGCAAAGCTATGAAATGCTGCCGCTGTTCTCGGTTCTGACCGCGTTTATCATGGGCTTCTCCATTGTCATATTTGAGGGTTCGCTGGTTCAGGCAGGCCTGAAAGGAAACGGTCCGGATGAGAAAAATTTGTTTGTTAAGCTGACGAATACCATCAGCGTGCTGCTGGCGATTTTCGTCGTCCTGCGCTTTGGCGAACTGATTTATCGCGACAAGCTGTCCTATGCGTTTGCCGGCGATTTTTACTCCGCTATGTTCTGGATTGAAGTCGTCCTGATGGTCTTCCCGTTAGTGGTGCTGCGTGTGGCGAAACTGCGTAATGACTCTCGTATGCTGTACCTGTCGGCGCTGAGCGCGCTGTTGGGCTGCGCGACGTGGCGTCTGACCTATTCGCTGGTGGCATTCAACCCGGGTGGCGGCTACCACTACTTCCCAACCTGGGAAGAATTGTTGATTTCTATTGGTTTTGTGGCCATTGAGATTTGTGCATACATCGTACTCATTCGTCTACTGCCGATACTTCCTCCTTTAAAACAAAACGATCATAATCGTCATGAGGCGAGCAAAGCATGAGCCAGAGAATTACTATTGATCCGGTAACCCGTATTGAGGGTCATTTACGCATTGACTGCGAAATTGAGAACGGCGTCGTATCCAAAGCATGGGCGTCCGGCACCATGTGGCGCGGTATGGAAGAGATCGTGAAGAACCGCGATCCGCGCGATGCGTGGATGATTGTGCAGCGTATTTGCGGCGTTTGTACGACAACTCACGCGATCTCCTCCGTTCGTGCGGCGGAAAGCGCGCTGAATATTGATGTTCCCGTCAACGCGCAGTATATCCGTAATATTATTCTGGCGGCGCATACCACCCATGACCACATTGTCCATTTCTACCAGCTCTCTGCGCTGGACTGGGTGGACATTACCTCTGCGCTGAAAGCCGATCCGGAAAAAGCCTCCGCGATGCTGGATGGTGTGTCGAGCTGGCACCTGAACAGCGCGCAAGAGTTCACGAAAGTTCAGAACAAGATCAAGGATCTTGTCGCCAGCGGTCAGTTAGGTATTTTCGCCAACGGCTACTGGGGGCACCCGGCAATGCAGTTACCGCCGGAGGTCAACCTGATTGCGGTCGCTCACTATCTGCAGGCGCTGGAATGTCAGCGTGACGCTAACCGCGTGGTGGCGTTGCTGGGCGGTAAATCGCCGCATATCCAGAACCTGGCGGTCGGTGGGGTGGCGAACCCGATCAATCTCGACAGCATCGGTACGTTGAACCTTGAACGCCTGATGTACATCAAATCGTTTATTGATAAGCTGAGCGATTTTGTCGAGCAGGTGTATAAAGTGGATACCGCAGTCATCGCGGCCTACTATCCGGAATGGCTGGAGCGTGGCAAAGGCGCGGTGAACTACCTGAGCGCGCCGGAATTCCCGACCGACGGTAAAAACGGCAGTTTCCTGTTCCCGGGCGGTTACATTACCAATGCCGATCTGTCGACATACCGTCCGATCACCTCTCACTCCGACGAGTTCCTGATTAAAGGTATTCAGGAGAGCGCGAAGCACGCCTGGTACAAAGATGAAGCGCCGCAGGCGCCGTGGGAAGGCACTACGATCCCGGCTTACGACGGTTGGTCGGATGACGGTAAATACTCATGGGTCAAGTCGCCGACATTCTACGGCAAAACCGTCGAAGTCGGGCCGCTGGCGAACATGCTGTGTAAACTGGCTGCAGGTCGTGAATCCACGCAGACCAAGCTCAATGAAATCATTGCGCTTTATCAGAAGCTGACCGGCAAAACGCTGGAAATGGCGCAACTTCACTCTACGCTGGGTCGTATCATCGGGCGTACCGTTCACTGTTGTGAACTGCAAAACATATTGCAGGATCAATACAACGCGCTGATTGTAAATATCGGCAAAGGCGATTACACCACGTTTGTGAAGCCGAACATTCCGGCGACGGGCGAGTTCAAAGGCGTGGGCTTCCTGGAGGCGCCGCGCGGTATGCTGTCTCACTGGATGGTGATTAAAGACGGTATTATCAGTAACTATCAGGCAGTGGTGCCATCGACCTGGAACTCAGGTCCGCGTAACTTCAACGATGACGTGGGGCCGTACGAACAGTCGCTGGTCGGTACGCCGATCGCCGATCCGGCGAAGCCGCTGGAAGTGGTACGTACCATCCACTCCTTCGACCCTTGCATGGCGTGCGCGGTACACGTGGTGGACGCCGATGGCAATGAAGTGGTCTCGGTGAAGGTTTTGTAATGCGGATATTAGTCTTAGGGGTCGGCAATATTTTGCTGACCGATGAAGCCATCGGGGTGCGTATTGTTGAAGCGTTAGAGCAACGATACACCCTGCCGGATTTCGTTGAGATTCTGGATGGCGGTACGGCGGGAATGGAACTTCTTGGCGATATGGCGAATCGTGATCATTTGATCATTGCCGACGCCATCGTGTCGAAAAAGAACGCGCCGGGAACCATTATGGTACTGCGCGACGATGAAGTTCCGGCGCTGTTCACCAACAAAATCTCCCCCCATCAGCTTGGACTGGCCGACGTATTGTCGGCCCTCCGCTTTACCGGCGAGTTTCCGAAGAAACTGACCCTGGTTGGCGTTATTCCACAGTCGCTGGAACCGCACATCGGCTTAACGCCAACCGTCGAGGCGATGATTGAGCCTGCGCTTGAGCAGGTTCTTGCTGCGCTGCGTGAATCCGGCGTCGAAGCAATTCCTAAGGAGACGGCGCATGTCTGAAACGTTTTCCGGATTCGACACGGCGCCCGTCGCCCGGGTTCAGGCGGCGTTTGAAGAGATAGCCCATCGTTCGATGCACGATCTTTCGTTTCTGCATCCGACTATGCCAGTGCATGTCTCTGATTTTACGTTATTTGAAGGACAATGGACGGGCACGGTAATTACGCCGTGGATGTTAAGCGCATTAATCTTCCCTGGCCCGGACCAGATCTGGCCCAGGCGTACCGTCGGTGAAAAACTCGGTCTGCAACTGCCTTATGGCACGATGACCTTTACCGTTGGCGAACTGGAAGGCGTTTCGCAATATCTTGCCTGCTCGTTGATGTCGCCGCTTTCCCGTAGCCTGTCGCCGGAAGAGGGCGTCCGGCTGGCGGATGACTGCGCGCGGATGCTGTTATCTCTGCCGGTAAGCAATCCTGATGCGCCGCAGACAAGCCGGCGTGCGTTGCTGTTTGGCCGTCGGAGCTGTGAGAATGCATGAGCTGTCTCTTTGCCAAAGCGCCGTTGAAATTATTCAGCAGCAGGCAGAACAGCACGGCGTGGCGCGCGTCACCGGCGTATGGCTGGAGATAGGCGCGCTTTCGTGCGTTGAAGAGCGCGCGGTTCGTTTCAGTTTTGATATCGCCTGCCAGGGGACTTTAGCGCAAGGGTGCGAATTGCACATCGACTACAGACCGGCCCAGGCCTGGTGCTGGGATTGCAGTCAGGTGGTGGAAATTCTCAGGCATGACGCGCAATGTCCGCGTTGTCATGGCGATCGCCTGCGGGTGGATACCGGCGATTCGTTGAAAGTAAAGAGTATTGAGGTCGAATAACCCGCATTTTATTTCAGGTGGTTAATTATGTGTATTGGCGTCCCCGGTCAGGTGCTGGCCGTCGGAGATGATATTCACCAGCTTGCGCAGGTGGAAGTGTGTGGCATCAAACGTGATGTCAATATTGCTCTGATTTGTGAAGGTAAGCCAGCCGATCTGGTAGGGCAATGGGTATTGGTACACGTTGGTTTTGCGATGAGCATCATTGACGAAGACGAAGCGAAAGCCACGTTAGATGCGCTGCGCCGCATGGAGTACGACATCACCAGCGCGTGATCCCTTAATCACCTCTATTATATCGCTCTATAATCGCTGTATAATTATTTATATATCGATTGTGGGGCGAAACCTATGAATAAATTTTTGCGCCAGCTCTCTCTGCTGGCGTTGCTTTTTTGCTGGCCGTTAATGTCACAGGCGGCGCGTACTTTTACCGATCAAATTGGCCGCCAGGTCACGGTTCCGGACACCGTCGACAGAGTGGTGGTGCTCCAGCATCAAACGCTCAATCTCCTTGTACAGATGAATGCCACTGACAAAATCGTTGGGGTCATGGCGAACTGGAAACAGCAATTAGGCGACGGCTATGCGCGTCTGGCGCCGGAACTGGCGCAAAAAGCCTCGCTGGGCGATCTAACGCACGTTGATCTTGAAAAACTGGTGGCGCTGCACCCGCAGGTGGTGTTTGTCACGAATTACGCTCCGCAGGAGATGATCGACAAGATCAGCCGTCTTGGCATTCCGGTGGTGGCGATTTCGCTGCGCCATGATATTGCTGGCGAGCAGGCTAAAATGAACCCGACCCTGGCCGATGAAGAGCAGGCTTATAATCGCGGGCTGCGTGAAGGAATAACGCTGATTGGCGATATCGTCAATAAACCGCAGGAGGCGAAAGCGCTGATTGAGGCGATGGATAAAGGTCGCAAGATGGTCAGCGACCGTTTGCAGTCGGTTCCTGAAAATGAGCGAGTTCGCGCCTATATGGCGAATCCGGAGTTGACCACCTACGGTTCCGGTAAATATACCGGTCTGATGATGGCCCATGCGGGGGCGCTGAATGTAGCGGCATCCTCGGTGAAAGGCTTTAAGCAGGTGACAATGGAGCAGGTGATCGCCTGGGATCCGCAGGTGATCTTTGTCCAGAATCGCTATCCAAAGGTCGTCAATGAGATCCTGCACAATCCCCAGTGGCAGGTCATTGACGCGGTGAAGCATCATCGGGTTTACCTGATGCCGGATTATGCCAAAGCCTGGGGATATCCGATGCCGGAGGCGGTGGGAATCGGCGAACTGTGGATGGCGAAAAAACTCTATCCGCAAAAATTCCACGATATTGACATGCAAAAGGCCGCTAACGACTGGTATCAACGTTTTTACCGTACTGACTATCAGGGCGTACAGTGATGCGAATACTGGCAGCGGGGAGCTTGCGCGTCGTCTGGCCGCAGCTAATGACGGCGTTTCAGGCGGATGCGGTATGTGATTTCGGTCCGGCGGGGCTGTTACGTGAACGCATCGAAGCGGGCGAAGCGTGCGACTTTTTTGCTTCGGCGAACCTGGCGCATCCGCAGGCGCTGCTGGAAAGCGGGCGGGCGCTGCGGGTCGCGCCTTTTACGACGAACCGTTTGTGTCTGAGCGTGCGGGCACAGGCGATGCGTGAAGGCGAGGACTGGCTGTCGCTATTAACCCGGCGGGATCTGCGGATCGGCACCTCAACAGCAGGTTGCGATCCTTCCGGCGATTATACGCAGCAGCTTTTTTCGCGGATGGGCAAGGAGGGCGAAGCGGTCCGAAAACGCGCGGTAGCGCTGGTTGGCGGCAGGCAGACTTTGCCGTTACCGGCGGGCCGGCTGGCTGCGGAATGGCTCATCAATCATGATTACACCGATATCTTTATCGGCTATGCCAGCTATGCTCCCAGGCTACGGCAGGTTAATTCGCTGCGAGTGGTTGATATCCCGGAACCTTATAATCCCGTGGCTGAATATGGCTTTGCCTGCCTGAGCGAGCAGGGAAAAACGCTTGCCGACTTTTTACTGTCAGCACGGGCGAGGTTGATTCTCATGCAACATGGGTTTAGTGAAGCGCCGAATATGACACACTCGCAGAACTGATAAGCGAAGCGTCAGCAGGGAATACCATGCCGGATGACGACATTACTACCTCATCCGGCATCATGGTTTAACTTTGACGTTTATCTTCGGTATTGTTTTCGAAGTCGCTGGCGTCATGGCGTTCGTGAAGCTGTTCGTTCAATGGGCCGTTGGTCCGGTTGACAATGCGCCCCCGCTTTACCGCCGGACGTTCGGCTACCTGCTTCGCCCAGCGTTGTACGTTTTGATAACTTCCGGCATCCAGAAACTCCGCTGCATCATAGACATTCCCCAGCACCACGTTGCCGAACCACGGCCAGATGGCCATATCGGCAATAGTGTACTCTTCTCCCGCGACATACGGGTGGTGAGCTAACTGCTTATCCAGCACGTCCAGCAGACGCTTGGCTTCCATGGTGAAGCGATTAATGGCGTACTCAATTTTTACCGGCGCATAATGATAGAAGTGACCGAAACCGCCGCCGAGGAACGGCGCCGCGCCCTGTAGCCAGAACAACCAGTTAAGGGTTTCTGTGCGCTTAGCCAGATCCTGCGGCAGGAAATGGCCAAACTTATCCGCCAGATAAACAAGAATTGCGCCCGACTCAAAAACCCGAATCGGCGGGTTGTGTGAGTTATCGCGCAGCGCCGGAATTTTTGAGTTCGGATTGATGTCAACAAAGCCGCTGGAGAACTGATCGCCCTCGCCGATGCGAATCAACCAGGCGTCATATTCGGCGCCGGTCACGCCCAGCGCCAGGAGTTCTTCCAGCATAATGGTCACTTTCTGGCCGTTAGGCGTCCCCAGCGAATAAAGCTGTAACGGATGTTTGCCGACGGGCAGCGTTTTGTCGTGCGTCGGGCCGGAAACCGGGCGATTAATGTTAGCGAACGCGCCGCTGCCGGATTTATCCCACGTCCAGACTTTTGCGGGTTGATAAGTATTATCTGCCATATTGACCTGCCTTCACAGTGGTGGTGTTGAAGCAGTGTAGCAGCTTGCTAACCGGACATTTAACCGATTGGGACATTCCGACGAGTGAAATTTTAACCTTCTGGCCTCAGTGTGCCTTATTGAGGTGTATGATTATGTCGACCTCTGTCCGGTTAGTGTCACAGAGCAGACAATCAGAGCGAAATCACGCCAGGCTGCTCAGGCGGTCTTGTTTTGAGGTAAGTGCATGAGCAAAGGAACCACCAGTCAGGATGCCCCCTTCGGGACATTATTGGGTTACGCCCCCGGCGGCGTAGCGATCTACTCTTCAGATTACAATTCCCTCGATCCGTGGGACGACGACGACGCAGCTTTTCGTAGCTACATCGACGATGAATACATGGGGCATAAATGGCAGTGCGTGGAATTTGCCCGCCGTTTTCTCTTTCTGAATTATGGCGTTGTTTTTACTGACGTCGGCATGGCCTGGGAAATCTTCTCGCTGCGTTTTCTGCGCGAGGTCGTGAATGACAATATTTTGCCTTTGCAGGCCTTCCCGAACGGTTCGCCGCGCGCGCCGGAGGCCGGGGCGCTGCTCATCTGGCAAAAGGGCGGCGAGTTTAACGAAACCGGGCACGTTGCGATTATCACCCAGCTCCTGGATAACAAAATTCGTATTGCTGAGCAAAACGTTATCCACACGCCATTGCCGCCAGGGCAGCAGTGGACTCGCGAACTGGAAATGGTTGTAGAAAACGGGTGTTACACCCTGCGCGACACCTTTGATGACACGACGATTTTAGGCTGGATGATCCAGACCGACGACACGCAATACAGTTTGTCACAGCCTGACATCGCGAATCAGTCGCTGGCGATTCGCGGCGCAAGACTGCCAGAGAAAGGTCAGTTTGACGGTCCGTGGCTGGATGAGCGCGATCCGTTACAAAAAGCCTATGTGCAGGCGAACGGACACGTTATCAATCAGGACCCGTACCAGTATTTTACCATCACCGAGAGCGCTGAACAGGAGCTTATCAAAGCGACCAATGAGTTGCATTTGATGTACCTGCACGCCACGGACAAAGTTTTAAAAGACGATAATCTGCTGGCGCTATTCGATATCCCCAAAATTCTTTGGCCGCGTCTGCGCCTCTCCTGGCAGCGCCGTCGTCACCATATGATCACCGGTCGTATGGATTTCTGCATGGATGAACGCGGGCTGAAAGTCTATGAATACAATGCCGATTCCGCATCATGCCATACCGAAGCGGGATTAATTCTCGAAAAATGGGCTGAGCAGGGCTATACCGGTAAAGGGCATAACCCGGCGGAGGGCTTAATTAACGAGCTGGCAGGCGCCTGGAAACACAGTAAAGCGCGTCCTTTCGTCCATATCATGCAGGATGATGATATCGAGGAGGACTATCACGCGCAGTTTATGCAGCAGGCGCTGCATCAGGCCGGTTTCGCGAGCAAAATTCTCCGCGGGCTGGGCGAGTTGCGCTGGGATGACGCCGGGCAGTTGATCGATGGCGACGGACGGCTGGTGAATTGTGTCTGGAAAACCTGGGCGTGGGAAACGGCGATGGAGCAGATACGCGAAGTCAGCGAGACGGAGTATGCCGCAGTGCCTATTCGTACCGGGCACCCGGAAAATGAAGTCCGGCTGATTGATGTATTACTGCGCCCGGAAGTGTTGGTGTTTGAACCGCTGTGGACGGTGATCCCGGGTAACAAAGCGATCCTGCCCATCCTGTGGTCGCTCTTCCCGCATCATCGCTATTTGCTCGACACGGATTTTACCGTTAACGATGAGCTGGTGCAGACCGGCTATGCGGTAAAACCGATTGCCGGACGTTGCGGTAGTAATATTGATTTGGTGAGCCATCAGGAAGAGCTCCTGGATAAAACCAGCGGCAAGTTCGCCACGCAGAAAAATATCTATCAGCAGTTGTGGTGCCTGCCGAAGGTCGCCGGGAAGTATATTCAGGTCTGTACGTTTACCGTGGGCGGTAACTACGGCGGTACGTGCCTGCGCGGCGATGATTCATTAGTCATTAAAAAAGAGAGCGATATTGAACCGTTAATCGTCATCAAAGCGTAACGGGGTCATTCTCGTCGGGATATCGGCGTGGGTGCCGATATCCCGCCTGTTGTGTTTACCAGCGAACGGCTGTCAGCCTGCCATTTACTGGTAACATATGAGAAATAATATCACAAATTATTCTTAACTTTTCTGACGCAGGCGGTGACGCTCGCCGTGTTGGCGCACTCGTTTCCTGATTTTCGTCTAATTGGTACTTTTTGCGGCTGGTTACGCCGCCCCCCTCCCTTTGGATTTAGGTCATGCCTGTTTGGTTGGTAAACGGACAGCATAATATATTGACGAGTTCAAATGACATTATTAGTCATATAAAAAGTTTACGTTAGGTTATTTTTCTATTGCAAAAGTTTGCGTTTAAACCCTGTCTGCAATCTTCGGGCTGAGATATAGATACACCTAAGTAAATGCAGTTAATTATTATTCAACTATTATTGTCAGCCTTGTAAATAATATTTCCGTATAAAGTGAAGCGACTTCCATTATGACTATTAATAGTATTGTTGAATAGTTTACTCTGTAATTATTTAAGTTTAGTGGACGTTTTGTCTTATTCTGGTGAACGTATGGTTATGGCAGATGACAGCCGATTTTTCATTATGTTAGCATGAGTTGATAATACTTTATCCAGGCATAGATCAGGATGTCCACATATAATAAGGAGAATGGTATATGTTTAAAAAAGTATTAGGCTTGCGCCACTGGAATAATAATGTTGTAAAAATACCGCCGCCAGCAGCAGAATCTGGCGCTAATGCATCTGACGTGGTGGTGGATACTCCTGAGCCTTATGAGCGGATACTGTGTCAAAAAATTCTGATGGGGATCTCGACGATCGATATCATTCGTAATGCCATCATTAAGTCCTGTGAGCAGCTCAACATTGAAAAAGAACGCATTAATGAACTTAACGAACAGAATGATAAAGCCAGAAGTTCATTAAAATCGCTCGTGGAATTTATCACCGAAATTGGCACGACTTCATCGGATATTGGCTGTCGTATGGGCGACTTAAATACCTCCTTAACGCAAATTAATGCGTGTATTAAAGAGATACAGAAGATCGCTAACCAGACCAATTTGATAGCGATTAACTCCGCGATCGAGGCCGCGCGCGTAGGGGATGCCGGGCGTGGCTTTAGCGTTATTTCGAAAGAAGTGAAAAACCTGTCCGAAGATGTTAAACACAGTTCGAAAAGCGTCAGTACGTTAACCTCTGTAATCAAAGATAATACGGCCAGAGTGAGTGAGGTGCTGGATAACCAACAGCCGGTTATTGATAATATTACGACTAACATAAATCAAATTGTGGAGTCTATTGGCATCGTCATCGATAAATCGCTGAGCATGAAATCGGTCATGCAGTACATCTCTACGGTGCAGTTTTTGAATATTGTCAAAGTTGACCATGTTATCTGGAAAATGGAAGTCTACAAATTACTCTTAAATAAAGACATAAACAGTAAAATAACGATGCACGATCAGTGTCGGCTGGGGAAATGGTACTACGGTTTTGAAGGGCAGCAGTTTAGCAATTACTACAGTTTCCGTAGTCTGGAAGCGCCGCATAAAGAGGTGCATACCGCTGGTCACTCTGCGCTGAACTATTTTGCCGCAGGCGATATGAATGCGATGTCGCAAGAACTCGACAGAATGGAGCGCTCCAGTAATGAGGTGGTTAACCAGCTGGAAATGCTGGCTGTCGATTTATTAAAAGAAACCACACTGTGAGGTCATGAGTTATTACCGTATAACCAACAGGAGCCATCATCAACAGGACTGATGTATCACACTTTCTGCACTGGAGTTATTCCGGACAGAGAAAAAAAGCATGACGCAGAAGATGGCTGTGTTTGTTTACCCGAATCACTTACCTTAGTAAGTGATTCGGGATTAATCAGCAACCTCTTTGCTTTTTATCGGCGGCCAGACTTTGGCTGGAAAAGTGCGTTACTGCTAAATTTCTCACTCTCTTACCGCCTTCCTGCCCCTCGAAATACCTGAAACCTGTGCTCACAGATTAATAGCGATTATTTAATCGTGAAATAACGCTGGGCATTATTGAAGCAGATATCCTGAACCATACGGCTTAGCATCGCTTCATCATCAGGAATCTCTCCGTCCTGCGCCCACTGTCCCAGCAGGTTACAGAGAATACGCCGGAAATATTCATGTCGCGTATAAGAAAGGAAACTGCGGGAGTCGGTCAGCATCCCGACAAACTGACTTAACAGTCCCATTTGCGACAGTTGCTCCAGTTGGCGCAGCATCCCGTCTTTCTGATCGTTAAACCACCAGCCGGAACCGAACTGCACTTTTCCGGCAATTCCCGGCCCCTGGAAGTTACCGATCATGGTCGCCAGGACTTCGTTATCACGTGGGTTCAGGCAATAGAGGATAGTCTTGGGCAGTTCATTGGTCACATCCATACTGTCGAGCAAACGGGAGAGCGCCCAGCTAATGTTATTATCGCCAATAGAGTCAAAGCCGGTATCCGGCCCGAGCAGGCGGAACATACGGGTATTATTGTTACGGATCGCGCCAATATGTAGCTGCATCACCCAGCCGCGCGCGGCGTACTGACGGCCCAGCCAGACCAGCACCGCCGTGGTAAACTGGGCGATCTCAAGTTCGCTCAACGTTTCGCCTGCCAGACGTTTGCCCAGAATGGCGTCAAGCTGCGCGTCGTCGGGCACCGGCGCAAATCGCAGCGTTTCAATGCCATGATCGGACGCGCGGCAGCCGCAGGCGGCGAAATGGTCGAGGCGGCGAGTGAGCGCCTGACGTAAATCGTCGAAACGGGTAATGCTGACATCTGCCGCCGCTTCCAGTTTCCCCAGGTAATCGACAAAGCCGTCCAGTTCGATTTTGAAAACTTTGTCGGGGCGCCAGCTTGGCGCGACTTCAATATCAATGCTGTCGTCGGCGGCTATCTGGCGGTGATATTCCAGAGAATCTATAGGGTCGTCGGTGGTTCCGACCATCCGCACATTCATCTGCTGCATAATACCGCGCGCGGAAAAGGCCGGCGTCGCCAGTTTCTCATTACACTGCGTCCAGATACTTTCCGCGGTATCCGGTCCGAACAGCGTACCTGTAATGCCAAATGGACGGCGTAGTTCAAGGTGCGTCCAGTGATACAGCGGATTGCCCAGCGTTTTTGGAACGGTATTGGCCCAGGCCATATATTTTTCATAATCGCTGGTCTCTTTGCCGGTGATCAGCGACTCATCCACGCCTGCGCTTCGTAGCGCTCGCCATTTATAGTGGTCGCCTTCCAGCCAGATCTGACCGAGGTTATCGAAACGGCGATCGTCGGCGATTTCCTGCGGACTTAAATGGCAGTGGAAGTCATAAATCGGCATGGGCGCGGCGTATTTATGGTACAGCGTGCGGGCAATGTCGTTTTTAAGTAGAAAATCTTCAGTCATAAACGTAGCCATGATTTATCTCCTTACTTAGCCAGCGCTTCTACCGTGGCTTTCGCGCCATTCTGCAATAGCTGTTGGTAAGCGTCGGTAACGGCTTGCACAAATTCGTGGTTCTTCGGCAGGTCGTTGCCAAAGATAGACTCGATGGCCAGTAGCCCGCGAACGCGTTCTTCCGGCGTCTGATATTGCTGATGAATCGCCTGATACTGCGCGAGCAGCGGATCGACGACATCAATGGTTTTACCTTGCTCATCGACACCGCCGACGTAACGCATCCATCCGGCGACGCCCAGCGTCAGGCGGCGATAGTCATCGCCCTGTTGCAAGTGCAGGCGCACCGGGTCCAACAAACGCTGCGGCAGTTTCTGACTGCCATCCATCGCGATCTGCCAAGTGCGGTGTTTCAACGAGGGGTTAGTGAAACGCGCGATCAACAAATTCGCATACCCTTCCAGATCGGTGCCTTCCGGCATTGACAACGTCGGCGCTTGTTCATCAAGCATCAGCGCCAGCGCCGCGCGCCGGTAAGCCGGGTTGGTCATGGTATCGGCGATAGTGTCATACCCGCCGAGATAACCCAGATAGGCGAGGAAAGAGTGACTGCCGTTAAGCATACGCAGCTTCATCATTTCAAACGGTACGACGTCTGCAACGAATTGCGCGCCGACGGTGTCCCAGTCCGGGCGACCATTCACAAAGTTATCTTCGATGACCCACTGGCGGAAGGGTTCGCAGGCGATAGCGCAAGGATCATAAACCCCTAACTGGTCGGCAACCAGCTGTAGCGTCTCTTCGGTCGCCGCCGGAACAATGCGGTCAACCATGGTGCAGGGGAAGGTCACATTGTCGGCAATCCATGCGGCGAGGGCGGCATCGCGAGCTTTCGCCAGGCCGAGGACGGCAGCCTTCGCGACGTGACCATTCTCGCGCACGTTATCACACGACAGCACGGTAAAAGCTTTCAGTCCTTGCTCCCGGCGCATGTTTAGCGCTTCGACAATATAGCCAATGGCGGATTTAGGCTGCTGTGGATGGGCAAGATCGTTTTGGATCAGCGGGTTATTGACATCAAGCTCGCCGCTGGCGGGGTCGGTGCAGTAGCCTTTTTCGGTCACGGTTAAGGAGACGATGGCGGTTTCCGGGCGCGCCATTGCCGCCAGAATCCCTGCATGGCCGTCGAATTCAGGGTGCAGCGCTTCTTTCATTGAACCGATAATTTTCAGTTCGGTGCTTTCTGCGCCGCGTTCTGCAACGGTGTACAGCAGATTTTGCGCTTTCAGGTTCGCGATCAGCCGCGCGTCGTTACCCGGCATCAGGTTCACTTCACAAATGCCCCAGTCGCTGTCGCTCTTTTCCAGTAGATGATGGGTAAAGAGCGCCTGGTGCGCGCGGTGAAACGCCCCGCAGCCCAGATGCACAATACGGGATACCAGACGTGATTTGTCCCAGTTTGGGCGGGCGACGGAAACCTGGGCGGTGGCGATATTCTGTTCCATTGCAAACTCCTGTCATTCGACGTCTTCGCCCGCGATCTCCGGGGCGAGGCATGTTGCTATTGCATTGAGTAGGGGAAATCGCATGACGCGTCGCGCCATGCGAAAGAAGGTTATTTGCTAAAGAAAGCGCGCTGGATAGCCAGTTCGACGCCGCGGACTTCCGCAAGCCCTTTCAGACGGCCAATGGCGGAATAACCCGGATTCGTTTTCTTCTTCAGATCGTCCAGCATCTGATGACCGTGGTCCGGGCGCATTGGGATCAGATCGTCGCTACCTTCGGCTTTACGACGGTGCTCTTCTTCCACAATCGCTTTAACGACTTCATACATATCCACATCGCCGTGCAAATGGGCGGCCTCGTGGAAGGTCTTCGGATTCTCTTCGCGCAGCGTAGAACGCAGATGCGTAAAGTAGATGCGCGGACCAAATTGCTTGATCATATCAACCAGATCGTTGTCGGCGCGCACGCCGTAAGATCCGGTACACATGGTGAAGCCGTTCGCCATGCTATTAACGGTTTCCACCATCCATTGCATGTCTTCAATGGTAGAGACAATGCGCGGCAGGCCGAGAATAGGGCGCGGCGGATCGTCAGGGTGAACGGCCATACGCACGCCAACCTCGTCGGCAACCGGAATAATGGCTTTCAGGAAATAGGCAAAATGTTCACGCAGTTTTGCTTTATCGATATCTTTATACGTCGCCAGGTGTTGACGGAACTGATCCAGCGTATAGCCTTCTTCCGCGCCAGGTAAACCGGCAATAATGTTGCGGGTCAGACGTGCTTTGTCTTCCTCGCTCATGGTGGCGAAACGTCGCTCTGCCTGAGCAATTTCTTCTGCCGTATAGTCGGCTTCTGCTCCCGGACGCTTCAGGATATGCAGTTCGAACGCGGCGAATTCAATCTGGTCAAAACGCAACGCTTTTGAACCATCCGGCAATACGTATTCCAGATCCGTACGTGTCCAGTCCAGCACCGGCATAAAGTTATAGCAAACCGTATAGATACCGCATTGCGCCAGGTTACGCAGCGTTTGCTGGTAGTTTTTGATCCATAAATCGTACTGACCGGTGTGGGTTTTGATATCTTCGTGGATAGGTACGCTCTCTACCACAGACCACTCCAGACCCGCCTCTTCAACGATAGCTTTACGTTTCTGGATCTCGTCTATCGACCAAATTTCTCCATTCGGGATATGGTGTAACGCCGTTACCACGCCGGTTGCGCCAGCCTGGCGTACATCTGACAGCGTTACCGGGTCGTTAGGTCCGTACCAGCGCCAGGTTTGTTTCATATCTCGTTTCCTCTTCTTGCGATAACGTCTTCGTGGTTGACCCATTGCCAGCCAACATCGAAACGTGCTTTGTAAACCCGTTCTGACCCCTAAATTCAACCAAAATTTTTCTCATGTCAACCTTATTGTCTAAATTGGCTAACCAAATCACAAATATCATCATTCACGGTCTGCCAATTTTATTTATTTGATCTGTGTCAATTTTTGCTGGGTGAAAAGCATTCACCATTCAACTTGAAATGAGTTGATGTATTTATTTCAAGAATATTAAGGGCGGGAGTTGCCGCCAGATTTTGACCGGTCCGGATGAGAAAATATTGATTGGTCAACCAATTTTTGTGATTTCAGTTTTCCCGCTACAGGTCAGACGGCGCGGAGCTAATGTTTTTTAACGAGGCTTTATCATGAAGATGACAAAATTAAGATGGTGGATTATCGGCCTGGTCTGCGTAGGGACCATCGTAAACTACCTGTCCCGTAGCTCGCTTAGCGTTGCGGCGCCAGCGATGATGAAAGAACTCCATTTTGATGAGCAACAATATTCCTGGGTGGTGAGCGCCTTCCAGCTTTGTTACACCATTGCGCAGCCGATCACCGGCTATTTGATGGATGTCATCGGACTGAAAATCGGCTTCTTTATCTTTGCCTTGTTGTGGTCGCTGATCAACATGGCGCACGCGCTGGCCGGCGGCTGGATAAGTCTGGCATTTCTGCGTGGTCTGATGGGGCTGACCGAAGCGTCAGCGATTCCGGCCGGGATTAAAGCCAGCGCCGAATGGTTCCCGACGAAAGAACGCGGTATTGCGGGGGGCCTGTTTAATATCGGTACTTCGATTGGTGCGATGCTGGCGCCGCCGCTGGTGGTCTGGGCGATGCTGACCTTTGCTGATAGCGGCATCGGTACTGAAATGGCGTTTGTGATTACCGGTGGGATCGGCGTGCTGTTCGCCATCACCTGGTTCCTGATTTATAACTCGCCAAATAAACACCCGTGGATCACCCACAAAGAGCTGCGTTATATCGAAGACGGCCAGGAAAGCTATCTCCAGGACGATAATAAAAAACCGGCCGTTAAAGAGATCGTTAAAAAGCGTAACTTCTGGGCGTTGGCGATTACCCGTTTTCTGGCTGACCCGGCATGGGGAACGCTGAGTTTCTGGATGCCGCTGTATCTGATTAACGTGATGCATCTGCCGTTAAAAGAGATCGCCATGTTTGCCTGGCTGCCATTCCTGGCGGCGGACTTTGGCTGCGTTGCAGGCGGTTTCCTGGCGAAGTTCTTCATGGAAAAGATGCACATGACCACGATCAATGCGCGTCGTTGTAGTTTTACCATCGGCGCTGTTTTGATGATTTCGATCGGTTTTGTCAGCATTACGACTAACCCGTATGTCGCCATTGCATTGATGAGTATTGGCGGTTTTGCGCACCAGACGCTGTCTACCGTCGTGATTACCATGAGCGCTGACCTGTTCAAGAAAAATGAGGTCGCGACGGTTGCCGGTCTGGCAGGATCTGCGGCATGGATGGGACAGTTAAGCTTCAACCTGTTTATGGGGGCATTGGTCGCTATTATCGGTTACGGCCCGTTCTTCATTGCACTCAGTCTGTTCGATATTATCGGCGCCATCATCCTGTGGGTACTGATTAAAGATCCAGAAAAGCACCACCCGCCAATGACGGAACAGCCGCTGGCGTCTCACCGCTAAAGCTGTCTCGGTTTCACTGGCCTGATAAGCGAAGCGCTACCGGGTTCTAACGGCCACCTTCGGGTGGCCGTCTTCATTACCCTTATCGGTAAAAATACGCGTTGGTTTTATACCAGCGCGTTATCATTTAGTTTGCCTGATTATTTTCAGATGCTGAAAATAATATTGTGGTAAGGGTTATTGTTTTTCGCCTGGATTTTTATCGACTCTCTGTCTCGCTGCGATCATCGATAAAGTCCCCTTTATGTAAATAAAGGTTCAATGCTTCTACTCTTTTCTCCATATATTTTGCGCAGCTTCACAAAAAATAACCTGATGTCGTAATGTCCGCTCCCTAATATTCTCCATGCGCTATACGTTAATTTAAGTTTAAATTTCATGCCGGGGATATCACGATGTCACGTAATTTTACTGTTTCAGCCTGTCAGTATATTGTTACCGAAATAAACACTTTTGAAGATTTCATAACAAAGGTAAGGATACTTCTTAATAAAAGTCAGGGGGCTGATGTCGTTATCTTCCCGGAGCTATTTACCATTGAGTTATTTACATTATTGAAAAAATGGCAAGAAAGACCCATTTCACACCTTACTTTAATTGATCAGTTCACGGATGCCTATAAGCAGCTTTTTCAACAGGAAGCGAAAGAAAGAGGACAGTTCATTATTGCTGGCTCTCATCTGGAGCAGACTGGAGCAGATCGCTATGAGAATGTTGCGCATATATGGGGACCCGATGGCGAACATTATGCTCACAGTAAGACGCATATCTTCCCGGCTGAACGGGGTTGGTATACTCAGGAAGGCGATAAAATGGCTGTTTTTCAACTGCCATTTGCAAAGGTGGGTTTTAATATTTGTTATGAAGCAGAAATACCGGAGTGTGCCGCGACGCTGGCGGAACAGGGTGCGGAGTTAATTTTAACGCCTTCCGCTACGTTTACTGAACAGGGATTTTGGCGAGTCAGGCATTGTTGCCACGCACGTTGTATTGAAAATCAAATTTATCTTGTTCACTGTTGCCTGGGCGGAAACCCGGGCGGGCCACTGCCTGGCTGCTGGGCCCGAAGTTCAATTTTAAGCCCCTGTGATGTCGTGTGGAAAAATCCACAAGGTATTATCGCAGAGGCGCACGTCAATCAAGAGGATGTCATTTCAGGAGAAATTAACCTCGATGTTCTATATGAAAATAGACTTGGGGGGGCAGCAACAACGTTCAAGGACAGACGCAGAAAAGCAGGCATATATAATATCTGGCCATCACACATTAAATAACAGAATGTGTCCCTTCTATGTATTAGCTGGAGGTCGTTATGGGATATTTAAAATTACCTGAGGGTAAAAGGATTGCGGTCAATCTTGGTGTCGATGTAGATGCTCAGTCTTTATGGCTGGGCGGATTTAATCGACCGTCGCCATCCTTTATGTCACGAGGAGAGTTTGGTGCACAAGTTGGCGTACCAAGGCTTCTGAAATTGTTCAAAGAAAATAATATCAAAACCACCTTTTTTATTCCCGGACACACTGTAGACACCTTCCCGGAAATCAGTAAAGCGATTTTTGATGCCGGGCATGAAATCGCTCACCATGGCTACTATCATGAAAATCCGACGCTGGTGAATCGTGATACAGAACGCCGACTTATGGATCTGGCGTTCGCCTGTTATAAAAGACATTTCGGCATACGTCCTGTGGGATACCGTTCTCCCTATTGGGATTATAGCGAGAATACGCTGGATCTTCTGGAGGAAGCCGGTTTTCTCTATGACAGTAGCCTGATGGCGAGAGATCTTGTGCCTTACCATCCTCAACGTTGGCAGGTGAATTGGGAAACGGGAAATATCGCAGGCCCGGCCAGCGCGATTCTGGAAATTCCTGTTAGCTGGTATCTGGATGATTTTCCCGCACTGGCGTATACCGGCAACCAGGAGGGGATGAGCGATACTGACGGTGTTCTGCGACGCTGGAAGGATATTTTTACCTATGCTTATAACCATCAGGAAAACGGCTTATATGCGATGGCTCTTCATCCGCAGATAATCGGTCATGGGCATCATATGATGATGTTGTCACGTTTGATTGAACATATTAAAGGGCATGATGGCGTATGGTTTGCAACCTGTGAAGAGATAGCCAGTGTCTGGGTGGATGACGAAGAGGATCGACAAAAAATGCTCCGTCCTGATGTTCGTGGCGTAGCGCCGGTTCCGGATGATTATGGCTGGCCGGGCAAATGATATCACCTCATGACAATGTTAATATCAGTCGGGTAACGGATTACCCGGGCAGAAGTTACCTGTTTGCCCGCTTGTTAATGCATATTGTCCATCAGAAAGGGAGATTATCCCGGGACGTATAAAATCTTTTTTATTTCGGTCAAAACGTTAATCAACGAGAATAGTTTGTTTTTTTGATTTAAATCATTTTTTAGTGTTCACAGGAAAATAAGCAAATAACATTTATAATGTGAGTATTAAGAAAAATAAAATTTCCATAGTGATTAATTTTTATTTAACCATTTGATTTTTAATGTTTTTGTGTGTGTTAATTGATGTAAATCAATTTGGATTTTTTTATTAAATAAGTAAAAATTAAGTTGATATTTGCTTTTTGATGTGTTTTTTATATATAGCTGATTATTATTCTGAAATGTCAATTTTTGAATAACGACGCTGTGATACCGGCACCAGGGATACTTTGCGATAAAAGGGATTGAATATGGCAGAGAGCGTTCAGTATAACCTCAATTGTATTTGGCCACAGCGGGCCAAAACCTTCTATTGCATTGCAACCAGCGGAATAACGTTCATCAGACGTGGGTAAACGTTGGCAAAATCCCTGCAAACCTGGCGCTTTTCACGCTGTGTTTTTTGGTCGTTGCGCTTTTAATAAGAGTCACAAGCGTTGGCCGCCGATATTCGTCTGGCTGCTGAACTGCCACTTGATCAACAAGGAGATAAATCATGGATGCGATTTTTTTAAAGCTCGACAATATCAAAGGCGAAAGCCAGGTTGAAGGCTTTGAAGATCAGATAGAGATCATGTCTTATAGCCACAATGTGGCAATGCAGGTAAATAACGATGTTAGCCTCACGGAGCGGACCTCCGGGCGTGCACATGTTGGTGAAATGTCGCTCACCAAATTTGTCGACCTCGCCACGCCTGTGCTCAATGAGTACTGCTGTAGCGGGAGGCTAATTAGAACCGCGGTGCTGACGTTGTGCCACAATGACGGCGGCAAAATGCGGTCGCTTATCGTTTATACCCTGACAAACGTGCTGATATCACAACTCAGTGTTAGCGGCGGCGCCGGCGGTAAGCCGGTGGAAACGATGTCGCTGAACTTCACGAAAATCGAATGGCAAATCACTGCCGAGAAATCAGACGGCGCTCAACAGGAGTCCAGAGCGTCAGTATGGGATCTGGCGATGGACCAGATAGGGAAATGATGATGACGCCAACCATTCCGGTCGCGCTATTCGACAGGCTCTTGGTTGAGGGGATAAGCCCACATGAATTGGTACGCTGCAAGTTAATGTGTTTATTCAACTCTTGCGCCGTGCCAGGTGGCGAGACATTACCGCCGCTGCTCACTCGGGGTATGCCGGAATGGCACGAGGTGAATGTGGGTGACAAACGGGTTCTCAACTGGTTTTGCCGTGAGCTTCGCGCTGCTATTTTACGTTATGAACCGAGCATCAACATGTTGAAAGTCAGTGTAAAAGATGCCCATCATCAGACGCTGGCGTTGTCTTTGGAAGCGATGTTACAGGATGAGTCTGAACCGTTAAGGCTGGAGATAGCCTACTCTAACGGTAGATGGCGCTAGTAATGCAGGAAGGAACGCCGGGCCGGGCGTTTAACATTATCCCAAAAGCAAAAAAACGCAGCGAGCGAACCTGATAATCAGGCAGACAGTCCACCTTTCGGTATGGTTGATCTGCCTGCATCATTTTCAGGATGGTTAATAACGGACCATGACAGATTTAAGTTCGGTATAGTCATCAATAAACGCGCTGCCAAATTCACGACCACTACCCGATCCTTTCATCCCTCCAAAGGGTACCGCGGGATCGAGGAAGGTATGCATATTGACCCACACCATGCCAGCATCAATATCTTCAGCGTAGCGTAATGCCTTAGACATATTTTCCGACCACACACTTGCAGCAAGGCCGAATGGCGAAGCGTTGATATGCGAAAGCGCCTCTTTTTCATTCTGATAACCGATAAAGCTACAGACAGGGCCAAAGGTCTCCTCGTGCATCAGCGTACTGTTTTTACTACGCACTTTTACCGCTGTCGGCTGTAAAAAGTACCCTTCGCCGGGTAAAGTTTCACCGCCGTAAACAATGGTATCCCCTTCTTCCCGTGCACGTTGAATCAGACGCAGCACTTTTTCAAGCTGAACCTGATTCGCCAGCGGGCCCATCACCGTTTTTTCATCTAAAGGCGAGCCGGGCACGATCTCCGATAACCGTTGCCTGAGGAGCGTCATGACTGTATCCAGTTTTTCCTGGGGCAGATAAAAACGCTCTGCGGCAGCACAAATCTGTCCTTGATTCAGATAACCGGCTTCAAGAATACCGTTGACCATGGCTTGTGCCGAGAGATCATTGAGAAACAGCGCCGCATTTTTCCCTCCCAGTTCGAGGGTAACGCGTTTTCCTGACGATGTTGCCGAACGCCGGACTTTCTCACCTGTCGCGACTGACCCGGTGAAACTCACTTTGGCGCAATCTGGATGCGCGATCAGCTGTTGCGCTATCTCACCGCCAACACCGTTTACCACGTTAATTACGCCATCAGGGAAACCTGCCTCTTTAGCCAGTTCAGCGACTCGCAGCAGTGTCAGCGGGGTATATTCACTTGGTTTAATGACGATGGTGCAGCCACATACCAGCGCTGCGGCCAGCTTCCAGATAGCAATCATAATGGAGAAATTCCACGGCACAATACCGACGACCACTCCAATGGGTTGGCGTTGGGTAAACGCGGTGTATCTCTCTTCTCCCATTGATGGCAGGGAGACATTCAGCGTTTCACCGGTTATTTTTCCTGCCCAACCGGCAAAGTAACGCAGGAAGGCCACTGACTGATCGAGTTCAAGACCGCGCGACAGCATAATCGTTTTACCTGAACAGACGCTTTCCAGTTGAGCTAACTCTTCACGATGAGCGGCAAGAGTATCAGCCAGTTTCAGCAGTAATGCGCCGCGTTGTAACGTTGGCATTTTACGCCAGACATCAAACGCCCGTCTGGCGCTCTGCATGGCCTCTTCTGCCTGCGCAGGGGTTGCCGACACAACGTCGGCGATGATTTTGCCGGTGGCTGGGTTAGTGACCGAGAAGTTCGTGCCGTTTCCGGCCTGACGTTCACCTGCAATAAATTGTCCGTGTCGTTGGCGTAAAAAAGTCGTTACTTCGGCAAGTAATGTCACGTCGCTCATCAGAAGTGCCTGTAGGTCAGGAATGTACGTTTTTCCATCTCAACATACTTGCCTGGAACTGAATATCGTTCCAAAGAACGTCATTCTTCCGGACGATATTTTGTAAAACGTTACCGTGCTGTGATAGCTGTCTTAGTCAAGCGTGATGACAAGGTAACGCGATGAATACAAAAATCGATGCGTTGAATTACTACGGCGCGACGAAAAAATACCCGTTGCATTTTCCTGCTCTGCAAGAGGATATTGATGCCGATGTGGTGATCATTGGCGGTGGCTTTTCAGGCATCAATACCGCGCTGGAACTGGCGGAGCAGGGGATCACTAATGTTGTCGTTCTGGAAGCCCGCCATCTTGGGTATGGCGGCACCGGGCGAAATGGCGGTCAGGTGATGGCCGGTATAGGTCACGACATCGAAGCCGTTAAAAAATATGTAGGCGCAGCGGGAATGGAGACGCTGTTTAAAATCTCGAACCTCGGCGCAGGTATTATTCGGGAGCGAATTCGTAAATACCATATTGATGCTGATTTTGTCCCCGGATATGGTTATCTGGCCTACAACCAGCGGCAGTTAAAAACGCTGCAACAATGGGAAAAAGAATTCAAAGCTGCTACGCCGGAAGATGATATTGAACTCTATACCGGTAAAGACGTGCAGCAGGTTATTGGTTCCGACGTCTACTGCGGTGTTCTCAAGCATATGGGGGGAGGGCATGTCCACTCGCTGAATTTATTGCTGGGCTCCGCTCAGGCTGCGAATTCGCTGGGGGTGAAGATATTCGAATATTCACCTGTGGTTGAGGTCAGTTACGGTAAAACTGTGCGGGTACGTACTGCGATGGGCAGCGTAAAAGCGGCCAAATTGCTGTGGGCCTGTGATAGTTTTCTCAATAATCTGGAACCAGAAATTTATAAGAAAACGCTGGTTACTTATTCTTATCAGGTCTCTACAGAACCTCTCTCCAGCGAGCTTGTTGAGCGGATCAGTCCCTTGCGCGGGGCTTTTAGTGATATCCGCCCGGTGATAAATTACTACCGTCTCACAAAAGAAAACCGTCTGCTGTTTGGCAGCGCCACAAGGTTTCTTGAATATACCCCGCACGATTTTGCTGCCTGGAACCGCACTCTGTTGACGGAGGTCTTCCCTTATTTGAAAGACGTTAAAATCGATTTTGCCTGGGGCGGACCGATGGCCTGTAGCGCGAATCTGTTTCCGCAGATTGGCACGCTTCGTGAACACAATAATGTTTTTTATGTTCAGGGTTATTCCGGATTTGGCGTCACGCCTTCCCATATTGTATGCAAAATCCTGGCCGAAGGAATAAATGGCGGTTCCGAGCGGTATCGTCTGATGAGTAGCATTCCCCACGCGACAATTTATGGTCGCGACAGTCTACGTCTATTGCTGGTCAGTGCGGGAAAACTGATACATCAAACAGCCGGTTTCTGGAAAGGCCGGAATTAACCAGGAGAACATTAATGCACGCTTTTAAACTCAATCAACCTGTTCCTGAATTACAGCCAATCGGGAGTGTCAGCCTGTTGGGGGCGTTGCCAACAGAAGGCGATCCCCAGGTCGCCGTTGCGATGATTTACGGTAAACCTGAGGACGTATTTACCTGTGGACTGTTTTCATCGACCCGCGGCGGTTTCACTATGATTTATCCCTTTACCGAGCACGCAACCGTGCTGGAAGGGGAAGTGGAACTCACTGTTGCGGGTCAGGAACCGATACGTTTTTCACCAGGCGATAGTTGGTTTGTTGAACAGGGAACCGAAGTGGCATGGAAAGTTTTAACGCCCCGTTTTGTAAAACATTATCTGGCAAAAGTTGAAAGCCATAAGCAGGGTTGAATCCTTTAATTGTTCGTCAGTAGCGTTGGCATCACTGGGGAGAATAACGCGCTCCCCACTTGCTATTAGCGCATGCGGGGACGGCGTCACAACGTTATTTACCGTTATCCCTCTTCAGGACGATACCTGTTAGATACGGTGCCTGCCATAAATAAGCGTTATTCCGGAGCGGTAATTTATTGTTGTAATAATAGTGAAGAGGTTGACCATGTTTAAAAACAGACTTGCCAGCCATCTTGAACGTGGCGTTATTGGTTTCCCCACGACGCTTGCCAGCTCCGTTGGGCTGATTATGGCAAGCCCGGTGATCCTGACCGTGACCAGTGGTTTTGGCTCAGGGGGAGATACCTTTGCTCTTGCGGTATTACTGGCATTTATTATGATGCAAGCGCAGATTACCACCTTTGCCGAAGCGGCAACGCTCATTCCCACGACTGGCTCCGTCTACGACTATATCTCCTGCGGGATGGGGCGTTTTTTCGCTATCACCGGTGCGCTTTGCGCTTACCTGATCGTACACATTTTTGCCGGCACGGCAGAAACGATTCTCGCTGGCGTCATGGCGCTGGTGAACTTTGAGTCTGTTAGCGAACACGTGGCCATGCAGCACAATACCTGGATGGTTGGCGTCGGCATGGTAGTGGTTTTCGGGATACTGAATGCCATTGGTGTTGAAGTATTTGGCAAGGTGGAAGTGTTTCTTACATTCGGTATGTGGACTACCCTGACCATCTTCGGTTTATGCGGGATCCTGTTATCCCCGGTCACTTATCATTCCGGGTGGTTTGGCGCACCGCTTGATGTCAGTAATCTTTCTGGTCTGTTTGGTTATATAGGCATGGCGATGTTTATGTTCGTCGGTTGTGAACTGGTCACGCCAATGGCGCCGGAAATTAAAAAAGCGCATCGTACGATTCCCAGAGCGATGGCGCTTGGCCTTTTAGCGGTGGCAGGTTGTATGTTCCTCTATGGCGCTGCGATTAACCGGCAGGTAAATAATGTGGTGGTCGATGCGGCAAACCATATCTTTTTACTGGATACGCCGATGGCTATTCCCGCCTTTGCCAATCGTGTCATGGGACATGTCGGGCAATACTGGCTGGGCGTGGGGTTGTTGTTAGCGGGATGTGCGACGATTAATACGCTAATGGCGGCAGTACCGCGTATTATATACGGCATGGCGCTGGACGGCGCTTTGCCGCGGTTTCTGACCTGGTTGCACCCCCGCTTTAAAACACCGGTCATCGCCATCGCATTCGGTGTTGCGATTCCCTGTTTACATGCCTGGTATCTGAACGGTGATATCGACCACATTGTTCCGCTGATCCTCGCTGCGGTCTGCGCCTGGGGAGTAGCTTATCTGCTGGTAACGTTATCGGTCGTTATCTTACGTATTCGGCGCCCCGATTTACCACGCGCTTACCGGGCCCCCTGGTTTCCCTTACCTCAGATTATTTCGAGCGTGGGTATTATTATCGCCATTATTAATATCGCGCCTCCAGGAATGAACAGTCGGGATGTACTTATACCATTCGGTATTATGCTTGGATTGACTGCCGCCTATGCCTTATTCTGGACATTATGTGTGCAACGGGTTAATCCTTTCCTCCCGCTTCCGGTAGAAGAGGTCGTGGAACGGGCTATGGGCAATTATGAAAAGCGAAACAATGAAGAGATGACGCCAGATGTCCTCCGTCCCCTGGTTTAAGAACGCATTAATGAATATGGTGTTACGTGATTTGAGCGGCTGGCGTTGTGAAAAATTGACCGAACATAGCGCCGTGCTGCATCTGAATGCATTTACCCAGGTTATCTGCCATGTTCAGCAAAAACGGTTATTCATGGCCAGTATTCACAGTTGTGAATTCAGGGTGAAAGGCACAATCAATTATCCTTTGCAGGGCAAAATTCGCGCTCATCAGCCCGGATGGCTGAAACGTTATCCCGTCATTTTTACTGGCAGTAAAAGTACCGCCGGGCTGATTAACTATCTTAATCGTTTCCCCAATTTACAACAGGCTCTGAGTGAACTGGATTATCGTCGGTTCACGCTGGTTTTACATCATAAGGAATGGTATTGCAGCATTGAGCTATGGGCTGCGAGCGAAGTGGTTTGTAAAATGCCGCCGCTGCGCCGTTATCTGCGGCTTGAGCGGCACCAGCGTGTTCTTCTGCTTAGTGTGATAAATATGATCAATCAGGCCATGAATCAATGGCTGCAACAGGATACCGACGCCAGATAATATGACATTTTATTGCGGCATCAGCTCAGAGGGTGGTATTAATTCAGGCATATATGACATATGGGGAAAAGACCCGCAATTGACGCGGGTTAAAAAGAACGCTTTCACATATTCAGTGAATGTTGTACCGAGGACATTCTGGTTCGGGAAACCAGTTCCGTGCGATTTATCACTTCTGTTTTAGCAAAAATATTACGTAAATGCGTTTTCACTGTTGAGAGAGAAATATTCAACTGACGGGCAATCAATTTGTTGCTGGCCCCTTCGCAGACCATTCCCACAATTTCACGCTCTTTGGCGGTCAATATTGACGCCAGATCGTTGTCTTCCTGAAGAGAATCATGAATTGACAGTCCCAGTAATGGTTGTACTGCCTGGGCTCGCAAACGCTCTTCGCTGGAAAAAGGTATATCGCGCATTAATGAAATGCCCGCGATAATACGATGGCCCCGACGAATAAAGATCTCAATCATGTCGCACACATGATTAGGTAGCATAAATTCATGATAATAATGGCGATGACGAGCACAGATGCCGGGCGTCATCGTCGCTACTGTAATAACCTGTTGGCCGAATCGGGAAGGCGATAGCGGGTCTAATGGTTGAAAATGCTCCAGATATTGTTGGTGTGTGCTATTAGAAATATTATGTAAAACATAGGCTTCCGGCTTTAAATAAGCATTAACACGATAAAAAACCGCCGACGACAGAGGAATGAGTTGCGCAATGCTCTGTAAGCAATGGAGAGTGATCCCGTCATTATGGCCAGTAGTTGATAAGGCTGACATGTTATCTCCTTCCATCCGGATGAGCGCGTCGGGGCGCAGTAAAATAGTGGTATGCTGAAACATACAATTTACATTCGGTTAACACAATCATTCACATGTTAATAATGTGACGTATGTTGCGGTATTTTTTATAACATCTTGAAAATAAATGATTTTAATTTAAATCCTGTCTGGTTTTCTAAAAAATAATTTAAAATTATTAATATGATTTTTTTCTGTCGCGGTTGACTCATCTCCTGAAAATGCCGTGAGTTCTCGTCCTTCAGGACGATATTCTTTTGAGACGACTGTTCTATGATTTTCTGTAATAGCGCAGGTTAACAGAGACTTAATTTCTGGCTCAGACAGGATTTGCTAAATAACGTTTCAATAGCGTCATGCGCTATGCAGAAAACCGGCGTATCAATAGATACAGCCTGCTCTCGGCATTCTGCCCGCAGCGCCAGACGAACGCTATTGCGAAATGTGAGTCATGCCTCCGCATCAGAAATGAGAATTACAGGACAGAATAATGTTGAATCTCAACACATTACGGCAACAACAAATCCCCGTAATGACGGAATATCGCGCGCAGATACCCTTTCATATATTGGCAAAACCCATAGGCCCTGCATGTAATCTGGCCTGCCGCTATTGTTATTACCCACAGGGCGAAACGCCCGTAGAAAAAATGAATGAATCAACGCTGGAGGTTTTTATTTGTCGCTATATTGCGGCGCAACCTGCCAGTGCGCGTGAAATTAATTTTGTCTGGCAAGGCGGTGAACCGCTTTTAGCCGGAATCGGTTTTTATAAAAAGGTAATAGCGCTTCAACAACGATATGCGCCTGACGGCGTGACGATCAGTAATAGTCTGCAAACGAATGCGACGTTGTTAAACGATGCCTGGTGCCGTCTGTTTCGCGACAATAATTTTACTATTGGCATCAGTCTTGAGGGCAGTGAAGACTTGCAAAATCATCATCGTCCGGGCAAACGCGGCGAGGCCAGCTATCCGGCGGTGTTGCGGGGAATCACATTGTTACAACACTATCGAGTCGATTTTAATGTACTGATTGTCGTGCATGATGACATGGCTCGCCATGCGGCAGCCATCTACGATCATGTTGTTAGCCTTGGCGCTCGTTATCTGCAATTTCAGCCACTGATGGACGAAGGCAACGCCCTACAGCAACGTTACCAATTGAGTGCGGATAACTGGGGACGTTTCATGATTGATATCTGGCGTCAATGGCGCAAACGCGGTGATATGGGACGGGTTTTTGTGATCAACATTGAACAGGCATGGGCACAATATTTTACGCATATCAGCGCCACCTGTGTCCATTCCGCCCGCTGCGGCACGAATCTGGTCATGGAGCCGGACGGCAAACTCTATGCCTGCGATCATCTGATTAATAGCCAGCATTACCTGGGACAGCTTTCTAATAATACGTTAGCGCCAGCCGTAGATTCCGCAACCCGGCTTCCCTTTGGTATTAAGAAAAGCCAGCGCCGGGAGTGTCAACGGTGTTCTGTGAAAATAGTCTGCCAGGGAGGCTGCCCCGCACATATCAACAGTGCCGGCTACAACCGACTTTGTAGCGGCTATTACTCTTTTTTCACGGAGATTCTGGCTCCGCTACGCGCCTGGCCCCGGAATCTGAATGGACTGAAGGCCTGGCGTGCTGACGTTATGGGCAGATTTTCGGGCTGATGGTCCCTCTTGCCGCATTTGCCTGCCGCTCTTGTACAACACCCGTAGTCTGAAATGGAGAATAAGCCGTGAAAAAAGAAGTAACACTTGCCACACTCAGCATTATCTTCTCCGGTACGGCACACAGTACGCAAAACGAACGTCCTGATATTATCGTGATTATCGCTGATGATATGGGATATTCTGATATCACTCCCTTCGGTGGGGAAATCCCAACGCCTAATTTGCAGGCGATGGCTGAGAACGGCGTGCGGATGAGTCAATATTACACGTCTCCCATGTCTGCTCCCGCCCGTGCGATGCTATTAACCGGGAACACCAGTCAGCAAGCGGGTATAGGCGGTATGTGGTGGTATGAAAATACCATAGGTAAGGAAGGCTATGAATTGCGCCTGACTGATCGGGTGACGACCATGGCTGAACGCTTTAAAGATGCTGGTTACAATACGCTGATGGCGGGTAAATGGCATCTTGGTTTTACGCCAGGCTCGACGCCAAAAGATCGGGGCTTTCGTCATTCTTTCGCCTTGATGGGGGGAGGCGCCAGTCACTTTGATGATGCCGTGCCGCTGGGAACCGTGGAGATATTTCATACCTATTATACCCGTGACAATCAGCGCATTTCACTGCCCTCCAGTTTTTACTCCAGCGAAGCCTATGCCAGCCAGATTAATCGCTGGATCAGCGAGACGCCACGGGAACAACCTATCTTCGCGTGGTTGGCCTTTACTGCGCCACATGATCCTCTGCAGGCGCCGGATGAATGGATTAGTCGTTTTAAAAGTCAGTATGAACAGGGCTATGCAGACGTCTATCGTCAGCGTATTGCTCGTTTGAAGAAACTGGGTTTCCTGCGTGATGACATACCTCTGCCAGGACTGGAACTTGATAAAGAATGGCAGGCGATGACCCCGGAACAGCAGAAATATACGGCGAAGGTGATGCAGGTTTACGCTGCTATGATCGCCAATATGGATGCACAGATTGGCACCGTTATTGAGACATTAAAAAAGACCGGGCGCGATAAAAACACGATTCTGGTCTTCTTAAGTGATAATGGGGTGAATCCGGCAGAGGGCTTTCACTATGAATCTGAACCAGATTTTTGGAAGCAATTCGATAATCGTTACGAAAATATTGGTCGTAAAAATTCATTTATCTCTTATGGTCCCCACTGGGCTGATGTCAGCAATGCGCCTTATGGTCGCTATCACAAAACGACCAGCGGTCAGGGGGGAATTAATACCAGTTTTATGATTTCCGGTCCTGGTATCATCCATCATGGCGCCATAGATAACGCCACGATGGCGGCGTATGATGTTGCGCCCACGCTCTATGAATTTGCAGGTATTGATGCCAGTAAATCATTATCTGAAAGACCGACACTGCCAATGATCGGCGTGAGTTTTAAACGCTATCTGACCGGTGAAAGTCTGCACGCGCCTCGCACACAATATGGTGTTGAACTCCATAATCAGGCGGCCTGGATAGATGGGGAATGGAAATTGCGTCGTCTTGTCACAGTATTCCCACAGGCGGGTAATGCGCCATGGGAATTATTCAACCTGCAACGTGACCCCCTGGAAACGCATAATCTCGCAGCAAATTATGCGGATAAAGTGAAAATACTGAGCAGCGCATATGAGGCATTTGCAAAACAGACAATGGTGCTTTATGCCAAAGGCAAGCTTATCGATTATGTGGGTATCGACAGTAAAACCGGGCGTTATCTGGCTGTCGATCCACAGACATTGCAGCCAGTTCCTGCTCCGTTAGCGATTCCTTTAGACACAAAATCGGACCAATAATTATTGGTTACGTTTCAAATGATTATTCAACGCTCACATAACCGCATTCAGCCAGTGACTTTCAGGATGAAGTTTCTCAGCGTTGGCGATGTATCGCCGCGCCGGTATGCCAGAGCCAGTTTTGCGACGGGCATCTGGTCTGCAACGGGGCGGTATACTACTCCCTTGACATTAACCTGTCTCATTGAATCTGGAACCATCGACACGCCCATCTCTGCCGACACAAGGTTAATGACTGACGAAATTTGCGGCACGAGTTGACCAATTTTCGGTTCAAAGCCCGCTTTACCGCAGGCCTCGATCACTGCGTCATAAAGCGACAGGCCGATTTCACGTGGGAAGAGTAAAAAAAACTCATCTTTGAGAATCGAGAGTGCAATCTGTTTACACGCCGCAGCAGGATGCGTTTCTGCCAGCACAATAACCATTGGCTCTTCAGACAGTAACCTGAGCTGGAACCGTTCATTGCCTGTAAAACCGGGTCTCAGAAAGGCAACATCCAGCGATCCTTCATTCAATTCATCAGCCAGTTGAGTTGTATTTCCTTCCTCAAGCTGCAAACGAACGTCAGGATAAGCCCGCTTGAAAGTACGGATTGCGCTGGGCACCACACTGTTAAATGCCGCAGAGGCAGTAAAACCCACCCTTAACACGCCCGACTCCCCCCTGGCGACACGCTGCGCCGCCAGCACGGCTCTTGTCGCGGTAGCAGGCATCCCTTTAACAACATCATAAAATGCTTTTCCAGCCTCGGTTAATTCCGCGCCATGAGGCACTCTCCGGAATAGCTGCGCTCCCAGCTCTCTTTCCAGATCCTTAATCTGTTGGCTTAGCGGCGGCTGACCTATGCCTAATTTTGTCGCAGCCCGCGTGAAATGCCGCTCTTCAGCGACGGCGAGAAAATAGCGAATATGGCGCAGTTCCATCCTCATCTCCAAAAGCAATTAAGAATGGCACCATCATATATTGGAAGAATGAAACCAGCGAGCGCATAGTGAGGTTAACAGGAGGTGCTATATGCCCGATATTTCTCATACACCGACACGTAGCTGGCTTTTTACCCCAGCAATTCGACCAGAACGTTTCATAAAAGCAGTTGAAAGTGCGGCGGACATTTCTATTATCGATCTTGAAGACTCTGTCACCCCGAATGACAAGGCGCAGGCCCGGAAAATTGCGATGCAGTTCCTTTCATCCCGACCAAACTCATCGCTGAAAATAGCATTAAGAATTAATGGAATGAATACTCATGCTGGCATTGAAGACCTGCATATGTTACTGGAATGCCGTTTTTTTCCTGATTACATTATTCTTCCAAAAACAGAGTCAGCCGCGCACCTGCAAATCGTGGATAGTCTTATCATGATGGCTGGTTCTGATACTCGCCTTATTGGCATTATTGAGTCAGTTGTTGGGCTTAATGCCGTAGAGTCTATTGCGGACGCCACCCCCAGACTCTGCGGGTTGATGTTTGGCGCCGCAGATATGGCGGCTGACATTGGCGCCACACCCGCCTGGGAGCCTCTTGCGCTGGCGCGGGCCAGAATAGTGGCTGCCTGCGCTATGAAAGGGCTTCTTGCAATAGATGCTCCCTTCTTTGATATAGGCGATTTTTCAGGTCTGAAAGAGGAAACGCTGCAGGCGCTCAGTTTTGGTTTTTCTGCAAAATCGGCTATTCACCCCGCTCAGATTAGTGTAATCAACGCCGCATTTACTCCTACAACGGCAGAAATTAATCATGCTCGTGCAGTACTGACAGAGAATGCCAAAGGCGTCGGGATCGTTAGCGGCATGATGATAGATGCAGCCGTTGCCCGTCAGGCCCGGAGATTACTCGCCCGGGCAGGGATCTTTTCCTGATTTTATTAACAGAGGAATTGATTATGAACACGTTATTACCCGCTTATAAAACCATTAGCGAGGGGCGCTACCGAGAAATTTCGGGTCTTTACTGGGAGGATTTTCATCCCGGTGATGTTTTTGAACATCGTCCCGGCCGGACGGTTCTGGACGCCGATAATGTGTGGTTTACCCTGCTCACTCTCAATGTGCAGCCGGTCCATTTCGATGCGGCTTACGCCAGCAAAACGGAATGGAAAAAGTTACTGGTTGATTCAACGTTCACTCTGGCGCTTTTAACCGGTATGAGCGTGCGTACTGTCAGCGCCAAGGTCGTGGCCAATCTTGGCTGGGATAAGGTACAAGCCGTCCATCCGGTTTTCGCAGGGGATACACTTTATGCTGAAAGCACTGTACTCAGCAAACGCCTGTCAAATAGTCGCCCGGGACAAGGCATCGTTACCGTTCGGACATGTGGTATTAACCAGAATGGTGTAGAGGTCATGCGCTTCGAACGAACAATGTTAGTTTATTGCTGTGGATGTTCGCCTGAAGAAGACGCCGCTTATTGAGAAATCGCCCTGAGGTTTAGAGTCATGATGAATGTTAATGCAGTGTATGCCGAAAAATGCGTGACGCCTGACGAGGCGGTTACTTTAATTACCTCCGGCAGTCACCTCTCTATGGGAATGTTTGCAGCAGAGCCTCCAGCTTTGCTGAATGCGCTGGCAAAGCGAGCGAAAAGGGGAGAAATCAACGATCTGCGGGTTTACTGTTATGAAACAGCCAGCATTGCCGGGAACACTATTTTCCGTTATGAGCTAAGTGACTATATTCATCTCTACAGTATGTTTATTACCGGTATTGAACGGGCTTTAATACGTCAGGGGATTGAGAGTTCCGGGCGAAAAATAGTTAACTATGTACCTTCAAATTTTCATCAGGCGACGCGATTACTAGCTGATGATATTGGTATTGATACCTTTATTCACACCGTGTCCCCTATGGATAAGTATGGCTATTTTAATTTTGGAACTGGAAACGATTATTCCACCCGGATTGCGAGGACAGCTAAAAAGCTTATTGTCGAAGTTAACAAATATATGCCGCGCGTTCATGGAGAAGGTGCTGCAATCCATATTTCAGAAATTGACGCCATTGTTGAAAACCATGTCCCTTTAATTGAACTACCAATACGTACTGCCGTAGCCGAAGATATTGCTATCAGTCAGATTATCGCTTCTCTTGTGCCAGATGGCGCTTGTCTCCAGATGGGGGTCGGCGCATTACCGGAGCTCATCTGTAATGCGCTCAAGGAACATAATGATCTGGGGGTCCATACAGAGGCGCTGAATCCGGGGTTGGTAAGTTTGATTCAACAAGGCGTCGTTACCAATCAGCGTAAAAATATCGACCGGGGAATGTCTGTATTTACTTTTGCTATGGGACAAAAGGATATGTATGACTATCTCAACGACAACCCCTCTTTTTTTAGTCGGCCTGTCGATTATGTTAACGATCCGGGGATCATTGCGCAAAATGAGAATGTTGTCTCCATTAACGCTACCTTACAAATCGATCTCACTGGTGCCTGTAACTCTGAATATTTGCTTGGACACCAGTACAGCGCTTCAGGAGGGCAATTGGATTTTGTCAGAGGCGCATATGCATCTAAAGGAGGTCGTTCCATTATTACGACCCGCTCAACGGCCGCGAATGATACGATTTCTCGTATTGTTCCCCGCCTTGAGGGGCCTGTAACAACCCCACGAACGGATACGCACTGGATAGTCACTGAATTTGGCTCCGTAAACCTGAAGGGGCTCTCTTCAACCGAGCGTGCGCTCAGCATCATTGAATTGGCACATCCCAATTTTCGGCAGCAACTTAGAGTAGATGCAAAAAAAATGCATCTGATTTAAAAGTAGGTTAATGCTATTTTTTAATGTAGCATCCCTAAAATATAAACATCATGAGTCTATTCAAATGATAATTGACAGAATTGATCACCTTGTATTAACGGTATCTGATATATCAACCACAATAAGATTCTACGAAGAGGTACTTGGTTTTTCTGCGGTAACATTTAAACAAAACAGAAAAGCGTTAATATTTGGAGCGCAAAAAATTAACCTCCATCAGCAAGAAATGGAGTTCGAACCAAAAGCGAGTAGACCAACGCCGGGATCTGCCGATTTATGTTTTATTACATCGACACCGATAAATGATGTTGTGTCTGAGATCTTACAGGCAGGCATTTCCATTGTTGAAGGCCCGGTTGAGAGAACTGGAGCCACAGGCGAGATAATGTCTATCTACATCAGGGACCCTGATGGAAACTTAATTGAAATTTCGCAGTATGTTTAATGTTAAAACTTACTATTACTGCCTTTATTATGATCACGCATCCGTTTATATTGGTCTAATGGAGATCATATGGCAATAATTTCTGGAAAGAGTCTATGTTCAAACTTATTGACTTGAAGACATCGAGGAATTCATAAGAAAGCATAAAAAAGGGAAGGTGGTGCCCGGACTCGGGGACATTCAGTTACTTACCAATTTGATTTACATAATAAATTCTTCTGCCATCTATTGTCAAGACCCTGCGTGTGACCCGTATTTCCTCTTGTAAATCATAAAGGTGGATAAAAATGAGTAGAAAACCTTTCGGTTTGATACTCCGGTTCTATTCCTTCTAAATTTATCGTAATGACATCTGCGTTACGCGTGTTGTATACTTAATATCCACAGAAACACAAGAGGACAACACCATGCCAGCCGCAAACAGTATGGCGATGAAACGCGAAACCCTGAACCTGCGCATCAGGCCCGCCGAGCGCGATCTTATCGATCGGGCGGCGAAAGCCAGAGGGAAAAACCGCACTGACTTTGTGCTGGAAGCCGCCCGCGCTGCCGCAGAGGAAGCGCTGATCGAGCAGCGCATCATCATGGCCGATCCGCAGGCTTATCAGGAATTTCTCACTCGTCTGGATCAGGCTCCTGCGCCCAATGCTGCGCTGCGTAAAACCATGCAGACCCCTGCGCCGTGGGAGCAGAAAAAATGATCTCCGCACCAGAGCCGCTTCATGCCGGGCATATTCTTACCCCGTTCTGCTGCGGCGTGGATTCTATGGATAACTGGCTGAAACAGCGGGCGATGAAGAACCAGCTTTCTGGCGCGTCCCGTACGTTTGTCTGCTGCGATGATGCGAAGGTAATGGCTTACTACTCGCTGGCGTCCAGCGCGGTAACGACCAACACTGCCCCCGGCCGCTTTCGTCGCAATATGCCCGATCCGATCCCTGTTGTGGTGCTGGGACGTCTGGCGGTGGATCGGTCGCTACATGGACAAGGCATCGGGCGGGCGCTGGTGAGGGATGCCGGACTGCGGGTGATTCAGGTGGCGGAAACTATCGGTATTCGCGGGATGCTGGTTCATGCCCTGTCGGATGAAGCGCGGGAGTTTTACCTGCGGGTGGGGTTTGAGCCGTCGCCGATGGATCCGATGATGTTGATGGTGACGTTGGGGGATTTGGTGGGGAGTGCTATCTGAAAAATGGTCGTTTAGTAATACTATAACAACAAAAACACCACTTAACCCTCAAAAGCTAAGCATGTTGGTGTAAGATTCCTTACACAGGGGTATAATCTTTCTCTATGATTTTATGGGAAATTAACAACCAGGTGCGGTTTGTTATAAGAAGATACTTGGTATGGGCATATGAGCAGTGTTTTCGAGAGAGAAAACGATAATATTCGGGTACTTTCACTATTCTCCGGTTGTGGTGGTATGGATTTTGGGATTACCTCAGCCGGTGGAGACATCGTCTTTGCCAACGATGTTGTAGAGAATGCCTGCAAAACATTAGGGAACTATTTCCCCGATACTGATATCAGGCATAGCGATATCTCTCAAATTCAGTCTTTTCCAGATGTTGATATTGTTGTTGGTGGCTATCCCTGCCAGTCATTTTCAATGGCAGGTAACAGAAAACCAAACAATGACGACAGAACAAACCTTTATAAACACTTTCTACGGGTATTAGAGACTGTTCGGCCTAAGTATTTTGTTGCTGAAAATGTTTCTGGCTTGAAACATTTAGGTGCAGGTAGCTTTCTGGAACAACAGCTCACGGCATATAAAGCTGCCGGGTACCAGGTCAGCTATCATATGGTAAACGCAAGGGCTTACGGCGTGCCCCAGTCGCGCAAGCGTTTGTTTATTATTGGCGTCAGAAACGATCTTGGGCAATGCTTTGAATTTCCTGCTGAAACACATGGCAAAGCGACAAAAAAGAATCCTCATTTAAAACCCTATGTTTCACATGGTGAGGCCATTAGGGATTTACCACTATGGCCTGAAGGTGAGTTTTACGAACGACCACATGATCCTGAAGGGCATTTCTCATGGTATTTCATGTCCCGAAATCGTAAAGCTCTATGGGACAGCCCTGCTTATACCGTCGTAGCTAACTGGCGTCATGTGACATTACATCCTGCCAGTCCGGTGATGAAGTTAACATGGTCAAACCTGGAGGATGGCTGGAAGCAGCGCTGGGACTTTTCTGATGAATATGAACATCTAATTGTTGATACTTCTCGTCCCAAACTGGAACAGGCAAGGCGGTTATCATGGCGGGAATGTGCACGAATACAAACTTTTCCACAGGGTTTTGAACCTGTAGGTGACGTCGAGTCAAAATTTACCCAAATTGGTAATGCTGTTCCTCCTCTACTGGCTGAGGTTCTTTTTCGGCATTTGTTTTCTGGTGCCGGTTTGAAAAAGATGACAGCGAACGGTAATTAGGCGGTGAGTATGGATGATTCTTTCCCGGTTACTTTAGAGCAATGGAATGCTGAACTAGTAAATATCGTCTTTTTTGAGTCTTCGCATACGGGCTCGACTTTAAGCCGAATTGATGCCACGGGGCGCGTTTTTGAGCAACTTGCAGGTTCACGTAGCAAAGAGGATGCTAAGCGAAGTTTTCTGGATTCGTTTGGAAAAAAGGCGTCTAAAATCCAGGATGCACTCAGGGATGAGTCGCGGTTAGATATTTTAGCGCAAAGAAAAGGATACCCTACTTATTTTGCCATTTTATATTTAACATTGCTTGCTGCCAGTGCTGATGATGAGACGCATGACGAAGGGGATTTTCGGGTTCGATTTTCTGTACTGCTCGGTTTTGATAAAAATAAAAAATTTGTTTTTACTGAATTACCCAATTTATGGGAAAGATTAGAACGATGGAGTAGTAGAAAACAAAACTGTACCCGTTTAGTCCTCCCAGAACCATCAAAACATGAAAGATTGATTGGGTATTCTAAGAGAATTGCTTTTCCCTGCTATAAGGATGAGGTTTTTTTACGGGATATACTCGTCAATAATGAATTAGATAGCCATTCAACTTTTGAGTCAGTTAATAAGCTAGTACATCAATATCTATCTTATTTTGGCGAGATTTTTAATCAGGAGTTTATTGAGTTCAGAACATTACTTTCAAAGGCTGCCATGCGGCAGGCTTATGACTCTCCTTTTTGGGGCGCGGTTCGTGATATTACTGTACATACTGAGAGAGAACAACTCAAAGAGAATGGTAAGTATTGTATTCACATGGAGCTTAATGATTCAGGTCATCCAGAGATTTATCTTCTTATGGATGACGCTGCTGTTACTGCCTCAGAAATTAAGCATTATTACTCCTTGTCTAATGAAATAGAGAACTATAATAATATATATTACGAACGAGACATAGGTACTACATTAAATTCCCTGGATTTATTATTAAAAAGACGGAAGGGTTATTTCTATAAATCACGAGCGGGGGCTGCACTGCGGTCTGGGTGTTTGCCGCTTTTTCGTGATGATTTTTTTCATATTAGTTCAGAAGGAGATTATTATGATAATTCTCCACTCTATTTAATTCTTCACCATAAATATGCAGACAGTATTTTCATAGCCTTGAAGAATGCTGGTGAAAGAGCACAACGTCGGGATATTAAATCTACCAAGTGGTCGGTAGTTTCTTCCGATAACGTTGGCAGGCAAACGCTGGATAAGATAGCTCATTTGTTACCAGAGGAAGCCCGTCGTTTTCTAATACAGGGATGGCGCCCTGCCCGGCCTCGTATGTCAGGCGCAGCTCGGTTTGGACAGGCTATACTGCTTAACCCTGCCAGTACGCCTATTATTCATATGCCTGAAGTATTAAGAGGATGCTATGTCATTAGAAATAAAAACGGAGAAGAATTAACCCATGGCTCGCTATCGCAGGGGGCTGAAGGATTATTCATTCCACCAGAGGAACTGATGGAAATATCTGGTCAGGCATTTTGTCGCTATGAACTTACGTTGGCGTATTCAGATATCCCAGTAAATTTTGATGTACACGTGTTAGATCATGCGCCTTACGCCACTTATTGTAAAATTACAGAGCCACATGATTGGTTGACTGATGGACCATCGGGAGTATTAATGGCGTTAGGGGATACGGCAGTGCTCCCCCCACTGAAACGCGAAGAAATAACGCCATTGAGTGGTGCTCAGATGTTATGGCAGTATGAAAATTGCCTTCCTGTAACATGTCAATATACCGAATTACATAATATACCCGCAGCATTTGACTGGATCGCTGAGGCGCTGGCCTTGCGTTTTCAGCGCCGTAGCACATTGCCTTTTGGTGAATTAAAACAACACATTGAACCAGTATCACAGGTAACAAGGATACCCGAATGGCAATTGCGTCGCATGCTCTTTGCCGCTGGCTGGCTTTGTGTAGTACAACGACGTTATTCGCCATATTCGTTAGTCTCATTGGCTGAAAGAACCATTTCCGTTGATGTCACTGAACAGGGAATTATTGCCCGAATTATGGGAATGTTTACAAGAAGTGAACGTAATCTTCTACAAGAAGCACTTAATGACGGTGAGCGAATAGGGCGCCGGTTAGTTGAGGATAACGGCTGTTCAATGGGGTGTATTGAATTGCATCTGTCAGCCAGAGAACGTGTCCATACTTTCATTGAGCAGTTTGGGTTACGTTTGATTAATTACGACGATTTACCCGTCAATGCTTTGAGTGGAGTATTGTTACCGTCGTCTCAAATGCAGTTTATCCCGACTTTACCCCCGGATCTCCATGTATCGCTTTGGCAAGCTGAAAAATACCAATGGTCAGAAGAACAACGGCTAACTCAAACGGCTAATAACCTATTGTTACGATGTCAGGAAAAACAGCGTTATCGTTATTTTATTCGGCAGAATGCCGGATACTGGCAAACCGATAGCTTCTCCTGGGCCTTAATGGCTCAGATGATATGTTCAGGAGTAACGTTTGGTGTGCGTAAAGGCGATAGTGACTGGTCCTGGTCAACGAAGTTCATTGCGTTACCGCCCTCCGTTTTACAGTGGTGGTTCCACGTTGCTCATGGCTGTTTGTCGATAACAGATAATGGTAGCTACTTATTTGCAGGCGGCAAAGTACCACTCTGGGACAATGTAATGACCTTCCCTTCCTGCCAACGAGCGTTGGCACGACGGAGCAGAGCGCTGACAATACGCAAGCTGCGCAGAACCTTACAGTAATTTTACAGAATCAGGTGGTAAGGAGAACGTTTAAGATGGCTAAAAAGAAAAGTATTATCAGCGACCGGCTGGGCCAAATGTACTACTTCGGTACAGAATCTCATGAATTGAGCAGATGCTTGCAAGAGTGCAAACAACGACTCACCAGAAATGGCGCTAAAGCGGATAATTTACCGAAAGGACCAGAGAAAAGGTTACATTTTCTCCGTACGTTACCACTTAAGGCCAAACCTGTTGTGTCTGATTGGCTTCGTGAAAATTTAACGTTTCCTGAACAAAATGACCCACAAATCGTTCTTAGGGATCTGTTAGAAGCAGAAAGTAATGCGGAAGATATTGAACTCTGTAAACCGTTATGGCGCACTATTCTTGGATTCTATATTTCTTCTGACTGTCCTGAAATTATAACGAGATTCCTGAATGGTGAAAAAATTGATTTACCCCAACAAGGTGTTTCTGACTCCTTGACAATTAATGTCACTGATGAAGACATTGAACAATGTGCTTTAATTAGCCAGGGTAAAGAAATTCCTATACCGGAGCGTACTATTCCACTGTTTATTGGAGGATTGGTTGACGTACTCAAGGGAACGCATACAGCTGATAATCGATGGCGGACAAAGCTATCAGAACATTCTTTACCGCTGGCACGAAAACTGGGTGAACTTATCGATCAGTTTGAAGCTAGTAACGACATTAAAGCGATGGATAGTACCAGTATTATACAGGCTCCTCCCGTTGTATCCAAAGAAATCGACGGTACGATGGATGAGGTTATGTTCATTGGTAAAGTGTTAGCGCTAACTGCGTCCGGTGCTTTTTTTGTTACACCGATTAGTCTGTTAATTGATGGCAACCTACGAGACCTCCCTGAGGCACTGGTAAAAGATCTTTACCCTCATAGCGGTGAAGCCATTGGTTTTGAGAACCATTTCAGCAAAAAATTTGCTCGGGGTGAAATGGCAATATGGAAAGCCCGATATCAGCCGTCTGATAAACCTGCGCAGTATGTCATTACTGACTACCTGTCGCGCGTTTATCCTGTAGTTGCGCTACCCCATGCCTCCGATGAGCCTGACGCTGTCAGGGAGTGGCTACTCACCAACTACCAGCCGCAAAACGATACGCCGGTCATTTTTCAGCTAAGTGATGGCGTATCCCTGAGATTACCGGGTGACTTGCTTGATCCTAAAAAATATGACTTTGATATGCCGCTGGAGAGTTATCGTCAGGTTCCTCAGACACTACTTAATTCTCATGCCCTAACGGTGATCACTGAACTTCCTCAGGTGAGTGAAAAATATGATTGCGCTGAAGCCAGCACGTGGATCAAACGCCTGCTTAAACGAACTGATTCAGCAAAATATTTCCCTCAATTTAGTAAAGGGCAGCTACAAAATTTAACTCATTTTATTGCTGAACATGAGTCTGATAACGAGGCGTCCTATCTTCGCGCAGTATCTCATCTGGAACAGATAGCAGATATGAGATCCTTTCTTAATGATACGACTCAACAGTTACTGGCTTTACCTGAGGTTGAGACGCAAATTAATATTGAGAAACAGGAAATATTGGCTCGTTACGAAGACGAACAGCACCAGATTAAACAATCAATAACGGTATTATCTGAAAAGAAAATACAGCTTGAAAATGAAATAGCCGATCAGAAGAAAAAGTTGAAAAAAGAAACTGATCGCATTAATAAAGCGCTACGTCAGCAAGAAAATGAACTGGAACAACGGATAAAAAAGACCTTCGAAGCCGCATCTCAAGCGGGAGTGGAAACGCTGGCCCAGACAGCGCTACTGCGGGCAATAATCAAAAATGAAACAGCACAGGAGCAACCTGTCCAACAACGAATAACCTCAGAACCTGTAGCCGAATCAGCAAATTCTAATTTCCCATTAGCAGAGACGAATGCTCTGACTCGCAAGCATCAACTGATATCGGCTATCGAAAAACAGGCACTGGCGACGGGACTAAGTGAATCTTTATTATCCAGCCTGATTGCTACTGCGAGTATTACACCCGCGGTCGGATTGATGGGAAAACAGACAAAACAGGCTATCGCCTCATTAGCGAACCTTTTAGCTGGTAATGTTTGGGGGGAAGTGTCGGTACATAGCGATCATTTTAGCTTCAGTGATTTAATGAACTCCCCCACACTGATCCGCTTATCTGGCGATGCTCTTACCATGACGCTGGGTGATTTTTTGACCCAACAACAAGAGGCAGGGCTGGCGAGCATCGTTGAATTGCGTGGTTTTAACCGCACTCCGCCAGAAACTCTACTTCCTGAACTCCATGAGTGTTTATTCAGAACTCCCTATCCTGCCGCATGCAGTTGGACGGATCGGCGGCAGGCTCTACGACATTTACCCATTCGGCACCCGATGCTTTTTTTACTCACATTCACCACCGGGAAAAGCACGTTTCCATTGCAGGCTCCTCTTGCTCACCAGTTCCCCCTGTTTCTGGCAGAGAATATATGGTCGGATGAACGACCATTTGCGCAAAATACTGACATCACGCCTTCTCGTATTACTCCAGAACTATGGCAGACAATGTATGTGGGCAACCACCAGCCAGGGCATCAGGCTTGTGCTCCATGGGAAGCGCTAAAAGCAGCGCTACTCTCTTTACTTCCTGATGAACAAGCGCAAGCCGTTGCCCGTCTGGCTTACGGTCTCGGCCGTAGTACAACACAAGATATTGCGACCACGATTGACGCTCTTGCCCCAGAATTAGGGCCATATGTTCAGGAAATGACTACCGGCGAATCGGCAAGCGTACTTGAGCACCTTTTCCAGTTATAAGCAAAGGAATAATAATGAATAACCCACTGGAAACATTTGAATCGATAAGAGATTTTTATATTTCGTATCTTGAAACGGCCTTCCGTATTGATTCATCAGATATACAGTCTGAACGGCGAGCGTTACTGGAACAGCAAGGGACATTATGCGCCGATCTATTTCTTGAGCCGATGCCCCGATATCAGCACTATGGCTTAACTATCAGTGAATTACGAAATGATGCTCATGGTCAGACATGGTTGCCTGGGTTTAATGCGCAACAAAGGGCGGCATTCATCGACCTCTGTTTAGGTGGGCTTCTGCCCTGCAATAAAACAGATCCGGCTAAGGGACGTTTTAATCTTTATACCCATCAACTGGACATGCTGAAAAGAGGGGTACAGCCAGGGAAGCCGGGCATCGTCACCTCCGGAACCGGCTCCGGTAAAACAGAATCATTTTTGCTGCCGGTTCTGGCGCAGATCGCAAAAGAAGCCACTGGCTGGCCGCAAAGTCCGGCGTTGAAGCACTGGCAACCGTGGTGGCAGAAGGTAGCGGATAAACAGCCCACCTTTATGCGCGAGCATGAGGCCGTCGCACGTCCGAAAGCGGTACGCGCGCTGATTCTCTACCCGATGAATGCCCTGGTAGAAGATCAACTGGTACGTATGCGACGGGCACTGGATTCCAGCGAAGCTCATGATGTCATGGATGCGCATTTTGGCGGCAACCGAATCTTTTTTGGCCGTTATACCAGCGCAACTAAAGTAACTGGCTGGCTCAAACATCCCCGACTCAGTGAAGAAAAAAATGAGAAAAAGCGCGTGGCTAAAAAAATCACTGAGCTACGTAAGTATATGCAATTAACGGAAGAGACCCATCAGGAGGCTGTACGACAAGCACAGCAGGGCAAGGATAACGAATTGTCGTTTAATTTCCCCAGAACTGCTGGTGGAGAGGTTCTCAGCCGCTGGGAAATGCAAAAGACACCGCCCGATATTCTGATCACCAACACCAGCATGCTCTCAACGATGCTGGTTCGTGAGGTGGACGATTCTATTTTTGAACAAACCCGACAGTGGATTGAGCGTGACCCTGATGCCTATTTTTATCTTATCCTTGACGAACTTCATCTACAGCGAGGAACCGCCGGTACCGAAGTCAGCTACTTGCTTAAGCATTTGATCAGTCGGCTGGGGCTGGATCAGGAAAAACACCGACACAAATTGCGTATTCTGGCCTCCAGCGCCTCTTTACCCGTTGAAGGTCCTGAAGGCGAACAAAGCGTCGAATATTTATGGGGAATGTTTGGTCAGAGGGGACTACCTTCAGGGGCCACCTCCAGCGACTGGAGGGAATGTATTATCAAAGGCGACACCCTTCCCCCGGGCAACATGTCTCTTTTCCAGGGGGACCAGGAGGCGTTTTATCACGCAGTGCTTCAGTTACAGCAAGCACCACTTACATCATTACAACACTGGCAAAATGTCGCCCGCAGCATGGGAATGACAACCAGTGAAGTTTCTACAGAGCAATTGGCGCAACGTGTCGTCTTACAGGCTGCCAACTTGCTTGAAAGTGGCTGCTATACGGACGATCTCTCTCCGAGAGCCACGTCAATTAAAATGCTCAGTTCACGCCTGTTTAACGCCCAACCCCATAGTGAAAAAGCGCTCCGGGCATTAATCTGGTTGCGCTCGACTGAGGGAGACTGGTCGCAATGGTTTTCACATGATTTTCCTGATGATATCGGCGCGCCGCGTTTCCGCGCGCATGCTTTTTTACGCGCCCTGGAAGGGTTATATGCCGCGCCATTGCCCGCCTCCAGCGCCGCATCTACGCAAGAAATCAATCACCGCTATTTTGGCGATCTTACCGTAGAGTCCGGCTTACGTTACGGCAAAGATAAAACATCGCGGCGTGTCGAGTTGCTCTATTGTGAATGTTGCGGCAATCTCTTTTTGGGCGGTAAACCTTCAGTCTTTTCTGGTTCAGAAAGTCGAATTGAACTTTTACCCAACGACCCGGATACGGAACAGCTACCGGAACACGCAAAATCAGTCATGATAGAACGCCGATCTGCTGAAGAATACGCGCTATTTATGCCCGTCGTTGAACGTTTCTGGCCGAAAGGCAACGAAACGTTAAATGGTGATGATGCTTTCGGTACATGGGGCAAAGCCAGTTACGATCCATTTACCGCCACCATTCAACACCCAGTATCGCTCTTAAAACCGCTACCTGAAAACCATATCGCGGGCTGGTTCTATTACGTCAAACCCGGTGAATTTGCCTCCCCGGAAAGAGGCCAGTCATCCAGCCAGTCACCGGGAACGGCGCTACCTTTTCAGTGTCCGGCATGTGGTACATCCTACAAATACGGCAAAGGTAAGCTCTCCCCAATCCGTAGCTTTCGCGTCGGTTTTTCGAAAACGACACAGCTACTGACCAGCTCGCTAATGGCGGAACTACAGCGCTCGGGTAACCGTGAGCAACTGGTAACGTTTTCAGACAGTCGTCAGGATGCCGCCAGGGCGGCGCTCGATCTGGAATCGGGTCATCATGACGACGTCAGACGAGAAATTGTTGTCCATTCGCTACAGTCTATTGCGGCTGATAAACCGTCCCATAACCAACTAAAAATACGCCAGGCAGAGATAGAGGACCGGAACAAAACACTGATTAACCTCAACGTAAGGTCAGATGAGGAAGAGGATGAGATGGATCGACTCGCTGATGAACGGAAGAAAATCAGAGGGTTATTATCAAAACCTGAAACTGACAGCATACCTCTGCGTGAAATCCTCGAACCTGAATCACCGGATGCAGGCCAACCGCTTGGCTTGCTGTTAAGGGCGCAGGTAGATGCCGGTATTCACCCTTCCGATCGTACTGGCATCGCGCCTGTTCCCGATCCTGAAAAACATGAAGAAGGTACGCTGACCTTTGCATGGCAACAACTCTTTGAAAAGAATGCGCAGGGGGTGTGGTGCTGGAAGGCGCTTCCATCCTATGAAGATAACCTGCTGGTAGCACGACAGGAGATTTCACGCGATCTGAAACGGCTGGTGGGGGAAAGCGTATTCAGTAAAACCTACTTCGCGTTGGAAGAGTCCGGCTGGGGTTATCCCTGCCTTCCGATTACCGGAAACGACTCACGGGAACATCTCGCGATTTATGACGCAATGTTTCGCGTGTTGGCGGACGCGTACCGGGTTACTCCTTCACAATATACAAAGCCAGAAACCCCATGGAGTTCAGCGAGCGATGTCAAATCTAGAAACCGCCTGTACCGCTTTACTCAGGCAATATGCCAGCGCTCGGGAGGCGAGCCTTTATCTTTAATTGATAGTTTTCTCCGGCGACTGGAGCTGGCGGGTCATCAGGGCGGCATTATTGATATTGGCAAAATGCACTTTAAGCTGGCGGAACCTGCCGATCGCGTCTGGCGTTGCTCCCGTTGCGGGCGTATACACATGCACACCGGCGCGGGAATCTGTACTCGCTGCTACTCTCCTTTACCAGAAACGCCATGTAGCGACGCAAAAACGCTCCAGATGCAACACTATCTCGGCAAACGCCTCTCACATTCTTCTGGTATTCACCGGATGCGCTCAGAGGAACTGACTGGAATGACCGAAAACCCGGCGGCAAGGCTACGCCGGTTTAAAGGTATTCTGATTGCTGACGATGATGATATTTTGCCGGAAGGAATGAAAGATTTTGCGCCCGATCGAGATCTTGACCGGGCAGCTCGCGTGGTAGATGTTCTTTCCGTAACCACAACCATGGAAGTGGGAGTGGATATTGGTGATTTACGTGCGGTCTTTCAGGCCAACATGCCGCCACAGCGCTTTAATTATCAACAGCGTGTCGGACGAGCCGGACGACGTGGACAGGCGTTTTCATTCGTATTAACCGCGTGTCGCAGCAAGAGTCACGATCTGTTTTACTTCCGCCATCCGGAAAAAATTACCGGCGATCTCCCTCCGCCACCGTTTTTGACCACAAAGCTGGAAATGATCTGCCAGAGACTGGTACGAAAAATTTGGCTGGTGTCGGCATTCAAATGGTTAAGGCAGCAAACGGAAAAAGCCGATCACCCATGGCCGGTTGACGACTACGCGCATGCCCCTGATAACCACGGTGAGTTTTTTCCGGTGCACTGGCTGAAAGAAAACCAAACGGACTGGCTGCCAAAAATCCGGCAGGCCATCGAAGCAGCCATCCTGGCACGCGATGAATTTGCCCGGACTTGCACGCAGCAAGACCATCATTTGTTCCAGAGAGTTATTCAGCCTTTGACGCCGGAACAACTGATTCAGGATATTAACGCCGTACTAAACGACAGTGCAATGGAGGCGAAAGGACTGGCAGAAGCGCTGGCGGAACACGGTAAATTCCCAATGTATGGCATGCCGACCCGCTCTCGCCTTTTGCTGACAAGGCCCGTCAGCACAGGCGAAAAAGAAATCGAATTTGCCAGCATGGATCGCGATCTGGATATTGCGATACAGGAATTTGCCCCCGGAAAAATTCTGGTTCAAGACAAACGACGCTACTTTACGGCAGGTTATAGTGGAATGCTTAAACAGAGCAGAAAAAATCCACGATCATTTTATTCAAATGCCCCCGAACCGGGTGAACTCAGAACAATGACCGCCTGTCCGGTATGCAACATCTGGGCTCCGGCAAACTCTCTGGCCACCGAATGTACTATCTGTGGTGCCGTTATGGATAAGGCGGAACGCTATCAATGCTATGTTCCTTACGGATTTATCACCACGCTGGAACCAAAATCGGCCAAAGAGGATTTTGATCAAATCCTGACCACGGCCAGTCGTGTATCAATTGCAGAAGCCTACACTTTTTCTGCAATGCCAGAGCCTGACGTTAATGTGGCGATACAGCTCCAGCCACAGACATGTCTGCACCGCCTGAATCGGGGAATTTACACTGATAAAACATGGCGTGGTTTCAGCGCAACACAGGGGAGCCTATCGGTCCCTTTCAGAAAGCAGGGGACTTACCAGCCGCTTTGGGCGAACCGGGTTTGGATGGATAATCAAATTATTGAGGCCGACCTGTTAGTTAAAAACCGCTTTACCGATCGGGGAGAAACCCGAAACACATTTTACCTTGCCGCGCCTAAAGTGACTGATCTACTTGCGCTGATGGTTGCCCAAACCCCGCCGGGTCTCCGGCTACAGTATTCCACTCTAACGCCGGCATTCAGAGCTGCTGCGCTCTCGGCGTCTTTTATCATTGTCAACTATGCATCAAAAGAGCTACTGGATATTGATCCTGAAGAAATCGAAATTCTGGAACCCCGCGTTCAAATGCTGAAAAACGGTAAGTCGGTACCGGTTCTGCAAATGGCCGATCGTCTGGTTAATGGTTCAGGGTTATGTGAACGGCTACAGCAGAAGGGCGCATCCGGTTCTCTCATTATCCTTGAGGTCATGAAGAATATTTTAAATAACAAAACGGCCTACCCGCTGGCTGAGTTCCTGCAATCCGATCATCGCGAACGATGCTTTCAAGGGTGTTATCACTGCCTGCACCGATACGGAAACCAGCCGTATCACGGATTGCTGGACTGGCGTCTGGGACTGGATGTTATTCAACTTCTTCTGGATCAAACCTATAACGCCGGGCTGAACAGTGATTTTACATCTCCGGGCGTGTCTGACTGGCCGGAAAATGCCCTACGATTAGCCAAAGAGGCCGCTTCGCTATACAGCGACAGTGACGTAAAAGTGATAGGGAATATACCCGTGATTCGCACCGGGGACGGGCGCTGGGCCGCCGTACTACATCCATTCTGGGATCCCGATGCTGTATTTGCTGCAAACCCCGAACTTGAGGCATTTTCATATGAGGTGGACGTAGACGCGACGAATACTTTTGCATTGTCCCGCCGCATGGGGACTGAAATGGCGAAATTACGGACTCAGGCGTTCTCATCTCAGGAGTGATAATGCAATGAATGAAATGACGCTATCGCGTACTCGTCCGGTGCTTCCTTCTCTGTTGGGGAGCTTCGTCGTTTGCCCGGCGAAATACCTGCTGGAAAGCGAAGCTCATTCTTACGCACGCTTACCGCTGCATCCGGGAGTGATTCTGGGCCAGGTAATACATCAACGCGTCAATTCAGTGATATACAGGGAGGCCGCTTTCGGGAATTATACCCTCAGGCAACTGGAAAATGATTTTACGATCGCGCTGACAGCCAATCGACGTGCTGGGCCGGTAGCAAACTGGATATATGACCGTCACGGCGTTGCCGGGCTGGTATCGCGGCAAATGCTTGTTACCCAGATCCGCTACGTCAGATCGCTTCTGCCGCCTGTTTTCGTAAAAGGGGGGCCTGCACACGAAAAAACATTACCCGTTGGCCGGGAGGTTATGCTGACCAGCAGTGATTTTGATATGCATGGGCGGGCCGACCTCATATATCAGGAGCGACCCGATCGGTTAAACGTAGTTGATTTGAAAACCGGAAAGGTAACAGATGAGCAAAACCAACCGAAAGAAGCTAACCTGTTACAGATTGCGGCCTATGGCATAATGGTAAAAGAGCGAGCACCTGATATGAACATTGGGTTAGTTCTGACGGGGTGCCGTGATAGCTGGGAAGGGACACTGAATACAGACCTGATTGAACGGGTCACTACAGTTATCAAAAATATTAATCGGCTTTTGCCACGGAATATCCCACTTCCGCTATACGAGCTGGTTTGTCCTGGCACGTACTGCTCCCATTGTTCCTGTCGTTGCTCATGCCCGGCCTGGGCAGAAAAGCTACGCAAACAGATGCAACCGTCTCTTTCTGATCATCAGCATGGCGGAATCGATATCAGCGGGAAATTACTTGAAGTGGAAAGTGACGATCATCTTCTTACGCTGAAGATCCTTCTCCCCGATAGTTCAGTTGTTAAGGTCTTTCGTGTGCCTTCCAGCATCATCCCAGAACCAACGGAAATAACAGGAAAAAAAATCGTACTGTACGGATTAAACACCTTCAGCGAGACATCAACAGAGTATTTTCCCCGCAACTTCTACGTCATCAATATGCAGGATACGAGAAGATCGGCGTTTCAGTTTCACTGGCAAAGTGAAAGAGAGAATTAAACTATGGATGGTTTCTGCTCTACTTGTCAAAGGGATAGTATAAGGTATTGGATTGCTGTTTTTTTTTTGAACCAGCTGGCTTTTTTATTTTCTGCGATCTGCTTCCAGAACCCCTCACTTGCTGCTATTGGCTAATTGCGGTATCTTTTACCCGCACCTGCAAATTCAGGTGCCGGGCTTGACCTCCTGACTAACTTCATCGACGACACAAAGGCGCGTCTGCGCTTTTTTTGTGCCGTGCGTTTGGCTACATCTCAATGGTGGGCCGGGCGGGGGCGCTGCAAAGCGCGCCGGTGTCGATGAGGCCGGTAAGGTCAACCCCGTCCGGTTCCACCACCCGCGAGATTGACCTCTCCGGTGGTGGTGATAAACACTGCTCATCGGAGGATGCCTTATGGCTACGACCCTCACCCAGACACACCCGCTACTCTCCATTTCCTTCAATGCCGCCATGGATTTCACCGTACTGGCAGAACACTGCAAACAGTTCGCCGAAACCCTGATTGAAAGCGACGATCCGGCGCTACGTCTGGCGCTTTGCGGACGGCTTGTCGCCTGCCTTTCGCTGCCGCGCCCCACGCTGATCGATCCCATCCCGCCGCACCTGGTTGAAAGCCTGACCACCGATACCCTTCCCGCCAGTTCAACCCATTTTGACCCCGGTTCCGAATTACTTTGTGACTACTCACTCACGTTGGCGCAACTTCTGACGGGGCGGGCGTTGCTGCCGAAAATGGAACAGACGCTGACCGGATTACTGTGTGAGTTGGTCTGGTGCTTTGCCGCTGAACTCAAGGCCCCGCGCTGGGTACGTACCACTGACGGCGTGAAGTTTATCGATGAGGTGACAGCATGACGCAACCGGACTGGCATCCCGCCGACATTATCGCTGGGCTGAGAAAACGGGGCACCTCGCTGGCGGCGCTGTCCCGTCAGGCCGGGCTGGCGTCCTCCACGCTGGCAAACGCCCTTAACCGCCGCTGGCCCAAAGGTGAGAGGCTGATCGCCGAAGCGTTGGGCATTGCGCCAGAGCAAATCTGGCCTTCCCGCTACCATAAGCCTGAAAATTACTAAATCGTCTCCCCCGATCTTCTGATGGCTTTGCTGTCAGAAGATCGGGTGAAAGCAAGCGAAGCGCGGCAGCTCCGGTTCGCAAATAACCTTTTTGATGCAAAAACAGTTTTTCCTTTCTGTACCAGCGGTACTGGCATAGTCTCCCTCCTGCTCCATGCTGTCGTTGACAGCGCCCAACGCTTCACAACCTGAAAGAAGCGCCTGTTATCAGGACGGTTGATCCATTTACCGGTGCAGACCTCTGCAAACACCGGGTTGCAGAACATCGCGACGGAGGTCTGAGTTTTAACATGATACGTCCTTTTACTGCGCCAGCCTGCTGGTCTGAATCTGCACCTCACCGAAATTCTCCCGGCTAACCTGTATCTGCTGACACCCTCAGAGCCCTTTACCTTACGGACTGCGGCCTGCATTGCCGCAAGGCATTTGCTGCCGCGTGACCGTAAAACTGCACCAGACGATAAATTTTCAGACACTGCACCAGTCCAGTGCGTCACTTTAACCGCGCTAAGCGGGAAAGTGACGCACGCAGCCCTTTCGACCTGCACCAGAAAACTCAACTGCGCCAGCCCACGGCTGGATTCTGACACCGCCTTTTCAGGCCATTTTACCCATAAGGAGAACATGAACCGATACCGAGGCGGATCCGGACGATCCGGGGGATAAACCGCGCAAGCGGGCGGCTGCTCTGAGAGCACAACCGAAGCCCCACCACACCTCAACGGCTGCCGCCCCGGCGCTCAGGTATCGTTCGCAGCCCCGACAAAAAAACAGGGGCTATCGGCCTGTGCGCCGGGGAAAGCTGTATCAGTGTTGGGTTTTTGGGATGAGTTTGCGGCAATCATGAAAAGGGGAATGTATGGGAATACTGGAGCAGGAAATGAAGCGGTTTGCGCAGCAGGCGGGCGGCAGCCATAAAACCGTTCATGACCGCATTAAGCTGGCGCAGCGGTTTTGTGAGCGTCTGGTGCTGGCGCAGAGTGAGCGGCTGAACAACCGTTCTCTTGGTCTGTCTGGCGCATCCCGCAACGGTACAAAGCAGGCGATCACGCCGGAGCATTATCGTGACGTGCTGGAGACGGCCCGCGTAAAAGATCCGGGGATGGCGGCAGCGCTGGAACTCTCAAGGCTGATGGGATTACGTTCGCAGGAGGCGGTGCAGAGCGTACAGTCGCTGAAAACGTGGTGACACCCGCTTAACCGTGGTGTTTGGCACCAAAGGGGGGCGACCCCGTGAGACGACTATTCTTGATGCTGTCGCTGTCAGAAAAGCGCTGGATAATGCGCTGACCGTGGCAGAAGATCGCCACAGCAGGCTGATAGATAAGCCGGATCTGAAAAGCGCGATGAAATACTGGCACAGCCAGGCGTCACGTCTCGGCTTAACGGGCGCATACTCTCCGCACTCCCTTCGTTACGCCTGGGCGCAGGATGCGATCAGTCATTATCTGGCGCAGGGGTTTTGTGAGAAGGAAGCGCTGGCAATGACGGCGATGGATTTGGGCCACGGCGACGGGCGCGGGCGGTATGTGGCGCAGGTTTACGGGAGAAAGCATGGTGCTGACTGATAGCTTCAAACTTGCAATATGATGTTATCCATCGGTTTTCGTACAAAAAATTTTGGGGCCAAAATTTTTTGTATACTTTCCTATCAATATTGATAAAAACAATAATTATCGGCTATTAAATTCATGTTTATTAATTATAAATCAATGAATTAAGTTTTGTGGTCGATTTTTGATAGACACTACATTATAAAATATCCTTTATTCATCGTTATCCACCGAAAAAATTTCTACGTAGAAATTTTTTGTACGGTTTCCTCTTAATAACGGTGCTTACGAACGGTATAGCCTATTAACAGGCTTCTGGTGCAGCATTACGGTATTTTTCTGATGATTGCGCCAGTAAAAGGAAAAAGGCCAGATAAGGTAAAGAGGGGTTAAGGGTAACAGCGCCAGACCGGAAAAGGCCAAAGGGCTAAAAGGGCCTTAACACTGGCGCAGTTTGATGCTTATCCGATAATATCTGGCGCAGTCCTGACACAGGCAGGCGACGGCGGACTGGTGCAGGTAAACGATGACACTGAACTGGTGCAGACAAAATCTTTCGATACAAAAAGCAGATCCGGATTCAATCAGGATCTGCTTTTTCATTATCAACAAATTATATTTTCGTTGGCTCAGGCCGCCTTATGCCGCCGCGCATAAATATACGGCGCAACGTACCCCTCGCGGCTCATGTCGAGATAATCCGACCACCACTGCATCATCTCCATACGCGCTTCCAGATGCTCCGCCTTATGCACATATGCCGCCCGCACACCGTTGCGCTCCTTGTGGCTCATCTGGCGCTCGATGGCGTCCTTAGACCACAGTGCGGACTCGTTCAGGGCGCTACAGGCCATCGTGCGGAAGCCATGGCCGCACACCTCGGTTTTGGTGTCATAACCGATAACACGCAGCGCCTTGTTGATGGTGTTTTCGCTCATTGGCTTGTTCATGGAGTGCGCCCCCGCAAAGACGAAAACCGATTCTCCGGTAATTTCCTTTATTTGCTCCAGCAGGGCGACAGCCTGCGCGGATAACGGCACCAGATGCTCGTCCTTCATCTTTGCGCCACGCGATGAAAATCTCACGCCCTTAACCGCTTCCCGCTGTGCAGGCACCGTCCAGATATGGGCTTTCAGGTTGAACTCATCCCAGCGGGCGAGGCGTAGCTCGCTGGAACGCAGGAAAACGTGCAGATTCAGCTCCAGCGCCAGACGGGTCAGTTCCCGCCCCTTATAGCCATTGATCTTGTCCAGCAGCTCCGGCAGGCGTTTCAGAGGCAGGGCGGGGTGATGTTGGGTCACAACCGGGGTCACGACGCCATCCAGATCGTAAGCCGGATTATATTTAATCGTTCCCTGCTGTACGGCGTGGCGCATGATTTTGGTCAGATGTTGGCGCACCCGCCCGGCAACGTCATGCACGCCCTTATCATCGATGGATTTTACAAGTTGCGCCAGATGGCGGGTTTCAACCTTCGTAATGTCCATTGTACCGATATCGGGAAAGACATAGCGCTTCAGGCAGGTGAGGATTTTATCGGCGTGGCCTTCCGACCAGAGTTTAAGGCAACTGGTGTGCCACTCAGTGGCAATAAATTTAAACGTGCGGGATTCGTCAACGGCGGCGTTATCCATCTTGCGGCTCTGCGAAGGGCAGATACCGGACGCCAGCAGCTTACGCGCGGCATCGCGCTTTTCGCGGGCTTCCGCCAGAGTGACCAGCGGATAAGCGCCAAAGGCCAGGCGGTTTTCTTTGCCGCCGAAGCAATAGCGAAAATACCATAACTTAGCGCCACTACGGGATACAGTCAGGTACAGACCTTGCGCGTCGGTGAGTTTGTAAGATTTAGCGAGGGGCTTAGCTGCGCGGATTTTACTGTCATTCAGGGCCATAATACGGGTCTCCATCGTTCATCGAACTGAACGACCCGTAATCTGACCCCAAATTTTCCGGATACGTAGGGATAAATCAAAACGCATCTGGAAAGATTTTTACGCTAACTTATTGAATTACATACACATAGGAATTCATAGGGAAGCATAAAAAAGGGAAGGTGGTGCCCGGACTCGGAATCGAACCAAGGACACGGGGATTTTCAATCCCCTGCTCTACCGACTGAGCTATCCGGGCAACGAGGCGCATTAAACCGTAATCGCCTCGCTTCGTCAACGAAATTTCTTCAAATCAACGTAGACTGCACAATCTATCACCACTTTGTTGTTATTGCACGCAGAATCAGGCAAAAAACATCGCCCATGCGGCGGAGATCGGCATCGCCAGCAACAGCGCCGGGAGCATATTCACTACCGGAAACATTTTGATTCCACATACACGCAAGCCGGTCGCCACCAGCAGCAGTCCGCCCACGGCGCTAAAGTCGCCCATCATTGCCGGCGTAGTCAGTGGAAGAATGAGGGTGGCGCAGGCGGCAAGCGTTAACTGGATAATCAACATCGGTGCGCAAATCGCCGAAACGGCGATGCCAAGCGAACAGGCGAAAATTATGGCAGTGAAAAAATCCAGAAAAGATTTAGCGATCAAAATGTTTGGATCGCCGGTCATCCCTTCATGCATCGCGCCGAAAATACCGGTGCCGCTGGCGCAAAAAAGTACAATGATAGCGACGTAACTTTGAATAAATGAGTCGTGTGTCGGTTTCTTACCCGATGCCATAAATAATTGTTGGATTTTCGCGACTGCGCCATTAATGCCTTTTTCCAACAAACAAAACTCGCCGATGAGCGCGCCGACCAGCGTCGCCAGCACCATCACCGGAAGATTAGCGCACTTCATCACCAGCAGAATACCAATTCCCAGAGAGCACAGACCAAAAATAGACGTCATTGAGACGCGAATCCGTTCTGGCAGACGCTGACTTAACAGCGCGCCAATAACGCCGCCGAATAAAATTGCGCCAGCGTTAATAAAAGGTCCAATTACCACAATGACTCCTGTTATTTGTCTTTCAAATTGCCTTATTATCACGCGATTAAGCTGTTAATAGCTTGATTATCTGTGACGTATAGAGCGCTGATTTTACCTTGCGCCGTCTGGTGAAAGGTGCCATGATTGCGCGAAATTTCTCCTGCCAGCATGGGGCTCTCCGGGATGAACATAGCGCCTTTATATTGTCTTCACTGTCGCCTGACTGCGCGAGGTTTGCCCCTTTCTTTCCTTTTTTTGTCATCCCCGCTATGCGGTGAGGGCAGCGCACGCTCACTGCAGGACAACAGTAAAATCAGAAACAGTCTGTTTTTAATGATGTCTGGCGGTCGGAGCTGGTATCCAGTTTGACCCGGCATCTCGTTGGGCAAGGCATCGGGCCTTGTCTGGGGTTACTCTACTCCCGAAACGGGTATTTGCGCTTATGAAATCAATGAATATTGCCGCCAGCAGTGAACTCATCCCCCGTCTCTCCACCCACCGAAACGTAGTGGCGCTGGACAGTACCGACTTTACCGATGTGGCCGCAGTCGTCATTACCACTGCCGACAGCCGTAGCGGTATTCTGGCGTTGCTTAAACGCACCGGTTTTCACCTGCCGGTGTTTATGCTTGCGGATGAACCCGTTAGCGCGCCTGTCGGCGTTACGGCGGTAATAGGCGGGAACGCGCAGGAATGGCTGGAGCTGGAAAACGCTGCCTGTCGCTACGAAGCGGAACTTCTGCCGCCCTTTTATGGCACCCTGACCCAGTATGTCGACATGGGGAATAGTACTTTTGCTTGCCCGGGGCACCAGCATGGCGAATTTTTTAGAAAACATCCCGCAGGCCGCCATTTTTATGACTTTTTTGGTGAAAACCTGTTTCGTGCGGATATGTGTAACGCCGATGTGAAACTTGGCGATCTGCTAATACATGAAGGTTCTGCCAAACACGCGCAGAAATTTGCGGCAAAAGTGTTTAATGCGGATAAAACCTACTTTGTGCTGAATGGGACTTCGGCGGCGAATAAAGTGGTCACCAACGCCCTGCTGACGCGCGGCGATCTGGTGCTGTTTGATCGTAATAATCATAAATCCAACCACCACGGCGCCCTGATTCAGGCCGGGGCGACGCCAGTCTATCTTGAAGCGGCGCGTAACCCGTTTGGTTTTATCGGTGGCATTGATGCGCACTGTTTTGATGAAACGTACCTGCGCGACCAGATTCGTGACGTGATGCCGGAAAGCGCCGATGCGTCGCGTCCGTTCCGCCTGGCGATCATTCAGCTGGGTACCTATGACGGCACTATTTACAACGCCCGTCAGGTGGTGGATAAAATCGGGCATCTCTGCGATTACATTCTGTTTGACTCCGCGTGGGTAGGCTATGAGCAGTTTATCAATATGATGGCGGATACCTCGCCGTTGCGGCTGGAGCTTAATGAAAACGACCCAGGGATCTTTGTGACCCAATCGGTACATAAGCAACAGGCGGGGTTCTCACAAACCTCGCAGATCCACAAAAAAGATAACCATATTCGCGGCCAGGCGCGTTTTTGTCCGCACAAACGCCTGAACAACGCCTTCATGTTGCATGCTTCAACCAGTCCGTTCTACCCGCTGTTTGCGGCGCTGGATGTCAATGCCAAAATCCACGAAGGGGAGAGCGGTCGCCGCCTGTGGGCGGAGTGCGTTGCGCTGGGCATTGACGCGCGTAAAGCCATTCTCGCCCGTTGCAAACTGCTTCAGCCCTTTATCCCACTGGTGGTTGACGGCAAGCCGTGGCAGGCATATCCGACGGAGACCATTGCCAGCAATCGTCGTTTCTTCAGTTTTGAACCCGGGGCGAAATGGCATGGCTTTGAGGGCTATGCGGATGACCAGTATTTTGTCGACCCCTGTAAACTGTTACTGACCACGCCAGGTATTGATGCCGATAGTGGGCGATACACCGAATTCGGCATCCCGGCGACCATTCTCGCCCACTATCTGCGTGAGAACGGTATTGTGCCTGAGAAGTGCGATCTCAACTCGATTCTGTTCTTGCTGACACCCGCCGAGAGCGAAGAGAAGCTGGCGCGACTGGTCGCGATGCTGGCGCAATTTGAACGGCACATTGAAGACGATACGCCGCTTGAGGATGTATTGCCGACGGTTTTTCAGAAATACCCGGTGCGCTACCGCGATTACACCCTGCGTGAGCTATGTCAGGAGATGCACAACCTGTACGTTAGCTTTGACGTTAAGGATCTGCAAAAAGCGATGTTCCGCAAAGAAAGCCTGCCACATGTGGCGATGAACCCACAGGACGCCAACAGCGCCTTTATTCGCGGCGATGTAGAACTGGTGCGTATCAGCGAGGCGGGCGGGCGTATTGCTGCCGAGGGGGCATTGCCATACCCGCCGGGCGTACTGTGCGTGGTGCCGGGGGAGATTTGGGGCGGCGCGGCGCAGCGTTATTTTTTGGCGCTGGAAGAGGGCATCAATCTGTTGCCTGGTTTTTCGCCGGAATTGCAGGGGGTATATAGCGAGACCGATGCCGATGGAATTCAACGTTTGTACGGATATGTTTTAAAGTAACGTTGCCTGCAGGCCGGATAAGGCATTTACGCCTTATCCGGCCTGCGAAACAGGGCAAGAATTAATGTGCGACGGGTTGCGAACTTGCCGGAACGCGAACGTGTTTGTATTTGAACAAGGCTACGAACGCGAAGGCCAGCACCAGCGAGTAGCCTGCGAAGATGAGCCACACGGTCTGCCAGTCGGTAATGCCGTTTTGAGTGTAATACTCCACCACTTTACCGCTCACAATGCCGCCCAGGATACAGCCGAAGCCATTGGTCATCATCAGGAACATCCCCTGCGCGCTGGCGCGGATTTCCGGGCGTACTTCTTTTTCGACAAACACCGAGCCAGAAATGTTGAAGAAGTCGAAGGCGCAGCCGTACACAATCATCGACAATACCAGCAGAACGGTACCGAACGGCGTCGGGTCGCCATAAGCGAACAGGCCGAAACGCAGCATCCACGCCACAATACTGATAAGCATAACATTCTTAATACCATAACGGCTCAGGAAGAACGGAATGGTCAGGATGAATAACGTTTCAGAAATCTGCGAAATCGACATCATCACCGAAGCGTGCTGCACGATAAAGCTACTGGCGAATAGCGGATCTTTATCAAAGCTATGCAGGAAGGTGTTGCCAAACATGTTGGTGATCTGCAGTTCCGCGCCCAGCATCATGGAGAAGATGAAGAAAATCGCCATCCGCTTATTTTTAAACAGCGCAAAAGCGTCAAGGCCCAGCATTGATGTCCAGCTCTGGTTTTTCTGTTGGTTCGCCACCGGAATGTGCGGCAGGGTAAAGGTAAACAGTACCAGCAGAACGGAAAGCGTCGCGCCGATATAAAGCTGCATATGGCTCAGCTCGAAACCGGAGAAACTCACGCCCCACATCGCCAGAATAAAGCCAATGGTGCCCCAGATACGGATAGGCGGAAAGTCAGTCACAATATCCATGCCGGCAGACTGCAGGCGGTAATACGATATAGTATTGATCAAGCCCAACGTCGGCATATAGGCCAACGAGTTAAGCAGGATCACAAAGAACATCGCCCCAGGCGTAGTGACTTCCGCGGCCATGAATAGCGTGATGGCGCCGACGACATGACACAGGGCATAGACCCATTTCGCGCTCAGCCATTTGTCAGCCACAATGCCTAGCAAGGTCGGCATAAAGACGGCGGCAATCCCCAGTGAACTATAAACTGCGCCAATAGATGCGCCGTCAAATTTTAAGGTGACGAACATATACGAGCCCAGGGTAGTGAGCCAGCTTCCCCACAGACAGAACTGCAGAAAAGAGAGTATTTTAAGCTGCAGCTTAAGATTCATGTTAATTTCCTCACACCTGAGAGCGGATGAATGTTTTAAAAGGCACATTTGCCGTTGTGATTTGGTGTGATTCTATCAATGAGAGGCGGGCTTTTTTTGTTACCTGTGACAAATATTTGCAAACAATTTCTGATTGCAAAGCAAAAGGGTGACGGAGTTAACACTTTTACCTTTCCCGCCTCTGTCATTTGCCAACCAGAGGCGGGATGCGATGGTTTATCGGCGGCGATACGATCGCTGGGCGGAATTCACCTTATACAGATAGCGGCGCGACTCCGCAGATGGATGTCGGGTGGTTAATATCTGGTACACATCCCCCGGCGACATGCGGTTAATCATATTCGCGGCCTGAATCTTATCGTTCGAGAATACGCGTAATACGCTGCCTGCGCCGCCATTGTAGGCGGTAATGACCGCATAGCGCCGCGACGTCGGATTCTCAATACCGCTCAGATAGACATTATTCAACATTGCCAGATACGCTGTGCCGGTATCGATATTGCTGGCGGGGTCGAACAGGAAGTTACGGCTTGGCGTGCCGGACTTACCCTGAGAACGGAAAACATCTTTCCCGGCGCTGTGTTGCACCACCTGCATCAGGCCCAGCGCATCCGCGTGGCTGACCGCATACGGGTTAAACGAGGACTCCGTTTGCATAATCGCCAGAATCAGCGACTCGTCAACGCCGTATTTACGGGAGGCCTGGCGTACCATGCCAATGTATTTATGCGCGCGTTTATCAAGGTGGTTCGGCACCAGATTAATGGTGACGCTGTAAATAATACGCAGGCCGTTACTGCGGCTTTTGAGCCGCGTTTTCAGCAAGTAATCCGCGAATGTCGTGGCGCGGCCTTCCCAGCGAATAGGCTGGCCGGTATTGTCGAGGACCTGACCATACAGGAAGGGTTCTTTAGAAATTTTTATGTCATCGACATCGGAGTAAAGATCAACGGAGGTTGGGTCGTCACCCATGAGCAACGTTTTAATAATGGCCCGGCGCAGATGTGCGGTAGGTTCCGTCCCGGCGATGGTTTCAACGGTAATGGTCCCATCATCAAAGTTGATGTGGCTACGGGTCTGGAACTGATCGGTATATTTGACGTAGTCTTTCGGCCCGGCGATCAGGACTTCCTTATATCCCCACAGATTTTCAATATTGTTGGCAAATTGCCCCATCAAAATATCAAAGCCGTTGGTATCCTTGACCCAGGCTTCATTATACGTCTCGCCTTTTTTGGTCGAACTGGAGCAGGAGATGAGCAACGGCGCAATAACAGCAAGCGCGAGTAATTTTTTCATCATTCCGGGAGTGCATGTTGTGTTGTCGTTATGCCATGTTGCCGGGCAGCGGCGCTAAGGGCTTATCCGGCATAACTCACAGGCCGAATAAGCGCAGCCTCATTCAGCAACGGGCCTATTTTTTATCTTCCGGCGTATAACCTTCGATATGAACGTCTTTGCCTTCGAACAGGAAGCTCACCATCTCCTGTTCCAGCAGTTTACGGTGCTCGGCGTTCATCATGTTGAGCTTTTTCTCGTTAATCAACATGGTCTGCTTATGCTGCCACTGCGCCCACGCGTCCTTAGAGATCTCGTTATAGATACGTTTTCCTAGTTCGCCAGGGTAGAGCTGAAAATCTTGCCCTTCAGCGTCGCGTTGCAGGTAAGTACAAAAAATCGTTCTGCTCATAAGTCATCCTCTTCATCGACCGGGGCGTTAAACTGGCGCTCCGGTACGTAACTGCTGTAACAAGCGCTCCACGGGGGCCGCCAGTCCGACTGACGGCGGTTGCGCTAAGTTATACCAGAGCGCGCTGCCTTCATCCATGCAGGCGTCCAGTGACGACACGGGAAGCCACATAGGCACAATATCCAGGTGGAAATGGCTAAATGTGTGGCGAAACGCGTTAAGCTGGGTCAAATTATCAGCGTTAACATGCCGTTGCGCCAGCCATTCACGTAATTCATCTTCGCTGGCGAACTGCGGGAAGCAGTAGAGTCCGCCCCATAAACCGCTGGGAGGGCGCTGCGCCAGGAAAATCTCCTGATTATGCTGTAACAATAAAAAGTAACCCGTCCGCTCCGGCAACGTCTGTTTCGGTTTCTTGCCCGGATAGCGTGACCAGCTTTCATGCGCAGCGGCGATACAACCGTTTTGCAGCGGACACAGGGTGCACTTTGGCTTTGAACGCGTACAAACCATCGCGCCCAGATCCATCATCGCCTGATTAAAACGCTCCACGCCGCGTGCGGGCGTCACTTGCTCGCTCAACGTCCACAGCGTATTCTCTACCTCTTTTTTTCCAGGCCAGCCGCTAACAGCATAACAGCGAGCCAGCACACGTTTAACGTTTCCATCAAGAATCGGATAATGTTTACCTAACGCGAGGGAGAGAATCGCGCCGGCGGTTGAGCGCCCGACGCCGGGTAGCGCGGCGATTTCGGCAAAAGTTTGCGGGAATTCTCCACCGTGAAGCGTCGCCACCTGTTGCGCCGCTTTATGCAAATTACGCGCGCGGGCGTAATAGCCGAGCCCGGTCCATAAATGGAGCACTTCATCCAGCGGCGCATTCGCTAAATCCGTCACTGTGGGAAAGCGCGCCATAAATCGCTCAAAGTAAGGAATCACCGTCGTCACCTGCGTTTGTTGCAACATGACTTCCGAGAGCCATACTTTGTAAGGCGTCTTGTTAATTTGCCAGGGCAGCGTTTTCCGCCCGTATTTGTCGTACCAGTCCAGAACCTGGGCTGAAAATTGAGACGCTTGCATGGAAACTCATTCATTATTGCCGGGGGCAAGATTGCAGCACAGAGGCCGCAGGGTGTAAACCGGAACTTTCCGCAGTGCGCTTCATGCTTGCATCCGGCAACTAACTTTGGATAATGCCCGTTTTCAGAACTCAAACACAGCAGACTACACTTTTATGAAAAACGACGTCATTTCACCGGAATTTGATGAAAACGGTCGCCCGCTGCGCCGTATTCGTAGTTTTGTTCGTCGCCAGGGGCGACTGACAAAGGGGCAAGAACACGCGCTGGAAAACTACTGGCCGGTGATGGGCGTCGAGTTCAGCGAAGCGCCGGTAGATTTCGCCACGTTGTTTGGTCGCGAAGCGCCGGTGACGCTGGAGATTGGTTTTGGCATGGGGGCGTCTCTCGTGGCGATGGCGAAAGCGCGCCCGGAGCAGAATTTCCTCGGCATTGAAGTGCATTCACCCGGTGTCGGCGCGTGTCTGGCGTCCGCTCATGAAGAGGGCGTTGAAAACCTGCGCGTCATGTGCCACGACGCGGTAGAAGTGTTGCATAAAATGATTCCTGACAATTCTTTATCGATGGTTCAGCTCTTTTTCCCTGACCCGTGGCATAAAGCGCGTCATAATAAACGCCGTATCGTTCAGGTGCCGTTTGCTGAACTGGTATTGAGCAAGCTGAAATTGGGCGGCGTTTTCCATATGGCGACCGACTGGGAAGCGTATGCGGAACACATGCTTGAAGTCATGTCTTCTATCGACGGGTACAAAAATCTGTCAGAGAGCAATGATTATGTACCGCGCCCGGAATCGCGCCCGGTAACGAAATTTGAACAACGTGGCCATCGTCTTGGTCATGGCGTATGGGACTTAATGTTCGAGAGGGTGAAATAATGGCAAAGAACCGTAGTCGTCGTCTGCGTAAAAAAATGCACATTGACGAATTCCAGGAATTAGGATTTTCGGTGGCATGGCGTTTTCCGGAAGGTACATCTGAAGAGCAGGTCGATAAGACTGTCGATGACTTTATTAATGACGTTATTGAGCCTAATAAACTGGCGTTTGACGGCAGCGGCTACCTGGCCTGGGAAGGGCTGATTTGTATGCAGGAAATCGGTAAATGTACCGAAGAACATCAGGCGATTGTGCGTAAGTGGCTGGAAGCGCGCAACCTTGAAGAAGTCCGAACCAGCGAACTTTTCGACGTTTGGTGGGACTAATAAGTACAGGGTCGGCAAATGCCGGCCCGCTTTGTCTTGAGGGAAAGTTATGATGCGCAAAACGCTGCTGGCGACAGTGCTAACGTTTACGGCGATGGCCGCTCATGCAGATTACAAATGCAGCGTCACGCCGCGTGACGATGTGATCCTGAGTCCACAAACGGTGCAGGTGAAAGGTGAAAACGGCAACCTGGTGATCACGCCGGACGGCAATGTGATGTACAACGGTAAGCAGTACACCCTTAGCGCCGCGCAGCGCGAGCAGGCGAAAGATTACCAGGCGGAACTGCGAAGCGCGCTGCCGTGGATTGATGAGGGCGCCCGATCGCGCGTCGAAAAAGGCCGCGTGGCGCTGGATAAAATCATCGCTAAAGAGGTGGGCGAAAGCAGCAACATGCGTAGCCGTCTGACGAAGCTTGATGCGCAATTAAAAGCGCAAATGAACCGCATTATCGAACATCGTACGGACGGCCTGACGTTCCACTATAAGGCTATCGACCAGGTGCGTGCCGACGGTCAGCAGTTGGTGAATCAGGCGATGGGCGGTATTTTGCAGGACAGCATTAACGAAATGGGCGCCAAAGCGGTGCTTAAAGGCGGCGGCAATCCTTTACAGGGCGTGATGGGCAGTCTAGGTGGTTTGCAAACCGCTATCCAGAACGAATGGAAAAACCAGGAGAAAGATTTCCAGCAGTTTGGCAAAGATGTCTGTAGCCGCGTAGTGACCTTAGAAGATAGCCGCAAAGCGCTGGTTGGCAGCCTGAAGTAATCTTTCCTTTTTAAACAATGGCGCAGATCGTATCTGCGCCTTTTTATTCTGTTTTTTCCTGCATTTTGTTATCCATCTCTAAAAAATACTCTCTGTCGGATATATATCGCTGGTTAATCGTATGGCGTCACATTATTCGTCTGCAATATAGAGATAATGCGACCAGTTGACATAACTGGAGATATAACATGGAGTTTTTCAGGAAAACGGCATTAGCTGCTCTGGTAATGGGTTTCAGCGGCGCAGCGTTCGCTTTACCGAATATCACCATCTTAGCGACCGGCGGAACGATCGCTGGCGGTGGTGATTCAGCAACAAAATCAAATTATACGGCAGGTAAAGTCGGCGTCGAGAATCTGGTGGATGCCGTTCCTCAATTGAAGGACATTGCGGTAGTGAAAGGCGAGCAGGTCGTTAACATTGGCTCGCAGGATATGAACGATGAAGTCTGGCTCACGCTGGCGAAAAAAATCAATACCGAGTGCGACAGCACCGACGGTTTCGTGATCACCCACGGTACTGATACGATGGAAGAGACCGCTTATTTCCTCGATCTGACCGTGAAATGCAATAAACCGGTGGTACTGGTCGGCGCGATGCGTCCCTCCACGTCAATGAGCGCAGATGGCCCGTTCAATCTTTATAATGCGGTAGTAACAGCGGCTGATAAACAGTCTGCCAACCGCGGCGTGCTGGTGGTAATGAATGATACCGTCATGGACGGACGCGACGTCACTAAGACCAATACGACTGACGTGGCGACGTTTAAAGCGGTTAACTACGGCCCGCTGGGTTATATCCACAACGGTAAAATTGACTACCAGCGTACGCCAGAGCGTAAACATACCACCTCCACCCCGTTCGACGTGTCGAAGCTGACCGCGTTGCCGAAAGTCGGTATCGTTTATAACTATGCGAATGCGTCCGATCTGCCGGCAAAAGCGCTGGTAGACGCGGGTTATGACGGGATCGTGAGCGCAGGCGTGGGTAACGGCAACTTGTATAAAACGGTCTTTGATACCCTGGCGACCGCCGCGCACAACGGTACGGTAGTGGTGCGTTCTTCACGTGTGCCGACTGGCGCAACCACGCAGGATGCGGAAGTTGACGATGCAAAATACGGCTTTGTCGCTTCCGGCACGCTGAACCCGCAAAAAGCGCGTGTCTTACTGCAACTGGCGTTAACCCAGACTAAAGATCCAAAACAGATCCAGACGATGTTCAATCAGTATTAAAGATAATGCCCCGGTCGGAAGGCCGGGGCCATCTTTGGAAGACCTCTCGCATAATCAACACTATTATCTTGCTAATTATCATCCTGGTTATGATAATCGTGGGTGTCATGTCTCTGGACGGGAGGTCCACAAGTGGTTCGACAATGGATTGCTGGCGCAGCGCTGTTTGCCCTGATTTCAGGCTATAGTTGGGCAGAGGTTGCTCAACCCTCCGATAACATCTTAAAAGAACAGTTTAGTAAGCAGTACCACGGCATACTTAAACTGGATTCCATTACCTTAAAAAATCTTGATTCGACGGGCAATCAGGCCACCTGGTCTGCCGAAGGGGATATTTCTTCCCGTGAAGATATGTATACCGGCGTTGGTATGGCGGCGGATTATTATTTTGTTGAAAAAACCTGGACCAAAGATCGTCCCGTTAAATTTTCTGCCATGTTAACCAGTAAAGGGACGCCAGCCTCTGGCTGGACGGTGAACTATTACTCATTACAAATGGCAGCCAGCGATCAGGGCCGGGCTATTGACGACATTAAAACGAATGATAAATACCTGATCGTCAACAGTGATGACTTTAACTATCGGTTTGGCAACATTGAAGCCTCCTGGCGTGCGCAGAAAGCGTCGATCCCCGGTCTTGAAGAACAACTCTCTGCCCTGGATAAGAAAATAGCGGTAGCTAAAAAAGAAGCGGACGCGTATTGGGGAAAAGGCGCTGATGGGAAACCGTTGACCCGCGCCGAGGCGTTTAAAAAGACGTTAAAAGAGCGCGATGATTATGTAAAAGCCAACGATAGCAGCGTATATGCCGAGAAATACGAAAAAGAGGTCTATCAACCGGCATTAGACGCGTGCCGTAAGCAGAGTGAGCCGTGCAATGAAGCGGCTATTCAGCAGAAAAGAGATTTAGACATACACGAGCAACGGCGGCAGGTATTTTTGAAATCAGAAGAGCTGCGTCGAAAAGCGCAGAATGACTGGATAACGTTAGAGAAAGGACAATATCCGCTGAATATAGCGGTACAGAAACTTCAGATGCAACAGAGTGATATCCGTCTGAAAATTATGGATATTAATGACGGTTACGAGCGCTGGAAAAAAGATACGGACGATTTGCGTCGTAAAGGGGTTATTAAATAATGCGCTTGCCGGCGGCGCATTAACCGCCACAGGTCGGTAAGCGTCGCGCCATCAGGTATTTTACCCGCTGGCGCGACAGGCTTATTCCTTGTTATTCCGCGAGAAACAACTCAAGAAGAGAGTTTAAAAACAGTTTACCGTGCTGGGTAATCTGCCAGTATTGCTCGCATTCGGTCAGGTAGCCCTGGGCAATAGCCTCGTCGATTGGCTGACGAATAACCGCTTCCGTAAGCCCGGTGTAGTCGACAAATTCGGCGCGAGGCGCGCGCTCCAGCAACCGAAAACGGTTCATAAAGAACTCAAAGGGTTTGTCATCATCACTCACGTCACGCTGGCTTTCCTGGTAACGTCCCTGCATATAACCGCGTGGGTGACGGGTTTTGGTGGTGCGCAAGATCCTGCTGTCCGGGAAGGTGACTTTACCGTGGGCGCCGCAGCCAATACCCAGATAGTCGCCAAAGCGCCAGTAGTTCAGATTATGCTGGCACTGATAACCGGGTTTGGCATAGGCCGACGTTTCGTATTGCTGATAGCCCGCGGCGGTTAATAACTGGTGGCCCTGCTCAAAGATATCCCACAGAGCGTCATCGTCCGGTAAAACCGGCGGACGCGAACCGAACAGAGTGTTGGGTTCAATCGTCAATTGATACCATGAGAGATGCGGCGGATTAAGCGCAATCGCCTGTCGCAAATCATTCAGCGCCTCTTCCAGCGTTTGATCCGGCAATCCATGCATCAAGTCGAGGTTAAAGCTGCGTAGTCCAAGCCCATTTGCCAGTCTTGCTGCCCGCATCGCCTCTTGTGGACCGTGAATACGGCCAAGACGTTTCAGCTTAGGCTCACTAAAGCTCTGCACGCCAATGGAGATCCGGTTTACGCCGGCGCGCTGATAGTCGATGAAGCGGTCGGCTTCGACCGTGCCGGGGTTCGCTTCCATGGTAATTTCCGCATCCGCCGCCAGATTCAGGCGCGCACGCACGCCGTCCAGCAGCGTTTGCATCGCCGGCCCGGAAAGCAGGCTTGGCGTACCGCCGCCAATAAAAATGGTCTTTACTTCACGCCCTTGCGCCCAGGCGACGTCGGCATCCAGATCGCTTAACAGATGCTGGACGTAGTCGTCATGCGGCACCTCGCCCTTCAACGCATGGGAATTGAAGTCGCAATATGGACATTTTTGTACACACCAGGGAATATGAATATAAAGACTGAGCGGCGGTAGTTTAGCCATTGCGTAACGCATCCAGCAGCAGCTTGAGCGCTTGTCCTCGGTGGGAAATCGCGCTTTTTTCTTCACGGGTCAGTTCTGCGGCGGTTTTGCCTTCAGACGGTACGAAGAAAATAGGATCATAGCCAAATCCGCCATTTCCGGCCGCCTGGCGAGTAATGACGCCAGGCCAGCTACCGTGACAGACTATCGGTGTGGGATCTTCGGCATGACGCAAATAAACCAGTACACAATGGAATCGCGCCTGGCGTTTGTCGTCCGGAACATCCCGTAGAGTATGCAGCAGTTTTTCCAGATTTTGCTGATCTGTCGCGTTTTCACCAGAATAGCGCGCGGAATAGATACCCGGCGCGCCGCCTAAAACGTCAACGGCCAGACCGGAGTCATCGGCAATGGCGGGCAGACCGGTCATTTTAGCGGCATGGCGCGCTTTGATAATCGCGTTTTCAATAAACGTCAGGCCGGTTTCTTCCGCGGAGTCAACGCCCAGTTCCGTTTGCGCTACCACATCAAGCCCAAAATCGCTTAACAGCGACGCGAGCTCGCGCACTTTACCGGCGTTGCCGGTTGCGAGAACAACTTTTTGCATGGAATACCTACTCAGTTAACGCCGCAATTTCCGGCGGGATCTGTTGCGGGTGAATAATTTTTACCTGTTTGTGACGGCCCAGCTCGCCTTTTTCGATGACGATCTGACTTTTCGCCACGCGAAACTGTTTACCAAGAAACTTGGTCAGATGGCTGTTTGCCTGACCGTCAACCGGCGGGGCAGTAATGGCGACTTTCACCTCGTCGCCATGTAAGCCCACAATACTGTCGCGGCTGGCTTTCGGCTGAATATAAAGCCGTAACACCAGACCGTCTTCGCAGCGAGTCACAGCACTCATAGCGCCATCCACAGCCCCGGCAGCAACATGTTGCCTGTCGCTTGTAAGACTTCAGCGATCCCCATATTAACGACATACAGCAGCAGCACCAGAACCATCGGCGAGAAGTCGATGCCGCCCATCGCAGGCAGTATACGGCGAATCGGGCTGAGCAGCGGCTCGGCAAGCTGAATCAATACATATTCAATCGGGCTACGACCCTGGCTCACCCAGCTCATGATAGCCATGACCAGCAGCACCCAGAAGATCAGCAGGCCGATTGTTTTAAGCAAGATAAGCACTGCGGCAATCCAGATAATCGCCTGAAACGTAATGACCTTAAACAGCACTATCGCCTTAATAACGCTAAGAATAAACGCCACCAGCAGGGAAGCGCTGTCAATCGGCCCCATTGGCGGGATAATACGACGCAGCGGTCCGATGATGGGCTGCGTAATTTTCACCACGAACTGGGAGAAAGGGTTGTAAAAGTCACAGCGGGCCCACTGCATCCACACGCGCAATAATAGCACCATGGTATACAGCTCAATTACCGTTGAGAGCAGGAAGGTCAACGTATTCATGGCGTTCCTCAGTTTTCCTTAATTTTTTGTGTAATCACGAGCACCAAAGATAGCGGTGCCGATGCGCACCATTGTGCTACCTGCCGCAATCGCGGCTTCCATATCGTCGCTCATACCCAGAGATAAGGTATCAACGTCAGGGTAGCGCGCTTTCAGCCCGGCAAATGCTACAGCCATTTGACGTGCGACTTCAAACTGCCTTACATAATCTGACTCTGGCGCCGGGATCGCCATCAGTCCGCGAAGCCGCAGACGCGGCAGTGTAGCCACCGCAGCGGCCAGCTCATCCAGTTCCGCCAGTGGAATGCCTGATTTGCTGTTTTCATCGCTGATATTAATTTGGATCAGAACATTTAGCGCCGGCAGATTATCCGGACGCTGTTCGCTCAGCCGCGAGGCGATACGCAGGCGATCGATGGTATGACACCAGTCAAAATGCTCGGCCACCAGCCGACTTTTGTTGGACTGTAAAGGGCCAATAAAGTGCCAGTGCAGGCCTTCCACTTTCGCTTCCTGAAAGTGGCGGATTTTTTCCACCCCCTCTTGTACATAATTTTCACCAAATGCCCGTTGTCCGGCGGCAATGGCTTCTGCGATGTCGCTCGCAGGTTTGGTTTTACTCACTGCAAGCAACGTAACTTCTTCTGAAGAGCGGCCGCAACGCGTCGCCGCGGCGGAGATTTTGTCCCGGATGTATGCCAGGTTATGCGCGATATCGTTCATTTTCCGAGGATGTTTATATGAATATGGAAGAAATTGTGACGCTTAGTGTAAAGCATAACGTCTCGGATCTACACCTGTGTAACGCCTGGCCTGCGCGATGGCGCAAACAAGGACGCATGGAGAACGCGCCTTTTACCGCGCCTGATGTCGACAGGCTTCTGCTTGATTGGCTTAATGATGCGCAACAATATCAGTGGCGAACGCACGGCCAGCTTGATTTCGCCGTCTCGCTGTCTGGCACGCGGCGCCTGCGCGCCAGTGCGTTCACACATCAACAGGGAACGTCGCTGGCGCTACGGCTATTGCCCGAGCGTTGTCCTGATCTGGCGGAAATCCAGACGCCGCCGATAGTACCCGCACTGCTTGCCAGCGAGAACGGACTGATTCTGGTCACTGGCGCTACTGGCTGCGGGAAATCCACTACGCTGGCGGCGATGGTGGGACATCTTAATCAACATGCCGATAAACACATCCTGACGCTGGAAGATCCTATTGAGTACCGTTACACCAGCAAGCGTTGCCTGATACAGCAGCGGGAAATCGGCCAGCATTGCGCCACTTTTGCCGCCGGGCTGCGCGCGGCGTTACGTGAAGATCCCGATGTCATTTTACTGGGAGAGCTGCGTGACAGCGAGACCATTCGCCTGGCGCTGACGGCGGCGGAAACGGGGCATCTGGTACTGGCAACCCTGCATACTCGCGGTGCGGCGCAGGCGGTGGAAAGATTAGTGGATAGTTTTCCGGCGCAGGAAAAAGAACCGGTACGCAGCCAACTGGCGGGTAGTCTGCGCGCCGTACTATCACAAAAACTGGAGGTCGACAGACAGGATGGGCGCGTGGCGTTGTTTGAATTACTGATTAATACGCCAGCCACAGGGAATTTGATCCGTGAAGGCAAACTCCATCAGTTGGCCCACGTGATACAAACCGGGCAGCAGCAGGGGATGATGACATTCGCCCAGAGCGCGCAATGGCGTCAGGTGCAGGGACGGCTGTAGCGAAGATGGCGGCGTAGGGGGGGGAGGAAAGTGTTGACTGGCGCGGTGGATTGAACGGCATGCAGGCTTGTATCCTGGCGAACCGGCGTTAAAATCGCAGCTTTGTTAAAACCACAGCGAAGCCATTTAACGATGTCATCACAACCGAATCAAAGCCTGATAGATGGCATTCGCTGTCTGCAATATCTGGTTTCCAGCGACCGTGCTATCGGATGTCGCGAGCTTGCCCGGCTGATGGATATTAATACCACGCGCGTTAATCGCCTGTTAATGACGATGGCCTCTATTGGACTCACGATGCAGGATGAGCACCGACGCTATTTACCCGGGCCAGGCATTCATGCTTTGGCGGCGCAGGCGATTCGTGGTTCAGCGCTGTTCTCCCATGCGTTGCCTATCCTTGAACGCCATGCGCCCAAAGACATCGTGGTGGCATTAGGCGTGCTATGGGAAGACCAGATTATCTATATTTATCACTCTACGCCGGGTTCGCAGGGAAGTCAGGCGCTGGCGGGGTTTCGCATGTGCCCGGCCTGGCAGTCGGTAACAGGAGTGGCGTTACTGGCGGCAGAAAGCGATGAGGCGCTAATGCAGCGTTTTACTCCGGAGCAGTGGCGTAATCTGGCGCCGCATGTGGCGCAGCAGCGCCAGCGGGGATACGTGCTGTGGCATCACGCTGATGGTGAAGTTTCTATGGCGCAACCGCTAGACAAGCACGCCGCAGCGCTGGCCTTTGCGGGAATGTGGCGGATTGATGAGGCGGAGGCGGCTGCGCGTTTACAGGCGTTGAAGGCATTAAACCAGCTTATTGCCCAGTAAGCCTGGCAACCGTGACCGCGTTATCCGCCTGCTGACAAAAACGGCTTTAATACCCCTGTTCAAAATAGCTTTCGAGGATAATCACGGCGGAGGCCGAGTCCACTTTGCCTTTGTTCAGTGCGCGATACCCACCTCGTTCAAACAGACCGGAGCGTGCTTCAACGGTGCTGAGTCGTTCATCGTGCAGCGTGACAGTTACCCCGAAACGCCCATGAATACGGTTGGCGAATTTACGTGCGCGCGCCGTCAGCGGCTGTTCAGTGCCATCCATATTGAGCGGTAGCCCGACAATAATTTCGTCCGGCTGCCACTCTTTCAGCAAACGTTCAATGAGCGTCCAGTCGGGCGTGCCGTCCTGTGCTTTGATTGCCGGAAGCGGACGGGCGGTGCCGGTAATGCGTTGTCCTATTGCAACGCCGATGCTTTTTGTGCCGAAGTCAAAGGCCAGTAAGGTGCCGCTCATCAGGCGTGCCCCGCAACGCCAGGCATGGTCAGAATATCAATGCCAATAAGTTTTGCCGCTTCGCGCCAGCGCTCGGCAATGGGTGTTTTGAACAAAATATTGAGATCGGCGGGCGCGGTAAGCCAGGCGTTATCAAGCAACTCTTGTTCAAGCTGGCCTTTATCCCAGGAGGCGTAGCCCAGCGCGACCAGCACATCGGAAGGCTGTTGTTGGGTACCTAACGTTTCCAGCACATCGCGGGAGGTGGTAATCACGGTATTGTCTGAGATACGAATGCTGGAGGCGAAACGTGACGGCGGAGTATGGAGAATAAATCCGCGATCTTCCGCCAGCGGGCCGCCGAGCATCACGGCTTTATCAAGACGAATTGACGAATCGCGCGGTTCCGGCGTAATTTTTAGTTTTTCCAGAATCCCTTCAATTTGCAGATTTTCCAAAGGCTTATTAACAATAATCCCCATAGCGCCGTCCTGGTTGTGCTCGCAAATATACACCACGGAACGGCGGAAAATCGGGTCCTGGAGCGCAGGCATGGCAATAAGAAAGTGATGCTGTAAATTCATTGTCAGAGGTTCTGTTTCCTGGTTCAAAAAAACGACAGCGTTCAGTATGTGGGGAAAGCGGACGGTTGTCACTCATATAAGCCGTCTTTTGCCAAAGGACGGCGGCCTTATCGGGCAATAGATTGCCGGATAGCGACGCTGATGCGCCGCCTTATCCGACCGGGGCGGCGTGATTGCTCAGGCCCGGTAAGCGCACGCCACCGGGCAATAAACCTTTACTTCGCCAGACGCGCTTCGATGGCGTCCATCAACATCCCGGTGATAGAGATCGGGTATTCCGCTTCAATTTCACGCACGCAGGTTGGGCTGGTCACGTTAATTTCCGTTAAGCGGTCGCCGATAATATCCAGACCGACGAAAATAAGCCCTTTGGCTTTAAGCGTTGGCCCAACGCGGCGGGCGATTTCCCAGTCGCTTTCGCTCAACGGACGGGGTTCGCCGCGACCACCAGCCGCCAGGTTGCCGCGGGTTTCGCCGCCCTGCGGAATACGCGCCAGGCAGTAAGGCACCGGCTCGCCGTCGACGACCAGGACGCGCTTATCGCCATCTTTGATAGCGGGCAAATAGTTCTGTGCCATGCAGTAGCGGTTGCCCAGCTCGGTCAGCGTTTCGGCAATAACGCCTATGTTAGGATCGCCTTCCTTAACGCGGAAAATGGACGCGCCGCCCATACCGTCCAGCGGTTTCATAATGATATCGCCGTGTTTTTCCCAAAACGCTTTGAGCTGCGCTTTATTGCGCGTTACCAGCGTTTCCGGGGTCAGGTCGGCAAACCAGGCAGTATACAGTTTTTCATTACAGTCGCGCAGGCTTTGCGGTTTGTTGACGATCAGCGTCCCTTCTTCTTCAGCGCGTTCCAGAATATAGGTCGCATAAATAAACTCGGTATCAAACGGCGGATCTTTGCGCATCAAAATGACGTCCAGATCGGCGAGTTTAATCTCCTGCTCGCTGCCGAACTCGTACCATTTATCGTAATTTTGCTCCACGCTCAACGTTCGCGTGCGGGCGCGGGCTTCGCCGTTAATCAGATAAAGGTCGGCCATCTCCATATAATGAAGTTCATAACCACGACGTTGGGCTTCCAGCAGCATAGCGAAACTGGTGTCTTTCTTGATGTTGATGTGTGCGATGGGGTCCATCACGATGCCGAGCTTGATCATTATTTTCTCCGTTAACGCTTCATCCTAAGTCGCCAAAACGCACCTGTAGCGCGGTAATGGCGGTGAGCGCGGTTGTCTCAGTACGCAGAACGCGAGGTCCTAACAGAATATCAGTAAACTGATAGCGCGCGGTCATCGCGATTTCGTCCGCCGACAGCCCGCCTTCCGGGCCGATCAGCAGTCGGACGCGTTCAACCGGCAGCGGCAGAGTGTTGATGCTGGCATGGGCGCGCGGATGAAGATTGAGCTTCAGCCCGGAATCTTGCTCGGCGCACCAGGCTTCCAGCGCCATCGGCGGGCGAATTTCCGGCACCCGGTTACGCCCGCATTGTTCGCAGGCGGCGATGGCGATCTTTTGCCACTGCTGGCGCTTTTTGTTCAGACGTTCACTATCCAGTTTAACGCCGCAGCGCTCAGAGAACAGTGGCGTAATGAGGCTTACACCCAGTTCGATCGATTTCTGGATAGTAAATTCCATTTTTTCACCGCGCGACATCACCTGGCCCAGATGGATATGCAGCGGCGATTCACGATCGTCGATTTCGCCTTTCATCACTTGCACTTCAACGCTTTTCTTACTGGCGCTAATGATTTCAGCATCGAATACCTGATTACTGCCGTCAAACAGCTGTAACGCTTGTCCCGGTCCCATGCGCAGTACACGACCAATATGGTTGGCCGCATCTTCGCATAACGAAATCTGCGTACCGGACGTCAACAATTCAGGGTGATAAATGCGGGGAATACGCATAATAAAAAAATCCGCGTCATGGCCCCGGCGTTTGGCTATCCAGGGCATGGGTTAACAAGAATCCCGCTAGTGTAGGTTAGCTCTTTCGCGCCTGGCAAGCGCGTTGCACATAGGGATTATGATTACCCTGGACCTTCGCGATACGCGCATCGCGCTCGCACTCCCAGGCGGTAACGGGGTACTGCTTATCCCAGACGTTAAAAAGCTGCGTTTGTTGGCGGGAAAGTTTCAGTTGGTATTGGTCGCGCATATAAAAATAAGTGCGGGCGATTGCGCCACGGGCGCGGGCGGGCGGCTCGGCGAGCTTCGCTTTGAAATCCACTTTCATGGCGCACTGCCCGTACTGACCTTCGCCGCCGTTCCACTGGCTATACATAAAGTTGCCGCGATCGCCATTCACTTCGCCAATCGCGGGTTGCAGGTTATGCATATCGCTTTCCATTTTGCGGTAGACCGGGTCTTTAGCGCAGTTTTTTCGCCCGCCGTCCTGCCAGCACTGGCGCTGATGACCGAATTGCCAGGCGGGGACAACGTGCTCCCACTCAATGCGTCTGGCGCGATTCTCGTTTTTACGCACCTTATAGCCGCAGGACTCCAGGTCTACGACGCCTTTTTTACCCTGCCAGCGGATTTGGCACCCGCAGTAAAAGCTGCCGGGCGCGTCGGCATTGACTTTGACGCTCGCCGCTTTGGCCTGAGAAAAATTGTTAATGCCATCGGCCAGGGCCTGGCCTGAAAACGCTGCGGCCAGCAACACAGCGGCAAAAGAGAAATTACGGTACATTGCACACTCCATAGCAAAACGAGCCCGCAACGTAACGAAAGTTGTGTCTGTATGCAATCAGTCCGCTCAGGAAAGTTCCCGGACGTTTCGGGAAACTACCCGGCGACCAGTGGTTCGCCGCAGTGAACGCAACGATAAACCGCTTCGCCGCGTACTACGCGGTTATGACGGCGGACGGTGAGTTGATGTTGCTGGCATTGGCAATGGTAGGGAAAGGTATTGCGCCGTACGGATTGCAGCGCAAATTGATGAGTACGTCTGGCCGGAACGCCCAGCACGCTTTCCATCATCCACTTCCATTCCTTGCCATGCGGAGCCTTGCGTCCGAAGTGCTTCCACACCAACAGATGCGCCAGTTCATGCGGTACGACCTCTGCTATAAAGGTGTCGATGTTTTCCAGCAGTAACACCGGGTTGAGGCGGATTTCGTAGCTCTCCAGCCAGGCGGTGCCCGCCGAGGTGCCGCGTTGCGTATACACCAGTTTCGGCTCCGGATAATGTCTATCGAGCTTGAGGTTCGCCTGGGCGAGATTTTCCCGCAGACGGCGCATCACGGCCTGCTGGATAGCGATAGGGAGACGAGGGGTTTTCATAGCGGCAGAGAATAGTGCGACGGAAGAGGGACTGCAAGAAAAACGCTTCCTCCTGTGGCAGGAGGAAGCGTGGAGGGATTAGTCGTGGGCGCCGATTTCGCGCAGTTTACGACCTTTCATCAGGTTACGTTCAATGTGTTCCAGCGAAACGTGTTTGGTTTCCGGCACCAGCCACAGGGTCAGCAGGATAAACAGCACGTTCAGGCCAGCGTAGACCCAGAAGGTGTTGGCGTTACCCAGATTGTTCAGCATGGTCAGGAACGTTGCGCCGACGATCATATTGGCGATCCAGTTGGTCGCGGTGGAGCAGGTGATGCCGAAATCGCGGCCTTTCAGCGGCTGGATTTCGGAGCACAGTACCCAAATCAGCGGACCAGCGCTCATCGCAAATCCAATGATGAACATCAGCAGCATAGCGATAGCGAAGTATTGCGCAGACGGCGAATGGATGCCGATGTGCATCATCGTACCCAGAATCCCCATACCAATCGCCATGACCAGGAAGCCCAGCGTCAGGGTCGGCTTGCGGCCCCAGCGGTCAACCAGGCCGATAGCGATGAAGGTTGCCAGCACGTTAGTCAGACCAACAATAACGGTGCCCCACATCTGCTCCGTGGTATTCGTGTACCCCGCCAGTTCGAAGATTTTCGGCGCGTAATACATGATGACGTTCATCCCGGTAAATTGCTGCATGACCTGCAACAAAATGCCAAGAAACACGGCGCGGCGGAAGTTGCTGTTCTCTTTGAACAGCGCCCAACCGCTCTGTTTAACCTGCAAACTTTCGCGAATTTCATCGAGCTCACGTTTTGCTTCCGCACTGGTGTCACGCAGGCGCAACAGGACGCGTTCAGCATCATGGAAACGGCGTTTCGCCGCAAACCAGCGCGGGCTGTCCGGCAGGAAGAAGACGCCGATCAGCAGCAGAATGGCCGGGATGATGATCACGCCGAGCATCCAGCGCCATGCGCCGCTGTAGCTGAACGCGGTATCGGACAGATAAGCGCCCAGAATCCCGATGGTGATCATGAGTTGGTACATTGAGATCATACTGCCGCGAATTTTTTCCGGCGCGATCTCGGACAGGTACAACGGTGCAGTGTAGGAAGCGACGCCGACGGCCAGACCCAGCAGCACGCGAGAAATAATCAGGACTTCAACGTTAGGCGCCGCAGCGGAGAACAGCGAACCGGCGACGAACAGGATAGCGCCGATCATCAGGCTTTTTTTACGGCCCAGCTTAAAGGAGAGCCAGCCGCTGCCGACAGCGCCGACGGCCGCGCCAAACATCATGGAGCTGACCACCCATTCCTGAGTGTGTGCGGTAATCTGAAACTCGTCGGTAATGAAGGGTAAAGCACCGGCGATAACGCCGATATCCAGGCCAAAAAGTAATCCTGCCAGGGCTGCAAGAAAGCAGACAAAAAATGTCATGGCCTTGTTGGAACGCCCTTGTTTTTTATTGTCAGGCATTATGCCCTCCGGTTGGGTTAGCAATTTTATCGATGTTAAGAGTAGGTGAGTACGCCGTAAAAAGATGTGAGGCTAATCACAATGGTGTAATCGTTTACACTACTATTTATCTCGGTGATTATTTAATTATCTGAAAAATAATAGTTTTAATAATCTTATAACCATATCAATCGCCTGGTATTCAGACAAAGTTGAAAAATTATGTAATATTTTCATCGCAGAATTAGCATACCGATAGTGAGGCGGTCAGTTCTTAATGAAAATGAATGTAACCGCTTTCATGATGACTGAAACTGAATGATAAAAAGTGTAGTCGAAGAAACGAAAGGGGAAAGTGGATTGTGCTGCGCATCACAAAAAGGTCAGTATAAATTCACGCTGGAATATCTGATAACGTTGCGTGTATCAGCAATGATAAAGGCCAGCAGGGCGCTGGCCTTGATAAGTACGGTATGGTTTACCTGACTGAAAAACAGCGTCAGGCGCGGGCGATTATTTCAGACCGGCAGCATCGCGCAGCAGTTGCGCTTTGTCGGTTTTTTCCCATGGGAAGTTTTCGCGACCGAAGTGGCCGTAAGCCGCAGTTTCTTTGTAGATCGGGTGCAGCAGATCCAGCATCTGAATCAAGCCGTACGGGCGCAGGTCGAAGAATTCGCGTACCAGCAGAATCAACTGTTCAGCAGGCACTTTTTCAGTACCGAACGTTTCCACCATGATGGACGTCGGCTCCGCTACGCCGATAGCGTAGGAGACCTGGATTTCACAGCGATCCGCCAGACCTGCCGCCACGATGTTTTTCGCGACATAACGCGCAGCGTAAGCTGCAGAACGGTCAACTTTAGACGGATCTTTACCGGAGAAGGCGCCGCCGCCGTGACGCGCCATACCGCCGTAGGTATCAACGATGATCTTACGACCGGTCAGACCACAATCGCCCATCGGGCCGCCGATAACAAAACGCCCGGTTGGGTTGATAAAAAACTTAGTGGACGTATTTAACCATTCAGACGGCAGAATGGGTTTGATGATCTCTTCCATCACCGCTTCTTGCAGCGATTTTTGGTCGATATCTTCTGCGTGCTGCGTAGAGAGAACTACGGCGTCGATACCGACGATTTTGCCGTCGTCATACTGGAAAGTGACCTGGCTTTTTGCATCCGGACGCAACCATGGCAGGGTGCCATTTTTACGCACTTCAGCCTGACGCTGTACCAGACGGTGCGCGTAGGTGATTGGCGCAGGCATCAGTACGTCGGTTTCATTTGTCGCGTAGCCAAACATCAGGCCCTGGTCGCCCGCGCCTTGTTCCAGCGGGTCTGCGCGGTCAACGCCCTGGTTGATATCCGGAGACTGTTTGCCAATTGCGCTCAGTACCGCGCAAGAGTTGGCGTCAAAGCCCATGTCGGAATGCACATAGCCAATTTCGCGCACCGTATTACGGGTAATCTCTTCGATATCGACCCAGGCGCTGGTGGTGATCTCACCGCCAACTAAAACCATGCCGGTTTTAACGTAGGTTTCACAGGCGACGCGTGCTTTCGGATCCTGTTGCAGGATAGCGTCCAACACGGCATCAGAGATTTGGTCTGCGATTTTGTCAGGATGCCCTTCTGATACGGACTCAGACGTAAAAAGGTGTTTTGCCATATTTAATTTCACCTAAGGAGAATTTAGTTAGCTCAAACTGTTGTGCGGAATAGTCATGACAGAAGATTCTACCATGAGTCTGAAGGTTACTGACACTGGCAGTCTGAGTGTTAATCAGTATGGATGGATTAACATCTGGACGGCTATTTTAGGTCACTTCTTCGCCCAATTTCCAGCTTTTTTTGAAGGCCGTCGCAATGTCGGTCAAAATCAGGCGATAAACGTTTCTGATAATGCTGACATTATGCGCATTTATGCTTTGCTTTTTTTCTGCGTTCTGGGTATAAAACGCGACGCGCGGCTCATACAAAAGCACACGACGTTTTCTTCGTGTCGCCACTTCCAGCCGGGTTAAAACGTTGCTTTGGCTTGTGGGTTCGTCTTACGAGGCGGCCGTGGAGGTGATACGAGATAATGAACCGTTGTATTCTGCTGAATCTGTCGCATCGTTCTGGTGCGCGCATGTCCCCCGCAATCTGCATCTCTGCTTTGCATACCTGCCGATGTTATACCCATCTCGGCGCTTCTCAGGATTCCAGAGCCGGCAATGGCGCTGAAGACTGAACAAGGGCGCTCTTGTTAACGCAAGAGTTTTCTCGTGGTTTCGCCGAACCGTTATCTGTGAGTTCGGTTACGTGTTTACAATGATATGAAAAAGAAACCGGTCGCGCAGGCGGAGCATCAGCGCTATCTGCTGGAAAATCCGCTTGTCTATGGGTTGTTATCGCGTCTTCGGATTGCGATAGTAGTCAACTGTTTTACACTTGCTAATAAAAATTGAGGTTCGCTATGTCTGACGACATGTCTATGGGTTCGCCTTCGTCAGCAGGCGAACAGGGTGTACTACGCTCCATGCAGGAGGTTGCAATGAGCTCCCAGGAAGCCAGCAAGATGCTGCGCACTTACAATATTGCCTGGTGGGGCAATAACTACTACGACGTCAACGAGCTGGGCCATATTAGCGTATGCCCCGATCCCGACGTACCGGAAGCGCGTGTCGATCTTGCCAAACTGGTGAAAGCGCGCGAAGCGCAAGGTCAGCGTCTGCCGGCGCTGTTCTGCTTCCCGCAGATCCTGCAACACCGTTTGCGTTCAATTAACGCGGCGTTTAAGCGTGCGCGTGAATCTTACGGTTATAACGGCGACTACTTCCTCGTTTATCCGATTAAGGTCAATCAGCATCGCCGCGTGATCGAGTCCCTTATCCATTCCGGTGAACCGTTGGGGCTGGAAGCGGGGTCAAAAGCGGAATTGATGGCGGTGCTGGCGCATGCCGGCATGACCCGTAGCGTGATCGTCTGTAATGGTTATAAAGACCGTGAATACATTCGGCTGGCGCTGATTGGCGAGAAGATGGGCCATAAGGTTTATCTGGTCATCGAAAAGATGTCTGAAATCGCGATTGTGCTGGAAGAGGCCGAGCGCCTGAATGTGGTTCCTCGCCTGGGCGTGCGTGCGCGTCTGGCCTCTCAGGGGTCCGGTAAGTGGCAATCCTCTGGCGGCGAAAAATCAAAATTCGGCCTGGCGGCAACCCAGGTGCTGCAACTGGTGGAGACCCTGCGTGACGCCGGGCGCCTGGACAGTTTGCAACTGTTGCACTTCCACCTGGGATCGCAGATGGCGAACATTCGCGATATCGCGACCGGCGTGCGCGAGTCCGCGCGTTTCTATGTTGAGCTGCATAAGCTGGGCGTGAATATCCAGTGCTTCGACGTGGGCGGCGGTCTGGGCGTGGATTATGAAGGTACCCGCTCGCAGTCCGACTGTTCGGTGAACTATGGCCTGAACGAATATGCCAATAACATCATCTGGGCGATTGGCGATGCCTGCGAAGAGCATGGTTTACCGCATCCGACGGTGATTACCGAGTCTGGCCGCGCCGTCACTGCGCACCATACGGTACTGGTCTCTAACATTATCGGCGTGGAGCGTAACGAATACACGGATCCGACTGCCCCTGCTGAAGATGCGCCGCGCGCGCTGCAAAATCTGTGGGAAACCTGGCAGGAGATGCATAAACCTGGCACCCGCCGCTCGCTGCGTGAGTGGCTGCATGATAGCCAAATGGATCTGCACGATATTCATATCGGCTACTCTTCCGGCGCGTTTAGTTTGCAGGAGCGCGCCTGGGCGGAGCAACTTTATCTCAGCATGTGCCATGAAGTGCAGAAGCAACTGGACCCGCAAAACCGTGCGCATCGCCCGATTATCGACGAACTGCAAGAGCGGATGGCGGACAAAATGTACGTCAACTTCTCGCTGTTCCAGTCGATGCCGGACGCGTGGGGAATCGATCAGCTCTTTCCGGTGCTGCCGCTGGAAGGGTTAGATCAGGTACCGGAACGTCGTGCCGTGCTGCTGGATATAACCTGTGATTCCGATGGCGCTATTGACCACTATATCGATGGCGACGGTATCGCCACGACGATGCCGATGCCGGAATACGATCCAGAGAATCCACCGATGCTCGGCTTCTTTATGGTCGGCGCCTATCAGGAGATCCTCGGTAACATGCACAACCTGTTTGGCGATACTGAAGCGGTTGACGTGTTTGTCTTCCCGGATGGTAGCGTCGAGGTTGAACTGTCGGACGAAGGCGATACCGTTGCGGATATGCTGCAATATGTGCAACTGGATCCAAAAACGCTGTTAACGCATTTCCGCGACCAGGTAAAACAGACGGATCTGGACGATGCGTTGCAGCAGCAGTTCCTTGAGGAATTTGAAGCGGGACTGTACGGTTATACTTATCTTGAAGATGAGTAATTAAGAGTATTCCGCTTGTGGGTCGATTTAATTATTTAAATCGACCCTTTTATATTTTATAAATTCTTAATTATCAGCGGTGCCGCTTCTCTATGTAATTTTATGGGCCTACAATCCCCCTAATAATTAAAAAGGGGGTTAGGTATGAGCAAATTTAAATTTAATGCCGTCATTGTTGGCTTGTTTTTGCTGTTAGGCGGTTGTTCCAGCGGAATGCAATCTAATAATGGCTCTTCATCCGACGTCGGCACCGCCTGGGGCGGCGACGTGCATTCATCGGTACAAAGCGTTTCGGTAGAACGTGCCGATCGAGAACCTGCCGAAATGGTGATAATAAATTACTCCACTCAATATCCGTCAGGTTACGATAAAGTTTATAGTATACGTATCAGCGATCTTGAATATGCTGTGCGCGACGCGAATTTTAATTCGATTCCAATTACTCGTCGCTACAACGCATCAATGGGACAATGGCAATATAGTATTCCTGCAAGATCAGGGATGAACTATCAGTTATATATCCGTAATTACAGTCATGATACCAATTACGAAATCGTCGCAACGGTTGATGGCCTGGACGTGTTGAACGGAAAAGCAGGCTCGCTGAATCATCATGGCTATATTGTTAACGCCGGCGATTCACTGGCGATTAAAGGGTTTCGCAAAGATAAACACACTGAGGCGGCATTCCAGTTCGCCGACGTAGCTGACGCTTATGCGGCCCACTCCGCTCAGGGCGATGTACGCAACATCGGCGTCATTGGCTTTGCCGCTTTTGCATTGCAGGGTAAAGCAACAAATACGCAACCGCCTTGTTCCTCGCAGGCTTTCCCGGCGGACAATAACGGGTATGCGCCGCCGCCCTGCCGCAAATAAACCCGGCATCAAACGTCAAATATGCGTTATGGGAATCAGCGCCTTTCCTGCCGAGTCTGGTGGGGAAGGACTGTGTGACGCGCATAGCCGTAGGTTGCGGGAAAGAAACGACCACTCTCTGGCAGGGAAATTGTTTACCATAAACATTAGGATTTGTTTACACTACCCTCAAGTGGAGCAATTGCTGTCTACATAGGTATGTGCATGGAACAAATTTTAACCAAGCGGCGCTATTTTGATATAGGGCTGCAAATAGAAGAACTACTCTATTCAGGGGTATTTAAAGCTGGCGAGCGACTTCCGGCGGAGAGAGAACTCAGCGAGCGTTTTCAAACCAGCCGCACGACGATTCGTGAGGCGATTATTATGCTTGAGCTGAAGGGAGTGGTAGAGGTTAAGCAAGGCGCAGGCACTTACTTTATTGATAGTCTGGAGAAAATCAATCAAAAAGCGCTCTTGCCTTACTCAGACATTGGCCCCTTTGAATTGCTACAGGCCCGGCAGGTCATCGAAAGCAACATCACCGGTTTTGCCGCTACGCAGATAAGATTTAATGAACTTAAGCAGCTTAAACGTATTATTGAGCAGCAGGAAAAGCAGATTGGCGGCGACAGCGACAAATTTGAAGAACTGGATCGCCAGTTCCACAATATCATCGCGGAATCCACGCAAAATCGTGTATTAATGAAACAATCTGCCGAGCTGTGGCGGGCTGTCAGGACCGAAAATCCGCGCTGGAAGCAGTTAAACTATAAGTATTTACATAAGAAAGAGTTAAGAATGAAATGGGTGGAAGATCACCGTAGTATCTTCCTTGCATTGCAAAAACGCGATGCTGAGCAGGCCAGACAGGCTTCGTGGACCCATCTTGAAAACAGTAAAAATGAGCTGGTAAAAATCTTCCAACAGGATGATTCGCTGGAAGATTTTGATGATTTTTTCTTCGCCACCTGACGGCTATTTTCAGGCGGATGACATTTTTGTCAGCGATTAACCGGGCCTGCCGCCAAAAACAAACCCGGAGAGAGGGAATCAGGCTTCGTAAACGCTCAGCTTATCCCAGTCAAACTCTACGCCAATGCCGTAGGTGTCCGGTGCCACGGCGCGATAATTGTCGACCACCAGCGGATGTTTGGTATATTGATCGATCGGGAAACTGTGAACCTCCAGTCAGCCAGTCTCGAATGCGGAAACCAGTCTGACGTGTAATTCCTGCATACCGAGCGAGCATACCAAACGACCGCCATTCGTCGACAGACGCGCCGCCTTCAACCAGCCATTTTCCACAGCGGCAGTTTTTCACGTTTGCCTTTCAAATCCCAAAGGGCGATATCCACCGCAGACATCGCAAACGATGCGATGCCTCCGCGACCCACATAGTGAATATGCTATTCCATAAAGTCATAGATATCGTCAATCGCAGCGCCTCTTTCCCTGACAGTACCGGGGCAAGATCGTGGTCGATCATCGCTTTAATTGCATACCCACCCTTTCCGCCGGTATAGGAATATCCGGTGCCAGTTGAACCGTCTTCCAGCGTAATCGTCGTGGTTACCAGTTCGAAATGGCTATTATGCCATGTTTCGCGTCAACTAAGACCTCGGCCTGAGGGGCTTTGAAAGCTTTGTTTCAACGTACCTAATCTGCGTCTTCATCAATTTTTTCCTGTGTTCAATCAATGGATTAATTTGCCAATTACGTCTAAAGGCGGCTTACTCCTCATCGCTTTAGCAGCGACCCGGATGATCAAAACCGTAACTGATGTTCTTAGGTTAACGTTGATGCTGATAATAAATTGAGTTCATTAATTCACTAGACAAATTATCAGGTTTGGTTTGCTGTATTTCGGGTGATTATTGAACCAATCATGCGTGACATATACGCTTGTAGCGGGGTGTTATTCAATAAGATATTGTTTTTCATGGTGTTTAATGATTGCTGGTTGTATGGGTGGTATGCCAATTCGTGGCCGATTTTTCTAATCAAAATCACGCTTTTGTGAATCGTAAAATTTATCCTGAGAAGTGCTTTTGTAACTATTTGATAAATAAATTATTTTTGTTCATTGGCTATTAGTCAGCATACCAGGGTAAAGAATCTGGTGCCATGAGTGTGATCATATTCACGGATTTTGGTATGGTGTTTAAGCAGAATTGGTAAACAAAGCAGGAGTGGGAAAAATTCATGGACACCATAGCTCGCCAGTTAGACGCCGCAAGGCACCAATTCAAAACGACTTATTCACGTCAGGGAATGGAAGCCAACATCGTACATATTGGATTTGGCGCCTTTCACCGTGGTCATCAGGCTGTTTATAACGATCTCACGAATGAGATAACCGGCAACCGCTGGGGGATTTTTGAACTGAATCTGTTCGGCGATGCGGAGCTGGTGGATGCGCTAAATGCGCAACAGGGGCTGTTTTCAGTGGTGGAAACGTCAGCCAGCGCCATCAATAGTCGCCTGGTTCGTACCGTCACCGGCGCGTTGCATACGCCGAAGTCAGGTATTCAGGCGGCGATCGAGAAGCTAACTGAGCCGCAGGTAAAAATTGTTTCGTTGACGATAACGGAAAAAGGTTACTGCACCGATCCGCGGTCCAGAACGCTCGATCTCAGCCATCCGCTCATCAAACACGATCTTGCCGATCCTGAACATCCCCGGTCAGCACTCGGACTGATCGTCGAAGCGCTACGGATACGCCGCCAGCAAGGGCTTCCCCCGTTTAGTGTACTGTCGTGCGATAACATTCCGGAAAACGGTCATTTGACCAAAACGGCGATCGTTACGTTTGCCGATAATCTTGATCCGCAACTGGCGGCCTGGATAGCGAAGCATGTCACCTTTCCTGGCACCATGGTCGATCGCATCGTGCCGGCAATGACGCCAGAGCAATTTGACATGATTAAAGACCAGATCGGTTTTGCCGATCCCTGCGGCATCGTATGCGAGGATTTCCGTCAGTGGGTTATCGAAGATAATTTCGTTGCCGGTCGTCCTGACTGGGATAAAGCAGGGGCGATGTTCGTCTCGGACGTGCTTCCCTATGAAGAAATGAAACTTCGTATGCTGAATGGCAGCCATTCGTTTCTCGCCTATAACGGCAGCCTGGCCGGATATGAGTTTATCTATCAGTGCATGGAAGACGACGCTTTTAAAACCGCCGTACATCATTTAATGACGGAAGAGCAGGCAAAATCGCTGCGCCCGAATTTGGCGGTAGATGTACATCAATATGCGCAGTTGCTCATTGAGCGATTCAGCAACCCGAATATTAAACATAAGACCGGACAGATTGCGATGGACGGTTCTCAGAAGCTGCCTCAGCGGGCCGTCGATCCTTATCTGACGCTCCAGGCGCGCGGCGTTAAGGGCAGGGCGTTGGCGACGCTGATTGCGGGCTGGCTCCATTACGTCATTAATACGCTCTCTCAGGGGCAGAGCGTGGCCGACCCGCTCAATGATACCTTCAATGCGGCTATTAAAAATAAAAACACGCGATGGGAACAAGCGCTGTCTTTGCTGCAGATAAATAGCATCTTTGGAACGCTGGTCAGCGACAACGCAGACTTTTTAAACAACATTCAGCAGGCCTTTAACCATATTGAATTACATGGCGTCACGGCCACCATTCACCGTTTATCTTCAAAGGGTTAAGTATGAAAACGCTTATCTGTAATAATCCGGGAAATATCGAATACATTGAAAGGGATATTCCTCATTTAAAAGACGATGAAGTACTGTTAAAAATTAAAGCGGTTGGTATTTGCGGCACCGATATCCATGCGTTTGCCGGTCGCCAGCCCTTTTTTGCCTATCCGCGCGTGCTGGGTCATGAAATTTGCGGCGTGGCAGAAATGTTGGGTAAATCGTGCAGCACGGCGAAGGTCGGCCAACGCTATAGCGTTATTCCCTGTATTCCTTGCGGCGCTTGCGCAGCCTGCCGGGAAGGAAAAACCAACTGCTGTGAGAACGTCTCGCTGTATGGCGTTCACCAGGACGGCGGCTTTAGCGAATATCTGGCCGTTCGTGAACAAAATCTGGTTGAACTGTCGGATAACCTCACCGACAGCGCGGGCGCGCTGGTTGAGTGTTTCGCCATCAGCGCCCATGCAGTACGCCGCGCTGACGTGAAGCCGCAGCAAAACATTGTGGTGGTCGGCGCCGGGCCGATTGGGCTGGCCGCCGCCGCGATAGCAAAAGCCAAAGGCGCTCGCGTCGCGGTAGCTGATATTGACGCCGAACGCCGTCGTCTGGTCGCCGAAAAGGTAGGCGTTGCAACGCTCGATCCGTCGTCAGACGACTATATTGATGCGCTGAAAGCCTGTTTCTCCGGTGAATTAGCCGGCACTGTGCTTGATGCCACCGGCAATAAATCCTCCATGAGCCGCGCTGTCGATCTGATTCGTCACGGCGGAAAAATCGTCTTCATCGGGCTGTATATCGGCGAGCTCGTCATTGACGATCCGACCTTCCATAAAAAAGAGACCACGCTATTGAGCAGCCGTAACGCGACGCGGGAAGACTTCGAATGTGTCATTGAGCTAATGGCTCAGGGCGCTATTAGCGAAACAATGATGAAAAACCAGGAATTCGATTTCTATACGTTCGGCAACCAGTACCAGAAGAACGTGGTAGAAAACAAAAAATTGGTTAAAGGCGTTATCAAATTTTAATAGCGGGATAGTTATGTCAACAATATTAGTCAAAGAAAATGAATTGAAAGCGCTGGCGTTTAATAAACTCACCCAGGCGGGTCTTGACGCGCAAACGGCGCAGCAGGTAGCCGACGTTTTGGTTCATGCCGATATTACCGGCGTTCACTCCCACGGCGTTATTCGCGTAGAGCACTATTGTACCCGCCTGAACGCAGGCGGGCTCAATCCAAAAGCAACATTCAGCATCGAACAGATTTCGCCTTCTGTCGCTATTCTGGACTCTGATGATGGAATGGGGCACTGCGCGCTGATAAAGGCGACAGACCACGCTATTAGTCTGGCAAGAGAGACGGGGCTGGGCTTCGTCAGCGTCAAAAATACGTCCCACTGTGGCGCGCTCTCGTGGTTTATTGAGCAGGCGACAAGCCAGGGAATGGTGGCTATCGCCATGACGCAAACGGATACCTGCGTTGCGCCGTATGGCGGCGCGGAGCGCTTTCTGGGGACTAACCCAATCGCCTTCGGCTTCCCCGTTAAAGACAGCCATCCGATGATCGTCGATATGGCGACCAGCGCCATTGCGTTTGGTAAAATTCTGCACGCCAAAGAAACCGGGAAACCAATAGGTCATGGCCTGGCGCTGGATAAAGAGGGACATATCACTACCGATCCGCATAAAATTGAAAATCTGCTGCCCTTTGGCGGACACAAAGGTTCTGGTATTGCCCTGGCGATTGATGCGCTCACGGGCGTCCTGATGGGGGCAAACTTTAGCAACCATATTGTTCGGATGTATGGCGACTATGACAAGATGCGCAAGTTAGCGAGTCTGGTTATCGTTATTGATCCGCAGATGTTGGGCAATCCGCTGTTTTCCTCAATAATGAGCACAATGGTCAATGAGCTAAGGGCTGTAAAACCGATGCCCGGTGTTGATAAAGTGCTGGCGCCAAACGATCCGCAAATCGCCTATAAAGAAAAATGTTTAAAAGAAGGTATTCCTGTGGCTGAAGGTATTTACCAGTACCTGATTGGCTGATAATTATAATCACGACCATTATTTAGGATAACTATAGTATGCTATATGGAAATATAGAGCAGCTTACTTTATTACCTTACGTTAACCACATTATTAAAAAACTTATCATCGAAGCGGTGAAGATAGCTGAAGATCAGCCTGCTGGTAGATATGAACTTTCTTTCCCGGAGTCATTTCTTATGATAAGCGAAGGAGAAACACACTCTTCGTTAAACCGCAAAGCTGAACTTCATAAAAAATATATCGATGTTCAGATTTTACTAAGCGGTTATGAGGAGATTGGCTATTCCAACAAAATTGATACCAGGATAAAGGAGCTTGAGCATCTTCCTGATGACATCATCTTTCCTGAATGTGTCGCTAATGAGCAGTTCGTTACATTAAATCCTGGCGATTTCGCGCTTTTTTATCCCAACCAGGTCCACCGTCCACTTTGTACGCGTGGTAAACCTGCGCCGGTTAAAAAAGCGATTGTGAAAATTCCGGCCACGGCATTTAGCGAGTCAAGCTAGTCTTGTCAGGCGAAGGAATAAAGAAAGCGCTAAATGCAATTCAGGAAGAGACCTTCAAGTCATCCTGAATTACAGCCAGAATGAATAAGGTGGCACTTTTCTGACTTCAGAGCCTTTTCGCGTTGGGGCTAATCGCGGAAAGGCTTTTTACGTTCTGTAAAAAGAGGCTACGGGGTCTCCCCGGTAAATAAGTGAAAATGATACAAATCGATTTTGATGTTATTTTTGTTCAATCTGAATAATATGGTCTTTTACACGGAAAGTGATTGGCGAGGTGTTATGAATCATATTTTTAAATTCGCATTTATTTTTATTATCAATATTATATTTTTAATAAATGCTTCAGCAACAACGATGGACAAAGATAAATTTGTGGAAGCGAATGGTATCAAAATTCATTACGTTGAAGAGGGCGAGGGGCCTCCGCTGCTGTTGATTCACGGTGGTGGTCTGACGGCGAAAAGTTGGCAGGGATTAGCGAAAGAGGCATCTCGATATTTTCGCGTCATCATGCCGGACAGTCGTGGACATGGATTGACGAATAACCCGCAAGGAACGTTTAGCTATGATCTGATGGCGGAAGATATGGCGGCTTTTGTTAAAGCGCTGAAGCTGGAAAAACCGCTGGTGATGGGTTACAGCGATGGCGGCATGGTCGTTCTGAAGTTAGCCAGCCGATACCCGGATCTAGCGCGCGCTGCTATCGTCGGCGGCGCAACGCATCGCTTTGCTACGACCCATTACATGCAGGGGATGGAAATTTTTTATGGTAAAGGAATGCCTCAGGGGCAATTGACGGATCGCGATCTGGATAAAATGGCTTCGGATGCGCCCGGGATGGTTAAATTTTATCAGAACATGCATCATCCAGAGCAAAAAGACTACTGGCGCACGTTCCTCAAAGGTGTCTGGCCAATGTGGACAACGCCCACATCGCTGGCGGAAGAAGAGGTGAAAAAAATCCACATTCCTGTGCTATTACTGGACGGCGACCGGGATGAATTTTTCACCGTTGAAGAAGTTACCGAGCTGTACCGGCTGCTGCCTCAGGCGGAGATGACCCTCATTCCCGGTAGCGGTCACGCCATTTTCCAGACGCCGGGGAAAACACCGCTGTTTTACGCATTAGTGCTTGAGTTTTTACAGCGGCAAATCCCTAAGACCTCTTAACTGGCCGCGATGGACGTATGAGCCTACTGATTTGCGCTGGATATATATTTTTTTCGGGCGTTGTCTACTGTACCTGGCTAAACTGACTTCAATAATGCGGTCTGTCAGAGTAAACTTTGAGCCGTAAACAAATTCAAACCCTTCCTCGTCGGGCCTAACGACGCGGGAGGGTTTTTTTATATTGACTAAGAAGAGGTTTTTGCCATGAGCACCTTAGGTCATCAGTACGATAACTCACTGGTTTCTAATGCGTTTGGTTTTTTACGTCTGCCAATGAACTTCCAGCCGTATGACAGCGATGCCGACTGGGTGATCACTGGCGTACCGTTTGATATGGCAACGTCCGGTCGCGCTGGCGGTCGTCATGGCCCGGCGGCGATCCGTCAGGTGTCGACCAACCTCGCCTGGGAACATCACCGTTTCCCGTGGAATTTTGACATGCGCGAGCGCCTGAACGTCGTGGACTGCGGCGATTTGGTGTATGCGTTTGGCGATGCCCGTGAGATGAGTGAAAAATTACAGGCGCACGCTGAAAAACTGCTGTCTGCAGGCAAGCGTATGCTCTCTTTCGGCGGCGACCACTTCGTCACGCTGCCGCTGCTGCGCGCCCACGCGAAACATTTTGGCAAAATGGCGCTGGTACATTTTGATGCGCATACCGATACCTACGCTAACGGCTGCGAATTCGATCACGGCACGATGTTTTACACCGCGCCGAAAGAAGGCCTGATCGATCCGCATCATTCGGTACAGATCGGTATTCGCACTGAGTTTGACAAAGACAATGGCTTTACCGTGCTGGATGCCTGCCAGGTCAACGATCGCGGCGTGGATGATATCCTCGCTCAGGTGAAACAGATCGTTGGCGATATGCCGGTCTATCTGACCTTTGATATCGACTGTCTGGACCCGGCGTTTGCGCCTGGCACCGGTACGCCGGTGATCGGCGGTTTGACCTCCGATCGCGCCATTAAACTGGTACGCGGTCTGAAAGATCTGAACATTGTCGGTATGGATGTAGTGGAAGTCGCGCCGGCTTACGATCAGTCGGAGATCACCGCTCTGGCGGCCGCGACGCTGGCATTAGAAATGCTCTATATCCAGGCGGCGAAGAAAGGCGAGTAAGTTGTTTTGCCGGATGGCGCTGCGCTTATCCGGCCTACAGCTGATTGATGCTTGTAGGCCGGATAAGGCGTTCACGCCGCCATCCGGCACTGTTCGGGGATTATTTGATCCCGTCTGCGCTCATACGATCGCGCACATGCTGTGCGCGTGCGGCGGACGCCGGGTGATCGTCGAACATTGAGCTTTGACGACCCGCTTCCAGTTTTGCCAGTTTCTCAAAGCTGGTGGCGAGTCCTGCCGGACTGATACCGCGTTTGCGCAACAGATCGTAAGAATAATCATCCGCTTCGGACTCCTGACGCTGGGAGAACTGCGAGTTCACCAGTTTTTCGCCAAGATCGCCAAGCTGTGATTGCGACAGGCTGCCGACTACGCCTCCTGCCGATGCCGCCGCAACACGAACGGCGTTAGTGCCCAGCGCGACCTGCATCCCTTTCTTTACATGACCCAGCGCGACATGGCCCATTTCATGGCCGATCACGGCTTCAACTTCGTTGTCGGTCATCATATCCATCAGTCCGCTGTAGACGCGAATACAACCGTTCGCCATGGCAAACGCGTTGACGTCTTTCGTCTCGTAAACCTTATAGTTCACCGGCTGGCCGTTAATGTTATCCCCCAGCGCGGCGGCAATTTTTGTCAGTCGTTTAGTGTATTCGCTGCTCGCCGGCGCGATTTTCGCTTTGCTGTCGAGCTCTTGACAGGATTGATCGCTCAACGCTTTTACCTGCGCATCGCTTAACGTATAGGCCTGAAAAGCTTCAGCGCCCGAAGAAAGCAGTCCATTAGAGTCCATATTCTGGCAACCGGTCAGCACCGTCGCCATGCCCAAAGCAAGCAGTAAAGCGCGAATTTTCATTTTTCTCTTCCATACGAATTAATATTATTTTGAAATGCGCCCGTTGCAGATGAATTAGCGCCTGGGTTAAGTATAAAGAAAAGCGTGGCAGGCAAGTTAGCTAATTGCGCAACATGCGAGCACGATCCGGAGATTTCTGAAGCGGTAAAAGGATGTTCCATGTACATGACGCGCGGCTTGGGGTAAATTGTTGGCAAATTTTCCGGCGTAGCCCAAAACGCGCTGTCGTCAAGTCGTTACGGGCATGGCCTTTCAACATCCGATCTGGAGTCAAAATGTCCTCACGTAAAGAGCTTGCCAATGCTATTCGTGCGCTGAGCATGGACGCAGTACAGAAAGCCAAATCCGGTCACCCGGGTGCCCCGATGGGTATGGCTGACATTGCCGAAGTCCTGTGGCGTGATTTCCTGAACCACAACCCGACCAACCCGTCCTGGGCCGACCGCGACCGCTTTGTGCTGTCCAATGGCCACGGCTCAATGCTGATTTACAGCCTGCTGCACCTCACCGGCTATGACCTGCCGATGTCCGAACTGCAGAATTTCCGTCAGCTACATTCAAAAACCCCGGGTCACCCGGAAGTGGGCTTCACCGCTGGCGTTGAAACCACTACTGGCCCGCTGGGGCAGGGTATTGCCAACGCCGTCGGGATGGCGATTGCCGAGAAAACTCTGGCGGCGCAGTTTAACCGTCCTGGCCACGACATCGTTGACCACTTCACCTACGTCTTTATGGGCGACGGCTGCATGATGGAAGGCATTTCTCACGAAGTGTGCTCTCTGGCTGGTACTCTGAAACTGGGCAAACTGATCGCGTTCTATGATGACAACGGTATCTCTATCGATGGTCACGTTGAAGGCTGGTTCACCGATGACACCGCGAAACGTTTTGAAGCCTACGGCTGGCACGTTATCCGTGGCATTGACGGTCACGATGCTGACGCCATTAAACGCGCCACGGAAGAAGCTCGCGCCGTGACTGACAAACCGTCTCTGCTGATGTGCAAAACCATCATCGGTTTCGGTTCGCCGAACAAACAGGGTACCCACGATTCCCACGGCGCGCCGCTGGGCGACGCGGAAATCGCGCTGACCCGCGAACAGTTGGGCTGGAAATACGCGCCGTTCGAAATCCCGTCTGAAATCTACGCCCAGTGGGATGCGAAAGAAGCCGGCCAGGCGAAAGAGTCTGCATGGAATGAGAAATTCGCGGCTTATGAGAAAGCCTTCCCGCAGGAAGCTGCTGAATTCACTCGTCGTATGAAAGGCGACATGCCGGCTGACTTCGATGCGAAAGCGAATGAATTCATCGCTAAACTGCAGGCTAACCCGGCGAAAATCGCCAGCCGCAAAGCGTCCCAGAATGCCATCGAAGCCTTCGGTCCGCTGTTGCCGGAATTCCTCGGCGGCTCCGCTGACCTGGCACCGTCTAACCTGACCCTGTGGTCCGGTTCTAAGGCTATCAACGAAGACGCGGCGGGTAACTATATTCACTACGGTGTGCGCGAATTCGGTATGACCGCTATCGCCAACGGTATCGCCCTGCACGGCGGTTTCCTGCCGTACACCTCCACCTTCCTGATGTTCGTCGAATATGCCCGTAACGCAGTGCGTATGGCAGCGTTGATGAAACAACGTCAGGTGATGGTGTACACCCACGACTCCATCGGTCTGGGCGAAGATGGCCCGACGCACCAGCCGGTCGAGCAGGTGGCAAGCCTGCGCGTAACGCCGAACATGTCCACATGGCGTCCGTGCGACCAGGTGGAATCCGCGGTGGCGTGGAAATATGGCGTAGAGCGTCAGGATGGCCCAACCGCGCTGATCCTCTCCCGTCAGAACCTGGCGCAGCAGGAACGTACTGAAGAGCAACTGGCGAATATCGCCCGCGGTGGTTACGTACTGAAAGATTGTGCGGGCCAGCCGCAGATTATCTTCATTGCGACCGGTTCTGAGGTTGAGCTGGCGGTTGCCGCCTACGAAAAACTGGCTGCCGAAGGCGTGAAGGCGCGTGTGGTTTCCATGCCGTCCACCGACGCGTTCGACAAGCAGGATGCGGCTTACCGTGAATCCGTGCTGCCGAAGGCGGTCTCTGCGCGTGTGGCGATTGAAGCGGGTATCGCTGACTACTGGTTCAAATACGTCGGCCTGAACGGCGCTATTGTCGGTATGACCACCTTCGGTGAGTCTGCTCCGGCAGAGCTGCTGTTTGAAGAGTTTGGCTTCACGGTGGACAACGTGATCGCCAAAGCGAAAGCGCTGCTGTAATCCTTAATACGGCATAAAACGGGTCGCTTCGGCGACCCGTTTTTTATTCTCCCTTTGACAACCTGCCGTTTTCCAGCCGTACCACCCGTGAAAAATGACGCCGGGTAAACGCAGCGTCATGGCTAATCGCCACGACGCTGGTTCCCCGTGCCCGGCATGTCGCCAGCCAGTGTTCAAATACGGTTAGCCAGTGGGCGTCAAAATCCCGGCTGGGTTCATCCAGCAATAACACAGGCGGCGCCATCGCCTCCAGACTGGCGACCGCCACCATCCGGCGCTGTGCGGCGTGCAGATCAAGCGGGTGCGCCTCGGCGACGTCCGTTAGCTGGCATAACCGCAGCGCGGCCTGCGTGCGCCGTGAAATTTCCTCTGCCGGTAAGCGTTGTAGTTTCAGCCCAAAAGCGACCTCTTGCGCGACATTGCTGTGGAAAATCTGGTTTTCCGCTTCCTGAAAGCGTACGCCGATAGCGGCGGCGCGTTGACGATTTTTAAGCTGCGCAATCGGCTCTCCATTAAGCGTTACCGAGCCGGAAGTGGGGGAAAGCAGGCCGGCCATAATCCGTAACAGTGTTGATTTTCCCGCGCCGTTATCGCCGGTCAACGCCAGCCATTCGCCGTCACGAAGTTCAAGCGAGATAGCGTGCAGACAGTCGGCTGCGGCATCCGGCCAGCGATAAGCGACCTGATTTAACGTCAACATAATGGGGTTAGCGCTCCGTCGCGCAATTGCCATACCCGCTGGCATCGCGTCAGAAAAGGAAAATGGTTACGCTCAAAAAGCACAATGAGAGAATGACGTTCCAGCGCCCACTGTTGTAGCCGTTCCAGCAGCATCCCGGTGGCCGCTGACGTCAGCCGACTGAAGGCTTCATCAAGAATTAACAGTCTGGGCTGCATGGCAAGCGCGCTGGCAATTACTACCCGCTGCGTTTCGCCGCCGGAGAGCGTGCCGGGATAGCGATGGCGTAACGACTGGCAGTTTGTCAGGGTCAGCGCCTCGTCAATGCGCCGTAGAATTTCCGCTTCATGGAGGCCGAGATTCTCCGGGCCAAACGCCACCTCTTCCTCTACGCTAAAGGTACAGCCGGAAAGCTGTAAATAAGGCGATTGCTGCACCAACTGGATGGTGGGCGACTGTTCTACCAGCGGGAGCTGCCCGATAGGGACGCCAAGCAGTAAGCCTGTGCCGTCAATATCACCGGGAAGATAATCCGGATACCAGCCAGCCATCAGTTGCGCCAGCGTACTTTTTCCGCTGCCGTTATCGCCGACTATCGCCACTATTCCGGGTGTTGAATAGTGGAAATCAAAACATGCCGGCGGGCGTGTCGCATCGGACGGAAGATAACGAAACTGCTCTAACGTAACCATATCCACACTCCCGCTTCCGCCAGTATTAGCAGTACCATGCCATACCGCGCAACCCGTTGTAACATGCTATCTTTCGGCGCCCACAGCGTGGTTCGGGCTCGATGCAGCCGAAACCCCCGCATATCCAACGCCGCGCCGCGTATTGTCAGATCGTTAAGCGCATTTTGCGTAAGCGGCACGATCAGCGCAGGCATTGCCCGTAGCCGCTGATACCAGCCTTCATCCAGCGGTACGCCACGCGCGCGCTGGGCTTCATGAACGATCGTCAGTTGTCGTTTGAGCTGTTCGACGACCAGCAGAGGGCCAGCGAACAGGTAAGCGATGCCGGGCGGCAGACGTGAAGCGAACAGGGCGCGAATAAACCGCTGAACCGGCACATACTGCATCCATAGCTGCGACGTCGACACGATCGCCAGCAGACGTAGCCATAGCGTAACGGCATATACCCAGCGCTGCGGATCGCGAGGCTGCCCGCTTATCCATTCCGTTAGCCAACCGCCATGTACCAGCCATAGCCCAAACCCTAAAGACAGCATCAGCCAGGCGACATACTTCGCCCGCCGCCGCGTTGATTTCAGCGCCAGCAGACAGAGGAAGGCCGCCGCGCTATAAACCGGGAGCACGGTCTGCGCAGGGAGTAGCAGCGTGGTGCAGGTCGCCAGCGCCCATAAGGTTAACGAGGTAAACGGATGCATTTAGCGTACAGCTGACATCGCAGGAAAATGCCGTGTCGTACGTAACGGTAGCTGACGCAACAGCACCCAAACGATGATCGCCGTCAGAATTTTATCGACCAGATTAGCGCCTATGACGGTAATCGCGACTGACTCCACCAGGTTTTGGCCCATTGAATGCATCCAGGCGACGAACAAATCAGCGCCGCTACCGGTAACGCCGCCAAAAAGCGCGGTACGAAGCGGTACGGCGACCAGCGTCACCGCCAACGTAATGACGACCCCGCTGACGATCACTTTGGGCAGGGTACGAAACCAGCCTGCGCGCGCCAGCCACCCGGCGACCAGACCGATAACCATCGCTACCGGGGCAAACGCGGCAGCGATAGGGTCGGTAAGCAGCCCCCACAGCAAATTGGTCAGAAGCCCAGTCAACATGCCGATGAACGGCCCTAACAGTACCGCGCTAATTAAGGTGCCGATCGAGTCGAGAAAAATAGGCAGCTTCAACATGCTAATAAGCTGTCCGCCAATCATATTGATGGCAATAGCGATGACAATCAGCACCAGAGACTGGCTGGAAAACGGGCGACGCGACATAAAGTACCTCTTAAAGAGTCGTCAATTAACGGGAAGAAATATGCAGTTCGTCATAACCGGAAATGGCGCACGGTTGACGGCTGAACGTCAGCGCTGGCAGCTCGCCGATAACCAGTTCCAGCGTGGTACGCACGGTACACCCTGGCATCATATGGCCGCCGAGCATGGCCCCGTAGGGATCCGATACCGCGAGATGCAGATGCTCGCCGGTCAATTCAAGCGTGCCGTTTAGCGAGATAACTTCAAACGTGCCGGTGAGCGATGTGGTCGCTTCTTGCCCGGCATAACGCAGCGCAACGTCGGTCAGACTGCCGGTACACCCTGCAATCCAGGCGGCATGTAATTGGTTCTGTTGCACAAAGGCGTGTAATTGGGAAAACACTTCCTGGCCGGGAAGCAGACGAAGCGCGTAAAAGCGCGCTGTAGAGGCATTGTGGTGAGATACAGTCATCGTTACAGGACTCCGAGACTCGGACGTGGCGCTGATAATATAGACGCTGGCGACAGCGCTTTCTGATATAAATCAGTATTTGTGACGCGACGATGAAAAGATCTGACGGATGTACTGGTGATTCTTAAATATGGAATAAATTGCAGCGTAAGCGGCCATGAAATGTGATGCAGGTCAGATAACTGTCTTCTTCGACTGGACAAACATTCCTTTTATTCCCCGTTTCGCTTATTCTAGCTGAAGCGTTTCAGTTAATTAAATGTTCGACAATTAACCAATCAGTCGCAGTTTGCGACAGGTGAGGTTTTACTCGACGATGAGCTGCATTACTCTGTCAGCCTCATCTGAATCGGGATAGCCTTGCAGGAGACCTATGACCGTACGCATAGCGATTAATGGCTTTGGTCGCATCGGGCGTAACGTGGTTCGTGCTTTGTATGAATCCGGACGTCGGGCGGAAATTACCGTGGTGGCCATCAACGAGCTGGCGGATGCCGCAGGCATGGCGCATTTGTTGAAATACGATACCAGCCACGGGCGTTTTGCATGGGAGGTTCGCCACGAGCGCGAGCAGCTTTTTGTCGGCGACGATGTCATTCGTATTCTGCATGAACGAACGCTGGCGGATCTGCCGTGGCGCGAACTGGGCGTGGATGTTGTGTTGGATTGTACGGGCGTATATGGCAACCGGGAGCATGGCGAGGCGCATATTGCCGCTGGCGCGAAGAAAGTGCTCTTTTCTCATCCGGGCAGCAACGATCTTGACGCCACCGTCGTTTTTGGCGTGAACCAGAACCAACTGCGTGCGGAACATCGTATTGTCTCAAACGCGTCCTGTACCACGAATTGCATAATTCCCGTCATTAAATTGTTGGATGATGCTTACGGCATCGAGTCTGGTACCGTCACGACGATCCACTCCGCGATGAACGATCAGCAGGTGATCGACGCGTATCACTCCGATCTGCGGCGCACGCGCGCGGCCAGCCAGTCGATTATCCCGGTAGATACAAAACTGGCGGCAGGCATTACGCGTATATTCCCGCAGTTTAACGACCGTTTTGAGGCGATTGCGGTGCGCGTTCCAACCATTAATGTGACGGCGATCGATTTAAGCGTAACGGTGAAAAAACCAGTAAAAGCCAGTGAAGTCAACCAGTTGCTGCAAAAAGCAGCACAAGGTGCATTTCATGGTATAGTTGACTATACGGAATCACCGTTGGTCTCGATAGATTTTAACCACGACCCGCACAGCGCCATTGTTGATGGCACGCAAACCCGGGTCAGTGGCGCCCACCTGATCAAGACGCTGGTCTGGTGCGATAATGAATGGGGCTTTGCTAACAGGATGCTCGACACCACGTTAGCGATGGCCGCAGTTGGTTTCAGGCTCGACGCGTCAGCGTCGACAAAACTTTAAGCATCATTGAGAGGATTCACCATGTCTGTAATTAAGATGACCGATCTGGATCTGGCCGGGAAACGCGTTTTTATCCGTGCGGATCTGAACGTACCTGTTAAAGAAGGGAAAGTGACCAGCGACGCGCGTATCCGCGCCTCTCTGCCGACCATCGAACTGGCTCTGAAACAGGGTGCGAAAGTGATGGTAACTTCCCACCTGGGTCGTCCTACCGAAGGCGAGTACAACGAAGAATTCTCTCTGCTGCCGGTTGTTAACTACCTGAAAGACAAACTGTCTAACCCGGTTCGCCTGGTCAAAGATTACCTGGACGGCGTTGACGTGGCCGAAGGTGAGCTGGTGGTTCTGGAAAACGTTCGCTTTAACAAAGGCGAAAAGAAAGACGACGAAGCGCTGTCTAAAAAATACGCCGCCCTGTGTGACGTATTCGTGATGGACGCCTTTGGTACCGCGCACCGCGCGCAGGCTTCTACCCACGGTATCGGCAAATTTGCTGATGTCGCGTGCGCAGGCCCGCTGCTGGCCGCTGAACTGGATGCTCTGGGTAAAGCGCTGAAAGAACCGGCTCGTCCGATGGTGGCTATCGTTGGTGGTTCTAAAGTATCTACCAAACTGACCGTTCTGGATTCCCTGTCTAAAATCGCTGACCAGCTGATTGTCGGCGGCGGTATCGCCAACACCTTCGTTGCCGCTCAGGGCCACAGCGTCGGTAAATCCCTGTACGAAGCTGACCTGGTTGACGAAGCAAAACGTCTGCTGACCACTTGCGATATCCCGGTTCCGACCGATGTTCGCGTTGCCACCGAGTTCTCCGAAACCGCACCGGCGACTCTGAAATCCGTTAACGACGTGAAAGAAGACGAGCAGATCCTGGATATCGGCGATGCTTCCGCTCAGCAGCTGGCTGAAATCCTCAAGAATGCCAAAACCATTCTGTGGAACGGCCCGGTTGGCGTGTTTGAGTTCCCGAACTTCCGTAAAGGGACTGAAATCGTGGCGAATGCCATCGCTGATAGCGAAGCGTTTTCCATCGCTGGCGGCGGCGACACCCTGGCGGCAATCGACCTGTTCGGCATTGCTGACAAAATCTCCTACATTTCTACTGGCGGCGGCGCATTCCTCGAATTCGTGGAAGGTAAAGTTCTGCCAGCCGTAGCGATGCTCGAAGAGCGCGCTAAGAAGTAATCGTTACGGGCAGGGATTCCTGCCCGTTGATTTATCGCCGATCTGACATTCAGGGCGGCCCGTGTTTTTTCCCAAAGCCCGACGATACAGGACAACGAAACATGTCTAAAATTTTTGATTTCGTAAAACCAGGCGTGATCACTGGTGATGACGTACAGAAAGTGTTCCAGGTAGCAAAAGAAAACAATTTTGCTCTGCCGGCAGTTAACTGCGTGGGCACTGATTCCATCAACGCTGTTCTGGAAACCGCTGCAAAAGTTAAAGCACCGGTCATCGTTCAGTTCTCCAACGGCGGCGCTTCCTTCATCGCGGGTAAAGGCGTGAAAACTGACGTACCTCAGGGCGCGGCAATCCTGGGCGCTATCTCTGGCGCGCATCACGTTCACCAGATGGCTGAACACTACGGCGTTCCGGTTATCCTGCACACTGACCACTGCGCGAAGAAACTGCTGCCGTGGATCGACGGTCTGCTGGACGCGGGTGAAAAACACTTCGCGGCTACCGGTAAACCGCTGTTCTCTTCTCACATGATTGACCTGTCTGAAGAGTCTCTGCACGAAAACATCGAAATCTGCTCCAAATACCTGGCGCGCATGTCCAAAATTGGCATGACTCTGGAAATCGAACTGGGTTGCACCGGTGGTGAAGAAGACGGCGTGGACAACAGCCACATGGACGCTTCTGCTCTGTACACCCAGCCGGAAGACGTTGATTACGCGTACACTGAACTGAGCAAAATCAGCCCGCGTTTCACCATTGCCGCTTCCTTCGGTAACGTACACGGCGTTTACAAGCCGGGTAACGTGGTTCTGACCCCGACTATTCTGCGTGATTCTCAGGACTATGTTTCTAAGAAACACAACCTGCCGCACAACAGCCTGAACTTCGTTTTCCACGGCGGTTCCGGTTCTACTGCTCAGGAAATCAAAGACTCCGTAAGCTACGGCGTAGTGAAAATGAACATCGATACCGATACCCAATGGGCAACCTGGGAAGGTGTTCTGAACTACTACAAAGAAAACGAAGCGTATCTGCAAGGTCAGCTGGGCAACCCGAAAGGCGAAGATCAGCCGAACAAGAAATACTATGACCCGCGCGTATGGCTGCGTGCTGGCCAGACTTCGATGATCGCTCGTCTGGAAAAAGCATTTAAAGAACTGAACGCGATTGACGTTCTGTAATATAGTCTGCTGATTGAAATGGCTTCCCTCGGGAAGCCATTTTTTTATCGTTATTTCCGGAGAGCGGCGTTAGTTAGCGCTTTCATCCGGCCAACTCACAGTGTACCTGCCTTTTTTGGTTTTGGGATGATGCCGAAAAATGGCATATTCCTCTGTTTTTGTTTACCTTTAAAAAGTTCTTTTCGTGAGAATGATCTCATTTGCTTGTTTTGCTATGACCAAGGAATATTGAATGGAAGATTTGAATGTTGTCGACAGCATAAATGGTGCGGGCACCTGGCTGGTACGCAACCAGGCGTTATTGCTCAGCTATGCTGTGAATATTGTTGCGGCTATCGCTATTATCATCATCGGCTTGATTGTAGCGCGCGTGATCTCCAATACGGTAAATCGTCTGATGCGTGCGCGTCATATTGATGCGACAGTAGCCGACTTTCTTTCTGCGCTGGTGCGCTATGGGGTTATCGCTTTTACGCTGATTGCGGCTCTGGGTCGCGTGGGGGTTCAAACCGCCTCGGTTATTGCCGTACTGGGCGCCGCTGGTTTAGCCGTTGGCCTGGCATTACAGGGATCGCTTTCTAACCTTGCGGCTGGGGTATTGCTGGTTATGTTCCGTCCGTTCCGCGCCGGTGAGTATGTCGATTTGGGCGGCGTTGCCGGTACGGTACTGAACGTGCAAATCTTTTCCACGACAATGCGCGCGGTAGACGGCAAAATTATTGTGATTCCGAATGGCAAAATTATCGCGGGAAATATCATCAACTATTCTCGTGAGCCGGTTCGCCGTAACGAATTCATTATTGGGGTGGCCTACGATTCGGATATCGATCAGGTGAAACAACTGCTAACGACGATTATCGAGTCCGACGATCGTATTTTAAAAGATCGCGAAATGACGGTGCGTTTGAATGAGCTGGGCGCCTCATCGATTAATTTTGTGGTGCGTGTCTGGAGTAAAAGCAGCGACCTGCAAAATGTCTACTGGGACGTGCTGGAACGTATTAAACGTGAATTTGACGCCGCTGGTATTAGCTTCCCGTACCCGCAGATGGACGTCAATTTTAAACGCGTGAAAGATAACGCCGCGGAGTAATTTTCCTCCCGTGCTGCCTGCCGGTGCTGCGCTTATCCGCCTCCAGTATTCTCTGGTTATTGAGCGGATAAGCGTAGCCGCCATCCGTTATTCAGTCTCTTTATTAGCTTTTCTTATTAGTGATTAAAATTATCAATTTCCGCTAATAATATTCCCGCGCTATAGTCTGCCTTTAAGAAAAACAGCTCAGGGTAGTTAACGTGATATCTTATTATTTTCAAGGGTTTGCCCTTGGCGCCGCCATGATCCTTCCGCTTGGCCCGCAAAATGCGTTTGTGATGAATCAGGGGATTCGTCGCCAGTACCACCTCATGATAGCGCTGCTTTGCGCGTTAAGTGATTTAGTCCTGATTAGCGCCGGTATTTTTGGCGGCAGCGCTTTGCTGATGCAGTCGCCGTGGCTGCTGGCGCTGGTCACATGGGGCGGGGTCGCGTTCTTGTTATGGTACGGTTTTGGCGCGCTGAAAACGGCAATGAGCAGTAATCTGGAGCTGGCCAGCGCCGAGGTTATGAAGCAGGGGCGCTGGAAAATTATTGCTACGATGCTGGCGGTAACGTGGCTGAATCCGCACGTTTATCTGGATACGTTTGTCGTGTTGGGCAGTCTCGGCGGACAACTGGCTATGGAGCCAAAGCGCTGGTTCGCCCTCGGCACGATTAGCGCGTCGTTCTTATGGTTTTTTGGGTTAGCGCTACTGGCGGCCTGGCTTGCGCCTCGACTGCGTACGGCGAAAGCTCAACGCATTATCAACATTCTGGTTGGGGTGGTGATGTGGCTTATCGCCTTCCAACTGGCGCGGGAAGGCGTCGCGCATATGCACGCGCTTTTCAACTAAGCGTTGTCTGATGGACAACAGGCCGATATCCGCTAAGCTTGCCTGCATGCGCCCTGTATATCAGGGCAATGACTGCAATATGGAGGAGAGACTGTGAAGTTCAAAGTGATGGCCCTGGCGGCATTAGTGGGTTTAAGTGCAATGTCGGCGCAGGCAAGCGAATTGCCGGAAGGCCCGCACATCGTGACTTCCGGTACGGCAAGCGTCGATGCTGTGCCTGATATCGCCACCTTAGCGATTGAAGTGAACGTCGCGGCGAAGGATGCGGCGACGGCGAAGAAGCAGGCCGATGAGCGCGTGGCGCAATATCTTTCCTTCCTTGAGCAAAATCAGATTGCGAAAAAAGACATTAGCGCGGCGAATCTGCGCACGCAGCCGGATTATGATTACCAAAACGGTAAAAGCATTCTGAAAGGGTATCGCGCGGTGCGAACCGTTGAGGTGACACTGCGTCAGTTAGATAAACTTAATTCTCTGCTGGACGGCGCGCTGAAGGCGGGTCTGAACGAGATTCGTTCGGTATCGCTGGGCGTGGCGCAACCGGACGCCTATAAAGACAAGGCCCGCAAAGCCGCCATTGATGACGCGATTCATCAGGCGCAAGCGCTGGCAGTCGGTTTTAACAGCAAATTGGGGCCGGTTTACAGCGTTCGCTACCATGTCTCTAATTATCAGCCGAGTCCTGTGGTGCGAATGATGAAAGCCGCAGATGCTGCGCCGGTATCTGCGCAGGAAACTTACGAGCAGCCGACCATTCAGTTCGACGATCAGGTCGATGTGGTATTCCAGCTTGAACCTGGAGCAGGGCAGACGTCGACAACGGCCGCCAGCACGCAGTAATCTCGCCCGGCTTGGGCGCTTCCAGGCCGCGTTTTCTCCCGGTGTTCTCGTTTTTTGCTCCGTATTACGCAATGAAATGAAGATTTGCTGATACGGTGAGCGTTTTAAATCGTCTTGCCGCCAGCAAAAAATAGCCAATGGCGCGTCGTTTTTTGCCGCCTGAACGCAATGATTTTGTGATGAATTTCAAAGAAGCGACGGGGGAATAATGGGGCATGCAGGCCGGATAAGACGTTCACGCCGCCATCCGGCATTCATAGAGAGGCTAATCCTGACGCAGCACCTTGTGCCCGTACTCCAGCAGCGCGTCGGTCACTTTGCGCATCATCCGGCTTTCCGGGGCAAAGCGGTGCCAGTAAAGCATCCGGCGTTGTAGCAAACCAGGCGTTAAGTTGATCAACTCGCCGCTTTCCAGCTCTTTCTCAATCTGCAGGTGAGGGATCATGCAGCAGGTCGTGCCCTGACGCGCAAGCTGTACAAACGCTTCGGATGAATTAACGATATGGCACGGCACGCTGCCGGGCGGTAGATCGAAATTCTGTTGCAAAAAGGCCTGATGCATATCATCCAGATGGTCGAACGCGACGGCGGGCGCTTTCAGCAGCGACGACCGGGTAACGCCATTGGGGAAATAGCGCTCGGCAAACGGCCTTGACGCGACAAACAGATAGTCGAGCGCGCCCAGTTTGTCTACCAGGCAACTGGGCAGCGCCTGATGCTGAATACTCACCGCGCCCACCACCTCGCCGCGCCGCAGACGTTCTTGCGTGCGCGTTTCATCTTCCACCTGTAAATTGAGACGGATAGGGGAGTCCGCCAGCACCGGCGCCAGCGCCGGAAGCAGCCAGGTCGCCAGACTGTCGGCGTTAACCGCCAGCGACAGCAGCAGCGGCGTAGAGCCGGTTTGTTCATCGCCCAGCCACTCTTCTTCCAGCAGTTCAACCTGACGCAGCAGAGCCAGTAATTTTTGCCCTTGCTCCGTGGGGCGAGGAGGAACGGTACGCACCAACAAAGGTTGTCCGAACATATTCTCAAGCTGTTTTATGCGCTGTGAGACGGCGGATTGCGTGATGCACAGCTTCTGGGCGGCGCGCTCGAATCCTCGTTCACGTATAACGGCATCCAGCGCCTGTAGTGTTCTGTAGTCCGGACGTTTCATTGTTGTGTCATGCTCCTGTTATTTTTTTCCGCACTATGACATAAATTTGCCGTCGGTACAGATGAAATCCGTAGCCTGTGTACGGACACGGAGATTTTTCCCGACAATGTTCTATAATGCGGCTGTATTTTCACACCACAGGCGAAACGATCTATGACGCAGGATGAACTGAAAAAAGCGGTAGGATGGGCGGCACTTCAGTATGTACAGCCCGGCACCATTGTGGGCGTTGGTACAGGCTCAACGGCCGCACACTTTATTGATGCGCTGGGCACAATGAAAGGCCAGATTGAAGGCGCGGTCTCCAGCTCGGACGCCTCGACTGAAAAACTCAAAGGCCTCGGTATTCACGTGTTTGATCTCAACGAAGTGGATAGCCTGGGTATCTATGTCGACGGCGCGGACGAAATCAACGGTCATATGCAGATGATCAAAGGCGGCGGCGCGGCATTAACCCGTGAGAAAATTATTGCTTCCGTGGCGGAGAAATTTATCTGTATTGCGGATGCCTCTAAACAGGTGGATATTCTTGGCAAATTCCCGTTGCCGGTCGAAGTGATTCCGATGGCGCGCAGCGCGGTCGCTCGTCAACTGGTGAAGCTGGGCGGGCGTCCGGAGTACCGTCAGAACGTGGTCACGGATAACGGCAACGTGATTCTGGATGTTTATGGTATGGAAATCCTTGATCCCATCGCGCTGGAAAACGCCATTAACGCGATTCCGGGCGTCGTGACCGTAGGGTTGTTCGCCAACCGTGGCGCCGATGTCGCACTGATCGGCACGCCGGACGGGGTGAAAACCATCGTAAAATGATCCCGCCAGGCGTATTTCCTGCCGCGTAAAAAATTCGGTCAGGGCAAATTTGGTGACATGTATCACGTTTAATCGTTTGCCCTGCCGATCCCTCCAAAGAAAAAGTTATTCCCGGTATTTTCATCTGCTATTTCCCGCTGTATGCGATTCCTTCACGACGCTGGCGCAAACGTTCATATTGCCGTGATAATTTTTTTTGATATGTTGAAGGACGGATGCAAATCCACACACAACATCAGATGGCAAAAAAAGACAGGATCGGGGAAATGGCAAAGGTATCGCTGGAGAAAGATAAAATTAAATTTCTGCTGGTTGAAGGGGTGCATCAAAAGGCGCTGGAAAGCCTTCGTGCGGCAGGTTACACCAACATTGAATATCACAAGGGCGCGCTGGACGCTGAACAGTTGAAAGCGTCCATCCGCGATGCCCACTTCATCGGTCTGCGATCCCGTACTCATCTGACAGAAGAAGTGATTAACGCCGCAGAGAAGCTGGTGGCGATTGGCTGCTTTTGCATCGGCACTAACCAGGTGGATTTAAATGCGGCGGCAAAACGCGGTATTCCGGTCTTTAACGCGCCATTCTCGAATACCCGTTCCGTGGCGGAGCTGGTGATTGGCGAGCTATTGCTGCTGCTGCGCGGCGTGCCGGAAGCGAACGCCAAAGCGCACCGCGGCGTATGGAATAAACTGGCGGCGGGATCGTTCGAAGCGCGCGGTAAAAAGCTTGGCATTATCGGTTACGGCCATATCGGAACGCAGTTGGGCATTCTGGCGGAATCGCTGGGGATGCATGTCTATTTCTATGATATTGAAAATAAACTGCCGCTTGGTAACGCAACTCAGGTGCAGCACCTGTCTGAATTGTTGAATATGAGCGATGTGGTCAGTCTGCACGTACCTGAAAACGCCTCCACCAAAAACATGATGGGCGCAAAAGAGATTGCCCTGATGAAGCCGGGTTCGCTGCTGATTAACGCCGCGCGCGGTACGGTAGTGGATATCCCGGCTTTGTGCGACGCGCTGGCGACGAAACATCTGGCGGGGGCGGCTATCGACGTCTTCCCGACGGAACCGGCCACTAATAGCGATCCGTTTACCTCTCCGCTGTGCGAATTCGATAACGTGATCCTGACGCCGCATATCGGCGGCTCGACGCAGGAGGCGCAAGAAAACATCGGTCTGGAAGTCGCAGGAAAACTGATTAAGTACTCGGATAACGGCTCGACGCTGTCCGCCGTGAACTTCCCGGAAGTGTCGCTGCCGCTGCACGGCGGTCGTCGCCTGATGCACATCCACGAAAACCGCCCGGGCGTATTGACCGCGCTTAACCAGATCTTTGCCGAGCAGGGCGTTAACATTGCCGCGCAGTATCTGCAAACCTCCGCCCGAATGGGGTATGTGGTGATTGATATAGAAGCCGATGGCGATGTGGCGGAGAAAGCGCTGCTGGCGATGAAGGCGATTCCGGGCACCATTCGCGCCCGTCTGCTGTACTAATTTCTTCTAAATGGGCAGGAGATGACCTGCCCATCCTTTCTCTGGTTTCCCTGCCTCAACATCTCTTCGTGTAACGCATACATTCTGTTTTCGAGCCTTGCCGCAATTGGTAATTAAAGGCAGCGTTGCGTGTTGTACAGCAATAAAAGGAATTTACGATAAGGGCTCAGCATAGCGCTGAAACGGGAAAGCCCCTACCGAAGCAGGGGCTCTAAAAAGGAAAGGGACGATGATGAGATACGTCATCATGCTGCTGATCCTGTTAATCATCGCTACGCCAGCATATTAACAGAGAGTACGCAGGAGGGAGGTTCGCCTCCCTCACCCTTCACCGAGAAATTTAGGTCAAAAAAGCGACGCTGTCAATCGGCAAAACACGGCTACCACTCCCAAATTTTGGACGGCGTCACCACCGCAGGCAGCGGGATATCCCACTCTTCAACCGGCAGTTTTTCCACTAACTGGCAATCATGCGCGTAACCCACAGGTAGGATCTTATGCTGCTGCCAGTTTTGTAGCGTACGGTCATAAAATCCGCCGCCCATCCCCAGGCGCTGCCCGCCTTCGTCAAACGCCACTAACGGCGTTACCAGCACATCCAGCTTTGCCAGCGGCAATACGTCGCGGACATCAAGCCGTGGCTCCTGGATCTTTAAGCGGTTGGTCACCAGCGCACTCTGCGGATGATAGTGCAGGAACAGGAGGTTGCCAGGGCTAAAGGGATGAAGAACCGGAAGGTAGACGCGCTTGCCCGCTTGCCATAGCTGTTCTATCAGCGGCTGGGTGTCGAGTTCGCCATCAAAGGAGAGAAACACGGCGACAGTGTGCGCCATCACGACGGGAGGAAAGCTGAGCATTCGGGCGGCGGCCTGTTGACCAAAGCGGCGTTGCTGCTCTGGCGTCAGCGCACGGCGACGTTGCCGAATCATTCGGCGGATTTCTTGTCGTGATAAAGAGAGTTCGGGAAGTTGCGTCATGGCTGTCGCCAGTCAGAAGGGGAATCTCCGAGATGCCGCCGCAGGCTGTAACCCTTGAACCCTTGGTTCAAGGTGAATGTGTCGTCACAGTTTTAAGGCTTCTCGGACGAACCGAGCATGCTCACCAACCGCGGAGCGCCACATTCTTGTGGTATGAAATATCGGCTCAGGGGACTGGCCCGCTTGCAAACATCTCAGAGAAATTCTGTTTTCACAATCACTTTACCATAGTAAAGCGAAAAGTGTTATTCAAAGTTTTGGCCCGTTTTTTCGGTTATGCGACCTTGATCAAGCAACGCCTGTTCGATGGTCTGTTGTAGCATCCGAATACGTTGTTCCATGCTCGCCGCGTAATCGCGGGTCTTCGCTTTTTCCTGAGTTAACTCATAGCTGATATTCAATGCGGCAATGAAAACCAACTGCTCAGTATTTGTGACTCTAGTGCGAACTTTCAGATCTTGCAACCGCTGATTCAGATCGTCCGCAGCCTGATTCAACGCATCCCTTTGGTCAGGCGGGCAATTCACTCGCAGTGAACGGCCAAATATTTGGATATCGACGGGTTGTGCAGACATGCCACCTTCCTGCTGATTGACTGCGCTGCCTTCGTCTCCAGACCCAGGGTCCGCGAAGGGGCGACACTATAGCTACCCTGGTGTGAAGATACAAGCCCTTTTCTGGTTCACCAGGGTCCAAAGTGGTAGCATATCATGAATATCCTCCCTTTGATGACGAATGCTTATGTCTATACAGAACGAAATGCCTGGTTACAACGAAATGAACCGGTTTTTGAATCAACAAGGGGCCGGTCTGACCCCGGCTGAAATGCATGGTTTAATCAGCGGGATGATTTGCGGCGGCAACAACGACAGCTCATGGCAGCCGCTGCTGCACGACCTGACGAACGAAGGTCTGGCCTTCGGGCATGAGCTTGCTCAGGCGCTGCGCAAAATGCACGCGGCGACCAGCGACGCGCTGGAAGACGACGGCTTTCTTTTTCAGCTTTATCTGCCTGAAGGCGACGATGTCAGCGTATTCGATCGCGCAGATGCATTAGCCGGGTGGGTTAACCACTTTTTGCTTGGCCTCGGCGTAACGCAGCCTAAACTTGATAAAGTCACCGGCGAAACGGGTGAAGCGATTGACGACCTGCGTAATATTGCGCAGCTTGGTTATGATGAGAGCGAAGATCAGGAAGAGCTGGAGATGTCGCTCGAAGAGATCATCGAATATGTCCGTGTTGCGGCGCTGTTATGTCATGACACTTTCACGCGCCAACAGCCGACCGCGCCGGAAGTGCGTAAACCGACGCTACACTAAGAAAAAACGAAATGGAGGCCATGTCATGACTCAGCAGGAATACCAACGCCGTCGCCAGGCATTACTGGCGCAAATGCAGCCCGGCAGCGCCGCGCTGATCTTTGCCGCGCCGGAGGCGACGCGCAGCGCAGACAGTGAATATCCGTATCGCCAGAGTAGCGACTTCTGGTATTTCACCGGTTTTAACGAACCGGAAGCCGTGCTGGTACTGATTAAGAGTGATGACACCCACAACCACAGCGTTTTGTTCAACCGCGTTCGCGACCTGACGGCGGAAATCTGGTTTGGTCGCCGTTTAGGACAGGATGCCGCGCCGGAAAAACTGGGCGTTGACCGGGCGCTGGCGTTTAGCGAAATCAACCAGCAACTCTTTCAGTTGCTTAATGGTCTGGATGTGGTGTACCACGCGCAGGGCGAATATGCGTATGCCGACGAGATTGTTCTGGCTGCGCTGGAGAAGCTGCGTAAAGGCTCCCGCCAGAATCTGACCGCGCCGGCCACTATGACTGACTGGCGACCGATCGTCCATGAGATGCGCCTGTTCAAATCGCCGGAAGAGATTGCTGTCCTGCGCCGCGCCGGGGAAATTAGCGCGCTGGCGCATATCCGCGCGATGGAAAAATGCCGTCCGGGGATGTTTGAGTATCAACTGGAGGGGGAAATTCACCACGAATTTAATCGCCACGGCGCGCGCTATCCCTCCTATAACATCATTGTCGGCAGCGGCGAAAATGGCTGTATCCTGCATTACACTGAAAACGAAAGTGAAATGCGCGACGGCGATTTAGTGCTTATCGACGCGGGCTGTGAATATAAAGGTTACGCGGGCGACATCACGCGTACTTTCCCGGTGAACGGGAAATTTACGCCAGCTCAGCGTGAAATTTATGACATCGTTCTGGAATCGCTGGAGACCAGCCTGCGACTGTTCCGTCCTGGTACCTCTATTCAGGAGGTGACCGGCGAAGTCGTGCGCATCATGATAACCGGGCTGGTGAAGCTGGGGATTTTGCAAGGAGAGGTTGATCAACTGATTGCCGAAAATGCGCATCGTCCTTTCTTTATGCATGGCTTGAGCCACTGGCTGGGGTTGGATGTTCATGATGTCGGCGTTTATGGGCCGGATCGCTCCCGCATCCTGGAGCCGGGCATGGTGCTGACCGTAGAGCCAGGCCTCTATATCGCGCCGGATGCCGACGTGCCGGAAGCGTATCGCGGCATTGGCGTTCGAATTGAAGATGACATTGTCATTACCGAAACCGGTAATGAAAACCTGACCGCTGGCGTTGTGAAGAAGGCGGATGACATTGAGGCATTAATGGCGGCGGCGCGGCAGCAATGAGCGTCATTATCGTTGGCGGCGGCATGGCAGGCGCGACGCTGGCGCTGGCCATCTCTCAGTTCAGTCATGGGACGTTGCCGGTACACCTGATTGAAGCGAAAGCGCCTGAAGCCGACGGTCATCCCGGCTTTGACGCCAGAGCGATTGCGCTGGCGGCGGGCACTTGTCAGCAACTGGCGCGAATTGGCGTCTGGCAGGCGATTTCCGATTGCGCAACGGCAATCAACACCGTACACGTCAGCGATCGCGGCCATGCCGGATTTGTGACTCTCGACGCGCAGGACTACAGTCTGGCAGCGTTGGGGCACGTTGCGGAGCTGCATGATATCGGGCTGCGTCTGTTTGCGCTCTTGCGTAAAGCGCCAGGCGTTACGCTGCACTGCCCGGAGCGCGTAGCCAGCGTGTCGCGTACCCAACAGCAGGTTAACGTCACTCTGGAAAACGGCAATGTGATAGCTGGCAGCGTGCTGGTGGCGGCTAACGGTACCCACTCCGCGCTCGCGTCAGCCTGCGGCGTTGACTGGCATCAGGAGCCTTACGAACAGTTAGCGGTGATAGCGAATGTCGCGACCGCTATCCCGCATCAGGGACGCGCCTTTGAACGTTTTACCCCCAATGGCCCGCTGGCGATGTTGCCGATGTCGCATGGCCGATGTTCGCTGGTTTGGTGTCACCCGCTCGACCAGCGCGATGAGGTGCTGAGCTGGTCCGACGCGCAGTTCTGCCATGCATTGCAGGCCGCGTTCGGCTGGCGGCTGGGGCGAATTACTCAGGCCGGTAAGCGCAGCGCGTATCCGCTTGCCCTGACTACGGCGGCGAAAGTGTTTTCTCACCGGACTGTCGTGGTCGGCAATGCGGCGCAGACGTTGCATCCTATCGCCGGACAAGGGTTTAATCTCGGTCTGCGCGATGTCATGAGCCTGGCGGAAACGCTGGTCGCGGCACAGGACGCGGGCGAGGATATTGGCGCCTGGCACGTGTTATCGCGCTATCAGCAGCGTCGTCAGGTTGACCGGGATACGACGATTGGCGTAACGAACGGTCTGGTCCATCTGTTTGCAAATCGTTGGGCGCCGCTGGTTATTGGGCGCAATATCGGTTTAATGGCGATGGAATTATTACCACCTGCGCGCGATGCGCTGGCACAGCGGACCTTAGGTTGGGTTGCGCGTTAAGCCGATCTGTAGGCCGGATAAGGCGTTCACGCCGCCATCCGGCATCGTGTTCGTAAAAATACCGGATGGCGGCTTCGCCTTATCCGGCCTACGGTTTTGATTGTTCCGGTTTCCAGGAGTAAATAGTGCAAAGTGTTGATGTAGCAATAGTTGGCGGAGGCATGGTGGGACTGGCTGTCGCCTGCGGCTTGCAGGGGAGCGGTTTGCGCGTTGCGGTACTGGATCACGTTGTCCCCCAGCCGTTGGCGAACGATGCGCCGCCTCAGCTTCGGGTGTCGGCGATTAATGCCGCCAGCGAAAAACTGCTTACCCGTCTTGGCGTATGGTCAAACATTGTGGCGCGACGGGCAAGTTGCTACCACGGTATGGAAGTCTGGGATAAAGACAGCTTTGGCCGTATTACGTTTGATGACGCAAGCATGGGATATAGCCATCTGGGGCATATTGTTGAAAACAGCGTCATTCACTACGCATTGTGGCAAAAAGCGCAGCAAGCGGCGGATATCACCTTAATGGCGCCAGCGGAGTTACAGCAGGTTGCCTGGGGAGAGAACGACGCCTTCCTGACTTTAAAAGACGGCGCGATGTTAACCGCGCGTCTGGTGATTGCCGCGGATGGCGCCAACTCCTGGCTGCGTAACAAAGCGGATATTCCCTTAACTTTCTGGGACTACCGTCACCATGCGCTGGTAGCGACTATCCGCACCGAAGAGCCGCACGGCGCGGTTGCTCGCCAGGTGTTTCATGGTGAAGGTATTCTGGCGTTTTTGCCGTTAAGCGATTCGCATCTGTGTTCCATTGTCTGGTCGCTTTCTCCGCAGGATGCGGAGCGTATGCAACAGAGCGGCGACGAGGCGTTTAACCAGGCGTTGACTATCGCCTTCGATAATCGGCTGGGCTTATGCCGCCTGGAAAGCGAACGGCAGGTTTTTCCGCTGACGGGCCGCTATGCTCGCCAGTTTGCCGCGCATCGTCTGGCGTTAGTCGGCGATGCCGCGCACACCATCCATCCGCTGGCAGGGCAAGGCGTCAACCTCGGCTTTATGGACGCGGCCGAACTGGTGGACGATCTGCGCCGGCTTCAGCGTCAGGGCAAAGACATTGGTCAACATCTTTATCTCCGTCGTTATGAGCGTAGCCGTAAACATAGCGCGGCGATGATGCTTGCCGGGATGCAAGGTTTTCGTGACCTGTTTGCCGGCGAAAACCCGGCAAAAAAATTGCTGCGCGACATCGGGCTGAAACTGGCGGATACGCTCCCCGGCGTCAAACCCCAACTGCTTCGCCAGGCAATGGGGCTAAACGACCTTCCGCAATGGCTTCGTTAAGTGTCTGACTGCACGCCAGCAAGAGTTTGAAACCCGTCACACTTTGCTTTCCCGGCTATCGCGCCGGGGGGCTTTCCTCGTTTGAAATAATCTAATTTCACCGCTTATTTCGCATTATATTTTCTAATGCCGCTATTTTTGGCGAACGCGATTTTCGACATTTTTTCCGCATTTAATATTAATTTATGTTGTAGTAAATCGTATCAGCTTCCTTTTTATGACGGTTATTTAGCGTAATAGTGGTTTTTTGTGCTGATTGGGTTTTAGCGTTTTTTAGTCATAAGCTAATGTGATGGTAAATTCAGCCTTATGGTTTAGCGACTGGTTCGGTGGTAAGTTCAGGAGCAAGAGAACGTTTGCGTCGGCGCAGGAAAAAGGGCGTCGATGCCAGGTTTCGTGGCGAAGATTTCCCATGAAAATGGTTGTTAGCCCCCGCTAATTCAACGAGGAAAAGATGGCCCAACAGACGCCTTTGTACGAACAACACACGCTATGCGGCGCCCGCATGGTCGATTTTCATGGCTGGATGATGCCCCTGCATTACGGCTCTCAGCTTGATGAACACCACGCTGTGCGCACCGATGCCGGGATGTTTGATGTATCGCATATGACCATTGTCGATCTTCATGGCAGCCGCACACGAGAGTTTCTACGTTATCTGCTGGCAAACGACGTCGCGAAGCTAACGAAGACGGGTAAAGCCCTCTACTCCGGTATGCTTAACGCATCGGGCGGCGTGATTGATGACCTTATCGTCTACTACTTCACTGAAGATTTCTTCCGTCTCGTTGTTAACTCCGCCACCCGCGAAAAAGACCTCTCCTGGATTACCCAACACGCTGAACCTTATGCCATCGACATCACCGTTCGTGACGACCTGTCGCTGATTGCGGTACAGGGGCCGAATGCGCAGGAAAAAGCGGCGACTCTGTTTACTGACCAACAGCGCCATGCAGTAGAAGGTATGAAGCCGTTCTTCGGCGTTCAGGCGGGCGATTTGTTTATCGCCACCACCGGTTATACCGGCGAAGCAGGCTATGAAATCGCCATGCCGAATGAAAAAGCGGCGGATTTCTGGCGTGCGCTGGTGGAGGCGGGCGTGAAGCCGTGCGGTCTTGGCGCGCGCGACACGCTGCGTCTGGAAGCAGGCATGAACCTGTACGGTCAGGAGATGGATGAAGGTATCTCTCCGCTGGCGGCTAATATGGGATGGACTATCGCCTGGGAACCTGCTGACCGCGACTTTATTGGCCGTGAGGCGCTGGAGATGCAGCGTGAAAAAGGCCATGAGCAGCTTGTCGGTCTGGTGATGACCGAGAAAGGCGTATTGCGTAATGAACTGCCGGTGCGTTTTACCGATGCGCAGGGCAATCAGCAAGAAGGCATTATCACCAGCGGGACGTTTTCCCCAACGTTGGGCTACAGCATTGCGCTGGCGCGCGTTCCAGCGGGCATCGGCGAGACGGCGATTGTACAAATTCGTAACCGTGAAATGCCGGTAAAAGTGACTAAACCTGTTTTTGTGCGTAACGGCAAAGCCGTCGCGTGATTCATCCTTTTTTGGAGATTAATTGATGAGCAACGTACCCGCAGAACTGAAATACAGCAAAGAACACGAATGGCTGCGTAAAGAAGCGGATGGCACTTACACCGTTGGCATTACTGAACACGCTCAGGAGCTGTTGGGCGATATGGTTTTTGTTGATCTGCCGGAAGTCGGCGCGACCGTAAGCGCGGGCGACGACTGCGCCGTGGCGGAGTCCGTAAAAGCGGCGTCCGACATTTATGCGCCGGTAAGCGGCGAGATCGTGGCGGTAAACGATGCGCTGAGCGACTCCCCGGAGCTGGTGAACAGCGAACCGTATGCCGGTGGCTGGATCTTTAAAATCAAAGCCAGCGATGAAAGCGAACTTGAATCGCTGCTGGATGCCACCGCGTACGAGGCATTGTTAGAAGACGAATAATGTTGTGCCGGATGGCGCTAATGCTTATCCGGCCTACTCACTGCAACGCGAATTATTTTGCGTATTCGTTTTCGCACGCGTAGGCCCGGTAAGCGTCAGCGCCACCGGGCAATTGAGTTAGAGACAATCACGATTCACTGCACGTTTCAGGAACCATCGCCCATGACACAGACGTTAAGCCAGCTTGAAAACCGCGGCGCTTTCATTGAACGCCACATCGGACCGGACGCCGCACAGCAACAAGAGATGCTGAATGCGGTTGGCGCCGAGTCGTTAAACGCGCTGACAGGTCAGATTGTGCCGAAAGACATTCAGCTCGCGACTCCGCCGCAGGTTGGCGAGGCGGCAACCGAATATGCCGCACTGGCGGAATTAAAAGCCATCGCCGGGCGTAACAAGCGCTTCACGTCGTACATTGGCATGGGCTACACCGCCGTGCAGCTACCGCCGGTTATCCTGCGCAACATGCTGGAAAATCCAGGCTGGTACACCGCCTACACCCCTTATCAGCCGGAAGTCTCTCAGGGGCGTCTGGAAGCGTTGCTCAACTTCCAACAGGTGACGCTGGACCTGACGGGACTGGACATGGCTTCCGCCTCGCTGCTGGATGAAGCGACCGCCGCCGCTGAAGCGATGGCGATGGCAAAGCGCGTCAGTAAACTGAAAAATGCCAACCGTTTCTTTGTCGCCTCTGATGTCCATCCGCAAACTCTGGACGTCGTGCGTACTCGCGCCGAAACCTTTGGCTTTGACGTCATTGTGGATGACGCGGCGAAAGCATTGGATCACCAGGATGTGTTTGGCGTGCTGTTGCAGCAGGTTGGCTCCACGGGCGAAATTCACGATTACAGCGCGCTGATTAGCGAACTCAAAGCCCGTAAAGTGATTGTCAGCGTCGCCGCCGACTTTATGGCGCTGGTGCTGCTTACCGCGCCGGGTAAACAGGGCGCGGACATTGTTTTCGGCTCTGCGCAACGCTTCGGCGTACCGATGGGGTACGGTGGCCCGCATGCGGCGTTCTTTGCCGCCAAAGACGAATTTAAACGCTCCATGCCAGGCCGTATTATCGGCGTCTCAAAAGATGCGGCGGGCAATACCGCACTGCGCATGGCGATGCAGACTCGCGAGCAGCATATCCGTCGTGAGAAAGCGAACTCCAACATTTGTACCTCGCAGGTACTGCTGGCTAACATCGCCAGTCTGTATGCCGTTTATCATGGTCCGGTCGGTCTGAAGCGCATTGCGAATCGTATCCACCGCCTGACCGATATTCTGGCGGCAGGTCTGCAACAGAAAGGCTTAAAGCTGCGTCATGCGCACTACTTCGACACCCTGTGTGTGGAAGTGGCTGATAAAGCTGCGGTACTGGCGCGTGCGGAAGCGGCAGAGATCAATCTGCGCAGCGATATTCATAACGCGGTGGGTATTACGCTCGATGAAACCACCACCCGTGAGAATGTGGCGCAGTTGTTCAATGTTTTGCTGGGCGACAGCCACGGTCTGAACATTGAAACACTGGATAAAGACGTGGCGCTTGATAGCCGTTCCATTCAGCAAAGTATGCTGCGTGACGATGCGATTCTGACGCATCCGGTATTTAACCGTTACCACAGCGAAACCGAGATGATGCGCTATATGCACTCGCTGGAGCGTAAAGATCTGGCGCTGAACCAGGCGATGATCCCGCTGGGTTCCTGCACCATGAAGCTGAACGCCGCCGCCGAGATGATTCCTATCACCTGGCCGGAATTCGCTGAACTGCATCCGTTCTGCCCGCCGGAACAGGCCGAAGGATATCATCAGATGATTAGCCAGCTTTCTGACTGGCTGGTGAAACTCACCGGGTACGACGCCGTCTGTATGCAGCCTAACTCCGGCGCACAGGGGGAATACGCGGGGCTGCTGGCGATTCGTCACTATCACGAAAGCCGCAACGAAGGGCATCGCGATATCTGCCTGATTCCGGCCTCTGCTCACGGCACTAACCCTGCTTCTGCACATATGGCAGGAATGCAGGTGGTGGTAGTCGCCTGTGATAAGAACGGCAACATCGACCTGGACGATCTGCGGGCCAAAGCAGAACAACATGCTGCGAACCTTTCTTGCATCATGGTGACCTATCCGTCCACCCACGGCGTGTATGAAGAAACGATCCGTGAGGTGTGTGAAGTTGTGCACCAGTTCGGCGGTCAGGTTTACCTTGACGGCGCGAACATGAACGCTCAGGTCGGCATTACCTCACCGGGCTTTATTGGCGCGGACGTTTCGCATCTTAACCTGCATAAAACTTTCTGCATTCCGCACGGCGGCGGTGGCCCAGGCATGGGACCGATCGGCGTGAAAGCGCATCTGGCACCGTTCGTACCGGGTCATAGCGTGGTGCAAATCGAAGGCATGTTAACCCGTCAGGGCGCGGTTTCTGCGGCGCCGTTCGGTAGTGCCTCTATCCTGCCAATCAGCTGGATGTACATCCGCATGATGGGCGCAGAAGGCCTGAAGCAGGCAAGTCAGGTCGCGATTCTTAACGCTAACTACATTGCCAGCCGTCTGAAAGATGCCTATCCGGTACTGTATACTGGTCGCGATGGCCGTGTGGCGCACGAATGTATTCTTGATATTCGCCCATTGAAAGAAGAAACCGGCATCAGCGAGCTGGATATTGCCAAGCGTCTGATCGACTACGGTTTCCATGCGCCAACCATGTCGTTCCCGGTGGCGGGCACGCTGATGGTAGAGCCGACGGAATCTGAAGGTAAGGCTGAGCTGGATCGCTTTATCGATGCGATGCTGGCTATTCGCGCAGAGATTGACCAGGTGAAAGCGGGTGTCTGGCCGCTGGAAGATAACCCGCTGGTGAACGCGCCGCACATTCAGAGCGAACTGGTCGCCGAGTGGGCGCATCCGTACAGCCGTGAAGTTGCCGTATTCCCGGCAGGCGTGGCAGACAAATACTGGCCGACGGTGAAACGTCTGGATGATGTTTATGGCGACCGTAACCTGTTCTGCTCCTGCGTACCGATTAGCGACTACCAGTAATTTACTGATTCGACTGTTTTCTAAAGGCGCTTCGGCGCCTTTTCAGCTTGTTAATAAAGTGCGCTTTGTTTATGTCGGATGCAGTGTGAGTGCCTTATTCAGGCTACAAAGTGTTACTAATTCAATATATTACACTAAATCGTTGGCTCCTGTCAGGCAACCTGGCGTTTGTATCAGTGTATTAGCCAGAATTAAATTACCGGTTTTTTAGAGCCTAATGATTCATTGTGCATCATTTTTACCTTGCTGTTATTTAATCAAAACAACACAGTATATTTACATGTAGTTACAAATAGTTTCTCTCCGGAATCGTTATTTACCTCTCAATATAGTTACAAAAATTTCCGTATATTAAATTCATCAAGTTATTAATTTAAATTATAAATTAAAAATAAACATAAATAACGTAAATATTTATTAACTTAGCGCTTTGTTTTTTATACCTGGAGGGAATAATGAAACGATTTATATTTCTGCCATTAATGACATATTTTCTATTAATGAATGCAATGGCAGCTAACGGAGAAAATAATCCCAGTAATCTATTAGGTGCACCAGTTAATACCGCTATTTCTGGTGGTTCAGTATTGCCGGAAGGAAAGTTATTAACCGCCGTGAATAGCTCATTTCGCGATAAAGATCATCAAATCGAGGGGCACGGAAGTCCGGATGTTTACTCCCAGATATGGTTATTGAAGATTCGTTACGGTTTGACCGACAGACTGGAATTATCAACTGTGGGTTCCTATATCAATAACAAACGAGACAATCTGTCTCCTGAGCACATAGAGGGAATGGGCGACCAATCGGTGGGGGTCAATTATGCTTTAATGAGCCAGCGAAGAGGTGATCCGTTTTGGGTTACGGTAGGTGGGGCAGTATTACTACCCACCGGGCAAGATGGAGATAATCATTTGCCTGGGAATAGCGCCTGGGGAGGAAGAGTAACACTCACTTTAACAAAATTATTTACTCCTAACATTAAAGGGGATATGGGTTTTGTATATCAGGGACCATTTGAGCGCGGTAACCAGGACGTGAAACGAGGTAACGAATTCCAGTGGAATACCCAGGTGCGGTATATGTTTAGCGATTTACCGCTGGATCTTGGTCTGGAAAGTGCCTACAGCAATAATGCCTCTGGAACGAAAAAACTGTCTAATGGCAGTGTAATTAATAACCATTCTGGAACTACCGAATGGGTTGTTGGTCCGTCATTTAATATCGCCGTCGATTCACTGAAATTATGGTTTGGTGCCGGAGCCTTCTTCCCGGTAATGCAGGAAGCGAAGTCGCCAACCAAAATGGAAGATGTACGCTGGGAATTTAAAATAGGTAAGACCTGGTAAGACTCGTTCCAAGTGTTACCCGCCGACTGGCGGGTAACATGCAGGAGTTAAAGCTTCTCGCCGTTGCTGGCAATCACCTCTTTGTACCAGTTGAAGCTCTTCTTACGCGAACGCGACATATCGCCCGTACCGTCATCGTGCTTGTTCACGTAGATGAAGCCGTAGCGCTTGCTGTACTGACCGGTGGTGAACGACACGCAGTCGATGCAGCCCCACGGCGTGTAGCCCATCAGGTCGACACCATCGTAAGTCACCGCTTTTTTCATCTCTTCAATATGGGCGCGCAGGTAGTCAATTCGGTAGTCGTCGTTGATGCTGCCATCTTCTTCTACTTTGTCGTAAGCACCAAAACCGTTTTCGACAATAAACAGCGGCTTTTGATAGCGTTCGTACAGTTCACACAATGAATAACGCAGGCCCACCGGGTCAATCTGCCAGCCCCAGTCAGATGCTTTAACATAGGGGTTCGGTACGCTGCCTTCAAAACCGGAAATCGCATCGCCGCTACCGCCTTCGGCTTTGACCGCGTTGGTCATGTAATAACTGAAACCAAGATAATCGCAGGTGCCTTCGCGCAGCACTTCAAGATCGCCATCTTCCATTTTGATGTTAAATCCGCGGCGCTCCCACTCGTTCAACACATAGGACGGGTAATAGCCGCGCAGCTGCACATCGGTAAAGACGTAGCGTTCACGCATCGACTCCTGAGCAAACATCACATCTTCTGGTTTACAGGAGAAAGGATACAGCGCGACCATCGCCAGCATACAACCCACTTTCATCTGCGGGTTAATGCGACGTGCCGCTTTTACCGCCAGCGCGCTGGCGACAAACTGATGATGTAAGACCTGATACATGGTTTCTTCTGGATTCTCATGCTCGGTATACACCACGCCGGAACAGCAGTAGCCAAACAGCGGCGCGCGCCAGTTTCGCTGGTTGTTAATTTCGTTGAAGGTCATCCAGTATTTGACCTTATGTTTGTAGCGTTCAAACACGACTTCAGCAAAACGGACAAAGAAATCAACGACCTTACGATTGGTCCAGCCGCCGTAGTGCTGTACCAGATGTAATGGCATTTCAAAGTGGGAAAGGGTAATGACCGGTTCGATGTTGTATTTGAGTAACTCATCAAACATGTCGTCGTAGAATTTCAGACCGGCCTCGTTTGGCTGGGATTCGTCGCCATTCGGGAAGATACGCGTCCAGGCAATAGAGGTACGGAAGCATTTGAACCCCATTTCGGCGAAAAGACGGATGTCTTCTTTGTAATGTCCGTAAAAATCCACCGCCTCGTGGTTCGGATAGTATTTCCCAGCAACGACATTCTGGGTGATTTCGCGTGGCACGCCGTGTGCGCCGCCGGTTAGCACGTCGCAGATGCTGGGGCCTTTACCGTCTTTATTCCAGCCGCCTTCAACCTGGTGTGCAGCAACCGCGCCGCCCCATAAAAAATCTTTTGGCAGGGTGAGTTTTCTCATTGTTGCATAATCTCAATTTATTTAGTCTGTTATCATTCATTCTGCACCAAATGACATGTAAAGCGTACGCAAAATTCCAGGGTGCTCGCGTGTCGGGGCAAGAACACATTCAGATCGTAACATCCACTTCAAGAGTTCATATTCAGGGGATAACCACATGCAGCCAAACGACATTACTTTCTTTCAACGTTTCCAGAATGACATTCTGGCAGGGCGTAAAACCATCACTATTCGTGATGCCTCCGAGTCCCACTTTAAAGCAGGCGATGTGCTACGCGTGGGGCGGTTCGAAGATGATGGCTATTTTTGCACAATCGAAGTGACAGGAACGTCAACTGTGACGCTGGATACGTTGAACGAAAAACATGCGCAACAGGAAAATATGTCGCTTGATGAGCTGAAACGGGTCATTGCTGAAATCTATCCCAACCAGACGCAATTTTATGTGATTGATTTTAAATGCCTTTGATAAATATGAACGCGTGTTAGTTGAGTTTTTGTAGTTAATTTATTGAATAATAAACAAAATTTAATTTTGCGAATTTATTTTAGCTAACATGTGTTCACTGGAACCATTCTCAGTTACGCTAGAGGCGCAGTTCATCGTTATGAACGTTTCTCCGGAGTAAGTTATGGTGCAAAAACCATTAATGACGCAGGGATATTCGCTGGCTGAGGAAATCGCCAACAGTATTAGCCACGGCATTGGATTGGTATTTGGTATTGTCGGCCTGGTGCTGTTGTTGGTTCAGGCGGTAGAGGCGAATGCGGGTATGACAGCTATCGCCAGCTACAGTTTATATGGCGGGAGCATGATCCTGCTTTTTCTTGCCTCAACGCTTTATCATGCCATTCCTCATCAGCGGGCAAAAATCTGGTTAAAGAAATTTGATCACTGCGCTATCTATCTGCTCATTGCCGGAACCTATACGCCATTTCTGCTGGTAGGTCTGGATTCGCCGCTGGCGCGCGGACTAATGATTGTGATCTGGAGCCTGGCGCTATTCGGTATCCTCTTCAAGTTGACGATTGCGCACCGATTTAAAGTGCTTTCACTGGTTACGTATCTGGCAATGGGCTGGCTGTCGCTGATAGTGGTTTATCAGTTGGCGATTAAGCTGGCGATAGGCGGCGTGACGCTGCTGGCGGTAGGTGGCGTCGTTTACTCGCTGGGCGTAATTTTCTATGTTTGCAAACGCATACCTTATAACCACGCCATCTGGCATGGCTTTGTGCTGGGCGGCAGCGTGTGCCACTTCCTGGCCATCTATTTGTATGTGGGACAGGCGTAATTCCCGGATGCCCGTGCCGGATGGCGGCGCTGTCGTACCTTATCCGGCCTACGAGAGCAGCACGTGCGAGCCTGATGGCGTTGCGCTATCAGGCTATCCGGCTTTTAACGTGATATCACTCTTCCAACGAGTAAGGCAGCGGGACGATATGCAGGGTGTTGGCATCGTCGCGAACACGGAAGACGCTTTCGGCTTCTAAATCGTTATTCATGACGGCCTGAACCAGTAACTGACCATCGTCTAACTGCGTCGCCGCCAGAATAGCGCCAGTACGACGCCAGTTCTCGCCCATCTGTAGCTCCAGATCTTCTCCTGCTTCCGGTACCCGGCTGGCTTTGCCCGCCAGCAACCAAAGCGCGCGTTTATTGGCGCCGCGGAATTTTGCCCGTGCGACCATCTCCTGTCCGGTGTAGCAGCCTTTCTTGAAGCTGATGCCGCCCAGCGCCTGTAGGTTAGTCGCCTGGGGGATAAACTGACCGCTGTTCGCCGCGTCAATCACCGGAATGCCTGCTTCAATATCCAACGCCAGCCACTGTTGGCTGTTATTCAGTTCGGCTTCGCCATGCAACTTCTCCGTTAACATGTTGGCCGTCGCGACATCGGTGACAAGCAGGAATCGTTCCGCAGGATGTTCAAACCATAGCAGCGTGGAGGCGCCGTCTCTGACCACCTGATTTTCGCTATTGGGCAGTTCGCTAAAGACATTAGCCAGCGCCGCGCGGGCCTGAAAACCGGCCACGCCAAGCAATACGCGTTCGTCATCTGGCGCGATGACCACTTTGGAAAATACGGCGTACTTTTTCAGCTCCGTTAATTGTGCTTCACGCACGCTACGGCGTTCAATCCAGGCGAAACCGTCGCGCTCACGGAACAGGCGCAGAGTGCTCCACATCTTACCTTTAGCATCGCAGTGGGCGGCGAGAAGGTGTTGCTGTTCAGTCATCTGGCTTACGTCAGCGGTGACCTGGCCCTGAATATACTTTTCACTGTCTACGCCGGTAATGGTCGACAGCGCCCAGTCGTCAAGCGCGATCAGCGTCAGCGGCAGGCGGGCTGACGATGAAGGATGACGCGGTGGAAAGGAGATAAAAGCCATAAATAATGTCCTGGTTAGCTGCAACAATAATGGTTAATGGTAAAAGAGCCATCGGTCATTGCAAGTGCTTTAAATAGCCCATTGAGAGCGGATTGATCGTTTTGCGAGGCGGTATCCAAAATGGATGAACATATTGATTCCCAGCCTTTTATTTCGCGATCGCGTTCCAGATTACTGAGATTCCCGTAAAACAACGCCAAAAACACGTTACAATAGCCCGGTACTTCATTTTCGCGAGGCAGGAAGAACATGGATATTCACAATAAAGCACGTATTCACTGGGCATGTCGTCGCGGTATGCGCGAACTTGATATTTCCATCATGCCGTTTTTTGAACATGAGTACGATAGTTTAAGTGATGAAGAAAAGCGTATTTTTGTCCGTTTGTTGCAGAGTGATGACCCGGATTTATTTAACTGGTTAATGAATCACGGTAAACCGGCTGACGCTGAACTGGAACAGATGGTCCGACTCATTCAGACACGGAATCGGGAACGTGGTCCTGTGGCAATCTGATTTACGCGTCTCATGGCGCGCTCAGTGGATCTCATTGCTCATTCATGGGCTGGTTTCTGCGGTGATTTTATTGATGCCCTGGCCGCTGAGTTATACCCCGTTATGGATGATACTACTGTCGCTGGTCGTGTTTGACTGTGTACGTAGCCAGCGCAGGATTAATACCTGCCAGGGAGAGATCAAGCTACTCATGGACGGGCGCTTACGCTGGCAGGGGCAGGACTGGACGCTCTTGCGTCCGCCCTGGTTACTGAAGAGCGGGATGGTGTTGCGTTTACGCGCAGAGTCTGGACGTCATCAGCATTTATGGCTGGCGGCGGATAGCATGGAAGAAGCGGAATGGCGTGAGTTGCGTCGGATACTGTTACAGCAGCCGATATCAGGCCAACACTGACGGAACGGCGTAAACGCGGTTCCGTCGAGAGGGAAGTACAGCGAGTAAGGTTTCAGGCGTAGTGTTCGGCCATTTCGCCGAGAATTTGTTCACACCAGGTCTGTATACGCTCATCGCTGAGATCGTACTGGTTCGTTTCATCCAGCGCCAGGCCGACAAACAGTTGCCCATCCGCAATGACCGGTTTATTGCTGGTAAATTCGTAGCCCTCTGTGGGCCAGTAGCCGACAAATTTAACGCCTTTGAGGGCAAGTTTGTCATGCAACATACCCAGCGCATCCAGGAACCACTCACCGTAGCCGAGCTGGTCGCCCATACCGTAAAGCGCAACGATTTTGCCTTCCAGATTGAGATCGTCCAGTTGCTCCCAGACGGCTTCCCAGTCCTCCTGAATTTCGCCAAAATCCCAGGTGGGGATGCCTAAAATGAGCACGTCGTACTGCTCCATTAAGGCGGGGGCGTCATCCTTGAGGTTATGTAATGTCACCAGCTCCGGGCCGAGAATATCGCGAATTTTCTCTGCGGCCATCTCGGTGTAGCACGTGCTGGAACCGTAAAAAAGACCCATGTTCATTACGTTACATCTCGATTCTGCTATAGCGTTGCGGGTAGTGTAACAGAATCGCTGCATTCACGGCACAATGAGGCATAATGCACCCAAAGTCAGCGTGAAGTGGGGAGCGCGAATGGAACAGGATTTAGCGCGTATTGAGCAGTTTCTGGATGCCCTGTGGCTGGAACGAAATCTGGCGGAAAATACATTAAGCGCGTATCGTCGCGATTTATCGATGGTCGTTGCGTGGTTGCATCATCGCGGAAAAACGCTTGCGACGGCGCAGGCTGATGATTTACAAACGCTGCTGGCTGAACGGGTGGAGGGCGGATACAAAGCGACCAGTTCCGCACGCCTGTTAAGCGCTATGCGGCGCTTCTTCCAGCATCTGTACCGTGAAAAGTATCGTGAGGATGATCCGAGCGCGCAGTTGGCCTCGCCTAAGCTTCCGCAGCGTTTACCGAAAGACCTTAGCGAGGCGCAGGTTGAGCGGCTCTTGCAGGCGCCGCTTATTGATCAACCTTTGGAGTTGCGCGATAAAGCTATGTTGGAAGTGCTGTATGCCACCGGTTTGCGCGTGTCGGAACTGGTGGGGCTGACAATGAGCGATATCAGTCTGCGGCAGGGCGTGGTGCGGGTTATCGGTAAAGGCAATAAAGAGCGGTTGGTGCCGTTAGGCGAAGAGGCGGTATATTGGCTGGAAACGTATCTGGAGCATGGGCGTCCCTGGTTACTCAATGGCGTATCGATTGACGTATTATTCCCCAGCCAGCGTGCGCAGCAGATGACGCGGCAGACCTTCTGGCACCGTATTAAACATTATGCGGTACTGGCTGGAATCGATAGCGAAAAACTATCGCCGCATGTTTTACGTCACGCTTTCGCCACGCATTTGCTGAATCACGGCGCCGACTTGCGCGTTGTACAAATGCTACTTGGGCATAGCGATCTTTCGACGACACAAATTTATACGCATGTCGCAACGGAGCGTTTGCGTCAACTTCATCAACAGCACCATCCGCGGGCATGAGTGCTGACAGGAAAGGATAGTTTATGAAAAAGCGTTTTATGATGTTCACTTTACTGGCGGCGGCGTTTTCAGGCGTGGCCCATGCGGATGATGCGGCTATCCGTCAGTCGCTGGCTAAGTTGGGCGTTCAGAGTACGGAAATTCAGGCCTCGCCAGTGGCAGGGATGAAAACCGTCCTCACTCACAGCGGCGTACTGTACGTCACTGATGACGGCAAACATATTATTCAAGGGCCGATGTATGACGTGAGCGGCGCGCATCCGGTAAACGTGACGAACAAACTGCTGATGAGCCAGCTAAATGCGCTGGAAAAAGAGATGATCGTCTATAAAGCGCCGGATGAGAAACATGTCATTACTGTTTTTACCGATATCACCTGCGGCTATTGTCATAAGCTACATGAAGAGATGAAAGATTATAACGCGCTGGGGATCACGGTACGTTATCTGGCCTTCCCGCGCCAGGGGCTGGAAAGCCAGGCGGAGCAGGATATGAAATCTATCTGGTGCGCCAAAGACAAAAACAAAGCGTTTGATGACGCCATGGCAGGTAAGGGCGTGAAACCGGCAAGCTGTGACGTGAACATTGCTGATCATTATGCGTTGGGCGTGCAGTTGGGCGTTAGCGGTACGCCAGCCATTGTATTGAGTAACGGCTATGTGGTGCCTGGCTATCAGGGACCGAAAGAGATGAAAGCGTTTCTTGATGAGCATCAAAAACAGACCAGTGGTAAATAATACGCGTGAAACAACAGAGACAACTTCGTCGGCGCGAGGCTGATGAGACGGCGGAACTCCCCGCCGATCTTCCTCCATTACTACGACGTTTATATGCCAGCCGGGGCGTTCGTAGCGCCCGCGAACTGGAGCGCAGCGTGAAAGGAATGCTGCCCTGGCAACAGCTTAGCGGTATAGATAACGCGGTGGAGATCCTCTACAACGCCTTTCGCGAAGGTATCCGCATTATTGTTGTTGGCGATTTTGACGCCGACGGCGCGACCAGTACTGCGCTAAGCGTATTGGGAATGCGTGCGTTGGGATGTGACAACATCAGTTATCTGGTGCCTAATCGCTTTGAGGACGGCTACGGTTTAAGCCCGGAAGTGGTCGATCAGGCGAAGGCGCGCGGCGCGCAGCTTATCGTCACCGTAGACAACGGCATTTCATCCCACGCCGGCGTAGCGCATGCAAAGACGTTGGGGATTCCGGTGATCGTGACCGATCACCACCTGCCAGGCGACACGTTGCCGGATGCCGAAGCGATTATTAATCCCAATCTGCGCGACTGCGAATTCCCGTCTAAGTCGCTGGCGGGCGTCGGCGTGGCGTTTTACCTGATGCTGGCGTTGCGAACATTTTTGCGCGACAAAGGATGGTTCGACGAGCGCAACATCGCGCCGCCGAATCTGGCGGAGCTGCTGGATTTAGTGGCGTTGGGTACGGTAGCAGACGTTGTGCCGCTGGACGCTAACAACCGTATTCTGACCTGGCAAGGGCTAAGTCGTATTCGTGCCGGGAAATGCCGTCCGGGAATTAAAGCGTTGCTGGAGATATCGAATCGCGATCCGCAGCAGCTTGCCGCCAGTGATTTAGGCTTCGCGTTGGGGCCTCGCCTGAATGCCGCCGGCAGGCTGGATGATATGTCCGTTGGCGTGGCGTTACTGTTGTGCGACAACCTCGGCGAAGCGCGTGTTCTGGCCAGCGAGCTGGATGCGCTTAACCAGACGCGCAAAGAAATAGAGCAGGGGATGCAGGCGGAAGCGCTTATCCTGTGCGAAAAGCTTGAGCGCAGTAGTGAAACGCTTCCGGGCGGTCTGGCGATGTATCATCCTGAATGGCACCAGGGCGTGGTCGGAATTCTGGCGTCGCGCATTAAAGAGCGTTTTCACCGCCCGGTGATCGCCTTTGCGCCTGCGGGCGACGGCACGCTAAAAGGCTCAGGCCGATCGATTCAGGGGTTGCATATGCGCGATGCGCTGGAACGGCTGGATACGCTTTACCCTGATCTGATGATCAAGTTCGGCGGTCATGCGATGGCGGCGGGATTGTCGCTGGAAGAGCATAAATTCGAGCAGTTTCAGCAACGTTTTGGCGAGCTGGTGACGGAATGGCTCGATCCTGCCCTGTTGCAAGGCGAGGTGATCTCCGATGGTCCATTAAGCGCGGCGGAGATGTCTATGGAAGTGGCGCAACTGTTGCGGGATGCCGGACCGTGGGGGCAAATGTTCCCGGAACCGTTATTCGATGGTCGTTTCCGTCTGCTACAGCAGCGTCTGGTGGGCGAGCGTCACCTCAAGGTGATGGTGGAGCCTGTCGGCGGCGGCCCGCTGTTGGATGGCATCGCATTTAATATTGATACGACCTGTTGGCCGGATAACGGCGTGCGGGAGGTAGAACTGGCTTATAAACTGGACATTAACGAGTTTCGCGGCAACCGTAGTTTACAGATTATTATCGATGATATTTGGCCGCTATGATCGGGGCGATTTAACAACACTTTCGCTGTAATTAAGGGGCGAAATCCGCTAATATTTCGCCCTTATAACCGCATTTTGACAAGTCAAATAAAAGAAATCAGACCATGTTTGAAATTAACCCGGTGAATAACCGCATTCAGGACCTCACGGAACGCACCAACGTTCTTAGGGGGTATCTTTGACTACGATGCTAAGAAAGAGCGTCTGGAAGAAGTAAACGCCGAGCTGGAACAGCCGGATGTCTGGAACGAACCTGAGCGCGCGCAGGCGCTGGGAAAAGAGCGTTCATCGCTCGAAGCGATCGTCGATACGCTTGATCAAATGACTCAGGGGCTGGACGACGTTTCCGGGCTGCTGGAACTGGCGGTAGAAGCTGACGACGAAGAGACGTTTAACGAAGCCGTCGCGGAACTGAATACGCTGGAAGAGAAGCTGGCGCAGTTGGAATTCCGCCGGATGTTCTCCGGCGAGTACGATAGCGCCGATTGCTATCTCGATATTCAGGCCGGTTCCGGTGGTACTGAAGCACAGGACTGGGCCAGCATGTTGCTGCGTATGTATCTGCGTTGGGCGGAAGCGCGCGGCTTCAAGACGGAAGTCATTGAAGAGTCGGAAGGGGAAGTCGCCGGCATTAAGTCCGCGACTATCAAAATCTCCGGCGAATATGCCTATGGCTGGCTGCGCACTGAAACCGGCGTACATCGTCTGGTGCGTAAAAGCCCGTTCGACTCCGGCGGTCGCCGTCATACCTCGTTTAGCTCCGCGTTTGTGTATCCGGAAGTGGACGACGATATCGATATCGACATTAACCCGGCGGATCTGCGTATCGACGTCTATCGCGCGTCTGGCGCAGGCGGTCAGCACGTTAACCGTACGGAATCCGCCGTGCGTATCACCCATATTCCAACCGGAATCGTGACGCAGTGCCAGAACGACCGTTCGCAGCACAAAAACAAAGACCAGGCCATGAAGCAGATGAAAGCGAAGCTTTATGAACTGGAGATGCAGAAAAAGAACGCTGAAAAACAGGCGATGGAAGACACTAAGTCCGATATCGGCTGGGGAAGCCAGATTCGTTCCTATGTCCTGGACGATTCCCGCATTAAAGACCTGCGTACTGGGGTGGAAACCCGCAATACACAGGCGGTACTGGACGGTAGTCTGGATCAATTTATCGAAGCAAGTTTGAAAGCAGGGCTATGAGGAATCAACATGTCTGAACAAAACGCACAGGGCGCTGACGAGGTAGTCGATCTTAACAATGAAATGAAGGCACGTCGCGAGAAGCTGGCTGCACTGCGTGAGCAGGGTATCCCGTTCCCGAACGATTTCCGTCGTGACCGTACCTCAGACCAACTGCACGCAGAGTTTGACGCGAAAGAAGCTGAAGAACTGGAAGCGCTGAATATTGAAGTGTCCGTCGCGGGCCGTATGATGACTCGCCGTATTATGGGTAAAGCCTCTTTTGTTACCCTGCAAGACGTAGGCGGCCGCATTCAGCTGTATGTGGCGCGCGATGATCTGCCGGAAGGCGTTTACAACGAGCAGTTCAAGAAGTGGGATCTTGGCGATATCCTCGGCGCGAAAGGTAAGCTGTTCAAAACCAAAACCGGCGAGCTGTCTATCCACTGCACCGAACTGCGCCTGCTGACGAAAGCGCTGCGTCCGTTGCCGGATAAATTCCACGGCCTGCAGGACCAGGAAGCGCGCTATCGCCAGCGTTATCTGGATCTCATCTCTAACGATGAATCCCGTAACACCTTCAAAACCCGTTCGAAGATCCTGGCCGGTATTCGCCAGTTTATGGTTGCTCGCGGCTTTATGGAAGTCGAAACGCCGATGATGCAGGTGATCCCAGGCGGCGCGTCTGCCCGTCCGTTTATCACCCATCACAACGCGCTGGATCTGGACATGTACCTGCGTATCGCGCCGGAACTGTACCTCAAGCGTCTGGTGGTTGGCGGCTTCGAACGCGTATTCGAAATTAACCGTAACTTCCGTAACGAAGGCATCTCCGTGCGCCATAATCCTGAGTTCACCATGATGGAACTCTATATGGCGTATGCGGACTACAAAGACCTGATCGAGCTGACGGAGTCTCTGTTCCGTACGCTGGCGCAGGATGTTCTGGGCACCACCCAGGTTCCGTACGGTGATGAAGTGTTTGACTTCGGTAAGCCGTTCGAAAAACTGACCATGCGTGAAGCGATCAAGAAATATCGCCCGGAAACGGATATGGCTGATCTGGACAACTTCGATTCCGCGAAGGCGATTGCTGAAAGCATCGGCATTCACGTCGAGAAAAGCTGGGGTCTGGGCCGTATCGTCACCGAGATCTTTGACGAAGTCGCTGAAGCGCATCTGATTCAGCCGACCTTCATCACCGAATATCCGGCTGAAGTGTCTCCGCTGGCGCGTCGTAATGATGTGAACCCGGAAATCACTGACCGCTTCGAGTTCTTTATCGGCGGTCGTGAAATCGGTAATGGCTTTAGCGAGTTGAACGATGCGGAAGACCAGGCGCAGCGTTTCCTGGATCAGGTTAATGCAAAAGCGGCGGGCGACGACGAAGCCATGTTCTACGACGAAGACTACGTGACGGCGCTGGAACACGGTTTACCGCCGACAGCGGGTCTGGGAATTGGTATCGACCGTATGGTGATGCTGTTTACTAACAGCCACACGATTCGCGACGTTATTCTGTTCCCGGCGATGCGTCCGGTGAAATAAGATGTAAATTGCCGGATGGGGCATTAGCCGCCATCCGGCATCTCTTCGTTCTGACGTAGCGCCATCAGGCAATCTTTAACGCTGGCAGTAATTGAGCAGTCGTTCACGCGCTTGTTCGTCTGACGCTTGCATGACCATCCACGGGCTAAATGCCCACGGCGTAGAGAGAAGGCTTTTCCATACGCTTTTAAATTCGCTCCACTGATAGTCCATCACCTCTTCGCTGTTAACCTGTAACACACTGGTTGCCCGCGCGGCAAATACCGGACAGACTTCATTTTCCACAATACCGTTTGGATCTGTCGCCCGATAGCTGAAGTGCGGATAGACGGGGGTGAGATCGGTAATTTCCACGCCGAGTTCGAACCGACAACGGCGGATGATCGCCTCTTCGGTGGTTTCGCCTTGTTGCGGATGACCGCAAACCGAATTCGTCCACACGCCTGGCCAGGCTTTCTTGCTCAGCGACCGTCGTGTTACCAGCAACTGGCCATCTTCGTTAAATAGCCAGCAGGAGAAAGCCAGATGCAAAGGCGTATTAAGCGTATGAGCCGCATACTTTTCCAGTGTGCCGGAAGGCTTATCCTGCTCATCCAATAAAACGACATGTTCCTCAGTCATGAAAGCTCCTGAAAATTAAAATGACCCGGCAGCATGGCCAGGCCATATACTCAGACGATCAGCGTAGCGCATAACAGAAAGAAAGGCATTACCAAAACAGGCCCTGACAGAACGCAGACGAGCGCCATTGTGCCGTGATTCGATATTATGCTGGCATATCGGATATTCGCGGCATCATCATCCACACGGACCCTTTCCGGCGTCAATGGATTGGGCATACGGCATTTGGCTGCTATCATAAGGCGTCTGTCAATAGAGTGAGGAATGGTTTTGAGCGCAGGACGCCTGAACAAAAATAGCCTGGGTATTGCGGTGCTGTTATGCACAGGGCTGCTGCTGGCGGGGTGTTCCAGTAATTCCGGCTCAGGAACGTATTCCGGCTCCGTCTATACCGTTAAGCGCGGCGATACGTTGTATCGTATATCGCGCGCTACGGGAACCAGCGTGAAAGAACTGGCCCGACTGAATGGCATTTCTCCGCCTTATACTATTGAGGTGGGGCAGCGAATTAAAGTGCGCGGCAGCGCAAAGAGTAGCAGTTCAACACGCAAAACCAGCAATAAAACAGCAACAAAAACTGCTGCGGTCAGACCGTCATCTTCGGTGCCAAAATCCTCCTGGCCGCCGGTGGGGCAGCGTTGTTGGGTATGGCCTGCTAACGGTAAAGTGATTTTACCTTATTCCACCGCGGAGGGCGGAAATAAGGGGATCGATATTGCGGGCGCGCGCGGAACGCCTGTTTATGCGGCGGGAGCGGGTAAAGTTGTCTATGTCGGGAACCAGCTGCGCGGTTACGGCAATCTCATCATGATTAAGCACAATGAAGATTACATTACGGCTTACGCTCATAATGACACCATGCTGGTTAATAATGGACAAAGCGTTAAAGCGGGGCAAAAAATCGCTACGATGGGCAGCACGGATGCCGCATCCGTAAGACTACACTTCCAGATTCGCTACCGGGCGACGGCCATCGATCCGCTGCGTTATCTGCCGCCGCAGGGGAGTAAACCGAAGTGCTGACGGCGAATTAATCGCCAGTCAGCCAGTAAGTCTCTTGCCAACCAGAGCGTAAGGTTTATAATGCCTTACGTATCTCAAAGCGGGCGTAGTTCAATGGTAGAACGAGAGCTTCCCAAGCTCTATACGAGGGTTCGATTCCCTTCGCCCGCTCCAGACAAATACCTTCTAATGTCTACTAAATCCACGAATTTACAGCAATTTTGCCTGTCTGAACGTCTGCCGTTGCTTATGTAACCCCATTCTGGTTAACGATCCACCTCCCAAGAGGTGAAGGAATAGTCCATCAGACGGATTTCCTGTCGCGCGGTCTCAATTATCTTAAGAACAAGCTGGAGATCTGTACCTTCCGGATAAAATCCTGCCTCAATGATGGCTGCGTAAGTATGCGGTACTGGCGCACACCGAGCCAGACCGAGCAAACCGGGCAGAAGCCATGGGCACATATGTTTTTTATGCATTGTTTGCATGGTATTTCCTTCATTGGATGTATTCAGAAATGCCGGAGTCGGACAAGGATGCCCTGCGGAGTGCGCGTCATGTGACTGGATTATTTTTTCCTGTATATCTCTTTGACATATACATCGCCTCTACTCATAATGGATATACGCGTTGTATATCCAGAAAGGAGGCAGTTATGCACACAACACTTTTTTTTAGTAACCGGACCCAGGCAGTCAGATTGCCTAAATCGATATCCTTTCCGGATGATGTGAAACATGTCGAAATCATTGCGGTTGGTAGAAGCAGAATCATTACTCCAGTCGGAGAATCCTGGGACAGCTGGTTCGATGGCGAAGGCGCCAGTACTGATTTTATGAGTACCAGAGAACAACCCGCAGTACAGGAACGGGAAGGATTCTGATGCTGAAATTCATGCTTGATACCAATACCTGTATTTTCACCATCAAAAATAAGCCCGAACACATCAGAGAACGCTTCAACCTCAATACATCCCGAATGTGTATCAGCTCCATCACCTTAATGGAGCTGATTTACGGTGCTGAAAAAAGCCTGGCGCCGGAGCGTAATCTTGCCGTCGTGGAGGGATTTATCTCCCGCCTGGAGGTTCTGGATTACGATACACAGGCAGCGATACATACCGGTCAAATCCGTGCCGAACTGGCCCGCAAGGGAACACCTGTCGGGCCTTATGACCAGATGATTGCTGGCCATGCCCGTAGCCGCGGACTGGTCGTCGTCACAAACAATCTCCGCGAGTTTGAACGCATTCCGGGTATCCGAATCGAAGACTGGTGCTAATTTCTGCATCAGATGTTATCCCCGGATTCAAACTCTTTTCCGGATTGTAGTGGCACAGTCAATTTGGTTAGCTGCTTAATGGTGGTTTGCATCACATTTTTAGCTGGTGGTATTTTTTTATGTTGACTGGAGATATCTGCCAACAGCATAACTTTTACGGCCAGATAATAAATAAAAGAGTACCAAAATGTCGTATTCTGACATGTTTACGAAGGGAGTACCGCTCCCTTCTTTTTTTGTTTCCTGGATACTCACTGAACAATGCCGTTACTGCCCGATAACTGCCGCCCCCCCCCCCTCTCCATAGCCGTTTCCTGCAACTTAAATCACAGACGTTGATTTACCAGGCCGATATGCCTTCTTTCCCGTTATATACCCTTCATACTTCAAGTGGCTTATGTGTTAGCTACGGATTACTCGGTCCATCCATGGGCCTCGCCCTGACGGGCCGTCGCATGCGACGTTCAAGTCTGCTCCCGGCAGATTTGTTGCTCTCCCCGGTCACAGCGTTATCTATGCTCCCGGGGACTCACTCCCTTGCCGCCTTTCAGCAACTCAAATTATTTTTGGTATATATCAGTGAACTTCTATTTTTGTCAGTTTTTATTTTCCAGTTTATTTATTATTAAATACTGTTTCTGGCCTGGATATATTTTCGTGAATAGCCTCCCGACAGCCGGAGATAAAGTTATTTGCTGGCGTAACAGTGCTCATAATTTAAAAGATTTATTTATAGTTTGTTATCACGGAAAGATTTTAACTTAATACATGCCAGTAAGGCATCAGGTAAAATAACCGGAGAGAAGAAGATGAACAAAATGCTATTAGCCGGAAGTACCGGTATTGTTCTGCTGTCTGCTGCAGCCAGTCCGGTATGGGCAGACGATAATGCCAGTACATTTTCACTTGGATACGCCCAGTCCCATACTAATCACGCCGGGACGTTGCGTGGGGTTCGGCTGGCAAACAGCTATGAAATGTCACCGGACTGGGGGCTGACAACCTCATTTGCCTGGCTAAATGGAAGCCAGTGCTATTCCGATGAAAGCAGTAATGGTCGTGTAACAACCCGTTATTACTCCCTGCTTGCAGGCCCCTCATGGAAAATAAATAACCAGTTAAGTCTGTATAGTCAAGTGGGCCCCGTATTATTGCATCAGCGTGATCACGGGATAAATGAGTCTGACAGTAAGGTCGGATATGGTTATTCTGCTGGCGTGGCTTATACGCCGGTCAGTAATGTCGCTATAACTCTGGGTTATGAGGGCGCGGATTTTGATGCTACCCATAACAGCGGAAGCCTTAATAGCAATGGTTTTAATCTTGGCGTGGGTTACCGGTTCTGAATAGGATAATCCGATAAAAAATGTTACTTTGTGGAGATGATGGATTATGAAAAGCCATATTATGCCAGGCGTTGCGCTGATGGTTATCCTGTTTTCAGGAAATATTATGGCCGCAACAAACATGACTGATAACGTTACTCTGAATAATGACAAGATATCCGGACAGGCCTGGCAGGCCATGCGTGATATCGGAATGTCGCGATTCGAGTTGTTTAATGGTCGGACCCAAAAGGCGGAACAACTGGCTGCGCAAGCAGAAAAACTCCTGAACGATGACAGCACTGACTGGAATCTGTATGTCAAATCAGATAAAAAAGCCCCAGTTGAAGGAGACCACTATATTCGGATAAATTCATCGATTACGGTAGCAGAAGATTATCTCCCTGCGGGCCAGAAAAATGATGCTATTAATAAAGCAAACCAGAAAATGAAAGAAGGAGATAAAAAAGGGACTATAGAGGCCCTGAAACTAGCAGGCGTCAGTGTTATTGAAAATCAGGAACTCATTCCTCTTCAGCAAACCCGTAAGGATGTGACCACAGCGCTTTCCTTGATGAACGAAGGAAAATACTATCAGGCAGGTCTGTTACTGAAATCAGCTCAGGATGGCATAGTTGTAGACTCTCAGTCAGTTCAGGAATCACCCACGCACTCCGTGCAGCACGACGCCGCGCATTAATATCCCCCAGCCTGCTGTATACATTACAGCAGGCAGCATTATGTCTGACAGCTATTACCAGTTTGTTCTTTGCTGTCGGCATTGTTTTTAAATTTCATCCGCGAAGTTCAGAAATGTCAGGGTACCTGCATTTATATCTATTGTGATGCCCATCACAAATACAGAAGAATATCATTTCATTTATTATTTTTTATTCCTTCCACTTATGATGGTTCATAATGATTTATTAAGTTAATGTTTTGGAATTAAATGCCTTTTACTTGCGTTATATCTAGTTTTTATGCTACCAGTAATTTCATTGTTATATATGATTAGTATTATGTTTTGTAAATATCCAGTGTAATGGAAAAGCAAAACATACATTCCCGATAACATATTACAAAATATTTCATGTCCGCTGCGAATATCTGTCTGTTAGGTATTCACCCGCTTATAATTACATTAAAAAGTATTTCTTTGATGATTATTCTTAAATTACGATCATAATCATCGATCGTATCGATCTATTTTTATTGTTTTAATTTGAATAAGAATTTTCTTACAACTGATTAGGCATTAGCTGAAATCAATATTTTTCGATGGAAAGTTCAGGTGCTTCGTTTAACACCAGGCGTTTATTATTCATACGAATCTTTTCTGAACGCTTTCATTAATACCCTCAGAGTTGTTTTCAGCCTTTGCAAAATAATTCTCATTCACCCAAAGGACATATTATCTATGCGTAATAAAATAATACTTGCCATGGCGGCTGCCGGTATGATGTATGGCGCTTCTGTATATGCAGTCGATCCACCCACAGCAGGCCCGTTCGGCTCAGGTAAAATTCTTTTCACTGGTACCATCACCAACTCACCCTGTGATATCGCACCGGGCGACGATGCGATCACCGTTCCGTTTGGACAGATTTCTTACCGTAAACTGAATACCGCCGACGCAACTACGGAATCAAAACCGTTCACCATTCATCTACAGAACTGTGCTTTCGATCCGAATACCCCGGACACAGCTGGCTCCGCAGGGAAAATGTCCAAAGTAACCGTATCTTTCTCTGGCGCAGCGAATACCAGCAAAAAGGCTTACACCACCAGCGGTATCGCACAGCATGTTGGTGTCCAGCTACTGAAGAGTGACAACGCCACAATTATCGATCCCAACACCCCGATGCCGGATGGCGACGCTCAGCAACTGCAGGCCGGAAACAACGAACTCAACTTCTTTGCCCGACTAATAGCACTGGATAATGGCGTCACTCCCGGTGACTTCAACGCATCCGTCACCTACACCCTGAAATACCTGTGATTTCACGCGGTAAATAACGACAGGGAGAAGCCGTCCACGGAGGGGATCGGACGGCTTTTATATCTGACTGTGCCTGCGGGCTGTCTGTTACACGGACGACAACACGAAAGCGCCATGCCATGAAAATTACCCGGCTTGCCATTCTGATTACCCTGACATTTTCCGTCCTGAAGTCGCAGGCCACGGAGTTCAATGCCAGCCTGCTGGACAGCGGGAACCTGTCTAACGTGGACCTCACGGCCTTCAGCCGCGAGGGGTATGTGGCGCCCGGTAACTATATTCTCGATATCTGGCTCAATGACCAGCCGGTACGGGAACAGTATCCGGTCAGGGTTGTACCGGTTGCCGGACTCGACGCGGCCGTCATCTGTGTGACAACAGACATGGTGGCCATGCTGGGTCTTAAGGATAAGATTATTCATGGCCTGAAACCCGTTACCGGTATCCCGGACGGGCAATGCCTTGAGCTGCGCTCCGCTGACAGTCAGGTACGGTACAGCGCTGAAAATCAGCGTCTGACCTTCATTATTCCCCAGGCCTGGATGCGTTATCAGGACCCGGACTGGGTGCCCCCTTCACGCTGGAGCGACGGCGTCACCGCCGGCCTGCTTGATTACAGCCTGATGGTCAACCGCTATATGCCGCAGCAGGGGGAAACCTCTACCAGCTACAGCCTCTACGGCACCGCCGGGTTTAATCTCGGCGCCTGGCGATTGCGGAGCGATTACCAGTACAGCCGTTTTGACAGTGGGCAGGGCGCATCACAGTCCGATTTTTATCTGCCGCAGACGTATCTGTTCCGTGCCTTGCCAGCACTGCGCTCAAAACTGACGCTCGGACAGACGTACCTCAGCTCCGCTATTTTTGACTCCTTCCGCTTTGCCGGGCTCACTTTGGCCAGCGATGAGCGCATGCTGCCGCCCTCTCTTCAGGGGTATGCCCCGAAAATTAGCGGCATTGCGAACAGTAATGCACAGGTCACCGTCAGCCAGAATGGTCGCATTCTGTACCAGACTCGGGTGTCGCCGGGGCCTTTTGAGCTTCCCGACCTGAGCCAGAATATCAGCGGCAACCTGGATGTCAGCGTCCGGGAAAGCGACGGTAGCGTCCGGACCTGGCAGGTCAACACGGCCAGCGTCCCCTTTATGGCACGCCAGGGACAGGTTCGCTATAAGGTGGCCGCCGGACGTCCGCTGTACGGCGGGACGCATAACAACAGCACGGTCAGCCCTGACTTTCTGCTCGGGGAGGCCACCTGGGGAGCATTTAACAACACGTCGCTGTATGGCGGCCTCATTGCCTCCACCGGCGACTACCAGTCCGCGGCGCTCGGGATCGGCCAGAATATGGGGCTGTTGGGCGCTCTGTCTGCGGACGTCACCCGCTCAGATGCGCGGTTGCCGCATGGGCAGAAGCAGTCCGGTTACAGCTACCGTATCAACTATGCCAAAACGTTTGATAAAACCGGCAGTACCCTGGCGTTCGTCGGATACCGCTTCTCGGACCGCCATTTTCTGTCCATGCCGGAGTACCTGCAGCGTCGGACCACTGACGGCGGCGATGCATGGCATGAAAAACAGAGCTACACCGTGACTTATAGCCAGTCCGTTCCGGTACTCAACATGAGCGCGGCCCTCTCGGTAAGCCGGCTCAATTACTGGAACGCACAGTCCAACAATAACTACATGCTCAGCCTCAACAAGGTGTTCAGTCTCGGCGACCTTCAGGGACTCTCGGCCTCGGTGTCGTTTGCCCGTAACCAGTACACCGGCGGGGGTAGCCAGAACCAGGTCTACGCCACCATCAGTATCCCGTGGGGAGACAGTCGCCAGGTGAGTTACAGCGTACAGAAAGATAACCGGGGCGGCCTGCAGCAGACCGTGAATTACAGCGATTTCCATAACCCGGACACTACATGGAACATCAGCGCCGGTCATAACCGTTATGACACCGGCAGCAACAGCAGCTTCAGCGGCAGCGTGCAGAGCCGTCTGCCGTGGGGCCAGGCGGCAGCGGACGCCACCCTGCAGCCCGGACAGTACCGCAGCCTGGGCCTGAGCTGGTACGGCTCGGTGACTGCCACCGCCCACGGTGCCGCTTTCAGCCAGTCGATGGCCGGGAATGAGCCCCGCATGATGATAGATACCGGAGACGTGGCCGGTGTGCCGGTGAACGGCAACAGCGGGGTGACCAACCGCTTCGGGGTGGGCGTGGTGAGCGCCGGCAGCAGCTATCGCCGCAGCGATATTTCGGTTGATGTGGCCGCCCTGCCGGAGGACGTGGACGTCAGCAGCTCCGTCATCAGTCAGGTACTGACGGAGGGCGCGGTGGGCTACCGGAAGATTGACGCCAGCCAGGGGGAGCAGGTGCTCGGTCATATCCGGCTGGCTGATGGCGCCAGTCCACCGTTTGGCGCCCTGGTGGTGTCCGGGAAAACCGGCAGAACCGCGGGGATGGTCGGAGATGGCGGTCTGGCCTACCTGACAGGTCTCAGCGGGGAAGACCGCCGGACCCTGAATGTGTCCTGGGATGGCCGGGTGCAGTGCAGACTCACCCTGCCGGAAACGGTGACACTCAGCCGGGGGCCGCTGTTACTGCCCTGCAGATAAAAATATCCCTGTCACAGAGCAGGTCTAAAGGAGAAAACAGGTGAAAAACAGCAGAAGAAGCCGTGTGATTTTACTCGCACTGGCGGCAGCATGGAGCCAGTACAGCCCGGCGGCCGTCAATGTTGACCGGACCCGTATTATCATGGATGCGCCGCAGAAAACGGTGGCCATCACGCTGAATAACGATGACAAAACCACGCCGTTCCTGGCGCAGTCCTGGGTGACGGACGCTGACGGGGTGAGAACCGATGCGCTGATGGCGCTGCCGCCGCTGCAGCGTATTGATGCCGGACAGAAATCCCAGGTCCGCATTACCCAGGTTCGCGGGCTGACAGATAAGCTCCCTCAGGACAGGGAAACGCTGTTCTGGTTTAACGTGCGGGGCGTTCCCCCGAAGCCGGAAGACGACAACGTCCTGCAGCTGGCCATGCAGAGCCAGCTGAAACTGTTTTACCGTCCGAAAGCCATTATCAGAAGCAGCAATGACCAGCCGGAAAGAAAGCTGACCGCTGAGCGGAATGCGGGACACCTGACCCTCAGAAACCCGACGCCGTACTACATCACTGTGGCGTGGCTGGGAGCAGACCGTAGCCACAGGCTCAGCGGTTTCCGCGAGGGCGTGATGGTGCCGCCCCTGGGGAGCCTGCCTTTAAAGGCTGTTCTGCCGGCAGAAACCCGGACGCTGTGGGTGGGGTATATTGATGATTACGGTGGACTGCAGATGAACCGCTACGCCTGCGATGCCCTGAACTGCGCGTTTAAGGACGCAGGGGCGACATCATGACAGGACGATTATTCAATATGAAATCACTGATACTGTCAGGTGTGTTTCTTTTCTTTGCTGTCTGTGATTCTGCGAGGGCAAACTATGACTGGTCAAAATGTGATGCCAATGGAAATGTAAATATTCAGAATATCAGCCTGAAGGGAGGACAATATTTACAAGGGCAGGAACTGCAGAAGATTACTGTTCCCATAAGTTATACCTGTACTACAACATGGAGCAGTTTTAATTCACTTGTTTACTCTACAGCAGTTTCGCTTTCCGATATGAGACAGGTAGCCACTGCGCTAAAAGATCGCGGTCTTGGAATGGATATCGTTGTTCAGGAAGGGAGCTTGACTCCCGTGACATTTACGTGGAGGGATATACAGGCAGGGTTTTCAGGCTGGTCCAGTTCAAAAGCATTCGGGCAACGTATGGAAGCGCAAAAAACATATAACCGGAGCGGAACGATTACAGTACATATTTTTGTCGAACAGGTTTTCAATAATAGTTTTTTGGACATAAACATTCCGGGAAGTAAAATTAATATATATCCCTATAGCCCGTCACAACCCGGACTGTCTGTTGAACCACCGACTGTTCCATTCAGACCTTTAACTGTTTCTGCGTTTAATCTCAGGTTTATTCCTGACAACTCAGGCAAGGTTATTATCTCTCCTTCTAATACCATCAATATGGGGCGTTTTTATACGGAATATAAGGAAACCCTGGTGCCCAGGGAAGTACCTTTCACCGTTACAGCACAACAGAATGTCGGAACGCAGATCCCGTTCGACGCCCCGCTGGCTATAGAGTTCAGGACCAACGGTCTGACACTGGCAGATGCTGACAGCGCCGTGCTTCTTAAGAATGATAAACAAGAATACAATGGTTTCAGACTGTCGGTAATGGATGTGGATAATAACACACCAGTTAAATTTAATGTGAAAGCAGATATGGGACCTATCCATCTTGATAACGGTGCCAGTGGCAAAATTATAAAACAGTATAAAGCAAAGGTCGAAGCTATACCCGGTGAGGTAATTAAAACAGGTGCTTTTTCAGCCGCAATGACAGTGATTGTTACTTACAATTAGCAGAATTAAATACCATTTCCTGATAGTTAATTAAAAATAGATATAAATTTATCTTTATGATTATTTTTTTTCTTCTCGGTCTTTTTCACTAAAAAACGGAGAGTCTGCATGTCTTCTGATAAATCAAAAGAGAAGATAGTTTTTTCAGGTAACGATATTCATTATCCCGGACAGACCAACCATGATGCCTGTTTTATTCCGGCAAGTGTCCGCCAGTATGCCGGCGAGCCCCTGTATATCATCGTGGCACACTGGTGCCTGTTGCAGCAGAACTGGGTTCAGCGTAACCAGATAGCAGAGGCGTTTCACATCACGGCCAGACGGGCCAGCTACCTGATTGCCTATCTGCGAAGCAAAACATCGCGGGTGGTCAGCATCTGCCGTCACCAGACCCTGCCTAATAAAGCACGACGCTATGAGATTTATGTTATCCGGGTTCTTGACAGTCCCACCCCGTCCACGCGCCGTGAAAAAGCCGGACCGCCGCTGGTATCAAAACGCCGGGTCGGTAATGGTGACAGGTCGATGGCAAATGAACTGTGGAACCGGCTGTGCAGTAACAGAAATGCGGGGAAAATCCTGAAAAAGAAGGAGGATGAGGATGACGGAACATAACCGGATGCCGGCCCGGCAGATTATCGTTTACGGTGACTGCTGGCCGGTGACGATCGCCGTGGCACACCTGGTCCGGAGATTTCTGCCGGGCTGCAACTGTGAAACCGCATACAGTCTGCCTGTTCTGTTGCAGCAATTACGTCGGAAACCGGAGGCCATACTGATATTGTGTCTGCGTCCCCGTGAACATCTCTTTTTGTTCTATTCCCTGAGACAGATACTGCCGGACTACCCGGTTATGATTATCAGCGATGAGCTGTTTTTCAGCGACCGGGTGGTACTGAAGGTATACGGCGGCATCCCGGCGCTGCTGGAGCAGGAACTGGCGGAGATACTTATTCGGTGGCGGCGGGATGAACAGTGGGCCGGGGGCGCACGCCTGCGCAGGACAGGAGCGCTGGACGCCTTTTTGTTATCTCCGGATCCGGTGACGGGCTTTCTGGAAGTGCCACCGATATTTAACAATCCGAAGCGGTTGATGAACTATATGGATCAGTTGATGCACCGGGAGATACTGGCATGCGGAGTGAGCCTGGCCCAGTTACGCTTGCTTCAGGAAGTTTACCGTGGACGAGGAAGGTTGTCAGCGTTGTGTGGAAGGCTGAATACACAGGAGAAGCAAATCTGGCAGGACAAATACCGGTTACTGGTGAAGCTGGGAATGCGGAACCGATTACGGGAACTGCTGTTTGGTACCCGGTTTTGTAAATCACTGCAGCGAACTCCGTTTATCGCTCCGCAATAACCCGCCTCCGGCGACCCTATCCAGAAACACTGACACGCCGGCTAAACCCGGTGGCGGTGGGGTATGTTTTGCCTGTGATGTAGTGGAGTAAAATACAGAATTCAGGCGGGATGCTGAATGTATGGCCTTTCATACCGTTTGATAAGTAAAAACGCTTCTGGAATGAAACCCGAAGTGAATGATACGGCCTGAGCAGAAGCGTTACATATTTACTGCATGATCCCGGTATAGCCATGAATTCCCATATACACGCCGACCAGACCAATCAGAATGCTCGAAAAATAGGGCGCCCGCCGGGCAAGCGTCGAAAAACCACTCCAGCGCTTTGCTGCCTGTTGAACGCTTATCGCCGCGCCAACGCCTACCGTCACCAGTGTTAATGCCAGGCCAAGACTAAAGCTCAGCACCATCGTGGCGCCCAGCGTAAACGCTTTAAGCTGGATACAAATCAGTAAAACGGTGATCGCAGCCGGACAGGGGATAAGCCCTCCGGTCAGGCCGAACAGCAGAATCTGTCCATTAGTCACTGTTTGACCATCAAAACGGCGTTGAATATCGGCAGCATGGGCGCGTTCATGGGCATCCTGATACGCTTTTGACGTTGCGCCTTCCGGATGTATGTGACCATGATGGTCGTGGTCGTGGTCGTGGTCGTGGTCGTGGTCGTGGTCGTGGTCGTGGTCGTGATGATGGTTTCCCGCCAGCCACTGCTGCTCGCCTCGCCATGTCCGCCAGAACATCCAGCACGCGGTGCTCAGAATAATGATCGCAGAAATTAACTGCAGCCATGGTTCCACTGATTGTGCGGTGAATGCCCGGCTAAGATACATCCCACCCAGAGCGATTAACCAGACGATCGCGGTATGAGAAAGCGTTGCTGCCAGACCGAGCATGACAGCCTGTTTAACCGTACCTTTAATGGCAATGATAAAAGCCGCCATCATAGTTTTGGAGTGCCCTGGTTCAAGCCCGTGCAAAATACCTAATAAAATGGCGCTGGGAATGAAGAACCAGCCGTTTCCTTGCTGAAGAAGTGTCGAAAATTCACCCATGAGAATGATTCTTAGTTGTTTTATGTGGGGCGTCATTCTACTCCCCCCCAGTATGGAATACTACCCCCCAGTAGCATCGTAATGCTATAATTTGTATTCGTTAATGTTAGTGAGGTGTTGTAATGTCACATACCATCCGGGACAAACAAAAGCTTAAAGCCAGAACCAGCAAGATTCAGGGGCAGGTGATAGCGCTAAAAAAAATGCTGGATGAACCGCATGAATGCGCGGCCGTGTTACAACAGATCGCGGCGATTCGCGGCGCGGTAAATGGCTTAATGCGCGAGGTGATTAAAGGGCATCTGACCGAGCATATCGTTCATCAGAGTGATGAAGCCAGACGTGAAGAAGATCTGGACGTAATATTAAAGGTGCTGGATTCTTATATAAAATAGCCGGGAGTTATATCCCGGCTATCTTTTACTTTAGCCGAAAAACATCACCGATACGCAAAGTAAACCGACGACCAACGTAATGAAATTACCTACTGAACGGTAGGGTTTCAATGCCGGTATCAGGTACGTTGACAACGTGGGCATAATAAACAGAATCATCGCAATGAGCGGGCCGCTAATGGCATAAATCATAGAGATGGCATTCGGGTTAATACAGCAAATAATAAACGTAATCCCGGAAACCAGCATGATAGATAGTGCGCGATTGAACGCCCGGCTTTTTTTCACGCCAACCTGCTGTAGAGTGGTTCTTACCATTTCGGTTGCGCCCTCAATGACGCCGAAATAGGTGCCGAGGAAAGATTTCGACATGGCCACGACGGCAACGATAATACCGGAAATAGAGAGCCAGGCCGGCGCATTGGGCATCATCGAGAGCGCGGAAAGGATGGTAACGCCTTCGTTGCGCGCGTCTTCAATGTATGACGGCGGAATGGAGAGCAGGCAGCTAAAGACAAAGAACAGCACGCTCAGGCAGATAATCAGATAGGCGACCTTCATGATCTTTTTGCATTTATCCATGGCCTGATCGCCAAAATTTTCCCGTCTGTCGATGGCAAACGTCGAAATAATGGGCGTATGGCTAAAAGCAAAAACCATCACCGGAATAGAAATCCATACCTGGTGCAACGTGTGACTATCCAAAGACATCTGCCCGGTCAGTAACGAGGGTTGCCAGCTTCCGGTTAAGTAGAGCGAAAGGAACAAGAAGTAAGCGATAAGTGGAAAGACTAAAAAGCCCATTACGCGAAGAGTGGCATGTCTTCCCATTAAGAAAATCATATTCAGGATAAGTACTACGCCGAAGCTAACTGCCATCCGGATGCGAATATCTATCTGAATATGCTTCGCTAATTGCTCTGTCAGGGAATTGGTAATCGCCACAGCATAAATTAATACCACGACAAAAAACGCAATGAAATAAAGCGTAGTAATAATACTGCCGATTTTCTTGCCGTAATAATGGGTAACGGCGCCAGTAATTCCCTCACCTGCAGAAGTCTTTGAGGAAAGAATAAACTGACACAGCGCTTTATGCGGCCAGTATGTCAGAGGCCAGGCGACCAGCGCGGTAATAAATAGCACGATTGCGCCTGCCGATCCCAACTGGATGGGAAGGAAAAGAGTGCCTGCGCCTACAGCCGTTCCGTATAATGCAAAACTCCAGAGAGTCTCATCTTTTGACCAAATTTTAGACATTATTTGAATTTATCAACTATAAAACACACAAAAAGAAGCGCAATTTACCATAAATAGCGTCAGTTGGGGGCGTTTTAAGCAGATGGATGTCGTGGAGGAGGAGGGCCGGGAGCGTTGCGATCCCGGCAAAAAAGAGCAATATCATGCACTAACGCGCTGTTGGCGGCGGGTCACTATTCGTTGGCGTAAAACATCGTACGCCCAGTTGTACAGCATCGTGTACGGCAAAAAGAACAGGAAGAAACCAATTTCCAGGGTGAATGCTTGTAGCAGGCTGACATTCAGTACCCAGGCGACAATACTCACGCCAATGACAATAAACCCACTTTCAAATCCTAACGCATGGAGTGCGCGCACTTTGGCGGTTCGTCTCACCTGATGCGCGGGCCACAGTCGATCAAACAGAGCGTTATAAATGATATTCCAGATCATGGCCGTCGTTGCCAGCAATATCGTCAGGCCGCCCATCTCCAGCACCGAGCGCTGCATTAGCCAGGCGGTCGTTGGCGCCAGTATCGCAGTCGCAATACCTTCAAAACAGACAGCATGGAAAATACGCTCCGGCAGCGAGCGACGTTGTATGGCGTCATGTTGCATAAACGAAAAAACCTTACTCTTAATCAAGCTAAAGAAATTTCCGCTATTTTATCGTTTAATGTGATACCTAAAAGATAACATCCATCGATAAAGTAGATAGGTTATGCGTTACTCACCTGAAGCGTTAATGGCATTTGTTGAGACCGTTTCTTGCGGTTCATTTTCTGCGGCGGCGCGCCGCCTGCGTAAAAGCCAGTCCACCATTAGTACCGCCATTGCGCATCTGGAGGCGGATCTGGGATTTTCATTATTTGATCGATCTTCGCGCCAGCCCGTTCTGACCGAAGAAGGAAAACGGGTGCTTAGCTATGTTCAGGCTATTTTATCGGCGAGCGACCGTCTGGATGAGGTGGCGCTGACGTTATCCGGCGAGACGGAGGCAAGACTCACGTTCGTCCTCTCTGATACCCTGCACCCTGACAGCCTGGAAGAGTTAATGGCGCAGTTTGATCGTCAATTTCCGCATACCGAGTTTGAATGCTTGATCGGAGAAAATGATGATGTCATCGACCTGCTGCAAAAAGGGCGCGCCCAGATAGGCCTGATTGAAGCGCGTGATGACTATCCCACAGACATTGGCGCGACGCGTCTGCCTGTTCAAAGCTGGATGGGAGTTTATGTGGCGACCACGCATCCGTTGGCGTCGCAGACGAACCTGCAATGGGAACAACTGCATACCTGGCGCGAGCTGCGTCTGAATACCTACCTTGACTCTAACGCCAACATTACGCGCGGCCCGGCCTGGTCAGCGCCAAACTATTTATTACTGTTGAGCATGGCGGTTCAGGGATTTGGCTGGTGCGTATTGCCCTGCGCGCTGGTGGAAGAGTTTGCGGCGGAAAAACCGCTGGCGCAGCTGGATGTTCCTGGCTGGCCGAGGGCGATTGCTATTGATTTGCTGTGGAACAAGAAAACGCCGCCCGGAACGGCGGGGAACTGGCTTCGCTACCATTTGCAGCAGAAATAAGCTGTACCACCGTCAAATCAGCGTCATTTCCTTTGTGATAAAACTCACTTTTTTTAAACAATCAAGATAACTAATTTTAACAATGCTCTACTATGGCGGTGTCATTTTGCGCTGAGGTGGTAATGAAAGAGGTTGTGATAGTGGGGGCTTTACGGACACCCATCGGCTGTTTTCAGGGAACGCTGGCCCGTCATTCCGCCGTCGAGCTGGGGAGCATGGTCGTAAAAGCGTTAATTGAGCGCACCGGCGTGGACGCTAACGCTATCGATGAGGTCATCCTCGGTCAGGTGCTGACGGCTGGCGCCGGGCAGAATCCGGCGCGCCAGTCAGCCATCAAAGGAGGGCTGCCGACTACCGTTTCCGCCATTACTATTAATGACGTTTGTGGTTCCGGTTTAAAAGCGTTGCACCTGGCGACGCAGGCTATTCAGTGCGGCGAAGCGGACATTGTTATTGCGGGCGGGCAGGAGAATATGAGCCGTGCGCCGCATGTCCTCAATGACAGCCGTACCGGCGCGTTGCCTGATGCCGACAATCTGGTGGATAGTCTGGTACATGATGGCTTATGGGATGCCTTCAACGATTATCACATTGGCGTGACGGCAGAAAACCTGGCGCGGGAATATGGCATCAGCCGCGAGTTACAGGATGCTTATGCGCTCAGTTCGCAGCAAAAAGCCAGGGCCGCGATTGATACCGGGCGTTTTAAAGATGAGATTGTCCCCATCGTCACGCAACGTAATGGGCAGACCGCAATTGTCGATACGGATGAACAACCGCGGGCCGACGCCAGTGCGGAGGGGTTAGCCCTGCTGCATCCGGCGTTTGATAGTTTAGGTTCGGTGACGGCGGGTAATGCCTCCTCAATCAACGATGGCGCCGCCGCGGTGATGATGATGAGCGAGGCGAAAGCCCAGGCGCTGGGGCTGCCGGTGCTGGCGCGCATCCGCGCGTTTGCCAGCGTCGGCGTCGATCCTGCGCTAATGGGGATTGCGCCGGTATATGCTACCCGGCGCTGTCTGGAGCGTGCCGGCTGGCAACTGACGGAGGTCGACCTTATCGAAGCCAACGAAGCGTTTGCCGCCCAGGCGTTGTCGGTAGGAAAAATGCTGGAATGGGATGAGCGACGGGTAAACGTTAATGGCGGCGCGATTGCGCTGGGGCATCCCATTGGCGCTTCCGGTTGTCGAATTCTGGTTTCACTGGTGCACGAAATGGTTAAACGCGACGCGCGAAAAGGTCTGGCGACGCTGTGTATCGGTGGCGGCCAGGGCGTTGCTTTAACCATTGAACGCGACTGATCCTGCGCCAGCCATCCTTTTCCTGCTTCAGTATTCCGTTGTAAAAAGCCCTCTATCACGAGGGCAAAGCCAGTGACAGAACCCCCTTTTTCGTTATAGCGCAGAACGTCTTGCCGCGTCGGGCATTGCAGACGCATACCGCTTTTAATTCAATTCGCACATCAGACCCCGTTCCAAAACAAGCTCCAATTTTTATCTGGGTAACCGCATACAGCATCTGGCGCACATGTCTGAAAATCAGACATGTGCGTAAGTTTTAGCGCCGTTCGTGATCGCTACAGCAGTTTTAAAAATAACCAACCATATAAATGAAACGTTGTTTTATTTATTGTTGAAAACCTTTATCCAGGCGACTATGATGCCGTTAAATAAATCAAAACAGTGTTTTGAATTTTATGCCATTGCGATCGATTTATCATTGGAGGGAAAAGTGGACGTAAGGCAAAGCATCCATAGCGAGCACGCTAAAACGCTGGACACCCAGGCGCTGCGACGCGAGTTTTTAATAGAAAATATTTTTGTCGCTGATGAATATACGATGGTCTACAGCCATATCGACCGTATTATTGTCGGCGGCATTATGCCCGTCAGCCATTCTGTTGAAATCGGCGGAGAGGTGGGTAAACAGCTTGGCGTTTCCCGGTTACTGGACCGCCGCGAGCTGGGCGTCATTAATATTGGCGGCGCGGGCGCCATTATCGTTGACGGGCAGCGCCATGATATTGGTCATCGTGATGCTCTGTATATTGGTAAAGGGGCGAAAGAGCTGGTCTTCGTCAGCAATGAGGCGAGCAGACCGGCGAAGTTTTATTACAACTGCGCGCCAGCGCATACCGCTTATCCGACGAAAAAAGTGTCGCCTGCCGACGTTGCGCCCGTCACCTTAGGCGATAACCTCACCAGTAACCGTCGCACCATCAATAAATACTTCGTACCGGATGTACTGGAAACCTGTCAGCTCAGCATGGGACTCACCGAACTGGCGCCCGGCAATCTATGGAACACCATGCCATGCCATACCCATGAGCGCCGTATGGAAGTGTACCTCTATTTCAATATGGAAGAGGACAGTTGCGTTTTCCATATGATGGGGCAGCCTCAGGAAACCCGTCATATTGTGATGCGTAATGAACAGGCGGTTATTTCCCCAAGCTGGTCAATACATTCCGGCGTTGGCACCAAAGCCTATACGTTTATTTGGGGCATGGTGGGAGAAAATCAGGTCTTCGATGACATGGATCACGTTGCGGTACAAGATCTGCGCTAGTCGCGACCGGTGATAACGCCTGTGCGTGACAGGCATGACAAAAATAAGGATTAACAATGATTTTGAATGCATTTTCTCTTGAAGGTAAAGTCGCGGTTGTGACGGGGTGCGATACCGGATTGGGGCAGGGGATGGCGTTAGGGCTGGCGGAAGCGGGCTGTGACATTGTCGGTATTAACATTGTTGAACCGACGGACACTATTGCGCGCGTCACCGCTCTGGGACGTCGTTTTTTAAGCCTGACAGCCGATCTGCGTCAAATCGATAGCATTCCGGCGCTACTGGAACGGGCGGTGGCGGAATACGGTCATATTGATATTCTGGTGAATAACGCGGGTTTGATCCGTCGTGAAGATGCGATTGATTTCACGGAAAAAGACTGGGATGACGTCATGAACCTGAACATCAAGAGCGTGTTCTTTATGTCTCAGGCGGCGGCAAAACTTTTTATTGCCCAGGGCAACGGCGGCAAAATTATTAATATCGCGTCTATGCTCTCCTTCCAGGGCGGCATTCGCGTTCCGTCTTATACCGCGTCGAAAAGCGGCGTAATGGGAATAACGCGTCTGATGGCGAACGAGTGGGCGAAACACAATATCAATGTGAACGCCATCGCGCCGGGCTATATGTCCACGAATAATACCCAGCAATTGCGCGCTGATGCACAACGTAGCGCCGAAATTCTCGACCGTATTCCGGCTGGACGTTGGGGACTACCGGGCGATTTAATGGGGCCGGTAGTCTTCCTGGCATCCAGCGCTGCTGATTATATTAACGGCTATACCATAGCGGTAGATGGCGGTTGGCTGGCGCGTTAATCCGCTACTGACAAATGCGTTTCTGGGAAAATCGACGCTTTGGCCGAAAAACTGATAAAGCCCTGTCCTGGTACAGGGTTTTTTTATGATCTCATTAGCATAGTCCATATTGTGGGTTTAACTTAATCCATATATTGTTAAATAATAGCTATGATCAATGCTTTAACTTATTGAAATATTGGTGGTTTGAAAAAATACCCGGCAACGGCGTTAAATTTAAAAAGTGTAATATCCATCACATATCGCTATAGCGTAGCCATTTAATCCATATTTATGCCGTTTCCAGCCTGACACTTGAGGAAGAGTATCCCGTACTTTCAGGCTATGTCTTACTCTGTTGTGGCAGGAAAATATGGTCTCTATTAATCATGACTCTGCTTTAACGCCGCGTTCGCTTCGCGACACACGACGTATGAATATGTTTGTTTCGGTTTCTGCAGCGGTAGCGGGACTGTTATTTGGTCTGGATATCGGCGTTATCGCCGGGGCGCTGCCTTTTATTACCGACCATTTCGTGCTGACCAGCCGGCTGCAGGAATGGGTCGTCAGCAGTATGATGCTTGGCGCGGCAATTGGCGCATTATTTAACGGCTGGCTTTCATTCCGGCTGGGGCGTAAGTATAGCCTGATGGCTGGCGCGATTTTGTTCGTGCTCGGCTCGCTGGGGTCGGCGTTTGCTTCCAGCGTGGAAGTATTGATTGGCGCCCGCGTGATACTGGGCGTAGCAGTAGGGATTGCCTCCTATACCGCGCCGCTTTATCTCTCTGAAATGGCAAGTGAAAATGTTCGCGGCAAAATGATCAGTATGTATCAACTGATGGTGACGTTAGGCATTGTGCTGGCTTTTTTATCCGATACGGCATTCAGCTACAGCGGCAACTGGCGCGCGATGTTGGGCGTGCTGGCGCTGCCTGCGGTGTTGCTCATTATTCTCGTGGTATTCCTGCCGAATAGTCCGCGTTGGCTGGCGCAAAAAGGTCGCCATATTGAAGCGGAAGAGGTGCTGCGTATGCTGCGCGATACCTCGGAAAAAGCCCGTGATGAACTGAATGAGATTCGGGAAAGCCTCAAACTCAAGCAGGGCGGGTGGGCATTATTTAAAGCTAACCGCAATGTTCGCCGCGCCGTATTCCTCGGTATGCTGCTACAGGCAATGCAGCAGTTCACCGGCATGAACATCATTATGTACTATGCGCCGCGCATTTTTAAAATGGCCGGCTTTACCACCACGGAACAGCAAATGATCGCTACGCTGGTGGTCGGACTGACCTTTATGTTCGCGACGTTTATCGCCGTCTTTACGGTCGATAAGGCCGGGCGTAAACCGGCGTTAAAAATCGGTTTCAGCGTAATGGCGTTAGGGACATTGGTGTTGGGCTACTGCCTGATGCAGTTTGATAACGGTACGGCATCAAGCGGTCTCTCCTGGCTTTCCGTTGGGATGACGATGATGTGTATCGCCGGTTACGCGATGAGCGCCGCTCCGGTGGTGTGGATACTGTGTTCGGAAATCCAGCCGCTGAAATGCCGTGATTTTGGCATTACCTGTTCAACCACGACAAACTGGGTATCGAACATGATCATCGGCGCGACATTCCTGACACTGTTGGACAGCATTGGCGCGGCAGGTACATTCTGGCTCTACACCGCGCTGAATATCGCTTTTATCGGCATCACTTTCTGGCTGATTCCGGAAACCAAAAATGTCACCCTGGAGCACATCGAACGCAAGCTGATGGCGGGCGAGAAGCTAAGAAATATTGGCGTGTAATCCCCCCTCCCATGCCGGATGACGCCTGTTATCCGGCATGATGAAAAATAGACTGGAAACGGATGTGTAAGTTTGCTTCACTGCCATAATGCTTTAAAAAAAGGAGAGCGCAGTGAAAACGATCGGGCTGTTGGGGGGGATGAGCTGGGAATCGACTATCCCTTATTACCGTTTAATCAATGAAGGCATTAAACAGCAGCTGGGAGGCCTGCACTCGGCGAGCTTACTGCTGCATAGCGTAGATTTCCACGATATTGAAGTATGTCAACGCCGCGGCGAGTGGGATAAAGCGGGCGATATCCTGGCGCAGGCCGCGCAGGGGTTACAGCAGGCGGGCGCAGAAGGCATTGTGCTGTGTACCAACACCATGCATAAAATCGCGCACATTATTGAATCTCGTTGTTCTCTGCCTTTCCTACACATCGCGGATGCTACCGGGCGAGCTATCGCCCGTCAGGGGTTGCATCGCGTGGCGCTATTAGGGACTCGCTATACGATGGAACAGGATTTTTATCGCGGGCGGCTGGAACAGCAATTTGCGATTGAGACCATCGTGCCGGAGGCGGACGATCGGGCGCGTATCAATCAGGTCATTTTTGACGAGCTCTGTCAGGGGACATTCACTGACGCGTCGCGCCACTATTATTTACAGGTTATCGAACAACTGGCTGCGCAAGGCGCGCAGGGCGTTATTTTTGGCTGCACTGAAATAGGTTTGCTTGTTTCCCAGACGCAAAGCGCGCTACCGGTTTTCGATACCACGGCAATTCATGCCGCAGATGCCGTGAGCTTTATGCTTTCGTCATCGGCCCCAGAATAACCTCCAGCGGTTCGACCAGGCGCGAAAGGTGCGTTTGTAAATGCTTACTGAAGGCGTCAACCAGCGCGGAGGCGGGGCGGTGTAGCGGGCGAATCAGGCTGACGGTAAAGGGCACGTCAATGCTGAAGCGGCGAACGGTGACGCCGCTGGCGGCATAGTCCAGCGCGGTTAGCGGGTTAACTATCGAAACGCCCGCCCCGGCGCGCACCATCGCGCAGACGGAGGCCGCGCTATGCGTTTCCACCACCATTCTGCGCTTCACCTGATGTTCGGCAAATAACGTATCCAACAACTGTCGATAGCTGTCCAGGCGGGAGAGGCTGATAAAGTTTTCCCCCTGAAAATCGTCTGGCGTCAGTACCGTTTTGGCGGCAAGCGGATGGTCGCAGGGCAGTACGCACACTTCATTTAGCGTTAGTAACTCGGTACGGGTTGTTCCTGCCGGGGCATGAAGCGTCTCCGTCAGCCCTAAGTCGTGGCGCTGGGCGGAGAGCCACTCTTCCAGCAACGGCGACTCCTGCGGCACAATATTCAGGCTGACATCCGGATAACGCGCCAGAAAAGGCGGTAGTAACGGCGGCAAAAAGGATTGTGAAAACACCGGCAGGCAGGCGATAGAGAGTTCGCCCTGACGGAACTCGCGCAGACTTTCCGCCGCGCTGACGATGCGATCCAACCCATACCAGGAGCGTTGTACCTCTTCGAACAGGCGTAGCCCTTGCACCGTCGGATGTAAGCGCCCGCGTGTGCGCTCAAACAGCGTTAATCCCAGCACTTTCTCAAAACGCGCCAGCTCGCGACTGACGGTAGGCTGCGAGGTATGCAGCAGCCGCGCCGCTTCGGTGAGATTTCCGGCGGTCATTACGGCATGAAAAATTTCAATGTGACGTAAATTAACGGCAGCCATACGTTTCCCTGAATCATTTATCCCATATCATTTTTGCATAGACTGACAATAAAACGATATTTTTTATTCTTTCTAAGGTATGGCGTAATCGTTAAAAAGCCTGTTCCGGAGTTTGTTATGTCATTGCCGCATTATTACGCTGAAACCGACCTTAACGCTGAAAATTTGCTCAGATTGCCTGCTGAATTCGGCTGTCCGGTCTGGGTCTATGACGCGCACATTATTCGCCGTCAGATAGCCGCCCTGCAGCAGTTTGACGTTGTGCGTTTTGCGCAAAAAGCCTGTTCGAACATTCATATCCTGCGCTTAATGCGCGCGCAGGGTGTCAAGGTGGATTCTGTTTCATTGGGGGAGATCGAACGTGCGCTGGCGGCGGGCTACGATCCGCAAACGTGCCCTGATGATATCGTTTTTACCGCCGATGTGATTGACGCCGCCACGCTGGCGCGCGTCAGTGAACTGCATATTCCGGTCAATGCCGGCTCGGTAGATATGCTGACGCAGCTTGGTCAGGTTTCGCCTGGGCATCGCGTCTGGTTGCGCGTGAATCCTGGCTTTGGTCACGGCCACAGCCAGAAAACCAACACCGGGGGCGAAAACAGCAAACACGGCATCTGGCATAGCGATCTTCCGGCGGCGCTGGCGGTAATGCAGAAATACCGACTGAAACTTGTCGGTATCCATATGCACATTGGTTCCGGCGTCGATTATGGCCATCTGGAGCAGGTTTGCGGCGCGATGGTACGCCAGGTGCTGGAATGTGGTCAGGATGTGGAGGCGATTTCGGCAGGCGGCGGACTCTCGATACCTTATCGTGAGGGAGAAGAGCCCGTTGATACGCGCCATTACTATGGCCTGTGGAACGCGGCGCGCGAGCAAATCGCCCGCCATCTGGGACATGCGGTCAAACTTGAGATCGAACCCGGACGTTTTCTGGTGGCGCAATCGGGCGTGCTGGTAACGCAGGTGCGTAGCGTAAAACAGATGGGAAGCCGCCATTTCGTGCTGGTAGATGCGGGTTTTAACGATCTGATGCGCCCGGCGATGTACGGTAGCTATCACCGTATTTCGGCGCTGGCGGCGGATGGTCGCGCGCTTGAAAATGGCCCGTGGGTCGAGACGGTGGTCGCCGGGCCGCTATGCGAATCAGGCGATGTTTTTACGCAGCAGGAAGGGGGAATGGTTGAAACACGCGCCTTACCTGCGGTCATCCCCGGCGATTACCTCGTATTGCACGATACCGGCGCGTACGGCGCGTCTATGTCATCGAATTACAACAGCCGCCCGCTCCTGCCGGAAGTGCTGTTTGACAATGGACAGGCGCGGCTGATCCGCCGTCGTCAAACCATTGAAGAGCTGTTAGCGCTGGAGATGCTCTGAAGCGCATCATTAGGCCGGACGTTGAAAAAACGGGCCCGCGGCGACGGACTCGCGCAGAATCAGCGTGCCGGTAAAGGGCGGGATCGGGGCGACCGGCTCGCTGTTCGCCAGGCGAACGGCCTGATCGATCGCGGTGGCTATCATATCCTCGATGGGTAAATAGACTGTTGAAAGCCCCGGTTCAAGCCAGGTTGCGCCCGGCGCATCGTCAAAACCAAACAGCGACACATCCTGCGGGATGCGTAATCCGGCCTGGCGCAGCGCTTTTGCCGCGCCCAGCGCCGTGTCATCATTACAGGCGAATAGCGCGCTAAACGTGACGCCTTCCTCCAGTAATTCCCGGCAGGCGTCATAGCCGCGCGTCAGCGTGTAATCGCCGTATTTCACTTTTGCCGGTTGCCAGGGAATGCCATATTTTTCCAGCGCCTTTCGATAACCCGCTACGCGTGATGTGCCGGTGGGAGTATGAACAGGCAGCGTAATACAGGCGATATCGCGATGGCCCTGCGTAATCAGGTATTCCACCGCCTGGAATGCCGCCGTCTCCTGCTCGAAGAAAATAGCGCGATCGCGGGCCTGAGTGACGTTGCGATTAATAATCACCAGCGGCATTTCCGTGGCGTCAATCAACGACAAAATCGCCGGCTCATCCATATAGCGAGTGTAAAGAATAATAGCGTCGCACTGTCTGTCGGCCAACATTTGTACGGCTTTCTGCTCTCGTTCCGGCGTATCGTGACCATCGGTGACGATCAACTGCTTGTTATGAAACTCCGCCTGGCGCGACGCCCGGCGCAACAAACTGCCGAAATAGAAGCCGTCAAACGTAGAGACGACCAGACCGATGCTGTTGCTGGTGCGATTCGCCAGCGAGCGTGCCAGCAGGTTGGGGCGATAGCCCAGAGCCTGCATCGCCGTAAACACTTTCTGGCGCGTGCTTTCTTTTACCTGCCCCGTCCCATTCAGCACTCGTGAGACGGTGGCCTTTGATACGCCCGCATGGCGGGAAACATCCAGCATTGTCGCCATCATGCTACCCTGATTAATCGGTTGTCGACAGGTGCCCGGTATCCGTCGGCGTGGATACCGAATGTCGGCGTACCAGTGTCGGACTAAATACATGAGTTACTTCTGGCGTAGGGCATTTCCCCGCCAACGCTAACGCCAGCTCCGCCGCCTGTGTCGCCATGGTGACGATCGGATACCGAATGGTGGTCAGTCGGGGACGCACATAGCGTGAGACCAGTACATCATCAAAACCGATGAGCGATACTTCGCCCGGCACCCCCACGCCATTATCATTTAATACTCCCATCGCGCCGGCCGCCATCGAGTCGTTATAGCAGGCCACCGCGGTAAAATGTCTGCCGCGGCCTAATAACTCAGTCATCGCCTGCTCGCCGCCGCTTTCATCCGGTTCGCCGAACGTCACCAGCCGATCGTTAGCCGGGATATGGCTTTCCGCCAGCGCATCGTAATAGCCCCTCAGGCGATCTTCGGCATCAGAGATGGTGTGGTTGGAACAGATATACCCAATACGCGTATGACCTTGCTGGATCAGATGTCGGGTCGCCAGCCATGCCCCGTAACGGTCATCCAGCGCGACACAGCGGTGTTCTAACCCCGGTAAAATGCGGTTAATCAGCACCATGCCGGGGATTTGCTTCATTAATGAGGCCAGGTCCGCATCCGGAATCATTTTGGCGTGTACCACTAACGCTGCGCAACGATGACGAATCAACTGTTCAATAGCCTGACGCTCTTTTTGTTCGTTATGATACCCGTTGCCAATCAGTAAAAAATTGCCGGTGTGATACGCCACCTGTTCAACGGCTTTCACCATCGCGCCGAAAAAAGGATCGGAAACGTCGCCGACCACCAGACCGAGGGTTTCCGTTGCCTGCTGTGCCAGCGCGCGCGCGTTGGCGTTAGGGTGATAGCTCAGGGACTCCATTGCGCTGGTCACCGCCAGCCGGGACGCTTCGCTGGCTTTTGGCGAATCGTTAATAACGCGAGAAACGGTGGCGACTGAAACACCGGCCAGTCGGGCTACATCTTTTATGGTCGCCATGATAATACCTATAGTGGGTAAACGCTTACATTACGCCAGTTTTACGGAAAATGAACGTCTGTTCAAGCCTCTTGCCCCGCCGTGTCGGGCAAATGTGACCTGCACGGGAGAAATGCGTCTGTAAAGTGACAATACAAATCTTTCGTTACAGTTTGCGAAGCGCTGTTGCGATTGTCTGCTGGCAGGCCAGCGAGTCAGGCTGATAGAGTGGTGATCCCAGAGGTATTGATAGGTGGAATCAACGTCATTGTTGATCACACGAATTACACCAACCTGCGTAGAGATGCGCAGGTTTTTTTTTGTTTCGCCTGAACCTGTAACAGTAACGGATAATTTACACAACTCGTTGCATTTCCGTTTATTCCTTTGCGTTTTCGGACTGGCGATGCAGACGCGCGAAGCCCACAATCAAGATCCCAGAGGTATTGATTGGTGAGATTATTCGGTACGCTCTTCGTACCTGTCTCTTGCACCAACCTGCGCGGATGCGCAGGTTTTTTTTCGAACCTATTTTGCTATCGCTCCTGTTACGCAACTCGTGTAATCTGCCACAATTCATGTTTTAGCGAATTGTCGGCCAAAGGGAGTTGAAATGCTGTTTGGATTTTTCCGTAACCTGTTTCGCGTGCTTTATCGTGTGCGCGTCACTGGCGATGTCCGGGCGCTACAGGGGAACCGGGTCTTAATTACCCCCAATCACGTTTCATTTATCGATGGTATGCTACTGGCGCTGTTTTTGCCGGTACGGCCTGTCTTTGCGGTATATACCTCCATCAGCCAGCAATGGTATATGCGCTGGTTAACGCCGCTGATCGATTTTGTACCGCTCGATCCCACTAAACCCATGTCCATTAAACACCTGGTGCGTCTGGTGGAGCAGGGGCGTCCAGTGGTGATTTTCCCGGAAGGGCGGATTTCCGTGACCGGTTCGCTGATGAAAATTTATGACGGCGCAGGCTTTGTGGCGGCAAAATCGGGCGCAACCGTCATTCCGCTCCGCATTGACGGCGCGGAGCTTACCCCTTTCAGTCGCCTGAAAGGTCTGGTTAAACGGCGCTTATTCCCCCGCATTCAGCTTCATATTTTACCGCCGACGCAAATACCGATGCCGGAAGCGCCGCGCGCGCGCGACAGGCGTAAGATAGCGGGTGAGATGCTGCACCAGATCATGATGGAAGCGCGTATGGCGGTGCGCCCACGCGAGACGTTATACGAATCGTTGCTGGCGGCGCAATATCGTTACGGCGCGGGTAAAAACTGTATTGAGGACATTAACTTTACGCCGGATACGTATCGTAAGTTACTGACCAAGACGCTTTTTGTTGGCCGGATTCTGGAAAAGTACAGCGTTGAGGGCGAGAAAATCGGTTTAATGCTGCCGAATGCCGCTATCAGCGCGGCGGTGATTTTCGGCGCGGTTTCTCGTCGCCGCATTCCGGCCATGATGAACTACACAGCGGGGGTAAAAGGGCTGACCAGCGCGATTACCGCGGCGGAAATTAAAACGATTTTTACCTCCCGCCAGTTCCTCGATAAAGGTAAATTGTGGCACCTGCCGGAGCAGCTAACGCAGGTTCGCTGGGTTTACCTGGAAGATTTAAAAGCGGACGTCACACTCGCCGACAAGCTGTGGATTTTTGCCCACCTCCTGGCGCCGCGACTGGCGCAGGTAAAACAGCAGCCGGAAGACGAGGCGATTATTCTTTTTACTTCCGGCTCGGAAGGGCACCCGAAAGGGGTGGTGCACAGCCATAAAAGCATTCTGGCGAACGTCGAGCAGATAAAAACGATTGCGGATTTCACCGCCAATGACCGTTTTATGTCGGCGCTGCCGCTCTTTCACTCGTTCGGTTTGACGGTGGGCCTGTTTACGCCGTTGTTGACCGGCGCGGAAGTATTTCTTTATCCAAGTCCGCTGCACTACCGCATTGTGCCGGAACTGGTCTATGACCGTAACTGTACCGTGCTGTTTGGTACGTCAACCTTCCTCGGCAACTATGCGCGCTTTGCCAATCCGTATGATTTTTATCGCCTGCGCTATGTGGTGGCCGGTGCGGAAAAACTTCAGGAGAGCACCAAACAACTGTGGCAGGATAAATTCGGTCTGCGCATTCTTGAGGGCTACGGGGTAACGGAATGCGCGCCAGTAGTCTCGATTAACGTGCCGATGGCGGCTAAGCCGGGCACTGTTGGCCGCATTCTGCCTGGCATGGACGCGCGTCTGCTGGCGGTGCCCGGTATTGAAAACGGCGGTCGGCTACAGCTGAAAGGGCCGAATATCATGAATGGCTATCTGCGCGTGGAAAAACCGGGCGTGCTGGAGGTGCCGTCAGCGGAAAACGCCAGAGGCGAAACCGAGCGCGGCTGGTACGACACGGGCGACATTGTACGCTTCGATGAAAATGGTTTTGTGCAGATTCAGGGGCGCGCGAAACGCTTTGCGAAAATTGCTGGCGAAATGGTCTCGCTGGAGATGGTCGAGCAACTGGCGCTTGGCGTTTCGGCGGACAAAATGCACGCTACCGCCATTAAAAGTGATGCCAGCAAAGGTGAAGCGCTGGTACTGTTTACGACTGACAGCGAACTCACCCGAGAAAAGTTACAGCACTATGCTCGTGAACACGGTATTCCGGAACTTGCCGTCCCGCGTGATATCCGTTATCTGAAGCAGCTTCCCTTGCTTGGCAGCGGGAAACCCGATTTTGTGACGCTGAAAAGTTGGGTGGATGCGCCGGAACAACATCATGAGTGAGTCAGTACGTACTAACACCTCCATCTGGTCGAAAGGGATGCTGTCGGTGATTGTCGCGCAGTTTCTCTCGGCTTTTGGCGATAATGCGCTGCTGTTTGCGACGCTGGCACTGCTGAAAGCTCAGTTTTACCCGGACTGGAGCCAGCCTGTTTTGCAAATGGTGTTTGTGGGCGCTTACATTCTTTTTGCGCCGTTTGTCGGCCAGATAGCGGACAGCTTTGCCAAAGGCCGGGTGATGATGGTTGCCAATGGTCTTAAACTGGCGGGAGCGGCAGGTATCTGCCTCGGCGTAAATCCTTTTGTCGGTTATACGTTGGTCGGGATTGGCGCGGCGGCTTATTCTCCGGCGAAATACGGTATTCTGGGCGAACTGACGACGGGTGATAAGCTGGTGAAAGCCAATGGCCTGATGGAAGCCTCTACGATTGCGGCGATTTTGCTCGGTTCCGTCGCGGGCGGCGTATTGGCCGACTGGCATGTCATCGCCGCGCTGGTTGCCTGCGCGTTGGCCTACGCTGGCGCAGTGGCGGCTAACCTGTTTATCCCGAAGCTTGTGGCGGCGCGTCCAGGACAATCCTGGCGGTTGTCGGCGATGACGCGTAGTTTCTTCAGCGCTTGCGTTGTCCTTTGGCGTAACGGTGAAACGCGTTTTTCGCTGGTGGGGACCGGGCTATTCTGGGGCGCAGGCGTGACGCTGCGTTTTCTGCTGGTGCTGTGGGTGCCAGTGGCGCTGGGCATTACGGATAACGCCACGCCGACTTACCTGAACGCCATGGTGGCGGTAGGCATTGTGGTCGGCGCGGGCGCGGCGGCAAAACTGGTGACGCTGGAGACCGTATCGCGCTGTATGCCCGCCGGGATTTTGATTGGCGTTGTGGTTGCGATCTTCTCATTACAGCACGCATTGCTGCCTGCTTATGCCTTGTTGCTGTTGATAGGTATGCTGGGCGGCTTTTTTGTGGTGCCGCTCAACGCTTTGCTCCAGGAGCGCGGTAAGAAGAGCGTTGGCGCCGGGAATGCCATTGCCGTACAAAATCTGGGCGAGAATAGCGCCATGCTATTAATGCTGGGACTGTACTCGCTGGCGGTGCTGGTTGGCGTTCCGGCAGTGGCGATAGGTATCGGCTTTGGCGTGCTGTTCGCGCTGGCGATCGCGGCGCTGTGGATCTGGCAGCGCCGGCAGGCATCATACTGAGTGAATATGCCGGGCGGCGAGCGCGCGTTATCCGGCTTACATTGTCTCTGTAAGCCCGGAAGCGTAGCGCCACCGGGCACTGACCATCACGGCGCCGGATAGGTATAAACCTGATGCGCCGCCTCAATCTCCGCCAGAACCTCTTCGCTTAACGTCAGATGCAGACTTTCCACATTCGTCTTGAGCTGCGCCATCGTGGTTGCGCCCAGTAACGTACTGGCGACAAACGGCTGGCGGCGAACAAAGGCCAGCGCCATCTGCGCCGGATCAAGATTGTGACGCTTCGCGATATCGACGTAGGCGGCAACGGCTTTTTGCGCCTGTTCGCCGCTGTAACGTGTGAAGCGGCTGAACAAGGTATTCCGCGCGCCTGCGGGTTTGGCCCCGTTCAGGTATTTACCGGTTAATGTGCCAAACGCCAGACAGGAATAGGCGAGCAATTCAACACCTTCATACTGGCTGACTTCCGCCAGCCCGACCTCGTAGCTGCGGTTTAACAGGCTATAGGGGTTCTGGATCGTGACAATACGCGGCAGGTCATGTTTTTCCGCCAGATGCAGATAGCGCATAACGCCAAACGCTGTCTCATTTGAAACGCCAATATAACGAATCTTACCCGCTCGCTGAAACTCACTTAGCGCGTCTAACGTCTCCAGCAGACTTACTACTGGCGTGGAGTCCGTCCAGTTATAGCCGAGTTTACCGAAGCAGTTAGTGGGGCGCTGCGGCCAGTGCACCTGATACAAATCCAGATAGTCGGTCTGCAATCGGGTCAAACTGTCGTGTAGCGCTTCGCGAATATTTTTACGATCCAGCGCCTGATGAGGCCGGATGCCTTGATCATTATTACGTGCCGGTCCGCTAACTTTGCTGGCGATGATCAGTTTTTCACGGTTGCCGCGTTTGGCGAGCCAGTTACCGATATAGGACTCCGTCAGCCCTTGTGTTTCCGGGCGCGGCGGTACCGGATACATCTCGGCGGCATCGATAAGGTTAATGCCATTTGCGATGGCATAGTCGAGCTGTGCGTGAGCGTCGGCTTCGCTGTTTTGTTCACCAAATGTCATTGTGCCCAGCCCTAGCGTACTTACTTCGAGCGAGCTGTGGGGTATACGGTGATAGTGCATAGCCGTTTCCTTTTTATTATGAAGTCAGAAATTCCCGACAAAGGACAATAAAAATGGCAGAGGGAAGGCAAAAGGGAAAGTAAAATTGCAGGCTGCGCGGCGTAATTGTTACCGGGCGTGGTCGCCACGCACCGTTACGGGACGCAGCCTGAAGGCTTGCAGAACGCTGACCTCGATCACAGGCCACCGCTTAACGTTCGATGATTTGAGACACTTCGTCACGGTTGATTTGCATCTCGTTTCCCTGTGCATCGGTATAGCTGACCAGACCGGTATCATCGTCAACTTGCGGTTTTCCATCGGTCAGGATCATACGACCATCTTTCGTCGCCATTACATAATCGCTGCTGCATCCGGATACCGCAAAAGCCAACCCTACTGCGGAAATTACAACTGCCCACTTTTTCATCCGTTTGTCCTCACATAGCCTGCATCTGATAATAGTCTGTTAATCATATGTCTGATAATAGTCTAGTAATAACGCGCAGCTCTGCATGTCGGAAGCAGCAAAATCTTAATCTGTGAGAAGAAAGGAAATAAAGTGAGTATTCGCTCCCCGGCGGGGGAGCGAGACAGGATTACAGCGGATTCTTTTTATTACGCAACAGGTTCAGGCTCTCTACTGCGATAGAGAAGAACATGGCGAAATAGATATACCCTTTCGGAACGTGAACGTCGAAACTTTCCAGAATCAGGGTAAAGCCAACCAGGATCAGAAAGGAGAGCGCCAGCATTTTTACCGACGGATGACGATCGACAAACTCGCCGATGGGCCGTGCCGCAAACATCATGACGCCCACGGCAATAACGACTGCCGCCATCATAATAAACAGATGATCGGAGAGGCCAACCGCTGTGATAACTGAATCAAGGCTGAAAATAATATCCAGCAGCATAATCTGCACTATTGCGCCCAGGAAAGAAGAAACCCGGGTTTTTAACCCTTCTTCTTCGCCTTCGATGGACTCATGGATCTCCTTGCTGGCTTTCCAGATTAAAAATAACCCGCCCAGTAACAGAATGAGATCGCGGGCGGAAATCGCTTCGCCGAAAAGCTCAAACAGCGGATTAGTCAGCCGAGTGACCCAGGCGATTGACGCCAGCAGCGCCAGGCGCATAACCATCGCCGCCGCCAACCCAAGCCGCCGTGCGTGGTTTCGTTGCGCCGTAGGAAGTTTTGCTACCACCAGAGAAAGAAAAATAATGTTGTCGATCCCAAGTACAATCTCCAGCAGCGTCAGCGTACCGAGCGCCAGCCAGGCATTAGGATCGGTTATCCATGCAAATAACATCGAACAAAGTCCTGCCAAAAAAAGAAGCGGTAATTATAGGCCCGTCGAGTGACGGGCGAAAGCCCAGGCTGAATTTGCGCAACCAGGAACGGTGTAAAATAGCGGCGACAATACGCTTACGTTTATCGAGCGTCGGTCCGACGCGTAGCCATAGCGGAGGCGCATTTGCGTGTAATGGACGTTACGGATTTTGCAATAAAAAATGGCGAGCCAGCAGCGCCTGCGTAAAATTTTTTTTCAGATAAAATCCACGCGGTAGCGTCAAAATAGGTTCCCCGCGCGCGCCGATAGCCTCGGTGAGCGCCCTGGCATTGGCGGCTTTGGGTCGCAGTTGCAAGACTTCGCCATGACGGGCGGTAATGCGTTCCACCTGGCCCAGCACTATCATGTCCATCAGCTCTTCCCAGTCGAGGCGTAGCTGCCTGTCCTCTTCTTCACTCGGACTCCAGAGTAGCGGCGAACCTACGCGGCGTTCGGCTAACGGTATGCTGCGATCGCCTTCGACCGGCACCCATAGCACGCGCTTCAATTTATGCCGTACGTGACTTGTCTCCCAGGTCACGCCGCTGTTACCGGTTAACGGCGCCACGCAGACAAAGGTTGTTTCCAGAGGACGACCCAGACTATCCACCGGGATGGTTTTCAGTTCTACGCCTAATGCGGCGAAATCCTGCTCCGGCTTGCTCCCGGCGCTGGCGCCGAGCCAGATCTCCAGCAAGACGCCGATCCAGCCTTTGTCTCGCTTCAAATCTTTAGGCGTGGTAATGCCGGCCATCGCCGCCAGCTCGCCTAACGTATAGCCGGAAAGCTGCCGCGCCTGGGCTAACAGCAATGCTTCCGAAGCAGGCGGAGTCAGTAGCGGACAAAGAGCGGACATGACAATTACCTTAGGTCAAAAAATGAGCAGTGATTTTATACCGTATGGGCAGAGTTTATCTTTTTCTGTGTCTTATATTCAATAGACTGATTTTTATTGCCTTTTTTGTGTTGTTTCTTCGTGTTGCGCAACGCTGAAGCGGGTTTTCCAATTCTGGTCACTGACAATAAACAGGATCTTACACTATGTTATCCACAGAAAGTTGGGATAACTGTGTAAAACCACCACTACTGTTTCCATTTACAGCCTTGACGTGCGACGAAAATCGAAAATTCAGACAAATAGTGCGTAAGTTATTGGCACAATCTGTGGATAAAACCGACGCTGGTTGATCTTTCATCAGCATAAGGATCTTAGATGTGATGCTGGTCACGCTTTATGAAGGTAGCATGTAAGATTTGTCTATAACGCAATGAATATAAGGCACTATTTTTACTGTCTCCAGCATGAGGAATTCAGACTGTTCTGGGTTTTCCCGTGGTAATTCCATACTTCTTCACAACTATATCCACAGAAAAGGTGAATAAAATGGCGCAAGGGCGTCATCATCTGTTTATAACTCGGCTATTTACTGTGAGTTATTCAATTGTTATTAGGCTGTGTCACTATTACAGAGTGGTTTACCGCCTCACTGGAGTATGAAACAATCGTTCATATATAAGGTTTATGTTGAGGTAGTCCGGTGATTGATGACGATGGCTACCGCCCAAATGTAGGTATCGTAATTTGTAATCGTCAGGGGCAGGTGATGTGGGCCCGGCGATTTGGTCAGCACTCCTGGCAGTTCCCGCAGGGCGGGATAAATCCAGGGGAGTCGGCAGAACAGGCGATGTACCGGGAACTGTTTGAAGAAGTTGGGTTAAGCCGTAAAGATGTGCGGATCCTTGCTTCTACTCGCAACTGGTTGCGTTACAAGTTACCAAAACGTTTGGTGCGTTGGGACACAAAGCCGGTATGTATCGGCCAGAAACAAAAGTGGTTTCTTTTGCAGTTAATGAGCGCCGACGCCGAAATCAATATGCAAACCAGCAGTACGCCGGAGTTTGACGGCTGGCGCTGGGTAAGTTACTGGTATCCGGTTCGACAAGTGGTGTCATTTAAACGCGATGTCTACCGCAGGGTAATGAAAGAGTTTGCAAGTGTTGTCATGGCGCTTCAGGATAATCCCCCTAAGCTACAAAGCGCGCCTGCTTATCGACGTAAAAGAGGTTAAGCCACGCAAATTATGCTCACTCGCCTGCGCGAAATAGTCGAAAAAGTGGCCAGTGCGCCGCGTCTGAACGAGGCGCTGAATATTCTGGTCACGGATATCTGTCTTGCGATGGATACTGAGGTTTGCTCGGTTTACCTGGCCGATCATGACCGACGCTGTTATTACCTGATGGCGACGCGGGGGTTGAAAAAACCGCGTGGTCGAACCGTTGCGCTTGCGTTTGATGAGGGGATCGTCGGTCTGGTGGGCAGACTGGCGGAACCCATTAACCTTGCCGATGCGCAAAAACATCCCAGCTTTAAATACATTCCTTCGGTAAAAGAGGAGCGTTTTCGCGCGTTTCTCGGCGTGCCGATCATTCAGCGTCGCCAACTTCTCGGCGTGCTGGTCGTACAGCAGCGCGAATTGCGCCAGTACGATGAAAGCGAAGAGTCTTTCCTCGTCACGCTCGCTACGCAGATGGCGGCTATCCTGTCACAGTCGCAGGTCACAGCGCTGTTCGGGCAATACCGGCAGACGCGAATCCGCGCGCTTCCTGCGGCGCCGGGCGTGGCTATCGCAACGGGCTGGCAAGACGCGACCATGCCGCTGATGGAACAGGTTTACGAAGCGTCTACGCTGGATACCTCTCTTGAACGCGAACGACTGACCGGCGCTCTGGAAGAGGCGGCGAACGAATTCCGACGATACAGCAAACGCTTTGCCGCCGGCGCGCAAAAAGAGACGGCGGCCATTTTCGATCTGTACTCACACCTGCTTTCAGACGCCAGACTGCGTCGCGAACTCTTCGCCGAGGTCGACAAAGGCGCTGTTGCGGAGTGGGCCGTTAAAAAAATCATCGAAAAATTTGCCGAGCAATTTGCGGCGCTAACCGATAACTACCTCAAAGAACGTGCGGGAGACTTACGCACGTTGGGGCAGCGGCTGTTATTCCATCTTGATGATTCAGTTCAGGGGCCAAACGCCTGGCCGGAACGTTTTATTCTGGTCGCGGATGAGCTGTCGGCGACCACCCTGGCGGAGCTGCCGCAGGACAGGCTGGCGGGCGTTGTGGTGCGCGACGGCGCGGCAAACTCGCATGCGGCGATTATGGTGCGCGCGCTCGGTATCCCGACCGTCATGGGCGCGGATATCCAACCTTCGGTGCTACATCGCCGTACGTTGGTGGTGGATGGCTATCGCGGTGAATTACTGGTCGATCCTGAACCCGTGCTTATTCAGGAATATCAGCGGCTCATTAGTGAAGAGATAGAACTCAGTCGTCTGGCGGAGGACGACGTCAATCTTCCCGCCCAACTGAAAAGCGGCGAGCGAGTCAAAGTGATGCTGAATGCCGGGCTCAGTCCCGAGCATGAGGAAAAGTTAGGCAGTCGGATCGACGGTATCGGCCTGTACCGTACTGAAATTCCCTTTATGCTGCAAAGCGGGTTTCCCTCGGAAGAAGAGCAGGTGGCGCAGTATCAAGGGATGCTGCAAATGTTTAACGATAAACCGGTGACGCTGCGGACCCTGGATGTGGGAGCGGATAAGCAACTGCCCTATATGCCGATCAGCGAGGAGAACCCGTGTCTGGGCTGGCGCGGGATCCGCATTACGCTGGATCAGCCGGAGATCTTTTTGATCCAGGTCCGCGCGATGCTGCGCGCCAATGCGGCGACTGGCAACCTCAGCATTTTGCTGCCGATGGTCACCAGTATTGATGAAGTCGATGAAGCGCGGCGTCTGATCGAACGCGCCGGGCGCGAGGTCGAGGAGATGATCGGCTATGCGATCCCGAAACCGCGTATCGGCATTATGCTGGAAGTACCATCAATGGTATTTATGCTGCCGCATCTGGCTAACCGGATCGACTTTATCTCGGTCGGCACCAACGATTTAACGCAATATATCCTGGCGGTAGATCGCAACAATACCCGCGTGGCCAGTATTTACGACAGTCTGCATCCGGCTATGCTGCGCGCACTGTCCATGATCGCGCAGGAAGCCGAAAAACATGGCCTCGATCTTCGCTTGTGCGGCGAGATGGCGGGCGATCCGATGTGCGTGGCGATTCTTATCGGTCTGGGATATCGCCATCTTTCGATGAATGGCCGTTCGGTAGCGCGTGTGAAATATCTGCTGCGGCATATCGATTTTGAAGACGCGCAAACCCTTGCCAGACGCAGCCTTGAGGCGCAGATGGCGACCGAAGTGCGTCATCAGGTGGCGGCGTTTATGGAGCGCCGCGGGATGGGGGGATTGATTCGAGGAGGGTTGTAACGACTGGAGCGGGAAAAGAGAGTGACTGTGGATTCACGGCGCAGACAACACGCCTGCAAGATGAAAGACAATGCGTATACATATCTTTTAACGGTAATCGGCATCTCGCTTTTAACCCTTGTGCTATTATTCGCACCTTTGGAGCGTCTGCAACGCGCAGGCGCGCTTATCAATCGCTATCTCTTCAGCGAAATAACAAGAAATTGTGGTGACAGATGACCAGTAGCTATCTGCATTTTCCGGACTTTGATCCGGTCATTTTCTCAATTGGGCCCGTCGCGCTTCACTGGTATGGCTTGATGTATCTGGTGGGGTTCGTTTTCGCGATGTGGTTGGCGGTGCGTCGCGCTAACCGTCCGGGAAGCGGTTGGACCAAAAACGAAGTTGAAAATTTACTCTATGCAGGTTTCCTGGGGGTCTTCCTGGGGGGACGTATTGGCTATGTCCTGTTTTATAACTTCCCTCTGTTTCTGGATAACCCGCTCTATTTATTCCGCGTCTGGGACGGCGGCATGTCCTTCCACGGCGGGCTTATCGGCGTGATACTGGTGATGATTATCTTCGCCAGGCGCACGAAGCGCTCGTTCTTTCAGGTGTCTGATTTTATTGCGCCGTTAATTCCGTTCGGCCTGGGCGCCGGGCGTCTGGGCAACTTTATCAACGGTGAATTGTGGGGGCGCGTCGATCCTGACTTCCGGTTTGCCATGCTCTTTCCTGGCTCACGCGCGGAAGATATTGCGCTGCTGCCGTCACATCCGCAATGGCAGCCTATTTTTGATACCTACGGCGTATTGCCGCGCCACCCTTCCCAGTTGTATGAGCTGGCATTAGAAGGCGTGGTGCTGTTTATCATCCTTAATCTCTTTATTCGCAAACCGCGTCCGATGGGCGCAGTCTCCGGATTATTCCTGATTGGCTATGGCGCGTTTCGTATCATTGTTGAATTCTTCCGCCAGCCGGACGCGCAATTTACCGGCGCGTGGGTACAGTACATCAGCATGGGGCAGATTCTCTCTATCCCGATGATTATCGCTGGCGCGATCATGATGGTTTGGGCATATCGCCGCCGCCCGCAGCAACACGTTTCCTGAGGAACCATGAAACAGTATTTAGAACTGATGCAAAAAGTGCTGGATGAAGGCACACAGAAAAACGACCGTACCGGCACCGGCACGCTTTCCATTTTTGGCCATCAGATGCGTTTTAACCTGCAGGAAGGCTTTCCTCTGGTGACGACAAAACGCTGCCATTTACGTTCAATTATTCACGAACTGCTATGGTTTTTGCAGGGCGATACCAACATCGCTTACCTGCACGAAAATAATGTCACCATCTGGGACGAATGGGCCGATGAGAACGGCGATTTAGGCCCGGTTTATGGTAAGCAGTGGCGTGCATGGTCAACACCGGATGGCCGCCATATCGATCAGATCGCCACGGTCTTAAGCCAGCTTAAAAACGACCCGGACTCTCGTCGTATTATCGTTTCTGCGTGGAACGTCGGCGAGCTGGATAAGATGGCGCTGGCGCCGTGTCACGCCTTTTTCCAGTTTTATGTCGCAGATGGAAAACTCTCCTGTCAGCTTTATCAGCGCTCCTGCGATGTGTTCCTCGGTCTGCCGTTCAACATTGCCAGCTACGCGTTACTGGTGCATATGATGGCGCAACAGTGCGACCTGGATGTCGGCGATTTTGTCTGGACCGGCGGCGACACGCACCTGTACAGCAACCATATGGAGCAGACGCACCTGCAATTAAGCCGTGAACCGCGCGCGCTGCCGAAGTTGGTCATTAAGCGTAAACCCGATTCGCTTTTTGACTACCGGTTCGATGATTTCGAAATTGAAGGCTATGATCCGCACCCCGGTATTAAAGCGCCGGTCGCTATCTAAGCGCTGACGATCCTGCCATAACCGACGTCATTGCGCGTCGGTTTTTTTTTACCCTTCGTCTCAATCTTCGGCGCGGATTCCTGAAATTTTGCAACGCGCTGCAAGACATGAACTTTTTTCCGTAACGCGCCGAACAATCTGTATTTGGCGCTCGTTATTTTTCTTCCGCCCGCCATACTGCCGACATGAAAAAACAACAGGGCTATACGCTCATTGAAACGGTGGTCGCGATGTCGCTCATTATCATTCTCAGCGCCACAGGACTTTATGGCTGGCAACGCTGGCAGCAGCAACAGCGCCTGTGGCAAACCGCATGTCAGGTGCGGGATTACCTGCTGCAACTTCGTGAGGACGCTCACTGGCATAACCGCGATCACATTCTTCGCGTGGTCAGCGAAGGCGGTTCATGGTGCTTTGTCAGCTCTGTTGCTACGCAAACATCGTGTACGCCATCTTCCCCCTTTGTGTTTACGCCCGACTGGCGTGATGTCGTCCTTGCCGATATCACGCCGTCGTTAGCCTTCTTTGGCCTGCGCAATACGGCATGGGCAGGGCACATCGTACTGAAAAACGCTGCCGGAGAGTGGCGTCTGGTCGTCTCCTCCTGGGGGCGAATCAGGCTATGCGAGCGTAACGAGGCCGCCACGTGTCAATAACCACGCGGGGGTTCTCGCTACTGGAAGTTGTGCTGGCGATGGCGATAGGTTCCATTTTACTGCTTGGGTCCGCACGATTTTTACCGGCGTTACAGCGTGAGATCTGGCACAACACGCGACAGTTATCGCTGGAAGATGAAATCTGGCAGCGAACCTATACCGTAGCGAAGCATCTTCAACGTGCGGGTTACTGTCATGGCCACTGTATTGGCGAAGGGTTACATCTTGCCGAACAGGGGCAATGCGTCATCGTTCAGTGGGACGGGAATAATAACGGTGTCTGGGATACCATACCGGCGAAAGAGGCCGACCAGACCGGGTTTCGTGTGAAGGATAACGTTCTGGAGACATTACGCGGAGCAACATCTTGCCAGGGTAAGGGATGGGAAAAAATGACCGATCCCAATACGGTACTCATCACGGCGTTTACCGTTGAGCGCCGGGATATAACGGGATTCTCGCCAGTGCTCATGCTGCATCTGCGCGGCGCCAGCAAAGCCGAGCCTCAGACGGCTATTGACGCGCAATACAGCGTAACGGGATTTAATCTGTGAATCGGGAACGTGGCGCTTCTTCGCTAATACTGGCGCTTTTAATACTGATTCTGGGTAGTCTGCTACTGCAAGGCGTAAATCAGCAGCAGGCCAGCTATGCCGCCCGCGTGACGACGCAGAGCATGGCGATACAACGCCAGGCGCTCGTACAGTCGGCGCTGGAATGGGGGCGGGGGCAGCTATGGTCAGGCGTAACCGAAATGGAATGTCGGCGCTATTCCTCTTCAGGAGCAAGAGTCTGTTTGCGGAGATTATCGGGGGATGAGGTGGTGATGGCGGCGCAAGATGACGGCATGACGTTATGGCGTTTGGGCAACGTCATTCAGGGAAGCATTGTCTTTTCTCCCCACGGCTGGAGCGATTTTTGTCCGTTAAAAGAGGTGGCGTTATGTCGCATCCCCTGAATTTACAACGCGGGTTTAGCCTCCCGGAAGTTTTAGTGGCGATGGTTCTAATGGTAATGATCGTCACCGCGCTGTCAGGCTATCAGCGGGTATTAATGCACAGTTTTGCATTACGACACCAGTATCTCCAGATCTGGCGGCAGGCGTGGCAGCAAACGGCGCTGTATCCATTTTCGCCTGCTGACGACTGGAAGGCCAACCGGATGCAGACAACGCAATCGGGATGTGTCAGCATCAGCGTCACGATGGTTTCACCCTCTGGCAGGCAGGGGCAGATGACGCGCTTGCATTGTCCAAATCGTTAATCGTCAGGAGTAATTATGTTAAGGGTCTACCACTCCAATCGTCTGGATGTGCTGGAAGCGTTGATGGAATTCATCGTCGAACGCGAGCGGCTGGATGATCCCTTTGAACCAGAAATGATTCTGGTACAAAGCACGGGTATGGCGCAGTGGCTGCAGATGACCCTTTCACAAAAGTTTGGTATTGCGGCGAATATCGCTTTTCCGTTACCGGCGAGTTTTATCTGGGAGATGTTTGTCCGCGTGTTGCCGGATATCCCCAAAGAAAGCGCTTTCAGCAAACAAAGCATGAGCTGGAAACTGATGACCTTGCTGCCGCAGTTGCTGGATAAGGATGAGTTTGTACTGCTGCGCCATTATCTGACCGACGACACCGATAAACGCAAACTCTTTCAGCTTTCCGCGCGCGCCGCCGACCTGTTCGATCAGTATCTGGTTTATCGGCCTGACTGGCTTACGCAGTGGGAAGCGGGAAAAACCGTGGAAGGTCTGGGGGAGGCGCAAAACTGGCAGGCGCCGCTGTGGAAAGCATTGGTGGAATATACCGCCGCGCTGGGGCAGCCGCGCTGGCATCGCGCCAATCTCTACCAACGCTTTATTCAAACGCTGGAGAGCGCGACCGCCTGCCCGCCAGGGTTGCCGTCCCGCGTTTTTATTTGCGGCATTTCCGCGTTACCGCCAGTGTATCTCAGAGCATTGCAGGCGCTGGGTAAACATATTGAAATCCATCTCCTTTTTACTAATCCGTGTCGGTATTACTGGGGGGATATTAAAGACCCAGCCTGGCTGGCAAAACTCATGGCTCGCCAGCGTCGTCACACTTTTGAAGACCGTCATTTACCGCTGTTCCGTGAAAATCAGAATCCGGAAGCCTTATTTAACAGCGACGGTGAACAGGATATCGGTAATCCGCTACTGGCCTCATGGGGAAAACTGGGGCGGGATTATATCTACCTGCTATCTGAACTGGAAAACAGCCAGGAGCTGGATGCGTTTGTTGATATTACGCCAGATAATCTTTTGCATCGGATTCAGGCGGATATCCTTGAACTGGAAAGCCATGCGGTGGCGGGCGTAAATCTTGAGGAGTATTCGCGCAGCGACAATAAGCGTCTGCTCGATCCCGAGGATAACAGCCTCTCTTTTCACGTTTGTCACAGCCCGCAGCGCGAGGTGGAAATACTGCACGATCGCCTGCTGGCGATGCTGGAAGCCGATCCGACACTAACGCCGCGCGACATTATCGTTATGGTGGCTGATATTGACAGCTATAGCCCGTTTATCCAGGCGGTGTTTGGTAGCGCGCCAACGGAGCGCTATCTGCCTTATGCTATTTCCGATCGGCGGGCGCGTCAGTCACATCCGGTGTTACAGGCATTTATCAGCCTGCTTTCGTTACCGGACAGCCGCTTCGTCTCCGAGGATGTTCTGGCGTTGTTAGACGTACCGGTATTGGCTGCCCGCTTTACGATCAACGAAGAAGGGCTGCGTTATTTGCGCTTGTGGGTCAATGAGTCAGGCATTCGCTGGGGAATTGACGATGACAACGTACGCGAGCTGGAACTTCCTGCCACAGGGCAGCATACATGGCAATTTGGCCTGACGCGTATGCTGCTGGGGTATGCGATGGAAAGCGCCCAGGGCGAGTGGCAGTCGGTTCTGCCTTATGACGAATCCAGCGGTCTGATTGCCGAGCTGGTCGGGCATCTGGCTTCGCTGCTGATGCAGCTTAATATCTGGCGGCGCGGTCTGGCGCAGGAGCGACCGCTGGAAGAGTGGCTGCCCGTTTGTCGCGACATGCTCAATGATTTCTTCCTGCCCGATGCGGACACGGAAGCGGCAATGACATTGATTGAACAGCAGTGGCAGGCCATTATCGCCGAAGGCGTCGCGGCGGAATATGGCGACGCGGTACCGATTTCGCTACTGCGGGATGAACTGGCGCAGCGTCTGGATCAGGAACGTATTAGCCAGCGCTTCCTGGCGGGCCCCATCAATATTTGTACGCTGATGCCGATGCGTTCCATTCCGTTCAGAGTCGTTTGCCTGCTGGGAATGAACGACGGCGTATACCCGCGCCAGCTTGCGCCGTTGGGCTTTGACCTGATGAGCCAAAAACCCATGCGCGGGGATCGTAGCCGTCGCGACGATGACCGCTACCTGTTTCTGGAAGCGTTAATCTCGGCGCAGCAGACGCTGTATATCAGCTACATCGGTCGCTCCATCCAGGATAATAGCGAACGCTTTCCCTCTGTACTGGTGCAAGAATTGGTGGATTACATCGGGCAAAGCTACTATTTGCCGGGCGACGAAACGCTGACCTGTGATGAGAGCGAAGCACGAGTCAAAGCGCATATTACGCGTCTGCATACCCGTATGCCTTTTGATGCGCAAAATTACCAACCCGGCGAACAGCAAAGTTATGCCAGAGAGTGGTTGCCCGCGGCGAGTCAGTCGGGAAAAGCGCATTCTGACTTTGTGCAGCCGCTTCCTTTTACGATGCCGGAAACATTGACTCTGGAAAGTCTGCAGCGTTTTTGGGCCCATCCGGTACGCGCATTTTTTCAGATGCGGCTTCAGGTTAATTTCCGCTCGGAAGAGAGTGAGATTCCTGATGCGGAACCGTTTGAATTAGAGGGATTGACGCGATATCAACTTAACCAACAGTTGCTCAATACGCTGGTTGAAGAGGACGACGCCGAACGCTTGTTCCGCCGTTTCCGGGCTGCGGGAGAGTTGCCTTACGGCGCGTTTGGCGAAATATTCTGGGATGCGCAATGTCAGGAGATGCAGCAACTGGCAAGCCGGGTTATCGCCTGTCGTAAGCCGAGCCAAAGCCTGGAAGTGGATCTGCTTTGCAATGGCGTTCAGCTAACCGGCTGGCTGCCGCAGGTACAGGAGGATGGATTATTGCGCTGGCGTCCCGCTTTAATCAGCGTGGCGCAAGGTGTGCAACTTTGGCTGGAACACCTTGTCTATTGTGCCAGCGGCGGGAGTGGCGAAAGTCGCCTGTTTTTGCGCAAAGAGGGAGAGTGGCGATTTCCGCCTCTTGATAAAACGCAGGCAATGGCTTACCTGGCGCAACTGATTGAAGGCTACCGGGAAGGCATGTCTTCTCCGCTATTGGTACTGCCGGAAAGCGGCGGCGCATGGATAAAAGCCTGTTATGACGCTGAAAATGATGTCATGTTAGACGACGATGACACCTTACAGAAGGCCAGAACAAAGTTTCTACAGGCTTATGAAGGCAACATGATGGTGAGCGGCGAAGGCGAAGATATCTGGTATCAACGTCTTTGGCGTCAGCTGGAATCTGAAACGTTGCAGGCTATCATTGCGCAGTCCCGACATTACCTGTTACCGCTGTTTCGTTTTAATCAGTCTCGTTGATTGTATGAAAATCGCGCAATTAAAAGGCTTCGACTATGATGCGCTCTTCGTCACGGACTGATTACTGATAAAAAGATGCTGCCTGGTTCAGCACAATAATATCCCGTTCCGCTCAGGTCGATGGTTTACGTGACCATACAGATGAGTGGGAATGAAAGTTAATGATGAGGTCCGTGAATGCCCCGCAGCACCTGGTTCAAAGCGTTATTGTTATTGGTCGCCCTCTGGGGGCCTGCAGTTCAGGCGGATATCGGTTGGCAACCGCTGCAAGAAACTATCCGTAAAAGCGATAAAGATACCCGGCAGTATCAGGCGATACGTCTTGATAATGACATGGTGGTGTTGCTGGTATCCGATCCGCAGGCTGTAAAGTCGCTTTCAGCGTTAGTGGTACCCGTTGGATCGCTTGAAGATCCTGAGGCTCATCAGGGGCTTGCTCATTATCTTGAGCATATGTGCCTGATGGGGTCAAAAAAATATCCGCAGGCGGATAGCCTTGCCGAATACCTTAAAAGACATGGCGGTAGCCACAACGCCAGCACCGCGCCTTATCGAACAGCCTTCTACCTGGAGGTTGAAAACGACGCGCTACCAGGCGCCGTAGATCGCCTGGCCGACGCCATTGCCGCGCCATTGCTCGATAAAAAGTATGCCGAACGCGAACGAAACGCGGTGAATGCCGAGCTGACGATGGCGCGCACCCGCGACGGTATGCGTATGGCGCAGGTAAGCGCCGAAACCATTAACCCGGCGCATCCAGGCTCGCACTTTTCTGGCGGCAATCTGGAAACGCTAAGCGATAAGCCGGGCAATCCGGTGCAACAGGCGTTGAGCGCTTTTCATGAAAAATACTATTCATCTAATCTGATGAAGGCGGTGATTTACAGTAATAAACCCTTGCCGGAGCTGGCGCGTATTGCCGCCGCAACCTATGGCCGCGTGCCGAATAAACAGATTAAAAAACCGGAAATTACCGTACCTGTCATCACCGAGGCGCAGAAGGGCATCATTATTCATTACGTGCCGGCGCTACCGCGTAAAGTGCTGCGCGTGGAGTTTCGTATTGATAACAATAGCGCGCAGTTCCGTAGCAAGACCGATGAACTGGTCTCTTATCTGATTGGCAATCGTAGCCCGGGGACGCTCTCTGACTGGCTGCAAAAACAAGGACTGGTCGAAGGTATTAGCGCGGATTCCGATCCGATTGTTAATGGTAACAGCGGCGTATTTGCCATTTCGGCAACGCTGACCGATAAAGGTTTGGCCAATCGTGATGAAGTCGTCGCAGCTATCTTTAGCTATCTCAATACGTTACGTGAAAAAGGGATAGATAAACGTTACTTTGACGAGCTGGCGCATGTGCTGGATCTCGACTTCCGCTATCCGTAGATTACCCGCGATATGGACTATGTCGAATGGCTGGCGGACACTATGATCCGCGTCCCGGTAGCGCATACGCTGGATGCGGCGAATATCGCCGATCGTTACGATCCTGCCGCTATCAAAAATCGCCTGGCGATGATGACGCCGCAGAATGCGCGCATCTGGTACATCAGTCCCCAGGAACCCCATAATAAGACGGCGTATTTTGTGGATGCGCCTTATCAGGTCGATAAGATTAGCGAACAGACGTTTAAAAACTGGCAGCAAAAAGCACAGGGCATTGCGTTGTCGCTGCCGGAGTTAAACCCCTATATTCCTGATGATTTTACGCTTGTTAAGAATGACAAAAACTACGTGCGGCCAGAACTGATTGTCGATAAAGCGGATTTGCGCGTGGTTTATGCGCCGAGTCGTTATTTCGCCAGCGAGCCAAAAGCTGACGTGAGCGTGGTATTGCGTAACCCGCAGGCGATGGACAGCGCCCGCAATCAGGTACTGTTCGCCCTTAATGATTATCTGGCGGGAATGGCGCTCGATCAGCTCAGCAACCAGGCGGCAGTGGGCGGCATTAGCTTTTCTACTAACGCCAACAATGGTCTGATGGTCACTGCGAACGGTTATACCCAGCGTTTGCCGCAGCTTTTCCTGGCGTTGCTGGAAGGATATTTTAGCTACGACGCCACGGAGGAACAGCTGGCGCAGGCGAAATCCTGGTATACGCAGATGATGGATTCTGCGGAGAAGGGAAAAGCCTACGAGCAGGCGATTATGCCGGTGCAGATGATTTCGCAGGTGCCTTATTTTTCCCGTGATGAACGTCGCGCTTTGCTGCCGTCCATTACGTTGAAAGAGGTAATGGCCTATCGTAATGCGTTAAAAACGGGCGCTCGTCCGGAATTTCTGGTTATAGGGAATATGAGCGAAGCCCAGGCGACCTCTCTGGCGCAAGATGTTCAAAAACAGCTCGCGGCGAACGGATCGGCGTGGTGTCGCAACAAAGACGTGGTGGTTGAGAAAAAGCAGTCCGTAATATTTGAAAAAGCGGGCAGTAGCACCGACTCCGCGTTAGCCGCGGTCTTTGTTCCGGTCGGCTACGACGAGTACGTCAGCGCTGCCTACAGCGCGATGTTAGGTCAGATTGTTCAACCGTGGTTTTACAATCAGCTACGAACCGAAGAGCAACTGGGATACGCCGTTTTCGCCTTTCCGATGAGCGTTGGCCGTCAGTGGGGAATGGGGTTCCTGCTACAGAGCAACGATAAACAGCCCTCTTACCTGTGGCAACGCTATCAGGCATTTTTCCCTGACGCCGAGGCGAAGCTGAGGGCGATGAAGCCGGAAGAGTTCGCCCAAATTCAGCAGGCGATCATTACGCAAATGCGCCAGGCGCCGCAAACGTTGGGCGAAGAAGCATCCCGTTTAAGCAAGGATTTCGATCGGGGTAATATGCGCTTTGACTCGCGTGATAAAATCATCGCTCAGATAAAATTGCTGACGCCACAAAAGCTTGCCGATTTCTTCCACCAGGCGGTGGTGGAACCACAAGGTATGGCAATATTGTCACAGATTGCCGGTAGCCAGAATGGAAAAGCAGAATACGTGCATCCGACAGGCTGGAAAGTGTGGGATAACGTCAGCGCTTTGCAGCAAACGTTACCTCTAATGAGCGAAAAGAATGAATGATGTCGCCGAGACTCTTGATCCTCTGCGCTTGCCCCTGACAGGCGAGCGTTTGATTGAAGCATCAGCGGGCACAGGCAAAACGTTTACTATCGCGGCGCTGTATCTGCGGCTACTGCTCGGTTTAGGCGGCAGCGCCGCATTTCCCCGTCCGTTGACCGTTGAAGAACTGCTGGTGGTAACCTTTACGGAGGCCGCCACTGAAGAGCTGCGTGGGCGAATCCGCAGTAATATCCATGAGTTGCGCATCGCCTGTCTGCGGGAAAGCACGGATAATCCGCTTTATGCCCGCTTGCTGGAAGAAATTAGCGACAAAAAGCAGGCCGCACAGTGGTTATTACTGGCGGAACGACAAATGGACGAGGCCGCGGTTTTTACCATCCACGGTTTTTGCCAGCGTATGCTCAGCCTGAACGCTTTCGAATCCGGTATGTTGTTTGAGCAACAGCTTATTGAAGACGAATCTTTGTTGCGTTATCAGGCCTGCGCCGATTTCTGGCGGCGTCATTGCTATCCGCTGCCGCGCGACATCGCGCAGGTGGTGTTTGACGTGTGGAAGGGACCGAAGGCGCTCTTAAAGGATATCGATCGTTATCTGCAGGGCGAAGCGCCGGTCATTAAAGCGCCGCCATCGCAGGAGGAGACGCTGGCATCGCGCCATGAACAGATCCTGGCGCGCATCAACCAGGTGAAGCAGCAGTGGTGTGAGGCGGTTAGCGAGCTGGACGCGCTGATCGAATCATCCGGCATCGATCGCAGAAAATTCAACCGCGGCAATCAGGCGAAATGGATCGAAAAGATCACCGCGTGGGCGCAAGAAGAGACGAAAAACTATCAATTACCCGAGGCGTTGGGAAAATTTTCACAGCGTTTTTTAGCTGAGCGCACCAAAGCTGGCGGCGTGACGCCCCAGCACCCATTGTTTGTCGCCATTGATAACCTGTTGGGCGAACCGCTATCGATTAAAGATCTGGTTCTTACCCGAGCGCTATCAGAGATCCGTGAAACGGTGGCTCAGGAAAAACGCCGGCGCGGCGAGCTGGGGTTTGACGATATGCTCAGCCGTTTAGATACCGCGCTGCGTAGTGAAAGCGGCGAGGCGCTGGCTGCGGCGATTCGTACCCGTTTTCCGGTGGCGATGATCGATGAATTTCAGGATACCGACCCACAACAGTACCGTATTTTTCGCCGTATCTGGCGACATCAACCCGATACGGCGCTATTGCTGATTGGCGATCCTAAACAGGCGATTTATGCGTTTCGTGGCGCGGATATCTTTACCTACATGAAGGCTCGCAGCGAAGTGAGCGCGCACTATACCCTTGACACTAACTGGCGCTCCGCGCCGGGGATGGTGAATAGCGTTAACAAGCTGTTCAGTCAGATGAATGACGCCTTTATGTTCCGCGATATTCCCTTCAGTCCGGTAAAGTTTGCGCCCAGAAACCAGTCGCTGCAATTTAAAGTGAATGACGCGCCTCAACCGGCGATGACCCTGTGGCTAATGGAGGGGGAAAGCTGCGGTTCGGGCGATTATCAAAGTTATATGGCGCAGGTGTGCGCCACGCAAATTCGCGACTGGCTGCGCGCCGGGCAAACGGGCGACGCGCTGCTGACGAACGGCGATTCGTCGCGGCCCGTTCGCGCCTCGGATATCAGCGTGTTGGTGCGCAGCAGGCGGGAAGCCGCGCTGATACGGGATGCGCTGACCTTACTGGCGATCCCTTCCGTCTATCTTTCAAACCGCGACAGCGTATTCGAAACGCTCGAAGCGCAGGAAATGCTGTGGGTGTTGCAGGCGGTGATGGCGCCCGAACGTGAGAATACGCTGCGTAGCGCTCTGGCGACATCAATGATGGGCCTTACCGCGCTGGATATCGAAACGCTTAACAATGATGAAAATGCGTGGGATGCGGTTGTCGAAGAGTTTGATGGCTACCGACAGATTTGGCATAAACGCGGCGTGATGCCTATGCTGCGCGCGCTAATGTCGGCGCGCAATATTGCTGAAAACCTGCTGGCGACGGCGGGAGGTGAACGTCGGCTGACGGATATTCTGCATATTAGCGAACTGTTACAGGAAGCCGGTTCGCAGCTGGAAAGCGAACATGCGCTGGTGCGTTGGCTGGCGCAACATATCCTTGAACCCGATAGCAATGCTTCCAGCCAGCAACTACGTCTGGAAAGCGATAAGCATCTGGTGCAAATCGTCACCATTCATAAATCGAAAGGTCTGGAATACCCGCTGGTCTGGTTACCTTTTATCACCCATTTCCGCGTGCAGGACCAGGCTTTTTATCACGACAGGCACTCCTACGAGGCGGTGCTGGACCTTAGTCACGCCGAAGAGAGCATAGCACTGGCGGAAGCCGAACGCCTGGCGGAAGACCTGCGCCTACTTTATGTCGCGCTGACCCGTGCAGTGTGGCATTGCAGCCTCGGCGTCGCGCCGCTGGTACGGCGTCGCAGCGATAAGAAAGGCGAGACGGATGTGCACCAAAGCGCGCTTGGGCGACTCCTGCAAAAAGGCGAACCGATGGATGCCGCAGGCCTTCGCGCCTGTATTGAGGCGCTATGCGACGAGGATATCGTGTGTCGAACGCCAGGCAATACGGATAACGACCGCTGGCAAATTGCCGCTGCCTCGCACGCGGAACTCAGTGCCAGAACGCTGCAACGCCTGCTTTATGATAGCTGGCGCGTCACCAGTTATTCCGGTTTGCAGCAGCGGGGACATAGCGTGGCGCAAGATCTTATTCCTCGTCTCGACATTGACGCCGCAGGCGTTGGCGAAGCGGCGGAAGCGCCGGCAATGACGCCGCATCACTTTCCTCGCGGGGCATCGCCGGGAACATTTTTGCACAACCTGTTTGAAGAGCTTGATTTTACTCAACCGATAAACCCCCAATGGGTACAGGAAAAACTGGAGCTGAGTGGTTTTGAGACGCGATGGGAGCCCGTACTTACCCGCTGGCTGGACACCGTGTTGCACGTTCCCCTTAACGAGACGGGCGTTAGTCTGAGCGTGCTGACCGAGCGTGAAAAACAGGTCGAAATGGAGTTTTATCTGCCGATTGCCCAGCCGCTTACCGCCGGAGAGCTGGATGCGTTGATTCGTCGATACGACCCGCTTTCAGCAGGTTGCCCTGCGCTGGATTTCATGCAGGTTCGCGGCATGTTAAAGGGCTTTATCGACCTGGTTTTTCGTTATGAGGGGCGCTATTACCTGCTCGACTATAAATCTAACTGGCTGGGCGAGGATAGCGCCGCTTATACCCAGACGGCGATGGCTGCGGCGATGCAGGCGCATCGCTATGATTTGCAGTACCAGCTTTATACGCTGGCATTGCACCGTTACCTTCGTCATCGCATGGCGAATTACGACTATGAACGCCATTTCGGCGGCGTCATCTATCTCTTTTTACGCGGGGTGGATAGCGAACGTCCGCAGCAGGGTATTTTTACCACTCGTCCTGCGGCGGCGTTAATTAACCAACTGGATGATATGTTTGCAGGTGAAATGAGTGAGGAGGCGCAATGACAATCCAGGAGCGGTTGCTGGAGGCCGTTGAACAAAAACTCTTACGGCCCATTGATGCCCAGTTTGCTTTAACCGTCGCCGGTAACGACGATCCCGCCGTGACGCTGGCGGCAGCGCTGCTTAGTCATGACGCAGGTGAAGGTCACGTGTGTCTGCCGTTGTCGCGTTTAACGTTAACGGAGGAGGCGCATCCCTTACTGGTCGCCTGGATAAGCGAAACGCCTACGCCAATCGACTGGAAAAAGCGGTTACTGGCGTCTGCGGCGGTTAGCTGCGGCGATAGCCCCGCGCCGTTAATTCTGTGCGGCGATCGTCTCTACCTGAATCGCATGTGGTGCAACGAACGTACGGTTGCGCGCTTTTTTAACGAGGTTAACCAGGCCATCGCCGTAGATGAAGATCAGTTATCCCGTATTCTGGACGCGCTATTCCCTCCGACAGAGGAGGTGAACTGGCAAAAGGTGGCCGCCGCCGTAGCGCTAACTCGCCGTATCTCCGTGATTTCAGGCGGTCCCGGTACCGGTAAAACCACCACCGTCGCGAAGCTGCTGGCGGCATTAATTCAAATGGCGGATGGCGAACGTTGCCGTATCCGGCTGGCGGCGCCGACCGGGAAAGCGGCCGCACGCCTGACGGAGTCGCTCGGCGCGGCGTTGCGTCAGCTTCCTCTTACCGATGCGCAGAAAAAGCGTATACCGGAGGACGCCAGTACGCTGCACCGACTGCTGGGCGCACAGCCCGGCAGCCAGCGATTACGCCATCATGCGGGCAACCCGCTGCATCTGGACGTGCTGGTGGTCGATGAAGCATCAATGATTGATTTGCCGATGATGTCACGTTTGATTGACGCTCTGCCGCCGCACGGGCGGGTCATTTTTCTTGGCGATCGCGATCAGTTGGCATCCGTTGAGGCGGGCGCTGTGTTGGGCGATATTTGCGCCTATGTCAACGCAGGGTTTACGGCGGAACGCGCCCGACAGCTAAGTCGACTCACAGGGAGCGCCATTCCGGCGGGGGCCGGAATGCAAGCCGCGTCTTTACGCGATAGCCTCTGTTTATTGCAAAAGAGCTACCGTTTCGGCAGCGATTCTGGCATCGGCAAGCTGGCGGCGGCGATTAACTGCGGCGACAGGTCGGCAATCCAGGCTGTTTTTCAGCAGGGGTTTAGCGATATAGAGAAGCGTACATTGCAAAGCAGCGACGATTATGCCAGGATGCTGGATGAAGCGCTGGCGGGCTATGGTCGCTACCTGCGGTTGCTGCATGAAAAAGCGGCGCCGGAGGCAATCCTTCAGGCTTTCAATGAGTATCAACTGCTTTGTGCGCTGCGCGAAGGCCCATTTGGCGTGAGGGGACTGAATGACCGCATTGAGCAGGCGATGGTGCAGCAACGAAAAATTCAGCGGCATCCGCACTCTCGCTGGTATGAAGGGCGTCCGGTAATGATTGCGCGCAACGATAGCGCGCTGGGGTTATTTAACGGCGATATTGGTATTGCGCTCGATCGCGGGCAGGGGTTACGCGTCTGGTTTGTGATGCCGGACGGCACGATCAAGTCCGTTCAGCCCAGCCGTCTGCCGGAACATGATACAACCTGGGCGATGACGGTACATAAATCACAGGGGTCTGAATTTGATCACGCCGCGCTGATTTTACCCAGCCAGCGTTCGCCGGTCGTGACGCGGGAGCTGGTGTATACCGCTGTTACGCGGGCGCGGCGGCGGTTATCGCTGTATGCCGATGAACGGATCCTGGCAGGCGCGATTGTGACGCGTACGGAACGGCGCAGCGGGTTAGCCACCTTATTTGATGAAGTCAGTCGTACCGGATAAGACGAGTTCTCGCCGGATGGCGACGCGTAGCGTCTTATCCGGCCTCCAAATGATGCTTTCGAGCGTAGGCCTGATAAGCGCAGCGCCATCAGGCCCACCTTGTTATCCTAAATCCGCCATCAGCACCTTTGAACGTCGCTGATAGTTATACATTTTTTTCTTGCTCTCAGGCAGTAACTCAATATCGACAGGCGTAAAACCGCGCTCCTGAAACCAGTGAATACTGCGCGTCGTCAGCACAAACAATTTACGCAGCCCCATTTGCCGCGCCTGGGCGGCAACCCGCTCCAGAAGCACTTCTCCACGCGATGAGCTGCGGTAATCCGGATGTACCGCTACGCAGGCCATTTCGCCTATTTTCTCTTCCACAAAAGGATACAGCGCCGCGCAGGCGATAGTCATATTATCGCGCTGAATAATGGTAAATTTATCGATCTCCATCTCCAGTTGTTCACGGGAACGGCGTACCAGAATGCCCTGCTGTTCCAGTGGGCGGATAAGCTCCAGAATACCGCCAATATCGTTGATGGTGGCGCGGCGGATCTGCTCGGCGCTCTCCATGACGATCTGCGTACCGATACCGTCACGCGAGAACAGTTCCTGTAATAGCGAGCCATCTTCCTGATAGCTGATCAGATGGCAACGACGAACGCCGCTACGACAGGCTTTTACCGCGCCGCGCAAAAAACGTACGGTTCCGGAGTTGTAGTCGCCCTGCGCTTCCAACTCTTCCACCCGCGCCTGTGCTTCATTCGGGAAGAGTTCAGAAATGATGCCGCCCTCGCTATTGGTAACGCCCTGAGAAGAACAGAAACCGATCATTTTTTCCGCTTTCAGTTTAACGGCGAGTTGAGTGGCAATCTCTTCTGAGGTCAGATTAAAACTTTCGCCGGTCACTGAGACGGCGACCGGCCCCATCAGAACGATCGCGCCGTTATCCAGCTGGCGGTTGATCGCATCTTCATCAATGCGCCGGATACGGCCGCTATGACAGTAGTCCACGCCATCATCAACGCCCAGCGGCTGCGCAATGGTGAAATTGCCGCTGACGACATTAATGTGCGCGCCCTGCAACGGCGTATTGTTCAGACTCATCGACAGACGGGCGGTAATATCAAGCTGGAGTAAACCGGCGGCCTGTTTCACCAGCTCCAGTGCTTTGGCGTCCGTCACCCGCGTGTTTTTGTGGTAAATCGGTTCATGATGATGCGCGGCCAGATTGGCGTCGATTTGCGGTCGCGCGCCATACACCACGACAAGGCGAATACCGAGGCTATGCAGTAGCCCGATATCGCTAACGATGCTGGAAAAATTGTCATGCTCAATGGCTTCTCCGCCGAGCATAATGACAAAGGTTTTTCCGCGATGGGTGTTGATATAGGGAACTGAATGGCGAAACCCTTCTACCAGTTCGGTTTTACGTTCCTTTATCATTGCGCGCCCCACTAGTGAATTATTATTCGAAATTGGTGTATTTTTATTCTGTTTTTGCCCTCTGTGCAAGCGTAAATTTTATGCGGTCCGATCGCTTTTCTTAGTAATGCCGTGAATATAAAAAGAATGTTTACCCTTTTATAGATGACAGATTATGCGTCATTCGCTAAAGTTTCCGGTCAATTTGGATGAACTTTGTATGATCTCTATTTAGTTTTTGCTCGGGAGAAGCATGTCGGGAGCCAATTCAGCAATCAGCCGTCGCCGTTTACTACAAGGCGCGGGCGCCATGTGGCTATTAAGCGTGAGCCAGGTCGGGCTGGCTGCCGTAAGCCAGGTCGTTGCGGTGCGTATCTGGCCTGCGTCCAGCTATACCCGCGTCACGGTAGAGTCGAATCGTCTGCTGAAATATAAACAATTTGCCTTAAGTAACCCGGACCGCGTGGTAGTAGATATTGAGGATGTGAATCTGAACTCGGTGCTTAAAGGCATTGGCGCGCAGATTCGCAGCGACGATCCGTATATCAAATCCGCAAGGGTAGGGCAGTTTGATCCTAAGACTGTGCGTATGGTCTTTGAGCTAAAACAAAACGTGAAGCCGCAGCTATTTGCGCTGGCGCCTGTGGCAGGCTTTAAAGAACGTCTGGTGATGGATCTTTATCCTGCCAATGCGCAGGATATGCAGGATCCGCTGCTGGCGCTGCTGGAAGACTACAATAAAGGCGATCTGGATAAGCAGGTGCCGCCTTCGCAAAGCGGGCCGCAGCCCGGTAAAGCGGGGCGCGACCGCCCCATTGTTATTATGCTTGATCCGGGACACGGCGGCGAAGACCCCGGCGCGATAGGCAAATACAAAACGCGTGAAAAAGACGTGGTGCTCCAGATAGCCCGCCGCCTGCGCGCGTTGATCGAAAAAGAAGGCAACATGAAGGTCTATATGACGCGCAATGAAGACATCTTCATTCCGTTAAAAGTCCGGGTGGCGAAAGCGCAGAAACAGCGCGCCGACCTGTTTGTCTCTATTCATGCGGATGCCTTCACCAGCCGGCAGCCTAGCGGTTCATCCGTATTCGCACTATCGACCAAAGGCGCCACCAGTACCGCGGCGAAATATCTGGCGCAAACGCAGAACGCCTCGGACTTAATTGGCGGCGTGAGCAAAAGCGGTGACCGTTATGTCGACCATACGATGTTCGATATGGTGCAATCGCTGACCATTGCCGATAGTTTGAAATTCGGTAAAGCGGTGTTGAAGCAGCTTGGTAAAATTAATGACCTGCATAAAAACAAGGTCGAGCAGGCGGGGTTTGCGGTGTTAAAGGCGCCCGATATTCCGTCTATTCTGGTCGAGACGGCGTTTATCAGTAACATTGAAGAAGAACGCAAGCTCAAGACCGCGACGTTCCAGCAACAGGTCGCAGAGTCGATTCTGGCGGGCATTAAAGCGTATTTTGCCGATGGGGCGACGCTGGCGAGAAGAAGTTAACCTGAGATGACGGCGAGTTTATTGCGCGGGTAAGTAGGATGCTGCCCGCACTGTCGTTGCGGACCAGACGACAGATACAAAAAAACACCCGTAAGGGTGTTCATTAAGTTGGTTGCGGGGGCCGGATTTGAACCGACGACCTTCGGGTTATGAGCCCGACGAGCTACCAGGCTGCTCCACCCCGCGTCCGTCTAAACTTGCATTCTCATTGTAATTGGTTGCGGGGGCCGGATTTGAACCGACGACCTTCGGGTTATGAGCCCGACGAGCTACCAGGCTGCTCCACCCCGCGTCCGTGGATGCGCACTATACTCCGCTGAGCTTTTGTTGCAACCCTTTTTTCATATAAATCGCTAATTTCTCATGAATTGCGCAAATACACCGCAGATAGCGCGATTTTTAAACGAATTTACATAATGAGATCGCGATCGCATTTCATTACTCCGGACGGTTTGTTATCTTCACCGGGCACTTTCGATTACGCAGAAGACGAGACACCATGAAAGGACGTTGGGCAAAATATGTGGCGACAGGCGTAATGCTGGCAATGCTGGCTGCCTGTTCATCAAAACCGACCGATCGCGGTCAGCAATATAAGGACGGGAAATTTACCCAGCCCTTCTCCCTGGTAAACCAGCCGGACGCGGTGGGCGCGCCGATTAATGCTGGTGACTTTGCCGAGCAGGTCGACCAGATCCGTTCCGCGTCGCCGCGTTTATACACCAATCAAAGCAACGTCTATAACGCTGTCCAGAACTGGTTACGTTCCGGAGGCGATACGCGCACTATGCGCCAGTTTGGTATTGATGCCTGGCAGATGGAAGGCACCGACAACTACGGTAACGTCCAGTTCACGGGCTACTATACGCCCGTCGTTCAGGCTCGCCATACGCGCCAGGGCGCGTTCCAGTACCCTATCTATAGTATGCCGCCAAAACGCGGACGCTTACCGTCCCGCGCCCAGATCTACGCAGGCGCGCTGAGCGATAAATACATCCTGGCCTGGAGTAATTCGCTGATGGATAACTTTATTATGGATGTCCAGGGCAGCGGTTATATTGATTTCGGTGATGGTAGTCCGCTGAACTTCTTTAGTTATGCCGGTAAAAACGGCTGGCCTTATCGCAGTATTGGTAAAGTGCTTATCGATCGCGGTGAAGTGAAAAAAGAAGATATGTCGATGCAGGCTATACGCGAATGGGGAGAGAAGCATAGCGAAGCGGAAGTGCGTGAATTACTGGAGCAGAACCCGTCGTTCGTCTTCTTTAAGCCGCAATCTTTTGCGCCGGTCAAAGGCGCCAGCGCCGTACCGCTGATTGGGCGAGCATCCGTCGCCTCCGACCGCAGCATCATTCCGCCTGGCACGACCTTGTTGGCGGAAGTACCGTTGCTGGATAACAACGGTAAATTTAGCGGTCAGTATGAGCTACGTTTGATGGTCGCGCTGGATGTCGGCGGAGCGATTAAAGGCCAGCACTTTGATATTTACCAGGGAATTGGCCCGGATGCCGGGCATCGTGCCGGATGGTATAATCACTATGGTCGCGTCTGGGTGTTAAAAAGCGCGCCGGGCGCCGGTAACGTGTTTAGCGGCTGATTGTGGTATTCTGCGACAACCGGATTGCCCGATAACGCGATCGCTATTGGGCCTGAAAATAGTGAGCAGGGGTGAGGAATAACCTCACCTTTTTTTATTCTGAGGTCATATGTCAGTGGTGATAAGTGATGCCTGGCGCCAACGCTTTGGCGGCACCGCGCGTCTGTACGGTGAAAAAGCGCTGCAGCGGTTTGCTGAGGCGCATATCTGCGTCGTGGGAATCGGCGGGGTGGGATCATGGGCGGCAGAGGCGCTGGCGCGTACGGGCATCGGCGCGATTACGCTGATTGATATGGACGATGTCTGCGTGACCAATACGAACCGTCAGATCCATGCGTTGCGTGATAACGTCGGGTTGGCGAAAGCGGAAGTGATGGCCGAACGGATTCGGCAAATTAACCCGGAGTGCCGGGTAACGGTTATCGATGATTTCATCACGCCGGATAATGTGGCGGGTTATATGAACGCGGGTTTTACCTATGTCATTGACGCCATTGACAGCGTTCGTCCAAAAGCCGCGCTGATTGCGTACTGTCGCCGATATAAGGTTCCTTTAGTGACCACTGGCGGCGCGGGCGGGCAGATCGATCCGACGCAAATCCAGGTCGCTGATTTGGCGAAAACCATCCAGGATCCGCTGGCGGCAAAACTGCGCGAGAGATTGAAACATAATTTTGGCGTAGTGAAGAACAGTAAAGGTAAGCTGGGCGTGGACTGCGTTTTTTCCACCGAAGCGCTGGTTTACCCACAGGCGGACGGTTCCGTATGGGCGATGAAAGCTACCGCAGAAGGGCCAAAACGGATGGATTGCGCCTCTGGCTTCGGCGCGGCGACGATGGTGACGGCAACGTTCGGTTTTGTCGCCGTTTCCCATGCGCTGAAGAAGATCATGGCTAAAGCGGCGCGACAAGAATAAAAGGACGGGGCGGAGTGTCACGCAGACGCGTATCCGGCCCTGCGCCCTTCGTTAGCGAAAGAAGCGCTGTACCCTGCCGAACACCGGTTTCAGACGGGCGCGGAGATAATGGGAATATAAATTTTCAGATATGCATAGAAACAACCCGAACCATACCGCACAAAAGCAGAGCAGTTCCGCGTAATTAATGTGTTCGCCAAATATCATAATGGCAAGTAAGAACTGTAAAGACGGCTCTATATATTGCGCCAGTCCGGTGACAATCAACGAGGTGTGATTTAACGCGATGGCAAATAATACCAGTGGAATGATCGTCACTGGCGCCGTCATGACATACAAAAAGAAAGGAGTATTAGCGGATATAATTGGTCCGGTATCGCTAAAGAGAAAAATTAATAGTGAGACAGGCAATGCCCATAATGTTTCAATCGTTATCGATGTCATCACATCATAATGTATAAACTTTCGCGCCAGGCCATATAGCGCAAATGATAATCCCATGGTTAGCGCCAGCGCCGGGAAATGCCGTAACATGATAATTTGAAAAGTCAGGCCACAGACACCAGAAAAAACGGCGATGGCCTGAAACAACGACAGTTTTTCTTTAAGAAAAATGCATCCCAGCGCAATAACAAATAGCGGGTTGATAAAATAGCCGAGGCTGGCATCAAGCACCAGATGATGGGTTAGCGCATAAATAAAAGATGACCATGAGACAATCATCAAAAGTCCGGCGATCATGCAGAAGAAAAAAGATTTTTTATCTTTCCAGGCATCATGAAATCGCGTTCGCTGCCGAAATAACAATCTTACTGCCAGTAATAATGGAATTGACCAGAACACCCGGTATATCAATATTTGTGCGAGATTTCCCCCTGATAAATATTGATAATATAAAGGTGTTAACCCCCATAATATAAATGCCAGTACCACAAACATGGTACCGCTACGCAGATATTTTTCCACTTATCCATATCCTGTTATAACTTCACCCGATACGTATGAATTTTCCAGTTCTCCTGCTACGCTACATCGAGTGGCTTTATTTACTCTAAAATCTTCACGCCGTTTTAACATGGATTCTAACATTGTAATTTCATTGTGATAGCTGATAAAAATCAAAAGAATGTTTATCAGGGAAATCTGACGCCGAAACTAATAAAGTGACTGGATTATTTTATCTGCATCGCCTGACCGCCGCGGACGGCGCTGTCAGGCGACAGAATATTTACGCTATTTCAACGCTTATGCGTTGCGGCAACAATCGCTTCGCTCAGCGCGTTCAGCCCCTGACTGCGTGAGGCGCTAAGCTGGGCGCGTAAACCCAGCTCATCAAACAGCGCCAGCGGTGAACGAGCCTGCAACTCGGCGGCGTTTTTTCCTTCCACCGCGGTGAGCAATACCGCCAGCAGGCCGCGGACAATCCGCCCCTCACTGTCGCCGAAAAAGTGCATCGTTCCGTTATCTGATCGGGTAAAGCCCAGCCAGACGCGGTTCTCGCAGCCGGCTATCTCCTTCGCCTGCGCTTTGCATTCATCCGGCAGAGCGGGGAGCTGTTTTCCTAACAGAATCAACTGACGATATTTATCCTCCCACTGGGTCAGCGGGAGAAAGATAGCGCGTAACGTCTCTTCCGTTACCGTTGTGCCGAACGGGTGTCCGGTATAAAGAGGGGTTGTCATTAATCCACCAGCAGTTCCAGCGCGCGGTCAACGGCGTTAACCAACGCATCCACATCATGTTGGGTATTATACGGCGCAAAAGAGGCGCGCAGAGTCCCTGTGACGCCAAGTTCCGCCAGCAATGGCTGGGCGCAATGTTGCCCGGCCCGGAGCGCAATACCGTATTCCGCCAGCAGCGTCACCATATCGCCGTGGTGCACGCCGACAAAATCAAAGGCCAGCAGGCTGGCGTCCTGGCAGCGGAACGAACGAAAGCCCGGACGTTTCGCCAGTGCGTCTTCCGCCAGCGTCGCCAGCCCCCGGCTCCAGTTTTCGGCCTGTTCAATATCGATATCGGACAGCCATTCCAGCGCAGCGCTCAGGCCGATGACCCCGGCGACGTTCGGCGTCCCCGCTTCCAGTTTCCAGGGAGCGCTTTGAGTGGTGAAGCCTTCAAAGCTAACGTCACGGATCATCTTGCCGCCGCCGAGCCAGGGCGACATCGCCTCAAGAAGCTCCGGCTTACCGTACAGCACGCCGATACCGGTCGGGCCATACAGTTTGTGAGCGGAAAAAGCATAAAAATCGATATCAAGCTGCTGGACATCCGCCGGGAAGTGTACCGCGCCTTGCGCGCCATCTACCATCACGACCATTCCCGCTGCGTGAGCGGTGCTGATAGCGCTTGCGAGATCCGGGCAGCCGCCCGTTACGTTCGACATTTGCCCCAGCGCCAGAATCCGGCTGCGCGACGTGATCAGTTCCGGCAGACGCTCAACATCAGGAAGACGCCGGTCATTAAGCGGCAGTTTTATGACCTGCGCGCCGGTTTGTTGCGCCACCATCAGCCAGGGCACAAGGTTGGCGTGATGCTCGGCGACGCTAACGATAATTTCATCGCCGGGGCGCAGACGAGGACGGGCGTAACACTGCGCCACCATGTTGATCGCTTCGGTGGTGCCGCGTGTCCAGACGATACTTTTTTCATCGGGCGCGTTTAACAGTCGCGCTGCTTTTGCTCTGGCCGCTTCATATTGCGCCGTCAGGCGCTGCGCCTGCGCAAACTGGCTACGATGAACGTTACCGGCGCTCAAATAATAAAACTGGTGCGTGGCGTCAATGACTGCCTGTGGCTTTAATGCCGTGGCGGCGCTATCGAGATAAACACCCGCATCGGCTAGCGCGGGAAACTGCGCGCGAAACTGCGTGGGATTAAAAGCGTTCATGATATTCCTCGGTTCAGTTTACCGATCGTGGCGTAAAAGCGCGGCTGATACAAGGTTTGTCCTAACCATCGGAATCGTCTGTATATCCTGGCGAATTATGTAAAGGAGGTTATGCTGAATAATGTTAGGCGAATGTTTAAGCCTGTTACGGAGTCCGCTTTAAATAGCACAAACAGCTTTAAGGAGAAGAAGATGAAAAAGACTGCCGCAATTATCTCTGCATGTATGCTGACTTTTGCCCTGAGCGCCTGTTCCGGTCCTAATTACGTTATGCACACCAATGATGGACGTAGCATTGTGACCGACGGTAAACCCCAGACCGATAACGATACCGGTATGATTTCGTATAAAGACGCTAATGGCAACAAACAGCAGATCAATCGTACTGACGTGAAAGAGATGGTGGCTCTGGAAAACTAACCGTTTGTTATACAAAAAAAAGCACCGCAATATGGCGGTGCTACATTAATCACTATGGACAGACAGGGTAAATGTACAGGAAGTGAAAAAGGGTAGTCTCGCTACCGTGGTCTGAATCGCAGACCAATTGCAAACACAACAACACAACATCACAACCGTAAGCCAAAAGCCCATCAGAACACGCATTCCGATAAAACTTTTCGTTCCGGCTCAGGAAGTGCCGCCACTATAGGTATTTGCTGGTAGAACCTCAACGGACAATTTATAATGTCTCAGATTAAAAAAACTAATAGGTTACATGTTGTTACCTATTTGTTAAATTCATTCGACATTAAGTCCAGAGGCCATGTCAAAACGATTACCTCCTTTAAATGCGTTACGCGTTTTTGATGCTGCCGCGCGCCATTTGAGCTTTACGCGAGCAGCGGAAGAACTTTTTGTGACGCAGGCCGCAGTAAGCCACCAAATTAAGTCACTTGAGGATTTTTTGGGGCTAAAACTGTTCCGCCGCCGCAATCGTTCGCTGCTGCTGACGGAAGAAGGCCAAAGCTATTTTCTCGACATTAAAGAGATATTTTCCCAGCTCACGGAAGCAACGCGTAAGCTCCAGGCGCGCAGTGCCAAAGGGGCGCTGACGGTGAGTTTACCGCCCAGTTTTGCCATCCAGTGGCTGGTGCCCAGGCTCTCCAGCTTTAACTCAGCTTATCCGGGAATTGACGTTCGGATACAAGCCGTTGACCGTCAGGAAGATAAACTGGCAGACGATGTCGATGTCGCGATTTTTTATGGCCGGGGAAACTGGCCGGGCTTGCGCGTCGAAAAATTATACGCAGAATATTTACTGCCCGTCTGTTCTCCTTTATTACTCACAGGCGAAAAACCGTTAAAAACGCCGGAAGATCTGGCGAAACACACGCTATTGCACGACGCCTCCCGGCGTGACTGGCAGGCCTATACTCGTCAGTTAGGGCTCAACCATATTAACGTTCAGCAAGGGCCGATATTTAGCCACAGCGCGATGGTGCTACAGGCCGCTATTCACGGACAGGGGATCGCGCTGGCGAATAATGTTATGTCGCAGTCGGAAATTGAAGCCGGGCGACTGGTGTGTCCATTTAACGATGTTCTGGTGAGTAAGAATGCTTTTTATCTGGTTTGTCATGACAGCCAGGCAGAACTGGGTAAAATAGCCGCCTTCCGTCAGTGGATTTTGGCGAAGGCGGCGACGGAGCAAGAAAAATTCCGTTTTCGTTACGAACAATAATTAACTTAGGGTATGACCATGACCAGCCGTTTTATGCTGATTGTCGCCGCTATCAGCGGTTTTATTTACGTTGCTCTGGGCGCGTTCGGGGCGCATGTTTTGAGTAAAACCCTGGGCGTGGTTGAAATGGGCTGGATTCAGACCGGCCTGCAATATCAGGCGTTCCATACGCTGGCGATCTTTGGCCTGGCGGTGGCGATGCAGCGCCGTATCAGCATCTGGTTTTACTGGAGCAGCGTTTTTCTGGCGCTGGGCACGGTGCTGTTTAGCGGCAGTCTGTACTGCCTTGCGCTTTCGCATCTGCGCCTGTGGGCGTATATCACGCCTGTCGGCGGCGTCAGTTTCCTGGTGGGCTGGGCGCTATTGCTGATTGGCGCCATTCGTATGAAACGTAAGGGCGCGAGCCATGAATAAAGTTGTATTGCTCTGCCGTCCGGGGTTTGAAAAAGAGTGCGCTGCAGAAATTACCGATAAAGCGGGAAAACGGGAAATATTTGGTTTTGCACGCGTAAAAGAGAACGCAGGCTATGTCATTTATGAATGCTACCAGCCGGAAGATGGCGAAAAGCTGATTTCAGAACTGCCGTTCAGTTCGCTGATTTTCGCCCGCCAGTGGTTTGTGGTGGGTGAACTGCTGCAACATTTACCGCCGGAAGACAGAATTACGCCGGTTGTCGGCATGTTGCAGGGCGTAGTGGAAAAGGGCGGCGAGCTGCGAGTTGAAGTCGCCGACACCAATGAAAGTAAAGAACTGATGAAGTTCTGCCGCAAATTTACGGTGCCGCTGCGCGCGGCTTTGCGTGATGCGGGCGTATTGACGAATTATGAAACGCCGAAGCGTCCGGTCGTTCATGTCTTTTTTATCGCGCCAGGATGCTGCTATACCGGTTATTCGTTCGCGCATAACAATTCACCGTTTTATATGGGCATCCCGCGTTTGAAGTTTCCGTCTGATGCGCCGAGCCGCTCAACGCTGAAACTGGAAGAGGCGCTCCACGTTTTCATCCCGGAAGATGAGTGGGATGAACGTCTGGCGAACGGCATGTATGCGGTGGATTTGGGTGCCTGTCCCGGCGGATGGACGTACCAGTTAGTGAAGCGCAATATGTGGGTCTACTCCGTAGATAACGGCCCGATGGCGCAAAGCCTGATGGACACCGGGCAGGTGACCTGGTTGCGTGAGGATGGCTTCAGGTACCGTCCGAACCGGAATAATATTTCATGGATGGTCTGCGATATGGTGGAGAAGCCGGCCAAAGTCACCGCGTTAATGGCGCAGTGGCTGGTGAACGGCTGGTGTCGGGAGACGATTTTTAACCTTAAACTGCCGATGAAAAAACGCTATGAAGAGGTGTCGCATAACCTGGCGTATCTTCAGGCGCAGTTGGATGAGCATGGCGTTAATGCGCAGATCCAGGCGCGTCAGCTTTATCACGATCGCGAAGAAGTGACGGTACACGTGCGTCGGTTGTGGGCGGCTGTTGGCGGGCGTCGCGACGAGCGATAAAAACGCGCTGCCGTCATCCGGCGCGTCATCAGCGCCGGATGGCGCACGCTTATCCGGCCTATGACTGCGGCGCATCTGAAACAATATGCGTCACGTCATCCAGATGGCCGATGCGCGCCTCTCCTGAACGATTAAATTTACTTTTATCAATCAATAATAAAGACTGCGAGGCGCGCCTGAGCAGGATAGATTTAAAATCGGCGTTGATCGCATTGGAGTCCCACAGATCGCCGCCGCCGTCGATCCCCTCACAGGAAAAGATGAACAGATCGATATCAAGCGATTTTAGCTGTGAGATAAGCGACGGATTAACGTAACAGCCATATTTACGTTCAAGCTGGCCGCCGGAACTTATCAGCGCAATGCGTTCGCGTTTTCCCAGCTCCTGACAGATAGGATGGCTATTGGTAAAAACCTGAATGGGAATATCCGGCAACTGGCGGGCCAGATACCAGCAGGTTGAACTGGCATCCAACGCAATCGTCATTCCTTCTTCTATCCACGCTAACGCTTCACGGGCAATATCGGCTTTATGCGCATAATGGCTTTTCAGGCGGATATGGAATGGATCGCCGCTGTCCTGATTTTCACGATGAATATATTTAGCTCGTCCGTGATTACGCAGCACTTTTCCCTGCGTCTGTAGTTCACTGAGATCGCGGCGGATGGTCTCTTTACTGACGTTAAGCCGGGTGGCCAGCGCTTCGGTGGTCAGACTTTTATGATTGATCAGCAGATCGACTATCGCTTGTTGGCGTGCCGCTTTCATTTTTCTCACCCCATCATTCGATGAACGCCCGCGTCATGCGGGCGCACCGGCAAGAGATTACGGCGTTACCCCTTTTTTTAAAAGAATATTTCCGTACTTCGCGCACTCTCCTGTGATAACGATCGCAAACGCTTTTTGCGCCCGCTCATAAAACGCATAGCGGTCGATACGGACGATATCCGGGCACGGCGCTTCTAATGACAAGGCATCGCGATAACGCGCTTCAACGCTGGGGTCGAGCGTGTCGCCTTCCACGGCGGCCATCATCACCAGCGGCGGGGCGTAGCTATCCAGCTCAAAGAGCGGAATGATTGCCCGCAGTAGATCGCTGACGCTAAGACCATCGGCGCGAATCACCTGCGGGCCCAGGCTATGCGCGGGAAAGTGAGCGTCGGAAAAAATGATTTCGTCCCCGTGGCCCATCTCGGCCAGCACTTTGAGCAGTGTCGGGGAAATTAACGGTGAAATGGTTTTTAGCATTTCATACTCCCTCAATAATTTCAGGTTCGGTTTGCGGCCAGAAATAGCGATACTGATAATTGACCTGCGCGCGCGCCTGCTCCGGGCTACTAAATTCGCCTACGCCGTACCAGCCAAACATGGCAGCGCCGGCCACGGTGGTTTCCGCGTCGTCCAGCACTTTGATAGGGAGAGCAAGCTGATTCGCTTTAATTTGATTCCATAAAGCGTTGCGACTGCCGCCGCCAACCAGTAACAGTTCTGTGGCGTTAAAATGACCGATTTTCTCCAGCGTGCGCAGATTACGCTGAAGTTGCGCCGTCAGGCCTTCCAGCGCGGCGCGATAGAAATGGCCGCGGGTGGTATTGAGCGTCACGCCCTGCCAGCCTGCATTTTGGCAGGCGAGCAGATCGCACTGCATCCGTACGCCTTCCGCGCCAGCGGGAATAGCGCGCGCTTCGTCGATCAGCGTTTGCCATGGTGTTTCCGGCGTCCACAGCAGTTTTCGTACCCATTCGAGTACACCGGAGGCCAGCCACTGCATTCCGGGGTTATAAAGCCCCGACTGACTGTCCAGTTCACAGGTCGAGCCCGGATACTGACTGAGCAGCGAGGTATCCACCTGACCGCTGCGTACCATCAGAATCTCCCATGTTCCGGAGGAGAGCACCGGTTCACCTTGCTGCGCGCCAGCGCCGAATAACGCGAACTGAGTATCGTGTCCGGCAGAGATCACCGGCACACCCGCCGGGAGACCGAGTAGCCTGGCCGCGTCTGTCTGTAGCGTGCCTATCTGGGCGCCTGCTTCCACGATACGCGGAAACAGGCGGCGCGCCAGGCCCGTCGCCTGCAGGATTTCCGGACTAAAGTCGCGCTGATGGATATCCAGTAGCTGGCTGGTGCCTGCCATAGTGATATCGGTCGTAAACTCGCCGGTCAGACGGTGGTTAATCAGCGACGAGATAAACAGCCAGCAGTGAGCTTGTTCCAGCAGGCGCGGATGATTCTCTTTAAGCCAGACCAGTTTATACAGCGTGTTAAAACTGAACGCGCCGACGCCGGAGAGCGTCTGCAATTGCCGGGGCGAGATAAAGCGCTCAATCGTTTCCATCACGGCGGCGGTTCGCGGGCATTTCCAACTGATGACCGGGTAGAGCAGCTTACCCTGCGCATCGACCAGCGCGCCATCGACGCCGAACGTAGTCACCGTAATACCGCGAACAACACACTCCGACAGGGCGCTGGAGAGTGACCTGCAGCAGTCGGCGAAACGTTGCAGGATGGCGTCCAGCGACCACTGATGCCAGGCGCTATTTTCTGCGGCAATGTCGCTGGCGTTAGCGGTTGAGGCGCGGGCGACAATTTTCCCCTGGCGATCAACGGCGATCGCCCGAACGTTTGTCGCACCGCAGTCGAGAACCAGGATAACGTCTTGTTTCATAGATAACTCCATAAACGCCGCCCGATGGCGCTACGCTTATCCGGCCTACGGTTCACGAGCCCGTAGGCCCGGTAAGCCTGCGCCACCGGGCTAAGCCGCATTAACGTTTATACAGCGGGCCATAATTCTGGCAGGCGCGATAATCCTGGCCTTCGATATCCATACCGTGAGCCGCCCAGGCGGAAGGACGGTAGATCTTCGCCTCCTCCACGTTGTGCATACATACCGGGATACGCAGCATCGCGGCGAGAGTAATAAAGTCTGCCCCTACATGGCCGATGGTGAGTACGCCGTGGTTAGCGCCCCAGTTCGCCATCACCGAATAGACATCGGTAAACGGGCCTTTGCCGGTAAGACGCGGCGCAAACCAAGTAGTAGGCCAGGTAGAGTTGGTGCGGGCATCAAGCTGATCGTGCATCGCTTTCGGCAGTTCGACGCTCCAGCCCTCGGCGATTTGCAGTACTGGTCCCAGGCCTTTAATGATATTCACGCGGGTCATGGTGAATGGCACGCCGCCTTCGGTCAGGAAACGGGATGAGTAGCCGCCGCCGCGGAAGTATTCGTGAATCGCCGGGCACCATTCGGTGGCCGCCAGACACGCATCCGCCTCTTGTTGGCTGATTTCCCAGTGTGGTTTCATGGTCGGCTTGCCTTCGCTGTCGCGCTGTTTACAGGCACCGTCCAGAGCGGCAGAACCGGAATTAATCAGGTGAATAATGCCGTGTTCCGCCAGGCCGCTGAGCGCCTGGCCGGTGACGCGTTCTACGGCTTCCGGCGACCAGTAGGTTCGCACGTCGGCGAATATCTGCGCGGTACCAGTGAGTTGATGGCCGAACAGCATCGCTACGCCGTTCAGACTGTCATTTTCGGTGGCGACGACAAACGGTTCGCGTACGCCATTCCAGTCAAAAGAGCTATTGAGCAGCGCTTCGGCGGTATCGCCGTTCGGGTATTGATCGGTCCAGTGGCGCTGGCCCTGGAAGCCGGCGGCAATGGCGTTGTAGCCCAGCGATTCTTCAACTAACCCTTTGTCTGCCAGCGTCTTGTTGCCCTGCATCATGTCGCGAATACACATCGCCATCAGCAGGCTCTCTTTTAACACCGCGCGGTTCTGGGCTTCATTGCGCTTATACTGCGAGGCGTTCTGATCTTCGCCGTAGCGGAAGTTTTTATCCGCCCACGCCAGCGCCATCGCCAGTTCGGCCTCATCATAAATTTTTTGATCGATACGGCGGCGCAGTTCGGTCATATCTACCGCTTGCACCTTCATGCCCAGCCAGGATTCAAAGAAGTTATGATCGACAATGGAACCCGCGATCCCCATCGACACGCCGCCGACGGAGAGGTAGCTTTTGCCTTTCATACTGGCTACCGCTAACCCTGCCCGCGCAAAACGCAGCAGTTTTTCTTCGACGTCGGCGGGAATGGAGGTATCGTCGGCATCCTGCACGTCATGGCCATAAATGGAGAACGCTGGAATGCCTTTCTGGCTGTGCGCCGCCAGCGCCGCGGCAAGGTAAACCGCCCCAGGACGCTCTGTGCCGTTAAAGCCCCAGATGGCTTTCGGACGCATCGGGTCCATATCAATGGTTTCGCTGCCATAGCACCAGCACGGCGTAACGGTAATGGTCACGCCCACGTTCTGGCTACTGAATTTTTCTTCACAGGCGGCGGATTCCGCCATTCCGGCAATACAGGTATCCGCAATGACGCACTCCACCTGTGCCCCGCAGGCGTGGCGGATTTTCTCGGTGATGAGCGCCGCCGTCGCTTTCGCCATGTTCATGGTTTGTTCTTCGAGCGACTCGCGTACGCCCATACGACGTCCATCAATCACCGGGCGGATACCGATTTTCGGTAAGCTGATTTTTTTCATGACAGATTCCTCACGTTATTCGGATAAATGTTCAGTTTGTCGCCGCTTGTGAACGGAAACGGGCAAAAATGAAGATGACGGCAAAGCACAATGCCGGAACCAGTTCGGCGGTCGGGATTTTGCCTGCGGCGTCGCTAACGAAGCCCATTACTGGCGTGACAATACCGCCGCCAATGATGGTCATGACGATAAAAGACGAGCCGTACTTAGTGTCCTGTCCCAGATTTTTGATACCCAGCGAGAAGATGGTCGGGTACTGGATTGACATAAATGCGCTACACAACGTCAGCGCCAGCAGGCCGATATGTCCGCCGCTAAAGGCGGAAATCAGACACAGGAGCATGGCAAACAGGGCGTAGGCGGCCAGCACTTTATGCGGCGCGAAGCGGCTGATAAGCCAGGTCCCGGTGAAACGGCCGATAAAGAAGCACACCATCGTGCCGGTCAGGTAATTGGCGGCGAAACCGGGCGTCATTCCAGGGATCTCCTCAATGGCGTAGCGGATCAGATAGCTCCAGCAGGCGGTTTGCGCCCCCACGTAGCAGAACTGCGCCAGCACCGCCCAGCGCCAGTGGCGGATACGGATGAGTCGGGAGAGAGAAGATAAGAAAGAGCTTTGTTTAGCATCGCTATGATCGTCACTTTGCAGGGCCGGAAATTTGGTCAGCATAATCAGCAGCGCAACTACTAATACGATGGCGACGATAATCATGTATGGCGTTTGTACCGATAACACCAGGCTGTGTTTATAGGCGCTAAGCTGATCCGGCGTCATTTTATCAAGCGCTTCTTGCGATTGATGCGGCACGTTAGACAAAATAAGGCTTTGCCCAAACACAACGGCGATAATAGCGCCAAAGGAGTTAAAAGTTTGCGCCAGATTAAGCCGGAAATGTCCGCCGCTTTCTGGACCTAATACCGTAACAAAAGGGTTGGCTGCAGTTTCAAGGCAGCCTAAACCGGCGGCGATGATAAACAGGCCAATTAAAAACAATGTGTAATTCATTATCTCGGCGGCAGGCCAGAATAATGCGGCGCCAACAGCATACAAAAAAAGTCCGGTGATAATCCCTGCTTTATAACTGAGTTTTTTCATCAAAATCCCAGCGGGAATTGGAATGACGAAATAACCGAAATAAAACGCTGACTGAATAAGCCCGGCCTGAAAGTTAGTTAGCGTAAAAGCTTGTTGAAACTGCGGTAATAAAATGTCATTCAGATTATTGGCGACGGCCCACAGAAAAAATAGCGAGCAAAGTAAGGCGAATGGAATAATGTAGCGCTTGCTCTTGCTTTGCTCTGCATCCACAGCACGAAAACTCTGCGTTTGTATTGTTGTGTTTCCCATAGCATCCTCATCGGTTCAGAAGCTTTTGCGTGCGGTCGGTTCTGGTCACCAGACCGTAAAATTAGGTGAGTTCGCTTTTCTTTCCGGTAATAAATTGGCGTCCGGAATGAACTCATGGATTCATTTTCAAATAAAAAAGGCCTTTTAATATGATGGCGGTCACATTTATACCTGAGAGCAGAGCGTTCTGTGATTATCATCACTTTAATTTCCATAAAAAAATGACCGTTTGAGATGTTTAATTTAAAAAACCACAGACTGAATGCCCGAATTAAATTATTGCCACGAAAACGGGCAGTAGTAACTTATTCTTCATTTTTGCCCGTTTTAAAAAATATTATTAAGAGCGGGCATTTATCGGCGAGAGAAACGGTAGTCGTCTGGTTTATCGTGGCGAATTAATTGATGTGAATCACAAAATATCGTTATTTAAATTCCCTTCTCTTTATTCAGTATGATGATAGTTGCTAACTATTCGATTATTTCAACAGGACAGCAGCGCGATGCGAAAGGCGGTTTTGTTGTCTCATTTTGAATCACAGAGAGAGGTAAATAATGGAACGAAATAGACTGGCGCGGCAGATTATTGATACCTGTCTGGAAATGACGCGGTTAGGGTTAAATCAGGGGACGGCAGGTAACGTGAGCGTACGTTATCAGGGCGGATTGCTGATTACGCCGACGGGGATCCCCTACGAGAAGCTGACAGAGTCGCACATTGTCTTTATTGATGCTGACGGTCAGCATGAGCAGGGCAAGCTGCCTTCCAGCGAGTGGCGTTTTCATATGGCGGCATACCAGACGCGCCCTGACGCCAATGCCGTGGTACATAACCACGCTGTCCATTGTACGGCAGTCTCGATCCTCAATCGCCCGATTCCGGCGATTCACTACATGATTGCCGCCGCAGGAGGAAACTCTATTCCCTGCGCGCCCTACGCCACTTTTGGCACCCGCGAACTTTCTGACCATGTTGCCGTGGCGCTTAAAAATCGTAAAGCGACGCTGTTACAGCATCACGGGCTTATTGCTTGTGAAGAAAATTTAGACAAAGCGTTGTGGCTGGCGCATGAAGTGGAAGTGCTGGCGCAGCTCTATTTAAGTACGCTGGCCATTGTCGATCCGGTACCGGTACTGGATGACGAGGCGATCGCTATCGTACTGGAGAAATTTAAAACTTACGGATTACGTATTGAAGAGTGATGTAAGGAGACAGGCGATGGCGAACAGAATGATTCTGAATGAAACGGCATGGTTTGGCCGGGGAGCGGTGGACGCATTAACCGATGAGGTGACGCGCCGCGGTTATCATAAAGCGCTGATTGTTACCGATAAAACGCTGGTGCAATGCGGTGTGGTCGATAAAGTGACAAGCAGAATGGATGCCGCAGGGCTGGCGTGGGAGATCTATGCGGGCGTGATCCCTAATCCTACGATTTCCGTTGTCCAGGAAGGGCTTAAGGTCTTTACCCAAAGCGGCGCGGACTATCTCATCGCCATTGGCGGCGGTTCTCCGCAGGATACCTGCAAAGCGATCGGTATTATCAGTAACAATCCGGAATTTGCCGATGTGCGCAGTCTGGAAGGGCTATCGCCGACCCGTAAACCCAGCGTGCCGATTATGGCGATCCCGACAACGGCGGGAACCGCTGCGGAAGTCACTATCAATTATGTGATTACCGATGAAGAGAAACGGCGCAAATTCGTTTGTGTCGATCCGCATGATATTCCGCAGGCGGCATTTATCGATGCCGATATGATGGACGGTATGCCACCCGCGCTGAAAGCGGCAACGGGCGTGGATGCGCTAACCCATGCTATTGAAGGCTATATTACCCGGGCCGCATGGGCGCTGACGGATGCATTACATATCAAAGCCATTGAGATTATTGCTGGCGCGCTGCGCGGCGCCGTAGCCGGAGAAAAAGAGGCCGGTGAGGCGATGGCGCTGGGGCAATACGTTGCCGGGATGGGGTTTTCCAATGTGGGGCTGGGACTGGTGCATGGGATGGCGCATCCGCTGGGCGCGTTTTACAACACGCCGCATGGCGTCGCGAATGCTATTTTGCTTCCGCATGTGATGCGTTTTAATGCCGGGTCTACCAACGAGAAATTCCGTGATATCGCCCGGGCGATGGGGGTGAAGGTAGAAGGATTGAGTCTTGGAGAGGCGCGTAATGCCGCAGTGGAAGCCGTATTTACGCTAAATCGCGATGTGGGAATTCCGCTGCATTTGCGTGATGTCGGCGTTCGAAAAGAGGATATCCCGGCGCTGGCGCAGGCGGCGTTCGATGATGTCTGTACGGGCGGCAATCCGCGTGAAGCGAGTCTGGCGGACATTGTCGAACTGTATCATACCGCCTGGTAATTTTGCCGGATGGCGCTGCGCTTATCCGCTCTACATTTCGTGCAGTTCTGTAGGCCGGATAAGGCGTTCACGCCGCCATCCGGCAACAAAACTACCGCGCCAGCCGTAGCTGCTGTAAGTTTCCGTCGATATGTAAATCGGTTTGCAGACGTGCAATATCGCGGCAGAGAAATGCCATTTCTCTATGCGTCTCAAGCTTTTTGCGCCACTTTTCCGGCACCTCGTCCAGATGGGCGTAAATTCCCTCCAGATTTTGAAACTGAATCAATAGCTGGGTCGCGCTTTTAGGGCCGATACCGGCAACGCCTGGGACTTTCGAACTACTGATTCCTGCCAGACCCCAGTAATCCGGCAACTGCCGGGGAAGTACGCCAAACTCTTTTTCAATAAACGGCGCGTCCAGCCAGCGTTTCTGGAAGTAGTCGCGAATGCGCAATCCCGGAGAGAGCAACTGGCAATAGCCTTTATCGGTTGACACAATGGTTGCCTGGTGTCCGGCTTCGGTAACTTTTAGCGCCAGCGTCGCCGCCAGATCGTCCGCTTCGTTACCGTCTGATGCCCAACAGCGTACGCCGCGCTGTTCAAATGCGGCGCGTAGGGCGGGCATTTCATTATGTAAATCGTCAGGCATCGGCGGACGTCCTGCTTTGTAGTCCGGCAAACGCTGATGACGCCAGCCGCTACTGCGCGCGTCGTCATCAAATACCGCTACGGCATGGGTTGGCTGGCTGTGGATAATCAATTGATCGAGCGCGTGTTGGCAGGTTTCCACACAGGGCGATCCCTGAACGGCGTGAATACGGCGAATCAAATTGAGCGCGTCGACGATAAGCAGATGAGCAGCCACGGTGTTCTCCCTTACAAACCTGCGCGTAGGGTAACATTCACGGCGGGGGGAGGCGAGCATTGCGAAATAGCGCTATCCGTAGGCCTGATAAGCGAGGCGCCATCAGGCAACAAAAGCCGGATGGCGGCGAGCGCCTTATCCGGCCTACAGATCCTAAAATGTGCTGAGAATTAATCGCAGGTAACGATCTTCATCGCCAGGCCGCCGCGCGAAGTTTCGCGGTACTTAGCGTTCATGTCTTTACCGGTTTCGTACATGGTCTCAATCACTTTATCGAGGCATACGCGCGGTTCGCTGGTACGGCGCAGCGCCATACGCGCGGCGTTGACCGCTTTGACTGAAGCAATTGCGTTACGCTCAATGCAGGGAACCTGTACCTGACCGGCAACCGGATCGCAAGTTAACCCCAGATTATGCTCCATGGCGATTTCTGCGGCGATACACACCTGCGCCGGACTACCGCCCAGCAGCTCGGCCAGACCCGCTGCCGCCATGGAACAGGCCACGCCGACTTCTCCCTGACAACCCACTTCGGCGCCGGAAATAGAGGCGTTCATCTTATACAGCGAGCCAATCGCGCTGGCGACCAGCATATAGCGAGCAAGTGAGTTAGCATTTACTTCGCGGATAAACTTGTCATAGTACGCCAGCACCGCCGGAACAATACCACATGCGCCGTTAGTCGGCGCAGTGACTACTCGTCCGCCTGCGGCATTCTCTTCGTTCACCGCCAGCGCGAACATATTGATCCAGTCGACGACCGCCATCGGATCGGTGGTGGTCTTATCCTGACTGACCAGCACCCGACGCAGCGCCGCCGCGCGACGCGGAACGCGCAGTTTGCCCGGCAATACGCCCTCGGTGGTGATACCGCGCTCAATACCGCTGCGCATCACCTCCCAGACCCTGGCGAAGTGCTGCTCCAGCGCTTCTTTACTGTGCAGAGCCAGTTCGTTTTGCATCATCAGACCGGAGAGCGACAGACCCGTCTCCTGGCAATGGCGCTGTAAATCCGCGGCGGTTTTGTAAGGGTACGGTACGTTAACAGGTTCGCTATTCGTCAAACCAAAGTGCTCTTCATCGACGATAAAGCCGCCGCCAATGGAGTAGTAGGTTTGGCTGTAGAGCACCTTATCGCCCGCCAGCGCGGTAATACGCATCCCGTTCTCATGCAGAGACAGGTTGTCGGCGTGGAAATTCATGCACTTATCGACCGGAAATTCGACTTCATGCTGCCCATTGGCCAGTAGTAAACGCCCATGGGTGTTCACATCCTGGATAAAGGACGGAATGGCGTCGATATCGACGGTGTCCGGCAGATTCCCCGCCAGGCCCATAATAATGGCGATATCAGTGTGGTGGCCTTTACCCGTCAATGACAGAGAGCCGTAGACATCCACCACGACGCGGGTGACATCTGTAAGGATATGGCGGGCAATCAGATCGTCCGTGAACTGCTTGCCTGCTTTCATTGGTCCGACGGTGTGAGAACTGGAAGGGCCAATGCCGATTTTAAAAATATCGAATACGCTAATCATAGGGCATCCATTGCGGTTGTATCATAGAGAAGCGCCGCGGTAAGCGGCGCTAAAGGACTTAGCTGAACAGTGAGTAGAAAATAGCGGAGATGGCAATCAGGCCCATAATCACAACGAATACGTTGCTGATATGACCGCTGTACTTACGCATTGCCGGTACTTTCTGGATGGCATACATCGGCATCAGGAACAGAATCATCGCGATGATCGGGCCGCCCAGGGTTTCAATCATGCCCAGGATGCTGGGGTTCAGCGTCGCCACAATCCAGGTGGTGACCAGCATGAACAGCGCGGTAATTTTATTCAGTTTGTTGATTTCGATGGATTTACCTTTACCACGCAGCGATTTAATCACCATCCCGTTAAAGCCTTCACGCGCGCCCAGGTAGTGGCCGAGGAAAGATTTGGTGATAGCAATCATCGCAATGATCGGCGCCATCCAGGCGATGATCGGCGCGTTAAAGTGGTTCGCCAGGTAAGACAGAATAGAGATGTTCTGCTCTTTTGCCGCTGCCAGATCTGCCGGCGTCAGGCTCAGCACGCAGCTGAAGACGAAGAACATCACGGTCAGCACCATCATGATGTGGGCGAAGGCCAGAATTTTAGAACATTTCTTCTCAGCGCCTTCACCGTACTCTTCACGCTTCGCAACCGCGAAGGAGGAGATGATCGGGGAGTGGTTGAAAGAGAAAACCATCACCGGAATCGCCAGCCACAGCGTCATCCACAGACCGTTACCGGTAGACGCGGCGGAATCAAAGGACAGAGTTTCCAGCGCCGCGCCGTTCCACTGCGGGATCAGGTACAAGGCCAGCAGCATCAGCGCAGCGACGAACGGGAATACCAGGATACTCATCGCCTTAACGATCATTTGCTCGCCGAAGCGCACGATGGTCATCATGCCAACAATCAGGATCAGGGAAAGAATCGCCCGCGGCGGCGGATTAATCGCTAACTGGTGGGTCAGGAAGCTTTCCACGGTATTAGTAATCGCCACGCTGTAAACCAGCAGGATGGGGTAAATCGCGAAGAAGTAAAGCAGGGTAATCAGTTTACCTGCGCCGATACCGAAGTGTTCCTCAACGACTTCAGTGATGTCTTCACCCGGATTTTTACCGGACAGCACGAAGCGTGTTAAGCCACGGTGTGCGAAAAAGGTCATCGGGAAAGCGAGAATCGCCATGATGATGAGCGGAATCATGCCGCCGACGCCTGCGTTGATCGGCAGGAACAGAACGCCCGCGCCGATAGCCGTGCCGTAAAGGCCCAGCATCCACATGGTATCCGTTTTGCGCCATGCGCTTCGAGAGTCAATCGAAGCAATCGTGCTGGTCTGAGTGGTTTCCATCTATTTCTCCTGGAGGATGCTAAAAATCAGGTTGCTGGTCTAATCCAATGAAAAAAGACCTGATCGTAAAATGAAATCTGCTTAGGGACGCTTTTTATATAATTTTTCGCCGTAATAATTTTCGGGCGGAAAGATACATTTAAGTGATGAATCTATCAGTGATCCCGATCTCAAATGCAATAATCCGCTTCTTACATGGATAAATTTGGACCATTAATCTATTAAAAAAACGTCATAACGAATTTCCGGGCGCGAAGGCTACCATTAACGATATAAGGCCGGAAAGATTGGGGCGCAAGATACGGAGGTTTGACTATAAAAATCAAGGTTTTTAGTAGATTCTGGCGAAGAATAAGAGTTTGGACCGATAAATCACGGTAAGAGGAGTGAGGTAAACGTTTGCCTGGCAATCTATTTATGGTGAATTATAAATGGTGTTTATAAAACAATGCGGGCTATGCCACTGATGATCATCATAAAAAATGAAGGCATACGTTAATTGCCGTACCGCAATGAAAGGAATGGGAGAAGCGCCCGGCTGCTGGCGGCAACCGGGCATAAGCGTTAAGCGCAGATCTCGTAACAGGGGATGTAGGCGGAACCTGGCAATTTCATACGATGCTGCGCGACGAAACCCTGCAGCAGATCGTCCATGCGACGCATCATTTCTCGATCGCCGTGGATTTTATACGGACCATTAGCTTCAATGGCGCGTATCCCGACCTCCTTCACGTTCCCCGCGACAATACCGGAGAAGGCGCGTCGCAGATCCGCCGCCAGAATCTCAACCGGCTGATCCGGGTACAGTTTCAGGTTGGCCATATTCTCATGCGACGGCTCAAACGGCACCTGAAGATCCGGTGCTATACGCATCGACCAGTTAAAACTATAGGCGTCGCCGGTATCGCGGCGATTCTCTTTCACTTGCGGCATCGCTTTCTTCATCAGTCGCGCTACCTCCGCCGCATCGTCAATGATGATGCGGTAATGACGGCGGGCCGCTTCGCCCAGCGTATGGGTAATAAACTCATCCAGCACGCGGAAGTAATCGGCGCTCTCTTTTGGTCCGGTCAGGATCAGCGGCAGCACCTGATTTTTATTGGCTGGATTCATCAGAATCCCCAGCAAATAAAGCAGCTCTTCCGCCGTACCCACGCCGCCCGGGAAGATGATGATACCGTGTGCGATACGGACGAACGCTTCCAGGCGTTTTTCGATATCCGGCATGATGATCAGTTCGTTCACCAGCGGGTTAGGCGGTTCAGCCGCAATAATGGAAGGTTCAGTCATGCCGATAAAGCGGCTGTCTTTATAACGCTGCTGTGCGTGACCGACCGCCGCGCCCTTCATGGGGGCTTCCATCGCCCCAGGGCCGCAGCCGGTGCAGATGTTCAGCTCGCGTAATCCCAACTGCGTGCCGACGCGACGGGCATACAGGTACTCGTTTTCGTTAATTGAGTGGCCGCCCCAGCATACCACCATGTTTGGCGCTTCGCCGACGTGCAGCGCCCGGGCGTTGCGCAAAATGGAGAACACCAGATTGGTGATATGTGTTGAGCTTTCAAGATCCAGATGCTGGAAACGACCAGCATTGTGGATCTGTCCATTCACAAAGAGAATGTCGCGCAGCACCGCGAACAGGTTAGCCTGTAGCGCACGAATAATCCGCCCGTCAACAAAGGCGTCTTCAGGCGGATTAATCAATTCCAGCTTCACGCCGCGCTCGCGGCGCAGTACGTTAATATCGAAATTTTCAAAGCGGGACAGCAGCTCTTTGCTGTTGTCGGTCAGGCTGCCGGAGTTAAGAACGGCAAGTGAACAGTTACGAAACAGTTGATACAGGTCGCTACTGGCCGTGCGTTTCAGCATGTCCACTTCCAGTTGCGACAACATATCCATTGAGCCAAGCGGGCTAATATGTGTAATCAAGTAAACTCCTTATGGGACGCAACACGCCATTCCCTGTTGATTACAATAGCCCTGGCTGATGACCTTTCACAACCTTACATGCGCAATCCGGCACGCAAAATTGACAAAAAAATTACTGTCGCGCCAGCCTGCCCGTGGCGGGCACGAAATCGGTATTGCTGCGCCAGGGATTAATGTCCAGCCCGCCGCGGCGGGTATAGCGCGCATAAACGCTTAACGTTTCCGGCTGGCAGAAGCGCAGAATGTCATTAAAAATACGCTCTACGCACTGCTCGTGAAATTCATTATGGTGACGGAAGGAGACCAGATAACGCAGCAGTTTTTCCCTGTCGATTTTGCGCCCGCGATACTGAATTTGTATCGAGCCCCAGTCCGGTTGGTGGGTGATCAGGCAGTTGGATTTCAACAGATGGCTGACCAGCGTCTCCTCTACTTGCTTCTCGCCGCTGACCGCATGTTGCAGATAGTCGGTAGTAAACTGGTAGTTGTCGATACTGATATCCTGATCGTCAATACAGGCGCCGTGGAAATGGGCGACAGGCTGTCCTTCCAGCTCATCAAGACGATGAAGCTTCACGCTAACGTTGCCCTGCGCGCAGGCGCGCAGATCGCGCTCCAGCGTCTGGCGCACCGTCTCCCAGGTGTCAAAGCGCGTCTGGTTAAAGCTGTTCAGATACAGTTTAAAGCTTTTGGATTCGATTAAATTAACGCTGGTGTAATCCAGTTCGACATGCCCGACGGCGACCTGCGGAAGACCCTGGCTGTTAAGCCAGGAAAGTTCATACAACGTCCAGATATCCGCGCCGTGGAACGGCAAATTATCGGCTGTTAATCCGAGCGGGTCACGATTCAAACTGCGCGGTACGCCCTGCAGCAGGCTGGCGTCATAATTGTCCCGGTAATCCGTTGATTTTCCGAGAGTCAGGCCATCAAGAGCCTGATGGTTTTCATAAGAAGACATGTTTCACCGTCATAAACCAGATACACTATGCGTCAAGTGTATCCTGGCTTTTATGAAGAGAGAAACTGGTGGACGAACTGACAGCGCAGGCATTGAAAGCCTTTACGACGCGTTACTGCGACGCGTGGCAAGAAAAACACGGTAGCTGGCCGTTGAGCGAAGAACTGTATGGCGTACCTTCTCCGTGCATTATTTCTTCAACCCGCGATGCCGTTTACTGGCAGCCGCAACCTTTTGAAGGCGAAGAAAATGTAAACGCGGTTGAACGCGCCTTTGATATTATGGTACAACCTGCGCTCCACGCGTTTTACACCACGCAGTTTGCTGGCGACATGCCCGCGCAGTTTGCGGATGAAAAGCTTACGCTACTGCAAACCTGGAGTCAGGATGACTTTCGGCGCGTGCAGGAAAATCTGATAGGCCACCTGGTCACGCAAAAGCGGCTCAAGCTTCCTCCCACGCTTTTTATTGCGACGCAGGAAAATGAGCTTGAGGTCATTTCGGTCTGTAACCTGTCCGGCGAGGTGATTAAAGAAACGCTGGGCACCCGTAATCGCACCGTTCTTGCCGCAACGCTTGCGGAATTCCTTACGCAACTTAATCCTCTTCTGTAATCGTTTGCCCTAACGGGTGTGAGAGATCTCTTACAAAGTCTGTAGGAGATCGCCAGGATATCAGCGGATACTGAGTCCCGTTTTCTTATGTAAGTCTATATAAAACAACTAATTAAAATGTTTTTGCGCACTTTCATATGAAAATTTACTTAAGGTATTGTCTGTAAGCGTCTTGTAAGACAAGGTGAAACAGGCGATTCTATCTTCGTCGACAGGGAGTCGTACAACGAAGCGAACGTCAGGATGATGACGCTTCAGCAGGACACGCCAGGATGGTGTTACAAGGAAAGGCTTCAGGATGAAGCAAAGTGGAAAGCGCAGGATGCGTTAAAGGACACCTCCAGGACGGAGAACGAGAGCCGATCAGGATGTTCGGCGGGTCTGGATGACCAGGGACGCTTCAGGATGAAGCTATCACATCGGGCGATGTGCGCAGGATGCAAACGTTCAGGATGAACAGGCCGTAAGGTCACAGGAAAAGTTGTCACGGATGAGCAGGGAGCACGAAAAGTAGCTGGAATGCTGCGAAACGAACCGGGAGCACTGTTTATACAGTGCTCCCTTTTTTTTGTTATTCTTCGCGCCAGATTTTCATCATTGAGGTTTTAACATGACGACTCATGACCGTGTGCGTCAGCAGTTACATGCGCTTGAAACGCTGCTGCGCGAGCATCGCCACTGGCGGCAGGATGCGCCGCAGGCGCACCTGTTTACCAGCACCCAACCATTTTTTATGGATACCATGGAACCGCTGGAATGGCTGCAATGGGTATTGATCCCACGTATGCATACCCTACTTGATAATGCGCAGCCGCTGCCCGAGGCGTTTGCCGTCGCCCCTTATTATGAAATGGCGCTGGCGGCGGATCATCCGCAGCGGGAGGCGATCCTGGCGGTTTTGCAGGATCTGGATGCGCTATTCGTCCGCGATAAATCCTGATGCTGGAGATCCTCTATCAAGACCCGTGGCTGGTTGCCGTGAATAAACCCGCAGGCTGGCTTGTTCACCGGAGCTGGCTGGATCGCGACGAAAAAGTCGTGGTCATGCAAACGGTGCGCGACCAAATCGGCCAGCATGTTTTTACCGCCCACCGTCTCGACAGGCCCACGTCGGGCGTACTGTTAATGGGGCTGTCCAGCGAAGCGGGACGCCGTCTGGCGCAGCAGTTCGAGCAGCACCACATCCGTAAACGCTACCATGCCATTGTGCGCGGCTGGCTGATGGATGACGCGGTACTGGATTATCCGCTGGTGGAAGAGCGCGATAAAATTGCCGATAAATTCGCCCGCGAAGATAAAGCGCCCCAGCCGGCTGTAACGCAGTATCGCGGGCTGGCGACGGTCGAAATGGCGGTGCCGACCGGACGTTATCCCACCACGCGTTATGGTCTGGTTGAGCTGGAACCAAAAACGGGACGCAAGCACCAGCTTCGTCGTCATCTGGCGCATCTGCGTCATCCTATCATCGGCGACAGCAAGCATGGCGATTTGCGACAAAACCGCAGCGCCGCAGAGCATTTTGCCTGTCGTCGCCTGATGCTTCATGCCAGTCGGCTTGAACTGACGCACCCCTTTACCGGACAGCCGTTGATAATTCAGGCCGGGTTGGATGAAACCTGGATGCAGGCGCTGACGCAGTTTGGCTGGCGTGGACTTCTCCCTGACAATGAAAGGGTTGAGTTTACGGCGGCGTCCCGGCAGGATGAGACTCATCAGGCATAATTCAGGGAGATACGCATAATGGCGGAAATTGGTATTTTTGTCGGGACCATGTATGGCAACTCACTGCTGGTGGCGGAAGAAGCGGAAGCGATCCTCGCCAGACAGGGCCACAGCGCGACCGTGTTTGAAGATCCTGAACTGTCCGACTGGCAGCAATATCAGGATAAGGTTGCGCTGGTCGTTACCTCGACGACCGGGCAGGGCGATCTACCGGATAGCATTGCGCCGCTCTTTCACGGCATTAAAGATACAGTCGGTTTTCAACCAAACCTGCGTTACGGGGTGATTGCGTTAGGTGATAGCAGCTACCCCAATTTCTGTAATGGCGGCAAACAGTTTGATGCCCTGTTGCAAGAGCAAAGCGCGCAGCGGGTGGGGGAGATATTATTCATTGACGCCAGCGAACATCCGGAGCCGGAGAGCCAGTCCAATCCCTGGGTTGAAAACTGGGGAACTTTACTTTCCTGAGGTAAATCCCTCCCCCCTACGGGAGGGTACCTTTTCGTTTGCTTGCGTTGCCAGTAAGCAAATAACGACCTGTATACAGTGTAAAGTAACTGAATCGTGTTAGCTTTGTGCATATGCCCGCAAAAGCAGCAGTTTTTTACGGGCGTTTTCATGTAATCAAGCGACCTGTTTCACATTCTTCTCTTTTTACTCCTCCTGCGTCGACGCCGACGCCTTCTGATTTCATTTCCGTGAAGTGGCTTCCACTGTCTTGGGCTTTTGCCATAAACAGGCGTAATTCATCGCCAAAATACTGTGTTGTTGCACGGTGAGTGTGTGTGGCGCGCTTTTTATACTTCTCCTGCCAGTGAATAAAAGCATGCAGCGTGCAAAGCAAACGACCTAATAAAAGCTGCAACAAGGAAACGTTATCTCTGATTCCCTACCGGTTGTGCAGTTCAGAGTGAGCGTAGCTAACGCGAAATTTCAGGAGTGCAACAATGAGTTCATTAAGTCACGCGGCGAGCAGTGCGGAGAAACGCACGAACGCCCGCTACTGGATAGTGGTGATGCTGTTTATCGTCACATCCTTCAACTACGGCGACCGCGCCACATTGTCCATTGCCGGCTCAGAAATGGCCAAAGATATCGGCCTTGATCCGGTAGGCATGGGCTATGTTTTTTCTGCTTTTTCATGGGCCTATGTTATCGGGCAGATCCCGGGCGGCTGGCTGCTGGACCGCTTTGGTTCCAAACGCGTCTATTTCTGGTCTATTTTCATTTGGTCAGTCTTCACCCTGTTGCAGGGTTTTGTCGATATCTTTAGTGGTTTCGGCATTATTGTCGCCCTCTTTACGCTTCGTTTCCTGGTCGGTCTGGCGGAATCGCCTTCTTTCCCGGGCAACAGTCGCATCGTTGCGGCCTGGTTCCCGGCGCAGGAGAGGGGAACGGCGGTGGCCATCTTTAACTCCGCGCAATACTTTGCCACGGTTATTTTCGCGCCGATTATGGGCTGGCTGACGCACGAAGTGGGCTGGTCGCATGTCTTCTTCTTTATGGGCGGGTTAGGGATCATCATCAGCTTTATCTGGTTGAAAGTTATCCATGAACCAAATAACCATCCGGGCGTAAATAAGAAAGAGTTGGAGTACATCGCAGAAGGCGGCGCGCTGATCAATATGGATCAGAAAGACACCAAAGCGAAAGTACCGTTTAGCGTCAAATGGGGCCAGATCAAACAGCTGCTGGGCTCTCGTATGATGATTGGCGTTTACATCGGTCAGTACTGTATTAACGCATTGACCTATTTCTTTATTACCTGGTTCCCGGTCTATTTGGTCCAGGCGCGCGGCATGTCGATTCTCAAAGCGGGCTTTGTCGCCTCGGTTCCTGCAGTCTGCGGCTTTATCGGCGGCGTGTTGGGCGGCATCATTTCCGACTGGCTGATGCGTCGTACTGGCTCCCTGAATATCGCGCGCAAGACGCCGATTGTGCTGGGAATGTTGCTGTCAATGGTTATGGTGTTCTGTAACTATGTGAACGTGGAATGGATGATCATCGGCTTTATGGCGTTGGCCTTCTTCGGTAAAGGTATCGGCGCGTTGGGCTGGGCAGTAATGGCGGATACCGCGCCGAAAGAGATCAGCGGTCTTTCCGGCGGCTTGTTTAATATGTTCGGCAATATCTCCGGTATTGTGACGCCAATCGCGATTGGTTACATCGTTGGCACCACCGGCTCCTTCAACGGCGCGTTGATCTATGTCGGCGTACATGCCCTGGTGGCCATCATCAGCTATCTGGTGCTGGTAGGTGATATTAAGCGTATTGAACTGAAACCTGTCGCAGGACAATTATCATGACAACGCAATCCAGTCCCGTTATTACGGACATGAAGGTCATTCCGGTTGCCGGACATGACAGTATGCTACTCAACATCGGCGGCGCGCATAACGCGTACTTCACCCGTAATATCGTCGTCCTCACCGATAACGCCGGGCATACTGGCGTCGGCGAGGCGCCGGGCGGAGAAGTGATTTATCAGACGCTGGTCGATGCTATTCCGATGGTATTAGGCCAGGAAGTCGCCCGCCTGAACAAAGTGGTGCAGCAGGTGCATAAAGGCAACCAGGCTGCTGATTTTGACACCTTTGGTAAAGGCGCATGGACGTTTGAACTGCGGGTTAACGCGGTGGCAGCTTTGGAAGCGGCGCTGCTTGATCTACTGGGGCAGGCGCTTAATGTGCCGGTCTGTGAACTGTTAGGGCCCGGTAAACAGCGCGATGCCGTCACCGTGTTAGGCTATCTCTTCTATATTGGCGATCGCACTAAAACCGATCTGCCGTATCTGGAAAGCACGCCGGGCAGTCATGAATGGTATCGCCTGCGTCATCAGGAAGCGCTGAACAGCGACGCGGTCGTGCGGCTGGCGGAAGCGTCTCAGGATCGCTACGGTTTTAAAGATTTTAAACTCAAGGGCGGCGTGCTGCCGGGCGAACAAGAGATTGATACCGTTCGCGCGCTAAAAAAATGCTTCCCGGACGCGCGTATTACCGTGGATCCGAACGGCGCCTGGCTACTGGATGAAGCCATTGCGTTGTGCAAAGGGCTGAATGATGTACTGACCTACGCGGAAGATCCGTGCGGCGCGGAGCAAGGATTCTCTGGTCGTGAAGTCATGGCGGAATTCCGCCGCGCGACAGGACTGCCGGTGGCGACCAATATGATTGCCACCAACTGGCGTGAAATGGGACACGCGGTGATGCTCAACGCGGTAGATATTCCTCTTGCCGACCCGCATTTCTGGACCCTCACCGGCGCCGTTCGCGTGGCGCAACTGTGCGATGACTGGGGGCTAACCTGGGGCTGCCATTCGAATAACCATTTTGATATTTCATTGGCGATGTTTACCCATGTCGGCGCGGCGGCGCCAGGCAAACCCACCGCTATTGATACGCACTGGATCTGGCAGGAGGGCGATTGCCGCCTGACTAAAAATCCGCTGGAAATTAAAAACGGCAAAATTGCCGTTCCGGATGCGCCAGGACTGGGCGTGGAGCTTGACTGGGAACAGGTGCGAAAAGCGCATGACGCGTATAAAAAGCTGCCAGGCGGCGCGCGTAATGATGCAGGCCCGATGCAATACCTGATCCCCGGCTGGACTTTTGACCGCAAACGCCCTGTTTTTGGTCGTCACTAATTCTGAATAAGGACACAGTTATGAGTACTCAATTTACGACGCCTGTAGTGACTGAAATGCAGGTTATCCCGGTTGCGGGTCATGACAGTATGCTGATGAACCTGAGCGGCGCGCACGCCCCATTCTTCACGCGCAACATCGTCATTATTAAAGATAACTCCGGTCATACCGGGGTTGGCGAGATTCCGGGCGGCGAAAAAATTCGCAAAACGCTGGAAGATGCGATCCCACTGGTGGTGGGAAAAACGCTGGGTGAATATAAAAATGTCCTGACCGCCGTTCGCAACCAGTTTGCCGATCGCGATGCGGGCGGACGCGGTTTACAAACATTCGATCTCCGTACCACTATCCATGTGGTGACTGGCATTGAAGCGGCAATGCTTGACCTTTTGGGCCAACACCTGGGCGTCAACGTCGCTTCGCTGTTAGGCGACGGTCAGCAGCGCAGCGAAGTCGAAATGCTGGGTTATCTGTTCTTTGTCGGCAATCGCAAGGCCACGCCGCTGCCGTATCAGAGCCAGCCGGATGAGCAATGCGACTGGTATCGTCTGCGCCATGAAGAGGCGATGACGCCGGAAACGGTAGTGCGTCTGGCGGAAGCCGCCTATGAAAAATACGGCTTCAACGACTTCAAACTGAAAGGCGGCGTGCTGGCGGGCGAAGAAGAGGCCGAGTCAATCGTGGCGCTGGCGAAACGTTTCCCACAAGCGCGCGTCACGCTCGATCCAAACGGTGCCTGGTCGCTGAACGAAGCGATCAGCATTGGTAAATACCTGAAAGGTTCTCTGGCCTATGCAGAAGATCCGTGCGGCGCGGAGCAGGGTTTTTCCGGACGTGAAGTGATGGCGGAATTCCGTCGCGCGACCGGATTACCGACGGCCACCAATATGATAGCGACCGACTGGCGTCAAATGGGGCATACGCTGTCGCTGCAATCCGTCGATATCCCGCTGGCGGACCCGCACTTCTGGACTATGCAAGGCTCTGTACGCGTGGCGCAAATGTGTCATGAGTTCGGTCTGACCTGGGGCTCGCACTCTAACAACCACTTTGATATTTCGTTGGCGATGTTTACCCATGTTGCCGCGGCGGCGCCGGGCAAGATCACCGCGATCGATACCCACTGGATCTGGCAGGAAGGCAACCAACGTCTGACTAAAGAACCGTTTGAAATTAAAGGCGGCATGGTGCAAGTACCGACCAAACCGGGTCTGGGCGTTGAGCTCGATATGGATCAGGTGATGAAAGCGCATGAGCTCTATCAAAAACATGGCTTAGGCGCGCGTGACGACGCGATGGGAATGCAGTACTTAATTCCTGGCTGGACGTTTGATAATAAGCGTCCTTGCATGGTGCGTTAAGTCAGAACCGGTTCCGTAAGGAACCGGTGCTTCTCTGGGTGTATGCTTAACAGGATCAACATGCGTAAGGACGACTTATGAAAATAGTGATCGCACCAGACTCGTATAAGGAAAGTTTGAGTGCTCTTGAGGTAGCGACCGCCATTGAACAAGGATTTCGCGAGATCTGGCCTGACGCCGATTACCTGAAATTACCGCTGGCTGATGGCGGAGAAGGTACTGTCGAAGCGATGGTTGAAGCGACGGTGGGTCGAATCGTGCATGTTGAGGTCACCGGGCCGTTGGGGCATCGCGTCAATGCGTTTTATGGGCTTTCCGGCGATGCGCGTTCCGCGTTCATTGAAATGGCGGCCGCCAGCGGGCTGGAGCAGGTGCCGCCCGCGCAACGCGATCCGTTGAAGACCACATCATGGGGAACCGGCGAGCTGATCCGTCATGCGCTGGATGCGGGCGTTGAGCATATCATTATTGGTATCGGCGGTAGCGCCACCAACGATGGCGGCGCGGGGATGGTGCAGGCGCTGGGGGCCAGGCTACGGGATGCGCAGGGCAATGATATTGCGCAAGGCGGCATTGGGCTGGAAACACTCGCCAGCATTGATATCCGCGGCCTGGATAAGCGTTTGTCGGCGTGCCATATAGAGGTCGCCTGCGATGTCACGAATCCCCTTACCGGCAAAGAGGGCGCGTCTGCGGTTTTTGGTCCGCAAAAAGGGGCGACGCCGGAAATGATTGAACGCCTGGATACGGCATTGACTCGCTATGCGCATTTGATTGCCCGCGATCTGCATGTCGATGTGTTGGATCTGGCAGGCGGCGGCGCGGCAGGCGGCATGGGGGCGGCGTTATACGCGTTTTGCGGCGCGCAGCTACGGCGTGGCATTGAGATTGTCACCGATGCGCTTCATCTGGAAGCGTGTCTTGCGGATGCTGATTTAGTCATCACCGGCGAGGGACGCATCGACAGCCAGACCATTCACGGTAAAGTCCCTATTGGCGTGGCAAACATCGCCAAACGGTATAACAAGCCGGTAATTGGTATTGCGGGTAGCCTGACGGCGGACGTTGGCGTGGTTCATGAACATGGGCTTGATGCCGTTTTCAGCGTGATTTATACCATCTGCACGCTGGAGGACGCGCTGAAGAATGCGAGTGAAAACGTACGAATGACCGCGCGCAACGTGGCTGCAACGCTGAAAGCGGGGCAACAGTTACGCTGAGTTATAGGCCGGATAAGGCGGTCACGCCGCCATCCGGCGAATATCATCCTAATATCTTCTTCGCTTCACGCGCAACATTATCCATCTCATCCAGCAGCTCCAGAAACTCAGGCTCCAGCTCCTCTTCGTGGACGCCGCTGCGAAGCTGTTGCTCAATAAGCTGGCAAAGGTTCTTCATCCGCGGTACGCCGCTATAGCCGCAGCTCCCGTGTAGCTTATGGACCAGATCGACCAGGCCGTTGGGATTTTCTCCCACCAGTTGTTCTTCAATTTTGTTGCGCACTTCCGGCAGAAAATCAATCAGCATTTGCAGCATATCCCGCGCCAGATCGGGCTTACCGGCAGCCTGGCGGAGCGCAAGCTGCCAGTCGAGCGTTGCATTCGGATTGAAGATAAACTCAGCCGGTTCCTGCGCCATCAGGCGCGCTGCTACGTTGGCGCCAGGTTTATAGCGCAGCAACAGATTATGCAACTTCTCTTCTTCTATCGGTTTAGCCAGATAGTCGTTCATGCCCGCGCTGAGCAACTTCTCTTTTTGCCCGGCCATCGCATGTGCCGTAACGGCAATAACCGGTGTTTGCTGCTGATGAGGAAGCTGGTGAATCAATTCGCAGGCGCGTATGCCGTCCATATCCGGCATCTGAATATCCATCAAAATCAGATCAAACTGCATTTGTTTCGCCCGATCCACCGCCTGATGTCCGCTATCACAAAGCTCTACGTGCTGGACTTTATCTTCCAGTAACGCGCCGATAAGCTTCAGATTAGCGGGATTATCATCAACCGCCATAACCGTCATGGTGATTTTACTGGTATCCATTAGCAGCGGTTCAGGATGGTGATTCAACTGGCAATATTCCGTCAGCGCTGGCAACAGGCGCGTTGACGTCAATGGTTTTAACAGACAGGCCGCCGCGCCTCCTTGTTTCAGCTTTTCGGCGTTAATTTGCGCATGGCAAGGTAGCGCCAGCAGTAGAAAGTCCGTCATTGACGCCGCTTTCGCCAGACGTTCATGCTGCATGGTGAGCGGCTCGCGGAAGGTCACCGGAACGCTCAAAATCATAATATCGTAGTGCGCTAACGGCAGCGCGGAGAAGGTCGGGCTGTAAACCACCTCCACCGGCGTGTCGCTCAGCAGATCCAGGGTACATTGCGCGGCGGTAGCATTCGGTTCGACATAAGCCAGCCGTTTCCCGGCCAGACACGCGGTCGACGGCCCGTCAATAATGACATTTGGGTTAAGATCAAGATTAATATGAAACCAGAAGGTCGAGCCGCGATTAGGCTGGCTGTGGAAAGAGATATCCCCGCCCATTTCGTTGACCAGCTTTTGCGTAATCACCAGCCCAAGGCCGGTGCCGCCGTGACGGCGAGAAATACTGGCATCGGCCTGGCGAAACGCCTGAAACAGTCGCGACTGGTCGCGTTCCGGAATGCCGATCCCCGTATCGCGGATCTGCACTTCAATCTGTACTTTGGTGTTACTGAGCGCCCGCTTTTCTACCAGAATGTCGATATTGCCACTCTCGGTGAACTTAATGGCATTACCCACCAGATTAGTAATGACCTGTTGCAGGCGCAGCGGGTCGCCAATCACATTATCCGGGACGTCGTTTTTAATATTTAACGTCAACTCCAGTCCTTTATCATGCGACGAGTGAGCCAGCAGCGTAACCACTTCATCCAGCGTGTTGCGCAGTGGAAAAGGGATACTTTCCAGAATGAGCTTACCGGCTTCCAGCTTGGAGAAATCAAGCACGTCATTAATGATCGCCAGCAGATTATTCGCGGAACGCTCAATGGTGTTCAGATGGTCACGCTGGGTGGGGTTCAGCTCCGTTTTTAATGTCAGGCGGGTAAAGCCAATGACGCCGTTCAGCGGTGTTCGCAGTTCGTGCGACATGTTCGCCAGGAACTCCGACTTAATACGCGCCGCTTCCTGGGCGCGCTTTTTCGCCAGATCCAGCTCAACGTTTTGGATTTCCATCTGCTCAAGGGTTTCACGCAGGTCTGAAGTGGCCTGATCGATATTATGCTGCATCTCTTCGTGATAGGCGGCAAGCGACATCGCCATGGAATTAATGCCGTTTTTCAGCATGTCCAGCTCGCCCAGCATAAATCCTTCCACCCGGCTATCCAGTTGTCCGCGGCGAATGCGGTCAACGGTATTCACCATATTACGGATAGGCCCGGTGACATCGCGCATAAGCCGCCAGCCAAAGATCAGCGCAATGCCAATACAAAAAAGCATCATTACGCTGGAGATAAAAATCTCTTTGTATTGCTGTAGCCTTACCGACTTGAGATCCAGTTCAAGCGCCACATACCCCAGCATATTTTTGGTATTTTTCGCGTCGGCAATCGCTGACTCGTCCGGCGAATAGCTCTCCGAGATAATCGGGGTGCGCAGAATCATAATATCGCCGTGGCGATCGACACTCAGACGACGTGGAAACGGCGCTCCGGCGGGAAGCTGCATCTGTGAGGGGTCCAGATGGAAATTAGACGTTACAAACAGGCGGTTATGATCGTCATAAACGGAAATCGCCCGCACAATATCAGAGTGTCTGCGGTGCAGGACGCTGATAAGTTGGCCGATAGACTCCCGGTTTTGTAAGTTCATACCATATTCGCTGGAGACGGCGAGCGGTTCAATAATACTGGCGCCGGCATCTTCCAGTTGACGCTGCAGGTCGTTATAGCGGTGCACTACAAAAAAGATACTGAGCAGCAAACCTATCAGGACGGTCGGGGCCAGGATCAGAATCATCATGCGTGCGCGCAGGCTGTAGTTGGTCATGGAGTTCCGTTATGGGACAATTAGGGTCACACTGTTAAATTGAGAAAAACCTGGTCGATGGCGCAATTCTACTCTGCAAAACGGCGCGTGACGACGCGTCAGATCATAACCGTTAAAGTCAATGACCTCGATTCATTTGGTCAGGGCGTAGCCCGTCATAACGGAAAGGCGCTGTTTATCCCCGGTTTATTGCCTGAGGAAAGCGCAGAAGTCATTATTACAGAAGATAAAAAGCAATTTGCCCGCGCACGCGTTTCGCGCCGTTTGAATGATAGCCCGGAACGAGAAACGCCGCGCTGCCCGCATTTTGGCGTCTGCGGCGGTTGTCAGCAACAGCATGTCAGCATCGCCCTGCAACAACGCAGCAAAAGCGCGGCGCTGGCGCGTTTGATGAAACACGAGGTGAATGACATCATCGCCGGCGCGCCCTGGGGTTATCGGCGTCGTGCGCGGTTAAGTCTGAATTGCCCGCCGGATAAACCGCTGCAAATGGGATTTCGCAAAGCGGGTTCCAGCGATATCGTCAATGTCGAACAGTGCCCCGTTTTGGCGCCCCAGCTTGCAGCATTGCTGCCCCGAATCAGGGCGTGTCTGGCGAGTTTACACGGCACCCGACATCTTGGGCATGTTGAGCTGGTACAGGCGGGAAGCGGTACGCTGATGATTCTGCGCCATACCGCGCCATTAAGTGCGGCGGATAAAGAAAAACTGGAACGCTTTTCGCATTCTGAGGGATTGTCTCTGTTTCTGGCGCCGTTTAGCGAGATACTGGAAACGGTATCTGGCGAAGCGCCTTGGTATGATTCGCACGGCTTACGTTTAGCCTTCAGTCCGCGAGACTTTATTCAGATTAATGAGGCGGTAAACCAGCAAATGGTCGCCCGCGCGCTGGAGTGGCTTGATGTGCGCGCCGAGGATCGTGTCCTGGATCTGTTCTGCGGAATGGGGAATTTTACGCTGCCGCTGGCAACGCGCGCGGCAAGCGTGGTAGGGGTTGAGGGCGTTCCGGCGCTGGTAGAAAAAGGCCGTGAAAACGCCATCCGCAATGGTTTACATAATGTGACATTCTTCCATGAGAACCTGGAGGAAGATGTCACGAAGCAGCCGTGGGCGAAAAACGGCTTTGACAAAGTCTTGCTCGATCCTGCGCGTGCGGGGGCTACAGGAGTGATGCGACATATTATAAAATTAAAACCTATTCGCATTGTTTATGTATCCTGTAACCCGGCGACGCTGGCGCGCGATAGTGAAGCGCTGGCCAATGCGGGATATGAGGTTACGCGTTTAGCGATGCTCGACATGTTCCCGCACACAGGACATCTGGAATCAATGGTTCTGTTCGAGCGCATGTAATGATTACCGGCTTACCGACTTCGGTAGGCCTGGTCCCTTAAGGAGAGGACGATGGTCGCGGTAAGAAGTGCACATATTAATAAAGCTGGTGAATTTGATCCGAAGAAGTGGATCGCAAGCCTGGGAATTTCCAGCCAGCAGTCGTGTGAGCGCTTAGCCGAAACCTGGGCGTATTGCCTGCAACAGACACAAGGACATCCGGATGCGGATCTGTTGCTGTGGCGTGGCGTGGAGATGGTAGAAATTCTTTCCACGCTGAGTATGGATATCGACACGCTGCGGGCGGCGCTACTGTTCCCTCTGGCCGACGCCAACGTAGTCAGCGAAGATGTACTGCGCGAAAGCGTCGGCAAATCTATCGTTACCCTGATTCATGGCGTGCGCGATATGGCGGCGATCCGTCAGCTAAACGCCACTCATAACGACTCTGTTTCTTCGGAGCAGGTTGATAACGTCCGTCGAATGTTATTGGCGATGGTGGATGATTTCCGCTGCGTGGTTATCAAACTGGCCGAGCGAATCGCTCATTTGCGCGAAGTGAAAGAGGCGCCGGAAGATGAGCGCGTGCTGGCGGCGAAAGAATGTACCAACATCTATGCGCCGCTCGCTAATCGTCTGGGCATCGGGCAACTGAAGTGGGAACTGGAAGACTACTGTTTCCGCTACCTGCATCCGGCGGAATACAAACGCATCGCCAAACTGCTGCATGAGCGCCGTCTCGATCGCGAACATTACATCGAAGAGTTTGTTGGACATCTGCGCGCTGAAATGAAAAACGAAGGCGTGCAGGCGGAAGTCTACGGACGACCAAAACATATTTATAGCATCTGGCGCAAAATGCAGAAAAAGCATCTGGCGTTTGATGAACTCTTTGACGTGCGCGCCGTGCGTATCGTCGCTGAACGTCTGCAAGACTGCTACGCCGCGTTGGGGATAGTGCATACGCACTATCGCCACCTGCCGGATGAATTCGATGATTATGTCGCTAACCCGAAACCGAACGGTTACCAGTCTATCCACACCGTGGTCCTGGGACCGGGCGGTAAAACCGTTGAGATCCAGATCCGTACCAAACAGATGCATGAAGACGCCGAACTGGGCGTGGCGGCACACTGGAAGTATAAAGAAGGCGCCGCGTCCGGCGGCGTGCGTTCCGGTCATGAAGACAGAATTGCGTGGCTGCGTAAGCTGATCGCCTGGCAGGAAGAGATGGCCGACTCCGGCGAAATGCTGGATGAAGTGCGCAGCCAGGTGTTTGACGATCGGGTCTACGTTTTTACGCCAAAAGGCGACGTGGTTGACTTGCCTGCCGGATCTACGCCGCTCGATTTTGCTTACCACATCCACAGCGATGTCGGGCACCGCTGCATCGGCGCGAAAATTGGTGGGCGTATTGTGCCATTCACCTATCAGTTGCAGATGGGCGATCAGGTTGAAATTATCACTCAGAAGCAGCCGAATCCCAGCCGCGACTGGCTGAATCCAAACCTGGGCTATGTGACGACCAGCCGCGGACGCTCGAAAATTCACGCCTGGTTCCGCAAGCAGGATCGTGACAAAAATATCCAGGCTGGACGGCAGATCCTCGACGATGAGCTGGCGCATTTGGGGATTAGCCTGAAAGAGGCCGAAAAACATCTGCTGCCGCGCTACAACTTTAATGAGCTGGAAGAGTTGCTGGCGGCGATAGGCGGCGGCGATATCCGTCTTAATCAGATGGTGAATTTCCTGCAATCGCAGTTCAATAAGCCGAGTGCAGAGGAGCAGGATGCAGCGGCGCTGAAACAGCTTCAGCAAAAAACATACGCGCCGCAAAATCGTCGTAAAGACGACGGGCGCGTGGTGGTGGAAGGGGTTGGTAACCTGATGCACCACATTGCCCGCTGCTGCCAGCCGATTCCGGGGGATGAAATTGTCGGCTTCATTACTCAGGGGCGGGGAATTTCCGTGCACCGGGCCGACTGCGAACAGCTGGCGGAACTGCGCTCCCATGCGCCGGAGCGGATCGTAGAGGCGGTATGGGGCGAAAGCTATTCGGCGGGATATTCGCTGGTGGTGCGCGTCCAGGCCAACGATCGCAGCGGCTTGCTACGTGATATCACCACCATTCTGGCTAACGAAAAAGTCAACGTGCTGGGTGTCGCCAGCCGCAGCGACATTAAACAGCAGATCGCCACCATTGATATGACCATCGAGATCTACAACCTGCAGGTGCTGGGCCGCGTGCTCGGTAAGCTGAACCAGGTGCCGGATGTGATTGATGCACGGCGACTGCACGGGGGGTAAAGTGAAACGTTATTATCTACAAAGTAGTCTGATATATCTACCCGTTATACTTTACGTTGCCTGTGTGTTGGCATGGCCCGGCTCTCCGGGCCTCGCCCTAAAGGGCCGCCGTAAGCGGCGTTCACATCGGCCTTGCCAATTTGTCCTCGCTCCCCCCAGTCACTGACCAGCGTAAGCCTCGGGGATTGATGGGGGACATCCTTGTCCCCTACCGCAGGTAGCCTTCGGCTGTTCAAATTCGTATCAGACGAATTTGTCACTGCGTCGCCGCCTGCCTGCAACTCGAATTATTTAGGGTATATGAGTATAAAAGTATGCAATCGTAAACTCAGATCTATTAAGAAAAATACTATTGCCAGGGCAAAATAACTGTCACGCTGCAATTAGTATCAACGTTTATTCGTTCCCAGTTGCCGATTATTCTTCCCAGTTCGCCATTGTTGCATGCCCCCATATCACCATTCCTACATTGATAATCTACATTTGTTTTAATCCTGCTATCAGCACAAACTACATTGATCGTGCTATTTTCCAATGTATAATCGAATCCTTCACCCCACGTGACATTTTTCTCCTTATACATCAAATAAATTTTCCCTAGTTCTATATTTTCTGCCTTATCGTTATAATGAAGTTCATTATAATTTAACACGGAGTTCTTATCCAAAGACGCAGTTATGAAACCAATCGGCGATGCAACCGTATAAGTTGAATTGTTATTCGTAAAAACAGAACCTGTCCCAGAATGATATTTGTATTGACCGCATCCAGGTACCGTAAAAATAAACCCGGGATCATATAGTGGTGGCATTGTTATGTTAGAAATAACACCTGTATTAGGGGTTGGTGTTATTGCGCCTGTATTAATTACTACTGCACCACCAATCGCCATACCCTGAAAGCCACTGCCATCCATCGGGATCTCTGTTATATATCTCATTGTTCCTGTAGCATATAATTTACTTTCGATAATTGACATGCCATTATCTGTCCTTACAGGTACAGCTTTGTCTGTGTCATAACCAGTAACAAAGCATGTTATGCCGTAATAACCAGGAAAATTACCATTGAGTAATGTACACTGGGCATCTGTATTAACTTTGACATCTGCTGTTGTATATAAATTAACTGTTATGCCACCAATAAACATAGATATGAGACTTCCATTAAGCAGGGTTGCCTCATATTTTGCTGGAATAACAGTGCTATCATGCGGCCAGCTTTTGCATTGTGAGAATTCAGCCTGTTGAGCCTGAGGTAGTACTAAATAATTTGTTGAGTCACGTATTACTAATGGTTCAATCATTACATTTTGGTTAATGGCCTGAGTTATCCCAGGATATGCAATTATACTTAGAAAAAATAATGCTTTTTGATTCATTTAAATTTCCATTATTTAAATAAAATATTAGAAATGAGTATATAACTTGAGAAGTTACTGATATTCAAAACTCACTGTTGCGCTACCCGAAAATTCCCCCGGCATAACCTCTTCACCAGCGTATTTTTGCAGCCTGGCCTGCAAGTTGATGGTGGTAATCCCTTCTTTCAGCACAAAAGCTGTACCCACTGTTGCATTGATACTCACTGGTTGCTGTGCAGCCGTTTCCACGCCAATCGCAAAACCACTGGCTTCCGACGAGGGCTCCAGCGCCAGCAGTCCGGGCAGGGTACTGTCTTCAACGCCCTGAAAGGTCACCAGCACGCCGTTGGCTAGCGCTGTTTTGCAATCCTGGAGGCTAAGTGTGAATGGAACAGGAGTCGTTTGCCCGCTGGCGTCGAAATTGTCACTGCCAATAGTATGAAAATCCACCGTCGCCATCGTGTCATTATCCACTACCAGGTTACAGGCGCCGGCAACCAGCTTACCGCTGTAGTGCACATTAGGCGTGGCGGCAGGTAACGTATTGCAAACCGCCCATAACATTACGCCTCCGATCAAATGCCCGGCAGTTTGAAAAATACGGTTCATTGGTAATCCACCTGTAACGTGGCAAAAGCCTCAAAATCGCCTTCGGCAGGCTCTTTACCGGGCTGTTTTACCGGCACGGCTTTTAATGTGGGAAGCGATGACTCATCGATGGTTAGCGACGTGCCGGGAGGAAATACCGTGCCGTTCTGCTGAAGTTCAATGCCCAGCTCAGGGACATTGGTGGTTAAGGCATTTGCGGAGTAAGGCGTCGCCGTGCCCAGATAGCTCAACGTAAAAGTTAATGCGTCATCGCGAAAGCTGCTGTCGCAGGTAAGGGTCCACGGGATCTCGGTCAGGTAATTGACGCCGTCAATATTATCAATAATCACGCTACCAAAACTGACCTCCAGCGTTTCACCATTATTGATAGTACAGGCGGGCGGGTTTATCAGTTTGCCGTGAAAGGTCAAATTGTCGGCGCAGGCAAACTGGGTGATTAAAAGCGTCAGGATAAGCGCCCTTTTCACTATGAATCTCTCCATCACTGGTAATCCACGACTAACGTCGCACTGGCGTTAAAATCGCCACCCGCTAACTGCGTGGTGGGCTCTTTAACCGGTACGGCTTCCAGCTCCGGCCCATTGCTGCCGCTCAGGGTGAAGTTCAGCCAATCCGTTATGCCAACCGGAACCAGTTGCTTATTGCCCGCCTGCTGAATACGGATGCCTAACCCCTGTACCGAAGTTTGCAGAACCTGCTCCCCGCTGATGGTGGTGGTGGTCCCCTGAATTTGTAGCTTCAGATAGTCGCTCGCTCTGCCATCGCAGTTCAGGCTGTAGCCCACAGGTTTCGTTTGAGAAGCATCTCCAACTTTGGTGGTCAGGACATCGCCAAACTCTACGGAAGCGCCGCCTACCGTACAGGGCGGTGGTTGAGTGACGACCAGATGCAGCTCCAGTTGCACGGTTTTTGTGCCGGCAGCCTCGGTGCCGGCAACGAATCCACCGCACAGCAGCACCAGCATTTTCCAGCGAGTCAACATCGTCATGGATCTCTTTCGCACAGGATTACTTATTCGCTTTCTTCTCAGCGTCACGGGTTTTTTCCTCATTGACCTTGCAGGTATTCCCTGAGCAGGTGAAAACCAGCAGGCGATGGCCGCCGTAATCATCGACGTAGCCCACCACCGGCGAGCTGCCGAGCGAGGAACCTTTGATGGGAGAGGTCACTTTTTCACGCGGGGCAATCAGCAGGTTTTTAAAGCCGGAGGCGGTTTCGTTCTCTTTGCTACCGGCATTGCTGATGACGAGGTAAAACGGTGTGGGGTTGTCGAAGATCACACCATCGCCCTGGTAGGTCAGCGTGAGCTTCGTCTGCCACGGGTGCGTCTTATCTACCTGCCGGGCGACGGCTACCGGGCGGTAGAAAAACTTAATACGCGTTTGCAGCGCCAGCTGGAGCGTATTAGGCTTATCGCTTTTCGGCGGAATTTCCCGCACGTTGAAATAAAACAGACTTTCCCGGTCCTGCGGTAGGCTAGCCGCGGCTGGTAACGGCTGGACTTTAACCTGCCCGTCGGATTTTGGCTCAATACGCTGCAGCGGCGGCAGGGCGGTAAAATAGCGGGTATCTTTGGCGAACTTATCGTCTTCCAGCCACGCCTGTGCGAGATAGGGCAGCGTGGCGTTGCCGTTTTTCAGCGTGACGGTGATTGAATTTTCATTGCCGTTAAAAATAACGCGGGTACGATCCGGCACAATCGCGCTGTGCGATACCAGCGGCGCAGCCAGTAATACCGAAGCGATAAGCGCCTGGCGCTTAAAATGGTTGGTCTTGTTCATTACGGGTTCCCTTTATTCCATATCCTTGCGATTCACCGCATGGTTGTCAGCCAGCGGTATGGGCGGGGTTTGAGTGGTTGTCGCCACCGGCGCGGCCGGTTGGCCATCGGTTTGCGTATGTTCCTGGATTAGCGGTTGCGCAGGCAGCGGAGAACTTTTCTGCGGTGCGGTGGTGGGCTGACCTTCCAGCATTTTGCATGGCAGCAATAGCGCGTTGGCCAATAGCTCCGGTGTAAACGTGGGCGGGAGTGATGCTTCACACTGCGCCGCGCCATCCCAGAAGACTTTCAATGTTTCCCCGGCTTTTACGCCCGCCAGCCAGGCGTTGCCGTCATCGGCCACCAGGCCCAACTGCTGCTGGCGCTCGTTTTTCACTTCGGCGCCGAACGGTGGGAAGTCGCCGTCTGCCAGCCGGAAAACCGCCATCATTTTCTCGCCGCTGACCACGTCAAAGTGACGGTAGCCGATGGCGCCTTCGGTGAGCGTGATCTGCACAACCGACTTAGTAGCTTCCGCCTTCTCCGGCAATTTGTTCAGATCGATACGCGCCAGGCTGCGCGAATAGCTTCCGACATCCGCAATCACGGCCTTGCCGAAAATGTTGGTTGAGGTTGGCGAGCCGCTACCGCTAACGGGGACGTCCGCAATGCCGTCGGTATCAACCAGCAAACGTGTGCTGCCCGCTAAACTTCCCCGGTGCAGCGCGCCGCCCTGGGTGGTCAGCGTCATGCCGCCGCGCAGCGACATGCCCAGCGAACGGTACGATCCTTCTTCATAATCCGCGCTCAGATCGATGTCCGTCAGCGCGCCCTGATGGCTGTAATAACCGTCTGCCTGCGCGCCTTGTTCATCCTGCCCGACATGAAGCTGCCAGTTATCGCCGTTCTGGCTGTGGCCGGAATAGCCGAGTTGATTACGGTGTTGACTACCGTTAAACGTACCGTTGTAGCTGATGGAATCATTGCCCCAGGGAACAGACAGCGAGATATAGACGCCATCATCTTTATCACCGTTATATTCGCTGCGATAGCCGTTCAGCGACGCACTGAGATTTTTTATCGACCCTAAGTCGAAGTACCAGGAAAGAGACAGGTTATAGTTACTCTGATCCGGGCTGTCCCAGAAGGTACTGCGTGAGTAGCTGAAATAGGCGCTCATGCCCTGTTCACGGAAGTTCTGGTTATAGGTGACCGTATAGCGTTCTTTTTCGTGACCGGCATTGAGATGATGGTAGGTTTTCGCATCCAGATAGTCGCTCATGCTCATAAAGTTCTTTTCTGAGAAGCGGTATCCGGCAAAGGTTAGTCGGCTGTCGATTTCATCAAAGTCACGGGAATAGCTGATGCGATATGAGTTACCCTGCAGCGTTTCGCCGTCAAACCCGTCGTCTTGCGGCATGTGGGCGATGGAGTGCGTAATGTCGACCGCCACCGCGCCCACCACGCCAAGATCCTTACCACTTCCCAGCGCCACGGCCTGATAGTTGCTTTCTCCAATTGCGCCGCCATATAGCGACCAGCCGTTGGTGACCCCCCACGAAGCTTCCGCCGAGGCGAATGTGCCGGTAATGGGATGATGATCCCAGTCCTGCGGGCGGCCCAGCGCCATCTTGTAGCGCACCATGCCGGGGCGCGTCAGGAAGGGAACCGATGCGGTGTTAACGTCAAACTCCTGGGTCTGACCGTTCTGCTCTTCCACGGTGACGTGCAACGTACCGGAAACGGACTGGTTGAGATCCTGAATACGGAACGGTCCTGCGGGCACCTGCGTTTCATACAGTACGCGCCCCTGCCAGGAGACTTTGACTTTTGCGTTAGAGCGCGCAATGCCCACGATCTCCGGCGCATAGCCGCGCAGTTTCGGCGGCAGCATCTGATCGTCAGAAATGACGCTGGCACCGATATAGTTAAAGCTGTCGAAAACATCGGACTGGAGATAGCTTTCGCCCAGCGTAAGTTTGGCCCCGAGCGTCGGTAGTGCTCGATAGGCGTAGTAGCGGCTCCAGCTCTGATCGTGGAGGGTGGAAGTGTTCTCGTCATCGTCACGATGGTCGTAGCTGGCCTGCCAGTCGGCCCGCAGTCGCCATGCGCCCAGGTTCGCGCCTAACGTCCCGTTGCCGCTGATACTTTGCTCTTCGCTGCCGCTTTCTTGATCGTGGCGGAGCTGATTATTAATGTTGTAATCCAGAATGATGCCGGGAATACCATTATCCCAGCGGGCGGGTGGATCCCAGTCGACATCGCTGTATTCCATATACGCCTGGGGTAAATTCACCAGCAGCGTGGAGTGTCCCAGGTCGGCCTGAAAATCCATGCCTTTCAGTGAATCTGGCGCCAGACATTGTCGTTCACCGTGCGTTATCCAGACGAGTTTTTCCGCGAGTTCCGGTTTTATACCCAATTGCGTAACTAATTCTGGTTCTGCGCAAACCTCACTTCCTTGTGGATCATGTTCTGGTATAACCCAGTTAACAGGAAATTCCTGCGGCAGAGTCTGTCCGTTAATTTTAATTTGTAAGAGGTAGACGCCTGGCAGAATAAAACCCTTACGAGAAAACTGTGCAATGTTAACGTTATCGCGATTTTTTACATCGAGGAAATCGGTATTAAATTCGATGTCTTTGCCTGACGCGCTATAAGGGGAGGCGCTTAGAAGCATTCCCACTCCGCACGCTATTGGGCAAAGAACACTTTTCCATGTGTTATTCATCAAATATATTCCGCAATAAAACTCAACAGGAATACCCTACCTAAAGCGGCAGGGTATTATCGTCGTGACTCTGTTAACTGAATTACAGGTAAGAGATAGTGACGTTGGCGGCACTGCTGAATTCACCTGTGCCTACGGTGCCGGTTGCTGCGCCAACCAGCCAGGCGGTGAAATTCAGGCTTTGCTTCTCATCAAGGATGCTGTCTCCGTCCAGGTCCGCAATGGCCTGTGTATAGGTATCGCCCAGTTTGATATTGTTTTTGCCAGCATCGCCGATTGCCAGGCTTACGTTGCTAATAGCGCCAGTGCCGTCAGTCTTCATCAGCGCGAGATTATCCGTGGCGCCTGTAGCCGCTGTGGTTCCACTACCTGTAGTGAATACCACATTCATATTTTTCTCGGTAGCCCAGGTACAACCCTCAAGATCGATATGAAAGGTACGGGCATTGTTGATGGTCGTTTTACCATTACTCAGCGTGCCATTACCGATACTTGAACCCATATTGACTGTTTGATCTTCCGTATCCAATGTGACGGAGCAGGGGGAGTCAACAATATTACCAAGGAAAGTGACCTTCGCTGTGTTGCTACCCGCGGCTTGAGCGCCGGAGACAATTCCCATAACTAAAGATGCAGTTACTGCCAGTTTACAAAAATGAGATGACTTCATCGTGTTATCCTTAATTAACGTGTTTTATGGCAACATTTTGTACGCGTATACCAAGGGATATGCGGCATAGAGCCATGCTGCGGGCTTTGGGTAAAAAATAGGTCATAATAAAAATATTATATTTCTACATTTTTATGAGTATATTCTTATGAGCTGAATGATCGTACCTGCTCATAGAATATTATATGTAATACTTTCAATATATTTATTTCATGTATGTTCCAGAAAAAACAAAAAAGCGGTCTTTTTTGAATATTAAACTGGCGTGCATGCTACTCGTTTTTCCGTAAAAGTGAAATAATTTATTTTTTTTGAAAGGGAAGGCTCTTTGGGGGGGGAGGCTTATAGTGTTTGCATAATTTTTTTACTTAATTGATGTTATTTATAATGCCTGGTGCAAATATCTGTTTTTTTAATAAATTAGTTATATGATATATTATATTGTTGTGTATCGATTAATAATTTTAAAGTTATACGGGAAAGGTAGCATTCAACGCCTGTTAACAATATATTTTATTATATAGGCGTTGTCGTAGTGTCTCTGTGCGTGAATGGTTAAGAATAATACGTTACAATTGTCGCTAGTATTTACAACCGATTAAAAACCATGACAACTAACCATCAAATTGACCGTCTTCTCACCCTCATGCAGCGCCTGCGCGACCCGGAAAACGGCTGTCCGTGGGATAAAGAGCAGACCTTCGCCAGCATCGCGCCTTATACGCTGGAAGAAACCTATGAAGTACTGGATGCGATTGCGCGTGAGGATTTTGACGATTTGCGCGGCGAACTGGGCGACCTGTTGTTCCAGGTGGTGTTTTACGCGCAGATGGCGCAGGAAGAAGGCCGCTTCGATTTTAATGATATCTGCGCTGCCATCAGCGACAAGCTGGAGCGCCGCCATCCGCATGTTTTTGGCGAGCTTTCCGCGGATAATAGCGAAGAAGCATTAGTTCGCTGGGAGCAAATCAAAACGGAAGAGCGCGCGCAAAAAGCGCAGCATTCCGCGCTGGACGATATTCCGCGCAGCTTACCGGCCTTAATGCGCGCGCAAAAAATCCAGAAACGTTGCTCAAACGTGGGCTTTGACTGGACGACGCTGGGACCGGTCGTCGATAAGGTCTATGAAGAGATCGATGAGGTGATGTTCGAGGCGCGGCAGGCGGTTGTTGATCAGGCTAAACTGGAAGAGGAAATGGGCGATTTGCTCTTTGCCACGGTCAACATGGCGCGTCATTTAGGTACGAAAGCGGAGCTCGCTTTGCAAAAAGCGAACGATAAATTTGAACGTCGTTTTCGCGAAGTTGAACGTATTGTCGCAGCCAGAGGCCTGGAAATGACCGGGGTGGACCTGGAAACAATGGAAGAAGTTTGGCAGGAAGTAAAACGCCAGGAAATTGATCTCTAAAGGTTTTAGGCGGTCAAGAGCGATTTGTGTGATTTTTTAAATAACAAGCGCTTGATTTACGTCAAAAACATTTACCTCAAAGGGGCTATTTTCTCCCTCCCTGTGTGAATGTCAGCCTGACGAAGAGGAGGAATAATGAAAGTTTGTGGCGTAGGTCATGTTCGGGTATACTGCTTTCCCGTCCTGGTTATTCCATCGTCTTTTAAACCTAACTTCTCAGGTTCCGCATGACAACGAACTATATTTTTGTGACCGGCGGGGTCGTATCCTCTCTGGGTAAAGGCATTGCCGCAGCCTCCCTCGCAGCCATTCTGGAAGCCCGTGGTCTCAACGTGACCATCATGAAACTGGATCCGTACATCAACGTCGATCCGGGTACTATGAGCCCAATCCAACACGGGGAAGTGTTCGTTACTGAAGACGGCGCTGAAACCGACCTGGACCTGGGGCACTACGAGCGTTTCATCCGCACCAAGATGTCTCGCCGCAACAACTTCACGACTGGCCGCATCTACTCCGACGTTCTGCGTAAAGAACGCCGTGGCGACTATCTGGGCGCAACCGTACAGGTAATCCCTCACATCACTAACGCGATTAAAGAGCGCGTGCTGGAAGGTGGCGAAGGCCACGATGTGGTACTGGTGGAAATCGGCGGTACCGTCGGTGATATCGAATCGCTGCCGTTTCTTGAGGCGATTCGTCAATTGGCGGTAGATATCGGTCGTGAACACGCGCTGTTTATGCACCTGACGCTGGTACCTTACCTGGCGGCTGCGGGCGAAGTGAAAACTAAACCGACTCAGCACTCCGTGAAAGAGCTGCTGTCTATCGGTATTCAGCCCGATATTCTGATTTGTCGTTCCGATCGCGCGGTTCCTGCCAACGAGCGTGCAAAAATTGCATTGTTCTGTAATGTGCCGGAAAAAGCCGTTATTTCAATGAAAGATGTCGATTCCATTTATAAAATTCCAGGCCTGTTGAAATCTCAGGGGCTTGATGATTATATTTGTAAACGATTCAGCTTGAACTGTCCGGAAGCTAACCTGTCTGAATGGGAACAGGTCATTTACGAAGAAGCGAACCCGGCAGGCGAAGTGACTATCGGCATGGTCGGCAAATATATTGAACTGCCGGATGCCTATAAGTCGGTGATCGAAGCGCTGAAACACGGTGGTCTGAAAAACCGCGTTACCGTCAACATCAAATTGATCGATTCGCAAGATGTTGAAACGCGCGGCGTCGAAATTCTGAAAGATTTGGACGCTATCCTGATCCCCGGCGGCTTCGGCTATCGTGGCGTTGAAGGTAAAATCGCCACTGCGCGCTATGCGCGTGAAAACAATATTCCTTATCTGGGCATTTGCCTGGGGATGCAGGTTGCGTTGATTGAGTTCGCTCGTAACGTGGCCGGCATGGACAACGCCAACTCAACGGAATTTGTGCCAGACTGTAAGTACCCGGTTGTGGCGTTAATTACCGAGTGGCGCGATGAAGACGGTAACGTTGAAGTCCGTAGCGAGAAAAGCGATCTGGGCGGCACCATGCGCCTGGGCGCGCAGCAGTGCCAGCTTAGCGATGACAGTCTGGTACGTCAGTTGTACGGCGCGTCGACGATTGTTGAACGTCATCGCCATCGTTACGAAGTCAACAATATGTTGTTGAAACAAATTGAAGCAGCGGGTCTGCGTGTCGCAGGCCGTTCCGGTGATGATCAGTTAGTCGAGATCATTGAGGTACCGAATCATCCGTGGTTCGTGGCCTGTCAGTTCCATCCGGAATTTACTTCCACGCCGCGTGATGGACATCCGTTGTTCGCCGGCTTTGTTAAAGCCGCCAACGAGCATCAGAAACGTCAGGCGAAGTAAAAAAGTTAGAACGGCGGTGCACCCTCAGCGGTGCACCGTTTGTCTGAAGTTTTAGTTTAACTAGTGACTTGAGGAAAACCTAATGTCCAAAATCGTTAAAGTCATCGGTCGTGAAATCATCGACTCCCGTGGTAACCCGACTGTTGAAGCTGAAGTACACCTGGAAGGTGGTTTCGTAGGTATGGCGGCGGCTCCGTCAGGTGCTTCTACTGGTTCCCGCGAAGCGCTGGAACTGCGCGATGGCGACAAATCCCGTTTCCTGGGTAAAGGCGTAACCAAAGCTGTTGGCGCGGTTAACGGCCCGATCGCTCAGGCTATTCTTGGCAAAGACGCTAAAGACCAGGCTGGCATCGACAAAATCATGATCGACCTGGACGGTACTGAAAACAAATCTAACTTCGGTGCAAACGCCATTCTGGCTGTCTCTCTGGCTAACGCCAAAGCTGCTGCTGCCGCTAAAGGTATGCCGCTGTACGAGCACATTGCTGAACTGAACGGCACTCCGGGCAAATACTCCATGCCGGTTCCGATGATGAACATCATCAACGGCGGCGAGCACGCTGACAACAACGTCGACATCCAGGAATTCATGATCCAGCCGGTTGGCGCGAAAACGGTTAAAGAAGCCATCCGTATGGGTTCTGAAGTTTTCCATCACCTGGCAAAGGTGCTGAAAGGCAAAGGCATGAACACCGCTGTGGGTGACGAAGGCGGCTATGCGCCGAACCTGGGCTCCAACGCGGAAGCACTGGCTGTTATCGCTGAAGCGGTTAAAGCGGCTGGTTACGAGCTGGGTAAAGACATCACCCTGGCGATGGACTGCGCAGCATCTGAATTCTACAAAGACGGTAAATACGTTCTGGCTGGCGAAGGCAACAAAGCGTTCACCTCCGAAGAATTCACCCACTTCCTGGAAGAACTGACCAAACAGTACCCGATCGTTTCCATCGAAGATGGTCTGGACGAGTCTGACTGGGACGGTTTTGCATACCAGACCAAAGTACTGGGCGACAAAATCCAGCTGGTTGGTGACGACCTGTTCGTAACCAACACCAAAATCCTGAAAGAAGGCATCGAGAAAGGCATCGCTAACTCCATCCTGATCAAATTCAACCAGATCGGTTCTCTGACCGAAACTCTGGCTGCAATCAAGATGGCGAAAGACGCTGGCTACACTGCTGTCATCTCTCACCGTTCTGGCGAAACTGAAGACGCTACCATCGCTGACCTGGCTGTTGGTACCGCTGCAGGCCAGATCAAAACCGGTTCTATGAGCCGTTCTGACCGTGTTGCTAAATACAACCAGCTGATTCGTATCGAAGAAGCTCTGGGAGAAAAAGCACCGTACAACGGTCGTAAAGAGATCAAAGGCCAGGCGTAATCCTGCTTTTACCTCTTAATGTAAAAACCCGCTTCGGCGGGTTTTTTTGTATCTGTTCAATAGCGCAGCCGCTGTGCATGACCGGGCAGACGAAATCTGCAATAATTAACGATTATCCCCTTAACAGAGAACGCTATGCAGTACCCGATTAACGAGATGTTCCAGACTCTACAAGGCGAGGGTTATTTTACCGGCGTCCCCGCTATTTTTATTCGTTTACAGGGATGTCCGGTCGGCTGTGCCTGGTGCGATACCAAACACACCTGGGATAAACTGAGCGATCGGGAAGTGTCTCTGTTCAGCATTCTGGCAAAAACCAAAGAGAGCGACAAATGGGGTGCTGCGAGCAGTGAAGACTTGCTGGCAGTAATTAATCGTCAGGGCTATACCGCGCGTCACGTTGTCATCACCGGTGGAGAACCCTGTATTCATGACCTCATGCCGCTCACCGATCTGCTTGAAAAGAGTGGTTTTAGTTGTCAGATTGAGACCAGCGGGACGCACGAAGTGCGCTGTACGCCCAATACCTGGGTCACGGTTTCACCAAAAGTGAATATGCGCGGGGGATATGACGTGCTTTCCCAGGCGCTGGAGCGCGCCAATGAAATCAAGCATCCCGTTGGGCGAGTTCGTGATATTGAGGCGCTGGATGAACTGTTAGCCACGTTGAGCGATGATAAACCGCGCGTGATTGCTTTGCAGCCCATTAGCCAGAAAGAAGACGCGACGCGTCTGTGTATTGAAACTTGTATTGCACGTAACTGGCGGCTGTCTATGCAAACGCATAAATATTTAAATATCGCCTGATGCATTACTAATCTTACGGACGGCCTGCCGATGCCGTCTGTGACTTATCCATTACCTTGCATTGTTTATTTTCTCTATGTGAATTTCGATGAGTGTATAAAAGCGCGGATAAATTTTTCCATAGCGATGCATGGATCACGCTATTTTGGTAAATTTAAAGAAAAAATCATTCTATGAACTTTTTTGCATCAAAATCAGCAAATTAGCTGTTCTTTAATAATTTAAATTGTTGCGATTATGTTGGTGGAATGTAGTGCTGATAAAAAGTAGTTTATAAACAATGATATCCGTTTAGTGTGTTCCCCGCGCCAGCGGGGATAAACCGTTTTGTTTAATTCTAAAACGGGACAAATGGAAGTGTTCCCCGCGCCAGCGGGGATAAACCGGGAACAACCATTCCCTCAATGAACGGGTTATTGTGTTCCCCGCGCCAGCGGGGATAAACCGCGGACAGGCCTGCCAGTCGGGCAATATCCGTCGTGTTCCCCGCGCCAGCGGGGATAAACCGTTGACGGCCTGGCAGCGCGTGACGTTATTAGCGTGTTCCCCGCGCCAGCGGGGATAAACCGCCAGGCTGGTACTGTGCGCCATAAAGACGCCTGTGTTCCCCGCGCCAGCGGGGATAAACCGCCGACCACAATCAGGGAACTGATCCAGCGTGGGTGTTCCCCGCGCCAGCGGGGATAAACCGTTCAGATTGTCGCTTTTTGTTGCTGCCATTGCGTGTTCCCCGCGCCAGCGGGGATAAACCGCGCATTATTAATGGCGTTGATGTTCTGGCGGGGTGTTCCCCGCGCCAGCGGGGATAAACCGCCTTATCAACTAATTCGTTCCTTGACACTCGTGTGTTCCCCGCGCCAGCGGGGATAAACCGTACCGCGACACCGTCAACGACAGCAACCACTTGTGTTCCCCGCGCCAGCGGGGATAAACCGCAGGTCACTAAAATTTGTAGGGTTATCCACAGGTGTTCCCCGCGCCAGCGGGGATAAACCGGCGCAATTGCAGTTTGACGCGGTGCTGTCATTGTGTTCCCCGCGCCAGCGGGGATAAACCGTCGTTTGTGGCGTCAGTAATACTATTATCGGTGTGTTCCCCGCGCTAGCGGGGATAAACCGTTTTTAAATCCGGACAGACCCTGTAACGGATCGTGTTCCCCGCGCCAGCGGGGATAAACCGATCCGACTGTATGCCCAGCAGAACGAGGGCGCGTGTTCCCCGCGCTAGCGGGGATAAACCGCACGAGTGGCAAATTGATTTCGACGAAAAACCGTGTTCCCCGCGCCAACAAGGATAGCCGTTGCATAATCATAATCTGTGTACCAGTAATGGCAGCTACAAACCTGTAAAGTAAAAAGGCCGCGTTTTCCCGGGGAGGCTTTTAGACAGGAGAAGGCCATGGCGTTAAGGATCAGGGTATTGCTCGAAAATCATAAGGGAGCTGGAGCGGATAAATCGTTGAAGGCCCGGCCAGGATTAAGCCTGTTGGTCGAGGATGAGTCTACGTCGATCTTGTTCGATACCGGCCCTGATGGCAGTTTTATGCAAAACGCGTTGGCGATGGGGATCGATCTGTCCGATGTGTCTGCTGTGGTGCTTTCGCATGGTCATTACGATCATTGCGGCGGCGTGCCGTGGCTTCCTGATAACAGTCGAATCATCTGCCATCCCGATATTGCGCGCGAACGTTATGCGGCAATGACTTTTCTCGGTATTACCCGAAAAATAAAAAAATTGTCGTGTGAGGTGGACTATTCACGCTACCGAATGATGTACACGCGTGGACCCCTGCCGATTGGCGAAAACTTTATCTGGTCAGGGGAAATACCGGTGGTCGCGCCTGAAGCCTACGGTATTTTTGGCGGCCACGATGCGGAGCCGGACTCTATTTTGGATGAGGGCGTACTGATTTACCAATCGACAAAAGGATTAGTCATCATTACGGGATGCGGGCATCGGGGGATCGCAAATATTGTCCGGCACTGTCAGAACATTACCGGTATAAAGCGGATTTACGCGCTTGTCGGCGGATTTCATCTCCGCTGCGCATCACCGTTCACGCTGTGGCGAGTCAGGCGCTTTCTGCAAGAACAAAAACCTGAAAAACTATGCGGTTGTCACTGTACAGGGGCCTGGGGGCGGTTGTGGCTACCGGAAATAACCGCACCTGCAACCGGTGATGTGCTGCGTTTTTAACACCGCGCGCTGGACAATGTTTTCACTGATAAAACGTCGTGTGGATAGGCTGGAATCAATTTGCCATCCAGCCCACGCGTTAATAAACCTTATTCGCCGCGATAGACGCAGCCGGCTGTACAGGTCTCTTTCACCATCACGGCGCTCAGTAGCGGCACGACGGGCTTAACCTGATCCCAAATCCATTTTGCCAGCACTTCGCTGGTGGGATTGGACAGCCCTGGAATATCATTCAGATAGTAGTGATCAAGACGATCGTAAGTCGGTTTAAACGCCGCTTTGAGATCCGCGAAATCCATAATCCAACCGGTATGCGGATCGACTTCACCGGTAATTTCGAGACGCACCATAAACGAGTGTCCGTGCAGGCGGCCGCACTTATGCCCTTCAGGCACGTGAGGCAGGCGGTGAGCGGCTTCAAAGGTGAAATCTTTATACAACGTGGTGGACATGATGAACTCTCAGGCAATAAAAAAACCGCCGTAGGGTACCGGAAAGCGCATTTTTTATCATTAACTAAAACCATTCTCCGCCTTGTGACGGGCAATTAATTTAAGAATTTCCAGAAAATTTAATAATTATCAATCAATTATAAAATCGATTTTGGCGTTAATAACGATAACTAAAACAGGTTAGTTCATTTGGTTATTTGTTATTTCCAACCCTTCTTTAATTGTTATTCCTCTCACCGTTACCCTTATCCTTAGTTTGGGATTTATCGCTTATACACTTCATCCTTCAAGCCGCATCTGTGTTGACTGCGTTTACTCGCCCCAGTCACGTATTTATGTACGCTCCTGGGGCGCGATCAGCTTACAGTCTGGCTACAGCGAACTTGAATGATTTTGTGTATAGATCCGCTTTGCTTACTGGAACATAACGACGCATGACGACACCGGCTCCACTGACTGGGTTGCTTCCGCTTAATCCGGAGCAACTGGCGCGCCTTCAGGCCGCGACAACCGACCTTACTCCCGAACAGCTTGCCTGGGTCTCCGGCTATTTTTGGGGCGTACTGAACCCGCGCTCAGGCGCTGTTGCCGTCACGCCTGTTCCTGAGCGGAAGATGCCGGGGGTTACGCTTATCTCCGCTTCGCAAACCGGCAATGCGCGTCGTGTGGCGGAAGCGCTGCGTGATGATCTGCTGGCGGCCAACCTTAATGTGACACTGGTGAACGCCGGCGACTACAAATTCAAACAGATTGCCAGTGAAAAACTGTTGGTGATAGTGACGTCCACCCAGGGAGAAGGCGAGCCGCCGGAAGAGGCCGTCGCGCTGCATAAGTTCCTGTTCTCGAAAAAAGCGCCGAAACTGGAAAACACCGCTTTTGCCGTGTTTAGCCTCGGCGACACCTCTTATGAATTTTTCTGCCAGTCCGGAAAAGATTTCGACAGCAAACTGGCGGAGCTGGGCGGTGAACGTCTGCTCGACCGTGTCGATGCTGACGTTGAATATCAGGCAGCTGCCAGCGAATGGCGCGCCCGCGTGGTTGATGTTCTGAAGTCTCGCGCACCTGTCGCGGCACCTTCGCAATCCGTCGCTACTGGCGCGGTAAACGACATCCACACCAGCCCCTATACTAAAGACGCGCCGCTGATCGCGACCCTCTCCGTGAATCAGAAAATCACCGGTCGCAACTCGGAAAAAGATGTGCGCCATATTGAGATTGATTTAGGCGACTCCGGTCTGCGTTACCAGCCGGGCGATGCGCTGGGCGTCTGGTATCAGAACGATCCGGCTCTGGTGAAGGAGCTGGTTGAGTTGCTGTGGCTGAAGGGCGATGAGCCGGTGACGGTTGACGGTAAAACCCTGCCGCTCGCCGAAGCGCTGGAGTGGCACTTCGAGCTGACGGTGAATACCGCCAACATTGTTGAGAACTACGCGACCCTGACGCGCAGTGAGTCGCTGTTGCCATTAGTGGGTGATAAAGCGCAGCTCCAGCACTACGCCGCGACCACGCCCATTGTTGATATGGTGCGTTTCTCTCCGGCGCAGCTCGACGCTGAAGCATTAATCGGCCTGCTGCGTCCGCTGACGCCGCGTCTGTACTCCATCGCCTCCGCGCAGGCGGAAGTCGAAAGCGAAGTACACGTAACCGTCGGCGTCGTGCGCTACGATATTGAAGGCCGCGCCCGCGCGGGTGGTGCTTCCAGCTTCCTCGCCGACCGCGTGGAAGAAGAGGGCGAAGTGCGCGTCTTTATTGAACACAACGATAATTTCCGCCTGCCAGCGAATCCGCAGACTCCGGTGATTATGATTGGCCCAGGTACGGGTATCGCGCCGTTCCGCGCCTTTATGCAGCAACGCGCCGCCGACGGTGCGGAAGGCAAGAACTGGCTGTTCTTCGGTAACCCGCACTTCACCGAAGACTTCCTTTATCAGGTTGAATGGCAGCGTTACGTGAAAGAAGGCGTGCTGAACCGGATCGATCTGGCCTGGTCCCGCGATCAAAAAGAAAAAATCTACGTACAAGACAAACTGCGCGAACAGGGCGCGGAGCTGTGGCGCTGGATCAATGACGGTGCCCACATTTATGTCTGCGGCGACGCCAGGCGTATGGCCGCAGATGTCGAAAAAGCATTGCTGGAAGTGATCGCTGAATTCGGCGGTATGGACCTCGAATCGGCAGATGAATATTTAAGTGAGCTGCGCGTAGAGCGCCGTTATCAGCGAGATGTCTACTAATGAGCGAAAAACATCCAGGCCCACTGGTGGTCGAAGGTAAACTGTCCGATGCCGAGCGCATGAAGCTGGAAAGCAACTACCTGCGCGGTACCATTGCGGAAGATCTGAACGACGGTCTCACCGGCGGTTTTAAAGGCGATAACTTCCTGCTGATCCGCTTTCACGGCATGTATCAGCAGGATGATCGCGATATTCGCGCCGAGCGTGCGGCGCAGAAGCTGGAGCCACGTCATGCGATGCTGCTGCGCTGCCGCCTGCCGGGCGGGGTGATTACTACGACGCAATGGCAGGCGATCGATAAATTCGCGGCGGATAACACGATTTATGGCAGTATCCGTCTGACCAACCGCCAGACCTTCCAGTTTCACGGCATTCTGAAGAAGAACGTCAAGCCGGTGCACCAGATGCTGCACTCGGTGGGGCTGGACGCGCTGGCGACCGCTAACGATATGAACCGTAACGTGCTGTGCACCTCCAATCCCTACGAGTCTCAGCTGCACGCTGAAGCCTACGAGTGGGCGAAGAAGATCTCCGAACATCTGCTGCCGCGCACCCGTGCGTATGCGGAGATCTGGCTCGATCAGGAGAAGGTCGCGACCACCGATGAAGAACCGATCCTCGGGCAGACCTATCTGCCGCGTAAGTTCAAAACCACGGTAGTGATCCCGCCGCAAAATGATATCGATCTGCACGCCAACGACATGAACTTTGTGGCGATTGCCGAGAACGGCAAGCTGGTCGGCTTTAACCTGCTGGTGGGCGGCGGTCTGTCTATTGAGCATGGTAATAAGAAAACCTACGCTCGTACGGCCAGCGAGTTTGGCTATCTGCCGCTGGAGCACACCCTGGCGGTGGCCGAAGCGGTAGTGACGACGCAGCGCGACTGGGGTAACCGTACCGACAGGAAAAATGCCAAAACCAAATACACCCTTGAGCGCGTGGGACTGGAGACATTTAAAGCGGAAGTCGAGCGTCGCGCGGGGATCAAATTTGAGCCGATCCGCCCGTATGAGTTTACCGGTCGCGGCGATCGTATCGGTTGGGTGAAAGGGATCGACAACAACTGGCACCTGACGCTGTTTATCGAAAACGGTCGTATCCTGGATTATCCGGGGCGTCCGCTGAAAACCGGTCTGCTGGAGATCGCGAAGATTCATCAGGGCGAGTTCCGTATCACCGCTAACCAGAACCTGATTATTGCCAGCGTGCCGGAAAGCCAGAAAGCGAAGATCGAGAAACTGGCGCGCGATCATGGGCTGATGAATGCGGTGAGCGCGCAGCGTGAAAACTCAATGGCCTGCGTGTCGTTCCCGACCTGCCCACTGGCGATGGCGGAAGCCGAGCGTTTCCTGCCGTCGTTTACTGACAAAGTGGAAGCGATTCTGGAAAAACACGGCATTCCTGATGAGCATATCGTGATGCGCGTGACCGGCTGCCCGAACGGCTGTGGTCGCGCGATGCTGGCGGAAATTGGCTTAGTAGGGAAAGCGCCTGGTCGTTATAACCTGCATCTTGGCGGCAACCGCATCGGGAGTCGTATCCCTCGGATGTATAAAGAAAATATCACCGAGCCGGATATTCTGGCCTCGCTGGATCAACTGATTGGGCGCTGGGCGAAAGAGCGCGAAGCGGGTGAAGGCTTCGGCGACTTTACGGTGCGTGCGGGCATCATTCGCCCGGTGCTCGATCCCGCGCGTGATTTCTGGGAATAACCTGAATTGCCGGATGGCGTCTGTGTAGGCCTGATAAGCACAGCGCCATCAGGCAAGGCAAACAGTGAGGAACTCATGTCCCAACTCGATCTCAACGCATTGAATGAATTGCCAAAAGTCGATCGCGTAATGGCTCTGGCGGAAACCAACGCCCAACTGGAAAAACTGAGCGCCGAAGAACGCGTGGCCTGGGCGCTGGAAAATCTGCCCGGCGAATACGTGCTCTCCTCAAGCTTTGGCATCCAGGCGGCGGTGAGCCTGCACCTGGTGAACCAGATTCGCCCGGATATCCCGGTGATCCTCACCGATACCGGCTATTTGTTCCCGGAAACCTACCAGTTTATTGATGAGTTAACGGACAAACTCAAACTCAACCTGAAAGTTTACCGCGCAGGCGAAAGTCCGGCCTGGCAGGAAGCGCGCTACGGCAAGCTGTGGGAGCAGGGCGTTGAGGGCATTGAGAAATACAATGAGATCAACAAAGTCGAGCCGATGAACCGGGCGCTAAAAGAGCTGAAAGCGCAGACGTGGTTTGCGGGTCTGCGTCGCGAGCAGTCCGGCAGCCGCGCGCATTTACCCGTTCTCGCTATCCAGCGCGGCGTGTTTAAAGTGCTACCGATTATCGACTGGGATAACCGTACCGTTTACCAGTACCTGCAAAAGCACGGCCTGAAATACCATCCGCTGTGGGATCAGGGCTATCTGTCGGTGGGCGATACGCACACCACCCGCAAATGGGAGCCGGGTATGGCGGAAGAAGAGACACGCTTCTTCGGACTGAAGCGCGAGTGCGGGCTGCATGAAGGGTGATTGTCCTTACGCGGTATGATTATACTTGCTGCTATGAAAAATCCGGCAGGCAGCCGGATTTTAAATTGGTTATATACCCAAAATAATTCGAGTTGCTTAAAGGCGGCAAGGGAGTGAGTCCCCAGGAGCATAGATAACTATGTGACTGGGGTGAACGAGCGTAGCCAACACATAAGCAACTTGAAGTATGAAGGGTATATTACTGACTATCTTTATACCAGTAATATATTACGACTGCACCCATCTTTACCAATGTGCAAAGAACGTTCATGGGTTAGATATAGCTTTTCAAGAATTACATCAATAAACATTTTTTTTGCATGATAGTCGTTATAATCCTGATTAAGTTTTTTTAAAAAACCAGAATTTGTTGGTTTAAACTCTGAAAACGGTGAATAGCTATGTAGTAAATAGGAGATACACGGATGCATCATGCTAAAAGCGACTTCACCTTGTACCTCCTGATAACCTATTTTGCAAAACTGAGTCGTAGGCTCAAAGTTACCGGCATTAATACAGGCCAGCATTGATTTTTCATCTGCAGTAAGTGAGTCCTGCCATTCGACAAGCGGGTGGTCTGGAGCCTCTGCGGGACGCATCATCTCATAAACCGCCGTTTTGATTTGTGCATTTCCCGTCACTTCTTTTCGTAGAGTTGAAATCGACTCCTGAAGTAATTCCGGGTGCCAGGTCATCTTCGAACCAATCACCTCACATATTTGTAAAAATAATTGTCTCTCCTCTCTACTCATAGATTCTATCACTGCATCATCTGATATATTAAGGATGTCCTTAATATTGCTTTGGCTGATCACCGTGTCGCCGACCATAAGTAAAAATTGTGTCTGAGAAGCGTCCATCTTGATAGTAAACAGATCTTGATGAGCCGGGCAGGCCAGATGTTGTAGCCGTTTAAAGGCGTAAATTTTATTTATATCCTCTACGTTAACTTCCATCTCTCCAGGTTCACCACGGCCCTGCCCGTGAATGATGGAGTGTAACACTTCCAGCGCATGGTCCTTTTTTTCCGCTCTAAAATGATCCTGGACTTTATCCCAACCCCCCATATGGATTGCTTTTTCTTTATCTGCGCTTAACAGATGAGCAAGCCGACTTTCATTAAGCGTATAATTTTGATGATTACCGAAGCTTAAAGTGACTGGCATAATATTTTCCTTCAAATTTATATTATTCAATATCCGGAGTAAAATATATCGTTCAATTCTCTCTTTTTTATTAAACAGATAAAGTTTACTACAGGAGAGAATTTGAACGACATTATTAATACAGCACATTTATGGTTGGTAATCCTTTGTGGTGACGATAATTCAGACAAAAGGTAGATGATTCGCCGCAAATGGTCGTTTTTTTAAATTTTGGTTTATGCAGGGGGCGTTGGAAGAAGCCTCTTTGATCGCTTCTTCCAGAAGAAAAGAGCGGAAAAATTTATAATAATTATTCGTGGGGTAAATATTTCTGAAGAATATATAAAGTTGAGTGAGCATATTTAAATATAATCTCAGGAAGTGCAATTTTTGTGAGATATATCAACAAAAAAGACCATTAAAAAGGCGTAGAGTGCTTTTATTATCCACATGCTGGAGTTTACGTGTCGATATATCACTATTGGGGAAAGTCTCGACGAGGAGAAAATGACGGCGGTGATGATTACCATTTGCTTTGCTGGCATTCTTTAGATGTTGCGGCTGTGGGTTACTGGATGGTGATAAATAATATTTATTTTATTGACCACTATCTAAAAAAATTAGGCATCCAGGATAAGGAGCAGGCGGCGCAATTTTTTGCCTGGATTTTATGTTGGCATGATATTGGAAAATTTGCTCATTCCTTCCAGCAACTATACCGTCATGAGGCTTTAAACATCTTTAATGAGCCTACACGGCATTATGAAAAAATCGCGCATACCACGCTGGGATACGTGTTGTGGAACTCCTGGCTAAGTGAATGCCCTGAATTGTTTCCTCCTTCTTCGCTTTCAGTTCGTAAAAGTAAGCGCGTTATGGCGCTTTGGATGCCAGTCACTACAGGTCATCATGGACGCCCTCCAGAGGCAATCCAGGAGCTGGACCATTTTCGCCAGCAGGATAAAGATGCGGCAAGAGATTTTCTTCTGAGAATAAAAGCGCTCTTTCCTTTAATTACCTTGCCTGAAGCCTGGGATGAAGATGAGGGTATCGACCAATTTCAGCAACTTTCCTGGTTTATTTCCGCTGCGGTTGTGCTGGCTGACTGGACTGGTTCTGCCAGCCGTTATTTTCCGCGTACTGCGGAAAAAATGCCTGTTGATACCTACTGGCAGCAAGCTCTCGCTAAAGCACAAACTGCCATCACGCTATTTCCCTCAGCGGCGAATGTGTCTGCCTTTACGGGCATAGAAACGCTTTTCCCTTTTATTCAGCATCCCACACCGTTACAACAAAAGGCGCTTGAGCTGGATATCAACGTGGATGGCGCCCAACTCTTTATTCTTGAAGATGTCACCGGGGCCGGAAAAACAGAGGCGGCGCTCATATTAGCTCATCGACTGATGGCGGCAGGTAAAGCGCAGGGACTCTATTTTGGACTGCCGACAATGGCGACAGCCAACGCGATGTTTGAACGTATGGCGAACACCTGGCTGGCGCTGTATCAGCCGGACTCCCGTCCCAGCCTGATTCTGGCGCATAGCGCGCGTCGCTTAATGGATCGTTTCAATCAGTCAATATGGTCGGTCACTCTTTCTGGTACGGAAGAACCCGATGAAGCGCAGCCTTATAGTCAGGGATGCGCCGCCTGGTTTGCCGACAGCAATAAAAAAGCGTTGTTGGCGGAGGTTGGCGTAGGCACGTTGGATCAGGCGATGATGGCGGTAATGCCATTTAAACATAACAACCTGCGGTTACTGGGTCTTAGCAACAAGATCTTACTGGCTGATGAGATCCATGCCTGTGATGCCTGGATGTCCCGAATACTTGAAGGTTTGATCGAACGGCAGGCCAGTAATGGCAACGCCACTATTCTGTTATCTGCGACGCTATCGCAGCAGCAGCGAGATAAGCTGGTGGCGGCATTTTCCCGTGGGGTGAGGCGTAGTGTGCAGGCGCCGTTGCTAGGCCATGACGATTATCCCTGGCTGACTCAGGTCACACAAACAGAGCTGATTGCTCAGCGGGTTGATACACGCAAAGAGGTTGAGCGTTGCGTAGATATTGGCTGGCTACATAGTGAAGAGGCGTGTCTTGAACGTATAGGTGAAGCAGTGGAAAAAGGAAACTGTATCGCCTGGATACGTAACTCCGTTGATGATGCGATTCGTATCTATCGCCAGCTTCAACTGAGTAAGGTCGTCGCCACGGAAAACCTTTTACTCTTCCATAGTCGCTTTGCTTTTCACGATCGTCAGCGGATTGAGTCACAGACGCTGAATCTCTTTGGCAAACAGAGCGGTGCGCAACGTGCCGGTAAGGTCATTATCGCCACGCAGGTAATCGAACAAAGTCTGGATATTGACTGCGATGAGATGATCTCTGATTTAGCGCCGGTGGATTTATTAATTCAGCGGGCCGGTCGACTACAGCGTCATATTCGCGATCGTAACGGTCTGGTGAAAAAGAGTGGGCAGGATGAGCGAGAGACGCCAGTGCTGCGCATTCTTGCTCCGGAGTGGGATGACGCGCCGCGAGAGAACTGGTTATCCAGCGCCATGCGTAACAGCGCCTATGTCTATCCCGATCATGGGCGCATGTGGCTGACGCAGCGCATATTACGTGAGCAGGGGACGATTCGGATGCCGCAATCTGCCCGCTTGTTGATTGAGTCGGTCTACGGTGAGGATGTCAACATGCCGGTTGGATTTGCAAAAACCGAGCAATTGCAGGAAGGCAAATTTTATTGCGACCGGGCATTTGCCGGCCAGATGCTGCTTAACTTTGCGCCGGGCTACTGTGCTGAAATTAGCGATTCTTTACCGGAGAAAATGTCAACGCGGCTGGCGGAAGAGTCTGTCACGCTGTGGCTGGCGAAAATCGTGGATAGCGTCGTAACCCCTTATGCCAGCGGTGAACACGCCTGGGAGATGAGCGTGCTGCGAGTACGTCAGAGCTGGTGGAATAAACATAAAGACGAGTTTGAAAAATTAGACGGCGAACCCTTGCGTAAGTGGTGTGCGCAACAGCATCAGGATAAGGATTTTGCCACGGTGATTGTGGTGACGGACTTTGCCGCTTGTGGTTATTCGGCGAATGAGGGATTGATTGGCATGATGGGGGAATAACGAATACAGATATGGACAATTTTTCACTTTTAACAACGCCCTGGCTCCCCGTCCGTTTCAAAGACGGTTCCACGGGCAAGCTGGCCCCCGTCGATCTGGCAGATGAAAACGTGGTGGACATCGCCGCAACGCGAGCAGATTTACAGGGAGCGGCCTGGCAGTTTCTGTTGGGATTGTTGCAATGCAGTATCGCGCCGAAAAGATACAAAAACTGGGAGGATATCTGGTTTGATGGATTGCGTGCCGATGCGTTACATAAGGCGTTAGCACCGTTAGAACACGCCTTTCAGTTCGGCCCAGAATCCCCCTCGTTTATGCAGGACTTTGAGCCGTTAACCGGAGAAAAAGTGTCGATCGCCTCGTTGCTGCCAGAAACGCCCGGCGTACAAACCACGAAGTTCAATAAAGACCATTTTATCAAACGCGGCGTAACGGAACGTTTTTGTCCGCACTGCGCGGCGCTGGCGCTGTTTTCGTTGCAGCTTAACGCGCCTTCTGGCGGTAAAGGCTACCGCACCGGGCTGCGTGGCGGCGGGCCACTGACCACGCTGGTTGAATTGCAGGAATATCAGGGCGAGCGGCAAACGCCGCTCTGGCGCAAGCTGTGGCTCAACGTGATGCCGCAGGATACTGCGGATCTGCCTTTACCAGACCAGTGTGATGCGGCCATTTTCCCGTGGCTTGCCGCGACGCGGACCAGCGAGCAGGCGAATGCCGTTACCACGCCGGAGCAGGTCAATAAACTCCAGGCGTACTGGGGGATGCCGCGTCGTATCCGCCTGGATTTTGCCACCTTACAGTCAGGTTGCTGCGATATTTGCGGCGCTGAAAGCGATGAGCTTCTTGGCTTTATGACCGTTAAGAACTACGGCGTTAACTACGATGGCTGGCGTCATCCGCTGACGCCTTATCGCGCCCCGGTAAAAGATCAAAACGCATTCTTTTCCGTTAAACCGCAGCCCGGCGGCCTTATCTGGCGCGACTGGCTGGGATTAAGTCAGAACAACCAGACGGAAGCGAATTACGAATCTCCCGCGCAGGTAGTCAAGGTGTTTAACGCCCGCTCGCTGACTGACGTTAAAGCGGGGATCTGGGGCTTTGGCGCGGATTTCGACAATATGAAAATCCGCTGCTGGTATGAGCATCACTTCCCGTTGCTGATGACGGAAGGTCTGATCCCTGATTTACGTAAAGCAACACAAACTGCTACCCGCCTCCTCAGCCTGCTGCGCGGTGCGCTAAAAGAAGCGTGGTTCACCAATGCGAAGGATGCGCGGGGTGATTTCAGTTTTATCGATATTGATTTCTGGAACCTGACGCAGGGGCGCTTTCTCAATCTGATCCACGATCTGGAAAACGGACACAAGCCGGACGAAAGGCTGAATAAATGGCAAAGAGAACTTTGGCTGTTTACCCGGCGCTACTTCGACGACCGCGTCTTTACCAACCCCTACGAGAGCAGCGATCTGAAGCGCATCATGACCGCGCGCAAGAAATATTTTACTTCATCGGCGGAAAAGCAAAGCGCGAAAGCCGCCAAAGCAAAGAAACAGGAGGCTGCTGAATGAGTGTTGTGACGAAAGATGATAAAGCCACTTTGCGTCAGTGGCATGAGGAACTACAAGAAAAACGTGGATTACGAGCCAGCTTACGACGTAGTAAAACGGTGAATGATGCCTGTTTGGCTGAGGGGCTTCATTCATTGTTAATGCAAACACATTCTTTATGGAAAAACAAAGCACCCTGGAATGTTACTGCATTGGCAATCACAGCGGCACTGGCTGCACATATCAAATTTATTGATGAGCAAAAGAGTTTTGCTGCGCAGCTTGGACAGAAGAAAGGTGGCGACACTCCGGTGATGTCAAAATTACGCTTCTCCCACCTATTAGCGGTAAAAACGCCGGATGAACTGCTGCGCCAGTTACGGCGTGCGGTGAAGCTGTTAGATGGTTCGGTCAACCTGTTTTCTCTTGCAGACGATATTTTCTGCTGGTGCCAGGAGCAGAATGACTTGCTGAACCACCATCGCCGCCAGCAGCGGCCAACCGAATTTCTTCGTATCCGCTGGGCGCTGGAATACTACCAGGCCGGCGATGGCGATACCGATAACGAACAAGATTAACAGGGATATCTTTATGACAACGTTTATTCAGCTCCATTTACTGACCGCTTACCCCGCCGCTAACCTGAACCGTGATGATACCGGTGCGCCAAAAACCGTGGTGCTCGGCGGAGCAACACGTCTGCGTATCTCCTCTCAGAGCCTGAAACGCGCCTGGCGTACATCTGAGTTATTTGAACAGGCATTAGCTGGCCATATTGGTATTCGTACTGGTCGCATTGCTCGTGAGGCGGCGCAAATCCTCGTTGATAGCGGCATTGACGCCAAAAAAGCGGTTGAGTACGTCAAGAACATCGCCAACTGCTTTGGCAAGGCAAAAGAGGATAAGAAACCCAAAGATGAGTTGACGAATGCTGAAACCGAGCAACTGGTGCATATCAGCCCTGCTGAGTTTGAGGCCGTGAAAGCGCTGGCGCGCCGTCTGGCAGAAGAAAAACGTCCGGCAACAGAAGAGGAAGCGGAACTGTTACGTCACGATCGCATGGCTGTCGATATTGCGATGTTTGGCCGGATGTTAGCGAAGAAAACTGATTTTAACGTGGAAGCCGCCTGTCAGGTCGCCCACGCCTTCGGCGTCAGCGAAACGATCGTCGAAGACGATTTCTTTACCGCTGTGGATGACCTACGCCAGGCATCGGCAGAAGATGCAGGCGCAGGCCATCTCGGCGAAACCGGCTTTGGCTCCGCTCTGTTTTACACCTATATCTGCATCGACAAAGATCTGCTGGTGAAAAACCTGAACGGCAATGAAGAACTGGCAAACAAAACGCTGCGCGCCTTTACTGAAGCGGCGCTGAAAGTGTCGCCGACCGGCAAACAGAACAGCTTTGCCAGCCGTGCCTATGCCTCGTGGGCGCTGGCCGAAAAAGGCACCGACCAACCACGTTCACTGGCGGCCGCGTTTTATGAACCGATCAACGGTACAGACCAATTGAACGTTGCGGTTAAGCGTATTACATCGCTGCATAAGAATATGAATAAGGTTTATGGGCAGCGGACTGATACCGCCAGTTTCGACGTGATGAATCAGCAGGGAAGCATGGAAGACGTGCTTGACTTCATCTGCGCGTAAGGGGCGGCTTATGAGCCAATATCTGGTTTTTCAGCTTCACGGGCCGATGGCCTCCTGGGGCGTGGATGCGCCAGGCGAAGTGCGCCACAGCCATGAGCTACCCTCGCGCTCGGCGCTGTTGGGGTTATTAGCTGCGGCGCTGGGAATTCGCCGCGATGAGGAGGAACGGCTAAACGCCTTCAATCGTCATTACCAATTTTTGCTGTGCGCCAGTGGCAACCCGCGCTGGGCGCGGGATTATCACACGGTGCAGATGCCGAAAGAGGTACGTAAGGCACGTTACTTCAGCCGCCGTGAAGAGTTGCAGGATCCTGAATTACTGAGCGCGCTGATTTCCCGACGCGACTACTACACCGACGCTTGGTGGATGATCGCTGTCAGCGCGACGCCGGACGCGCCTTACACGTTGGCGCAGCTTCAGGCGTCGTTACAACATCCTGTGTTCCCGCTGTATCTGGGGCGCAAAAGTCACCCTCTGGCGTTGCCGCTTGCGCCGCAACTGCTGGAAGGGAGTGCGGCGGATGTCCTGCGTGAAGCATATCGTTGGTATCAGGATCAATTCAATGCGCTGAAACTGCCTCTCCCCAGATTACAGAACGAATGCTGGTGGGAAGGTGAACACGATGGCTTAACGGCGAGCAAAATTTTACGTCGTCGCGACATGCCGTTGAGCCGCCAGCAATGGCTGTTCGGTGAACGTAGCGTGAATCAGGGGCCGTGGCTCCGCAAGGAGGACGCGTGTATCTCTCAAGAATAACGCTGCACACCAGCGAGCTTTCGCCGGCACAGCTCTTGCATCTGGTGGAGCGCGGCGAGTACGTGATGCACCAGTGGTTATGGGATCTCTTTCCCGGCGGCAAGGAACGGCAGTTTCTTTATCGCCGCGAAGAGTTACAGGGCGCGTTTCGCTTTTTTGTTCTCTCACAGGAACAGCCTGCCGCCAGCGCGATTTTTGACGTGCAGACTCGCCCATTTGCGCCAATGCTGAGCGCGGGACAGACGCTGCGGTTTAACTTGCGCGCCAATCCGACGGTTTGCAAAAACGGCAAGCGTCACGATTTGCTGATGGAGACGAAACGCCAGCGTAAAACGCAGGGTGATAGCCAGGATATTTGGTCTTATCAGCAGCAGGCGGCATTGGAATGGTTGGCGCGCCAGGGGGAGCAAAATGGCTTCACCCTGCGCGAAACGAGCGTTGATGCTTATCGGCAGCAGCAGATACGTCGCGGGAAAGATCGGCAGATGATTCAGTTTAGCAGCGTGGACTATACCGGTGTGCTGGTGCTTAACGATCCCGTGCTTTTCCTGCGACGTCTGGCGCAGGGGTACGGTAAAAGCCGGGCGTTTGGCTGCGGAATGATGATGATCAAACCCGGAGACGACGCGTGACGTTCGTACCGCTCAACCCGATCCCGTTAAAAGATCGAACCTCGATGATCTTCCTCCAGTACGGTCAGATTGACGTGCTGGATGGGGCATTCGTGCTGATCGATAAAACAGGAATACGCACGCATATTCCCGTCGGTTCGGTCGCTTGTATCATGCTGGAACCGGGAACGCGGGTTTCCCATGCGGCAGTGCATTTGGCATCAACGGTCGGCACCCTGTTGGTATGGGTGGGCGAGGCGGGAGTGCGGGTCTATTCCTCCGGACAACCCGGCGGCGCACGAGCCGATAAGTTGCTTTATCAGGCAAAGCTGGCGTTAGATGATGACCTGCGGCTTAAAGTAGTCCGCAAAATGTATGAACTGCGTTTTCGTGAACCGCCTCCCGCCCGTCGTTCCGTTGAGCAACTGCGCGGTATTGAAGGATCCCGTGTGCGGGCGACCTATGCATTACTGGCGAAGCAGTATGGCGTGAAATGGCATGGTCGTAACTATGATCCGAAAGACTGGGAGAAGGGGGATGTCGTCAACCGATGTATTAGCGCGGCGACATCGTGCCTGTACGGGATTTCAGAAGCGGCTATCCTGGCGGCGGGATATGCGCCGGCTATCGGTTTTATCCATAGCGGAAAACCGTTGTCTTTTGTTTATGACATTGCCGATATCATCAAATTTGAATCTGTCGTGCCGAAGGCATTTGAGATCGCCGCTCGTCACCCGGCGGAACCTGATAAAGAAGTGCGCCTGGCCTGCCGTGATATTTTTCGCAGTTCGAAGCTGACCGGAAAATTGATCCCGCTGATCGAAGAGGTGCTCGCTGCCGGTGAAATTGAACCACCTCAGCCTGCGCCGGATATGCTGCCGCCAGCAATACCGGAACCTGAATCATTGGGTGATAGCGGCCATCGGGGGCATGGTTGATGAGTATGGTGGTTGTGGTCACGGAAAACGTACCGCCGCGCCTGCGGGGACGTCTTGCCGTCTGGTTACTTGAGGTTCGTGCAGGTGTTTATGTTGGCGATACCTCGAAGCGTATTCGGGAAATGATTTGGCAACAGATCACACAGCTTGGCGGAGTCGGAAACGTAGTAATGGCCTGGGCAACAAATACTGAGTCTGGTTTTGAGTTCCAGACCTGGGGTGAAAACAGACGTATTCCGGTAGATTTGGATGGACTTAGATTAGTTTCTTTTCTTCCTGTTGAAAATCAATAAGTTGAATGTTCTTTAATAATAAGGAATTGTTATTTTACCGTTGGTAGTTTGTTAGGTAGTAAAAAAGGGCTTTTAGAACAAATATATAGTTTTAGTGTGTTCCCCGCGCCAGCGGGGATAAACCGGCGGCTCTATTGTGCACGTGCTGGCGCTTACGGTGTTCCCCGCGCCAGCGGGGATAAACCGCACATGCACCTTTTGAGCCAGTAATTGACAGGGTGTTCCCCGCGCCAGCGGGGATAAACCGCTTGGAAAAGACAACAATATATTGGTAAATCAGTGTTCCCCGCGCCAGCGGGGATAAACCGGTCACGTACTAGTGACGACATAGACAGACTGGGTGTTCCCCGCGCCAGCGGGGATAAACCGCGGCGGGACCCCGCGATTTTCTCCCTGACGAAGTGTTCCCCGCGCCAGCGGGGATAAACCGCCTTGTGTTGCTCTTTGAATTGCTGCGCCATAGTGTTCCCCGCGCCAGCGGGGATAAACCGGCGTCTCCCCTGTAATTGTGACGCTGTCATCCGTGTTCCCCGCGCCAGCGGGGATAAACCGGGCGTAATACATCATCACGCACAATGACCATCGTGTTCCCCGCGCCAGCGGGGATAAACCGTTGATATCCGCCTCAACTACTACGAGGGTGAAGTGTTCCCCGCGCCAGCGGGGATAAACCGTTTCGTCGGAGCTGGTGGACGTACTGGAACAGGTGTTCCCCGCGCCAGCGGGGATAAACCGAGACACAATACAGCGTATCCACCCCTGAAGAGGTGTTCCCCGCGCCAGCGGGGATAAACCGCTGAGGTTGAGCCGCAAAAGATTGTGACTGATGTGTTCCCCGCGCCAGCGGGGATAAACCGTAGGCTTCTTTCAGCCTGGCGGCTCGTTTACCGTGTTCCCCGCGCCAGCGGGGATAAACCGAATGTTGCACTCACCTCTCTCGCCACAAAACCGTGTTCCCCGCGCCAGCGGGGATAAACCGTAACTCACGTTTGCGAGCTTCCATCTGTGCCGGTGTTCCCCGCGCTAGCGGGGATAAACCGCCGCGCTGGGCCAGCCGCATAACGCTGGAAATGTGTTCCCCGCGCTAGCGGGGATAAACCGAAAATGAACTCACCGCCTACAAAGACCAGTTGGTGTTCCCCGCGCTAGCGGGGATAAACCGCCAATACGTATACTGACAACAGTATTACTGACGTGTTCCCCGCGCTAGCGGGGATAAACCGTACGCCCCGAACGCGGGGCTGGCTGCTGACCAGTGTTCCCCGCGCTAGCGGGGATAAACCGGTAATCCGCGCTTACGATACAATGATGGTCGCGTGTTCCCCGCGCTAGCGGGGATAAACCGACGACGAATGCAGCGCAGACTACTGGCGCTGACGTGTTCCCCGCGCTAGCGGGGATAAACCGGCGCTATTCCTACCCCCACACCCCGATCCCCCGTGTTCCCCGCGCTAGCGGGGATAAACCGCCGCGCCTTATCGTCGTACATACCCGGCGGTAGTGTTCCCCGCGCTAGCGGGGATAAACCGAAAATTGTATCATGTTTGGATTGCTGACAGATGTGTTCCCCGCGCTAGCGGGGATAAACCGGCTGAGTAGGAACACATATTAACCGGCCCTTCGTGTTCCCCGCGCTAGCGGGGATAAACCGCGAAAAAACGGGCGCTGCGGGTCATTTTCGAAGTGTTCCCCGCGCCAGCGGGGATAAACCGATCCGCGCCTTTCCACGCTTAAACGTTACGTAGTGTTCCCCGCGCCAGCGGGGATAAACCGTTGTACTGATCATCTTCCAGCCCGGCAAACGCGTGTTCCCCGCGCCAGCGGGGATAAACCGCGTTCTTCCAGCACATCCTGCGGCTGCACGACGTGTTCCCCGCGCCAGCGGGGATAAACCGTCACGCGGGCCCCCTTATTGGGTCGGGCAGGTGTGTTCCCCGCGCCAGCGGGGATAAACCGGGCAACTGGGCGATCATCTGGGCGCTGTTTATGTGTTCCCCGCGCCAGCGGGGATAAACCGCGCTGATATTGTTCGCGCAGATCGTCGTACTGGTGTTCCCCGCGCCAGCGGGGATAAGTCGAGGGGCGTTCCGCAGTCGGCAAGGGCTGAAAAATGTTCCCCGCGTCAGCGGGGATAAACACGTTTCACCAGCATATCAGGACGTTTTTTCCGCCTTCGCCAGCTCTTTTACCAATGGCAGCATTATCCGCACTACATCGCGGCTACGGCGCTCAATCCGCCCTGGCAGCGCCTTGTCAATATGCTGTTGATTATCAAGCCGTACGTCGTGCCAGCTATTGCCGTTTGGGAAGGATGCATTTTTCACGCGTTGCTGGTATCCGTCTTTTTTACCCAGATTCCAGTTCGTCGCCTCAACAGAAAGCACCGATATTCCCGCTTTATCGAAAACCTCCGCATCATTACAGCAACCCGTTCCTTTGGGGTAGGATGGATTGCGTCCCGGATTGGTGTTGGCGGCGATGCCATAACGGCGCGCAATCGCTAATGCCCGATCGCGGGTCAGTGTACGCACTGCTTCCGGCGTATTTTTCCCGCTATTAAAATAGAGCTTGTCGCCAACAATCAGGTTATCGAGATTAATCACCAGCAGCGTATTTTTCTTCTCAGCGTCACTCATTCGTTTGAGTAAATTTTCCGCGCCTAGCTTTCCCTCTTCTTCCCCGCTGGTGGCGATAAAACGAATCCCATAATGGGTCGGTATATCTTTCAGACGCGCCGCCAGTTCCAGCATAACGCCTAATCCCGCGGCATTATCATCCATTCCCTGTAACGTTAAACCGCCCAGATTGGCATCGACATCAGCGTCGCTCTGCGGAGCGTAGGTATCCAGATGCGCCATAATGATGATCTGTTGCGGCACCCGCCCTTCATGGGCGGCGATGACCGTACTGCCCGTCACGTTATGCCAGTTTTTGCGATTATCCTTCGTGGTATAAATAAATCGGCTATTAAACGTTCGAATATCGCTTTGGTATCCCATCTGGGTAAATTGTTGGCGTAAATAATCGGCAGACAACATCTCGGCGGGGGAGCCCGTCATTCTCCCGGGAAAAAAGGTGGCGATATGTCGTGCCTGAGTATTCGCTATTTCACCAGGCCCTGGTGATGCTGCTTGTGCAGGAAGGATAAAGCCTACGCCGAGCGCCAGAATGACGGCAAAGCGGCGCGTTGCGGAAAACATAATGAGTCCTTAAATACAGAACAAAATTTTACGTGGCTAGTATGAAACCGCGATCGTGTTAATACAATTTCATTTGCTCCTAAATGCTGGCAATCCGGTACGTTAAGCATTTTTTGATATTGGTTTTTGGGCCGCGTTATTCCTTTGAGGAACTACTCATTCCAATTCGTCATTTCATTCACTCTCCCGCGCTCCCTATAGTCGTGTAATCGAAATGTTTAGCAAAAAACGGTATTGCAAAGGAACGGTTATGGATCAAAAACGACTCACCCACCTGCGGCAACTGGAGGCGGAAAGTATCCACATTATCCGTGAAGTGGCAGCGGAATTCGCTAACCCGGTCATGCTGTACTCCATTGGTAAAGACTCCAGCGTTATGCTGCATCTGGCGCGTAAGGCGTTTTATCCGGGTACGTTACCGTTCCCGCTATTGCACGTTGATACCGGTTGGAAATTCCGTGAGATGTACGCCTTTCGCGATCGTACCGCCAACGCATACGGCTGCGAATTGCTGGTACATAAAAATCCGGAAGGCGTGGCGATGGGCATCAATCCGTTCGTTCACGGTAGCGCTAAACACACTGACATTATGAAAACTGAAGGGTTAAAGCAGGCGCTGAATAAGTACGGTTTTGATGCCGCGTTCGGCGGCGCACGGCGCGATGAGGAAAAATCCCGCGCGAAAGAACGTATTTACTCCTTTCGTGACCGTTTCCATCGCTGGGACCCGAAAAATCAGCGGCCAGAGTTGTGGCGTAACTATAACGGTCAGATTAATAAAGGCGAAAGTATACGCGTCTTCCCGCTCTCCAACTGGACTGAGCAGGATATCTGGCAATACATCTGGCTGGAAAACATCGACATCGTGCCGCTGTATTTGGCTGCTGAACGCCCGGTTCTGGAACGTGACGGCATGTTGATGATGGTGGATGACGATCGTATCGATCTCCAGCCTGGCGAAGTCATCAAAAAAAGGATGGTGCGCTTCCGTACACTTGGCTGTTGGCCGCTCACCGGGGCGGTGGAATCCCACGCGCAAACGCTGCCGGAAATTATCGAAGAGATGCTGGTTTCTACCACCAGCGAGCGCCAGGGGAGGATGATTGACCGCGATCAGGCGGGGTCAATGGAGCTTAAAAAACGTCAGGGGTATTTCTAAGGAGTCGCCATGAACACCATACTTGCACAACAAATCGCCAATGAAGGCGGCGTCGAAGCCTGGATGATTGCCCAACAGCACAAAAGCCTGCTGCGTTTTTTAACCTGTGGCAGCGTTGATGACGGTAAAAGTACGCTGATAGGTCGTTTGCTGCACGATACTCTGCAAATTTATGAAGATCAGCTCTCTTCTCTGCATAATGACAGTAAACGTCATGGCACGCAGGGAGAAAAACTCGATCTGGCGCTACTGGTAGATGGGCTGCAGGCCGAGCGTGAGCAGGGCATTACTATTGACGTCGCGTACCGCTATTTCTCCACGGAAAAACGAAAATTTATTATCGCCGACACGCCGGGCCATGAACAATATACCCGGAATATGGCGACCGGGGCGTCCACCTGCGATCTGGCGATCCTACTGATCGACGCGCGTAAAGGCGTGCTGGATCAGACGCGTCGCCATAGCTTTATCTCCACTCTGTTGGGGATCAAACACCTGGTGGTGGCAATCAACAAAATGGATCTCGTTGACTACCGCGAAGAGACCTTCGCCCGTATTCGTGAAGATTACCTGACCTTTGCTGAACAGTTGCCGGGCGATCTGGACATTCGCTTTGTCCCGCTTTCGGCGCTGGAAGGGGATAATGTCGCCGCGCAGAGCGCGAATATGCGCTGGTACAGCGGTCCGACGCTGCTGGAAGTCCTGGAAACGGTAGACATACAGCGTGCGGTAGACCGTCAGCCGATGCGCTTTCCGGTACAATACGTCAATCGCCCGAATCTTGATTTTCGGGGGTATGCCGGCACTCTGGCGTCTGGTAGCGTCAAAGTCGGAGAGCGCATTAAAGTGCTGCCGTCCGGCGTGGAATCCAGCGTGGCGCGTATCGTCACTTTTGATGGCGACAAAGAAGAAGCCTGTGCGGGCGAAGCCATTACCCTGGTACTCAACGACGACATTGATATTAGCCGCGGCGATCTGCTGCTGGCGGCAAACGAGACGCTGGCACCTGCGCGGCACGCTGCGATCGACGTGGTATGGATGGCGGAACAGCCGCTGGCGCCGGGCCAAAGCTACGACGTTAAACTTGCGGGTAAGAAAACCCGCGCGCGTATCGAGGCTATTCGCTATCAGATTGATATCAACAATCTGACCCAACGAGACGTCGAAAGTCTGCCGTTAAACGGTATTGGTCTGGTGGAGATGACATTCGATGAGCCGCTCGCGCTGGATATTTATCAGCAAAATCCGGTGACGGGCGGGTTGATTTTTATCGACCGACTTTCTAACGTTACCGTGGGCGCTGGCATGGTGCGGGAACTGGACGAACGCGGAGCGACGCCGCCCATGGAATACAGTGCGTTTGAGCTGGAGCTGAATGCGCTGGTACGCCGTCATTTTCCGCACTGGGACGCCCGCGATTTGCTGGGAGATAAACATGGCGCTGCATGATGAGAACGTGGTCTGGCACTCTCATCCCGTTACTGTCGCCGCTCGTGAACAGCTCCACGGCCACCGTGGCGTGGTGCTGTGGTTTACCGGACTCTCCGGTTCGGGAAAATCAACGGTGGCCGGCGCGCTGGAAGAGGCGTTACATCAGCGTGGCGTCAGTACCTACCTGTTGGATGGCGATAATGTGCGCCACGGTTTGTGCCGTGATTTAGGCTTTAGCGATGCCGATCGCCAGGAAAATATTCGGCGGGTAGGCGAAGTGGCCAGTCTGATGGCGGACGCTGGCCTGATTGTTTTGACGGCATTTATTTCTCCGCACCGCGCCGAGCGGCAACTGGTAAAAGAGCGCGTCGGCCACGATCGTTTTATCGAGATTTATGTCAATACGCCGCTGGCTATCTGTGAACAGCGCGATCCTAAAGGGTTGTATAAAAAAGCGCGCTCGGGTGAGTTGCGTAACTTTACCGGTATCGACGCCATTTACGAAGCGCCTGACTCGCCCCAGGTTCATCTTAATGGTGAACAATTAGTAACAAATTTGGTTTCCCAATTATTAGACCTGCTGAGACGGCGCGATATTATCAGATCCTGAGACACCACCGGGCTTGTATGCCTGGTATGGTCAAGGTTACAGGATTTAATATGCGTAATAGCCATAACATTACTTTCACAAGGTCAGACGCCTTCATGGTCGACGATGACGCCACCAGTGCATTTCCGGGGGCGGTGGTCGGCTTTGTGTCATGGCTGCTGGCGTTGGGGATCCCTTTTCTACTTTATGGCCCTAACACGCTGTTTTTTTTCCTCTATACCTGGCCCTTTTTCCTCGCGTTAATGCCGGTATCGGTGATTATCGGCATTGCGTTGCATCTGCTGGTAAAGGGCAAAATACTTTTTAGCATTATGTTTACTCTACTGGTCGTAGGCGCGCTGTTCGGCGCGTTATTTATATGGCTATTAGGGTAGACGGGTTATCACTGCGCCTCCGGTCATAATTCAAACCGTAACCAACAATGAGATTATGTTCTCCTTACTCGGGTATACGTAACATCCGGCAAATGTGGTACATTTGCCGGCGTTGTCGCGGCAATCCCGTCCTGAATGTGGAGTCACAGAGGACGTTATGGGATGATGATGCCGTTTTTCAGGGGGCAGGATGGGTAAACTAACGCTGCTGTTGCTGGCTTTACTGGTCTGGCTACAGTACTCGCTGTGGTTCGGTAAGAACGGCATACATGACTATAGCCGCGTCAACGATGATGTGGTCGCGCAGCAGGCGACAAACGCCAAACTTAAAGCGCGTAACGATCAGCTTTTTGCCGAAATTGACGATCTCAATGGCGGCCAGGAAGCGATAGAGGAGCGCGCGCGCAACGAACTTAGCATGACCAAACCGGGCGAAACCTTCTATCGTCTGGTGCCTGACGCCTCAAAACGCGCGGCAACGGCGGGGCAAACTCATCGATAAACCATCCAGGGATTTAACATGGCAGCCACTTTATTGGACGTTTGCGCCGTGGTGCCGGCGGCCGGATTTGGCCGCCGAATGCAAACAGAATGTCCTAAGCAGTATCTCTCAATCGGTAATAAAACCATTCTGGAGCACTCAGTTCATGCGCTGCTGGCGCATCCTCGGGTGACACGCGTTGTTATTGCTATCAGCCCTGGCGATCATCGCTTTGCCCAACTTCCGCTGGCGAATCATCCGCAAATCACCGTTGTGGATGGCGGCAACGAACGCGCTGATTCCGTTTTGGCCGGGTTGCAGGCCGTTGCAAAGGCGCAGTGGGTGCTGGTGCACGACGCGGCAAGACCCTGTTTGCATCAGGATGACCTTGCGCGGTTGCTGGCTATCAGCGAAAACAGCCGGGTCGGCGGTATCCTCGCCAGTCCGGTGCGCGACACCATGAAACGCGGCGAACCGGGGAAAAACGCTATTGCCCATACCGTAGAGCGCGCCGATTTATGGCACGCGCTCACGCCGCAGTTTTTCCCCCGCGAACTCTTGCACGATTGTCTGACGCGTGCGCTGAATGAAGGCGCGACCATCACCGACGAGGCGTCAGCGCTGGAGTATTGTGGTTTTCATCCGGCGCTGGTAGAAGGTCGCGCGGATAACATCAAGGTCACCCGTCCGGAAGATCTGGCGCTGGCGGAATTTTATCTGACCCGAACCATCCACCAGGAGAAAGCATAATGCGAATTGGACACGGTTTTGACGTACACGCGTTTGGCGGAGAAGGGCCGATTATTATTGGCGGCGTGCGTATCCCTTATGAAAAAGGGCTATTGGCGCATTCCGATGGCGATGTGGCGTTACATGCGCTGACCGATGCGCTGCTGGGCGCGGCGGCGCTTGGCGATATCGGCAAGCTCTTCCCGGATACCGATCCGGCATTTAAGGGAGCGGATAGCCGCGAACTACTGCGTGAAGCCTGGCGTCGTATTCAGGCCAAGGGATACACCCTCGGCAACGTGGATGTCACCATTATTGCGCAGGCGCCGAAAATGCTGCCGCATATTCCGCAAATGCGCGTCTTTATCGCCGAAGATCTCGGCTGCCATATGGATGATGTTAACGTGAAGGCGACGACGACGGAAAAGCTCGGATTTACCGGACGCGGAGAAGGCATTGCCTGCGAAGCGGTCGCGTTGCTGATGAAGGCGGCGAAATGACAGAGTTTGACAATCTCACCTGGCTGCACGGAAAACCACAAGGTAGCGGATTGCTGAAAGCGAATCCGGAAGATTTTGTGGTAGTTGAAGATTTAGGTTTTACGCCGGATGGTGAAGGCGAGCACATTTTGCTGCGTATTTTGAAAAACGGTTGCAATACCCGTTTTGTCGCTGACGCGCTGGCGAAATTCCTGAAAATTCACGCTCGCGAAGTGAGCTTTGCAGGGCAAAAAGATAAATACGCCGTTACCGAGCAGTGGCTGTGCGCGCGCGTACCGGGGAAAGAGATGCCCGATTTCAGCGCCTTTCAGCTGGAAGGTTGTAAAGTGCTGGAATACGCGCGTCACAAGCGTAAGCTGCGTTTAGGCGCGCTGAAAGGCAATGCCTTTACGCTGGTGTTGCGTGAAATAAGCGATCGCCGCGATGTCGAAACACGATTGCAGGCGATTCGCGATGGCGGCGTGCCGAACTATTTCGGCGCACAGCGATTCGGCATTGGCGGCAGCAACTTGCAGGGCGCGCTGCGCTGGGCGCAAAGTAACGCGCCGGTGCGCGATCGCAATAAACGCAGTTTTTGGTTGTCGGCGGCGCGTAGCGCGTTGTTTAATCAAATTGTTCACCAGCGGCTGAAGAAACCAGACTTTAATCAAGTTGTTGACGGCGATGCGCTACAATTAGCGGGGCGTGGAAGCTGGTTCGTCGCGACATCTGAAGAACTGCCTGAATTGCAGCGCCGGGTAGACGAAAAAGAGCTGATGATTACAGCGTCGTTGCCGGGCAGCGGAGAGTGGGGAACACAGCGTGCGGCGCTGGCGTTTGAGCAAGATGCCATTGCCCAGGAAACGGTGTTGCAATCGCTGTTGCTGCGCGAAAAAGTAGAGGCGTCGCGCAGAGCGATGCTGCTTTATCCGCAACAATTAAGCTGGAACTGGTGGGATGACGTTACCGTCGAGTTACGTTTCTGGCTGCCCGCAGGCAGTTTTGCCACCAGCGTAGTAAGGGAACTGATCAACACAATGGGTGATTATGCGCATATTGCTGAGTAACGATGACGGGGTTCACGCGCCCGGTATACAAACGCTGGCGAAAGCGCTGCGTGAGTTTGCTGATGTACAGGTCGTAGCCCCGGATCGTAACCGCAGCGGCGCGTCTAATTCCCTCACGCTGGAATCTTCGCTTCGTACTTTTACCTTTGATAATGGCGATATCGCTGTACAGATGGGGACGCCGACCGATTGCGTCTATCTGGGCGTTAATGCCTTAATGCGTCCGCGTCCGGATATTGTCGTTTCCGGTATTAACGCGGGTCCGAATCTGGGCGATGATGTGATCTATTCCGGTACTGTCGCCGCGGCGATGGAAGGTCGTCATCTCGGCTTTCCGGCATTAGCGGTCTCCCTTAACGGCTATCAGCATTATGATACGGCTGCGGCCGTGACTTGCGCGCTTTTGCGAGGGTTAAGCCGGGAGCCGTTGCGTACCGGGCGTATTCTCAACGTGAATGTCCCGGATCTACCGTTAGCGCAGGTTAAAGGCATTCGCGTGACTCGCTGTGGTAGCCGCCATCCAGCGGATAAAGTAATCCCGCAGGAAGATCCGCGCGGTAATACATTGTACTGGATTGGCCCGCCGGGCGATAAATACGATGCCGGGCCGGATACCGATTTCGCGGCGGTGGATGAAGGCTACGTCTCCGTCACGCCGTTGCATGTGGATTTAACCGCGCACAGCGCGCATGATGTGGTTTCAGACTGGTTAGACAGCGTGGGAGTTGGCACGCAATGGTAAGTGGACGTGTACAGGCTCTTCTTGAACAATTGCGCGCGCAGGGCATCAGAGATGAGCAGGTGCTTAATGCGCTTGCTGCAGTGCCGCGCGAGAAATTTATTGATGAAGCGTTTGAACATAAGGCCTGGGAAAATATCGCTTTGCCGATAGGCCAGGGTCAGACGATTTCGCAGCCCTATATGGTGGCGCGAATGACGGAACTGCTCGAACTGACGCCGCAATCCAGGGTGCTGGAAATTGGCACCGGTTCCGGCTATCAGACGGCGATTCTGGCGCATCTGGTACATCACGTTTGCTCCGTTGAGCGGATTAAGGGGCTGCAATGGCAGGCGCGTCGCCGCCTGAAGCAGCTCGATTTACATAATGTTTCTACCCGTCATGGCGATGGCTGGCAAGGCTGGCAGGCGCGTGCGCCGTTTGACGCTATCATTGTGACGGCCGCGCCGCCGGAAATTCCTACCGCGCTCATGGCACAGTTGGATGAAGGCGGCATTCTTGTTCTGCCCGTGGGCGATGAGCAGCAGTTTTTGAAACGCGTGCGTCGCCGGGGCGGCGAATTTATTATCGATACCGTGGAGGCCGTTCGCTTCGTCCCGTTAGTCAAGGGAGAGCTGGCCTAGTTTGCCCTGCAAACACCCACTCTTACGCCTGATGAAGCCGAAACGAATACCTGGAGTTTTCCTGGTTATTCCCGGTGGGTTAAGCGTATCGTGAACACATTTTCCCGTGTTCACTTAATGCGTTGCACGGTTCTTACGTCACTGGTTGTTAACCAAATTTTTTCCTGGGGGATAAATGAGCGCGGGAAGCCCAAAATTCACCGTTAGTCGCATTGCGGCACTATCACTGGTTTCACTATGGCTGGCAGGTTGTACCAGTTCGTCAAACCCTCCGGCGCCGGTCACGTCTGTGGACAGTGGTTCGTCATCAAATACCAATTCCGGGATGTTGATCACACCGCCGCCAAAAATGGGCGCGACGACGCAACAAACGCCGCAACAAGCGCCGCAAATTCAACCCGTTCAGCGTCCTGTAACGCAGCCCATGCAAACTCAACCGGTCACGGAACAACCCGTGCAGATGGAAAATGGGCGAATCGTATACAATCGCCAGTATGGGAATATTCCGAAAGGTAGCTATACGGGTGGCAGTACTTACACCGTGAAAAAGGGTGATACGCTTTTTTACATCGCCTGGATTACCGGGAACGATTTCCGCGATCTGGCCCAGAGAAACAGTATTTCTGCCCCGTATAGCCTGAATGTAGGGCAAACTTTGCAAGTTGGTAACGCATCCGGTACGCCAATTACTGGCGGAAATGCGATCACCCAGGCGGATGCAGCACAGCAAGGAGTTGTGACCAGGTCTGCACAAAATTCCACCGTTGCAGTTGCGTCTCAACCAACAATTACGTATTCTGAGGGCTCAGGTGAACAAAGTGCTAACAAAATGTTGCCAAACAACAAGCCTGCTGGGACGGTTGTCACAGCGCCTGTAACGGCACCAACGGTAAGCACGACCGAACCAAATGCAAGCAGTACGTCAACCAGCGCGCCGATTTCCGCATGGCGCTGGCCGACGGATGGCAAAGTGATCGAAAACTTTGGCGCTTCCGAAGGGGGCAATAAAGGGATCGACATTGCAGGCAGTAAGGGACAGGCTATCGTCGCAACCGCTGATGGGCGCGTCGTATATGCCGGTAACGCACTGCGTGGTTACGGTAATCTTATTATCATCAAACATAACGATGATTACCTGAGTGCCTACGCCCATAATGATACGATGCTGGTCCGGGAACAACAGGAAGTTAAGGCGGGGCAAAAAATCGCTACTATGGGTAGCACCGGCACCAGCTCTACACGCTTGCATTTTGAAATTCGTTACAAGGGGAAATCCGTAAACCCGCTGCGTTATTTACCGCAGCGATAAAGCGGCGGAACCAGGCTTTGACTTGCTAGTTCCGTCAAGGGATCACGGGTAGGAGCCACCTTATGAGTCAGAATACGCTGAAAGTTCATGATTTAAATGAAGACGCGGAATTTGATGAGAACGGAGTAGAGGCTTTTGACGAAAAAGCCTTGAGTGAAGAGGAACCCAGTGATAACGACCTGGCTGAAGAAGAGCTGTTATCGCAAGGGGCCACACAGCGTGTGTTGGACGCGACTCAGCTTTACCTTGGTGAGATTGGGTATTCACCACTGTTAACAGCCGAAGAAGAAGTCTATTTTGCGCGTCGCGCACTGCGTGGAGATGTCGCTTCTCGCCGTCGCATGATTGAGAGTAACCTGCGTCTGGTGGTAAAAATTGCCCGCCGTTATGGCAATCGTGGACTGGCGTTGCTGGACCTGATTGAAGAGGGCAACCTGGGGCTTATCCGTGCAGTCGAGAAGTTTGACCCGGAACGCGGGTTCCGCTTCTCAACATACGCAACCTGGTGGATTCGCCAGACAATCGAACGGGCGATTATGAACCAAACCCGTACGATTCGCTTGCCGATTCACATTGTTAAAGAGCTGAACGTATACCTGCGCACCGCACGTGAGTTGTCGCATAAACTGGACCACGAACCGAGTGCGGAAGAAATTGCAGAGCAACTGGATAAACCGGTTGATGACGTCAGCCGTATGCTTCGTCTCAACGAGCGCATTACCTCGGTAGACACCCCGCTGGGCGGTGATTCCGAAAAAGCGTTGCTGGACATCCTGGCCGATGAAAAAGAGAACGGTCCGGAAGACACCACGCAAGATGACGATATGAAACAGAGCATCGTCAAATGGTTGTTCGAACTGAACGCCAAACAGCGTGAAGTGCTGGCGCGCCGTTTCGGTCTGCTGGGATATGAAGCTGCGACACTGGAAGATGTAGGCCGTGAAATCGGTCTTACGCGTGAACGTGTTCGTCAGATTCAGGTTGAAGGCTTGCGCCGTCTGCGCGAAATTCTGCAGACGCAGGGGCTGAATATCGAAGCGCTGTTCCGCGAGTAAGTACCCTTGTCAAAAAAAGGCCAGTCGACAGACTGGCCTTTTTTTTACCGTTTGTCTTCTGCCAGCAGCGGCGGGATACTCGGCACCATTGGCGCGTCATCAATATCTTTTTGCGTCATGCGAAACGCTTGTGGATAGTGTTCGCGGCTGGTACGGCGTAACGGTTCGGTATCGCGCCAGGTATACAGACAATGCTGACACTGATATACCGTCCAGACTCCTTTTACCGGCGAAGTCGCCATGAGTTCAATATGTGTATCGGCACAGCGTGGACAAATCATCGGTTACTCCTTATTTACGGTTGGCCAGCATGGCGGTCAGCTTTTCAGCCCAGGCTTTAGTTTCCGGTAAATCAACAACCGGCTGGCTATAGTGACCACGGTTATCTGGCGCAACCGGCGTGGTGGCGTCAATGATCAGCTTGTCGGTAATCCCCGCCGGGCTTGAGCCCGGATCCAGTTCCAGGACGGACATATTCGGTAGCTGTACCAGATCGCCTGCCGGATTCACTTTCGACGACAATGCCCACATCACCTGTGGCAGATTGAATGGATCGACATCTTCATCGACCATGATCACCATCTTCACATATCCCAGACCGTGCGGCGTTGTCATCGCTCGCAGGCCCACCGCGCGGGCAAAGCCGCCGTAGCGTTTTTTGGTCGAGATGATGGCCAGCAGGCCGTGGGTGTACATGGCGTTTACCGCCTGCACTTCCGGAAATTCGGCTTTCAGCTGTTGATACAGTGGCACGCAGGTCGCCGGCCCCATCAGGTAGTCGATTTCCGTCCACGGCATCCCCAAATAGAGCGATTCAAAAATGGGTTTGCTGCGATAAGAGACCTTATCGATACGCACCACGGTCATGTTGCGACCGCCGGAATAGTGGCCGGTAAATTCGCCGAACGGTCCTTCAATTTCACGTTTACGGCTTTCGATGACCCCTTCAAGAATGACTTCAGATCCCCACGGCACATCAAAACCGGTCAACGGCGCGGTGGCGATAGGATAGGGGCTTTCACGCAGCGCGCCTGCCATTTCATACTCTGACTGATCGTATTTCAGCGGCGTTGCGCCCATCAGGGTAATGATCGGATCGTTACCCAGCGTGATCGCAATCGGCAGATCTTCTCCGCGCTCTTCGGCTTTGTGCAGGTGCAATGCGATATCATGCATCGGCACTGGTTGCAGACCCAGCTTACGCTTGCCTTTAACTTCCATGCGGTAGATGCCGACATTCTGCTTGCCGAAGTTATCGGGATCGAGCGGATCGCGTGATACCACACAGGCTTTATCCAGATAGAATCCGCCGTCGCCGTCGTTCAGACGAAACAGCGGCAGGATATCAAACAGGTTGATTGCGTCGCCGTCGACGGTATTTTCCGCCCAGCCCGGATTCGCCCGTCGTTCCGGCGCTACCGGAAAATTGTCCCAGCGGCGAATAAATTCATCGATCTGTTTTTTAACCGGCGTGTTAGGCGGCAAACCCAGTGAGATGGCATGGTTCTGCCAGGAACCGATGGTATTCATCGCCACGCGGGCGTCGGTAAAACCACGAATATTGTCAAACCACAGCGCGGGCGCGCCATCGCCGATGCGTCCCGTTGCGTTGGCAGCGGCGGCGAGATCCGGCTCCGCATTCACTTCCTCGCTGATTTTCAGCAGTTGTCCCTGCTGATCCAGCGCATGTAAAAAACTGCGCAAATCATCAAATGCCATTATCCATTCTCCTGTGAAAAATTTGCTGTCTGTCGCAGTCCTTGCCAGCGGCGCGTGCGCGTATGCTCCAGACCAAACTGGTCGAGAACGCGCGCTACGATGTGCTGGATAATATCGTCAACGGTTTGCGGCAGGTTGTAGAACGCGGGCATGGGCGGCACTATCGCCACCCCCATACGAGAAAGCGCTAGCATGTTTTCCAGATGAATCGTGCTGAGCGGCATTTCCCGCGGCACAAGCACCAGCTTGCGACCCTCTTTCAACACGACATCGGCAGCGCGTCCCACCAGCCCCTCGGCATAGCCGGCGCGAACCCCCGCCAGTGTTTTCATACTGCAGGGGATAATAATCATGCCGTCGGTACGAAATGAGCCGGAGGAAATGGTCGCCGCCTGATCGGCCGGGCTATGACAATAATCTGCCAGGGCGGCTACCTCAGCGGGCGTGTAGGGCGTCTCCAGTTCAATAGTGGTTTTCGCCCACTTTGACATTACCAGATGCGTTTCAACATCAGGTATCGCCCGCAATGCCTGGAGTAGCTCGACGCCAAGCGGCGCGCCGGTCGCACCGGTCATCCCCACAATCAATCTCATTTCTTACCTCAAATATCGTTCGTATACGAACATTTTGATCAAAATACGCCCACACGGCCTTTGCGACAAGATCGTTCCCGATGCCTGCGCACGTTTAGCTAAAGCATTCGTCATTAAAAAACCGTGCATAAGTCGTTATGATAGAAAAAGTTAATTTATCCGGAGCGCTCATGGAGTTACGAAACACCGCGTTTCATCTGTTACGCCAACTTTTTCAGCAACATACCGCACGCTGGCAGCATGAACTACCGGAGCTCACCAAACCTCAATATGCGGTGATGCGCGTTATTGCTGAACATCCGGGTATTGAACAGGTCGATCTGACCGAAGCGGCGGTCAGCACTAAAGCGACGCTGGCGGAGATGTTAAGCCGGATGGAAAATCGTGGGCTGGTAAAGCGAGAAAACGATCCGCTGGATAAACGTCGGCGTTTTGTCTATCTCACCGTTCAGGGCCAAACGTTGCTCGCCGCCGCGATACCACTGGGGGATCGCGTTGACGATGAGTTTTTGGGGCGACTGAGCGCTGAAGAACGCGAACAGTTTACGCAACTGGTACGCAAGATGATGACGTAAGCGGCTTGCGCCGCTTTGCTATTTTTTGGCCATCAGCAGTGAGATATCCACTTTGGCCAGCGCCCGAATTGCGCTTTCCGGCAGGCCGTCATCGGTGACGATTTGGTTGAATTCCGCCAGCGGTAACGCCAGCCATGTAGCGACCTGGCCGTATTTGGTCGCGTCGCACACCAGAATTTTTTGGCGGCTGGCGCTGGCGACGGCCCGTTTCACCGTGACTTTATCTTCTGCCGGCGTTGAAATACCGCGCACGCTCCAGGAAGAGGCGGAAATAAAGGCCTGGTCAATCATCAACCCACGCAAAAGCGTCGCCGCGGCTTCACCGACGCACGACCGGTTTTCCCGGCATACCGCCCCGCCAGTGTGAATAATTGTGCAATCGCTATTGTCCATCAGGTAATCGGCGATAACGAAATCATTCGTCACCACCGTAAGTTTATTCATCGTAACCAGCTGCCTGGCGATCGCCAGCGTGGTCGTACCTGCATCAAGGTAGATACAGCTTTCTGGCTGTACCAGGCTGGCGGCCAGTTTGCCAATCGCCGCTTTCTGCGGCGTCGCCAGTTCGGTTTTGATCTGATGCGAGGGTTCGTGCGCCACGCGAGTCGATGATTGCACGCCGCCAGAGACCTGGATTACCGCGCCTTGCTGCTCCAGTTTTTGTAAATCACGGCGGATAGTCATGTGGGATACATGCATGCGCTCGGTCAGTTCAGCGATACTGACGATGCCTTTCTCCGCCACCATATCAAGAATGATTTGTCGACGCTCAGTAGGTATCAACGTCTGCTCCTTTCTTTAGTCCTGTCGCGATTTTACGCGATTTCTCGTCACAGCGTGTGAAGTTCTATGAGGATTGCCTTCACAAAAAATAACACATTTTGTTATTTTTTGTGAAATAACTCACCGCAATTGTTTACAAAAACGCCTATATTCACATAACAAAACATAATATCACGTAAATTAACATGGAGTGATAATGACAACAGGAACTGATTTTCATGTCGGCATTGTGGGGCTTGGCTCAATGGGAATGGGCGCTGCGCGTTCATGCCTGCGCGCCGGGCTTTCCACATGGGGGGCCGATCTTAACCCGCAAGCGTGCGCGAATCTTCTTGCTGAAGGGGCTTGTGGGGCTGCCGCCAGCGCCAGGGAGTTCGCCGGCGTCGTGGATGCGTTAGTCATTCTGGTCGTCAATGCCGCCCAGGTCAGACAGGTGTTATTCGGTGAGGATGGCGTCGCCCATCTGATGAAACCCGGAAGCGCGGTGATGGTTTCGTCCACGATCTCAAGCGCCGACGCACAAGAGATCGCCGCGGCGTTGACGGCATTGAATCTTAACATGCTGGATGCGCCGGTTTCCGGCGGCGCGGTAAAAGCGGCGCAGGGCGAAATGACGGTGATGGCCTCCGGGAGCGAGGCGGCATTTACCCGCCTGAAGCCTGTGCTGGACGCCGTTGCCAGCAACGTTTATCGCATCAGCGATACGCCGGGCGCAGGCTCAACCGTCAAAATCATTCATCAACTGCTGGCTGGCGTGCATATTGCGGCGGCGGCCGAAGCGATGGCGCTGGCCGCGCGGGCCGGTATTCCTCTGGACGTGATGTATGACGTCGTGACCCATGCCGCCGGCAACTCCTGGATGTTCGAAAACCGTATGCAGCATGTCGTTGACGGCGACTATACCCCGCGTTCGGCCGTCGACATTTTTGTCAAAGATTTGGGGCTGGTTGCCGACACGGCGAAAGCGCTGCGCTTCCCCTTACCGCTGGCCTCTACGGCGTTAAATATGTTCACCAGCGCCAGTAACGCCGGTTATGGCAAAGAGGATGACAGCGCTGTGATCAAAATTTTCTCGGGGATTACTCTGCCTGGCGTCACGCCTGAGGAGCCGTCATGTTAAAAATTGGCGTCATTGCCGATGATTTTACCGGCGCGACCGACATCGCCAGTTTTCTGGTCGAAAACGGGATGCCGACAGTGCAGATCAATGATGTCCCAACCGGGACGCAACCGGAAGGGTGCGACGCGGTGGTTATCAGCCTGAAAACCCGCTCATGCCCGGCGCAAGAGGCGATAAAACAATCGCTGGCGGCGCTGGTATGGCTGAAAAAACAGGGCTGCCAGCAAGTCTATTTCAAATATTGCTCGACTTTCGATAGTACCGCCGAAGGCAATATCGGCCCGGTCACCGATGCGCTGATGGTGGCGCTGGATACCTCATTTACCGTGATTTCTCCCGCGCTGCCGGTTAACGGACGCACGGTTTATCAGGGCTATCTGTTTGTCATGAACCACTTGCTGGCGGAGTCCGGTATGCGCCACCATCCTATCAATCCGATGACCGACAGCTACCTGCCGCGTCTGATGGAAGCGCAGGCGCAAGGGCGCTGCGGCGTTATTCCGGCTCAGACGCTTGATGAAGGCGTTGCCGCGACCCGTGCGGCGCTGTCGCGTTTACAGCAGGAAGGATATCGCTACGCGGTACTTGACGCGCTCAATGAGCGGCACCTGGAAATTCAGGGCGAGGTTTTGCGTGATGCTCCACTGGTGACCGGCGGTTCCGGGCTGGCAATGGGGCTGGCGCGTCAGTGGGCGAAGCACGGCGTTTCTCAGGCCCGTTCCGCAGGCTATCCGCTGAGCGGCCGCGCGGTGGTGCTTTCCGGTTCCTGTTCGCAAATGACGAATCAGCAGGTGGCTTTCTATCGACAACATGCTCCCACATGCGACGTTGATGTGGCGCGCTGCCTGTCATCCGAGACGCGCGAGGCCTACGCTGAAGCGCTGGCGCAGTGGGTGCTCAGTCAGGACAGCGAACTGGCGCCAATGATTAGCGCCACCGCCTCCACGCAGGCGCTGGCCGCCATCCAGCAGCAATATGGCGCTACCGAAGCCAGCCATGCGGTAGAGGCGCTCTTTTCCCTGCTGGCCGCTCGCTTAGCGGAAGGCGGTATCACCCGGTTTATCGTGGCGGGCGGCGAAACCTCGGGCGTGGTGACGCAAAGCCTCGGTATTACCGGTTTTCACATCGGACCGTGCATTTCACCCGGCGTGCCGTGGGTCAACGCGCTCCATGCGCCAGTCTCGCTGGCGCTAAAGTCAGGCAATTTTGGCGATGAATCCTTTTTCATCCGCGCTCAAAGGGAGTTTCAGGTATGACGACACTGGCAAAAGAAGAGCACGCTTTGCGAGAAGAGATGGTCAGGATAGCCGCCTCGTTTTTCCAGCGCGGCTATGCCACCGGCTCGGCAGGCAACCTCTCGCTGTTACTGCCGGACGGCAATATTCTGGCGACGCCCACCGGTTCGTGTCTGGGTAATCTCGACCCGCAGCGGCTATCCAAAGTGGACCCGCAGGGCGAATGGCTCAGCGGCGATAAACCGTCTAAAGAGGTGCGTTTTCATCTGGCGTTGTATCGCAATAACCCTTGCTGCAAGGCCGTGGTGCATCTGCACAGCACCTGGTCAACGGCGCTTTCCTGCCTCGAAGGACTGGACCCGCAAAATGTGATTCGCCCGTTTACCCCCTATGTGGTGATGCGGATGGGGGACATTCCGCTGGTTCCCTACTATCGCCCGGGAGATGACCGAATTGCCCGCGATTTGGCTGCGCTGGCGGCCCGGCATCAGGCCTTTTTACTGGCTAATCATGGGCCGGTCGTGTGCGGGGAGAATTTGCAGGAAGCCGCTAATAATACCGAGGAGCTGGAAGAGACGGCAAAGCTGATTTTTATCCTTGGCGAACGCCCGATTCGTTATTTAACCACCGAAGAAATTGCGCAGTTAAGGAGATAACCCGATGCCGCGTTTTGCCGCCAATTTGTCGATGATGTTTACCGAAGCGCCGTTTATCGAGCGTTTTGCCGCCGCTGCTGAAGCCGGTTTTCAGGCCGTTGAGTTTCTGTTCCCCTATGACTTTGCCGCCAGCGAGATTAAAGCCCAGCTATCGCGTCATAATCTGACGCTGGCGCTGTTTAATACTTCGGCGGGCGATACCGCGGCGGGCGAATGGGGACGTGCCGCGCTACCGGGGCGCGAACACGACGCGCGCGCCGATATCGATCTGGCTCTGGAATACGCTCTGGCGCTGGAATGCGAGCAGGTTCACATCATGGCGGGCGTAGTGCCGGATGGCGCTGATGGCGCACGTTATCGCGCCACGTTTATCGATAATTTGCGTTATGCCGCCGACCGGTTTGCCGCCCACGATAAACGTATTTTGATCGAAGCGCTGAGTCCCGGCGTTAAACCCGGCTACCTCTTTTCCAGCCAATATCAGGCGCTGGGCATCGCAGAAGAGGTTGACCGCCCGAATGTGTTCATCCAGCTCGACACTTTCCACGCGCAAAAAGTGGATGGCAATTTGAGTCACCTGATTCGCGAGTATGCGGGCCGCTATGCCCATGTACAAATCGCCTCGCTACCGGACAGACATGAACCGGATGATGGCGAGATCAACTACCCGTGGCTGTTCCGGCTGTTCGATGACGTAGGTTATCGCGGCTGGATAGGCTGCGAATACCAACCACGGAATACCACTCAGGACGGGCTTGGCTGGTTTAACGCCTGGCGCTAACCCTGAACTACCCTACACAACAATAAAGAGGACATCCGGATGCAGATTATCATTACCGGCGGGGGCGGCTTTTTAGGCCAGAAACTCGCAAGCGCCTTATTAAACTCATCGCTGGCGTTTAACGAACTGCTTCTTGTTGATTTAAAAATGCCTGCACGGTTATCAGATTCCCCTCGTTTACGCTGCCTGGAAGCTGACTTAACCCAGCCGGGCGTGCTGGAGAATGTGATTACCGCTAATACCTCTGTTGTTTATCATCTCGCTGCGATTGTCAGCAGTCATGCGGAAGACGATTTTGATCTGGGATGGAAAGTTAACCTGGATCTTACCCGCCAGTTACTTGAGGCGTGTCGTCGACAACCGCAGAAAATTCGTTTTGTCTTCTCCAGCTCGCTTGCCGTTTATGGCGGTACGCTGCCGGAATGCGTCACCGATACCACCGCGCTCACGCCGCGCTCGTCTTATGGCGCGCAGAAGGCCGCCTGTGAACTGTTGGTCAACGATTATACCCGCAAAGGCTATGTGGATGGGCTGGCGCTGCGTTTGCCGACGATCTGTGTTCGCCCGGGTAAACCAAACCGCGCCGCTTCTTCTTTTGTCAGCGCGATTATTCGTGAACCGTTGCAGGGCGAGACGACCGTCTGCCCGGTGTCGGAAAGTTTGCGGCTGTGGATTTCCAGCCCGGCGACGGTGATCCATAACCTGTCGCTGGCCGCAACGTTACCCGCGCCTGGCGAGGCGAGCAGCATCAACTTACCCGGGATCAGCGTAACCGTGGGCGAGATGCTGGAAACGTTGTGTCAGGCGGGCGGCCAGGCGGCGCGCGATCGGGTTACGCATCAGCGCGACGAAGGCGTCGAGAAAATTGTCGCCTCCTGGCCGGGACGTATCGATAACCAGCGTGCGCTGGCGTTAGGTTTTGTCGCCGATAAACGCTTCGATGACATTATCGAACGCTTTCGACAAGATGATATGGAGGGGAGGTCATGACAAGTTTACCGACCCCAATTATCGGTCTGATCGTTGCCGTTTTCGTGCTGGTATGGCTGGTGTTACGCACCCGTGTTCATGCGCTGATCGCGATGCTGGCGGCGGCCTGCATCGCCGGTCTGTTGGGGGGAATGGGCATTGATAAAACGCTCTCTGTCATCACCAGCGGATTCGGTACGACGCTGGGCAGCATTGGCCTGGTGATTGGTCTCGGCGTAATGATGGGGCGCTTGCTGGAGGTTTCCGGCGCGGCGGAGCGTATCGCCTGGAGCTTTATCAAATGGCTGGGGAAACGCCGTGAAGAGTGGGCGCTGGCGATCACGGGTTATATTGTCAGCATCCCCATTTTCGTCGATTCCGCTTTTGTCATTCTTTATCCGGTGGCGAAAGCGCTGGCGAAAAGCGGTAAACGTTCGCTACTGACGCTGGGCGTCGCGCTGGCGGGCGGGCTGGTGGTCACTCACCATACGGTACCTCCGACGCCAGGCCCGCTGGGGGTAGCCGGGATTTTTAACGTCGACATCGGCGCAATGTTATTGACCGGGATGGCGCTGGCGGTGCCCTGTGTGATCGGCATTGTGTTCTATGCGCGGTGGCTGGATAAACGCTACCCTGATTTCGTGCCGCGTACGCTGAACGCCGATGAAGTCAATGCCGCGCTGGAGCAGTACAATAAAGAGAAAGAGCAAAAGGATCTGCCGAGCCTGACGCTCTCTCTGCTGCCTATTGTGGTGCCGATCGTGCTGATCTTCCTGAAGGCTATCTGTTCCACCCTCGCCACTGTAGAAGGATGGTCCGGCCTGGCGACGCATCCGGTGGTACAGGCAATCAACTTTGTGGGAAGTCCAGTGATCGCGTTGGCCATCAGCGTTCTGCTGGCGGTGTATACGCTGGTGCCGCGTATGGATAAACATACCACCGCAGAGCGTCTGGAAGAGGGCTTGCAAAGCGCCGGGATTATCTTACTGGTCACGGGCGCTGGCGGCGCGTTGGGCGCGATCCTGCGCGACAGCGGCGCGGGGCAACAACTGGCGGAGCAGGTTGCCAACCTGCCGATCTCGCCGATCCTGATCCCGTTTATCGTGGCGACGCTGGTACGCCTGATTCAGGGATCGGGGACGGTGGCGATGATCACTGCCGCCTCGATTTCCGCGCCGATCCTGGCGCAGATCCCCGGCATCAATATGTTGCTTGCCGCTCAGGCCGCAACGATGGGGTCGCTGTTTTTCGGCTACTTCAACGATAGCCTGTTCTGGGTGGTTAACCGCATGATGGGCGTCTCTGATGTCAAACAGCAGATGGTGGTTTGGTCTGTACCGACGACCATTGCCTGGGCGATTGGCGGCACCGGCGTGGCGCTGATTAACCTGCTGTTCGGTTCCGGCGGCAGTTGGCTCGATCCGTTACTGCCGATTGTTGTTCTGGCGGCAATTATGCTGTGGGTGCGTTGGCAGGCGCAGGGGATCAAAGACAAGCTGGTAGTTAAGGATTAAGACGGTATTATCCGTCCGGGAGCGCAATGCTCCCGGACTGGCTACAATGATGGGGCGTGCTCCCCGCAATTCCATTGCGAACGTAAAAAATCAATAAATGCGCGTACTTTTGTCGATACATGGCGGGCGTCCGGGTAAACGGCATAAATGCCCTGACGGGGAAAATGATAGTCGGGTAACAGGTGAATTAACGTTCCATCCTCCAGTGCGGTGTTGACTAACCATTGCGGCAGTAATGCGACGCCGCTTCCCGCGAGAGCGAAGGCCATCAGCGAGCGCGCGCTGTCGACAGAAATTTTGCCGGCTTTGCTTATCTCCAGGCGTGAGTGTTGGCCATGATTATTCGTTACTGTCCACCGTAGCGGCGTAGGTAATCGCTCATGAATAATCCATTCCGCCTGGGCCAACGACTCCAGTGACGACACGGGGTGGCGGGCGAGCCACTGCGGCGCGGCGACCGGCAGAATGGTAAAGCGGGATATCAGCGCGGCGCGATAGCGGGAGTCGGCCAGCGAGCCAAGCCGAATCGCCACATCAAAGCGCTCGGCAATTAAATCGGCATGATGTGATGAGGACATATGCCGAATACGGAGATCGGGATGGCGCTGACTAAACTGCGCCAGTACCGGAATGACCACCTGTTCGCCAAACTCGGGCGTAGTGGTAATACGTAACTCGCCGCCCAGCCCACTATGGCTGGCACGCACTTCATCCTGCAAATTTTTCGCTGCGTTGAGTAAATTCACGCCTTTTTGGTAAAAGAGGACGCCGGCGTCTGTGAGCGTCAGTCGTCGGGTGGAACGTAGCAATAACGTTACGCCAAGCTCTTTTTCAAGCTGCCGAATATTAAAACTCACTACTGCTTTTGTTTGGCCCGATGCGGCGGCGGCGGCCGTGAAGCTGCCGCTATCTACCACGGCGATAAACAGCGACATACGCTGCAAATTGAGCATGGCGAGCTCCTTTACTGTCAAAATTATTTTGACAGTATATCGTTGAAGCGCGGACTTATCTGGCTTTCTCCGGACGGCTACATTAGCGCCTCTGACGGAGGATGCATAATGACGTATCGCAGTAAAGTGGCAGTGGTTTACCTGCTCGGCTTCTTTCTTGATCTGATTAATCTGTTTATTGCCAGCGTGGCTTTTCCTGCGATGTCCGTGGATCTGCATACGTCCATATCGGCGCTGGCATGGGTGAGTAATGGTTATATCGCAGGATTAACGCTGATCGTTCCGTTTAGCGCGTTTCTTTCACGTTATCTCGGCGCACGACGGCTGATCATATTTTCGCTCATTCTGTTTAGCGTTGCCGCCGCTGCCGCAGGTTTTGCCGATTCCTTACACAGCCTTGTTTTCTGGCGTATTGTGCAGGGGGCGGGCGGTGGCTTATTGATCCCGGTTGGTCAGGCGTTAACCTGGCAACAGTTTGAACCGCATGAACGCGCTGGCGTGTCATCGGTTGTCATGATGGTGGCGCTACTGGCGCCGGCATGTTCGCCTGCGATTGGCGGGCTGCTGGTGGAAACGTGCGGCTGGCGCTGGATATTCTTTGCCACGCTGCCGGTGGCCGTTCTCACTTTATTGCTCGCTTATCGTTGGCTGAACGCCGCGTCGACGACAATGGCGTCAACAAGATTGCTCCATCTGCCGCTGTTGACGGACAGGCTGCTGCGTTTTGCCATGATCGTCTATCTGTGCGTACCGGGTATGTTCATTGGTATCAGCGTGGTCGGGATGTTTTATCTACAGAACGTCGCGCAGCTATCGCCTGCGGCGGCGGGGTCGCTGATGATCCCCTGGTCGATCGCTTCATTTGTCGCCATTATGCTTACCGGACGTTACTTCAATCGGCTTGGGCCGCGTCCGCTGATTATCGTCGGCTGTCTTCTTCAGGCCGCAGGGATACTGCTTTTAACTAACGTTACGCCTGCGACATCGCACCGTGTACTGATGATGATATTCGCCTTAATGGGCGCTGGCGGCAGTTTGTGCAGCAGTACCGCGCAGAGTGGCGCTTTCCTGACTATTGCTCGCCGGGACATGCCTGACGCCAGCGCGCTATGGAATCTTAATCGTCAGATCAGCTTTTTCCTTGGCGCGACGCTGTTGACGCTGCTGTTAAATGCGCTCCAGCGCGTTATGTCGCTTGAGGTTGCTTATCGCTGGACCTTTATTGCCGCCGCCGGTATCACCCTGCTGCCCCTTATTTACGCTGTCTGTCTAAACAATAGACAAGCACTTCTGTGCCTGAAAAAGGAAAGACCATGAATCCATATAAAGATGAAATTATTCACGCCCATGCGGCGATTGAGAACTGGCTTAGTAAGGAGATGGGTAGCCTGGAGGCGTTGATAGCGCGTTTCGCTGCTGATTTTACGATGATAACGCCAGGCGGTGTTTGTCTGGATTATCCGGCGCTTGGCGCTTTTTTCCAGGCGCAGCGCGCGTGTCGCCCGGGTCTGGTTATCGTGGTTGAGCACATTGACCTTGTGGCGGAGTGGCCGGAAGGCGCCGCGCTGCGTTATCGTGAGCGACAGCAACTGCCGGGCCAGGCCGAGACGGTACGCTGGTCGACGGTCATTTTAAAAAGGGAAAGAGGACGGATAGTCTGGCGTCATTTACACGAAACGACAGTCACAGCCTGAAAAGCCTGTTCCGGCGCGTGGGCCCGATAACGCGGCGCTATCGGGCCCGACACGTTCACACCAGACTTTTCAGCCGATAGATCCACTCCAGCGCCTGGCGTGGCGTCAGGGAGTCCGGATCGAGATTCTCCAGCGCTTCAACGGCGGGCGATGTCTCCTCCGGGGCGGCAAGCAACGACATTTGCGTGCCGTCCACCTGCGTTGCCGCCGCATTGGGCGAGATGCTTTCCAGCTCGCGGAGTTTTTGGCGCGCGCGTTTGATGACTTCTTTAGGGACGCCCGCAAGCGCCGCGACCGCCAGGCCATAGCTCTTACTTGCCGCGCCGTCCTGCACGCTGTGCATAAACGCGATAGTATCGCCGTGTTCCAGCGCATCCAGGTGGACGTTCGCCACGCCTTCCATTTTCTCCGGTAATTGGGTCAGCTCGAAGTAGTGGGTAGCGAACAGCGTTAACGCTTTAATCTTATTCGCGAGATTCTCCGCGCAGGCCCAGGCCAACGACAGCCCGTCATACGTGGAGGTACCGCGCCCGATTTCATCCATCAATACCAGACTGTTTTCCGTGGCATTATGCAGAATGTTCGCGGTTTCGGTCATCTCCACCATAAAGGTCGAACGCCCGGAAGCCAGGTCGTCCGCTGCGCCGACGCGGGTAAAAATACGGTCGATGGGGCCGATTTCCACGTTTTGCGCCGGAACGTAACTGCCGATATAGGCCAGCAGGGCGATCAATGCCGTTTGCCGCATATAGGTACTTTTACCGCCCATATTGGGGCCGGTAATGATCAACATCCGGCGCTGCGGCGACAGATTGAGCGGGTTAGCGATAAACGGCTCATTCAGTACCTGTTCAACCACCGGGTGGCGACCTTCGATAATACGGATACCGGGTTTATCGGTAAATGTCGGGCAGGTGTAATTCAGCGTCCAGGCGCGTTCGGCCAGGTTAACCAGCACATCCAGCTCCGCCAGCGCGTTGGCGCTCTGCTGTAAATCGGCCAGATGCGGCAACAGCAGATCAAACAATTCGTCATATAGCTGTTTTTCCAGCGCCAGCGCTTTGCCTTTCGAGGTCAGAACTTTATCTTCGTACTCTTTAAGCTCAGGAATAATGTAGCGTTCGGCATTTTTCAGCGTCTGGCGACGCACGTAATTGATGGGCGCCAGATGGCTTTGACCACGGCTAATCTGAATGTAATAACCATGTACCGCGTTATAGCCGACTTTCAGCGTATCCAGCCCGGTACGCTCGCGCTCGCGAATTTCCAGACGATCGAGATAATCGGTGGCGCCGTCCGCCAGCGCGCGCCATTCGTCCAGCTCTTCATGGTAGCCGGGCGCAATAACGCCGCCGTCGCGGACCAGTACCGGCGGCGCGTCAATAATGGCGCGTTCCAGGAGGTCGCGCAGCTCGGCGAAATCGCCCATTTTTTTACGCAACGCCTGTACCGGCGCGCTGTCAACGGTTTCAAGCTGAGCGTGCAATTCCGGCAGCTGCTGGAAGGCGTGACGCATTCGGGCGAGATCGCGCGGACGCGCGGTGCGCAGCGCCAGACGCGCAAGGATACGCTCCAGATCGCCGACCTGACGCAGCACCGGTTGCAGTTCGCTGACGGTGTCCTGCAAGGCGCCGATGGTCTGCTGGCGTTCACGCAATATGTTGGTATTTCGTACCGGCATATGCAGCCAGCGTTTAAGCATTCGGCTACCCATTGGCGTCACGGTACAGTCAAGCACCGCGGCGAGGGTATTTTCGACACCGCCGGCCAGGTTTTGGGTAATTTCCAGATTGCGGCGGGTCGCGGCATCCATAATGATGCTGTCCTGCTGGCGTTCCATCGTAATGGAACGAATATGCGGCAGGGAGGTGCGCTGGGTATCTTTTACGTACTGTAACAGGCAGCCTGCCGCACATAATCCACGCGAGGCATTTTCGACGCCGAAACCGACCAGATCCCGCGTACCGAATTGCAGATTTAACTGCTGGCGGGCGGTATCAATCTCAAACTCCCACAACGGGCGACGGCGCAGACCCCGGCGTCCCTCTATTAACGCCATTTCAGCAAAATCTTCGGCATACAACAGTTCGGCGGGATTGGTGCGCTGCAGCTCTGCGGCCATCGTTTCACGGTCGGCGGGTTCGCTCAGACGAAAGCGCCCGGAGCTGATATCCAGCGTGGCGTAACCGTAGCCTTTACCATCCTGCCAGATAGCCGCCAGCAGGTTATCCTGACGCTCCTGTAACAGGGCTTCATCGCTGATGGTGCCAGGCGTAACGATACGCACGACCTTACGTTCAACGGGACCTTTGCTGGTGGCCGGATCGCCAATCTGTTCGCAAATAGCGACGGATTCGCCCTGATTGACCAGTTTCGCGAGGTAGTTTTCTACGGCGTGGTGCGGGATACCCGCCATAGGGATAGGTTCGCCAGCCGATGCGCCGCGTTTGGTCAGCGAAATATCGAGCAACTGCGACGCACGCTTTGCGTCGTCATAAAACAGCTCGTAAAAGTCTCCCATACGATAAAAGAGCAGGATCTCCGGATGCTGGGCTTTCAGCTTGAGATACTGCTGCATCATCGGGGTGTGGTTGGAGAAGTCCTTATCAAATGACTCATTCATATTGATTTTACTCGTTTTTTTATTCTTTCAAGTGCTCATGTGGCCCCAGGTAAAACCCTTATAAACTCACATAAACCCATAAATTTGTAGCTCACCTGTAGCCTAAAATGTGACAGGTTACATTCTCATCATTCCTGGACTACAACAGGGGTGATACTTTGAAAACAACTCTCAGCCAGCCTTTCATTATCAACAAGTTAAGTATCAATGTTAAGCCTGCACTCAGTCGCTCTGGAAAAATCGTTTTCGAAGCTAACCCAGCTCAAAAACTCTACATTGTTTTCGATGACCACAGACAAGCTCCTGCTGGTTTCGGGGTAAAAGCCAGTTTGACGAAAAAAACCTACGTAATCCAGCGAAGAGTAGCCTCGTCAGATCGTAATGTCAGTGAGGGTAGGAAGCCAAGTTCTGTCTTGAAAGTAAAAGTTGGAAATGTGTTCGATTTTCCAAATATTGACGAAACAAGGCAAGTAGCCAGGCAATTAGTTCAGACCATGCTCGCAACAAAGAGAAATTTCAACAAAATTAAGAGGGAAACGGATGCTTCCGAACTCGAGACTGTAATCAAGATTGTGTTGCATGAAGGCAAGCCGATCCATTTCGCCACCACGGTTATTGCGTTTTCTTCCGATAGGTATCTGGAGCTGTGCGATCTTTACTCTTCTCAGGCGATCGAGTAACTACCTGCGTCGGATTACGGCTTCGTTTTTTTGGCCTGCGATCTTAATGCTGAAATGGGCAGAAAAACGCGAAATTTAGACGCTATTACGAATGGGCAATGGTACTTATTGAAGGCTATATCATTGCCCATAATGCAGGGAGGGTTGATATTATATAATTCTATTTCCAGATTACTTTATTTTAAAAAAAGACAGATTGCCTGAACAGAAAGAACCGGTGTCAATGTAGATTTGATTGGCGAATGTTGTTGTGTAGTCAACAATCATATGGCCGAAGATAAAAGTATCCGCACCGCGTATTGGATGGATATTCCCCTGTAACGAACCAAGCAGACGATCGCGTGACCATAGAACGCTATCAATATCAACTTGCTTCCCATAATCGTAGCTGTCATCTGGATAATCGGCATGGGCAATCACGTACTTCTTTGAGGACGTTTCAACTTCTATGATGTGAGGACGCTGCTTAAAAGTTAGTAATAGCTCAGTGGCTTCTTGCCTGTCTTTTTCGGTGACCGAGTCGTACCAGTAACCACCGTTTACATACCAGAAATTGCCATCCTGTGTTTCAAAAGCGTCAAGCGCCATAGCTTCATGATTACCCACTACAGAAATAAACCATGGGGTATTTAACAGTCTCAGTGTTTCAAGGTTTTCTTTTCCTCGATCAATGTTATCTCCAGTGGAGATCAAGAGATCGGTATCAGGAGAGAAATTTAATTGAGCCAGTCTGGTTAACAATAAGGAGTAACATCCATGAATATCACCAACGACCCAAATGTGGCGATAGAGATCGCTGTTGATGTCAGCATAACGAATTAATTCCATGATGTTCCTATAGCACAATTTTGGAGTCTGGTATTATAACAAAAAAGTAGGCCAATATTAATTTTTATTGTTTAAAATATACAGTTATTAAAATATCCTACAGGCTAGAAATGAACAGATAATATATATTTTATGAATCGGTTAATTAAAGTAGACGATGTGCTTGAAAGATGCACGATTTCTCGCGCAACACTTTATTGATTAATTGCAAAGGCATACTTTCCCGCTCAGCGGAAGCTCTATCCCGAAGGGGCTTTGTTGAATAAAGAGATTGGCGGATCTAATCGTTACTGTCGTTTCAGCATCGGGTTCCGATGGCAAAGCAAAAGTTTAAAATCAACATCGGAGCGGCAGCAATGAGGTCTGGAAAAGAAAGTGGGCTATCACCGTCGTTCAGTAGTGGAAACAGCGATGTTCCGTATCAAAACCTTGCTGGGCGGCCATCTGAGCCTGCGGAACTATGACGCGCAGGTGGGTGAAGCGATGGCGATGGTCAAAGCGCTGAACCGGATGACGTTGTTGGCAATGCCGACCAGCGTCAGGCTCGTATAACGAGTGCTCCGGTGGGAGTCCTGTATCCTTATCGTTGGCCGATTCTGAATTATTCAACAAAGCCTCATGTTGTCATAACCTACCAGATGCAGATAAAGCAGCATAAAGCGTTTTAAACGACAGCAACAAGGAAAGGGGTTGATCGTTTAATGGTACTGCGCCAAATCCTTTGTACCAGTCGCAGACCTGTTTATTTTTGGCATCAATAAGTAGGGCTACGCCACCGACCTGCAAAGCCGCCTGTATGCAACGCTTTCCGGCAGATAACAAAAGTTGTGCTCCCAGCCCTTGCCCCTGCATAGATTTGTCTACGGCTAAACGACCCAGACGAAACACCGGCACATCGTATCTCCCTAATCCTTTGCTGATTGCGCCGGGAACCTGTGCATATATCAGTGATGCAGGACTGACTGAGTAAAAGCCGTGGATACGTGTAACATCCGAATTATCAAGCGCAACATAGGTTTTCGTTGTCCCTTTCTCATGATTTTGTCGTGCATGGCGTTGCAGGAATTGGTTCAGATCGGCATCCCCACAATCAAAATTCATTCGATTGTGGGTTTTCCCTATCGCGGCCTCATGCCAGTCTGTAAACATCATTTCTTCATGTCCGGCAGGGCGAAAGCAGCGGCAAGAAGCTTTTCATTCGGCGCTGGCGGGTTATCTAAAATTTCCATGATCATTTTAGTATCGCGCTCCGTCAGATATACCCGTTCGGCGGCATCAACAATCTTCTGTGCGACAGGTAGTATGTTACTGACCACAAAATCCGTCAGGTTGGTTTGCTGGATTGCCGCAGCGCGGACTATCAACTTTTTGGCATCCGTCGATACACGTAACGACAGCCTTTCGTTAGATTCTATAGCTATCTGAGGCATGGTTTTCATCCTCCTGTTTATGAACAATATGTACAATTATAATACATATCTGTACGCTTTCAAGGCGTACATATGAGGCTGATATAGTCCAGGCATGGCAAGAAGGTCGCTCACTGTCTTTAAACAGGGGATTAACTTCGGTTTATCGCGATTGCATTATTTTAATCTCACTGATTACGTATCATCAGGGAGTTTGCTAAATATATCCATGATTCTCTTTTTTGCCGTAACTGCTTGATTGATCCTACCCGCGTAATAGGGACACAACCCTAAGCGGCGGACATCTCCTGCTCACGTTCAGAAGAAGAGAGCTGAGTTTCGCCAGCTGTAGATCTGTGATTTATACAGGTTAAGCTCGCTGGTGGCAGCGGCCACCCCAATGCGTTCCGCCAGTTTCAGGGCTTTCAGGCGTGTGCTGCTTGCGTGGCTTATTGGTGGTTGATGCTGGTTTTGTCATGTGAGTCACCTCTTGCTTGAGCGTTTACTCACTTAGTTGCGTGTCCACTATTGCTGAGTAAGATCAGAAGGTTAAAAATCAACAAAGGCTCAACGGCGTGCATTAGGCCCTGGTGATGAAGGTGGCATATGGGAGGATGTATATCCTACACTTTCATCCGGATGATGTAACAAAAATACAGGTATCGGTAATGAAACAATCATCACCGTTTAATAGAGGCCCATATATTGAGGTTCCATAATGGAAGAAGTTAACTCTGAATTCACAATCGTTGTTGAGTCTGATCTGGATAAATATGAGTTAATTGATTTTTTATCCCAAGGGATTCCAGACATAATAAAAGTGAACTTATTATATTTAAGATACGAAAATACAATGATTACAATAGAAAGAAATTATGACTGTAATCCTAAGTTGATAAATGAGAATGATGGTTGGCTGTATTATAAATATGAATTAACGGTATTTTCCATGGAGAATACCTCGTATGAATATCAGTATGAATTAGCGAATAAAATTATGAATGCTCTACGTGAGGCGGGATATCTGGCAGAATCAATTTGGTAATATACCGGTACCTATGTAACAGCATCGTCGCCACCATACATGCAGGCTAAAAAAGAGTGAATAGTCAAGCACTTCAGAAATATCTACTCGCGATATACCACCAGAACCAAATGGTCAATTTAAAACGGATGGCGTCAGAGTTACTGGTGGTCGAAAGGTAGATACAACACATTATTTTAATTTGAAAAGTATATGAAATTTACTACTTTTAATTTTAATCGATTAACAAAATTCATAGTAATTAGCTCCTGATTAATTCGACATATTTTTCATTAATCATAAAGCCATTTCCCAGCTTTCGCTGATTCAGAAAACATTCTGATTGTTAAAGGCTTACGAGTTCGTTCTACATCTTCCCGTTTTAATTTAAACCATCGTGTAAGCAGTGGAGTATTCTCCCAAGGGAAATAACACGACCATTTAACTTGTGATAAATCTACATTAAATTTTTTTTCAAATTTATCCAAAGCTTCATGCAGGTCATCGCCTGGAGCTTCAAATAAATCAGAATCAAGTTCTAAAGGGATTTCTTTCCAATTGCTGTCTAAATATCCGGGAATCTCTTCACGGAAGAGTGCTAACACCTCTTGCTGAATTGTGTCCATCAAAAGGATGTCCATTGTATACGATCTTTAGGGCGTGCTATTAGGTTGTATTTTGCCTGAGTTCTCCTTGATACCTGGTAAATTGAATTCACAAGACCAACCCAACCTAACCATGGAACATATCGTGCTATGACTGCGGCAAGATTATTTGTTTTTCGCATTCTTATACCAACGGGTGTAGGAACTCTAATACCAAAAGGAGTTCGTGCATTTCGTAAAAGCATTCTCCCATACCTGGAGATAACACTTGTCCCTTTGATTGCCTCTCCCGGTTTCGTTCTGGTTTTTAACCACGGTTGCCCGGCGAGGATAGCAGCACCTGACTCAATGCCAATCCCAGGTTCATCACAAAATTGCTCAAGGAAAATTACATCAAATAGTTCACCTGCTGACAGGTTCGATTGTCCGTGGTAGAAGTAGGTTCCGTTTAGTTCTTCTGTCGTATCCATTCAATCACCTTATAGACTGTTTGCCATTCATTCCAGACATCGGGACGTTTCTGCCGCTATACTAGCTTGGTCGTCAATACGTTGTCACGGGTAAAAAGAACGTTATCCGCGAAAAGTGGATGGGATATCGTAAGAATGCCAACATGTGGAGAAAGAGGGGGATGTCAGTTTACCGCGATATACGAGACGATAGTTTGTCAGTATAAGTTTCGGCTATTTTCCCGAGTCTGGGAGGCAGTTCTTTATCGCAAATAAAAAAAGCAGCAGCGAGGTGCTGCTGTATCAAAAAGCAGATTGATAAATGCAACGTAAGAGACAAATGGCCAACCGTAAAAGTGACCATAGCTATAATAATTATATTGATATTAAGTGGCAATGCAAAATATGGTCTTAATTATATCATGATGAGTTCAGCCAACTGTGATATGGCCTTATAAGGCTTGCAGTCTTTCATGGGCAGTAAGTAACGTCTGATATATGCTTAAATTCTTACTTCCGGGTTCAAGTAAAACTTTTTTAAATTCGGTCATGAGTTGCTCTTCATCTTCTTTCGAACGCATGTATTGTGGATGTTCCTGGAAGAAGGTGAGCGCCTGTTCTTTGGTTTGTTTATATTTTTCGCAAAAAATGCTTGAGCTGATTGCGCTATTTTTTGATGCGGAATTATCAGCGTTCTGGTTTGATAATGATTTATTCTTCGCAAGGTCTGACGGCACATACGGAAGAGACTGACACTCATCAATACTATTTGCGTTGGCCAGTTGCTCTTTCTGAGCGCCAGGTTGCTGTACCGGTTTGCTCACGGAGGAAGGGAGGGGCACCTGGGCACAGCCAATCAGTAAAAAGACAGGAAGACAGCTATAAAATTTTTTCATATTAACTCCAACTACAGAAGAATGAGGCACAATGTTTTTACACAACCGTCAGAACGTTATCTGACAATAGTGATAAGGGGGCGAATGCGTTTCAGGAATGCTAGCAAAAAAAACTTCTGATATAAATAATTAATTCTTCATCCCGATGACAATATTTGATTTTTTGCTGCTGCAGAATAATAAGCCAGAATTTATACACTATGAGCTGATTTTCTATTTTAAATTATCAAGCGCTGTGCAAGTGGGCCAATTTAATTAGCGGGTGGCATCAGTTTCATAATGATTGCATCAGGATTTTGCCACCCGCTCCCGGTATTGTTTACATATTAAAATGATTTTTAACTGGTGCTGACAACTATGCTAAATACGCAGGAAGTACTTAAAGAAGGAGAGAAGCGGAAAATCCGCAGCCCGGAAGCATGGTTTATACAGACGTGTTCTGCGCAAAAGCTGCATATGTCATTTTCTGAAAGCCGACACAATGAAAATTGCCTGATTCAGGAAGGCGCGCTGCTTTTTTGCGAGCAGGCCGTTGTCGCACCAGTATCAGGAGACCTGGTTTTTCGACCGTTAAAAATTGAAGTACTCAGCAAATTACTGGCATTTATCGATGGCGCAGGATTAGTGGACACGACATATGCTGAATCCGATAAATGGGTTTTGCTGAGTCCTGAGTTTCGCGCTATTTGGCAAGATCGTAAACGCTGCGAGTACTGGTTTTTGCAGCAAATTATTACGCCTTCTCCGGCCTTCAATAAGGTACTGGCGCTGTTACGAAAAAGCGAGAGTTACTGGTTGGTTGGCTATTTACTCGCTCAGTCAACCAGCGGCAACACGATGAGAATGCTGGGAGAAGACTATGGCGTTTCTTATACCCATTTTCGTCGTTTGTGCAGCAGAGCGTTGGGCGGAAAAGCGAAGAGTGAATTACGAAACTGGCGTATGGCGCAATCGCTGCTGAATAGTGTAGAAGGTCACGAGAACATCACCCAATTAGCCGTTAATCATGGTTACTCATCGCCTTCACATTTTTCTAGTGAGATCAAAGAGCTGATCGGCGTTTCGCCGCGGAAATTATCAAATATTATTCAATTGGCAGACAAATGAAGACACATATTCTTTTGGCCAGAGTGCTGGCATGTGCCGCGCTTGTTCTGGTTGCACCTGGTTATTCTAGTGAAAAAATACCTGTAACGGGAAGTGGGTTTGTTGCGAAAGACGATAGCCTGCGGACATTTTTCGATGCCATGGCGCTACAGCTAAAGGAGCCTGTCATTGTTAGCAAAATGGCGGCACGAAAAAAAATTACGGGCAACTTTGAGTTTCACGATCCTAACGCATTACTGGAGAAGCTTTCCCTACAACTGGGGCTGATTTGGTATTTCGATGGGCAGGCTATCTATATTTATGACGCCAGTGAAATGCGCAATGCCGTGGTTTCTTTACGCAACGTCTCACTCAATGAGTTCAACAATTTTCTAAAACGCTCAGGTTTATATAACAAAAATTACCCGCTACGTGGCGATAACCGTAAAGGAACATTCTATGTTTCAGGGCCACCCGTCTATGTTGATATGGTGGTCAACGCCGCCACCATGATGGACAAGCAAAACGATGGTATTGAGCTGGGACGCCAGAAAATAGGGGTGATGCGTCTGAACAATACCTTCGTGGGCGATCGTACCTACAATCTGCGCGATCAGAAAATGGTTATCCCCGGTATTGCTACGGCGATTGAAAGGTTATTGCAGGGAGAAGAGCAACCCTTAGGTAATATTGTCAGTAGCGAACCTCCGGCGATGCCAGCGTTTTCAGCGAATGGAGAAAAAGGTAAAGCAGCAAATTATGCCGGTGGCATGAGTCTGCAGGAAGCTTTAAAGCAAAACGCCGCGGCGGGCAATATTAAAATCGTGGCCTATCCGGATACCAACAGTTTGTTAGTAAAAGGAACGGCTGAGCAGGTGCATTTTATCGAAATGCTGGTTAAAGCGCTGGATGTCGCCAAACGTCACGTAGAATTATCCCTGTGGATTGTCGATCTTAATAAAAGCGATCTGGAGCGTTTGGGCACTTCATGGAGCGGCAGCATTACTATTGGGGACAAACTTGGCGTGTCATTAAACCAGGCTTCAATAAGTACCCTCGATGGCAGTCGATTCATCGCCGCGGTAAATGCGTTAGAAGAGAAGAAACAGGCGACGGTGGTTTCGCGCCCGGTATTACTGACTCAGGAAAATGTTCCCGCTATTTTTGATAACAACAGAACGTTTTACACCAAGCTGATTGGGGAACGTAATGTGGCGCTTGAGCATGTAACATACGGAACAATGATCCGAGTGCTGCCCCGTTTTTCCGCAGATGGTCAGATAGAAATGTCGCTGGACATTGAAGATGGTAACGATAAGACGCCGCAATCCGATACTACCACCTCCGTAGATGCGTTACCCGAAGTCGGACGAACGTTAATTAGCACTATTGCGAGAGTTCCGCACGGAAAAAGTTTGCTGGTCGGTGGTTATACACGGGATGCAAATACCGATACTGTCCAAAGTATTCCGTTTTTAGGCAAATTACCGCTTATTGGTAGCCTGTTCCGTTATTCCAGTAAGAATAAAAGTAATGTTGTTCGTGTATTCATGATTGAACCAAAAGAAATTGTCGACCCGTTAACGCCGGATGCCAGCGAATCGGTAAACAATATTCTGAAACAAAGCGGTGCCTGGAGTGGGGACGATAAGTTACAGAAATGGGTTCGTGTTTATCTGGATAGAGGTCAGGAGGCAATTAAATGATTCCTGGCTCAACCTCCGGTATTTCATTTTCCAGAATATTGTCCCGGCAGACATCTCACCAGGATGCGACCCAGCATACTGATGCGCAACAGGCGGAAATACAACAGGCCGCGGAGGATTCGTCTCCAGGGGCGGAAGTACAAAAATTTGTCCAGTCGACGGACGAAATGTCAGCGGCGCTGGCGCAATTTCGTAACCGTCGCGATTATGAAAAAAAATCCAGTAATTTATCTAACAGTTTTGAACGCGTGCTGGAGGATGAGGCTTTACCGAAGGCGAAGCAAATATTAAAGCTAATTAGCGTACATGGCGGCGCGTTAGAAGATTTTTTACGTCAGGCGCGTAGCTTATTTCCTGACCCCAGTGATTTAGTCCTTGTGTTACGCGAATTGCTTCGTCGTAAAGATCTGGAAGAGATCGTGCGGAAAAAGCTGGAGTCGTTACTTAAGCACGTTGAAGAGCAAACCGATCCGAAGACCCTCAAGGCAGGGATTAATTGTGCGTTGAAGGCCCGGCTTTTTGGGAAAACATTATCGTTAAAACCAGGCTTATTGCGCGCCAGCTATCGGCAATTTATCCAGAGTGAATCACATGAAGTGGAGATTTACTCTGACTGGATAGCCAGTTATGGCTATCAACGTCGACTGGTGGTACTGGATTTTATCGAGGGTTCGCTATTAACCGATATTGACGCGAATGACGCCAGCTGTTCGCGCCTGGAGTTTGGCCAGCTTTTACGACGCCTGACGCAACTTAAAATGTTGCGCTCCGCTGACCTGCTGTTTGTGAGTACATTGTTGTCGTATTCGTTTACCAAAGCGTTTAATGCGGAGGAGTCGTCGTGGCTACTACTGATGCTTTCGCTATTGCAACAGCCACATGAAGTGGATTCGCTGTTAGCCGATATTATAGGTTTGAATGCGTTATTGCTTAGTCATAAAGAACATGCATCCTTTTTGCAGATATTTTATCAAGTATGTAAAGCCATACCCTCTTCACTCTTTTATGAAGAATATTGGCAGGAAGAATTGTTAATGGCGTTACGTAGTATGACCGATATTGCCTACAAGCATGAAATGGCAGAACAGCGTCGTACTATTGAAAAGCTGTCTTAATTTAATATTAACAGGATACCTATAGTGCTGCTTTCTCTACTTAACAGTGCTCGTTTACGACCTGAATTACTGATTCTGGTACTAATGGTGATGATCATTTCTATGTTCGTCATTCCATTACCTACCTATCTGGTTGATTTCCTGATCGCACTGAATATCGTACTGGCGATATTGGTGTTTATGGGGTCGTTCTACATTGACAGAATCCTCAGTTTTTCAACGTTTCCTGCGGTACTGTTAATTACCACGCTCTTTCGTCTGGCATTATCAATCAGTACCAGCCGTCTTATCTTGATTGAAGCCGATGCCGGTGAAATTATCGCCACGTTCGGGCAATTCGTTATTGGCGATAGCCTGGCGGTGGGTTTTGTTGTCTTCTCTATTGTCACCGTGGTCCAGTTTATCGTTATTACCAAAGGTTCAGAACGCGTCGCGGAAGTCGCGGCCCGATTTTCTCTGGATGGTATGCCCGGTAAACAGATGAGTATTGATGCCGATTTGAAGGCCGGTATTATTGATGCGGATGCCGCGCGCGAACGGCGAAGCGTACTGGAAAGAGAAAGCCAGCTTTACGGTTCCTTTGACGGTGCGATGAAGTTTATCAAAGGTGACGCTATTGCCGGCATCATTATCATCTTTGTGAACTTTATTGGCGGTATTTCGGTGGGGATGACCCGCCATGGTATGGATTTGTCCTCCGCCCTGTCTACTTATACCATGCTGACCATTGGTGATGGTCTTGTCGCCCAGATCCCCGCATTGTTGATTGCGATTAGTGCCGGTTTTATCGTGACTCGCGTAAATGGCGATAGCGATAATATGGGGCGGAATATCATGACGCAGCTGTTGAACAACCCATTTGTATTGGTTGTTACGGCTATTTTGACCATTTCAATGGGAACTCTGCCGGGATTCCCGCTGCCGGTTTTTGTTATTTTATCGGTGGTTTTAAGCGTACTCTTCTATTTTAAATTCCGTGAAGCAAAACGTAGTGCCGCCAAACCTAAAACCAGCAAAGGCGAGCAGCCGCTCAGTATTGAGGAAAAAGAAGGGTCGTCGTTAGGACTGATTGGCGATCTCGATAAAGTCTCTACAGAGACCGTACCGTTGATATTACTTGTGCCGAAGAGCCGGCGTGAAGATCTGGAAAAAGCTCAACTTGCGGAGCGTCTACGTAGTCAGTTCTTTATTGATTATGGCGTGCGCCTGCCGGAAGTATTGTTACGCGATGGCGAGGGCCTGGACGATAACAGCATCGTATTGTTGATTAATGAGATCCGTGTTGAACAATTTACGGTCTATTTTGATTTGATGCGAGTGGTAAATTATTCCGATGAAGTTGTTTCCTTTGGCATTAATCCAACAATCTATCAGCAAGGTAGCAGCCAGTATTTCTGGGTAACGCATGAAGAGGGGGAGAAACTCCGGGAGCTTGGCTATGTGTTGCGGAACGCGCTTGATGAGCTTTACCACTGTCTGGCGGTGACGCTGGCGCGCAACGTCAATGAATATTTCGGTATTCAGGAAACAAAACATATGCTGGACCAACTGGAAGCGAAATTTCCTGATTTACTTAAAGAAGTGCTCAGACATGCCACGGTACAACGTATATCTGAAGTTTTGCAGCGTTTGTTAAGCGAACGTGTTTCCGTGCGTAATATGAAATTAATTATGGAAGCGCTCGCATTGTGGGCGCCAAGAGAAAAAGATGTCATTAACCTTGTGGAGCATATTCGTGGGGCAATGGCGCGTTATATTTGCCATAAATTCGCCAATGGCGGCGAATTACGAGCAGTAATGGTATCTGCTGAAGTTGAGGATGTTATTCGCAAAGGGATCCGTCAGACCTCTGGCAGTACCTTCCTCAGCCTTGACCCGGAAGCCTCCGCTAATTTGATGGATCTCATTACACTTAAGTTGGATGATTTATTGATTGCACATAAAGATCTTGTCCTCCTTACGTCTGTCGATGTCCGTCGATTTATTAAGAAAATGATTGAAGGTCGTTTTCCGGATCTGGAGGTTTTATCTTTCGGTGAGATAGCAGATAGCAAGTCAGTGAATGTTATAAAAACAATATAAGGGCTTAATTAAGGAAAAGATCTATGCAACATTTGGATATCGCTGAATTAGTTCGTTCCGCACTGGAAGTAAGTGGTTGCGATCCTTCACTCATCGGAGGAATAGATAGCCATTCAACAATTGTTCTGGATTTATTTGCATTGCCAAGTATCTGTATCAGCGTCAAGGACGATGATGTATGGATCTGGGCGCAATTGGGTGCTGACAGCATGGTGGTATTACAACAGCGGGCTTATGAAATCTTAATGACCATAATGGAAGGATGCCATTTTGCCCGCGGCGGGCAATTACTACTGGGGGAGCAGAATGGGGAGCTAACGCTTAAAGCCTTAGTGCATCCGGATTTTTTATCTGACGGTGAAAAGTTCTCTACTGCCTTGAATGGGTTTTACAACTATCTGGAAGTTTTTAGTCGGTCGCTAATGAGATGAAAACACCTCGTTTACTGCAATATCTGGCCTACCCACAAAAAATAACCGGCCCAATTATTGAGGCGGAATTGCGCGATGTAGCCATTGGCGAACTGTGTGAAATACGCCGTGGCTGGCACCAAAAACAGGTTGTTGCACGTGCGCAGGTGGTTGGCTTACAGCGGGAACGCACTGTGCTGAGCCTTATCGGCAACGCCCAGGGGCTGAGCCGCGATGTCGTGCTTTATCCCACTGGACGTGCGTTATCGGCGTGGGTGGGATACTCGGTATTAGGCGCGGTGTTGGATCCGACGGGGAAAATCGTTGAGCGTTTTACCCCTGAAGTGGCGCCGATTAGCGAAGAACGCGTTATTGATGTCGCACCGCCGTCTTACGCTTCGCGCGTTGGCGTCCGTGAACCGCTGATTACCGGTGTGCGCGCGATTGACGGGTTATTGACCTGTGGCGTAGGCCAGCGAATGGGCATTTTTGCCTCCGCAGGATGCGGTAAGACCATGCTGATGCATATGCTGATCGAGCAAACGGAGGCGGATGTCTTTGTTATCGGTCTTATCGGTGAACGAGGCCGTGAGGTCACTGAATTCGTGGATATGTTGCGCGCTTCGCATAAGAAAGAAAAATGCGTGCTGGTTTTTGCCACTTCCGATTTCCCCTCGGTCGATCGCTGCAATGCGGCGCAACTGGCGACAACCGTAGCGGAATATTTTCGCGACCAGGGAAAACGGGTCGTGCTTTTTATCGATTCCATGACCCGTTATGCGCGTGCTTTGCGAGACGTGGCACTGGCGTCGGGAGAGCGTCCGGCTCGTCGAGGTTATCCCGCCTCCGTATTCGATAATTTGCCCCGCTTGCTGGAACGCCCAGGGGCGACCAGCGAGGGAAGCATTACTGCCTTTTATACGGTACTGCTGGAAAGCGAGGAAGAGGCGGACCCGATGGCGGATGAAATTCGCTCTATCCTTGACGGTCACCTGTATCTGAGCAGAAAGCTGGCCGGGCAGGGACATTACCCGGCAATCGATGTACTGAAAAGCGTAAGCCGCGTTTTTGGACAAGTCACGACGCCGACACATGCTGAACAGGCATCTGCCGTGCGTAAATTAATGACGCGTTTGGAAGAGCTCCAGCTTTTCATTGACTTGGGAGAATATCGTCCTGGCGAAAATATCGATAACGATCGGGCGATGCAGATGCGGGATAGCCTGAAAGCCTGGTTATGCCAGCCGGTAGCGCAGTATTCATCCTTTGATGACACGTTGAGCGGTATGAATGCATTCGCTGACCAGAATTAAAGTATTGCAGCGGCGCTGTACGGTATTTCATTCACAGTGTGAGTCGATATTACTTCGCTATCAGGATGAGGACCGCGGGCTGCAGGCCGAGGAGGAGGCGATCCTTGAACAAATAGCGGGTCTGAAATTGTTATTAGATACGCTGCGTGCAGAAAACAGACAGCTCAGTCGTGAGGAAATTTATACGTTATTACGTAAGCAGTCTATTGTTCGCCGGCAGATAAAAGATTTAGAACTCCAGATTATACAAATTCAGGAAAAACGGAGCGAGCTGGAAAAGAAAAGGGAAGAGTTTCAGAAAAAAAGTAAATATTGGTTGCGCAAAGAAGGGAACTATCAACGCTGGATAATCCGTCAGAAAAGATTCTATATCCAGCGAGAGATACAGCAGGAAGAGGCCGAGTCAGAGGAGATAATTTAATGGGCGATGTGTCAGCTGTCTGTTCATCCGGGAACATTTTACTGCCGCAGCAGGATGAGGTTGGCGGTTTATCAGAAGCATTAAAAAAAGCGGTGGAAAAACATAAGACAGAATATTCCGGTGATAAAAAAGATCGCGACTATGGCGATGCTTTCGTAATGCATAAAGAAACGGCTTTACCGGTATTACTGGCGGCATGGCGACATGGCGCGCCAGCGAAATCAGAACATCACAATGGCAACGTTTCTGGTCTGCATCATAACGGAAAAGGCGAACTCAGGATTGCTGAAAAACTGTTGAAAGTCACTGCTGAAAAATCTGTCGGTTTGATCTCTGCGGAGGCCAAAGTAGATAAATCCGCAGCGTTGCTATCGCCTAAAAATAGGCCGTTAGAAAGCGTAAGCGGTAAAAAATTATCTGCTGATTTAAAAGCTGTGGAATCCGTTAGTGAAGTAACCGATAACGCCACGGGAATCTCTGACGATAATATCAAGGCATTGCCTGGGGATAATAAAGCCATCGCGGGCGAAGGCGTTCGTAAAGAGGGCGCGCCGCTGGCGCGGGATGTCGCACCTGCCCGAATGGCCGCAGCCAATACCGGTAAGCCTGAAGATAAAGATCATAAAAAGGTTAAAGATGTTTCTCAGCTTCCGCTGCAACCAACCACTATCGCCGATCTTAGCCAATTAACCGGCGGCGATGAAAAAATGCCTTTAGCGGCGCAATCAAAGCCGATGATGACTATTTTTCCCACTGCCGATGGCGTGAAAGGAGAGGATAGCTCGCTGACTTACCGTTTTCAGCGCTGGGGAAATGACTATTCCGTCAATATTCAGGCGCGGCAAGCAGGGGAGTTTTCGTTAATACCGTCAAATACGCAGGTTGAACATCGTTTGCATGATCAATGGCAAAACGGTAATCCCCAGCGCTGGCACCTGACGCGAGACGATCAACAAAATCCGCAGCAGCAACAGCACAGACAACAATCTGGCGAGGAGGATGACGCCTGATGTCATTGCGTGTGAGACAGATTGATCGTCGCGAATGGCTATTGGCGCAAACCGCGACAGAATGCCAGCGCCATGGCCGGGAAGCGACGCTGGAATATCCGACGCGACAGGGAATGTGGGTTCGGTTGAGCGATGCAGAAAAACGGTGGTCGGCGTGGATTCAACCTGGGGACTGGCTTGAGCATGTCTCTCCCGCTCTGGCTGGGGCGGCGGTTTCTGCTGGCGCTGAGCACCTGGTCGTTCCCTGGCTTGCTGCAACAGAGCGACCGTTTGAGTTGCCCGTGCCGCATTTGTCCTGTCGGCGTTTATGCGTAGAGAACCCCGTACCGGGAAGCGCGCTGCCGGAAGGGAAATTGTTGCACATTATGAGCGATCGGGGCGGCCTGTGGTTTGAGCATCTTCCTGAACTGCCTGCAGTCGGGGGCGGCAGGCCGAAAATGCTGCGTTGGCCGTTGCGCTTTGTAATCGGTAGCAGTGATACGCAGCGTTCGTTGCTGGGCCGAATCGGGATCGGAGATGTACTCCTGATTCGTACTTCCCGTGCGGAAGTTTATTGCTACGCGAAAAAGTTAGGTCATTTCAACCGTGTTGAAGGGGGAATTATTGTGGAAACGTTAGATATTCAACATATCGAAGAAGAAAATAATACAACTGAAACTGCAGAAACTCTGCCTGGCTTGAACCAATTGCCCGTCAAACTGGAATTTGTTTTGTATCGTAAGAACGTTACCCTCGCCGAACTCGAAGCCATGGGGCAGCAACAGCTATTATCACTGCCGACCAATGCTGAACTTAACGTTGAAATTATGGCGAATGGTGTTTTGCTGGGTAATGGCGAACTGGTACAGATGAATGACACCTTAGGCGTTGAGATCCATGAATGGCTGAGCGAGTCTGGTAATGGGGAATGATATCTCATTAATTGCCTTACTGGCATTTTCCACCCTGTTGCCATTTATTATTGCGTCAGGAACCTGTTTCGTTAAATTTTCTATTGTATTTGTCATGGTGCGTAACGCCCTGGGATTGCAGCAGATACCTTCAAATATGACGCTTAACGGCGTCGCATTGCTGCTTTCTATGTTTGTTATGTGGCCCATAATGCATGATGCCTACGTCTATTTTGAGGACGAAGATGTCACCTTTAATGATATTTCGTCATTAAGTAAACACGTTGATGAAGGTCTGGATGGTTATCGCGATTATCTGATCAAATATTCAGATCGCGAGTTAGTTCAGTTTTTTGAAAACGCGCAACTGAAGCGTCAGTATGGAGAAGAGACCGAGACGGTAAAGCGTGACAAAGATGAAATTGAAAAACCATCAATATTTGCGTTATTACCTGCTTATGCGCTGAGCGAAATAAAAAGCGCGTTTAAAATTGGTTTTTATCTCTATTTGCCCTTTGTTGTCGTCGACCTGGTGGTATCCAGCGTGCTACTGGCGCTGGGGATGATGATGATGAGTCCGGTGACGATATCTACACCTATTAAGCTGGTGCTTTTTGTCGCGCTTGATGGCTGGACCTTACTGTCTAAGGGATTGATATTACAGTATATGGACATTGCAACATGACATCATTACGAGACGGGATAGTTAAATGGATGATTTAGTGTTTGCAGGTAATAAGGCGCTCTATCTTGTTTTGATCCTGTCAGGATGGCCGACGATTGTCGCAACGATTATCGGCCTCCTGGTAGGGTTATTCCAGACGGTAACGCAATTACAGGAACAGACGCTGCCTTTTGGCATTAAATTACTTGGCGTGTGTTTGTGCTTGTTTTTACTGTCTGGCTGGTATGGCGAAGTTTTACTCTCTTACGGGCGTCAGGTGATATTCCTGGCGTTGGCTAAGGGGTAAAAAATGTTTTACGCGTTGTACTTTGAAATTCATCACCTGGTTGCGTCTGCGGCACTGGGGTTTGCTCGCGTGGCGCCGATTTTTTTCTTCCTGCCGTTTTTGAATAGCGGGGTATTAAGCGGTGCGCCGAGAAACGCCATTATCATCCTGGTGGCATTGGGAGTATGGCCGCATGCATTGAACGAGGCGCCGCCGTTTTTATCGGTGGCGATGATCCCGTTAGTTCTGCAAGAAGCGGCGGTAGGCGTCATGCTGGGCTGTCTGCTGTCATGGCCTTTTTGGGTTATGCATGCGCTGGGTTGTATTATCGATAACCAGCGAGGGGCAACGCTAAGTAGCAGTATCGATCCGGCAAACGGTATTGATACCTCGGAAATGGCTAATTTCCTGAATATGTTTGCCGCTGTCGTTTATTTACAAAACGGCGGTCTGGTCACGATGGTTGACGTGTTAAATAAAAGCTATCAGCTATGCGATCCGATGAACGAGTGCACGCCTTCATTACCGCCGCTATTAACGTTTATTAATCAGGTGGCTCAAAACGCGTTGGTTCTGGCCAGCCCGGTGGTATTAGTGCTGTTGCTGTCAGAAGTATTCCTGGGTTTATTGTCGCGCTTTGCTCCGCAAATGAACGCTTTTGCGATTTCACTGACGGTAAAAAGCGGCATTGCCGTTTTAATTATGCTGCTTTATTTCTCTCCGGTACTACCGGACAATGTACTGCGACTCTCTTTCCAGGCCACAGGGTTAAGCAGTTGGTTTTACGAGCGAGGGGCGACGCATGTCCTCGAATAAAACAGAAAAACCGACTAAAAAACGGCTGGAAGACTCCGCTAAAAAAGGCCAGTCATTTAAAAGTAAAGATCTCATTATCGCCTGCCTGACGCTGGGAGGAATTGCCTATCTGGTGTCGTATGGCTCATTTAATGAGTTTATGGGGATAATTAAGATCATTATTGCGGATAATTTTGATCAGAGCATGGCTGACTACAGTTTGGCCGTTTTTGGGATAGGGTTAAAATATCTGATTCCATTTATGCTGCTCTGCTTAGTGTGTTCCGCATTACCGGCGTTATTACAGGCCGGTTTTGTGCTGGCGACAGAAGCATTAAAGCCTAATTTATCGGCGTTAAACCCGGTAGAAGGGGCAAAAAAACTTTTTAGTATGCGCACGGTTAAAGATACGGTCAAAACCCTACTGTATCTCTCATCCTTTGTGGTGGCCGCCATCATTTGCTGGAAGAAATATAAGGTTGAAATCTTTTCTCAGCTAAATGGCAATATTGTAGGTATTGCCGTCATTTGGCGTGAACTTCTCCTCGCATTGGTATTAACTTGCCTTGCTTGCGCATTGATTGTCTTATTATTGGATGCTATTGCGGAATATTTCCTGACCATGAAAGATATGAAAATGGATAAAGAAGAAGTGAAGCGTGAAATGAAGGAGCAGGAAGGGAACCCAGAGGTTAAATCTAAAAGACGTGAAGTTCATATGGAAATTCTGTCTGAACAGGTGAAATCTGATATTGAAAACTCACGCCTGATTGTTGCCAACCCCACGCATATTACGATCGGGATTTATTTTAAACCCGAATTGATGCCGATTCCGATGATCTCGGTGTATGAAACGAATCAGCGCGCACTGGCCGTCCGCGCCTATGCGGAGAAGGTTGGCGTACCTGTGATCGTCGATATCAAACTGGCGCGCAGTCTTTTCAAAACCCATCGCCGTTATGATCTGGTGAGTCTGGAAGAAATTGATGAAGTTTTACGTCTTCTGGTTTGGCTGGAAGAGGTAGAAAACGCGGGCAAAGACGTTATTCAGCCACAAGAAAACGAGGTACGGCATTGAGCCGCGTAAAGCAGTAGCGATGTATTCATTGGGCGTTTTTTGAATGTTCACTAACCACCGTCGGGGTTTAATAACTGCATCAGATAAACGCAGTCGTTAAGTTCTACAAAGTCGGTGACAGATAACAGGAGTAAGTAATGGATTATCAAAATAATGTCAGCGAAGAACGTGTTGCGGAAATGATTTGGGATGCCGTTAGTGAAGGCGCCACGCTAAAAGACGTTCACGGGATCCCTCAAGATATGATGGACGGTTTATATGCTCATGCTTATGAGTTTTATAACCAGGGACGACTGGATGAAGCTGAGACATTCTTTCGTTTCTTATGCATTTATGATTTTTACAACCCCGATTACACCATGGGACTGGCGGCGGTATGCCAACTGAAAAAACAATTTCAGAAAGCATGTGACCTTTATGCAGTAGCGTTTACGTTACTTAAAAATGATTATCGCCCCGTTTTTTTTACCGGGCAGTGTCAATTATTAATGCGTAAGGCGGCAAAAGCCAGACAGTGTTTTGAACTTGTCAATGAACGTACTGAAGATGAGTCTCTGCGGGCAAAAGCGTTGGTCTATCTGGAGGCGCTAAAAACGGCGGAGACAGAGCAGCACAGTGAACAAGAAAAGGAATAATTATGGTAAATGACGCAAGTAGCATTAGCCGTAGCGGATATACCCAAAATCCGCGCCTCGCTGAGGCGGCTTTTGAAGGCGTTCGTAAGAACACGGACTTTTTAAAAGCGGCGGATAAAGCTTTTAAAGATGTGGTGGCAACGAAAGCGGGCGACCTTAAAGCCGGAACAAAGTCCGGCGAGAGCGCTATTAATACGGTGGGTCTAAAGCCGCCTACGGACGCCGCCCGGGAAAAACTCTCCAGCGAAGGGCAATTGACATTACTGCTTGGCAAGTTAATGACCCTACTGGGCGATGTTTCGCTGTCTCAACTGGAGTCTCGTCTGGCGGTATGGCAGGCGATGATTGAGTCACAAAAAGAGATGGGGATTCAGGTATCGAAAGAATTCCAGACGGCTCTGGGAGAGGCTCAGGAGGCGACGGATCTCTATGAAGCCAGTATCAAAAAGACGGATACCGCCAAGAGTGTTTATGACGCTGCGACCAAAAAACTGACGCAGGCGCAAAATAAATTGCAATCGCTGGACCCGGCTGACCCCGGCTATGCACAAGCTGAAGCCGCGGTAGAACAGGCCGGAAAAGAAGCGACAGAGGCGAAAGAGGCCTTAGATAAGGCCACGGATGCGACGGTTAAAGCAGGCACAGACGCCAAAGCGAAAGCCGAGAAAGCGGATAACATTCTGACCAAATTCCAGGGAACGGCTAATGCCGCCTCTCAGAATCAGGTTTCCCAGGGTGAGCAGGATAATCTGTCTAATGTCGCCCGCCTCACTATGCTCATGGCCATGTTTATTGAGATTGTGGGCAAAAATACGGAAGAAAGCCTGCAAAACGATCTTGCGCTTTTCAACGCCTTGCAGGAAGGGCGTCAGGCGGAGATGGAAAAGAAATCGGCTGAATTCCAGGAAGAGACGCGCAAAGCCGAGGAAACGAACCGCATTATGGGATGTATCGGGAAAGTCCTCGGCGCGCTGCTAACCATTGTCAGCGTTGTGGCAGCTGTTTTTACCGGTGGGGCGAGTCTGGCGCTGGCTGCGGTGGGACTTGCGGTAATGGTGGCCGATGAAATTGTGAAGGCGGCGACGGGGGTGTCGTTTATTCAGCAGGCGCTAAACCCGATTATGGAGCATGTGCTGAAGCCATTAATGGAGCTGATTGGCAAGGCGATTACCAAAGCGCTGGAAGGATTAGGCGTCGATAAGAAAACGGCAGAGATGGCAGGCAGCATTGTTGGTGCGATTGTTGCCGCTATTGCGATGGTAGCGGTCATTGTGGTGGTCGCAGTTGTCGGGAAAGGCGCGGCGGCGAAACTGGGTAACGCGCTGAGCAAAATGATGGGCGAAACGATTAAGAAGTTGGTGCCTAACGTGCTGAAACAGTTGGCGCAAAACGGCAGCAAACTCTTTACCCAGGGGATGCAACGTATTACTAGCGGCCTGGGTAATGTGGGTAGCAAGATGGGCCTGCAAACGAATGCCTTAAGTAAAGAGCTGGTAGGTAATACCCTAAATAAAGTGGCGTTGGGCATGGAAGTCACGAATACCGCAGCCCAGTCAGCCGGTGGTGTTGCCGAGGGCGTATTTATTAAAAATGCCAGCGAGGCGCTTGCTGATTTTATGCTCGCCCGTTTTGCCATGGATCAGATTCAGCAGTGGCTTAAACAATCCGTAGAAATATTTGGTGAAAACCAGAAGGTAACGGCGGAACTGCAAAAAGCCATGTCTTCTGCGGTACAGCAAAATGCGGATGCTTCGCGTTTTATTCTGCGCCAGAGTCGCGCATAAAAACTGCCAAAATAAAGGGAGAAAAATATGTTAATTAGTAATGTGGGAATAAATCCCGCCGCTTATTTAAATAATCATTCTGTTGAGAATAGTTCACAGACAGCTTCGCAATCCGTTAGCGCTAAAGATATTCTGAATAGTATTGGTATTAGCAGCAGTAAAGTCAGTGACCTGGGGTTGAGTCCTACACTGAGCGCGCCTGCGCCAGGGGTATTAACGCAAACCCCCGGAACGATCACGTCCTTTTTAAAAGCCAGTATTCAAAATACCGACATGAATCAGGATTTGAATGCTCTGGCAAATAATGTCACGACTAAAGCGAATGAGGTTGTGCAAACCCAGTTACGCGAGCAGCAGGCAGAAGTCGGAAAGTTTTTTGATATTAGCGGAATGTCTTCCAGTGCCGTTGCGCTGTTGGCTGCCGCGAATACGTTAATGCTGACGTTGAACCAGGCTGATAGCAAACTGTCTGGTAAGTTGTCATTAGTCAGTTTTGATGCAGCTAAAACGACAGCAAGCTCCATGATGCGCGAAGGGATGAATGCGTTGTCCGGTAGTATTTCCCAGAGCGCGCTTCAGTTGGGGATCACTGGCGTGGGCGCCAAACTGGAATATAAGGGGCTGCAGAATGAAAGAGGCGCGCTTAAACATAATGCCGCGAAGATCGATAAACTGACCACTGAAAGCCACAGTATTAAAAACGTGCTGAACGGGCAGAATAGCGTCAAACTCGGTGCTGAAGGCGTCGATTCTCTGAAATCGTTAAATATGAAGAAAACCGGTACCGATGCGACGAAAAATCTTAATGATGCGACGCTTAAATCTAATGCCGGAACCAGCGCCACGGAAAGTCTGGGTATTAAAGACAGTAATAAACAAATCTCCCCTGAACATCAGGCTATTCTGTCGAAACGTCTTGAGTCTGTCGAATCCGATATTCGTCTTGAGCAGAATACCATGGATATGACCCGAATTGATGCGCGCAAGATGCAGATGACGGGCGATCTGATTATGAAGAACTCGGTCACGGTCGGTGGTATTGCAGGGGCGTCCGGGCAGTACGCCGCTACTCAGGAACGTTCCGAGCAGCAAATTAGCCAGGTGAATAACCGTGTTGCCAGCACCGCATCGGACGAAGCCCGTGAAAGTTCACGTAAATCGACCAGCCTGATTCAGGAAATGCTGAAAACAATGGAGAGCATTAACCAGTCGAAAGCATCCGCACTTGCTGCTATCGCAGGCAATATTCGCGCTTAATCTGAAAGGTCATCTATACGCCATCATGGGTGTGATTTAATCGCGCTCCTGATGGCGAACTGGGGATATTATGCTTAATATTCAAAATTATTCCGCTTCTCCTCATCCGGGGATCGTTGCCGAACGGCCGCAGACTCCCTCGGCGAGCGAGCACGTCGAGACTGCCGTGGTACCGTCTACCACAGAACATCGCGGTACAGATATCATTTCATTATCGCAGGCGGCTACTAAAATCCAGCAGGCACAGCAGACGCTGCAGTCAACGCCACCGATCTCTGAAGAGAATAATGACGAGCGCACGCTGGCGCGCCAGCAGTTGACCAGCAGCCTGAATGCGCTGGCGAAGTCTGGCGTGTCATTATCCGCAGAACAAAATGAGAACCTGCGGAGCGCGTTTTCTGCGCCGACGTCGGCCTTATTTAGCGCTTCGCCTATGGCGCAGCCGAGAACAACCATTTCTGATGCTGAGATTTGGGATATGGTTTCCCAAAATATATCGGCGATAGGTGACAGCTATCTGGGCGTTTATGAAAACGTTGTCGCAGTCTATACCGATTTTTATCAGGCCTTCAGTGATATTCTTTCCAAAATGGGAGGCTGGTTATTACCAGGTAAGGACGGTAATACCGTTAAGCTAGATGTTACCTCACTCAAAAATGATTTAAACAGTTTAGTCAATAAATATAATCAAATAAACAGTAATACCGTTTTATTTCCAGCGCAGTCAGGCAGCGGCGTTAAAGTAGCCACTGAAGCGGAAGCGAGACAGTGGCTCAGTGAATTGAATTTACCGAATAGCTGCCTGAAATCTTATGGATCCGGTTATGTCGTCACCGTTGATCTGACGCCATTACAAAAAATGGTTCAGGATATTGATGGTTTAGGCGCGCCGGGAAAAGACTCAAAACTCGAAATGGATAACGCCAAATATCAAGCCTGGCAGTCGGGTTTTAAAGCGCAGGAAGAAAATATGAAAACCACATTACAGACGCTGACGCAAAAATATAGCAATGCCAATTCATTGTACGACAACCTGGTAAAAGTGCTGAGCAGTACGATAAGTAGCAGCCTGGAAACCGCCAAAAGCTTCCTGCAAGGATAACAGAAGAGGATATTAATAATGGTTACAAGTGTAAGGACTCAGCCCCCCGTCATAATGCCAGGTATGCAGACCGAGATCAAAACGCAGGCCACGAATCTTGCGGCGAATCTTTCCGCAGTCAGAGAAAGTGCCACAACGACGCTGTCAGGGGAAATTAAAGGCCCGCAACTGGAAGATTTTCCCGCGCTGATCAAACAGGCGAGTCTGGATGCATTGTTTAAATGCGGGAAAGACGCTGAGGCGTTAAAAGAAGTTTTTACCAATTCAAATAATGTCGCCGGTAAGAAAGCGATAATGGAGTTTGCCGGGCTCTTTCGTTCAGCGCTCAACGCCACCAGTGATTCTCCTGAGGCGAAGACGCTACTGATGAAGGTGGGGGCAGAGTATACCGCGCAAATCATAAAAGATGGCCTGAAAGAAAAGTCAGCTTTTGGGCCATGGCTGCCAGAAACAAAGAAAGCGGAAGCGAAGCTGGAAAACCTGGAAAAGCAGCTGTTAGATATTATCAAAAATAACACTGGTGGTGAATTAAGTAAATTATCGACGAATCTTGTTATGCAGGAGGTGATGCCCTATATTGCCAGCTGCATTGAACATAACTTTGGCTGTACGTTAGATCCGTTAACCCGCAGCAATCTTACGCACCTTGTTGACAAAGCGGCGGCGAAGGCGGTTGAGGCGCTTGATATGTGCCACCAAAAATTAACGCAAGAGCAGGGTACCAGCGTAGGACGGGAAGCCCGGCACCTTGAAATGCAAACGTTGATACCCCTGCTGCTACGTAATGTTTTTGCACAAATTCCTGCAGATAAACTGCCTGACCCTAAAATTCCGGAGCCTGCGGCTGGACCAGTACCTGATGGTGGGAAAAAAGCAGAACCTACGGGTATTAATATCAATATTAATATTGATAGCAGTAACCATAGCGTGGATAACAGTAAGCATATTAACAATAGCCGAAGCCATGTCGATAATAGCCAGCGCCATATCGATAATAGCAACCATGATAATAGCCGGAAGACGATTGATAATAGCCGAACATTTATTGATAACAGCCAACGCAATGGCGAGTCACACCATTCGACTAACAGCAGCAACGTAAGTCATAGTCATTCGCGTGTGGATTCGACTACGCATCAAACGGAGACGGCACACAGCGCCAGCACAGGGGCAATTGACCATGGCATCGCGGGTAAAATTGACGTCACGGCTCATGCGACGGCAGAGGCTGTGACCAACGCTTCATCCGAAAGTAAAGATGGAAAGGTGGTCACGTCAGAAAAGGGCACTACGGGTGAAACAACCTCTTTTGATGAAGTCGATGGCGTAACCAGCAAGAGCATTATCGGCAAGCCGGTACAGGCCACGGTGCACGGCGTTGATGATAATAAACAGCAAAGCCAGACGGCAGAGATTGTGAATGTGAAGCCGCTTGCCAGTCAACTGGCTGGCGTCGAGAATGTTAAAACCGATACCTTACAATCAGACACGACGGTAATTACAGGTAATAAAGCCGGTACGACCGATAATGATAATAGTCAGACAGATAAGACTGGCCCATTTTCTGGTTTGAAGTTTAAGCAAAATAGTTTCCTCTCAACAGTACCGAGCGTTACGAATATGCATTCAATGCATTTCGACGCCCGTGAGACGTTTTTGGGTGTGATACGTAAAGCCCTGGAGCCAGATACCTCCACACCGTTCCCTGTACGCAGAGCGTTTGACGGCTTGCGTGCGGAAATATTACCCAATGACACGATAAAGAGTGCAGCGTTGAAAGCGCAATGTAGCGATATTGACAAGCACCCAGAATTGAAAGCGAAAATGGAGACTCTCAAAGAGGTCATTACTCATCATCCACAAAAAGAAAAACTGGCTGAGATTGCACTGCAGTTTGCCAGAGAGGCGGGGCTGACCAGGCTAAAAGGGGAAACTGACTATGTGTTAAGTAATGTGCTGGACGGCCTTATCGGAGACGGTAGCTGGCGAGCTGGCCCGGCTTACGAGTCATACCTGAATAAACCTGGCGTGGATCGGGTTATTACTACCGTTGATGGCTTGCACATGCAGCGTTAATTAACCGGGAAAGATGCGATGAATATGGATATTGAAGCAAGAGTCAAAAAAGTGATCACCTCCTGTATTGCCGTTGATGTTGATAGTATCAATGGTCAGACCCATCTGGTTGAGGATCTTTACGCTGACTCATTGGATTTAATTGATATTGTATTTGGTCTTAGTGAGGAGTTTGACATTAGTTGCAATGAAAACGATCTTCCTGATATGACGACCTTTGCGGATATATGCCGTGTTGTTAAAAAAAGTCTTGAGTCCAGGGTGTAGTATTTTTCTCTCGCTTGACAACAATTGAATAAGATTAATTGTTATGAAAATCATCACACATGTAGTACCCGGTTCAGGTATGGCTGCAATATATGATGATATTGCTGACAGTTCGCGTTTTGTTATTAAAGGCAAGTTACGTCATGTTGAAAATGATCCGAAGGAGCTGCTGATATGTGTTCCGATGCGTAGTGAATGGCTATTCTACTGGATTAAAGGAGAGAAATATTGCGCCCGGCGATGGGCGCGAAAAAGTATCAAGACATTGTGTAACCAGATTAAATTTGAAGAAGCAATCTTATAAAAGATATAATTCAAGAGGAAAGTAAATTGCAAGCACACCAGGATATTATCGCTAATATTGGTGAGAAATTGGGTTTACCGCTCACTTTTGACGACAACAATCAGTGCTTATTATTACTCGATAGCGATATTTTTACGTCTATTGAAGCTAAAGATGATATCTGGTTATTGAACGGTATGATTATACCGTTATCGCCTGTTTGTGGCGATTCTATCTGGCGGCAGATTATGGTGATTAATGGTGAACTGGCTGCGAATAATGAAGGTACGTTAGCGTATATTGATGCCGCAGAGACGTTGTTGCTTATACATGCAATTACCGATCTGACAAATACTTACCATATTATATCGCAGCTTGAGTCATTTGTGAATCAGCAGGAAGCGCTCAAAAACATACTGCAGGAATATGCTAAAGTATGAGGAGAGAAAATTGAATAATTTAACGTTGTCTTCGTTTTCAAAAGTTGGTGTGTCGAATGATGCCCGACTTTATATTGCTAAGGAAAATACTGATAAGGCATATGTTGCGCCTGAAAAATTTTCGTCAAAAGTATTAACCTGGCTTGGAAAAATGCCGTTATTTAAAAACACCGAAGTGGTGCAAAAACATACGGAAAATATCAGAGTACAGGACCAAAAGATTTTACAGACATTTCTCCATGCACTAACGGAAAAATATGGGGAAACAGCGGTTAATGACGCACTGTTAATGTCCCGTATAAATATGAACAAACCCCTTACCCAACGTTTAGCAGTGCAGATCACGGAGTGTGTAAAAGCTGCTGACTAAGGGTTTATAAACCTTATTAAGAGCAAGGATAATGTTGGTGTCAGGAATGCCGCTTTAGTCATAAAAGGCGGCGATACAAAAGTGGCAGAAAAAAATAACGATGTTGGAGCAGAAAGTAAGCAACCTTTACTCGATATCGCGCTAAAGGGACTTAAAAGAACATTACCGCAACTGGAACAAATGGATGGAAATAGCCTGCGAGAAAACTTCCAGGAGATGGCTTCAGGTAACGGCCCGCTGCGTTCATTAATGACGAATTTACAGAATTTAAATAAAATTCCAGAGGCTAAACAACTTAATGATTATGTTACAACGTTAACAAATATTCAGGTCGGTGTAGCCCGGTTCTCACAATGGGGAACCTGTGGAGGAGAGGTTGAGAGGTGGGTTGATAAAGCCTCTACTCATGAATTAACCCAGGCTGTAAAAAAAATTCACGTTATTGCTAAAGAACTGAAAAATGTTACAGCTGAACTTGAGAAAATAGAAGCCGGCGCGCCAATGCCACAGACGATGAGCGGACCGACACTGGGCCTGGCACGATTTGCGGTCAGCAGCATTCCAATTAATCAGCAAACCCAGGTGAAACTGAGCGATGGAATGCCTGTGCCAGTGAATACGTTAACTTTTGACGGTAAGCCTGTGGCATTAGCCGGTTCGTACCCAAAAAATACGCCGGATGCGCTGGAAGCGCATATGAAAATGCTTCTTGAAAAAGAATGCTCGTGCCTGGTGGTGTTAACGTCGGAAGATCAGATGCAGGCAAAACAATTACCACCCTATTTCAGAGGGAGCTACACCTTTGGCGAGGTGCATACCAACAGCCAAAAAGTGAGCTCAGCCAGTCAGGGAGAAGCGATAGACCAATACAATATGCAACTGTCCTGCGGGGAAAAGCGGTATACAATCCCGGTATTGCATGTGAAAAATTGGCCAGATCACCAGCCGTTACCGTCTACGGATCAGTTAGAATACCTGGCGGATAGGGTGAAAAATAGTAACCAAAATGGCGCGCCGGGGCGTAGTTCATCAGATAAGCATTTACCGATGATTCATTGTCTGGGCGGAGTGGGGAGAACCGGAACGATGGCGGCGGCCCTTGTACTTAAGGATAATCCTCATAGTAATCTGGAGCAGGTACGTGCAGATTTCCGGGATTCACGGAACAATAGAATGCTGGAAGACGCCTCACAGTTTGTACAACTAAAAGCAATGCAAGCCCAGTTGCTTATGACGACGGCAAGCTGATAAAAACATAGCTTACTTTTAGAACTATCTGAAAGTAAGCTATTTCTGTATAATTATTTGTTTGCCGCGATAGAAAGTCTTTTGTTTTTCTCTTCTGCTGACATTCCTTTTAATTTTCTGTAATTCTCCCAAATTTTTTTAGCATAACGTTTCCTTATATCCGATCGTTTCGGCGACGTCCCGGCATTATAAGCGCCAACGGCCTCCCAGCTATAACCGTAGATTTTCATCATATCTGATAAAATGGAGGCGCCCACAATGACAGAAATGCAGGGGTCCTGTAACAACTGTTTTTCACTAATCCCCATTTTTTTCAGCCTTTTCATATGGAAGCTGTTAATTTGCATCAGGCCAAGATCGGTTGAACCATCTCGGTTATGACCAATGGCGCCAGGTTTCATCGCCGATTCCTGCTGGGCGATAGCGTAAAGTAGTTCGGATTCAATATTGAACATTTTTTCAGCCTGAAGCCAGCAATCAGCCCATGCCGTATTTATGCTAAGCAACCAGATTACGATGATAAAAAAATAATGCATATCTCCTCTCTCAGATTTTACCGTAATTTAATCAAGCGGGGATCCTGTTTCCAACTTTTGAACCAAATATTGTCTTCGTTTTTAAATTTATTCCACATTTTCTCGGCAATAGCTTCGCCGTGGGCAACCAGCACTAACGGTAATAATCCCGGATTATTATCTATACGCTGTTCACTTTCCAGAAATTCTCTTATCGTCGGTAAGGCACGCTCACTATTCTGACAATATTCAGCGTAAAGAAGATTAACAGCAATAAGTCCTGTTATTTCCTGCGTGGATATTTCTTTAGTTAATTTTCGTGCCAGTTCATGTTTACCTTTAAGCGAAAGAAACATAACCTGCATACTTAATAATATTGGATTATCCTGCAGGTGTTGTGAGCGTAATTCATCGCCTAAACGTATAGCATCATCAATACCGGTATGATAATAGGTAATCCACAGCTTAGTGATCCCTGCGGCTGCGCGCGTTGGGTCCAATTTTAAACACTCGTTAATCGTTTGTAAGGCCTCCTCCAACTGACCAGCCATGAAAAGATTCCAGCCATAATAATATTTAATATCTGCAGAAATGGGCGAAAGTAAGTTAGCTTGTTTGAATAGCAAACTCCCGACGATGTATTCTGAGTGAATCGTATTAATTAGCCCCAGTAATCCTAAAGCTTGTGGATTATTGTGGTCCAGCTCTGTCGCCTTAATCGCATGTTCTTTAGCTTTGATCATAGCGTTTTGTTTATCAAAAATCCCCATTTGCGCCATGCTGAGGTAGCATTCTGCCAGCGCACAGTAAGGCGCAATGCTGTTTGGCGACATGTTAACGCATTGAGTCAGCAATTTAAGCGCTTGCTGTAAGCTATAGGGGGTGTATTGATTTAACTCATGCTTACCGCGTAAGTAAACCATAGTACTGTCAATCGAATTTAGCTCGCTAATCTGCTTTGTGTCCCAGCGAAGTCCGGGAATACATCTGAGCAAAAGATTCGCAATTTTGTTTTGCAAGAGAGAAGCGGGTTGGTGTTCTATCAACTTAATGCTTTCCTGGTGCAGCAGGTGATAACCTTTAACCCGAACTATCTCAATCTGTACAATATTATCATTACCATCGGGTATCATCTGCCCGGAGATATAATAATCGGGGCGTAATTGATCCATGAGCTCAAGAATATCCTTAACACTGCGGCAGTTCTTCGTAATGGTCACCGGCAGCACGCTCAGGCCAAAGGGCGCATACTGCGATAATCCCTTCACGATAGAGTAATGCAGACTCTCGGATTGAACCTGATCCTGCATCTGAAAAGGAAGTATCGCCAATGTATGAGTCGTAGGTTGCGGCGCTGGCGGAGACACCACTACGACCGGACGATTAAACCGATAGCCCTGTCCGTACAGTGTTTCAATGTAACGATGCTCTTTATCTTCCGACAGAATACGTCGTAAGGCATAAATACAGCGGGTAAGAGATTCTTCGTTAACTTCCGCGTCGCCCCATACCTGGTCCAGTAAGGTGTTTTTACTCACAATCTCGCCGGCGGCTTCGAGCAGGATGACCAGAACGGCATATTCTTTTGGCGGAATATTGACTTTCTTTTCTGAGCGTAGCAGGGAGCCGTCCATGTTGAGTATGAAATCATCAAAGACGAATTTTTTATTCGATACAGGAACAGGATTAAAATGTGGCATGATAATAGTGTATTCTCTTACAGGGTGAAAAGTTATAATAACTAATACAAGTCGTTAGGATAGAATCTACTGTTTCAGTAATTCTGCTGTTAGTACTAACGGTCAGGTTGAGCTTTTATTATGAGCTTAATGTCATATTCTACGGGCTCGGGTTTATATGTTTTTAACATTTGATTATTTAGCTTATGCCTGTGCTTTAAATAACTGACATGTTGGTAATAATATTGTTATAACTAACTGTGATTATCGAATGGACGCTGCCGTATATCCTGGTGCAGAGAGAGTCAGCGCCGGGCATCTAAATATTTACATATTTAACTTGGCCTCATTGCAATAGAGATTAGTTTTGTAGCTATCTTACTGCATTTTTTTTGGGTGTAAATGCTGCTTATTATATCTTCATGGTTAATGGTCTGATAATTACACCATCAGAACCATTTTTCTCGAAGATTTCCACTAAATGACCATTCGTTGAAAGTTTAAGAGTGTAATTTGTCTTAGGTTCCAAAATATAAATGAAAGACTGTTTATAATGGTGCGCTTATTTTTATATTTTTTTGCAAAATAATGATATCGTCTTTTCTTTACTCCCTTCAGCTATAGCGTCAAAAAGGCAGGGGGTTTATGAGCAGTATCATCCTCAGGCTGGCCCCAGGCATTATATCGATATCAGGAGGAAGAGAGGAGGTATGCCTGGCAGAAAGCTAACAAGCGTGACTGTTTCGGTATAGACCGTTCAGGCAAATAGTTCTCAGAGGGAACGGATGATGTATAAATATGAATAAAATGCCGGCCTTAATCCACAGGGTTAAAGCCGGAAGGAGATAGTGTCATCTGGACGAATTCTTACGCTGTGAATAAGGCAATATCGTTTTACCAGTCATCATAGCGATGACAAGTTCACAAAAATCGTGTTATATAATCAGCCTTACTTTAAATTACCAGAGATATCAGTATAAGCTGTCTTCCGGACAGAACAATGATATTGAATAGACTCCCATCCTGATAGAGCGTGTTAATGCGCAGTCTGAATTTTAAATTATTACAATTTTAATAAAAATCTTTACTTGAGTGGCAGATACAAAAAATGTTAATGGTTCGCCATTTTTATGAATGTCGATGGCGTAGTTTTAAAATATTTTTTGAAACATTGAATGAAGTAGGACGTGCTATCATAACCACATTTTAATGCTACAGCATTAACATTATGGTTGCCTATGCGTAAAAGTTTTGCTGCCTGATTCATTCTTGCCGATAAGTAGATGTCGCTAAAGCTGGTACCTTCTTCTGCAAGTTTCCGTTTGAGCGTTGACGTACTCATAAATATATGATCGGCAACATCCGTAAGCTTCCACTGTCTACTGGGTGACGAAGATATAATGTTGTAAACGCGCTCCTTTAACGTTATCTGAGCCGAGCTAAGGATGATCTCATAACTCTCCGGGAGTCGGAGAAAAGCAGTAAGCAGGAACAGCAGAAAATAAGGAATTAACTCTTCATTTTCAATACAACTCTTGTTGTTACAGTTACTGCAACCTTTGCTTGTATCCTTCGTACAGGAGAACGCCGTTTTCAGATGTTCAAATACCTCTCTTCTGGCAGGAAAGTCAGGCGTATAGATGATTTTCTGCGCTTTCTCTGTGGGTACCGCCATTTTGGTTTGCTGCTCGTTTGGGATAAGTGCATAGAGAGCGCCAAGTCGTTGCGTCGGTATCTCGAGTATATCGAAATCCATGTGGCCATTGACCTCTTCAAGCGTCACGTTAACTACCTGCTCTTTTTTGAGCACCAACATCCCAGGTTCGTCACAGTAAATCGTATCGTGATTATTGCTAATCGTCAGTTTACCGCTCCGAAAGCAAACTAAAGTGAAACTGCTTACATAAAGATTTTTGATGGTAACCTGCTGAGTCTGACTTTTAATTTGCTGCCGGGTATTTGTCAAAAGTGATTTTAATTTCTGTAAGTTATCTGCGGCAGGACGCTGATGACTATTACTTACAAAGGTTACATTTTCCATATTATCCCTTTGTTGATGTTATTTTAATGTTCCTTACTGGTATCCTACTGAAAAAATCTGAGTTGTAAATGCTCTTTATTAGCGTGTGTTGGCAATGGTCTGATTGTTACACCAAAAGAACCCAAATTTGGGTAATTTATCTACAGTAGTTTAAGCCCCAATGGGGATGATGGTTCTTTTAATATGTGTTGAGACGCATTATACAGAATAAATTGATTTTATTTCTCACTTTTCATTCTATTTTCATCAGGAATCCCTGTGTCCTGTGCGGTAATCTGCTGCTATCGAGAACGACAGACATCGCTAACAGTATATATGGAAACATCAAAAGAGAAGACGATAACAAGCCCAGGGCCATACATAGTTCGATTACTTAACAGCTCACTGAACGGCTGTGAGTTTCCATTGCTGACAGGCCGAACACTCTTTGTGGTAGGTCAGAGTGATGCGCTCACTGCTTCAGGTCAACTCCCTGATATACCTGCCGATAGCTTTTTTATCCCGCTGGACCATGGCGGAGTAAATTTTGAAATCCAGGTGGATACGGATGCGACCGAAATTATACTCCATGAGCTGAAAGAAGGAAATTCTGAATCTCGTTCGGTGCAATTAAATACGCCAATACAGGTCGGTGAATTGCTTATCCTGATTCGCCCGGAAAGCGAGCCGTGGGTGCCCGAGCAGCCTGAGAAGTTAGAAACGTCTGCAAAAAAGAACGAGCCGCGTTTTAAAAACGGAATTGTAGCCGCACTGGCCGGGTTTTTTATATTGGGAATTGGGACTGTGGGGACGTTATGGATACTTAACTCGCCGCAGCGGCAGGCCGCAGAGCTCGATTCGTTATTGGGGCAGGAGAAGGAGCGTTTTCAGGTGTTGCCAGGACGGGACAAAATGCTCTATGTCGCTGCGCAAAATGAAAGAGATACGCTGTGGGCTCGTCAGGTTTTAGCGAGGGGCGATTATGATAAAAATGCGCGAGTGATTAACGAAAACGAAGAAAATAAGCGTATCTCTACCTGGCTGGATACCTATTATCCGCAGCTTGCTTATTATCGGCTTCATTTCGATGAGCCGCGTAAACCCGTTTTCTGGCTAAGCCGCCAGCGAAACACGATGAGCAAGAAAGAGCTCGAGGTGTTAAGTCAAAAGCTGAGAGCGCTAATGCCTTACGCGGATTCGGTTAACATCACGTTGATGGACGATGTTACCGCAGCAGGCCAGGCGGAAGCGGGGCTAAAACAGCAGGCGTTACCTTATTCCCGCAGGAATCATAAGGGGGGCGTAACGTTTGTTATTCAGGGGGCGCTCGATGATGTAGAAATACTCAGAGCCCGTCAATTTGTCGATAGCTATTACCGCACATGGGGAGGACGCTATGTGCAGTTTGCGATCGAATTAAAAGATGACTGGCTCAAGGGGCGCTCATTTCAGTACGGGGCGGAAGGTTATATCAAAATGAGCCCAGGCCATTGGTATTTCCCAAGCCCACTTTAATTTAACGCAAATAAGGAAGTCATTATGGCAACACCTTGGTCAGGCTATCTGGATGACGTCTCAGCAAAATTTGATACGGGCGTTGATAATCTACAAACGCAGGTAACAGAGGCGCTGGATAAATTAGCAGCAAAACCCTCCGATCCGGCGCTACTGGCGGCGTATCAGAGTAAGCTCTCGGAATATAACTTGTACCGTAACGCGCAATCGAACACGGTAAAAGTCTTTAAGGATATTGATGCTGCCATTATTCAGAACTTCCGTTAATCAGTTATAAGGTGGATTATGTCGATTGCAACTATTGTCCCTGAGAATGCCGTTATAGGGCAGGCGGTCAATATCAGGTCTATGGAAACGGACATTGTCTCGCTGGATGACCGGCTACTCCAGGCTTTTTCTGGTTCGGCGATTGCCACGGCTGTGGATAAACAGACGATTACCAACAGGATTGAGGACCCTAATCTGGTGACGGATCCTAAAGAGCTGGCTATTTCGCAAGAGATGATTTCAGATTATAACCTGTATGTTTCTATGGTCAGTACCCTTACTCGTAAAGGAGTCGGGGCTGTTGAAACGCTATTACGCTCATGATTCGTCGATATCTATATACTTTTCTGCTGGTAATGACCCTTGCCGGCTGTAAAGATAAGGATCTTTTAAAAGGACTGGACCAGGAACAGGCTAATGAGGTCATTGCCGTTCTGCAAATGCACAATATAGAGGCGAATAAAATTGATAGCGGAAAATTGGGCTATAGCATTACCGTTGCTGAGCCTGATTTTACCGCTGCGGTGTACTGGATTAAAACTTATCAGCTTCCTCCCCGGCCACGGGTGGAAATAGCGCAGATGTTCCCGGCGGATTCGCTGGTATCGTCTCCGCGAGCTGAAAAGGCCAGGTTATATTCGGCTATTGAACAGCGACTGGAACAGTCATTACAGACGATGGAGGGCGTGCTCTCCGCCAGGGTCCATATTAGTTATGATATTGATGCTGGTGAAAATGGCCGCCCGCCAAAACCTGTTCATCTGTCGGCATTAGCCGTATATGAACGAGGTTCGCCGCTTGCGCATCAGATCAGCGATATCAAGCGTTTCTTAAAGAATAGTTTTGCCGATGTGGATTATGACAACATTTCTGTTGTGTTGTCAGAACGTTCTGATGCCCAATTACAGGCTCCCGGCACACCAGTAAAACGTAATTCTTTTGCAACCAGTTGGATTGTGTTGATTATTTTGTTATCCGTGATGTCAGCAGGCTTTGGCGTCTGGTATTACAAAAACCATTATGCCCGCAATAAGAAAGGCATAACGGCTGATGATAAGGCGAAATCGTCAAATGAATAGGCAGCCATTACCCATTATCTGGCAAAGAATCATTTTTGATCCGTTATCGTATATCCATCCTCAGCGGTTGCAGATAGCGCCGGAAATGATTGTCAGACCCGCCGCCAGGGCGGCGGCAAATGAGTTAATACTGGCGGCATGGCGGCTTAAGAACGGAGAAAAGGAGTGTATTCAAAACTCACTGACGCAGCTGTGGCTGCGTCAGTGGCGCCGACTGCCGCAAGTAGCGTATTTACTCGGTTGCCATAAACTGAGAGCCGATCTGGCAAGGCAGGGAGCCTTGCTTGGCCTGCCGGATTGGGCGCAAGCATTTTTGGCAATGCATCAGGGAACAAGTTTATCTGTCTGCAATAAGGCGCCGAATCACCGGTTTTTACTTAGCGTCGGGTATGCACAGTTAAATGCCCTAAATGAATTTTTACCTGAATCTTTAGCACAGCGTTTTCCTTTGCTTTTTCCTCCATTTATTGAGGAGGCATTGAAGCAGGATGCTGTAGAAATGTCAATTTTGCTACTGGCCTTACAATATGCTCAAAAATATCCCAATACCGTCCCCGCTTTCGCCTGTTGAGGGGATACTGATAAAGCGTAAAACGCTGGAACGTTATTTCTCTATTGAAAGATTAGAACAGCAGGCGCATCAACGGGCTAAGCGTATTTTGCGAGAGGCGGAAGAAGAGGCAAAGACCTTGCGGATGTACGCCTATCAGGAAGGTTACGAGCAGGGAATGATAGACGCGTTACAGCAGGTCGCCGCTTATCTTACTGATAATCAGACAATGGCCTGGAAGTGGATGGAAAAAATACAGATTTATGCCCGCGAGTTATTTTCAGCTGCGGTCGACCATCCCGAAACGCTTTTAACCGTCCTGGATGAGTGGCTAAGGGATTTCGATAAGCCTGAGGGGCAACTTTTTTTAACACTGCCAGTTAATGCGAAAAAAGATCACCAAAAACTGATGGTGTTGCTTATGGAGAACTGGCCAGGCACTTTTAATCTTAAATATCATCAGGAACAGCGCTTTATCATGAGTTGCGGCGATCAGATCGCAGAATTTTCACCTGAACAATTTGTTGAAACGGCAGTAGGCGTCATTAAGCATCATCTTGATGAACTTCCACAAGACTGCCGGACAATTTCTGATAACGCCATTAACGCACTTATTGATGAATGGAAGACAAAAACGCAAGCGGAGGTTATAAGGTGATACCGGGTACGATTCCGACTTCTTATTTGGTCCCGACAGCAGATACTGAAGCGACGGGTGTGGTTTCGTTGAGTGCCAGGGCCGCTATGCTGAATAATGTGGATAGCGCGCCTTTAAGCAATGGCGGCGACGTTGATCTTTATGATGCATTCTACCAACGACTTTTGGCGCTTCCTGAGTCAGCCTCTTCTGAAACGCTTAAAGATAGCATTTATCAAGAGATGAATGCCTTCAAAGATCCTAACAGTGGTGATTCGGCTTTTGTTTCTTTTGAGCAGCAAACGGCTATGCTACAAAACATGTTAGCAAAAGTTGAACCGGGCACCCATTTATATGAGGCTTTAAACGGGGTATTAGTTGGTACAATGAACGCACAGTCACAAATGACCTCCTGGATGCAGGAGATTATTTTATCGGGCGGGGAAAACAAAGAGGCAATTGACTGGTGAACCCCCATTGCTGGCGATTTGTGATAAGGTATGGTGTATATATCAGCAAATAATGCAGAAAATGCACCATGCCAGTGTGTCTATCTTATTGATGTATATGGATTATTAAGATGTCTGCCAGCCGTTTTATTCTGAAATGATTATATTAATATTGTAAGCTTTCATTACAAAATTGTGCATAAAGTTTGTAAGGGTATCTTTTTGTGACGAAATGAACGCGCGTTGGAATGTAATTATTGGCTATAATAATAAAAAAATCGGATTTAAATCATCTCTGTGAGTTTTAATTATTTGTTTATAAGAATATAACGATTTTGAGTTCCTTATAGCACACAGGATAAAATATGGTATTGCCTTCAATGAATAAATCAGTTGAGGCCATTAGCAATAATCACCTTCAACAGCCGAACAAATTTCCATTAATAAATGGATTAGCTGACGTAAGAGACTATTATGTCGCAAACTGCTTATTGTTTAAACTTAATAAAGGCAGTTTGCGAATTGAAAACGAATTTGGGGAGTTCATCGAACAATCTGCGCCGTGTTTATTTTTATTGGAAAAAGATCAAACAATCACGCTTAGTATGAGCGAAATAGAAGGGCATATTGATTTTTCTTCACTGGAAGTTTCCTATGACTTAATGCAAAAATTCTACAAAGTTTTTTACAGTACAAGAAACTATAATGATCGAGAGCTATCATTAAAAACGAAACCAAAGTATTTTTTTCATGCGGACTTGTTGCCAGGGATGAGTGATACTTTTGACTCTATTTTGCATGGTGTGGCATGTCCACGGGTTTGTAGTAATGTGAGTATTGATGATCATGATTATTCATATTTCTCATTGATGTATCTTATATCGGCATTTGTACGTAAGCCCGGTGGGTTTGATTTCCTTGAGCGAGCAATAAAAATTACGACAAAAGAGAAAGTTTATAACATTATTATCAGCGATCTCACCCGCAAATGGTCACAGGCTGAGGTGGCAGGAAAGCTGTTTATGAGCGTATCAAGTCTGAAGCGAAAACTGGCCGCTGAAGAGGTGAGTTTTAGCAAAATATACCTGGATGCTCGTATGAATCAGGCTATAAAATTATTACGTATGGGGGCTGGAAATATTTCACAAGTCGCGACGATGTGTGGCTATGATACGCCTTCTTATTTTATCGCTATTTTTAAACGGCATTTTAAGATTACACCGCTTAGCTTTATGCGTACAATGAACCATTGATTTGTGAAATTATTTTAAACGTTACTATCTGTTTGCGTTACAGATACCAAATATTTTTTTAATCGTAGTGTATATTTCAGTATCGCTACACCAGTGATATGTAGTTAATGAAAGGGAATCGAAAGCGTTCATTGTCAGACATACATGGCCACCAGGCGCCGGGCAATCGTTGTACTCTAAGAGATTACAGTAAAGTAAAACAGCAAATTTAATCATTATCAGATTTGTAAAAGGAATTCATTTCGGTAACGACATTGCGCATGTAATAACGTATCTGGTCTTATTACCTTTGTAGTAAGAAGGCGTTATCTACTTGCGCAGTAGTCGCCCAGGAAGAAAAATCATTACCGAAGCTGTGGTCAGTTTTCAAAAAAGGATAAATAAATGAGAAATGTAATTATATACGGTATTAACTGGACTAATTGTTATGCCCTTCAGTCTATTTTTAAGCAAAAATATCCGGAAAAGTGCGTTAAAACGTGTAACTCATTAACCGCACTTTTGCATTCTCTATCCGATATGCCGGACGCCGGGCTGATTTTAGCTTTGAACCCGCATGAGCATGTTTATCTTTTTCATGCGTTGCTGACGCGGTTGCAGAACCGTAAAGTTTTGGTAGTGGCAGATCGCTTGTATTATATCGATCGCTGTGTGCTGCAATATTTTGGCGTTATGGATTATGTTTTAAAAGACGAACTATCCTGCGCTATCCGCTCGGAGCGAGAGAAGCTCCGTCTTCCGGAAGCCTGGCTGCGTTTCTGCCACAGGCCACAAAAGAAAACCGTGGCTGCTACGTATGCTTTTAATGCCGGCGAGACGCCGGAAGAGGTATTGTTTAATATCAATCAATACGCCTGGTGGAATCTACCTCCCGGTGTCACGCAGGCGAAATATGCGCTGCTGATATTATTATCCTCCGGACATCCGGCAATTGAACTGGCGAAAAAATTTGGTCTGGGAACAAAAACCGTCAGTATTTATCGTAAGAAGGTTATGTATCGTTTGGGGATGGACTCTTCACCGCTATCGCTGTTCCGGGGACTGAAACTAGACGCGCATTTACAGCGCACTGCTTTTGCACATAACCCTGCTGTACCTGACGATAATTGCGCGTTACCGATTGCGGTAGGAATGAATTAAAATATTTTTTATCATTTATGACCATGTGTTGAGCTTTTATTATAAAAAAGATTTTTTGAGTAGTAATTCTTATATATAATCATCCGGAGGTGGCTGGTAGCCTGGCTCAATCATTGAGGCATGTTTTTGCAGGCAATATATTGAATCTGAAAAGTTAAAGATGATATTTTCGGTGCAGGAGCTATCATGTGGAGGGAAAAGTATGCTAAGTCCTACGGCTCGTAATATGGGGGCGAGTTTATCGCCTCAGCCTGACGTCAGCGGGGAGCTAAACACCGAAGCATTGACCTGTATTGTTGAGCGTCTGGAAAGTGAAATTATAGATGGCAGCTGGATTCATATCAGTTACGAGGAAACCGATCTCGAAATGATGCCTTTTCTTGTTGCACAGGCCAATAAGAAGTATCCAGAGTTAAATCTTAAATTTGTTATGTCAGTCCATGAGCTTGTTTCCTCTATAAAGGAGACCAGAATGGAAGGCGTTGAATCTGCCCGATTTCTCGTAAATATGGGAAGTTCAGGTATCCATATTTCAGTCGTCGATTTTAGAGTTATGGACGGAAAGACATCGGTGATTTTGTTCGAACCAGCAGCGTGTAGCGCTTTTGGACCTGCTTTACTGGCGTTGAGGACCAAAGCAGCTCTTGAACGTGAACAATTGCCTGATTGTTATTTTGCTATGGTCGAGCTGGACATTCAACGAAGCTCTTCTGAATGCGGTATTTTTAGCCTGGCGCTCGCCAAAAAACTTCAGCTTGAATTTATGAACTTAGTAAAAATTCATGAAGATAATATTTGTGAACGTCTGTGTGGTGAAGAACCTTTTCTCCCGTCCGATAAAGCAGACCGTTATCTGCCGGTGAGTTTTTACAAACATACTCAAGGCGTACAACGATTAAATGAATATGTGGAGGCCAATCCGGCGGCGGGAAGCAGTATAGTAAACAAAAAGAATGAAACGCTTTATGAGCGATTCGATAACAATGCCGTTATGCTAAACGATAAAAAACTCTCTATATCCGCTCATAAAAAAAGGATAGCTGAATATAAGTCTTTACTTAAATCGTAATGAAATTATAAGGTTGCCTGCCAGAGGAAATCCTTCCAGCGCCATAAGACTACTCTATATTATGACCGTATGTTTCCTGAATAGCAGGCAAAAAGTGTTAACCTTGCGCCTCTGGTACGATTTCATTACGCCTGTCGCGCCATGTTGCGTAAATAAATACCGCAATAAACACGATGGCAAATAATACCACGATGGTCGGCGCTGGCGCGCTATCAAGATAAAAAGACAGATAGACGCCCGCAAAAGCGGTAATAACTGACAGACTCACCGCTAATCCCAGCGCGCGCGCAAAGCGTCGCGTCAGCAAAATGGCAATTGCGCCGGGGGCGATAAGCAATGAAATCGACAGAATAATACCCACCGATTTCAGCGTGGCGACGATAGTCAGCGCAATCATACATAGCAGGCCATAATGCAGTAGCGTGGTATTCAGCCCGCTGGCTTTCGCCTGGTGCGGGTCAAAAGCGTGTAGCAGGAGATCTTTCCATTTCAGCCCAATGATTAACGCAATACCCAGTGCAATAACTGACGTTTGTACAATATCCCCCAGCGATACGCCCAGCATATCCCCAAACAGGATGTGATCCAGATGCACTTCCGATTGAATAGAAACATAGAGCACCAGACCTGCGCCAAACATCCCGGAAAAGACGATGCCCATCACCGTATCACGTTTGATGCGGCTGTTATCGTCCAGATAGCCGGTGGCGATAGCGCAAAATAATCCGGCAATGAAAGCGCCAATTGCCAGGGGGATCCCCACAATATATGCCAGCACGACCCCGGGGAATACCGCATGACTCATTGCGTCGCCCATTAACGCCCAGCCTTTTAACACTAAAAACACGGACAGCAAGGCGCAGGGAATCGCCACAATGACCGAAACCATAAGGGCGTTCACCATAAAATCAAACTGAAAGGGTTCCAGTAACGTTGTTAAGAACATGTCGGCTCCTTCTGCAGGCGGGCGCGTCGACGGTTGGCTAACAGACCGTGTTTCGGGGCGAAAATAAAGGCCGTGATGAACAGTAAGGTTTGCATGACGACAATAATTCCGCCAGTGGCGCCATCCAGCCAGTAGCTAAGCCATGCGCCCAGAAAACTGGTCAGGCTGCCAATCACGACGGCAATCATGAGCAGACGTGGAAAACGGTCGGTGAGTAACCAGGCCGTCGCGCCCGGCGTGACGACGAGACAGATCACCAGGAACGCCCCAACGGTTTGCAGGGCCGCCACGGTAGAGACGGACAATAGAGTGAAAAACAACAATTTTAGTCGACCCGGATTAAGCCCGATAGAACGCGCATGGGTCTCATCGAAAAAGACGACCATCAGATCTTTCCACTTTAACAGCAGAATCGTCAGCGAGACTGCGCCGATAATCGCCAGTTGCGCAATATCCGCTGGCGCGATCGCCAGCACGTTGCCGAGAATAATCGTCTGGATATTCACCGACATCGGATTGAGCGACACCATAAAAAGGCCGACGCCAAAAAAAGAGGAGAAGATAAGCCCGATAATCGCGTCTTCTTTCAGGCGTGAGCGTTGGTTAAGAAAGAGCATACTGCCTGCCGCCAGTCCGCCGGAAAGAAACGCGCCGAGCGAGAAGGGCAGCCCTAACATCCAGGCGCCAGCGACGCCAGGCACAATAGAGTGAGATAGCGCATCGCCAATGAGCGACCAGCCTTTGAGCATCAAATAGCAGGAGAGAAACGCGCACAGACCGCCCACCATCGCGGAGACCCACATCGCGTTGAGCATATACTGGTAGCCAAATGGCTCAACAAGCCAGTTCATGACGATTTTCCTCCGCTGGCCACGCGCCGGGAAATAAAGGGGCGCTCGTCATCGGTGATGATGTGCTCTTCACCTCCGCTTAACGCGATATGACGTAGAACGCCGCTAAACGCCTGTTCCAGATTCGCGGCGGTAAACGTGGTTTCGGTAGGGCCGCTGGCCAGTACGGTTCCTTTAATCATTACCGTATAGTCGCAAAACTCGGTGACGGAGCCGAGATTATGCGTTGAGACCAGCATCGTGCGGCCTTCATCGCGCAGTTCCCGCAGTAGATCGATGATTCGCGCTTCGGTTTTTACATCCACGCCGGTAAAAGGTTCATCCAGCAGGATTACCTGTCCATCCTGAGCGATGGCCCTGGCAAGAAACACACGTTTTTTCTGCCCGCCGGACAGCTCGCCAATCTGCCTGTGACGATACTCCTGCATATCTACCCGCGCCAGCGCGGCGTCAACACAGGCGTGATCATACGCAGTGGGACGGCGTAGCCAGCCCATATGGCCGTAGCGTCCCATCATCACCACATCTTCTACCAGCACCGGAAATGACCAGTCCACTTCTTCCGATTGCGGAACATAAGCAATGAGGTTTTTTTTCAGCGCCTTGTTGACTGACTGTTGCAGGATAGTGATATCGCCCTGCGCAAGATGCACAAAGCCCATTAACGCTTTAAATAACGTAGACTTACCGGAACCATTTACGCCTACCAGCGCGGCGATTGAACCGCCAGGCACCTGAAAAGTGGCGTCCCGTAGGGCGGTATGACCGTTGCGATACGTCACCGTGACCTGATCAACGGTAATCGCAGATTGACTCATTGTTGACTCCTCAGTCCGTCGTTAATGCCGTTGACGATGGTTTCGGTCGTGACGCGCAGCAGATCCAGATAGGTTGGCACAGGGCCGTCAGCGGCGCTCAGAGAATCGACATACAGCACGCCGCCATAATGCGCGCCGGATTCACGCGCGACCTGACGGGCCGGTTTATCGGAAACCGTACTCTCGCTAAAGATTGCGGGAATATGGTGCTTTTTAATGGTATCAATCACTTTACGCACCTGTTTTGGCGTCCCCTGTTGATCGGCGTTAATTGGCCAGAGATAAAGCTCTTTCATGTCGTTATCGCGCGCCAGGTAAGAGAACGCGCCTTCACTGGTGACCAGCCAGCGCTGATCGGCGGGAATTTTTTCCAGCTCGGCACGCAACGGATCGGCCATCTGGCGAATTTTCGCTTTATAGCGTTCGGCATTTTGCTTATAGATCTGCGCATTATCCGGATCGTACTTCACCAGGGCGTCGCGAATGTTATCGACATAAATCAGCGCGTTTTCTGCCGACATCCAGGCGTGCGGGTTCGGTTTACCGTTATACGGGCCTTCGGTAATGCCCATCGGTTTGACGCCGGTGGAGACGACGACTTCCGGTACGCCGGAAAGGTGCTGATAAAAGCGGGCGAACCATCGCTCCAGGTTCAGACCATTCGCGAGGATAAGCTGTGCCCCCTGCGCTCGTTTAATATCGCCGGGCGTTGGCTGATACTCATGGATTTCAGCGCCGGGCTTGGTAATCGAGCTGACTTCCGCTGCGTCGCCCGCCACGTTTTTCGCCATGTCGGCAATAACGGTAAACGTGGTGATGACTTTAAATTTTTCTTTTGCATAGGCTGGCGATAGCGCGAGTATCGCGACAATACCGGCAATCAGGAGTGTTTTCAGACGATGTAGATTCGTCATAGTATCCCTCGCAACAATGTGGTTAATTAATCATCGAATATAGCCTTTGCTATGTTATATAGCACAAGGCATGAATAAATGAAAATAATTCTTATTTGCGAAATGACGACGATATGCAGTGATAGTGCTAAAGAGGGATAAGGTGTAAAATAAATGCACCTTAATGTTCGGAGAGAGCACGATGCCTGGTAAACGTATCGCTCGTGAAAAACTGACGATCAAAAAAATGATCGCGCTGTATGAAAGCCAGTGCCCACAGGCGTCAGCGGTGCAGGGGCATTACGACGCGCTGTTCGCCTACGCGCAAAAACGTCTTGATAAATGCGTATTTGGCGAGGAAAAACCTGCCTGTAAGCAGTGCCCGGTGCACTGCTATCAGCCGGCTAAACGCGAGGAGATGAAGCAGATTATGCGTTGGGCAGGTCCGCGAATGCTTTGGCGGCATCCTGTCCTGACCGTGCGGCACCTTATCGACGATAAGCGCCCCGTTCCGGAATTGCCGGAAAAATATCAGCGCAAGAAGTGAAGGGGAAGCGCCAGGCCTACGGCGCGCATCATCTCCAGGCCGGATCAGATCCGGCAACCCGTTACGCTAACGCGTCTTTATCAATACCCAATCGCTTCATACGCGACAGCAGGGTGGTTCGTTTAAGCCCCAGACGCTGCGCCGCGCCTTTTGGTCCAGCCACTACGCCATTGGTCTCTTTCAGCACGCGTATAATAAGCTGATATTCATCTTCGCCTTCTTTGGCGCTTTCAGTCGCAACAGGCGAGGTATCGGGCGTTACGGCGGTAATATCCGGCAGCGACAGTTGTAGCACATTGCCGCGCGTCAGCAGCACGGCGCGCTCGACGACATTCTCCAGCTCGCGAACGTTCCCCGGCCATTCCATGCTGCTAAGCGTGCGCAGCGTTTCGGCGGGAATGCTGTCGATATTACGCCCCATTCGGCGGGCGATTTTGAAAGTGAACGCTTTGACCAGTAGTGGAATATCTTCCGGACGTTCGCGCAACGGAGGAAGCTGGATCGGAAAAACATTTAGCCGATAGTAGAGATCGTTACGGAATTCGCGATCGGCGACCATTTTTTTCAGATCGCGGTTAGTCGCGGCGATCAGCCGCACGTCGGTCTGGATCAGTTTATTGCTGCCGAGACGTTCAAACTCTTGCTCCTGAAGGACGCGCAGCAGCTTAGGCTGTAGCTCCAGCGGCATGTCGCCCACTTCATCCAGAAACAGCGAGCTTTTATCCGCCAGCTCGAAACGGCCAATCCGCTGCGCGCTGGCGCCGGTAAACGCGCCGCGCTCATGACCAAACAAATCGCTTTCCAGCAGCCCCGCCGGCATCGCGGCGCAGTTCATCTTTACCATCCTGCGCCCGCTACGTCCGCTCAGGTTGTGAATGGCGCGGGCAATCAACTCTTTACCGGTTCCCGTTTCGCCCAGAATCAGCACGGTACTGTCGCTCTGCGCCACCATCTCAACCTGCTTTAGCACGTTGTACATCGCTTCGCTGCGCCCGATGATCTCGCCAAACTCGCTGTCGACGTTATTAAGCTGCTCCGTGAGCGCCAGGTTTTCGTCGACCAGGCGTTCCTTCAGTCGGTGGATTTCCTGATAGGCCAGCGCATTATCCACGGCAATGGCTACTCGTTCGGCAATCTGACGCAGCAGCTTGAGGTTGGCGGTGGTAAACACTTTTTCTTCGCACTGGGCCAGTTTGAGCACGCCAAGCATCGTCTTGCCGGACATCAACGGCAGCAGGCAAAGCGTCTGGATCTGATTGCCCCAGGTATCGAACAGCATGCGTTCGTAGGGAGCAAGCGGATCGCGTTCGTTGAGGTTGATAAGCAGCATCTCTTTACTTTTAAAGACGCGCTCCGTGAGCGTGCCGGCTTCGTCGACTTCGCTCTGTTCGTGCGCCGGATGATGCTCATCAAGGTAGTGGGTGGAGTAGATATTCAGCTTATTTTTGCGATGGCTGCGCAACACGATGCTGATCGCGTCGATATTGAAATAGTGGTGGATCTCTTTTGCGACTTCGCTTACCAGCTCATCAATATCCAGACGCGACAGGACGGCGTTGGTGATCGCAACCAGAATACGGAAGTTATCGCGTTCGCGGCACAACAGATCATAATCGACATTATTGTTTACTCGGTTTTGAATTTGCTCGGCGACCACGCCGACAATTTGGGTAAACGTATGCAGACGGTCATATTCCTTTTCACTCCAGGGGCGATCTTCCTGACGGATGAATTCGCAGCCGCCGAAAATACGGCCCTCCGCGGCTAAAGGAAGCAGACAGTAATGACCAAATTCAGGGTAGAGGCCGCTCGCGGCAAGCTGCGGCCAGGTTTCGGTAAACTCATGGAAATTACAGTGCAATGCATCGGGGCGAGAAAGGATGCGACGTACCGGGCCGTGCGCCAGTACGGTTTCATCTTCATATTCAACAGGACGGCCATTTTCTCGCGTCGCATAATATTGTGCGCGTTGCGACTGCGCCTGCCATAGCACAATGCCGGCGCTGTCGGCGAGCGCTGAACGCTTTACCAGTTGCGAAAGCGCTTCACTGAGCGACGCCAAATCGGGCTGCTGCAATAAGGTACGAGTGATATCGAACAAGCCTTGCTGTCCAAGATCGCTCATGGGTGTATACGACATGTTGCTTTTCCAGGAAAATACCGCAAAACGGTGCGAAAACGGTAAATGAATTATAGGTATAAGTCGTAAGTTATTGCCGGATGGCTGACCGCAAACTCGCTGGTCACACACTCCGTAGGCCTGATAAGCAAAGCGCCATCAGGCGTTCATGCAGCGTTAATGCCGGATGTCGACGCAAATGCGTCTTATCCGGCCTACAGTATGCTGCCAACAGGCTGCTAGCATATACGAGGTAATGGTTCGGCGTGTGGCAAATCAAGGGTTCGCTTCACGCCATAGAGTCCGGCTAAGCGAACGCCTTTGCGTTCCACGACTTCGCCAATCAGCGCTGCATCACGTCCCAGCGGATGCGCGCGTAATGCCGCCAACGCCCGATCTGCGGCCTGCCGTTCAACGGCAATCACCAGTTTTCCTTCGTTGGCAAAGTTCAGGGCATCCAGCCCCAACAGCTCGCAGACGCCGCGCACGGCAGGTTTGAGCGGCAGTGCGGATTCGGACAATTCAATACCGTAACCGCAGGACGCCGCAAACTCATGGGCGACCGCATTCACGCCGCCGCGCGTGGCGTCACGCAATGCCTTCACTCCGTCAATATGACGCAGCGTCTGAATAAGCGGCGTTAATACTGCGCAGTCGCTCGCCAGCTCGCCATCCAGTCCCAGTTGCTCACGCAGGTTGAGAATAGTGGCACCGTGATCGCCAAGCGTACCGCTGACTAACAGCACATCGCCAACGCTCAGCGTTTGCGCGCCCCAGTGAATATCGGCGGGAATCGCCCCCATGCCGGCAGTGTTGATAAACAATTTATCCGCCGCGCCGCGCTGCACAACTTTGGTGTCGCCGGTTACAATGGCGATACCCGCTTCCCGCGCGGTCGCCGCCATGCTATTGACCACGCTTTTTAACGTCTCCATCGGCAGCCCTTCTTCAAGGATAAAGCCGCAGGAGAGATAGCGGGGGATCGCGCCGCTCACCGCAACGTCGTTCGCCGTACCGCAAATCGCCAGTTTGCCGATATTGCCGCCGGGGAAAAAGAGCGGATCGATCACATAGCTATCGGTAGAAAACGCCAGACGGTCGCCCTCCGCCGTCAGCTGCGCCAGCTCCAGACGCGCCTGATCTTCTTGTTCCGCCAGCCACGGGTTGGCAAAGGCCTCCATAAACAGGCTATTAATCAACTGTTGCATAGCCTGGCCGCCGCTGCCGTGGGCGAGTTGTATATTGTTCAAACTTCACACTCCTGCTGACGATACTGATACCAGGCGGCGCATGCGCCTTCGGAAGAGACCATCAGCGCGCCGAACGCGGTCTCTGGATTACATGTTTTACCAAATAGCGGGCACTGATGCGGCTTGCATCTGCCGGTCAGCACTTCGCCGCAGCGGGCGCGCGGATCGTCATAGACCTGCTGCGGCGCTGGGCGGAAATGCGCTTCGGCGTCAAAGCGCTGATACTCCGGCGTCAGGTGGACGCCGGAGGATTCAATCACGCCCAGACCGCGCCACTCGCTATCGCCATTAACGCAGAACACATCGGCAATGGCCTGCTGCGCCAGCATGTTTCCGGCATCCGGCACCACGCGACGGTATTGATTTTCAACCTGGCTTAGGGCCGCTATTTTCTGCTCAACCAGCATGACCACGCCTTGCAGTAGATCAAGCGGTTCGAATCCAGCCACCACCAGCGGGCGATTAAAATCGGCGGCGATAAACTGGTACGCCTCGGTGCCGATGACCATGCTGACGTGGCCTGGCGCAAGAAAGGCGTCAATGCCGTTGTCCGGCTGTTCCAGTAGGCTACGCAGCGTCGGGATCAGCGTAATGTGCTGGCAAAAAAAGTAGAAGTTTCGCACGTCACGCTGTTTTGCCTGCTGCAGCGTGATGGCGGTGGTCGGCATGGTGGTTTCAAAGCCCAGCCCGAAAAATACCACTTTGCGGGTCGGGTTATCCTGCGCCAGCTTCAGCGCGTCCATCGGAGAATAAACAATACGCACATCCGCGCCGCGCGCTTTAGCCTGCAACAGAGAACCCTGTTTCCCCGGCACGCGCATGGCATCGCCAAAGGTGCAGAAAATCACCTCCGGATGGCTGGCGATTTCCACGCAACTGTCGATGCGTCCCATTGGCAGCACGCAGACCGGACAACCGGGGCCGTGAATAAACTCCACGTTTTCGGGCAGTAACTGATCGAGACCAAATTTAAAAATCGCGTGGGTATGACCCCCGCAGACTTCCATAATGCGCAGCGGTCGTTCGGCAGTGTAAGGAAGAAGGGCGGCGCGTTCACGCAGGTGTTCAATGAGCTGCATTACCTGTTCCGGCGCACGGTACTCGTCAACAAAACGCATTATCTCTCCTCACCATACAGCAGTGCGCCGACGTCCGGCTCAACATCAAACATATTTTGTAGCGCGTCGAGCGTGTCGCGCGCTTCCGCTTCGTTAATGACGCTCATGGCGAATCCGACATGGACCAGCACCCACTGACCCAGACGCGGCTGACCGTTTTCATCACAACTGCCGACTAATGTGAGATCGACGTCGCGCTGAATGCCGCAGACGTCAACTTTTGCCTGATTGCCGTCAATGGCGCGGATTTGACCCGGAACGCCTATGCACATCGCTGCGCCTCCAGCCAGGCCAGCCACTGATCCATGCCTTCGCCGCTGGTGGCGGAAATCAGGATAATTTCAATCTCCGGGTTCACTTCACGCGCGCTGGCGATGCACTTCTCAACGTCAAAATTGAGGTAGGGCAGCAGATCGACTTTATTGAGCAGCATGAGCGACGCAGCGGCAAACATATGGGGATACTTCAGCGGCTTATCTTCACCTTCGGTCACGGAAAGCACTGCGACTTTATGCTTTTCGCCCAGATCGAAGCTGGCCGGGCAGACGAGATTACCGACGTTTTCGATAAACAGAATACCGTGGTCATCCAGCGGCAGGCGCGGCGCGGCGTCGGCGATCATTTGCGCGTCAAGATGGCAGCCTTTACCGGTGTTGACCTGAATGGCGGGCGTGCCGGTAGCGCGGATGCGGGCGGCGTCGTTCACTGTCTGCTGGTCGCCTTCAATCACCGCGCACGGTACACGGTCTTTCAATTTCATTAGCGTTTCAGTCAGCAGGGTGGTTTTACCGGACCCGGGGCTGGACACCAGGTTGAGCACCAGTTGCTGGCGGGCGGCGAAACGGGCGCGGTTGCGCTCAGCCAGACGATTATTTTTGTCCAGCACGTCGATTTCAACCTCCAGCATCCGCCGCTGACTCATACCAGGCGCGTGGGTTCCGGCTTCGCCGTGGCCGTAATGCAGATCGCCTTCTGCGGTCTGACTTGGGGCAAAGTCAGGCGTTTTAATGCCGGTAATATTCAGCGCCGGGCGGGCCGCTGGGGCAAAGGGCGCGCTACGAAACGCTGAGTGCGGATTATGTTCATCGCCTTCTATATAAAGGTTGCCTTCAGCGCAACCGCAAGTCGTACACATCGCTTACTCCTGATCTTTTTCTTGTTACAGGCTTTCTGCCGGATGGCGACGCGAGCGTCTATCCGGCATTAATCTTCAGTTTCATCAATCTCTATGCGCCGAATTTGTAAGCCGTCATCGGCCACAATTCGCAGCGTATCGCTATGACATTGCGGACAACGACGTACACGGTGGGTTAACAACGTGACATATTGTTGACAATGCTCACACCAGCATTCGGCTTCCTGTTCTTCGAGGTGCAGTTTACAACCTTCTGCTATCGTGCCGCGGCATACCAGATCAAAACAAAAGGAAAGAGCGCTGGTTTCCACGCAAGAAAATGCGCCAATTTTGATCCAGACGGCTGTCACACGTTTTGCACCGTATGCTGAAGCCTGTTGTTCAATCAATTCCAGTGCCCGTTGGCAGAGGGTGATTTCATGCATATCGCCTCCCGTAGTAGTTGCCCCTGTAAAGCAATATTTATGCCAATATTTTTATCCCCTGGCAGGTTAATGTCGACGATGACGAAATGACATGTCGTCACCGCGTCGAAACGGCAGTAACTGTGCGCGTCTTCCATTAAAAACAATAAGTTAAAAATTGGCATGGAAAATGCTTAACGCAGGCATCTCTGTTAAACGGGTAACCTGACATGACTATTTGGGAAATAAGCGAAAAGGCCGATTACATCGCGCAACGGCATCGTCGCCTACAGGACCAGTGGCATATTTACTGCAACTCGCTGGTTCAGGGGATCACCCTCTCGAAAGCGCGCCTGCATCACGCAATGAGCTGCGCGCCGGAAAGGGATCTTTGCTTTGTCCTGTTTGAGCACTTTCGTATTTACGTCGCGTTGGCGGATGGTTTTAACAGCCACACCATTGAGTACTACGTTGAAACCAAAGATGGCGAAGATAAGCAATTGATTGCACAGGCGCAGCTCGATATCGACGGCAAGGTTGATGAACGGGTTAACAACCGCGATCGCGAGCAGGTGCTGGAGCACTATCTGGAAAAAATCGCCAGCGTTTACGACAGCCTCTATACCGCTGTAGAAACCAACTCGCCGGTTAATTTGCGTCAATTGGTAAAGGGAAACAGCCCGGCGGTATAAGCCTGAGGTGTTGCCCGCTTTGATTCGCGATGTGGCGTTGCGCCACGTCATGAATGTTTTGGGGATGGGCGTGTCGATAAGTGTCGAAAATGACATTTCAACGGCATGTTTTCGTCAAAAATGACAATCACCTGAGGAATGCCTGGTGAATCGTTTTGTAATTGCTGACTCCACTCTCTGTATCGGCTGCCACACCTGTGAGGCCGCCTGTTCAGAGACGCATCGCCAGCATGGCCTGCAGTCAATGCCGCGCCTGAAAGTGATGCTGAATGAAAAAGAATCTGCGCCGCAGCTTTGTCACCACTGTGAAGATGCGCCATGCGCCACGGTATGCCCGGTTAACGCGATTAATCGCGTTGACGGCGCTGTCCAGCTTAATGAAAGCCTGTGCGTGAGCTGCAAACTGTGTGGTATTGCCTGTCCGTTTGGCGCTATTGAGTTTTCCGGCAGCCGTCCGCTGCATATTCCGGCGAACGCCAATACGCCGAAAGCGCCGCCCGCGCCGCCAGCGCCTGCGCGCGTCAGTACGTTGCTCGACTGGGTGCCGGGCGTACGCGCTATCGCGGTGAAATGCGACCTGTGCAGCTTTGACGAGCAAGGCCCGGCCTGTGTGCGGATGTGCCCGACTAAAGCGCTACACCTGGTGGAGAACACGGATATCGCCCGCGCCAGCAAACGTAAACGTGAGCTGACGTTTAATACCGATTTTGGCGATCTCACCTTGTTTCAGCAGGCTCAGAGTGGGGATGCATAATGAGTTCACTTTCACTGATTACTAGCGGCGTCGCGTGGTTTGCCGCCGCCGCCGTTCTGGCGTTTCTGTTTTCGTTTCATAAAGCGCTGAGCGGCTGGATTGCCGGTATCGGCGGCGCGGTCGGCAGCCTGTGTACGGCTGGCGCGGGGTTCACCGCACTGACCAGCGCAGTTACGGTGAGCGGCGTGATGCCGTTTACCGGTCACATGCTGCAAATAACGCCGCTGAATGCTATCTGGCTGATTACGCTGGGGCTGTGCGGTCTGTTCGTCAGCCTGTTCAATATCGACTGGCATCGCCATCCACAGGTAAAAGCCAACGGACTATTGATCAACCTGCTGATGGCGGCAGCCGTCTGCGCCGTGGTCGCCAGTAATCTGGGGACGATGGTGGTGATGGCGGAAATCATGGCGCTCTGCGCCGTGTTCCTTACCGGCAGTAGCAAAGAGGGCAAACTGTGGTTTGCGCTGGGCCGTCTCGGTACGCTGCTGCTGGCAATCGCCTGCTGGCTGGTGTGGCAGCGCTACGGCACGCTGGATCTGGGGCTGCTGGATCAACGCGCTCAGCAACTGCCGCTGGGCTCCGATATCTGGCTGCTCGGCGTTATCGGTTTTGGTCTGCTGGCCGGGATTATCCCGCTACACGGTTGGGTGCCGCAGGCGCACGCCAACGCCAGCGCTCCCGCCGCCGCGCTGTTCTCGACCGTGGTGATGAAAATCGGGCTGCTGGGCATTCTCACGCTATCTCTGCTTGGCGGCAATGCGCCGCTGTGGTGGGGCGTGGCGCTGTTGGTGCTTGGGATGATCACCGCCTTTGTCGGTGGTTTGTACGCGCTGATGGAGCATAACATTCAGCGCCTGCTGGCCTATCACACGCTGGAAAATATCGGCATCATTTTGCTCGGTCTGGGCGCAGGCGTTACCGGGATTGCTCTCAATCAGCCGGTACTGATCGCGCTGGGTCTGACCGGCGGGCTCTATCACCTGCTGAACCATAGCCTGTTCAAAAGCGTGCTGTTTCTGGGCGCGGGCAGCATCTGGTTCCGTACCGGTCATCGCGATATCGAAAAACTGGGCGGTATTGGTAAACGGATGCCGGTTATTTCTATCGCCATGCTGGTCGGTCTGATGGCGATGGCTGCGTTGCCGCCGCTGAACGGCTTTGCCGGCGAGTGGGTGATTTACCAGTCCTTCTTCAAACTGGGCAACAGCGGCGCGTTTGTTGGTCGTCTGTTAGGACCGCTGCTGGCGGTTGGCCTGGCGATTACCGGCGCGCTGGCGGTGATGTGTATGGCGAAAGTTTACGGCGTGACGTTCCTTGGCGCGCCGCGCACGAAGGAAGCTGAAAACGCCAGCTGCGCGCCGATCCTGATGGGCGTCAGCGTGGTTGCGCTGGCTATCTGCTGCGTGATTGGTGGGGTTGCCGCGCCGTGGCTGCTGCCGATGATTTCCACTGCGGTACCGTTGCCGCTGGAAACCGCGCACACCACCGTATCGCAGCCGATGATCACGCTGCTGTTGGTCGCCTGTCCGCTACTGCCGTTCATCATTATGGCGATATTCAAAGGCAACCGTCTGCCGTCGCGTTCTCGCGGCGCGGCCTGGGTGTGCGGCTACGACCATGAGCAGTCGATGGTGATTACCGCGCACGGTTTCGCCATGCCGGTGAAAGAGGCCTTTGCCCCGGTACTTAAACTGCGTAAATGGCTTAACCCGGTATCGCTGGTGCCGGGCTGGCAGAACGCGGCGGCCGCGGTGCTGTTCCGTCGTCTGGCGCTGATTGAGCTGGCGGTGCTGGTGGTGATTGTGGTTTCACGAGGAGCCTGAAAATGAGTGTGTTTTATCCGTTAATTCAGGCGCTGGTGCTATTTGCCGTTGCGCCATTGCTGTCCGGTATTACTCGCGTGGCGCGCGCCCGTCTACACAATCGCCGTGGGCCGGGCGTGTTGCAGGAGTACCGCGACATTATCAAACTGCTCGGTCGTCAGAGTATTGCGCCCGCTGATTCCGGCTGGGTTTTTCGCCTGACGCCGTTTGTGATGGTCGGCGTGATGCTGACTATCGCCACCGCGCTGCCGGTTGTCACCGTTGGATCTCCGTTGCCGCAACTGGGTGATTTAATCACCCTGATTTACCTGTTCGCCATCGCCCGTTTCTTCTTCTCTATTGCAGGCCTGGATACCGGCAGCCCGTTCACCGCGATCGGCGCCAGCCGTGAAGCGATGCTCGGCGTGCTGGTGGAGCCGATTCTGCTGCTGGGTCTGTGGGTCGCCGCGCAGGTGGCGGGTTCAACTCATATCAGCAATATCGCCGATACCATTTATCACTGGCCTGTCGCGCGTAGTATTCCGCTGATTCTGGCGCTGTGCGCCTGCGCCTTCGCCACCTTTATCGAAATGGGCAAGCTGCCGTTCGACCTGGCGGAAGCGGAGCAGGAGTTGCAGGAAGGGCCGTTGACCGAATACAGCGGTAGCGGCTTTGCGGTGCTGAAATGGGGCATCAGCCTTAAGCAACTGGTGGTGCTGCAAATGTTCGTCGGCGTGTTTCTGCCGTGGGGACAGATGGAAACCTTCAGCGCAGGCGGACTGTTGCTGGCGCTGGTGATTGCCGTCGTCAAGCTGATTGTCGGCGTACTGGTGATCGCCCTGTTTGAAAACAGCATGGCGCGACTGCGTTTTTGCGCCACTTCACGCGTGACCTGGGCCGGTTTTGGGTTTGCGTTTTTAGCCTTCGTCTCCTTGCTGGCGGCGTGATTTAAGAGAGTTTGAGCATGTCTGAAGAAAAATTAGGTCAACAATACCTTGCGGCGCTGCACCAGGCGTTTCCGGGCGTCGTGCTGGACGAAGCCTGGCAGACCAAAGATCAGCTGACTATTACGGTAAAAGTGAACTATCTGCCGGAAGTGGTGGAGTTTCTTTACTACCAGCAGGGTGGGTGGCTGTCGGTGCTGTTCGGTAATGACGAACGCCAGTTGTGCGGCCACTATGCCGTTTATTACGTGCTGTCGATGGAGCAGGGCACGAAGTGCTGGATTACCGTTCGCGTTGAAGTAGATGCCAATAAGCTGGAATTCCCATCCGTTACGCCGCGCGTGCCGGCTGCCGTGTGGGGTGAGCGCGAAGTACGCGACATGTACGGTTTAATCCCGGTCGGTCTGCCGGACGAGCGCCGTCTGGTGCTGCCGGACGACTGGCCGGATGAACTCTATCCGCTGCGTAAAGACAGCATGGATTATCGTCAGCGCCCGGCGCCGACCACCGATGCGGAAACCTACGAGTTCATTAACGAGCTGGGTGACAAGAAAAATAACGTGGTGCCGATTGGCCCGCTGCATGTCACCTCCGATGAACCGGGCCACTTCCGTCTGTTCGTCGATGGCGAAAACATTATCGACGCCGACTACCGTCTGTTCTATGTCCACCGCGGCATGGAAAAACTGGCGGAAACCCGTATGGGTTATAACGAAGTGACGTTCCTGTCGGATCGCGTGTGTGGTATCTGCGGCTTCGCCCACAGCACCGCCTACACCACTTCCGTGGAAAACGCGATGGGCATTCAGGTGCCGGAGCGTGCGCAAATGATCCGCGCTATTCTGCTGGAAGTGGAACGCCTGCACTCGCACCTGCTGAACTTAGGCCTGGCCTGCCACTTCACCGGCTTTGACTCCGGCTTTATGCAGTTCTTCCGCGTGCGTGAAACCTCCATGAAGATGGCGGAGATACTGACCGGGGCGCGCAAAACTTACGGTTTGAACCTGATCGGCGGGATTCGCCGCGATCTGCTGAAAGAAGACATGATCCAGACCCGTCAACTGGCGCAGCAGATGCGTCGTGACGTGCAGGAGCTGGTGGACATGCTGCTGAGCACGCCGAATATGGAACAGCGTACCGTGGGTATCGGCCGTCTGGACCCGGAAATTGCCCGTGACTTCAGTAATGTCGGCCCGATGGTGCGCGCCAGCGGTCACGCCCGCGACACCCGCGCCGACCACCCGTTTGTGGGCTATGGCCTGCTGCCGATGGAAGTGCACAGCGAGCAGGGCTGCGATGTGATTTCTCGTCTGAAAGTCCGTATCAACGAAGTTTACACCTCGCTGAATATGATCGATTTCGGTCTGGATAATCTGCCGGGCGGCCCGCTGATGGTGGAAGGCTTTACCTATATTCCGCACCGTTTTGCGCTCGGCTTTGCCGAAGCGCCGCGTGGTGACGATATCCACTGGAGCATGACCGGCGACAACCAGAAGCTGTACCGCTGGCGCTGCCGTGCGGCGACCTACGCCAACTGGCCGACGCTGCGCTATATGCTGCGCGGCAACACCGTCTCCGACGCGCCGCTGATTATCGGCAGCCTCGACCCGTGCTACTCCTGTACCGACCGGATGACCGTGGTCGATGTGCGTAAGAAGAAGAGCAAAGTCGTGCCGTACAAAGAACTTGAGCGCTACAGCATTGAGCGTAAAAACTCGCCGCTGAAATAAGGAATCGCCATGTTTACCTTTATCAAAAAAGTTATCAAAACCGGCACGGCGACCTCGTCTTATCCGCTGGAGCCGATTGCGGTTGATAAAAACTTCCGCGGCAAGCCGGAACATAATCCGCAGCAGTGCATCGGCTGCGCCGCCTGCGTTAATGCCTGCCCGTCGAACGCGCTGACGGTGGAAACCGATCTCGCGACCAATGAGCTGGCGTGGCAGTTCAATCTTGGCCGTTGTATCTTCTGCGGTCGCTGCGAAGAGGTGTGCCCGACGGCGGCGATTAAACTGTCGCAAGAGTACGAACTGGCGGTGTGGAAGAAAGAAGATTTCCTGCAACAGTCCCGCTTTGCGCTGTGCAACTGCCGCGTGTGCAATCGTCCTTTCGCGGTACAGAAAGAGATCGACTACGCCATTGCGCTGCTTGCGCACAACGGCGACAGCCGCGCGGAAAACCACCGCGAAAGCTTTGAGACCTGCCCGGACTGTAAGCGTCAGAAATGCCTGGTGCCGTCCGACCGTATTGAACTGACTCGCCATATGAAAGAGGTCAGCTAATGAGCAATTTATTAGGCCCGCGTGACGCCAACGGCATTCCGGTACCGATGACGGTGGATGAATCCATCGCCAGCATGAAGGCGTCTTTACTGAAAAATATTAAGCGTTCGGCATACGTTTACCGCGTGGACTGCGGCGGCTGTAACGGCTGTGAAATCGAAATCTTTGCGACGCTTTCGCCGCTGTTTGATGCCGAGCGTTTCGGCATCAAAGTGGTACCGTCGCCGCGTCATGCCGATATTCTGCTGTTTACCGGCGCGGTGACCCGCGCCATGCGCTCTCCGGCGCTGCGCGCCTGGCAGTCGGCGCCGGACCCGAAAATCTGTATCTCTTATGGGGCCTGCGGCAACAGCGGCGGCATCTTCCATGATCTGTACTGCGTCTGGGGCGGTACGGATAAAATCGTCCCGGTGGATGTGTATATTCCAGGCTGCCCGCCAACGCCTGCGGCGACGCTGTATGGCTTTGCGATGGCGCTTGGCCTGCTGGAGCAGAAAATCCACGCCCGCGCGCCGGGTGAGCTGGACGATCAGCCCGCAGAGATCCTGCATCCGGATATGGTGCAGCCGCTGCGCGTGAAGGTGGATCGCGCGGCGCGCCGGCTGGCGGGTTATCGCTATGGTCGTCAGATCGCCGATGATTACCTGACACAGTTGGGGCAGGGCGAGCAGCAAGTGGCGCGTTGGCTGGAAGCGGAAAACGATCCGCGTTTAACCGAAATTGTCACCCATCTCAATCATGTTGTTGAAGAGGCGCGTATCCGATGAGCGAACAGGTGGTGTTCAGTCAACTGAGCCGTAAGTTTATTGATGAGAACGATGCGACGCCTGCCGAGGCGCAGCAGGTTGTCTATTACAGCCTGGCGATTGGTCACCACCTGGGGGTTATCGATTGTCTGGAGGCCGCGCTCACCTGCCCATGGGATGAGTATCTGGCGTGGATCGCCACCCTGGAAGCCGGTAGCGATGCCCGGCGTAAAATGGAAGGCGTGCCGAAGTATGGCGAGATCGTTATCGATTTCAACCATGTGCAAATGCTGGCGCGCGCGTTTGATGAGGCGCGCGCTGCGCAGACCCCGCAGCAGCAAGAATGGAGCAAACTGATGCTCAGTATGCTGCATGACATTCATCAGGAAAGCGCCATCTATCTGATGGTGAGGAGGCTTCGTGACTGACGTTTTACTCTGTGTCGGCAACAGCATGATGGGCGACGACGGCGCAGGCCCGTTACTGGCGGGAATGTGCGCGGCGCAGCCGAAGGGCAACTGGGTTGTCATCGATGGCGGCAGCGCGCCGGAAAACGACATTGTGGCGATTCGCGAACTGCGCCCGCAGCGTCTGTTGATTGTCGACGCCACCGATATGGGACTTAATCCGGGCGAGATCCGCATCATCGATCCGGATGATATCGCCGAAATGTTTATGATGACCACCCACAATATGCCGCTCAACTACCTTATCGATCAGCTGAAAGAGGATGTCGGCGAGGTGATTTTTGTTGGTATCCAGCCGGATATCGTCGGGTTTTATTATCCGATGACTCAACCGATTAAGGACGCGGTAAATATCGTCTATCAGCGCCTGGAAGGCTGGCAGGGAAACGGCGGATTTGCCGCGCTGGAAGCGCCGGAGGCGTAAAATGCGCACATATTTAGGGAGAATTTGTGTTACACGGCAAAGGTTGTAAGAAGGACGTGAAGATTATCGTATGGAGCGGACTGCTATTTCTCTGCCTCGCCGCACGCGCACTGGCCACCGGTGTTGTCGGTTACCTGCCGATGAGCGACGGTGAATATGCGCAAAAGCGTGCGCTGAAGCCGCTGTTGACCCTGCCTTATTCTGTATCGCCCGACCAGACCTGGCATTTTCGCCAGGTCGGAGTCAGTGGCGTGACGCTACTGCCGGAGCCGAAAAAAGATAACGAATGGCGGATTAGCGGAAAAGACAGAGCCGGTAATTCGTGGGTTGTCCCGGTTGGAAGGCTGATTAATTTGGCGGGTAATGCGCAATTTTATCGCGCTGACCTCGATCGTAACGGCATTCAGGATCTGGTTATCTGGTTGGGCAATCCTGGGTTGGGCCTGGCGCCGAGCGCGCAATACATCATTTTCACCTTTCTCAAGAATGGCCGCCCCTGCGTCTTTGAACCGTGGGGGTTTTATACCGCGACCGATACTGGCGTTGATGATTTGCTTGATTTACAGGGCAATGGGCGCACGCAACTGTTGGATATGCAATTTGACTCAGGCTACTGGATAACCAATTTATATCAGGTGAAGGACGCCCGCTGGCAGCGCGTACACGGCTGGTTTGGCCGGTTGAGTTATCCGGCGCTGACCCGTTTTAATCACTATCCTGGCCGTAAATTAATTATCAAACCTATTGCCGGAAGGAATCCGCAAACGGACGATCTTTCCCTTACGCAGCGCTGTTTAATACGCGGTAACGTATTGCCAGGCGTTAATCAGGATTGATGCCAGTTGCGGTGCAGAGTTGGCTGGCTATCACTGCAAATCTTGACCACCACTGGCGACATTACGTGTCATCGACACTTGTGACGATGACACGTAAATGCTCACGAAAATAGAAATAATATTCTTAAATAACAATGAAATAAAAATTGGCACGATTCGTGTATATATCGGCACATCATCTGTTATTGCTGGAGAATTTGATGAACCGTTTCATCATTGCAGACGCGAGTAAGTGCATTGGTTGCCGTACCTGTGAAGTGGCTTGCGTCGTATCCCATCAGGAAAATCAGGATTGCGCATCGCTGACCCCTGAAACCTTTTTACCTCGTATCCATGTCATCAAAGGCGTGAATGTTTCCACGGCAACGCTGTGTCGCCAGTGTGAAGACGCGCCGTGCGCCAACGTTTGCCCGAATGGCGCCATCAGCCGTGACAAAGGCTTTGTTCATGTGATGCAGGAACGCTGCATTGGCTGTAAAACTTGCGTAGTGGCATGTCCTTACGGCGCCATGGAAGTGGTGGTACGTCCGGTGGTTCGCAATAGCGGCGCGGGGCTGAACGTGCGTGCCGAAAAAGCCGAAGCCAACAAGTGCGATCTGTGTCACCACCGTGAAGCCGGTCCGGCCTGTATGGCCGCTTGCCCAACGCACGCCCTAATCTGCGTGGACCGCAATAAGCTTGAACAGCTGAGCGCGGAAAAACGCCGTCGCGCGGCGCTGGATTCAACGGCATCGCTGCTTTTCTGATTTCTGCGATTGCGCGTAGAATACGCCACAAAGCATTGCCGGATGGCGGCATCAATGCCTTATCCGGTCTACGGTCCGTGCGGTTGTAGGCCTGATAAGCGTCGCGCCATCAGGCATCCGGGTTCGATGATGGCGGGAAAATAAGATGGCGATAGACACACCTTCCGGCGTACAGCTACGCATTCGGGGCAAAGTACAGGGCGTCGGTTTTCGTCCTTTTGTCTGGCAGCTGGCGCAGCAGTTGCGATTACACGGCGACGTGTGTAATGACGGCGACGGCGTCGTCGTTCGGCTGCTGGAAGAGCCGTCGCAATTTATTGCCGCGCTCTATCAGGATTGCCCGCCGCTGGCGCGCATTGACAGCGTTGAACACGCGTCGTTGGTATGGGAGCGCGCACCGACGGATTTCACCATTCGTCAGAGCGCAGGCGGTTCGATGAACACGCAAATCGTGCCGGATGCGGCGACCTGCCCGGCATGTCTTGCCGAGATGAATACCCCAGGCGAGCGGCGCTACCGTTATCCTTTCATCAATTGCACCCACTGCGGACCACGCTTCACCATTATTCGCGCTATGCCCTATGACCGGCCATTTACGGTGATGGCGGCGTTTCCCTTGTGTCCGGAATGCGACAACGAATACCGCGATCCGTACGATCGCCGTTTTCATGCCCAGCCCGTTGCCTGTCCGTCATGCGGGCCGCATCTTGAGTGGCGGAGCCAACATGAACGAGCGGAAAAAGAGGCGGCTTTGCAGGCGGCGGTCGCCCAACTGAACGCCGGAGGCATTATTGCCGTTAAAGGGCTGGGTGGTTTTCATCTGGCCTGCGATGCGCGCAACGATAACGCAGTGGCGATGCTGCGGGCGCGTAAACATCGCCCGGCGAAACCATTGGCGGTGATGTTGCCCACGGCGCAAACGCTGCCGAGCGCGGCGCGTTCGCTGCTGACCACGCCAGCGGCCCCGATTGTACTGGTGGATAAGCAGTATGTACCTTCGCTGAGTGAGGGCATCGCGCCAGGACTTACGGAGGTGGGTGTGATGCTGCCAGCCAACCCATTGCAACACCTCTTGTTGCAGGCGCTCAATTACCCGCTGGTGATGACATCCGGCAACCTGAGCGGCAAACCGCCCGCCATCACCAACGAACAGGCGCTGGACGATTTACACGATATTGCCGATGGTTTTCTGTTGCATAATCGCGACATTGTACAGCGCATGGACGACTCTGTCGTGCGCGACAGCGGCGAAATGCTGCGTCGTTCGCGGGGATACGTGCCGGACGCGATTGCGTTGCCGCCCGGATTTCGCGATGTGCCGCCGATACTTTGTCTGGGCGCGGATCTGAAAAACACGTTCTGTCTGGTACGCGGCGAACAGGCAGTTGTCAGCCAGCATTTAGGCGATCTCAGCGATGACGGTATCCAGGCGCAGTGGCGCGAGGCATTGCGTTTGATCCAGTCAATCTACGATTTTATCCCAGAGCGTATCGTCTGTGATGCGCATCCGGGCTATGTTTCCAGTCAGTGGGCCAGTGAGATGCGTCTACCGACAGAGACGGTGTTACACCATCATGCCCATGCGGCGGCTTGCCTGGCCGAGCATGGTTGGCCGCTGGACGGTGGAGAGGTGATTGCCCTGACGGTAGACGGTATCGGCATGGGTGAGAATGGCGCGCTATGGGGCGGAGAATGTTTGCGGGTCAATTATCGCGAGTGCGAACATTTAGGCGGTTTACCCGCCGTGGCGCTGCCGGGAGGCGATCTGGCTGCCAAACATCCGTGGCGTAATCTGTTGGCGCAGTGCCTGCGCTTTGTGCCGGACTGGCAGGATTATCCGGAGACAGCGGGGCTGCAACAGCAAAACTGGAATGTCCTGGCGCGCGCCATTGAGCGCGGCGTCAATGCCCCATTGGCGTCTTCCTGCGGGCGGTTGTTTGACGCGGTGGCTGCCGCGCTTCGCTGCGCGCCAGCATCGCTTAGCTATGAGGGCGAGGCCGCCTGCGCGCTGGAGGCGCTGGCCTCTCAATGCGCTAACGTTGAGCATCCGGTCACGATGCCGCTTAACGGCGCTCAACTGGACGTCGCCGTTTTCTGGCGGCAATGGTTGAACTGGCAGGCCACGCCCGCGCAACGCGCCTGGGCTTTTCATGATGCGCTGGCGTGCGGGTTTGCCACGCTAATGCGCCAGCAGGCTACGGCGCGGGGGATAACCACTCTGGTCTTCAGCGGCGGGGTGATACACAACCGCTTACTTCGCGCACGTCTCGCCTTTTATCTTTCTGATTTTAAATTGTTATTTCCGCAGCGGTTACCAGCGGGCGACGGCGGGCTGTCGTTTGGACAGGGCGTGATTGCCGCAGCGCGAGCGTTAAGTGAAGTGTAGGGCACCGGATGGCGGCTGCGCCTTATTCAGCCTGTAAATAGATGCTCACTCGTAGGCCGGATAAGACGCGAAGCGGCGCCATCCGGCATCACAGGCTTATACCGACAACGTTTTCAGCAGTGCAAAGGCCTCTTTCATGCGGTCTTCACTCACCACAAAGGCGCGTAGTTGGCCTTCTCCGCTCATGCCTTTGGCAATCATACCGTCAGATTCTGCGGTAATCTGCCAGCTTAAATCACGGCGCTGAGTTTCTCCCGCCAGATGCAGCGGCAGTTCCGGCGTTTTGACTTTGACCAGCATCGCCGGTAGCTTCAGCGGCGCGTTGCCGCCGAGCAGATTTTTCGCCAGGTACATCGCGCTTAACTGGATCGGTTGCAGGAAGGGCAGCACCTGACCGTTGATCTCCGCGCAATCGCCGATCGCATAAATATCCGGGTGACTGGTCTGTAGATAGCTATCCACGCAGACGCCGCGGTTGACGGCTACCCCGGCGCGGCGCGCCAGAGCGGTTTCCGGGCGTAAGCCGGTGGCGGCAATCACCGCATCGACCTCAATACTATGCTGGCTTACCAGCGTAGCGCGGATACCGGCTTCGGTTTTCTCCAGTTTTTGCAACTGCGATTTCAGCAGCAGATGCACCCCCATATCGGTCAGGTGATGCTGTAAGCGACTGCTCACTTCCGGTGGCATCAGTGAGGCGAGAAGGCTGGCGGCGTTATCCATCAGCGTTACCGTTTTCCCGGCGCGGCAGAAATCCATCGCTAATTCACTGCCAATGAGACCGCCGCCGACAATCAGCACTCGCTGCGCGTCGCGCAGTTGTGTCTCACAGGCGCGGTACTCCTGCTGGCTATTCAAAGTAAGCATTAACTCACGTCCTGTAATCGGCGGTACAAAGGCTGTCGCCCCGGTCGCCAGTACCAGCTTGTCGTACTGCCACTGCTTATCCTGACTTTTCACCACATGGGCATCGGCATCAATGTCAGCAACCCAGGTATGCGGGAACAGTCGCAGATTAAACTGTTCAGCAAATTCCCCCGCTAACTGACGGGTGAGATCATCGGCGCGCTGCGACTGGCTGATAACGTGGCTGAGATCGGGCTTGTTGTACTCATCCATGCTGTCCGCCGCAATCAGGGTTAACGGCACATGCGCATCTTGTTTACGGATATTTTTGACGAGCTGGCGGGCGGCGAAGCCCGACCCAATAATGATGATTCCCCGACTCATTTTGCCTCCGTCGCCAGTACGTCGAACACGTCTTTACCTAATGAACATTCCGGGCACAGGAAGTTATCCGGCACGTCGTTCCACGGCGTACCCGGCGCGACATCCTGCAACGGCTCGCCCAGCGCAGGGTCGTAAATCCACTGGCATACGCTGCATTGCATTTTGGGGCCGAGGTCTGCGGCGGCGCAGGTTGTGGTTTCTTCGACTGGCGCGGTTTTCTGTGTGGTTTCCGGCAGCGGAGCAAGCGCCCACTGACGCGCGATGTCGCGACCGTGCTGACGGCACAACTCCAGCGCATCCAGATCCGGACGCCATTTCGCTTTCAGACTCAGGGACATTTCAAAACCGGCATCCTGTAAGCGCGTGGACAGTCGATCCACCGCGCCGCCGCTCCAGCCATGAGAACCGAAGGCGCTGGCACGTTTGTTGCGAAAGCGCAGGCCGGTCATCTCTTCCACCAGACCAGCGATTTTCGGCATCATCACGTTGTTCATGGTAGAAGTGCCGACCAGCACGCCTTTCGAACGGAAGACGTTGGTCAATATTTCATTTTTATCGCTGCGGGCGACGTTAAAGATTTTGACCGCCACGTTGGGGTCCACTTCGTTGATACCCTGCGCGATGGCATCCGCCATCATGCGAGTATTGTTCGACATGGTATCGTAGAAAATAGTGATACGATCTTCCTGATAATCTGCCGCCCATTTCAGATACAGTTCCACGATTTGCGTTGGGTTGTCGCGCCATACCACGCCGTGTGAGGTGGCAATCATATCCACCGGCAGGTTGAAGCCGAGGATTTCGGTAATTTTTGGCGTTACCAGACGGCTGAACGGCGTCAGGATATTGGCGTAGTAGCGCTGGCATTGTTCAAACAGTTCGGTTTGGTCCACTTCATCATTGAACAGGCGCTCGTCGCAGTAGTGCTGACCAAAGGCGTCGTTGCTGAATAACACCGCGTCGCCGGTCATATAGGTCATCATGCTGTCCGGCCAGTGCAGCATCGGCGTTTCCACGAAGATCAACTGCTTGCCGTTGCCGATATCCAGCGTATCGCCGGTTTTCACCACCTTAAAATTCCATTCCGGGTGATGGTGATGGCCGTTGATAGAGTCAATGGCGTTGGCGGTACAGTAGATAGGCGTGTCCGGGATCTGCGCCATCAGTTCGGTCAGCGCGCCTGCATGGTCTTCTTCGGCATGGTTAATGATGATGTAGTCGATGTCCGCGAGGTCGATTTCACTGCGCAGATTTTGCACAAACTCACGGCTAAACTTATGATCGACGGTATCGATCAGCACATTCTTTTCTTCACGAATGAGATAGCTGTTATAGCTGCTGCCGCGCAGCGTTTTGTATTCAGTGCCGTGAAAATCACGTACTTCCCAGTCGCGCTGGCCAACCCAATGAATATTATTTTTAACCAGAATAGACATAACCACCTCAATTCATTCAACGTTTACAAAAAGTTGTTTTGCTTATTGCAGCTAGTGTGCCAACTTTTCATCTTATTGATTTGTATTGAGTTATATTGGTTTTGTATTTTTGATGTAGTCAAAAAGACTATAAATGATGCTGTCAATATGACACTATAGGTGTCAAAATGACAATGAGGTAACCATGAGTTTTTCCGTGGAGGTATTGGCGGGCATCGCCATTGAGTTACAACGCGGCATTGGGCATCAGGATCGTTTTCAGCGGCTGATTACTACGCTGCGTCAGGTTCTGGCGTGCGACGCCTCGGCGCTGTTGCGTTATGAATCACGACAATTTATTCCACTGGCGATTGATGGCCTGGCGCAGGACGTTCTCGGCAGACGTTTTACCCTGGAAGGGCATCCGCGCCTGGAAGCCATCGCTCGCGCGGGGGACGTGGTGCGTTTTCCGGCTGATAGCGATTTACCCGATCCGTATGACGGGTTAATTCCCGGACAGGAAAGCCTGAAAGTCCACGCCTGTGTTGGTCTGCCGCTGTTTGCCGGACAGAACCTCATCGGTGCGCTGACCCTTGATGCTATGACGCCGGAGCAGTTCGAGGTATTTAGCGATGAAGAGCTGCGGCTTGTCGCCGCGCTGGCCGCCGGGGCATTGAGCAATGCGCTGTTAATTGAACAACTGGAAAGCCAGAACATACTGCCCGGGTCGTCAGGCGTGTTTGAACCGATAAAAGAGACGCACATGATCGGCCTGTCGCCGGCGATGACGCAGTTGAAAAAAGAGATCGAGATTGTGGCGGGCTCCGATCTTAACGTGCTGATCGGCGGTGAAACGGGGACTGGTAAAGAGCTGGTGGCGAAAGCCATTCACCAGGGCTCCCCCAGAGCGGTCAATCCGCTGGTCTATCTCAACTGTGCCGCGCTGCCGGAAAGCGTGGCGGAGAGCGAGTTGTTTGGTCATGTAAAAGGGGCTTTTACCGGGGCTATCAGTAATCGTAGCGGTAAGTTTGAAATGGCGGATAACGGCACGCTGTTTCTGGATGAGATTGGCGAACTGTCGCTGGCGCTACAGGCCAAGCTACTTCGCGTGTTGCAGTATGGCGATATTCAGCGCGTCGGCGACGATCGTAGCCTGCGCGTGGATGTGCGGGTGTTGGCGGCGACCAACCGTGACCTGCGTGAAGAGGTGCTGGCGGGGCGTTTTCGCGCCGACCTGTTCCATCGCCTGAGCGTTTTCCCGCTCTTTGTGCCGCCGCTGCGCGAGCGCGGCGATGATGTGGTGTTGCTGGCGGGCTATTTTTGCGAGCAGTGCCGACTGCGGCTGGGGCTGTCCCGCGTGGTACTGAGTCCCGGCGCGCGCCGCCATTTGCTCAACTATGGCTGGCCGGGCAACGTCCGGGAGCTGGAACATGCCATTCACCGTGCGGTTGTACTGGCGAGAGCGACCCGGGCAGGGGATGAGGTAGTACTGGAGGAGCAGCATTTTGCCTTGTCAGAGGACGTTTTACCCGCGCCGTCTGCGGAAAGCTTTCTGGCGCTGCCGGCCTGCCGCAATTTGCGCGAATCGACGGAGAACTTCCAGCGAGAGATGATTCGCCAGGCGCTGGCGCAAAATAATCACAACTGGGCGGCCAGTGCGCGGGCGCTGGAAACCGACGTCGCCAACCTGCATCGGCTGGCGAAGCGTCTGGGACTGAAGGATTAGATAATCCCCGCCTGGTAGAAATCCTGCAGGTTAATGGCGCCGGTGAGTTTGCCGTTTTCATCGACCACCGGCGCGGCGGTAATTTTGCGTTTCATCAGGAGCTCTTTGGCGTCAATGGCGCGGCTTTGCGCCTGGAGCGTAATACCGTTGGGCGTCATGGCTTCGCTTACCGGCGTGGTGAGCGCGCCGCCGCCCACCAGCCAGCGACGCAGGTCGCCGTCGGTAAAGACGCCTTTCACAACATGTTGCTCATCGCAAACCGCCACCAGCCCCAGCCCGGTACGGCTAAGTTCCAGCATGGCATCCATCACGCTGGTGGCGAGCATTACCTGCGGTATTGCATCGCCCTGGCGCATCAGGTGATGCACATTATTGAGCAAACGCGCGCCCAGTGCGCCAGCCGGATGCGAACGGGCGAAATCTTCTTCGTTAAAACCGCGCGCCTGCATGACCGCCATCGCCAGCGCATCGCCCATCATCAGCGTATTGACGGTACTGGATGTCGGCGCCAGATGCATCGGACAGGCTTCACGCTCGACGGAAATATCCAGAACGGCTTTTGCCGCTCGCCCCAGCGGAGAGTGAGGTTTACCGGTCATCGCCAGCAGCGCGACGGATTTATCTTCCAGACGCGGGATGATGAGGTCGAGTTCTTTTGCGCCGCCGGAATAGGAGATAAATAACATCACGTCGCGGCTTTCAATCATCCCCAGATCGCCATGCAGTGCTTCCGCCGGATGAACAAAAAAAGCGGGAGTACCAGTACTGGCAAGCGTCGCGGCGATTTTTTTACCAATATGACCTGACTTGCCAATGCCGGAAACGATCACTTTGCCTTCACAGTGAATAATGATATTGGCGGCGCGGACAAAATCATCGCCCAGACGCTCCGGCAGACGGCTGGCTTCTTGTAGCTCCAGCATTAAGGTCTGACGGCCCGCGTTTAGTAGTGCATCACTCATTGCTTTCTCCGGTTATGATTACTTCAATCCCTTTTGCTTCCAGCGCCTGACGAAATGCCGGATCGATACCCGCGTCCGTGATCAGTTTGTCGACGGTTTCCAGACTGCACACCACATTGGGGCTTTTACGACCAAATTTTGAGGAGTCCGCCATCAGAATCACCTCGCGTGCTGCATTGCACATTGCGTTACTGACGGTGTAAACCTCATTGAACGTGGTCACACCGACGTTCAGGTCAATACCGTCAGTTCCCATGAAAAGTTTATCAAAGCTGAATTGCTCAAAGGCGTTTTCCGCCAGTTGACCGTGAAACGACGCCGATTTTTTACGGAAGGTGCCGCCGGGCATCAGGATAGTTTGTTCGTTGTCCAGTTCCGATAGCGCGTTAACAATATGGAGGCTGTTGGTCATCACCGTGATGTTGCTAAAACGCGAAAGCAACGGCACCATCTGTAACACGGTACTTCCGGCGTCCAGAATAATGGAATCGCCATCATGGATATATTTCACAGCGGCTGCGGCTATCAGCGCTTTTTTGTGGGTGTTGATAAGCGTTTTGTGATCAATAGGCGGATCGGACTCTTCTTTATTCAACACCACGCCGCCATAGGTGCGGATGACGGTTCCGGCATTTTCCAGAATGACCAGATCTTTACGGATAGTGGTGCCTGTCGTGTCAAAGTACTGGGCCAGTTCTTCAACCGAGCATTTTCCCTGTTTTTGCAGGTGCTCCAGAATCGCGGCCTGACGCTGACGAGGTTTCATAGGCGTGATTACCCTGACTTATGTATTTACCCGTCATACTTCACGCTGCATGTGCGTTGGCTTTCCTCGCTTACCCCGGTCACGTACTGATGTACGCTCCTGGGATTCGCTGCGTTGCCGCCTTCCTGCAACTCGAATTATTTAGGGTATTGGTTGCAAAATGATAATTTCGCAAGCTATACGCATTCACAACGAAATTACCCATGTTTCAGTTTAAGCGCCAATGATAGTGCATTCTGCGCGAGCGAATCATGGGGAAAGATCACATCAGGCTGTAATTCATGCAAATGTTTTCCTTGCATTGCGGCAATTTTAACCGGTCTGGCGAATACCGTAAGGCCTTTCATCAATAAAGTGTCCGTCACCCGCTGCTGTTCGTCCAGCGCCACGGCAACCACCACCCGGGGCTTAAAACGCCCGCCGGAGCGCCCGACGCCGACCCGTCCCTGTTGGCTAAGTTTATCGAAAGCTCGATTAAAGCGGGAAATCTGCCAGCCGCCCAGCGCCAGCTGCGCACACCAGGCGATAACGGCGACGGTAATCAGAATGGAAACCATAATGTGCTCCTGTTGTTTTGCCTGATGGCGGCGTAACCGTCTTATCCGGCCTACGGCGCCATCCGGCAATTCACGGTCAGAACATCACTTGACCGCCGGTTACGTTGATCGACTGCCCGGTGCAATAAGACGCTTTCGGGCTGGCATAAAATAGCAGCATGTTCAGCACATCCTGATAATCACACCCGCGTTTGAGCGGTACTTTATCAATGTAATACTGTTCCACCTCGTCGGGCTTAATGCCCAGTTTAGTGGCGTATTGCGGCAGCAGTGACTGGAACATCGGCGATTTCAACAGGTTGCCGAGCATCAACGAGTGTACGGTAATGCCGTATTCCGCCAGATCCAGCGCCAGAGACTGGGTTAACCCCACGCCGCCGAATTTCGCCGCGCTGTAGCCGGAGTTGTGTTTACTGCCCACTTTGCCGGATTTAGAGTTAATCTGAATAATGCGCCCCTGAATGCCGTCGCGGATCATCAGGCGGGAAAACTCACGGGCGCAGAGGAAATAGCCCACCAGATTCACCTGTAGCGAGCGGTCAAAATCGCCCAACTGGAAATCGCTGATAAACGCCGCTTTGGCGATACCCGCGCTGTAAACCAGCAGATCGACGCGCCCGAAAATCTCGTCTACGCCGCGGGAAAGCGCCAGCACGCTCTGCTCGCTGGTGGCGTCGGCGCCAAAACCGTACGCCATACCTTCGCCAAAATCGGCGTTAATTTCCTGGGCGACATTCGCGGCTTTATCGCTTTGAATATCAACGACCGCCACGCGGTATCCTTCTTCTGCAAGCCCACGGCAAAGGAATGCCCCCAGGGTCTGGCCTCCGCCAATGACAACGGCAACTTGATTCATGTTTTTTCTCCTTAAGCGACAAACGTCAAAATACAGCCCGGCGCGATATCGTCCGGTACAGGCCCCGCAACGTGTACGGTGCCGGGAAATTCTGCTTCGCGCAGACCATCGAAGCGCAAAGTGATATGCCCCAGTTCACGCAGGTTTTGCTCGGCTACGCTGCCGACCGCCGTGACCGGATAGCAATGTTGACCCAATTCACACCGCGCGCCAGGCTGCAGCGCGCCGGTCAGTTCGCCATGACAATGGATGAAGCAAAATTCTTCGATATCCGCCGGCGCGCCTTCCCGAAACGTAATCAGCATCTGTTCGCCGAGCGCTTCCTTCGCGCTCTGGCCGATACGGGTGATGGTGGTTTGATAAATCACGCTCATGTCTGAACCTCTTATTGATAGATAAAGCCGGAAACAAACCAGGCGATAAGTACCGTGGGCGCGCCAGTCAGGAAGCGTCCGACCAGCACAGAAGGTACGCCGACGCGAACGGTGTCTTGTTTCGCTTCCGCCAGTGACAGGCCGACCGGGATAAAGTCGCAGGCCGCCTGCGCGTTAATCGCGAACAGGGCGGGAAGCGCCAGATGCGGGGGGATATTGCCCAGGCCTATCTGAACGCCGATCAGGACGCCAATGACCTGAGCGATAACCGCGCCAGGGCCGAGAAAGGGCGACAGCAGCGGGAAAGAGCAGATCAATGCCAGCGTCACCAGCCCCAGTGGATGGCTGGCTAATGGCGCCAGGCCGTGGGCGATCCAGTCGCCAAGACCTGAGGCCATAATGATGCCGATCAGCGCCGAAACGAACGCCATAAACGGCAGGATTGTTTTCAGGACCGTATCAATGGTGTCGCGACCGGACTGGAACAGTACCGCCACGGCGGAGCCCATTCCCATACCGACTTTTGCCAGCAGCCCGTCGCTCTGCTCGGTGATTTTTTTGCTGGTGTCGTAGTCACGTCCTAATGTCGTTTTGGCAGGTTGGGGACTGGCAGGCGTTTCGCCGACAAGAGTAATGTTTTCTTCTTTTACGCCGGAGACATAAATATCCTCAACAATATACTGCGCCAGTGGGCCGGACTTACCCGTCGAGTGAATATTAATGGTTGGGATCCGGCGTTTCGGGTAGATACCGCAGCGCAGCGTACCGCCGCAGTCGATAATGGCCGCGCCGATCTCCGCTTCCGGCGGTTCGCCTTCTTTAAAGCCGTCCACCGCTTGCCAGCCTGTTAGTTGCGCCAGTTTGTCGACGATCGCCGGGCGCGTACCGGCTGTGATATAGACGATCTTTTTGTCTGGCGTAACGTCCAGTTCAAGCGGGCCGCCCCAGCCGCCGGCGCCTTTCTCAATACGAACCCGTGTCATGATACCGCTCCTGTCAGATGAACTTTCTGCTCAAGTTGAATCCCCATTTTTTTCTCAAAAATAGCGGTGGTGAGATCGGTGACCCAACCGCGGAAGAAGTTCGTCACCAGACCTACCAGCAGATAGCTCACCGCGAGCGGGCCGAGAGGAAGCCCTAACGTGGTGAGTCCGCTGGCGATACCCAGATAAACAAACAGTTCGCCGGGATTGATATGCGGAAACAGACCGTTCATGGAGTGACAGCTATAGGAGGCCGCCGCGTAATAGCTCGGCTTGTACTTCTCCGGCATAAAGCGTCCCAAACTCAGGGTCATCGGATTACAAAAAACAAATGTCCCGATACACGGTAAAAGCAGGTAACGAGATAGCGGATTTCCGGCACAACGTTGGGCAAAACGCTCAATACGCTGCTGGCCGATAAAATTGATGAGCGCATTCATGATAACCAGCAGGCTTATCAGTAGCGGAAGAATACCTGTCACCATACCGGTAAACACCTCTCCGCCTTTCTGGAATAACCCGATGAACCACTCCGCACCATGTGTAATGGTTTCGATCATTGTTCTCTCCTGTAGGGTTTTTAGTTTTCTTGCTAATTTCCTGTTCATTGTAATCATGTTGAAAGATTCAAAAGTGTTATTGTGATCGCAAAATAAAAGAAAAATATTTTAAGTTGAAAGATCGCGGGGGTGGGGGAGCGGATACAAACTGAAAAGAGGAGAAAGGTGATTTATTCTCTTGTGCCGCTTCCTTGTGCGGCGGGGGATGCTTTACCATACTTCTCCCTGGCTGAATTTGTTTAATGGATCTCTCATGTTCAAGCGTCGTTATGTAGCGTTACTTCCACTTTGCGTATTGCTTGCTGCCTGTAGCAGCACGCCAAAATCTTCCGAGACTCAAGCGACGACGGGCACGCCTTCCGGCGGCTTCCTGCTTGAGCCGCAGCATAACGTCATGCAAATGGGCGGCGACTTCGCCAACAACCCTAATGCGCAGCAGTTCATTGATAAAATGGTCAGTAAACACGGTTTCGACCGTCAGCAGTTGCAAGAGATCCTCTCGCAGTCTAAAAGACTGGATTACGTCCTGCGTCTGATGGACAGACAAGCGCCGACCACTCAGCCGCCCGCTGGACCAAATGGCGCCTGGTTGCGCTACCGCAAACAATTTATTACGCCGGATAACGTGCAAAACGGCGTCGCGTTCTGGAATCAGTATGAAGACGCGCTGAACCGCGCCTGGCAGGTATACGGCGTACCGCCGGAAATCATCGTGGGGATTATCGGCGTGGAAACCCGCTGGGGACGTATCATGGGGAAAACGCGGATTCTGGACGCGCTGGCGACGCTGTCATTTAACTATCCGCGCCGGGCGGAATATTTCTCCGGCGAGCTGGAAACCTTCCTGCTCATGGCGCGCGATGAGCAAGACGATCCGCTCAATCTGAAAGGTTCCTTTGCCGGCGCGATGGGCTACGGCCAGTTTATGCCGTCTTCCTATAAAGAATATGCGGTCGATTTCAATGGCGATGGGCACATTAACTTGTGGGATCCGGTAGATGCCATCGGCAGCGTGGCGAACTATTTCAAGGCGCATGGTTGGGTGAAAGGCGATATGGTTGCGGTGCCAGCGAATGGTCAGGCGCCGGGACTGGCGAATGGTTTCAAAACAAAATACAGCCTCTCTCAGCTTGCCGCCGCAGGCTTAACGCCGCAGCAATCGTTGGGCAATCATCAGGAAGCCAGCCTGCTTCGTTTGGATATCGGTACGGGCTACCAGTACTGGTACGGCCTGCCGAACTTCTACACCATTACCCGATATAACCACAGCACGCATTATGCGATGGCGGTTTGGCAACTGGGCCAGGCGGTAGCGCTGGCGCGGGTGCGCTAATTTACGCTTAGGGAGGGGAGCACCCCCTCCGCTATTATTATGGCTTTTTGGGCTGATTCTCTGCCTGCAAGTGGGATATCTTCTTTGATAGTGCCAGACTATATCCCAGACATCCCAGGCCTAAGATAATTTGACCGCCATCATACGGTTCAAAATAGCCTGACGATAATATATTCAGTACTCCCATTCCTAATGAACATACTCCACCCACAATTAACCACAGCCGTAGTTGACAGGTTTGTTTCAGTTTGTGCTGTGTGCTTTCCGTTTTTTTGAGTGACATCCTTGCTTTCTCTCCGTGCGTGTAAATTTAGCGACATGGTACTGCTATTTAGTCATGTGCTACCTCATTTCATTCTGCATAAATAACCTGCTGGCATTTTTTCGGAATCCGACTCGTAAAATCGACTGCTCGTCCCCATCTCTGGTGAGAAAGTGCTATCTTGTGCGGCAGGATTTCTAACTGACAGAGGTCATGATGACTGACAGTGAACTGATGCGGCTTAGCGAACAGGTCGGGCTGGCGTTAAAAGCGCGCGGGGCGACCGTAACGACAGCAGAGTCCTGTACCGGCGGCTGGCTGGCGAAAGCCATTACCGACATCGCCGGAAGCTCCGCCTGGTTTGAACGCGGCTTTGTCACCTATAGTAATGAAGCCAAAGCGCAGATGATTGGCGTGCGTGAAGAGACTCTGGCGCAGCATGGCGCGGTCAGCGAACCCGTAGTGGTCGAAATGGCGATCGGGGCGCTGAAGGCCGCTCGCGCCGATTTTGCTGTCGCTATTAGCGGAATTGCCGGGCCGGATGGCGGCAGTGAAGAAAAGCCGGTTGGTACGGTGTGGTTTGCTTTCGCCAGCGTCAGCGGAGAAGGGATTACGCGTCGGGAATGCTTCAGCGGCGACCGTGAATCGGTGCGTCGACAGGCGACGACGTACGCGCTACAAACCCTGTGGCAACAATTTCTACAAAACACTTGATACTGTATGAGCATACAGTATAATTGCTTCAACAGTACGAATTCACTATCCGGTTCAATACCAAGTTGCATGACAGGAGTAATAATGGCTATCGACGAAAACAAACAGAAAGCGTTGGCGGCAGCACTGGGCCAAATTGAAAAGCAATTTGGTAAAGGCTCCATCATGCGTCTGGGTGAAGACCGTTCTATGGATGTGGAAACCATCTCCACCGGTTCGCTTTCACTGGACATCGCACTCGGTGCGGGCGGTCTGCCGATGGGGCGTATCGTCGAAATTTACGGGCCGGAATCTTCCGGTAAAACGACCCTGACGCTGCAGGTGATTGCCGCTGCGCAGCGTGAAGGTAAAACCTGTGCGTTTATCGATGCGGAACACGCGCTTGACCCTGTTTACGCACGCAAGCTGGGCGTCGATATCGATAACCTGCTCTGCTCTCAGCCGGATACCGGCGAGCAGGCGCTGGAAATCTGTGACGCGCTGGCGCGTTCAGGCGCGGTGGACGTCATTGTGGTCGACTCCGTAGCGGCGCTAACGCCGAAAGCGGAAATCGAAGGCGAAATCGGCGACTCTCACATGGGCCTCGCGGCGCGTATGATGAGCCAGGCGATGCGTAAGCTGGCGGGGAACCTGAAACAGTCCAATACGCTGCTGATCTTCATCAACCAGATCCGTATGAAAATTGGCGTGATGTTTGGTAACCCGGAAACCACCACCGGCGGTAACGCGCTGAAATTCTACGCCTCCGTTCGTCTTGATATCCGTCGTATTGGCGCGGTGAAAGAAGGCGATAATGTCGTGGGTAGCGAAACGCGTGTGAAAGTGGTGAAAAACAAAATCGCCGCGCCGTTTAAGCAGGCCGAGTTCCAGATCCTCTACGGCGAAGGCATCAACTTCTATGGCGAACTGGTTGACCTGGGCGTGAAAGAGAAGCTGATCGAGAAAGCGGGCGCATGGTACAGCTACAACGGCGAGAAGATTGGCCAGGGTAAAGCGAACGCGACTACCTGGCTGAAAGAGAACCCAGCAACAGCGAAAGAGATCGAGAAAAGAGTGCGTGAATTACTGTTGAGTAATCAGAATGCCACGCCCGATTTCGCCGTTGACGATAGCGAAGGCGTTGCAGAAACCAACGAAGATTTTTAATCATCAGGTGATGGTGGGTCGGACAAAACGAAGCCGCCATTCAGCAAAACGTTAAATTACCATCAAGGGCTGCATTTATGCGGCCCTTTTGGCATTTCTCCCTGTTAAGGTTTTTTATGAGTGAACCCACATCGCGCCGTCCCGCTTATGCTCGTCTCCTTGATCGTGCGGTACGTATTCTTGCTGTCCGTGATCACAGCGAGCAGGAATTACGGCGTAAACTCTCCGCGCCGGTGATGGGCAAAAATGGGCCGGAAGAGATTGATGCGACGGCAGACGATTATGAACGCGTGATCGCCTGGTGCCACGAACATCACTATCTTGATGACGAGCGCTTCGTGATGCGCTTTATCGCCAGTCGTAGCCGCAAAGGCTATGGCCCGGCGCGTATTCGCCAGGAGTTGAATCAGAAAGGCATTTCCCGTGAATCGACTGAAAAAGCGATGCGAGAATGTGAAATTGACTGGAGTGAAATGGCACGTGAACAGGCCGTTCGCAAATATGGCGAGCCGCTCCCTTCAAACTTTTCAGAAAAGGTTAAGGTACAGCGCTTTTTGCTCTATCGCGGGTATCTGATGGACGATATCCAGCAAATATGGCGAAATTTTGCAGATTGAGCGCATACGGGATTTTACTTCCCGGTAAAGAAAACTTATCTTATTCCCACTTTTTCCGTCTGGACGCGGGTTGCTTAACGGCGAACAGCGTCTGCGACGAATATTCCTTAAATACACAAAATCATTCAAGCCGCATCAAAGCGGCAAGTGAGCCTCGGGAACGCGTGACCGGGAAACTCGCAGCCAACGCAGAGGCGGCCTGAAGGATGAAGTGTAGCTTGATTTCAGGATAATTATGAGCAAGAGCACCGCTGAGATCCGTCAGGCGTTTCTCGACTTTTTCCATAGTAAAGGGCATCAGGTAGTTGCCAGCAGTTCCCTGGTGCCTAACAATGACCCCACTTTGTTGTTTACCAATGCCGGGATGAACCAGTTCAAGGATGTTTTCCTTGGGCTCGATAAACGTAATTATTCCCGTGCAACCACTTCCCAGCGTTGCGTACGCGCGGGGGGTAAACACAACGATCTGGAAAACGTCGGATACACTGCACGTCACCATACTTTCTTCGAAATGCTGGGCAACTTCAGCTTCGGCGATTACTTCAAACACGACGCCATTCAGTTCGCATGGGAATTACTGACCGGTGAAAACTGGTTTGCTCTGCCAAAAGAGCGTTTATGGGTCACCGTTTATGAAACCGACGACGAAGCCTATGAGATCTGGGAAAAAGAAGTCGGCATCCCGCGCGAGCGTATCATCCGTATCGGCGACAATAAAGGCGCGCCATACGCATCGGATAACTTCTGGCAGATGGGCGACACCGGACCCTGCGGTCCGTGCACCGAAATCTTCTACGATCATGGCGACCACATCTGGGGCGGCCCTCCGGGAAGCCCGGAAGAAGACGGCGATCGCTATATTGAGATCTGGAACATCGTCTTTATGCAGTTCAACCGTCAGGCTGACGGGACGATGGAACCATTGCCGAAACCGTCTGTAGATACCGGTATGGGGCTGGAGCGTATTGCCGCGGTACTGCAACACGTTAACTCTAACTATGACATCGACCTGTTCCGCACGTTGATTGAAGCGGTAGCGAAAGTCACCGGCGCCACCGATCTGGGTAATAAATCGCTGCGTGTTATCGCCGACCACATCCGTTCCTGCGCATTCCTGGTTGCCGATGGCGTGCTGCCGTCGAATGAAAACCGTGGCTATGTGCTGCGTCGCATTATTCGTCGCGCGGTTCGTCACGGCAACATGCTGGGCGCGAAAGAGACCTTCTTCTACAAGCTGGTTGGGCCGCTGATTGAGGTAATGGGCTCCGCAGGCGAAGAGTTGAAACGTCAGCAGGCGCAGGTCGAGCAGGTTCTGAAAACGGAAGAAGAGCAGTTCGCCCGTACGCTGGAGCGCGGTCTGGCGCTGCTGGATGAAGAACTGGCGAAATTGCAGGGCGACACCCTGGACGGCGAAACCGCTTTCCGTCTGTATGATACTTATGGTTTCCCGGTCGATCTAACGGCGGACGTCTGCCGTGAGCGCAACATCAAAGTCGATGAAGCTGGTTTTGAAGCCGCTATGGAAGAGCAACGCCGTCGCGCGCGCGAAGCTAGCGGTTTTGGCGCGGACTACAACGCGATGATCCGCGTTGACAGCGCTTCTGAATTTAAAGGTTATGACCATCTGGAACTGAACGGCAAAGTGACCGCGCTGTTTGTCGATGGTAAAGCGGTTGAAGCGATTAACGCGGGACAGGAAGCGGTTGTCGTGCTGGATCAGACCCCATTCTATGCGGAATCAGGCGGTCAGGTTGGTGATAAAGGCGAGCTGAAAGGCGCTGGATTTACTTTCGCTGTGGACGACACGCAAAAATATGGTCAGGCGATTGGTCACCTCGGCAAATTGTCTGCGGGCGCTCTGAAAGTGGGCGATGCGGTACAGGCTGACGTAGATGAAGCGCGCCGCGCACGTATCCGTCTGAACCACTCCGCCACGCACCTGATGCACGCGGCGTTGCGCCAGGTGCTTGGGACACACGTTGCGCAGAAAGGTTCGCTGGTTAGCGATAAAGTGCTGCGCTTCGACTTCTCGCACAATGAAGCGATGAAGCCGTCGGAGATTCGTCAGGTTGAAGATTTGGTGAATGCGCAAATTCGCCGCAACCTGCCGATTGAAACGAACATCATGGATCTCGACGCGGCGAAGGCGAAAGGGGCCATGGCGCTGTTTGGCGAGAAATACGACGAACGTGTACGCGTTCTGAGCATGGGCGATTTTTCTACCGAACTGTGCGGCGGTACTCACGCCAGTCGTACCGGTGATATCGGTCTATTCCGTATTATCTCTGAGTCCGGCACCGCAGCGGGCATTCGTCGTATTGAGGCGGTAACCGGTGAAGGCGCTATGGCCACCGTTCATGCGCAAAGCGATCGCTTAAACGATATTGCGCATCTGCTGAAGGGCGACAGCCAGAATCTGGGCGACAAAGTGCGTGCCGTGCTGGAACGTACACGTCAGCTGGAAAAAGAGTTGCAGCAGTTGAAGGACCAGGCCGCAGCGCAGGAGAGTGCAAATCTTTCCAGTAAAGCGGTCGATCTCAACGGCGTGAAGCTCCTGGTCAGCGAGCTTGCTGGTATTGAGCCGAAAATGCTGCGAACCATGGTTGATGATCTGAAAAATCAACTGGGGTCTACCGTTATCGTACTGGCAACGGTTGTTGAAGGTAAGGTTTCTCTGATTGCGGGCGTGTCGAAGGATGTGACCGACCGGGTTAAAGCAGGGGAATTGATTGGGATGGTCGCTCAGCAGGTGGGCGGTAAGGGTGGCGGTCGTCCGGACATGGCGCAAGCCGGTGGTACGGATGCGGCAGCTCTGCCTGCAGCGTTAGCCAGTGTACAAGGCTGGGTCAGCGCAAAATTGCAATAATTATAAGCGTTCGTTGGCGCCGCAGCCCATGCTGCGGCGTTTACGTCAACGCTATCGACAACGATAAAGTCAGGTTGAAGTTTTGTATATCGGCTAAACTTAGGTTTAACAGAATGTAATGCCATGACTGCTTACACCTAAGGTGTTTGTCATCGCTTACTTTTTGGCGTTATATGATGGATAATGCCGGGATACAGAGAGACCCGACTCTTTTAATCTTTCAAGGAGCAAAGAATGCTGATTCTGACTCGTCGAGTTGGTGAGACCCTCATGATTGGCGATGAGGTCACCGTGACAGTTTTAGGGGTGAAGGGCAACCAGGTGCGTATTGGCGTGAACGCCCCGAAAGAAGTTTCTGTCCATCGTGAAGAGATCTACCAGCGTATCCAGGCTGAAAAATCCCAGCAGTCCAGTTACTAAGGTTTTCGCGTCTCACTTTTCGGGTGAGACGCAGCCTCTCTTCTCGCTCGCCCGCGTTGTCCCTTCATGACTTTTTTCAACCTCACTGTTGATATGGTGCGCTTTTGGCGGCCAGCGTGTCATCAAATTATCTGTTGATAAAACACTCTTTTTGGCTTTTTTACAGACTAATTGAGCGTGAAGTGTGCAAACGATAAAAGCTCTGGAAAAATTGTTTGACTTATAAGTCCCAGAAAGTAATATGTGCGCCACGCAGCGACGATGAGCAGAACAAGTTCTTCGAAGCACTCGTAAGAGGCGTGTGGTGAGGTGGCCGAGAGGCTGAAGGCGCTCCCCTGCTAAGGGAGTATGCGGTCAAAAGCTGCATCCGGGGTTCGAATCCCCGCCTCACCGCCATTTGCATCCGTAGCTCAGCTGGATAGAGTACTCGGCTACGAACCGAGCGGTCGGAGGTTCGAATCCTCCCGGATGCACCATCTCTTACTTGATACGGCTTTCCCGCGGTATCAAAATCTGCAGTAAAGTAAGTTTCCCGATGCATCCGTAGCTCAGCTGGATAGAGTACTCGGCTACGAACCGAGCGGTCGGAGGTTCGAATCCTCCCGGATGCACCATCTCTTACTTGATACGGCTTTCACCGCGGTATCAATATCGGCAGTAAAGCAAGTTTTCCGATGCATCCGTAGCTCAGCTGGATAGAGTACTCGGCTACGAACCGAGCGGTCGGAGGTTCGAATCCTCCCGGATGCACCATATTCTCCGTACTTTCAGTGATGAAGATACGGATAAGATAGCGGTAATCACCGCTGGCACCAGGAAGGATAACGTTGCGTCAGCAACGGCCCGAAGGGCGAGCCGTAAGGCGAGTAATCCTCCCGGATGCACCATCTTATTTAGTGTGGCAGTAAATGCGACATCAAATCTTGTAGTAAACATCTTTTCCAATGCATCCGTAGCTCAGCTGGATAGAGTACTCGGCTACGAACCGAGCGGTCGGAGGTTCGAATCCTCCCGGATGCACCATATTCTCCGTACTTTCAGCAATGCAGATAAGATAGCGGTAATCACCGCTGGCATCAGAAGGATAACGTTGCGTCAGCAACGGCCCATAAGGCGAATAATCCTCCCGGATACGTCACTGCCCTGCAATCGCTTTTCCCCTTATCCTGAACACACCTCTTCATCTCTATTAGCGACAAAATCAACCAATTGCGATAAAGTACTGTCTGGTTATTCGGTTTGCGAGAACACGATGTACGCACGTTATGCTGGTTTGATTTTTGATATGGACGGTACTCTCCTGGATACCGAACCCACGCATCGCAAAGCGTGGCGTGAGGTTTTGGGGCGCTATGGTCTTCGTTTTGATGAACAGGCAATGGTCGCGCTTAACGGTTCGCCAACCTGGCTTATCGCCCAGTCAATCATTGAGCTTAACCATGCCGATCTTGATCCCCTGTCACTGGCGCGTGAGAAAACCGACGCGGTAAAAAGCATCCTGCTGGACTGCGTAGAACCGCTGCCGCTGGTTGAGGTGGTCAAAGCGTGGCATGGGCGGCGTCCCATGTCGGTCGGTACCGGTAGCGAAAGCGCTATCGCGGAAGCCTTGTTAGCGCATCTGGGGCTGCGTCGTTATTTTGATGCGGTTGTGGCGGCAGATCACGTACAGCATCACAAACCTGCGCCTGACACCTTCCTACTGTGCGCCCAGCGGATGGGCGTCATGCCGACGCAGTGCGTGGTATTTGAAGATGCCGATTTTGGTTTACAGGCGGCGCGGGCGGCGGGAATGGATGCCGTGGATGTCCGACTATTGTGAGTGACGGACTGTCGCTCCTGTCTCTGTTTGCCAGTAGTTTTCTCAGCGCGACGCTGTTACCCGGTAATTCTGAGGTGGTTTTGGTTGCTATGCTGGTCTCCGGCGTCAGCCATCCCTGGGTCTTAGTCTTAACAGCAACAATGGGTAATAGCCTTGGAGGGGTAACTAACGTTATTCTTGGGCGTTTCTTTCCGCTGCGCAAAACGTCGCGCTGGCAGGAAAAAGCGACTGGCTGGCTAAAGCGTTATGGCGCAGCCACACTATTATTAAGCTGGATGCCGGTCATCGGTGATTTGTTGTGCCTGTTAGCGGGATGGATGCGCATCCCGTGGGGGCGGACGATCTTTTTTTTGTGTCTTGGTAAGGCGCTGCGCTATGTTGCGCTCGCAGCGGCGACGGTTCAGGGCATGATGTGGTGGTAATAATTGTAGGTTTGGCATGTATGGCCGCCATTACAGTTATGCTTATTAAAACGATTTGGACAGGCGGGAGGTCAATTTGATCCCGGACGTATCACAGGCTCTGGCCTGGCTGGAAAAACATCCTCAGGCGTTAAAGGGGATACAGCGCGGGTTAGAGCGCGAAACGCTGCGTGTCAATGCTGATGGCACGCTGGCGACAACAGGTCATCCTGAAGCGTTAGGTTCAGCGCTGACCCATAAATGGATTACCACGGATTTTGCGGAAGCCCTACTGGAGTTTATTACGCCAGTCGATGGCGATATCCAGCATATGCTCACTTTTATGCGCGATCTCCATCGGTATACGGCCAGGAAACTGGGCGATGAGCGGATGTGGCCATTAAGTATGCCCTGCTATATTGCGGAAGGGCAGGACATAGAGCTGGCGCAGTACGGCACATCCAATACCGGGCGCTTTAAGACGCTCTATCGCGAAGGGCTGAAAAATCGTTATGGCGCCTTGATGCAAACCATCTCCGGCGTACATTACAATTTTTCATTACCGATGGCGTTCTGGCAGGCGAAATGCGGCGTTACGGAAGGCGAAGCGGCAAAAGAAAAAATTTCTGCCGGCTATTTTCGTCTGATTCGCAACTATTACCGTTTTGGCTGGGTCATCCCCTATCTGTTTGGCGCGTCTCCGGCCATTTGTTCCTCTTTCCTGCAAGGAAAGCCAACCACATTACCGTTTGAAAAAACGGACTGCGGCATGTACTACCTGCCATATGCGACGTCGCTGCGTTTGAGTGATTTGGGCTATACCAATAAGTCGCAAAGCAATCTCGGAATTACGTTTAACGATTTGCATGAATACGTTGCAGGTCTGAAGCGCGCGATTAAAACCCCTTCCGAGGAGTACGCACGGATTGGTGTGGAAAAAGACGGTAAGCGGCTACAGATTAACAGCAACGTTCTGCAAATTGAAAATGAGCTGTACGCGCCCATTCGTCCCAAGCGCGTGACGCGCAGCGGCGAATCGCCTTCTGACGCGCTTCTGCGTGGCGGTATTGAGTATATTGAAGTTCGTTCTCTCGATATTAATCCGTTCTCACCGATCGGCGTAGACGAGCAACAGGTGCGCTTCCTCGATCTGTTTATGGTCTGGTGCGTATTGGCCGATGCGCCGGAAATGAGTAGCGATGAGCTGTTATGTACGCGTACTAACTGGAATCGCGTTATTCTGGAAGGGCGTAAGCCGGGCCTGACGTTAGGCATTGGCTGTGAAACTGCGCAGTTCCCGCTGCCCAAAGTCGGGAAAGATCTCTTCCGCGATCTGAAACGCGTGGCGCAAACGCTGGACAGTATCCACGGGGGAGAGGAGTATCAAAAGGTATGTGACGAATTGGTCGCCTGCTTTGATAATCCTGAACTGACATTCTCCGCCCGGATCCTACGGTCTATGATTGATGAAGGCATTGGCGGCACCGGGAAAGCGTTCGGTGAGGCTTACCGTAATCTGTTACGCGAAGAGCCGCTGGAGATTTTACAGGAAGAAGAGTTTATTGCTGAACGTGACGCTTCAGTACGTCGTCAGCAGGAGATTGAGGCGGCGGATACCGAGCCGTTTGCCGCGTGGCTTGCAAAACACGCCTGACCCAAAAGAAAAAGGCCACTCACGGAGTGGCCAAAATTTCATCGCTGAAAACAGGGATGATGATAACAAATGCGCGTCTTTCATATACTCAGACTCGCCCCGGAACAAAGAGTTCAGTTTATTTTTAAAAAATTATCGGAGGTGACTAAATGCCATTATTAGATAGCTTCGCAGTCGATCATACCCGGATGCAAGCGCCGGCGGTCCGGGTTGCAAAAACGATGAACACCCCGCATGGCGACGCAATCACCGTGTTTGATCTGCGTTTTTGCATTCCGAACAAAGAAGTGATGCCGGAAAAAGGGATTCATACGCTTGAGCATCTGTTTGCTGGCTTTATGCGCGACCACCTCAACGGTAACGGCGTTGAGATTATCGATATCTCGCCGATGGGCTGCCGCACCGGTTTTTACATGAGCCTGATTGGCACGCCGGACGAGCAGCGTGTTGCCGACGCCTGGAAAGCGGCGATGGCGGATGTGCTGAAAGTGCAGGATCAAAACCAGATCCCGGAGCTGAACGTTTACCAGTGCGGTACGTATCAGATGCACTCGCTCAGTGAAGCGCAGGACATTGCCCGTCATATTCTGGAGCGTGATGTGCGCGTGAACAGCAATAAAGAGCTGGCGCTGCCGAAAGAAAAACTGCAGGAATTGCATATTTAGTCTTATTGGTGAGCGGTTCCAGTATTTAAATTAACCCCGGTTTATGACCGGGGTTTTTTATTGCTTAATATAATTTGTATTTATTATATTTGCGGCAAGAATACATTTTAAATTAAGTAATGCCTGGCCTGTTAAATAATAAAATGTGATCTGGTAAACAGAAAAGGCGGATAACTCACGATGCCAGAGTGTATTGATCACATAAACTAAAAATCATAAATAATTAATAGAAAAACATAATGGAATGCGCCAGATATCCAGGTAATAACAAGACTCTACTAATAGCCGGTCGATGGGGTTTTTAGCAAATCTTATCTGGTATACATCAAACTTAAGGGATAAAAAATGAAGGCTAAATATTTGGCGCTGATGATAGGTGCTTGCTTTTCTCATAACCTTTGGGCAGCGAATAATATCACTATTGAGCAGCGTCTGGCTGAACTGGAGCAACGTGTTGTTAATGCTGAAAAACGGGCATCCGATGCCGAGGCGCAAATTCGCTCGCTGAAACAGCAGCAGGTCGCCGCTACGCCGACGGTGAATGTCCAGTCCGCCGAGCCCATTGCAGCAGATAAAACGCCGCCGAAGCTGACCTTATCCGGATTCAGCGATATTAAGTTCTATGGCGATGTCGAATTTAATATGGATGCGGCAAGCCGTTCCGGTAGCCTGACCTCGATGAGAACGTCAGCGAATAAAGATTGGGCATCAGGAACCAATGAACGCTGGGATATTAACGGACGCCTGTTGCTGGGCTTTGATGGCTACCAGCGGCTGGACAACGGTAATTTTGCCGGATTCTCTGTACAGCCTCTGGCGGACCTGACCGGAAAAATGAACCTTGATGATGCCGTTTTCTTCTTTGGTCGTGAGAATGACTGGAAAATTAAGGTTGGTCGTTTTGAAGCCTACGATATGTTCCCACTGAATCAGGATACGTTTATTGAATATTCGGGGAATACAGCGAACGATCTTTACAGTGACGGTTACGGCTATATCTATATGATGAAAGAAGGACGGGGACGTAGCGACAGTGGGGGTAACTTCCTGCTGAGTAAAACCATCGACAACTGGTATTTCGAAGTTAACACATTGCTGGAAAATGGCAGTACGTTATATACCGAGAAGCAGTACCACGGAATGGATTTGAGCAACGATAAAAATGTGGCTTACGTCCGTCCGGTTATCGCCTGGCAAAACGGGCGTTTTTCAACGGCGATAGCGATGGAAAGTAACGTCGTTAACAACGCCTATGGCTATTATGAGAATGGGAAGTGGATCGATCAGTCAGATCGTACGGGCTATGGTTTTACCATGACCTGGAATGGTCAAAAAACTGACCCGGAAGATGGCGCGGTGATTAACCTGAATACCGCTTATATGGATGCGACCGATGAGACAGATTTTACCGCTGGGGTGAATGCGCTGTGGCATCGATTTGAACTGGGTTATATCTATGCGCATAACAAAATCGAAGCCTTTAATGCTACCAATATCGATGCCGTTTGTGAGGACGATTGCTGGGTCACCGATCCCGGCAATTATGACATTCACACTATTCATGCCTCATATTTATTCCCCAACGTGATGGATATGAAAAACTTTAACATCTACCTCGGTGCCTATGCTTCATGGGTAGAGGCCAATCCGAATAATGGCGATAACAGTGAAGATGCGCGTTACGGCGGGCGTCTGAGATTCAAATATTTCTTCTGATTGTTGGTTTACTAAAAAAGGGATCCGCAGATCCCTTTTATCAGATAGTTAGTGCGCGCCGCCACCGCCGCCGCCCGCACCGAAGGGCGGTTTGGCGAACCACACCAGGCCGAGCAGCACCAGGAAGATCCCCGCCGACATCCAGAAGATTTCGTTGGCGGAAATAATCAGCCCCTGATTCGTGATTTGCTGAGCTATCCAGCCTGACGCCTGTTGGTGCGTCATCCCTAAGCCTTCCAGTTTATCGTACATAGCCTGAGCGTTTGGATTATACGCCGTAATCGACTCGGTGAGCTGCGCATGGTGTAGCGACTCACGATCGGTCCACATAGTGGTGGTAATCGAGGTGCCGATGGAGCCCGCCAGCGTTCGCGTGAAGTTCGACAGGCTTGATGCCGCCGCCAGCCGTTCGGACGGTAACCCGGAGAGTGTAATGGTGGTCAGCGGCATAAAGAAGCAGGCGACGGCAAATCCCTGAATAAACTGCGGCCATGCGGAAGCGCCGAAATCCATACCCGGTTCGAACGTCCAGGCGCGCCAGTAAAAACAGACGGCGTACATAATGAAGCTGAACGTGACCAGCCTGCGCATATCCAGTTTATGCGCGAAGCGTCCGATAATCGGCGACAAAATTACCGGAATAATGCCGACTGGCGCCGACGCCAGACCTGCCCACGTTGCGGTATAGCCGTACACCTCTTGCAAAAGCTGCGGCAGTAGAACAATGGCGCCGAAATAGAGCATATAGGCAAGGCTGATGCACAAGCAGCCAATAGTGAAGTTACGCGATTTAAAAAGAGAAAGATCGACGATAGGGTGATCGTCGGTCAGTTCCCAGACGATCAGGAAACTGATGGCGATGACGGCGACCACGGTCAGGATGATAATTTCCTGTGAGGAGAACCAGTCCAGCTCTTTACCGCGATCGAGCATAATTTGCAGGCTGCCGATGCCAATCACCAGTAGCGCCAGCCCGACGGCGTCAATACGTCGCCGTTCGGTATGCGTTTCACGTCCGCGCAGCGTGTGTAACGTCATCAGGACGACGGCGATGCCAATCGGCACGTTGATGAAGAAAATCCATCCCCAGTGGTAATTATCACTGATGTAGCCCCCCAGAATCGGGCCGCAAATCGGCGCGACAATGACGGTCATTGACCAGAGCGCCAGCGCAATGGAGCGCTTTGCAGGCGGATAGTTATTCAGCAACAGGCTTTGCGAGAGCGGAATCAGCGGCCCGGCGACCACGCCCTGCACCACGCGGAAGAAGATCAGCATATTCAGGCTGCTGGATACGCCACAGGCCCAGGAGGCCGCGGCAAAGGCGACCGTCGACCACATGAACAGTTTGACTTCGCCAAAACGTTTCGCCAGCCAGCCGGTTAAGGGAATCGAGATAGCGTTCGCCACCCCGAAAGAGGTGATAACCCATGTCCCCTGGCTTAGGGAAGAACCCAGGTTCCCGGCGATGGTCGGAATCGCTACGTTGGCAATGGTGGAGTCCAGCACCTGCATGAATGTCGCCAGCGACAGCGCGATCGTCATGATGACGAGCTGCGCGCCCTCCAGCGGTTTTTGCTGTTGCATCACACGCACCTCAGGATTAACCCGCGTTAGCCTGTACGATGTCGTCGATCAGTTTATTGACCGGCGCGAGATTAATTTCGCGTGCGTTACTTTCGGCAACCGGCGTCGTTCGTACCTGGCTGGCCAGTACCTGACCGTCGCGATTAGCGGTATCCACGGTGACCAGCGTCGATAAACCAATACGCAGCGGATGTTGTTCTAACTGGCGGGCGTCCAGTTCGACGCGTACCGGCAGACGTTGAACCACTTTAATCCAGTTACCCGTCGCATTTTGCGCGGGCAGCAGGGAGAAGGCGCTGCCTGTTCCCATATCCAGACCGACGACTTTACCGGTGTATTTTACGTCGTCGCCATAAATATCAGTAATCACCGTCACTGGCTGCCCAATGCGCATATTCGCTAATTGAGTCTCTTTAAAGTTAGCGTCCACCCACAGATCGGTTGCAGGCACCACGGCCATCAGCGGCGTGGTGGGGCTGATCTGCGCGCCAGGCTGGACGGCGCGGCGGGAGACATAACCGGTCATTGGGCTGACGATGCGGGTACGCTCCAGCGCCAGCCAGGCGTTACGCACTTCGGTCGCCGTTTGTTGAACCGCAGGCTGATCTTCCAGTTTACTGTTGAGTATCATTGCCTGGTTGGCATTGTACTGTTGAATGGCGACATCCAGCTGTGCCTGCGCGCTGGCGACGGCATCGCGGGCGTGTTGCAGCTCTTCACGGCCAATAAGATTGGCGTTACCCAGCGGCACACGACGGTTAAGGTCGCTTTGCGCTTGCGCCAGGGCGGTTTTTTGCACGTCGATATTCGCCTGCAACTGCTTGCTGTTAATCATCAACTGGTGCGTCTGGCGCACGCTAGAGGCCAGCGCCGTTTTGGCTTTTTCAAACGCTTGTTTGGCGTCCGTCTGATCGAGCGTGACCAGAACATCGCCCTCTTTTACAAAGTCGGTGTTATCAGCCCAGACTTTCGTCACGCTGCCTGACACCTGCGCCATGATTTGAACCTGGTTCCCTGCCACGTAAGCATCATCTGTCTCTTCAATATGACGCAATACTAAAAACCAATAAATTCCATATGCCACGGCAATAATAACAAAGAGCAAGGTAAGAAGTAGCAGCGCTGTTTTGCGTTTGCCTTTCTTCTTAGCCGGTTGCTGCGGGGTTTGGATCTCCGCATTTGCGCTCATGTTGTTCTCCACGATCTTATTATTCACATCGGCTGAGCCGACCTGTTGTCAGAAAGGCCAGCAGTAACGCGTGCCGGCCTGTCCGCTTTCCTGTTATTAATCTGGATTTTTGAGCGGGTCGGCGCTTTAGCGCAGCGCCTCAAGAACAGTGCCTTCCTGCTCCATTTGATCAAGACGCGTCAGGAGTTTACGAGTGATGTGCTCAAGTTGATCTTTTTCGGCAGTGCTAAGTGATGACCAGAGTTGATGCAGACAATGATGCTGAGGTGGAAGCACTTCTTGCAAAAATGCCTGGCCTTTCTCCGTTAATTGCAGATGCAGGCAACGGCGGTCGTTATCGCTCTCACGACGCTCAATCCAGCCGCGTTTTTCCAGCTCATCTGCAATGCGTGTCGCATTGGTGCGAGATGAACCCAGCGCGCAGCTTAATTCAGACGGCTGAATACTGTGGTTTTCCTGAGACTCCAGCGTAATCAACGCCATAAACAACGTCTCGTTAATCCCTTGAGCCTTCAGCATCTTATTGCGGTTTTCCAGGAGCTTGCCTTGCATGTGCATACAAAGACGAGTCAAAAGAATTTCCTGATAAGGAAAGTCTTCGTGACGGCTGGCGCGAAATTTTAGCATTTGTTCAATGGGCGTAAACGAACTATCCATTTGGGCATGACCTCATTAATTTCAGCCGATATAGTAACGACAGTGACAAATAAAGTAAATGTATTATTAATACAAAATCATTCTTTCAGGCTATAAAGCAACCAATGATACGCAGACTGAGACGCCAGCGGGAACATTGGGCCCGGTAAAGCGCCGCCTGCGGCAAATCCAGGAATGACGAGAAAAGCGTGAGTGCCTGCATGAAAAAATCAGGAGAGAACGATAAGCGGGAGGGGCGAAAGCCGGGTAAACGGCCTTACAACCCGATGCAAAAGCCACCGGAATATCACGGATAGCTATCGGTGAACGACCTTCGAATCCTTGAACGGGCGCTATTGGCCTGGGAGCAGATGGGGATGCAGGGCTTTCCATAGAATTATATTATTCTTCACCGGTATAAAAATAACCATGATAAATGAATAGCATAACCTTAACAGACTGGGGAGCTCCTTAACACCCTAAGGAGCTTAAACAAAGGTAAACGCTCACTATCCGCTTAATTTACGGCTTCCTGTCGGTGAAAACCTCGCCACCAGACCAGTAAATTAAGTAAGGCTACCGTGACACCCGCCAGACAAACGCCGGCCCAGCCGGCATGTTGCCAGGCGGAGGCGGAAATCAGCGACCCCGCGGCGCCACCGATAAAGTAGCTGGTCATATAGCCGGCGGTGAGCCGGTTACGCGCATCCGGATGCAAACGATAGATGACCGTCTGATTGGTGATATGTACCCCCTGAACGGTGAGGTCCAGTACCAGAATGCCAATAATCAGCGCCAGTACCGAGGTGTGCCCAAGCCAGATCGCCAGCCAGGAGAGTAACAGCAGCAGTAAGCCGAACGTGGTGGTGAGGTGAGATTTACCTTTATCGGCAAATCCGCCAGCCGGACGCGCGCCTAAAGCGCCGGCGGCCCCCGCCAGGCCAAACAGGCCAATCATCCCCTCGGAATAGCTAAACGGCGGCGCGGCGAGCAAAAAGGCCATTGACGTCCAGAGGATGCTGAAATTAGCAAAGGTCAGACAGCCCAGCAGCGCGCGGGTACGCAGCAGCTTATCGTGAATAAACAGGCTGAATACAGAACCCAACAGCTGCGGGTAGTTAAGATGGGTGTCGGATTTGAGCTTTGGCAGTCCGCGCCACAACGCAACGGCCATCAGCGCCATCAGCGCCGACGCTACCCAAAATACGGTGCGCCAACCGCCGAGGTTTGCCAGCAGTCCGGCGACCGTTCGCGCCAGCAGGATCCCCAGCAACAGGCCGCTCATAATAGTGCCGACCACTTTACCGCGGGTGGCGGGCGTCGCAAGCGTGGCGGCCAGCGGAACCAGAATCTGCGCTACCACGGAGAACAGTCCGGTTAAGGCCGTTCCGAGTATCATCATGCTAAGCGACTGACTGCTGGCGGTGATCAGCATTCCGCCAGCCGCCAGCAACGTCATGGAGACAATCAGCGTTCGGCGTTCAAACATGTCGCCGAGCGGCACCAGAAACAACAGGCCAGCGGCATAGCCCAACTGCGCGGCGGTAACGATAAACCCTGCGGAGCTGGCGGAAAGCGAAAAGTGATGCGCGATGGTATCAAGCAGCGGCTGGGCATAGTAGTTGCTGGCGACCGCCAGACCCGTGGCCACAGACATTAAAACGATCAGCGCCGGGCTAAGCTCATGAGTGGGTTTCGTCATTATGGTAATCGTGATTCAGATAATTATTTCCTGGGAAAACAATCATAGCGGATGTTGATGAATAAAGGGGAACGGTGACGTGATGAATCGTGCGCTTTGAGGAGAGATTGCGTTGGCCGGATAGCAGCGCATGAACTGCGCCTTATCCGGCATAAAAAACGATCTTATTTCTGCGCGGCCAGCGCTTCTTTCACCCAGCCGTCAAACTGCTGCTGGTGGGCGTTGATCCAGCCGTCCACGTGACCCTGAACATCGGCTTCAGACGATTTACCGGCATGCATCATGGCGTTCTGCGCGTTGATATCCGCCAGCGGCAGCTTCATGATGGCGAACAGTTTCGCCGCCGCCGGGTTTTTCTCCGCCCATGCCTTATTGGCGACAATATGCATGGTATTAACCGGGAACCCATAGTTCGCGCCGTTCGGCAGTTTAGTATCAATATTTTTCTGTTCGCCCGGCAGAGAGGAGAACGGCACCTGTAGCCAGACGACATCTTTACCCGGCTTCATTACGTCGCTCACCCAGTACGGGGTCCAGGTGTAATACAGCACCGGCTTGCCTTCTTTAAAACGGATAATGGTATCAGCCATCATCGCCGCATAGTTACCGTGGCTGACCTCAACGGTTTTTTGCAGATCAAACGCTTTATTCTGGTGATTGATCACGGCTTCGCAGCCCCAGCCCGGCGAGCAGCCCATCATGTCCGCTTTGCCGTCGCCATTGGTATCGAAGATTTTGGCGATTTTCGGATCTTTTAGCTGAGCGATATTGGTGATGTTGTACTGCTCGGCGGTTTTTTTATCGATCAGATAGCCCTGCGCAGCGCCGGAGACGAAGACGCCCTCGCGGTAAAACTTGTTGTCTCCGCCTGCTGCGGCATACATATCATCATGCAGCGGCTGCCAGTTCACGGCGGTAAACGTCGCATCGCCAGAGGCGATGGAGGTATAGCCTACGTTGTAATCGACTTCACTCGGCTTATTTACGGTATAACCCAACTTTTCCAGCGCCCGGCTGACCAGTAACGTCTGGAAGGACTCTTCAGAAATCGTGCTTTGGATTGGTTGGACGGTAATGCCTTTGCCAGGCAGGTCGGCAGCGAAAGCGCTGGCGGTGACAAGGGTGGCAAACGCTGAGGCAAATATCACAGTATGTCGCATCGTTGTTCCTTTAATTATGGTAGGGAGTTGTAAGCCCGGTAAGCGCAGCGTCACCGGGCGTCAGGAGAGTTACTTAACGAAAGGGCGGGTGATTAGCCCAACAGGACCGGTGGTATACCAGCGACGGTTACCGCGGCTACGCGAGTCGCGCCCGACGGCCTGCGTCAGACGGTCCAGAATGATGGCGAGAATCACAATGCCGACGCCGCCGACGGTTGCCAGCCCCATATCAAGACGACCAATGCCGCGTAGTACCATCTGGCCAAGTCCGCCGACCGCAATCATCGAGGCGATGACGACCATCGAGAGAGCCAGCATCAGCGTCTGATTAACGCCTGCCATAATGGTGGGCATCGCCAGCGGTAGTTGCACTTTGAACAACATTTGGCGCGGGCTGGCGCCGAACGAGCGCGACGCTTCAATTAAGTCGGCAGGCACCTGGTTAATGCCCAGGATCGTCAGGCGTACAATCGGCGGTAGAGCAAAAATAATCGTCACCACCACGCCCGGCACGTTACCGATGCCGAATAACATGACAATCGGCACCAGATAGACAAACGCGGGCGTGGTCTGCATCGCATCCAGCAGCGGACGAACTATTTTGGCTGCGCGCGGGCTGCGCGCCAGCCAGATTCCCATCGGTAATCCGATCACGACGCAGAACAACAGGGCGGTCAATACCAGCGCCAGGGTAATCATCGCCTGCGACCAGGCGCCGATCGCGCCGATGGCGATCAGCGATATCAGCGTTGCGATCCCCATGCCCACGCCGGAAACCTGCCAGGCAATCAGCGCAAAGAGAATAATCGCCACAGGGGCGGGCATTCCCAGCAGCAGTTGCTGAAAGCCGTTGAGGATGTAATCCACCGGCACACGAATCCCCTGAAAAAGGGGACGGAAATGGGTGACGACCCAGTCGATTCCCTCTGTGACCCAGCTATCCAGCGGGATAAGCGTCTTATGGAACGGGTCCAGAAGAGAAAAGTGTTCAGGGGCTGGCGCGGGCGCGCTGTTCAACCAGTCGGTACTGCCGCCGTCCGTGGCTACGCCTGCCGGTGTTCCCCAGGCATCAGCCGTTTGCGTCGTAGTATCGGCCACCTGTGCGGTATCCCACGGATTCGTTTGATCAGCCATTGTTACCCCCCTCGCGATCTAAAGCCTGTAGCAACATACGTTTTGAAATAATGCCAACATACTGGTGTTCTTCATCGACAACCGGCACCGCGCAGGGCGCCTGACCGACGTGAGAGAGCAACTCGCTGAGTGGGGTTTGCGCATCAACGACTAAAGGGTCGTCGATAAGCGCCGCTTCAATCCCTTGCGCCTGGCTTAATGCCGCTTTTAATGAGTCGATGGACACGACGCCCACGAATTTATTGCCACGCTCAATGACGTAACCATATTCACGGTCTTCGTCCTGTAATAATTTCAGTGCCGAACGGGGACCGAAACCTGGCGTTTTACGAATTAATCCGACCGGGCTGCGACGGGCAATATCTTTGGCGCTAAAGACCTGACTAATATCCACGCCACGGAAGAACGTGCGGACATAATCATTTGCCGGATTATTCAGGATCTCATCCGGCGTACCAACCTGTACGACCTCGCCATTTTGCATAATGGCAATCCTGTCGCCAATACGCATAGCCTCATCAAGATCGTGGGAAATAAAGACAATGGTGCGCTGATGTTTCGCCTGTAATTTCACCAGCTCATCCTGCATTTCGGTACGAATTAATGGATCGAGGGCGGAAAACGCTTCATCCATTAATAAGATATCAGGGTTGATTGCCAGCGCGCGGGCAAGCCCAACACGCTGACGCATCCCACCGGAAAGTTCATCCGGGTAGGCGTGAGCGTAATTCTCAAGCCCCACCTGACGCAAGGCGTCCAGCGCTTTTTCGCGACGCTCTTGCGCCGCGATGCCCGCTAATTCCATACCGAATGCCGTATTATCCAGCACGGTCATATGCGGCATGAGCGCAAATGACTGGAAGACCATCGCAATCTTTTTCCTGCGCACCTCGCGAAGCTCAGCGTCTGATATTTTGGCAATATCAACGCCGTCGATCAGTACCTGTCCGCGGGTGGGTTCAATCAGGCGATTGAGAAGGCGTACCATTGTGGATTTACCCGAACCGGATAATCCCATGATGACAAATATCTCGCCTTCTTCAATGGCCAGACTGGCGTCTTTAACGCCAAGCGATAGCCCCGTTTTTTCCAGTATTTGCTCTTTCGATAGTCCCTTTTCAATATATTTGAAGGCACGCTGCGGATGCTCTCCAAATATTTTATACAGATTCTTCACTTCTAATTTAATTGCCATGCAATAGAATGATTCCTGTTATTTACTTATGTCGATATGTTACCTGATAGAAATAGTTACCTTTTTCTACCCTAACATACTCAGAATCTGAGACAACCCTGAATTTGCTTCTGGCATGAATATTGCGAGGTGCTATTGGCTGTGATTTCCCATGATATAAGGGCTGAACGCGAATGGGGAGGAAGAGATATTTTTTGGAACAACCAGCAAAAATCCACCTGAATTGGGGGAATCCAGGTGAATAATGTCACTCGTATTGAGTGTAGGACATGTTGTAATATTTGCGCGATTTGACTCCCTATTGCTTGAAATAAAGGCATGGGAAATGTAACGTTATTTCCCATGCCCGTAAGGTTAAAAATTCCAGTCTTCGTCTTCGGTTTCGACTGTTTTCCCCATCACATAAGATGAACCTGAGCCGGAAAAGAAATCATGGTTTTCGTCGGCATTCGGCGAGAGCGCGGCAAGGATTGCGGGATTCACGTCTGCCATCTCCGGCGGAAATAACGCCTCATAACCCAGGTTCATTAAGGCTTTATTGGCGTTGTAGCACAAGAAGGCTTTGACGTCGTTAACCCAGCCGGTTTCCGCATATAACGCTTCTGTGTAGCAGATTTCGTTGTCGTACAGTTCCATCAACAAATCCAGCGCGAAAAGCTTTAACTCTTCACGCTCGATTGCCGATAGTTTTTGTAGCGCTATCTGATACTTATAGCCAATATAATAACCGTGAACCGCTTCATCGCGAATGATTAAACGAATCAGGTCGGCAGTGTTCGTGAGCTTACCGCGGCTGGAGAAATACATCGGCAGCCAGAAGCCGGAATAGAACAGAAAAGACTCTAAAAAGACGCTGGCAATCTTTTTCTTTAGCGGTTCATCGCTGACGTAATGAGCCAAAATAATCTGCGCCTTACGCTGAAGCGGCGGGTTTTCTTCGCTCCAGGCGTAGGCGGCATCAACCTCTTTCGTCTGGCACAGCGTGGAAAAAATAGAACTGTAAGAGCGGGCGTGTACCGCTTCCATAAAGCTGATGTTCGACAGCACTGCCTCTTCATGCGGCGTGATGGCATCTGCCATTAACGACGGCGCGCCTGCGATGTTCTGGATAGTGTCGAGCAGCGTAAGTCCCGTAAACACGCGAATGGTGAGCTGCTGTTCGGCGGCGCTCAGCGTCTGCCAGGCCGGAATATCATTCGATAACGGCATTTTTTCCGGCAGCCAGAAGTTACTGGTCAGCCGGTTCCATACCTCCAGATCTTTGTCGTCCTGGATCTTGTTCCAGTTGATGGCGCTAATACGAGATAATTTCATATGGCTTTCCTTATAGCGCGCAGGATACGCAGCCTTCAATTTCAGTACCTTCCAGCGCCAACTGGCGAAGCCGGATGTAATACAGTGACTTAATACCTTTTCGCCAGGCATAGATCTGCGCCTTGTTGATATCGCGGGTCGTGGCGGTATCGGGGAAAAACAGGGTGAGCGACAGCCCTTGATCGACGTGGCGCGTGGCCTCGGCATAGGTATCAATAATTTTTTCCGGACCGATATCGTAAGCATCCTGATACATGTCCAGGTTTTCATTGGTCATAAACGGCGCGGGGTAATACACACGCCCGGTTTTGCCCTCTTTGCGAATCTCAATTTTGGCCACAATCGGATGAATGCTGGAGGTCGCATGATTAATGTAAGAAATCGAACCGGTCGGCGGCACCGCCTGCAAATTTTGGTTATAGATGCCATAGCGCATCACATCGTCGCGCAGCTTTAGCCACATTTCTCGTGTGGGCAGCATAATGCCGCTGCGGGCAAATAGCGCCCTGACTTTCGCTGTTTTCGGTTGCCAGTCGTCCTGTAAATACTGCGTAAAATAGTCGCCGCTGGCATAGCGCGACTGCGCAAATCCGGCGAAGGTTTTGCCGCGTTCGCGGGCCAGCCGCATTGAAGTATGCACGGCATGCCAGGTAATGGTGTAAAAATAGAGATTGGTGAAATCCAACGCCTCCGGCGAACCGTAGGCAATGCCTTCTCTCGCCAGATAGCCATGCAGATTCATCTGGCCCAGACCGATGGCATGAGAGGCGGCATTACCGGCGGCTATTGAGGGCACGCTGCGTATATGGCTCATGTCCGACACCGCCGTCAGGCCGCGAATAGCGGTTTCTACGGTACGGCCAATGTCCGGTGAATCCATGACGTGAGCGATATTCAGCGAGCCGAGATTGCAGGAGATGTCATGCCCGATGTGGGTATAGTCAAGGTTATCGTCGTAACGGGAGGCGCTATTGACCTGTAAAATTTCCGAGCACAGGTTGCTCATATTAATGCGACCAGCAATAGGATTCGCGCGGTTTACCGTATCTTCAAACATGATGTAGGGATACCCGGATTCGAACTGAATCTCCGCCAGTGTTTGAAAAAAGTCACGGGCGTTAATATAGGTTTTACGCACGTGCGGATCGGCAATTAATTCATCGTACCGTTCGCTAATGGCGATATCGCCAAACGGTTTGCCGTAGCGTCGTTGTACGTCATAGGGCGAAAAGAGCGCCATTTGCGCGTTTTCTTTCGCCAGCCGGAAGGTGATATCCGGGATCACTACGCCGAGAGAGAGCGTTTTGATCCGGATTTTTTCGTCGGCATTTTCCCGTTTGGTATCCAGAAAACGCAGAATATCCGGATGGTGCGCATGGAGATAAACCGCGCCGGCCCCCTGGCGCGCGCCAAGTTGGTTGGCATACGAAAACGCGTCTTCCAGCATTTTCATCACCGGGATCACGCCGGAAGACTGATTCTCAATGCGTTTGATCGGCGCGCCCGCCTCGCGCAGATTGGAGAGTAAAAACGCGACGCCGCCGCCGCGTTTGGAGAGTTGCAGCGCCGAATTCACCGCCCGCCCGATCGACTCCATGTTGTCTTCGATACGGAGCAGGAAGCAGGAGACCAGTTCCCCACGCTGCTGTTTACCGCAATTTAAAAAAGTCGGGGTGGCGGGCTGAAAGCGACCAGAAAGCATTTCATCGGTCAGTTGGGTGGCCAGCGTTTCGTCACCCTGCGCCAGCGTCAACGCCACCATTGTCACCCGATCTTCAAAGTGTTCCAGATAACGTTTGCCGTCGAAGGTTTTCAGCGTGTAACTGGTATAGAACTTCCAGGCGCCAAGAAACGTCTGGAAGCGAAAGCCGCTGGCGTGGGCGTGCTCGAACAGGCGGAGGACGAAGGCGCGGTCGTAACGCGCGAGGACGGCGTCATCGTAATACCCTTCCCGAACCAGCGTCTCCAGACGTTCATGCTGGCTGGCAAACGTCACGGAATGCGGGCGGACGTGGGCGGCAAAGAAGGCGTCGATCGCCTGCTGGTCCTTGTCGAACTGAATATGGCCTGCTTTATCATAAAGATTCAGCATCGCGTTCAGGGCGTGGTAATCCATGGTTTCCTGCATTACGCGCTCCGGGATAGTTGTTGCCAAAATTCATTTACTCCTTTTCGGACGTTATCGATGTCGCGTTGTGTGCCCATGAGCTCAAAGCGGTACAGCCAGGGGACGCCGCATTTTTGTGCTATCACATCGCCAGCGCATCCCCAGGCATCGCCGAAATTGCGGTTACCGGAGGCGATGACGCCGCGAATGCGCGCCCGGTTGTGTTCATCATTTAAAAAGCGGATCACCTGTCGCGGCACCGCACCGGCCATCCCGCCGCCGCCGTATGACGGCACAACCAGAATGTACGGTTCGTCTACCTGAATTCGCTCCCGTTCATTGAGCGGAATACGCGTGGCAGGCAGCCCCAGACGCTGTATAAAACGGTGCGTATTTTCAGATCTGCTGGAGAAGTAGACGAGCGCGCTCATGCGTTTACCGCGTGGGGTGTCGGGTGCAGACGGTTAATCATGTCCGGGCGGAAGCCAGACCAGCTCAAATCGCCCGCCATCACCACCGGTAATTGACGAAATCCTTGCGCCCGGAGCGTATCCGCTGCATCCGGCACCAGATCGACGTTCACCATCTCAAATTCAAATCCACGGCTTTCCATCGCCCGCTTTGTGGCGTGGCACTGAACACAGTTATTGCGAGTGTAAATAGTAATGCTCATGATTCGTATTTCCATTTAAAATGAGAAAACGGCGCGATGAAACGCGTCGGATTGTCGGGTGTTGATACAGGAAATACTAGATGTAGTTGAATTAAGATTCAACCATACAAGATATGGGAATTTTCGATTGATTCTAACGCCGCTGATGAACGCAGCGGGGTAGGGGCGGCATGGCTAATTTTCGCCGGATGGCGGCGTGAACGCCCGATCCGGCCTGCAGGTTCACGCATAACAGAGTTGGCTGACATCAGCGCCATCCGGCAACAATGCGTCACATTCGCATACCGATCGCCAGACGGTTAAAGCAGTTCATTAAACCGATGGCGAAGGTCAGATCGCTGATTTCACGCGTGCTGAAATGATCGAGCAGCGGCAGGTAAACATTATCTTCGGCGTGGGTTTCAGCAATGTACGTCACCGATTCCGCCCAGGCTAACGCCGCGCACTCTTGCTCGCTGAAATGGTGGCTTACCCGCCATCCTGCCAGCGCATCTAATTTAGCTTGATTCACGCCAGCCTTACGCAGCGCTTTACTGTGCATCTCCAGGCAAAATGCACAACCATTTATTTGCGAAACACGCAGGTAAATCAGCTCCATCAGAGTGAGGTCAAGCGTGCTCTTTTCCAGCGCGTTTTTCGCCTGCACCAGAGCGCTGTAGACCTCCGGGCTCAGTTCATAATAGGGTTGGCGTAACGTCGTCATCATGTTTCTCCTCGTGTTGATGACGAGCACTGTAGCACTATAATGGTCTGTAAAAGAGAGCCATATTTTTACAGAAAAAGCAGACCATATGCCGCGCTATCAGCACATCGCTCGTCAGTTAAAAACGGCCATTGAGCAAGGAGAACTCGCGCCCGGAACGCGTTTGCCTTCCAGTCGGACGTGGGCGCAGGAACTGGGCGTTTCTCGCGCCACGGTGGAAAATGCCTATGGCGAGCTGGTGGCGCAGGGCTGGCTGGAGCGACGTGGCCAGGCAGGCACGTTTGTGAGCAACGCTCTACGGTTTGAGACGGCGCCGCCGATATCCGCCGTTTTTGCCGGAGAAAGTCCGGAGCCGAAACCCTTTCAGATGGGGTTACCGGCGCTGGATCTCTTTCCGCGCGAGAAGTGGGCGCGAGTGATGGGGCGTCGGTTGCGCACGCAGACGCGCTTCGATCTGGCATTAGGCGACGTCTGCGGCGAGGCGATTTTGCGCCAGGCGATAGTCGATTACCTGCGGGTTTCACGTAGCATTGAATGTCTGCCGGAACAGGTATTTATTACCTCCGGATATGCGGATTCTATGCGGCTAATTCTGCGTACATTGTCTGTGCCGGGAGACAGCATGTGGGTGGAAGATCCCGGCTTTCCGTTAATTCGCCCGGTGATAACGCAGGAGGGGATTACGCTGGCGCCGATTCCGGTCGATGCCGATGGGCTGAATGTCGCGGCGGGGATGCGGGATTGCCCGCAGGGGCGCTTTGCATTGGTGACGCCCGCCCACCAAAGTCCGTTGGGGGTGGCGCTGTCGTTAACTCGCCGACGGCAACTTCTGGCATGGGCGGCGAATGTGCAGGCCTGGATTATTGAAGATGATTACGACAGCGAATTTCGTTATCACGGTAAACCACTTCCGCCGCTCAAGAGTCTGGATGCCCCGCAGCGAGTGATTTACGCCGGAACGTTCAGTAAGTCGCTCTTTCCGGCATTACGTACCGCCTGGCTGGTGGTGCCTATAAAGCAGATTGAGCATTTCCGCCAGCAGGCGTCGCTGATGCCCTGTAGCGTACCGTTGTTATGGCAGCACACGCTGGCTGATTTTATCCGTGATGGCCATTTCTGGCGGCATCTGAAAAAGATGCGTCAACATTATGCTCAGCGACGGTTATGGATTGAAGAGGCGCTGGCAGAACAGGGATTTGTCGTGACATTACAGAAAGGCGGTATTCAATTGGTTATTGAGGTTGAAGGTGATGATAAAGCGCAGGTAGCAAAAGCGAATCAGGCCGGACTGGCGGTACAGGCGCTAAGCCGTTGGCGAGTGGTTTCGTCAGGAAAGGGGGGCATTTTACTGTCGTTTACCAATATTACTTCCGCTGCCATGGCGAAACAGGTCGCGTGGCAGCTTCGACAGGCGATACAGTAACCGTTTCGCCGAATGGCGCGACCTGGGCCTGCGGCAATGATGCAGGCCCAATAAAGTATGTCGCCATCCGGCAGCGCACGTCGTTAGCGACGCAGGCTAAGCAGCGCCCCGATAAAAATCCCTACCGCTGCGGCGGTTCCTACGCTACACCAGGGTTTTTCACGCACAAACGTATCCGCGCACCCCATCGCATCACAGGCGGCTTGTTTTACGCGAGTACGACCCTGCATCCGCGCCCGGGTCTCTTTCAGCAACGCCTGTGCTTTACGTCGCGCAGCCTCGGCTTCGTCTTTCGCATCGCTTCCCCAGGATTTAAGGACATCTTCCAGACTGTCGGCTAATCGATTGACATCATTCTGAATATCCTGAACACCATCATCGACGTCGTTTCGGTTCGGTTTGTTAAGCATATGATCCTCCATTGATTTCGATGTAGCTTTCAGTGTAGTTCATATTTTTACCTGCTGAGGCTTGTTACGGCGATATCATGCGTTTCTGGACTTTTCTGAAAGCGTTGATAACGCGCTATCGGGTAAGGTAAGCCCGCAGTACAAGAGAATGAGGATAAAATATGTATTTACGACCTGACGAGGTGGCGCGGGTACTGGAAAAGGCAGGGTTTACCGTCGATGTGGTGACGAATAAGACGTATGGTTATCGACGCGGCGAGAATTATGTTTATGTTAACCGCGAGGCGCGTATGGGGCGTACCGCGCTGATCATTCATCCCAGATTAAAAGACCGTAGCTCATCACTGGCTGACCCGGCTTCGGATATTAAAACCTGCGATCATTACCAAAATTTTCCGCTCTATTTAGGCGGCGAGACCCACGAACATTACGGTATTCCCCACGGCTTTAGCTCCCGAATAGCGTTAGAACGTTATCTGAACGGGCTTTTTGGCGACGAAAAAAGCGACTAAAAGCGCGACTGGCAATGCCAGTCGCGACGTTAACTTATGCCTTAGCCTGATGATAGCTGCTCACTTTAAACAGGCGGCGACAATAATCCAGGAAGTAGCCATAAACCGCGCCCATTAACATTGAAACAACAATGTTTGAACTCACGGCGGCCACTATCTGATGCCAGCCGGCGCCGACGGTCAGCAAGATGATAATATAAACGGGTGACTGAAAGGTGACATAAGCCAATACATCCGCCAGGTTTTTGGCCCATCCCGCCGGGCTTGCCTTACGCGCGACGCGCATAATCAGATCGCGGTAAACGCCGTATGGCCATGCAATCAAAATGTTGACAGGTATCGCCACCAGCCTGGAAGAAAGCGACTGCTCAAAGCTCATTCCGGAGAGGAATATCTCGATCAACATGTTCACAACAGAACAGTAAACAACCATCGCAAACGTGTCTGCTACGGCATGACGCAAGCGTGACTGTGGAGAGAACATGTTAATGCTCCTTGTAGCGTATCGATCAGAATGAGGTGATAGTTGGTAGTGAAATCATAAAGCACTTTTGTCTTTACATAGAGTATATCCCTACATAATAACTATCAACTAGTGTAATATTTTTATTTATAGGCTTTTTGTCGATAAAATACTCTGTGATTGTGTGTTTTTTGCTCGCAGCGAGATTTTCGTTGTTGTTAGTCATTAATTACTTTTAAATCAATGCATTATAATGCATTGTTTTTCTGGCGATTTTCAGCCACATTCCAAATGTTGTCAGATGCGATGTATTCTCGGCTAACGGCACGCGCTCTGCTTTTCTCAGCATAATTATAGCTATTACAGGATGATTTTTAGCATAAAGCTCTGATGATAATTTTTGAATGATTAATCTATTATTGTGCTGAAATATTCACTTCTGTATAAGGTCAGCCACCGTGAGGGTCACCGCGGTTACTGAGATACGCAATACGCTATAAACAGCCAAACGGGAAACCTACAGATATACCGTAGGCAGAATAACCTGAAACACGCAGGGGGTAATGAATATAACCTTCTGGTTAACAGATTAATATAATTAATCGAGTTATGCTGTGTATATCTGTATGAACTTTAGGATCTGGAAATATAATCAACAATCGCATACAATACCGCCTGTAATAGTTTTTTGTTTTCTGCGTTAAAAGGTTTTTATTGATATGAATTTGATGTTACAGAACTTAAATAATATCCGCACGCTGCGCGCTATGGCTCGCGAATTCTCCATTGACGTTCTTGAAGAAATGCTCGAAAAATTCAGGGTTGTCACTAAAGAAAGACGCGAAGAAGAAGAATTGCAGCAACGCCAGCTTGCCGAGAAGCAGGAGAAAATTAATGCCTTTCTGGAGCTGATGAAAGCAGACGGTATTAACCCGGAAGAGTTATTTGCCATGGATTCAGCAATGCCGCGTTCTGCTAAAAAGCGCCAGCCGCGTCCGGCAAAATATCGTTTTACTGATTTCAATGGCGAAGAAAAAACCTGGACCGGACAAGGTCGTACGCCTAAACCGATTGCCCAGGCGCTGGCGGCGGGGAAATCTCTGGATGATTTCTTAATCTAATCACGGATAGCTTTTAACAGATGGCGCTTCGTTTCCTGTCTCTATTAATCGGGACTCCGGGAACGTTGCGCCATGCTCATTCTGATAAATCAGCACACGCCAAAATCGCCCTCTTCGCAATAGGGGGTGACATCTGCCGCTTTGAGGATCAATTTTTCGCCCGGCTCATTACCGACCTGTACCGCGACAATATGATCCTCGTTGACTTCAATCACTTTCAGTTTCGGCCCCCCCATTCGGGGCTGTACGATATCGCCTGGGGTGAACATCACGCCCTCCTGTTGAACAATGGTATAAACCCGCCTTCAGTCTACTACACACTTACCGATGCGCGGTGAAGGTACCGCTTAATGAGTACGGGTATTCCAGGGCATTTTTTCCAGTAGTCGCGCCATTCCGCAGAAGCCGGTCATGCCTGCCAGCATTAACCCGGCCCCGACAAAACCGCTAATGAGGAAAAAGCCGCCGTGGACCGTATAGCCCATAATAACCCCAAGCAACGCCAACCCGCCGGCGGCGATTTGCACCTGACGCATCAGCGGCAACGGTTGCGATTTGTCTTCTGTGACGGGCAATCCTGCCGCTTTCCATCCGTCGATACCGCCTTCCAGTAGACTGACCTGAGCAGGGGCGGCAATGGCCTGTAGTTTTGCTGCATTGCTGCTGGTTCGTTTACCTGACTGACAGTGAAAAATAATCTGTTCCGCTCGCAGGTTGGCGGGCAAATCGCCCTGTTCAAGCCGGGAGAGCGGCGCCAGTTGCGCATGTGGAATATGCTCGCGCAGATATTCATCGGCGTCGCGCACATCAATCAGTTTCGCGCCTTGCGCTATCAGCGCTTGCGCCTCACGGGGGGAAACTATCCCAATGGACATCGTGCCTCCTTATGGACAATAGAGATTCTTTAACGTGGCGATAAGCGTATTAACCGCCTCATTTTTAATGAAATAGTGAATGCGCTGGGCATCGCGTTGACTATCAATCAGCCCTTCTTCCCGCATCCGCGCCAGATGCTGCGACGTCGCGGAGGGGCTTAGCCCGGTAATGCGCGCCAGTTCGCCTGCGCTGGTTTTTGGCGAACCGCAAAGCATACATAAAATCAGTAATCTTTTTGGGTGGCTCATCGCTTTGAGCAGGGCCGCCGCCTGTTCTGCGCTGGCCTGAAGTTGTTCAAGCTCTGTCATAGTTATTTAAGTATTTTCTAAATTTAGTTAATTCTAAAATAAATATCAACCTGATGCCAGCGTAAAAAGCGTAAAGGAGGGTAAAAGCGCGGCGCGCGACTGGCAGGCTCAGGTAAACTGACTATGCTTAGAGATAAAATCTCTTTTTAAACAATGACTAATTTTGCTTGTATGGAGTGTATATGGGTTTCTGGAGAATTGTATTTACGATTATTTTGCCTCCGCTCGGCGTACTTTTAGGAAAAGGGTTCGGTTGGGCATTTATCCTTAATATCCTGCTGACATTACTCGGATATATTCCGGGGCTTATCCACGCATTTTGGGTTCAGATGCGTCATTAATTACCGGCCACCGGCGGCGCATAAGCGCCGCTTATCAGGATAACCTCATTCCCTCTGCTACACTTTTCTTTGTGTGTATTTTTGACAAGCGAGGTGAATATGGGACTTTTCAATTTTGTAAAAGATGCAGGTGAAAAACTCTGGGACGCGGTAACCGCTAACCATGATAAGGACGATCAGGCGAAAAAAGTCCAGGAACATTTAAATAAAACGGGAATACCCGACGCTGACAAAGTGAATGTGCAAATTGCGGATGGAAAAGCGACAGTGACGGGGGATGGGCTGAGTCAGGAGGCAAAAGAAAAAATTCTGGTTGCCGTGGGGAATATCGCCGGGATTAGCAGCGTTGACGATCAGGTTAAAACCACGACGCCAGCGGCTGAAAGTCAGTTTTATACCGTAAAATCGGGCGACACCCTGAGCGCTATTTCAAAGCAAGTGTATGGTAACGCCAATCTGTATAATAAAATTTTCGAGGCAAATAAACCGATGCTGAAAAGCCCGGAAAAAATATATCCGGGACAAGTGTTGCGTATTCCTGAAGAATAATGGCTATCAGGTCGCGCCAGGCTACATTTTCCCTGCCATCGCCTGGCGAATAATGGGAATCGGCGTCAGCAAATGCTGACGCATTAATTCGCTGGCGCGTGCCGCCTCGCGCGCCAGTATCGCTTCGGTTAGCGTGTGATGCTGGATATGTTTATCTTCCAGCATCTCGACGGACAGAACGGTTTCACGTAACCAAATAAAGCGGTAGCGGGCCGCCAGGTCAAATAAGCGTTCGCGCATCTGTACCAGATAGTGGGAGCCGCACCCGGCGACAATGGCGGAATGGAACGCCTGGTGGCGCTGATCCCATTCATCGAGCATATGTTCACTGGCATCGCTGGCTTCCAGTTTGCTGAGCATATGCGCTCGCGCCAGGATCTCCGCCTCCCACGCATCATCGCCGCGTTCAATCGCCAGGCGTACCAGCATCGCTTCCATATTGGCGCGCGCGTCAAAAATATCGAGGAGTTCCGCCTCTGACATGGACGCCACGCGATAGCCTTTTTGATTCACCACGGTGACCAGCCGTTCCGCCACCAGTTGTGACAGCGCCTCGCGCAGCGGCCCTACGCCAAGCGCATAGCGGGCGGTTAATAAACTCATCCGCAGTTTCTCATCCGGCTGATAAGTGCCGCGAATAATGTCATTTTTAAGCCAGCGATAGCCATCTATGGCCGTCGGTTGGGAAAGGGCGGTCATCTTTTACTCCTGAGAAGCTTCCCGGCTGACGCCGGGAATAACTAACGTAGGTTTTGCAGGGGGGCTTTTTGCCACCTTATCAGTTTTTTCCAGCGAGACATAATGGGGACAGTACCTATTATGCCCAGCCCTAACAGCCCCGTTGAAATGACTTCTAGTTGCTGTGCCGGTCGAAATAGCATCACCACCAGGACAAAGCAGATAAAGCCGATAACCAGCCAGGTGAGCCACGGATAAAGCCACATTTTCAACTTAATTTCTCCGCCCTGCGCCAGCAGAATTTTACGCATCCGCAATTGCGAAATCGCAATCACCAGATAGACCAGCAGCGCGATGGCGCCAGAACTGTCGATAAGAAATTTAAACACTTTTGCCGGGGCGTAATAATTGACGATAACGGTTAAAAAGGCCGCGCCGGTAGAGAGGAGAACCGCTACCCAGGGCGTTTTGCTACGGTTAGTTTTTCCCATTATCGCAGGAGCATCGCCGCGGCGGCTAAGGGAATAGAGCATCCGGGAGGCGGTATATAATGCGGAGTTCAGACAACTGGTCACCGACAACAAAATCACGCAGTCCATAATGAATTTTGCGTGCGGAATATGAAGCAGCTCCAGTACCGAACGGTACGAACCTACGCTTTTCAGACCCGGCATATTCCACGGGATCAGCGCCACCACCACAAAAATGGAACACAGGTAAAAGATGGAAATTCGCCAGATAACAGAATTGGTGGCGCGTACGATATGTTTATCCGGCGTATCGGATTCCGCGGCAGCAATAGTAACGATTTCCGCGCCCATAAAAGAGAACATGGTGATCAACATGGCGCTTAACACCGCGCCGAAGCCGTTAGGCATAAAACCGCCGTGATCCCAGAGCCGGGAGATACCGCTTACCTCGGCATACGGATAAAAACCGCTAATCGCCGTCGCGCCCAGCGCGATAAACGCCAGAATGGCAATTACTTTACATAGCGCCAGCCAGAATTCGAACTCGCCGTAATTTTTGACGCTCAATAAATTGCTTCCGGTTAAGGCAAGCGTAATCACTAATGAAAATAGCCATACCGGAATACCCGGTATCCATGAATTCAGAATAATGGCGGCAATATTGGCCTCCAGCGGAATAACCAGCACCCAAAACCACCAGTATAACCAGCCGATGGTATACCCGGCCCAGGGGCCGATCGCTTTATCCGCATAGGTGGAAAAAGATCCGGTATCCGGTGTGGCGACGGCCATTTCAGCCAGCATTCGCATAATCATGACGACTAAAAGTCCTGCGAACAGATAGGCCAGCAGTACCGCAGGGCCGGCCTCCGCAATCGCCACGCTGGAACCGACAAACAGGCTGGCGCCGATGACGCCGGCGATCGATAACATGGTGACGTGGCGTGATTTCAGCCCGCCCCCTAATGCATGTGATTCTGACAATTGCCCCATCCTAAAACCTCTTTATTGTTATTGCGCTCGTTTACCGGATGGCGCCTGGCTTAATTCGGCCTACAATCGAAACGGTTTTTGTAGGCCGGATAAGACAGTTACGTCGCCATCCGACGCTGCTTATTGGACATTACGCTTGTTTCGCCTCATCAAAGCACTGGGCGATAATCTCCAGGCCTTGCCGAATCTGCGAGGCCTCAATAGTGAGTGGAACGAGGATGCGCAAGATGTTGTAGTAAGGACCGCAGGAGAGCAGAATTAACCCTTTCTTGCGGGCGCGGGCCACAATGTCGGCGGTCAGAGCCGCGTTCGGTTTGCCGGGGTCGCCATTTTCGAACAACTCAATGGCGATCATGGCGCCCAGTCCGCGCACGTCGCCAATCTCACGGTGCGTTTCCGCTATCTCCATCAGGCCATCGCGCAGCGTTTTGCCAAGCGTATTTGCCTTTTGCAGTAGATTTTCCTGCTCGAAAATGTCCAGTACCGCCAGCGCGGCGGCGCAGGCAATCGGGTTTCCGGCATAGGTGCCGCCCAGCCCGCCCGGCGCGATAGCGTCCATCACGTCTGCCCGGCCGGTAACGCCTGCCAGCGGAAAGCCGCCGGCGATCGATTTCGCAAACGTGGTAATATCTGCCGCAACGCCCATCTGTTCCATGGCGAACAGCGTACCGGTCCGGCCCGCGCCGCTTTGCACTTCGTCGGCAATCAACATAATGCCGTGTTGGTCGCATAGCGCGCGCAGTCGCTGCATAAACGCGGGAGAGGCGGCGTAAAATCCGCCTTCGCCCTGTACCGGCTCAATAATAATGGCGGCGATATCTTCCGGCGCGGCATCATTTTTAAAGATGCGTTCAATGCTGGCGATCGCGTCGTCGTCGCTGATGTTGTGTAGCGGGCAAGGATAAAGCGCGCGGTAGACATGGCCTGGCATCAATCCCATACCAGCAGAGTACGGGTGTACTTTCCCGGTCAGAGAGAGCGTGTAGTGGGTACGACCGTGGTAAGCGCCGCTAAACGCGATAGCGCCGCTGCGTTTTGTTGCCGCGCGGGCGATTTTCACGGCGTTTTCAACCGCTTCTGAACCGGTCGTGACCAGCAACGTTTTTTTGGCGAAATCGCCCGGTACCTTCTGGTTCATGCGTTCGCACAACGCCAGATACGGTTCATAGGCCAGCACCTGAAAACAGGTATGGGACAATTTCTTCAACTGCGCTTCGACCGCTGAAACAATGCCCGGATGTAAATGACCGGTGTTCAGGACGGCAATGCCGCCCGCGAAATCGAGATACTCACGGCCTTCGACATCCCAGACCCGACAATTTTCCGCCCGCTCGGCGAAAATTGGGTGAATCTGGCCCACGCCGCGAGGAACGGCGTTATGACGGCGCTGCATTAAAGCGTTATTGGTATTCATTAGCGACTCTCCTGTTAAAGGCCGATGCACATATATTTGATTTCTAAATAATCTTCGATGCCGTATTTGGAACCTTCACGGCCTAATCCGGAGGCCTTAATACCGCCGAAAGGCGCGACTTCGTTGGAGATAATGCCGGTATTAATACCGACGATGCCGTATTCCAGCGCTTCGCCGACGCGGAAAACGCGGCTTAAATCGCGTGCATAAAAATAGGCTGCCAGGCCGAACTCGGTATCGTTAGCCTGTCTGATGACATCCGCCTCGTCGCTGAAGCGGAACAGAGGCGCGAGCGGCCCGAATGTCTCTTCTTTGGCGACTTTCGCGTTATCAGGAACATCCGCCAGAATGGTCGGTTGAAAGAAGTTGCCGCCCAATTTGTGCGCTTCACCGCCCGTAATGACGCGGGCGCCTTTTTCCAGCGCGTCGGCGATATGCTCCTGGACTTTCGCCACGGCTTTTTCATCAATCAGCGGCCCGATAGCGACGTCGGCTTGCAGGCCGTCGCCGACCGAGAGCTTATTTACCGCCTGGTTGAGTTTTTCCGCAAAACGATCGTAAACGCCGTCCTGAACATACAATCTATTGGCGCAGACACAGGTCTGCCCGGCGTTGCGAAACTTCGAAGCCAGCGCGCCCTCGACGGCTTTATCCAGATCGGCATCGTCAAAGACGATAAACGGCGCATTGCCGCCCAACTCCAGCGATACTTTTTTAATGTCTTTGGCGCATTGTTCCATTAGCTGGCGGCCAATCTCCGTCGAGCCGGTAAACGACAGTTTGCGTACCAGCGGGTTGCTGGTCAGCTCGCCGCCGATATCGCCTGCCGAACCGGTAACGACGTTAAATACGCCTGCGGGAATTCCGGCGCGCTGGGCCAGTTCCGCCAGCGCCAGCGCGGAAAACGGCGTCTGGCTGGCGGGTTTGAGTACCATTGTGCAGCCTGCGGCCAGCGCGGGGCCGGCTTTACGGGTGATCATTGCCGAGGGAAAGTTCCACGGGGTAATCGCAGCGGTGACGCCGATGGGCTGTTTAATCACCAGCAGCCGTTTATCGGCCTGATGACCTGGAATCGTGTCGCCATAGATACGCTTCCCCTCTTCGGCGAACCATTCAATAAACGAGGCGGCGTAGCTAATTTCGCCTTTCGCTTCCGCCAGCGGTTTGCCCTGTTCCAGCGTCATCAGACGCGCCAAATCGTCCTGATGTTCCATCATCAGATTGAACCAGCGACGCAGGATATTGGCTCGCTCTTTGGCGGTGAGCGCGCGCCAGGCGGGCAGGGCGCGATTGGCGGCGTCGATGGCGTCGCGCGTCTCTTCCGCCCCCATTTTGGGCACATTGCCGAGCGGTTTCCCGTTGGCGGGGTTGCTCACGGGGATGACATCGCCGCCGCGCGCGTCGCGCCAGTCGCCATCGATAAAGGCCTGCTGGCGGAACAGGGTAGAGTCGTTAAGTTGCATAATTGCTTCCTGTCTGAAGGGTTAACGGGTAAATGCGGCGTGTAATGCGTCCACGCTGCGTGCCGCACGCAGCGTACGTCCGGGGTTGCTCTGGCTTTCGCGTAGCGCCTGAACTTTGCTGACGATATGAGCGCCGATAGGTATCGCTGATGTCGCCGCCGGGGAGGGGGCGTTACAGGTGTGAATGGAACGCGGCGTCGTGACAAACAGAAAATCATCAATCAGTTTGCCGTCCGGCGAAACCGCCTGCGCCCGCACGCCTGCCGGCCAGGGCTGGAGATCGTTGACGGTCAGGCTGGGGCAATACTTTTGTACTCGCCGCAAATAGCCGCTTTTGCACAGCGAGTTTTTCATCTCGCCCAGTCCGGAAAGCAGATGATTTTGCAGTACGCGGCGAATGCCGGCGGAGCGGAAAATCTCCAGGGTGTCGGTGAAGGAAACGTCGCGCTTACGGTAGCCTTCGCGTTTAAGCGCCAGCACCGCATTCGGCCCGACCGTGACGCTGCCATCGATCATGCGGGTAAGATGGACGCCGAGAAACGGCATTGCCGGATCGGGGATCGGGTAGATCAAATGGTTAACGATCCGGTTGTGTCGCGGGGCCAGACGAAAGTACTCGCCGCGGAAAGGGCAGATAATAAAACCGGGCTCCACGCCCAGCATTTTGACCAGCCGATCCGCCATCAGCCCTGCACAGCCGATAAGCGTAGCGGTTTCTATTTCCCGACCTTGCGAGGTGCGAATAACAATGCCAGCGGCATGTTCTGTTAGCGCGCTGACCTCGGCATGGTAGATGATCTCGCCGCCTTTGGCCTGAAAGCGGTTCGCCATGGCCGTCGCGACATCGCGATAGCTGACAATCCCGCTGGAAGGGACAAAAATCCCGCCCAGGCCAATGATATTGGGTTCGCGTTCACGCAGCTCCGCCGCGCTTAACCACTCGCGCTCTAAGCCGTTGGCCGCCGTCCGCTCCCATAGCGCGCGCATCCGCGCCATTTCCAGCTCCGAGGTGGCGACCAACATTTTGCCGCAGGTGTCGTAGCGGATGTTGTTTTGATCGCAAAAGGTTTTGGTCGCCTGATTGCCTGCCAGACAAAACTGCGCTTTGAGGCTGCCGGGCGTGTAGTACACCCCGGCATGGATCACGCCGCTGTTATGCCCGGTCTGGTGGCAGGCTGGCGCGGACTCTTTTTCCAGCAACGCGATGCGCGCATCCGGGTAGACATCAATAAGTTGCATGGCGGTCGACATGCCGATAATGCCGCCGCCGATAATCACAAAATCATACATCCGCGTAATTCCTTCGCCGTGGCGCTTATTGGTGAGTTTGATAATGGCTGGCGGCGTAGGCGAAGTAACCGCGCTGGCGCATCAGTTCGCGACGCAAGTCAGGATGCGGCGTAAAACGATCGCGTCCATGTAGCCAGAACAGATTGTTAATCAACAGGAATTTGCCGACCGGTACCGGTACGGAGAGGATGTTTTGACTGGTTTCCAGCGCGTCTGAAAGCTCGCTGAGCCAGACGCCTTCTTCAAAGTCTTTTGGCTGGACGAACTGGTCGATATAACGCATGACCGGGCGGCCTTGTTGGTCGACATCAAACACCGGGTGCCAGACGTCATGGCTAACATTCTTGCTTGGCGGCGCCGCCCAGCGCATGACGCGACGCGCCAGCGGATGGGTAAAAAACGACTCCAGATGTTCCCAGTCATCAAGGTGCAGCAGCAGCGAGTTACCGCCTTCCATATTTTGTTCGTCGATTTTCATCATCAATACGTAGTCGGTCACCTCCTCAACATAGGTACCGTCATTGTGCAGTTCCATTACGCGGTGGGGCTGGCGCAGATAACTGTCGGAGTTGTCGACGTTTTTGACCACGAAACGCGCGTAATACTGGCCGCTCATCGCATCGTAGTTGGAGCGACCAATAAGATGCGCCACCGCCGTCGCCAGTTTGACCATCTCTTCTGCCTGTGCGACATCATCGATCCCTTCGGCGCTGATCAACAGCGCGCCTTGTGCACGATTGAGTAGCGTTTTGATCAACAGCGGTTGTAGCTGATTGCCGCACAGATCGTCGAGGATCTTGCCGATTTTGAAACGTAAGAAAGATTTGTATTCCAGCGCCTGCACCGGCCACTGCGCGACCTGATGGAGAAATTGTCTTGTGGTATCCGCCGTAAACGTTAACGCCAGCAGACGCGGCGACTGCGCCGAAGGGGCAAGAGTGAAACCAATATGGCGTTGGGCTAAATCATCTGTGTTCGCTTTTACGGCAGTCAGTGCATTCATCAGAATCATTCCTCTCGGTAGATGGTCAGGGAGACATGGCGATGCTCATTTCGTAGCCATAAATTAAAAATATCGACATTTTCCAGGAACGCGTATGAAATAACCGTTTTTGTTTAATTATTGTGATCAAAAACAACAAATATTTAACAATGCGAAAGGTGAGGTTAACGGCGCCACGAGCCTGACAACGGCAAGAAGGGGTGTAAAATGAGCGAGTTATGGGGAGAGTGATGCTGGCGGGGTTGCCCGGCCTGGCACATGAGCGCGTAGGCCGGACAAGTACAACGTATTTCAGCAGTCAATTAACCGGCGTCAACCTGCGGTTTACGGCTGTGTTTACGGATCAGACGTAACACTGGCGGTACGACAATGACCATGATCGCCATGAGCAGCAGGGCTTTGGCAACGCCGCTTTGCCACAAAATCGCCATATTGCCGTTACTGATGGAGAGTGCGCGACGCAGGTTCTGCTCCAGCATTTCCCCCAGTACGAATCCCAGGATCAGCGGTGACATGGGGAAGTGCATTTTACGTAAAATGTACCCTAACACGCCAAGTGCGACCATCAGCACCAGATCGAAGGTGGTGCTGTGTACCGCATACACCCCTACCGCCGATACGGCAGCGATGGCGGGTACCAGGAACCACAGCGGAATGGTGAGCATACGGGTGAACAGACCGATCAACGGGATATTCATGATCAGCAGCATCACGTTCGCAATCAGCAGCGCAGCGATGAGTCCCCAGACGATATCCGGCTGTTCGGTGAACATCGCCGGGCCTGGCGTGATGTTGTACAGCGTCAGCGCCCCCATCATCACTGCCGTAGTGCCGGAACCGGGAACGCCCAGCGTCAGCATCGGGATGAAGGAGCCGCAGGCAGAGGCGTTGTTTGCCGCCTCCGGAGCCGCGACGCCGCGAATATCCCCTTTGCCGAAGCTATCGCTGTTGCCGCTGAGTTTTTTCTCGGTCATATAGGTAATGGCGCTGGCGATGGTCGCCCCGGCGCCGGGCAATACGCCGACAAAAAAGCCGATTACCGAAGAACGCAGGGTAGTGCCGATACACTGCGCGCCTTCTTTCAGGTTGAATAACATTCGACCCGTTTTGCGGACCATTGTTTGCCCGCTGCTGGTATGTTCCAGCATTAAAAGTATTTCTGATACCGAGAACAGGCCGATCACCACGACGATAAACTGTACGCCGTCGGAAAGATGAACGCTGTCAAAGGTAAAGCGATAAACCCCGGTGTTGGCGTCCACGCCGACGGTCGCAAGGCCAAGACCGATCAGCGCTGCCAGAAATGATTTAAGCGGATTTTGCGCCATCATGCTGCCAAGACAGGCGATGGCAAAAACCATTAAGGCGAAATATTCCGCCGGACCGAAGGCCAGCGACCATTGCGCCAGTAAAGGGGCGAACAGAATGATGCCGCCGATAGCGATTAATGAACCGAAAAATGAGCTGACTGCGGAAATCGACAGCGCTACGCCGCCTTTCCCTTGCTGCGCCATTGGGTAACCGTCCAGCGCCGTCATGATCGCCGCCGCATCGCCGGGGACGTTGAGCAATATGGAGGAGATCCTGCCGCCATACTCACAGCCAATGTACACCGTCGCCAGCAGAATTAGCGCCGACTCCGCAGGCAGATGCAACGCAAAGGCCAGCGGCAGTAAGATTGCCACGCCGTTGATCGGTCCCAGGCCCGGCAGCAGACCGACGATCGTGCCCACGAAGCAGCCAATCAACGCGATAACCAGGTTTTCCGGCGTCATCGCCACCGCAAAACCCTGAGAAAGATATATCCAGGTATCCATCGTTGCTCCGTTAACTCAGCCAGGCGCCGAGAGGTAAGGTGACATCAAGCAGCCGGTCAAAGGCATACCACAGCAGAATACCTAATACCGCGCCGGAGATACCCGCCGCCGGAATCGTGGCGCCGAACAGCATCCCGATAACCATGGTGAGAAGCGCGGTGGCGATGGGAAAACCCAGCCATTCGAATCCCCAGGCATACATCAGCAGGATGATGATCATGGTAATTAGCTTTTGCAGAACATGGCGGCGCGGCCAGCTCACCGTGTCGGGATGGCGCAATAACAGCGCCAGCGCACAGAGCGCCATCAGGCCGATAATCCCCAGCGGAAAAGGGCGGGGGCCGACGGGTTCATAGCTGTATTCGCTTTGGATCTGCCAGGCGATGAATAGCCCGGCGATACAGAGCAACAGCCAGATACCCGCAAAGATACGATCGCTCATCATTGCCTCCGCGATTATTTCGCGAGTCCGAAGGCTTTCGCCTGTTCACGGTAATCAGTAACCTGTTTTTTCACGTAGTCATCGAGCTGCTGGCCGGTCATGTCGAACTCAAACAGGCCGCGCAGATCGCGCTGCTTTTTAAACTCGTCGGTTTGCTGAAGCTTCTTGAAGGTATCCACCCACCACTGGTAATCGGCCTCGCTGACTTTGGGCCCGACGTAGAAGCCGCGAATAATCGGCCACACCAGGTCGTAGCCCTGTTCTTTAGCGGTAGGGATATTGGCAAGCTGGCCCGGCAGACGATTTTCTGAAAAGACGGCAAGCACGCGGATTTTGTCGCCGCCCAGATAAGGCACCATTTCACTGAGATCGCCGGAGACAACCTGAACATGGTTGCCCATTAATGCCGTCACCGGCTCGCCGCCGCCTTCAAAGGCAACGTAGCGCATCTTGTGCGGGTCGACGTTCGCCTTTTGCGCCAGCAATGCCGACTTCATCCAGTCCTGGCTGCCAATAGAGGCGCCAGCGCCAATGACCACGCTGTTGGGATCTTTTTCCATCGCCGTCATCAGATCTTTCAGCGTCTTCCACGGGGAATCCGCACGCACGGCGATCATGCCGTAATCAGTGCCCACGCTTGCCAGCCAGCGCACATCATCCACGCCGTAGCGACCAAATTTCCCCTGCGACAGGTTGAGCAGCGAACCGCCGGAAAAGGCGACCACTGTCCCGGGTTCGCCAGGGCGTTGGGCGACTATCGCGTTATAAGCCACAGCGCCGACGCCGCCGGGCATATACGTTACCCGCATGGGTTTCTCGATAGCGCCAGTCTCCAGCAAACTCACCTGAATCAGCTTACAGGTGAGGTCGAAACCGCCGCCAGGTTTGGCTGGCGCGATACATTCCGTTCGCGACGGCGCCTCCTGTGCCAGAACAGAGGTACTCATTAATAAAATGCTTGCAGTAAGGGTACGAAGTAATTGTTTTTTCATTTTTTATCCTCACGCCGGACGTCCGGATTTTTCAGGTTCGGAAGAAGATTTTTGTGATTATGTGAGCCGACATGTAGCAGTTCGGTTGCGTGATTGTTAAAACAATAACCTTTCAATTCCCTTTCAATGCGGCAGAAACTTTACAGGATGTGATATGCGTCTCTTATTGGCGGAAGATAACCGTGAGCTGGCTCACTGGCTGGAGAAAGCGCTGGTGCAAAACGGCTTTGCCGTGGACTGCGTATTTGACGGCCTGGCGGCTGACCATCTTCTGCACAGTGAAATGTACGCGCTGGCGGTGCTGGATATCAATATGCCGGGAATGGATGGACTGGAGGTGGTGCAACGGCTGCGTAAACGCGGTCAGACCTTGCCCGTTTTGTTGCTCACGGCGCGAAGCGCGGTGGCGGATCGCGTAAAAGGTCTCAACGTCGGCGCGGATGACTATCTGCCGAAACCCTTTGAACTGGAAGAGCTGGATGCCCGTTTACGGGCCTTGCTGCGACGCAGCGCTGGGCAGGTTCATGAAGTTCAGCAACTGGGGGAATTGATCTTTCATGATGAAGGGTATTTTCTGTTACAGGGACAGCCGTTAGCGCTGACGCCGCGTGAGCAGGCGCTCTTAACCGTATTGATGTACCGACGAACGCGGCCGGTCTCGCGTCAGCAGCTTTTTGAACAGGTGTTCAGCCTGAACGATGAGGTAAGCCCTGAAAGCATCGAACTTTATATTCATCGACTGCGTAAAAAACTCCAGGGAAGCGATGTACGAATTACGACGCTGCGCGGCCTGGGTTATGTGCTGGAGCGCGGCGATGAAGTGGGTTAAGCCGCAATCGTTGTACCTGCAACTCTTACTGTTCTTGGGGTTGCCGCTGATTCTGCTATGGGGGCTGTCGGCGTTTAACAGTTATGTCAATGCGCTACAGGCCGCCACTCAGGCTTATGATCGTACGTTGCTCTCCTCGGCGCGAACGGTATCGGAACGGCTGGTGGTGCGCAATAACCATCTGGAAGTTAACGTGCCCTGGGTGGTGCTGGATAGCTTCGAGCTTAATATGAATGATCGACTCTATTACAAAGTCGTCGACCCTTCCGGAAAGGTCATTTCCGGTTATGACGATCTGCCTGCCATGCCGCCCGCTACGCCCCGTACCCGGCTTTATCCGGCGCTGGCGTGGTTCTATCATACCGAGTATCGCGGCGAGGCGATCCGCGTGGCGCGTTTGCTACAGCCGGTCAACGAAGGCGGCATTATCGGCATGGCGGAGATTTATGTCGCAGAGACGCTGCAGTCCCGTCGTTATCTGGCGGGCCAACTGCTGTTCTCTTCCTGGATCTCACAGGGTCTGCTGGTGTTGCTGACCCTGGTGCTGGTTGGCTGGTTATTACGCCGGATCCTACGTCCTATGCGTCAACTTTCGTCATTAATGGTACGCCGCGAACCGGGTCTGTTAACGCCGCTGCCGGAACTGCTGCCGTGGTCGGAAACACGCTTGTTAATCGTGGCGTTTAATCGCTACATTGACAGGCTCCGCGGCATCCTCTCCCGGCAGGAACGCTTTAGCGCCGATGCTTCTCACCAGTTAAAAACGCCGCTGGCGGTGTTAAAAACGCAGGCGGCGGTGGCGTTAGCCAGCCAGCACCCTCATCACTGGTACGAAAGTCTGCAGGCGATGAGCGTAACGCTGGATAGCACCATTCAGCTCACGGAAAGATTGTTGCAACTTTCTGCGGTAAAGCATAAAGAGCAGGGCGAGCGGCGTTTTTCCCCGGTGAATCTGTACGATATCGTACAGAGCGGCTGTTTTACCCGTCTGGCGCAGGCGCGCAGTAAACATATCGACCTGGGCTACGAAGGCGAACAGGAAGCGATGTGGATCGAGGGGGATGAGGTACTGCTTAGCGAGCTATGCGGAAACTTGCTGGATAATGCGCTGAAATACACGCCTGAGCAAGGCATCGTCACCGCGCGGCTTGAACGGGATGGCGATGCCGTGACGCTGGTTGTCGAAGATAGCGGCCCCGGTATTGATGATGAACACATCCATCTGGCGCTACAGCCGTTCCACCGGCTCGATAACGTAGGAAATGTGGCCGGGGCGGGCATTGGTCTGGCTTTGGTCAATGATATCGCACGCCTGCACCGTACTCATCCCCATTTTTCCCGTAGCGAAGCGTTGGGAGGGTTATACGTTCGGATACGCTTTTTAAGCCTTGTCCCGCAGTAATGCGCACAAATGTGTCAGCGGTAAAGCACGTTTACAAAAAGTCGCATCTTGAGGTGTGACGTTTTAATCAAATAATCATACATTCCCCCTACAAACCGTAGCGTTAATTAAAAATATAGTGGGTGCAGGGGCATGAATAATCATACTAAACGACGGGGAATAGCATTAACCGTTTTTCTTGTCGGTGTTAACATCCTGGCCTGGATTTGGGCGTTCTGTGTTTTTCATCACCATGCCGTCATGCTAAGCGCAGCCATACTGGCGTATAGCTTTGGGCTGCGTCATGCGGTTGATGCCGATCATATCGCAGCCATCGATACCGTCACCCGTAAACTGATGCAGCAGGGTAAAACGCCTTTAGGCGTGGGGGCGTTTTTTTCATTGGGTCATTCGACCATTGTTGTTCTGGCATGTCTGGCGATTGTTGTGACGTCGATGGCATTTCGCGATCGTATTGATGTTTTGCATCAATATGGTTCGTTGATTGGTACGGCTGTTTCCGCTTTTTTTCTGCTGGCGATGGCCCTGCTTAACCTGTTTATTTTGTTCAACGTCTGGCGGCAATTTCGCTCGGTTACCCGCGGCGAGTCAGTGAGGGCGCATGACGAGGCCATACCTGGCGGGCTGATGACGCGTATATTTCAGCGTACGTTTCGTTTGGTCACTTCCAGTTGGCATATGTATTTTGTCGGTTTTCTGTTTGGTCTGGGATTTGATACCGCAACCGAGGTTGGGTTGCTGGGCATTTCCGCTTCAGCAGCTAACCAGGGGCTATCTCTCTGGTCAATGATGATTTTTCCTGTGCTGTTTACCGCCGGGATGGCGCTGGTAGATTCCCTGGATAACTTTGTCATGGTCGGCGCTTACGGTTGGGCTTTCTCGCATCCATTACGTAAGCTTTATTATAATATGACCATTACCGCCGCATCCGTCATTGTCGCGCTGGCGATTGGCGGACTTGAGGCGCTGGGGTTGATTGATGATGCGTTACAGTTAAGCGGAACATTTTGGCAGACCGTCAGCACGCTTAACGATCATATGGGGAATGTGGGCTTCTGGGTAGTGGGTGCTTTTGTGCTATTCTGGCTGCTCTCGTTGTTGAATTATCGCTGGCGCGGCTATGATAAAATCACCCTCAATACCTGATTGATTTCTTTAAAAATAGCATTTCGGCAGTGGTGTCATATCATTGCCGAAGCATTTTATCTCCTGAGAGTATATTCTTCCCGGTAAGTGCGTTATTTTTCATGCTTGCCTTTCGTTATCAATTTAAGCAATCCGATATAACATACAATACCAAAAATAATAATAACAGTTGTATACCCAAGAATCAGCCAGTCTGCATGTGTCATAATATAATCCAGTTATCAGGTATCCCGTGTTAAGGCGATCTTTAAGCCTGTTGTCAGCAAGAACCACTGTACCCGTTCAGTGCTGTTGGCAATAACGTATTGTTTATGCACAAGAGCGTTGTTACAAATAACGTATACATTGAGCATAGACCCCACCCGCATTTTTGTAATGCCATAAAGCAAGGCTACTCCTTTAAGCTACTGACGGTATGCCAGGCCAGAAGAGATAAAAGGGTAGTTGTCATCATCATCTGTTCCTGACGCCAGGTTAATGACACACACATATGAAAATGTATAACCGCTGCACGCTTTTTAGCACGTTATCTGTAACATACCGTGTTAATCAATTCCATAAAACCGAGTATAGTGTAAGTGAATTTCGAGTAATTGTCATTATGATTATATGGTGGTTAACTTATTTTTTAAATTCTGATTAAATTTTCGTTTTTTATCAGTTCATCAGGATTTATGAAAAATCTGGACGTAAAAAACATATTTACGTCCAGGCTTTCTTTTTAGCAAATCGATTTTCCGGTAAAATAGGGGGTCGACCACATGCGCTTATATTCCCATTCAGGCTTTAGTATGCCGATGGAAAAAAGCAATTTTTTTTGTCTTTCCTGGCAGTAATGTCTGGCACGGCTAATATTTAGCCACATTAGTATGCTGCCGGGACTGAGTGGCCTGCACTCATTTTTAATTGCACCATTAGATACGTCAAAGTAGACGTTCATCTGGCTTTCAGATTTCAGTACGATATCAAATGCACAGGGTATCCCTTCAATATAAAGAATATGCCCAAACAGAAGGTGATGCAGTTGACTAAAAAAGTTGGTAAGGTTATCAGCGGGATAGCAGGATGAAGTATTGCCGAAACGAGACCGAAATAACTCGATAAAAATATGAGTCAGTTCATCAGAAGAACAATCAGCAACGCTTTTTACACTTCCGCCTTTTTTAAGAAACCGCTGATATTCATTACGGCGTGTTTTTTCAAACTTAGAAGAGAACGTTTCTTTGACCAGACAATTTTGTTTCTTTCTGGCGAGTTTCCATATGGCATTGCGTATTTGTGGCTGATGCAACGCCGAAAGTCGGTTAGTACGATCGGGCAAGAAGCAGCGTAAATCTGGCGCCATCGGAATAAGTATCTCATCTGACGATAGCGGGAAGGTTCTGCGCGTCAGGATGCCAATATTCTGATCATTACAGATAAAGTAGGCGCCTTTAATCTTATCATCTTCTTTATAGTGGAAGAATTTAAAATGCCAGTTATGGCGCTTCATAAAATAATCAACAATATCTGGGTGCATATTGATACTACCGCCGTATTGCGTAAACACCTCCCGGTATAGGGTAAAGGAAGACGGCTGCCAGCGGGTTAATATACGCTTAACTTCTTGTATTTTCACCAAAACTCCTGACTTAGCTTACTGAAAATGCTATTTTGTATTATTTTTTTGCTTAACCAAATAAAAATGTGACAAATGTTTAGCTTGTATTTAATGGTTAACATGCTAATCGATGACGTTATGGTGAAGGGAATAAGATTAAGATGTTGATCATAACATGAGTGAAAGCGACGGTTTAATACCGCGCTTTTCACTCGCAAGCCATTCTGTATTTAACCATCCAGTAGCGATACAGATTTCAAAGAGATCCGCTGAACGGTAGCAGGATCTGCACATCCGCGTATGAAATAGTTCTACCGGGAGAGGCTGTTAACCTCTTGTATTATTGTATCCAGAATATGATAGCGTTTCCGATACTCTGCGCGTTTTTTGCTGGGGATACTTTCAGGCGCTTTACGCATCACCTGTGATGGCAGATGATATAAGGCACCTTTCTTAACGCCGTTTAGCGACTCCCAGAATTCACTATAGCTGGCCACAAAAGTTTTTTTCTTCTGGAATAAGTACCGGAGTTGACGATAAACATGGTTGTTTTCACTTACCGCATAAATCTCGTCGACATTACAGGCCTGCATCAATGTTGCAAAAGCTTCATACAGCATCCGTTTAGGAAAGAGACCGTAACAATCTTTGGTGGCGTTACGTATGACTTGTGGGCCGACATGTTTACTGGGCCCTTGTAACCCGGCAACCAGCGCTATTTGCTTCCCTTCATGGCGGATAAAGGAAAATGATAAACGTGCCAACGGCGTATCATTGAAACACAGCGTTAATGTCAGCTCACCTTCTCTGTCATAGCCACAGGGACCGCAGTAGATATCTACCAGAGCGTCGTTTTTTCCTTCCAGGTGAGCGAGTAAGATTTGTTCCTCGGACAGGAGGATCTTTTTAATTTTACTTTCCGGAAAGGACTGAACGAACTGGTAGTGTTCCAGAATAGCTTTTGCCCGGCAACGTATGCTAAGCCCGGTATACAAATAGGGCCGCTGGATTTTTGCCGGCAACAGTGGACGATGAATAATCAGCGTTCTGGGCTGAGACAGATGGCATAATTCATTGAAGTATTTAATTGTCGTTACGGGGTTAATAAGGCAACGTAATAAAAATTTATAGCGAAACTTACGCTCTCCCCAGCGTTTATGGCGATAAGGCGTCTGCGCCATGACTTCTTTTAACATTAATAATGGATTATATCTTTCCATATCACTTTGCTGCATCGTCATACTACGGCTCTACTACTCGATAGACTTATAACCGAGACGGTAGCCTGATTGAGTTAAACGTAAAGGCAACGAAGAAGGTCTGTACAGACGATGTTGTTAAACAGTTTATCAATGGCGGTAATAAAACGCCTGAACACGCTTTTTAATAGGTTTTCTGCTAATGAGTGGGATGAGTCCAGAACGTAGTATTAAAACGAATGCCGTGTTTATTATTTTAAATGATGTTATATACTCTAAATAATTCGAGTTGCAGGAAGGCGGCAAGCGAGCGAATCCCCAGGAGCTTACTAAAGTAAGTGACTGGGGTGAGGGAACGCGGCCGCAGCACATGCAACTTGAAGTATGACGAGTATAAGCCAATATATTTATTTGGCTGCTATTGTGTAAGCCAGACAGCAACGCGTCGTGATACGTTATTATGTAACCAGACGTAAAGGGGGTATTCACCTTATCTCTAAATGCAAATCTATATGATAAATTTTATCATGCACTGTGTTGCTGTCTCTGGGAGAAAATATATGGAGCGTTCACTCGATAGTCTGGCTGGTATGGCTAAATCTGCTTTTGGCGCGGGGACTTCTGCTGCTATGCGGCAAGCTACCTCGCCCAAAACCATTCTGGAATATATCATTAACTTTTTTACCTGTGGTGGGATACGTCGGAGAAATGAAACACAATATCAGGAATTGATAGAGACTATGGCTGAGACATTGAAAAGTACAATGCCTGACAGAGGTGCTCCGTTGCCAGAAAACATCATCCTGGATGATATGGATGGGTGTCGTGTCGAATTTAATCTTCCTGGTGAGAATAACGAAGCTGGACAAGTTATTGTACGAGTCAGTAAAGGCGACCATTCTGAGACAAGAGAAATTCCGCTTGTCTCTTTTGAAAAAATATGTCGAGCTTTACTATTCAGATGCGAATTTTCTCTCCCTCAGGATTCTGTAATATTAACTGCCCAGGGAGGCATGAATCTTAAAGGCGCTGTCCTTACCGGAGCAAATCTGACGTCAGAAAATTTATGTGACGCAGACTTAAGCGGCGCAAATTTAGAGGGGGCAGTGCTGTTTATGGCGGATTGTGAAGGTGCAAATTTTAAGGGCGCAAATCTATCGGGAACATCACTAGGCGACAGTAATTTCAAGAACGCCTGTCTGGAAGATAGCATTATGTGTGGCGCTACCCTCGATCACGCTAATCTTACTGGCGCCAATTTACAACACGCGAGTCTGTTAGGCTGTAGCATGATAGAATGTAATTGCTCCGGTGCAAATATGGATCACACTAATCTTTCAGGCGCAACCCTTATACGTGCTGATATGAGCGGTGCGACATTACAGGGTGCTACTATAATGGCTGCAATTATGGAAGACGCTGTCTTAACCCGGGCAAATCTGCGAAAGGCGAGTTTCATTTCTACGAACCTGGACGGGGCTGATTTGGCTGAGGCTAATTTAAACAATACCTGTTTTAAAGATTGTACACTAACCCATTTGCGTACCGAAGACGCCACAATGTCTACAAGTACACAAACACTCTTTAACGAATTTTATAGTGAAAATATTTAGCCCTTTTTGACGTAAACCTGAAATAAAAGCAATGTAAGAATAACAATCTGCTACTGAATAGTAGCTGAGAGTAAATTATTTACAGTATCTTTTATTATTACAGGAGTATGCGACGGTAAAAATATCTGAATAACCATTCCTATTTTCTCAAGTAGAACTTCCAACTAAAGCGAATTGTTTGAAAAGGAAAACGTTATGCCTGGATGTATAAGTGCCTGTTCGTGCGTTGCCAGCCCGACGCCTCCCGATCCTAAGGGCCCCCCCGCGCCTAAATGGATAGAGTTAAAAGGTTATTGTGTTACATGTACTAGTCAGGAGGATATTCGTCCACCTAAAGGGGGTGAATCAAAGCAAAAAATGACACCCAGCGAGTTAGTGCTGTTACGAGGTCTTTTAAAAGATCTGGGGGTAACACAACATCCCTGGCAAGACCCGACAGTAAAATCCACTAACTGTGGGTTGCCATTTTTCCCGGTAGATCCTAGGGAACGAGAAACCGATGTTTGATGGTTTTCAGTCTGCAAAGCGCCTGATAAATATTACCAGGCGCTTTGTATTTTGGCGCCAACATCACTTTCATCGTCATATATCGAATGACTACAATCGTATCCGATCCCACCATTACCCAGACGGAAAGTCGCTGGCAAACTGTAAGAACGGTTCGCCGTCGGCAGGGAAGCGGCGGTGAACCCTGAACCGTGCTATACCATCTTACCTGGGTGTTTCTTGTGATTAACGATCTGAAAAATAGTTTTATTTTATCTATTTCTGTTTTGTAAAACCTCCGTTCAGTAGGCGCATTCTGCCCCCCTTCCCGGATTTACTGGCAAAGCGGAGCCCGGACAGAGAGTCATATTGCAAAATCCCGTTTCCGTTTTTTTATTACCAGATTTTTGTGGTCGAAAGATTGCCTTTTCCTTAATTGAATGATAATTATTATCATTAGCATATGATAATAATTACTATATAGCCGTAATCTGGCAAGGATGTGAGCTTGAGGGCAACAGCGCTACTTTAGACATTATTTAGGGAATGGGTATGAGAGTTAAGAAGTTCATCTGGTTAATAACCGTGGTTTCTACAGGGGTTAATAGTCCATTATCAGCAGCAGAATCTACTGACGACAACGGCGAAACGATGGTGGTTGAATCCACCGCCGAGCAAGTATTAAAGCAACAGCCGGGCGTTTCGATTATTACTCGTGACGATATTCAAAAGAATCCTCCCGTTAACGATCTTGCCGATATTATTCGTAAGATGCCTGGGGTTAATCTTACCGGCAATAGCGCCTCGGGGACGCGCGGAAATAACCGACAAATTGATATTCGTGGTATGGGGCCGGAAAATACCTTAGTGCTGATTGACGGCGTGCCGGTGACGTCGCGAAATTCGGTTCGCTATAGCTGGCGCGGAGAACGCGACACCCGTGGCGATACGAACTGGGTGCCGCCGGAGATGGTAGAACGTATTGAAGTGATCCGTGGGCCCGCCGCCGCGCGCTATGGCTCCGGTGCCGCAGGCGGGGTGGTGAATATCATCACCAAACGCCCCACTAATGACTGGCACGGTTCGCTGTCGCTCTATACCAACCAGCCGGAAAGCAGCAAAGAAGGTGACACCCGGCGGGGTAACTTTAGCCTTAGCGGCCCGTTGGCTGGAGATACGTTGACGATGCGCCTGTACGGTAATCTCAACAGAACCGATGCCGATAGCTGGGATATTAACTCCTCCGCCGGTACCAAAAATGCCGCCGGACGGGAGGGGGTCACCAATAAAGATATTAATAGCGTCTTCTCATGGAAAATGACCCCGCAGCAAATCCTTGATTTTGAAGCGGGATATAGTCGGCAGGGGAATATTTATGCTGGCGATACGCAAAACAGTACTTCAAACGCGGTTACCAAAAGTCTGGCGCAGTCCGGGCGGGAGACCAATCGCCTGTACCGGCAGAATTACGGTCTAACTCATAACGGCATCTGGGACTGGGGGCAAAGCCGCCTGGGGTTCTACTATGAAAAAACCGATAACACCCGCATGAATGAGGGGCTCTCCGGCGGCGGCGAGGGGCGTATTACCAACGACCAGACGTTCACCACTAACCGCCTGACCTCGTATCGCACCAGCGGCGAGGTGAATGTCCCGGTGATATGGCTATTTGAGCAAACGCTCACCGTCGGCGCGGAGTGGAACCGCGATGAGCTGAACGATCCTTCCTCTACCAGTCTGACGGTTAAGGATAGCAATATCGCCGGGATTTCCGGTTCGGCGGCTAACCGTAGCAGCAAAAATAAATCGGAAATCAGTGCGCTGTACGTTGAAGATAATATCGAACCCATGGCCGGTACCAATATTATTCCGGGTCTGCGTTTTGACTATTTGAGCGAATCCGGGAGTAATTTTAGTCCCAGTCTTAACCTTTCCCAGGAGTTAGGTGAATACGTCAAGGTGAAAGCCGGTATTGCCCGTGCCTTTAAGGCACCGAACTTGTATCAAACCAGTGAGGGGTATTTACTCTATTCGAAAGGCAACGGTTGTCCAAAAGATATTACGTCGGGCGGCTGTTACCTGGTCGGTAATAAGAACCTCGATCCTGAAATTAGCATCAATAAAGAGATCGGGCTGGAATTTACCGTAGACGATTACCACGCAAGCGTCACGTATTTCCGTAACGATTATCAGAATAAGATTGTCGCAGGTGATAAAATTATTGGCAGAAGCGCATCTGGCGCTTATGTATTGCAATGGCAGAACGGCGGTAAGGCGCTGATTGAAGGTATTGAAGCCAGCATGACTGTTCCGCTGATGCCGGACCGTCTGAACTGGAATACCAATGCGACTTATATGATTGCTTCTGAGCAAAAAGATACCGGCAATCCCTTATCGATAATCCCGAAATATACGGTGAATACCTTCCTCGACTGGACTATCACCAGCGCGCTCTCCGCTAACGTCAACTGGACGTTATACGGCAAGCAAAAACCGCGAACACATGCGGAGTCGCGTAGTGAAGAGACCAAAGGATTGTCCGGGAAAGCGCTGGGGGCTTACTCACTGGTCGGCGCTAACGTTAACTACGATATCAATAAGAACCTGCGTCTTAATGTCGGTATCAGCAATATCTTCGATAAACAGATCTATCGCTCCGCCGAAGGGGCAAATACCTATAACGAACCGGGGCGGGCTTATTATGCCGGTGTGACGGCCTCGTTTTGATGGATTATGCCCGCCGCTGGCGGGCATATTCTGGCGGCGGGTTAATGGCAGCGTGGTTTTTGGCTTGCCGGTTCGCGACTGATATCCAGCAATGCACTGCGAAAAGAGGCGTTAAACATGGGCCCGTGGCCCAGGCCCGGGTAATGCTGCAGGGCCGCGTTAACGCCGTTGTTCTCAAGCGTTCTCACGGTCTCCTGAACTTTTTGTAGGAGCTCGGCCATCTGGCGTTGCCTGCTATCCCCATTCGACGCTGAACCTTCCATTATGATGAGTTTTTTATGGCAGAACAGCGACGGCTTCACTGTCGTAAGGCGATTCAACAGGACAAAGTTATCCCTGCTGAGTGACGGGCTGGCGCTGTAATAGATATGAAAGAAGGATGACGACAGCCAGGAGTCTAAAACGAACAGGCCGCCATAAGAATGTCCCCATACCCCGCGCCGTTCGGAGTTGATGGTTATTCCTTGTTCCACCTGCGGCGCGATATGTCTCTCCAGTAGCTGGCGGAACGCTGGCCCGCCGCCGGTTTTACGATGAAAACGCGGGTTATTTTCACTGTCATCGCGATCGATTCCCGGCGCCGGCGTATAGTCATAAGCTCTGCCGTTAAGATCAAACGGCAGGTTAGTCTGATAGCCAATCGCCACAATCACCGGCGGCGAGTGGTCTGCCAGCTGTTTGAGCAGCGTCTCCGGCAGTCTGTCCATCACTGCGTTGCCGTCCAGCATATATAAGACAGGATAACCCGACGGCGGGGCGGCTTTATTGGGAATAGCGGTCCATACCCGGTAATGTCTTGCGCCATCGGCAGATTGAAAGTCATTGACCCTAAAATGGTAATATCCCGAACCTTTATCAGCAATATTCGGTCCTAATGGCTGCATATCCGGCTGCGCATAACTCAGCGCGCTAAAACAAAAACTCACTAAAAATAGCGCCATGCGATAGCACTTGTTGTGGTACTGGCGACCATACATCGGATGTGATTCCTTTTTGGCAGGTGAAGTTTTATCGGGGCAGTAGACGTAATCCGTCAATCAGCGCGCCGCGCCACCAGGCATAATCGTGACCGCCGGTGTACACGCTGCAATGGCTTTCAACGCCGGCGGCGCGCAATTTTTCATGCAACTGTTTGACCTGCGGGACCGTCGAACCTTCCAGCGATCCCACGCACAGATGCGTACGTACGGCTGGCGAGGGCGCGGATAACACATGTTCGCTGACCCATGAGCGCTCTTCTGCGCTGAAATGGTTCGGGCGGTTGCGGTTGTCCGGCGTCCACCACATTGAGGGGGAGTGGCTCAGTACCAGGCCAAAGCTCTCTGGCGCGTGGCGGGCCGCCATCAGCGCGGTCACGCCGCCGAGGCTTTGCCCTGCCAGCACCGTTTGTGTACGGTCCGCCCACTGCCGTTCCGGGTATTTGGCGCGAAGGGTTGGCAGCAGGCGTTCGGCAATGTCGAGCACCAGCTCGCGGCGACCGCCGAGGATTGCGACTCGTTCGCGCGCGTTGATGTTATCAATGCCGAGTACGGCCATCGGCGCGATGCGTCCGCTGCGGATGGCGGCGTCAATGGCGGCGCTTACCCCAAGATGGTCGAACCAGATCTCGCCATCCGTGAGTACCAGTAAGCCCAGCGGTTGTACGACAGGAACGTCAGGAAGATACAGCCGCACATGGCGACGTTGTCCGGCGAGCCGATGCTCTGAGGTGAAAAGCTGCCCGGCGTAAGCGCGACAGCCTGACCACTCCTCCTGTGCCGGGGCATGATCCAACGCCAGAACGGACTCCTGCGCATTGCCCCGAACATTTATTCCCGGCGTGCTGTTCAGCGGGTCCGCCTTCCCGACAAGGGAGGCGAAACGGCTTCCAAGCTGCAACACCGTCTCGTCCGGGGTTTTTGGTGGTATTTCGACCATCGTATAGGAACCGCAGTAGGACGCCGGTAAGCGAAGCGTCAGATGCCAGATATCCGTTGTGGGCAGTTGCGTCATCATACCTTTCGCCACGTTATCTTTATCGGTGACACGGTTCAGGCGAACATAAACCCCCCGCAGAGGAGAGGCGGCACGCCACAGGAAGGTGACTTCCCGTTCATCGTCTGCGCCGTTAATGGCTGTCACCAGCGGCAGCGCGAGCGAGTTTACTTCTCGCCAGAAGTGAGAAGCGTCAACCTGGCTTCCGGCAGCGAGTTGACGGCGAAGGCGCGTAGCGGTCTGTATAGCGACAGGAGCGACGGGCGGGCTCAGTCTCATTCTTTGTATTCCATCTCGTTTATATTTCGGTCAGTATCAATAGCTAAAGCGGCTGTTACATGAACAGCCGCTTGCGGGCTTTCTTTTGCGTAAATCGTGGCGATAAAAACTATCCTACGACCTCTCCTTGCGTATCGCGTGTCTGGCCGACGCTGGCCCGCCACAGACGAGCATACAGGCCATGAGCCGCTATCAACTGCTCATGGCTGCCATATTCAGCGATACATCCTTTATCGATTACGACAATAACATCGCAGCGGCGAGCGGTGGTCAGTCGGTGCGCGACGATAAGCGCGATGCGTTTCTCGGTATGCGTCACTCCGGTAAGCGAGGTTATTAAGCGCTCCTCGGCGCTGCGGTCGATACGTGCTGTCGCCTCGTCGAGCAGCAGAATGTGCGCCTGTGCCAGTTGGGCGCGCGCGAGGGCAATCAACTGACGCTGGCCCGCGGACAGATCCGTGCCGCCGTTATTGACCGGAGTACGAAACCCCAGCGGCAGATGTTGCACAGTTTCAAAGAGTCCCGCCTGTCGCGCCGCGATCTCCACCTCCGTGTCGCTGCTGTCTGGCCGCGAATAGCGGATATTTTCGGCAATATCGCCGCTAAATAATGCGACATCCTGAGTGACCAGCCCCGTCTGGCGACGATAATCACTAAGCGACGCGGCATCAATTAGGCGCTCACCGACACGGATTTGCCCGCTGCCGGGAGAGTAGAGCCCGGCCAGCAGCTTGATCAGCGTCGATTTGCCGGCGCCGCTACGTCCGACCACCGCGACTACCGTTCCTGGCGGAATGGTGAGCGAGAGATTATCAAGCACAGGTTGCGTTTTTTCGGGATAGCGGAATGTCAATGCCTCCAGACGTAGCGCGCCGCCAGTGCCAGGCGTTATGGAGGACGGTTCAATATTCTCCGTTTCCTCAGTCGCCAATAGCGCATTGATATGTTTGCCGCTGGCGGTCGCCTGCTGCCAGGAATCAACAATGCCTGACAACTGCTGTACCGGGCCATAAAATTGTCCCAATAGCAGGAAGAACGCCGCCAGTATCCCGGGCGTCATTTCGCCTTCGGCGACCCGGGTCGCTCCGATTAAAAGCACGGCGGCATAGGCAGCCTCGGTGCAGAAGGTCAGGAACGGAAAATAGACAGCAAGGTATTTTTGCGCCCGCACGCGGGTGGCGCGGAAGTTGTCTGATAACGCCCGTAGCCTGGCGGCTTCCTGCTTCTGTTGACCGTGTGACTGCACTACCCGCATACCGGAGACCTTTTCCTGAAGCGTACTGTTCACCTTACCAATTTCCAGCCGTGCCTGGGCGTAGGCAGGCGAGCTCAAACGGCGGTAAATCCACGTCGCCAGTATCACTACAGGTACGGCGCTTAATGCCGTTAACGCAAGAATGGGGTCAAGCCAGAACATTGCCGCGGCGATAGCGACCATCGTCACGATGCTGGTGGCCGCGCTGGCAAGACCGTTTTGCAGAAATCGGGCGAGTGAATCAACGTCGACGGTCATGCGAGTAAGACGCGAGTCGATGTGCTTCTCGTGCCAGGGAAGACTCAGGCGTAGCAGGTGGCTGAAGCTGCGTAAGCGTACCGTATGCTGTACCGACTCTGCCGCGCGGGCGGCGAAGATCGTTTGCAGCGCATAGCAGCACCAACCAATCGCCACCAGACACAGCGCGAGCAGAGCGCATATGCCAATAGTCGACATATCCCCTGCGGCAACGCCTGAGTCAATACCGCGCTGCAAAAGCACCAGCACGCCAACGCCTGCGGCGGAATCAAGCGCGATAAGCAGGGCGGCAATGACGAACATCCAGGCTACTGGCGTCAGCAGCGATGAGACTTGACGCCCGTGGCCTGCCAGCGCCATCTGTACGGCGCGTTCCGGAACGCGCGTCATTCGGTCGACAAAACCTTTTCCAGCGGGTGTCTGGCGCTCATGCGCGTCGTCGGATTTTACCGCCTGCGTTGTTGGCCATAGCTCACGTTGTTCCGCCGGGGCGAGGGCGAGAAAATCCCCCTCGCCGCTCATCAGCGAGCGAAACGTCGGACACCTTGCATCCAGCTCCGCCTGGGTACCGATATCCACGACGCGGCCTTTATCCAGTACGACGATCCGATCGGCTAACTGCAGTGTTGAACGGCGGCGTGCAATCACCAGCAGCATATGCTCATTATCGGCATAACGACCAAGAGCCGTATTAATTTCCGCTTCAGTACCGGCATCGACCGCCGAGGTGGTGTCATCGAGAATCAGCAGTTCCGGCGCGGTAATCAGTGCCCGGGCTAGCGCAATACGCTGGCGTTGGCCGCCGGAGAGGTTGCTTCCGCGTTCGGTCAGTCGGGTGTTGAACCCCTGCGGTAGCGCATTGATGAACCCGCTGGCGCCTGCGGCATCGGCGGCGCGTCGAATGTCGTCCTGAGTCGCTTGCGGGTGCCCATAGGCGATGTTTTCCGCCACCGTACCGGCAAACAGAAACGCGTCTTCAAAAACTACGCCAACGCGACGACGAAGCGCCGTCAGTTTCAGGTCGCGAATATTCTGTTGGCCCGCAGTGGTGTTGAGCCACACCCCGCCGGAGGTAGGATCGTAAAAGCGCGCCAGCAACATCAGCAATGTTGATTTTCCGGAGCCGGAGGCGCCAACCACTGCCACGGTTTCACCGGCGTGAATGGAAAACGAGATCTCATTGAGGATACGGTTACCGTTGTCGTAGTGGAAACTCATCTTCTCCACGTCCAGCCCGATAATCTGACCTTCAACCGACTCAGTACCGTCTTCCATGCGAGAACGCGTGTCGATAAGCGCGAAGACGCGCTCCACCGACGCCTGTGTGCGCTGTGCGATAACCAAAAACGATGCCAGTACGCGGGTAGGGCCGGTCAGCATAGCGAGAAAACTCGCGAACGCAACGAAGGTTCCCAAATCGATGCGCCCATTCATTACCGACCAGCCGCCATAGCACAGCAGGACGATTTGCCCTATCACCGGTAGCGCCAGCATGGTTGCGCCCGGCATCGCCTGCGAGATAGCGGCGCCGATGCGTACCCGCACCATCTGCCGCGACTGACCATCGAGCCAACGCGTTTCGCGTAACTCCGCCACGCAGGACTTCACCACTGAGATCTGTTCCAATACTTCGCGCATATGTTCCGTCATGTGCGCCAGCCGGTCTGAGGCAAGCCCCGTTTGCGCGAAAACACGGCGACGGGCGCGCAGGGCGGTAATAGCAAGGGCGGCCAGTACGCAAATCACGATAAGCGTCATGGATGGCGACATCCATAGCATCACCGCGATACCGGCCACATAGTAAGTGAGCACCGCCAGCGGCACCGGACACATCTGTAGCAAGGTGTGTACCTGTTGAAGATCGCTGTTGGTACGCGAAATGACCTGCCCGGTACGCAAGGCGTCCTGGCCTGCGCCGTCCAGTTTTTGAATACTGTCGAACGCACGGCTACGTAACGTATGCTGAACCCACAACGAGAGTTCTCCGGCATAGCCGCGGCGCACGTAATTCCCGATAAAATCAAAAAGGGCAATTAACAGCAGGCCGCAGGCAAGTAACGGCAGGTGGGTCGTATCGCCTGCTATCGCGTCATTGACGGCCTGACGCGTTATTAGCGGCGTCAGCGCAGCCAGTAAAATGGTCGATACTGATGCTACGATGACAATGATGCTCAGTGTTTTACGTTCCCAACACACGCGGGCAAGGCGAACTATCCAGGCACGAGCGGGCATGGGGGAATGAGTCGCGGGCATTAAGCCTCCTTATCGGTGAAAGATGAGATATGGCGACACACGCTGGGTTCAGCCGCCATATTGTCATTGCGCTGCCGCGGTTAGCCGTGTTGCAGCATGGCGATCAGTTTTTTTGCCACCTCGGTCGGGCAAGGCTGGGCCGCCATTTCCGCCGCGACCTCCTGCGACGCCTCGCGAAGCGCGCGATTACCGAGGAAGGTATTGATCATGCTGCTGGTAAGCCCGCTCTTACCGGGAATAATGCCGCATCCGCGCTCGACCACGGCGCGGGCATTGACGGGTCTGTCGGCACCCTGGCCAAAGACTATCTGCGGAATGCCGGCATGCAGCGCCGTCAGGGTGTTGCCTGCGCCGCCATGGTGGATAAAACCGTCGGCGCCGTTAAGGAAAACGCCCATCGGAAGCCAGTCGACCAGACGGACATTCGGCGGCAGTGAACGTAAATCCGAGCGGGCGTTTGCCGGAAGATGCAGGATGATTTCGGCATCTACTTCGCCGGCAGAATCCATTACCCAGGAAATCAGATCCAGGCCATCCACCATCGGTTTGACTGTGCCGAGGCTGACCAGAAGACGCTTGCGATCAGGTGTACGTTCCCACCATTCTTCCCAGACGGCGCCGCCGTTATACGGGACGTATTGCATGGAGATAACCGGCTCTCCGTCATTTTGCAGTATGCTCATGCTGGGCGGTGTGACGTCTATCCACGCCAGATCTCTTGGTGGCGCGCTGACCCCATGGCGGCGGTAGGCGTCAGAAAGTGATTTCGTCACGCCTTTGATGTGCCAGGGCGTATGACCGAAGCCGACGGTTTGCATCACTACCGGAATGTCATACTTAGCGGCAATCAGTGGTCCAACGACCCCAAGGGGAGGGTAGACGATGAGATCTGGTCGCCACTGCCCGACGAACGCGACCAGCGGGTCAGTCATCTCTTCGCTGAAGAATGAGAAGTTCCCCATTTTTGTTCCAATGTTATTTTCTTTTCGTAATGCCTCCTGACGGCGATAACCCGCTTCCGAATCGAAACCAGGCGCAGCGTCAAATACCACCAACCCAGCTTCTGCTGCTTTCTGTGCAAATTTTCCACCGCTTGCAATCAGCACTTCATGGCCATTAACACGAAACGCTTGCGCCAGGGACAGCACAGGGTATAGCAGTCCATACAGTGGCGGACCGACAAACAGAATACGCATGAGAAATCCTCTCTCTCCACGTCATAAATCGAACAAGTCGTTAATGAGAATGATAATAATTACCAATATCATTTGTAAAATGCAATAACAAATACGACCCTTGATCATGTGATGATTTTTTTCATAAAAATCGGGGAAGAGGAGAGCGTTAAGCGGTGAAGTTTGGTTTCAGACTTATTTACGCGCGTATGGTCGCGAAGGCAAAGCGCCAGGATTGGGGAACTGGATTCGCATACCAGACGCCCGTGGATTATTAATGATAACTTCGCAAATAACCTTTCAGACAATGAGGTAAACGTACCGACGGCAAGGTAACGGGAAACGTCGGTAGTAGTATTGATAACGCGTTGCGGGGCAATTTAACGGTGTCCGGCGGCAGATCGTGTTCTGTGCAGACTTTCCGGCGTTAAATCCCGTATCACCTGCGAGCCTGGACTATCTCTGTGGTATCAACTCTGTAGTAATTTTGTCCCCTTCGTCTTCATTAACCAATAAAACCAGCTTTAACGTTACCGTTCGAATGTTGCGAACGAACAGCTCCTTATGCGGAATATCGTCACCGCTCTGCGATTTTTATAGCGCATTAGCCACACGATTTATTGGTTCTTGAAAACCAAGGTTTTTGATAACCAATGTTATGCCAGGCTTACCTGTGTCATCCAGGTTATCGACACTTGAGGCATAAACTTTACTATTTTTTCTGTCCGTAATTGCTTACATCTAACATTTTGATTAAAAAGCCTTTCCAGGTGAATACTGTGTCTGGTAGTGTTTTGAGCGATGTCGTCTATAGCTGGATGTAACATAGGCTTTATCGTGAGCGCGCTACACTATATATGTTAATGCGTTGAATTTTTTCTCTTTTTAATTAGATGCTGTCTTTTTCGTATACCCTTCCGGTTTATTTATGCCATACGCCTGTATTACAAAAATGTTATATCCATCCTGTTGTAATTTTTATTTTAATTCATTCGTTTTTTTATGCGGCTTGCCGGAAAATATCTGTATAAGGTAGATACGCCAATACCAAAAATAATAGCTAGTTGCTGCCGAGGATGGCCTTTCTCTAATAGCCGGCTAATCTGTTCCTGTTCATGTCTATTGATCGCCCGAGGGCGCCCTCCCAGTCGTCCTTGCGCTCTGGCGGCAGCCAGTCCGGCAAGGGTTCGCTCGACAATTAATTCTCGCTCCATCTCGGCCAGTGCTGACATTACATGAAAAAAGAATCGCCCCATCGCGCTACTGGTATCAATACTATCGGTTAAAGAATGGAAGTGAGCTCCACGTTCATGTAATTCTGATATTAACGCCACCAGGTTTTTCACGCTGCGGCCCAGTCTGTCTAATTTCCAGACGACAAGAGTATCGCCTTTATTTACATACTTTAACGCCCGTTTCAGGCCGGGGCGGTTTGCAATCTTGCCACTGATACGGTCCTCAAAAATGCGGTCACAATTTGCACTAGTAAGCGCATTACGCTGTAAATCGATATTTTGGTCAATTGTTGACACCCGAATATACCCAATAGTAGCCATGATTTTCTCCTTTACATCAGATAAGGAAGAATTTTAGTCGCTTTTCTCATGGAGGATTGCTTTATCAAAAACCTTCCAAAAGGAAAATTTTATGGCACAAGTAATCAACACTAACAGTCTGTCGCTGCTGACCCAGAATAACCTGAACAAATCCCAGTCCGCACTGGGCACCGCTATCGAGCGTCTGTCTTCTGGTCTGCGTATCAACAGCGCGAAAGACGATGCGGCAGGTCAGGCGATTGCTAACCGTTTTACCGCGAACATCAAAGGTCTGACTCAGGCTTCCCGTAACGCTAACGACGGTATCTCCATTGCGCAGACCACTGAAGGCGCGCTGAACGAAATCAACAACAACCTGCAGCGTGTGCGTGAACTGGCGGTTCAGTCTGCTAACAGCACTAACTCCCAGTCTGACCTCGACTCTATCCAGGCTGAAATTACCCAGCGTCTGAACGAAATCGACCGTGTATCCGGCCAGACTCAGTTCAACGGCGTGAAAGTCCTGGCGCAGGACAACACCCTGACCATCCAGGTTGGTGCCAACGACGGTGAAACTATCGATATCGATCTGAAGCAGATCAACTCTCAGACCCTGGGTCTGGACTCACTGAACGTGCAGAAAGCGTATGATGTGAAAGATACAGCAGTAACAACGAAAGCTTATGCCAATAATGGTACTACACTGGATGTATCGGGTCTTGATGATGCAGCTATTAAAGCGGCTACGGGTGGTACGAATGGTACGGCTTCTGTAACCGGTGGTGCGGTTAAATTTGACGCAGATAATAACAAGTACTTTGTTACTATTGGTGGCTTTACTGGTGCTGATGCCGCCAAAAATGGCGATTATGAAGTTAACGTTGCTACTGACGGTACAGTAACCCTTGCGGCTGGCGCAACTAAAACCACAATGCCTGCTGGTGCGACAACTAAAACAGAAGTACAGGAGTTAAAAGATACACCGGCAGTTGTTTCAGCAGATGCTAAAAATGCCTTAATTGCTGGCGGCGTTGACGCTACCGATGCTAATGGCGCTGAGTTGGTCAAAATGTCTTATACCGATAAAAATGGTAAGACAATTGAAGGCGGTTATGCGCTTAAAGCTGGCGATAAGTATTACGCCGCAGATTACGATGAAGCGACAGGAGCAATTAAAGCTAAAACCACAAGTTATACTGCTGCTGACGGCACTACCAAAACAGCGGCTAACCAACTGGGTGGCGTAGACGGTAAAACCGAAGTCGTTACTATCGACGGTAAAACCTACAATGCCAGCAAAGCCGCTGGTCATGATTTCAAAGCACAACCAGAGCTGGCGGAAGCAGCCGCTAAAACCACCGAAAACCCGCTGCAGAAAATTGATGCCGCGCTGGCGCAGGTGGATGCGCTGCGCTCTGATCTGGGTGCGGTACAAAACCGTTTCAACTCTGCTATCACCAACCTGGGCAATACCGTAAACAACCTGTCTGAAGCGCGTAGCCGTATCGAAGATTCCGACTACGCGACCGAAGTTTCCAACATGTCTCGCGCGCAGATTCTGCAGCAGGCCGGTACTTCCGTTCTGGCGCAGGCTAACCAGGTCCCGCAGAACGTGCTGTCTCTGTTACGTTAATTTATTTCGTTTTATTCAGCCCCGTGAATTCGGGGCTTTTTCATTTAGCATAGATGAATATATATTTAGGGAATGTATGGCTGTAAATGATATTTCCTACGGGCGAGAGGCTGAAATATGGCCGCGGGATTATTCTATGCTTGCTCGTCGAGTTCAATTTCTACGTTTTAATGATATCCCTGTTCGATTGGTGAGTAATAATGCCCGGATAATCATAGGCTACATTGCGAAGTTTAATCCGAGGGGAAATTTGATTCTGGCTTCGGATAAACCTAAAGGAAATAAGCGCATTGAAGTTAAATTAGAGTCTCTGGCAATTCTTGAAGAATTATCAGGTAATGACGCTTTTAATCTTTCGCTGATGCCGACTGACGAATTTAATCTTCAGCAATATACTCCATCGAGAAGAGATTATTTCTCGATTTGCAATAAGTGCTATAAACAGGGAGTCGGTATCAAAATCTATATGAAGTATGGACAGGTTTTGACTGGCAAAACGACAGGCGTAAATGCGTGTCAGGTTGGTGTGAGGACATCCAATGGCAATCATATGCAAGTTATGTTTGACTGGGTGAGCAGGATCACGTCTTCGGACTACGCTGAATAACGCCTACGGTAATAAAAAATTCCGTGAGAAAATATTGCTCCTGGAGGAACAGAGACCATTCGACAGCGCATAGATAGTTTCGCCGCTGCTCGTGCCACTACGGCCAGGACGCTTAAAGCAGCTGACAGAAAAGAATTGATCATTAAAGCTTCGCAAAGAAGGTCTGCTGAATCTTCGCAAATCTATGGATACCGTAGCCCAACATCCTGGCGTCTCACGGGCAACTGCTTATCTTTATGCTCGACAGTCTGACTGCGAGCTTTGCCCCAGCCAGGCAGGACTCTCAGTGAGTGTTCTATTTTCTTTGACTCTCGTATTCCAATTCTTTCAGGAGTTATTGGTGAGACTTTTGGCGTTTTGCCCTGTCACCCATCGCGCAGCCGCTTTACCCACCGCGTCATTTGACTCCAGTGTCCGTAAGGTTCTCTGCAATCCTCACCAGGCGGCAATGGACGTAAAAAAGCCCGCAGAGCTTGTGCTATACGGGCTTAGTAGACTTTACTGAACTTCAGTACATCAATATTGGCTGGCGGAGTCTGAATAATTCACGTAATCATCTGTTATTAGGTGACTTTAACCAATTCAACTTTCATTGGTATACCTAAGCGTATACCAATGGCAATTTGTTGCAGCGCTTCCTGCGGTTAAGTGAACCTGTTTTTGGATAGATCACATCAAGAAAAAAACTTTTTTTTAGAAAAACTGTTCACACTATTCACTAGGTATTTTTATTTTTAATATTCAGTGGCTTAATCGGTGAATGGTCGGTGAACAGTGAACACTTTACTGTTCACTTTTGCCGTTTTGCAGGTAAAAAAAAGACCGGCGATGCCGGTCAGGGAAGGTTATTTCGCTATGGGGTCATCGCATTTTGGTAGCCAGTCGGCGTTGCTTTCCTCTCTGAGTGTGAGATTGGTCTGTATGCCCTGATTTTTACGGCGCTTTTCATAACTCAGCCCGTACTCTTTCAGCATGGCTGGCAGTCCTTTACCGAACATGGTAAGGCTGAGTGTATTCCTGTAGCCGTGGGCTTCCATGTACGCCAGATAGGCATGATACAAATACAGACGCGGCTGACGCGGGATGATGTTAGCATTGCCAATATACATACCGTCAGGATCCGGCAGTGCCTCCAGATAGCCACAAAAATCAAATGCCGGGTCGGCGTCGCGCTTGATGCTGAGCGCCTCGTCGGAATTCTGCTGTGACTGGAGCAGGGTGCGGGCGGTCATCGGGTCGCTGAACTTCTGCATTAGCTGGCGCACAATCACGGCCAGCTCGCGGGCGATTTTGTTCTTGAGCTGCGGGTCGCGTTCCTCCGGGGCAATCTGTTCCGGGAAATGCAGGATCACCCGGCGCCGTGAGACGCCGCCGCTGCGGTCAGTAAAGCGCATCGGGTTATTGTTCACGGCCAGAATCACCGCCGGAATATGGGTGGAATATGCATCCTTGTATTTCGGGTCTACCGAGACCGCATCCCCGCCGGTGATGGCCTTGAGTCCTGCCCCGTCACCGCTCCATTTTTCCTGGTCAGGCAGACGAATCAGCGAGAAGCCAATCAGCGCAGCACGTTCACGTGGTGATTCCAGCGTTTCGATGGTAGCCGACGTGGCGTTATCTTCCCCGGCAAGCATGGTCGCAATTTCGGCCAGAATACTTTTTCCGCTCCCGCCGGGGCCGGTGACTTCGAGAAAGAGCTGCCAGTCGTAACGGTTCGCCAGAACCATAAACAGCGCGGCCAGAATCACATCGCGTTTTTCCGGTTTGCCACCGGCAGCGCGGTCAAGCCAGCGCCAGAAATGAGGGGCGTGGGTTTCCAGCGTTTCGCCCTCCACCGGCGGGGTGAAATCAACATCACATAGCGTGCGCAGCCAGTGTGATTTATGGTGCGGGCTGAATGTGCCGGTGGCGGTATCGAGTACGCCGTTGCGAAAGCCAATCAGACGGCGCGCAGGGGCGTCCTGCTGCGGAATAATCAGTTTCAGGGTCTCCACCACTGAGGCAATTTTCCCCGACGAGAACGGGGCGCGCAGACGCTGAAACAACCCGGCCACGTCGCGGGCAAAATCCGACGGGGGAATGATTTTCCATATTCCGGCCTCATATCGGGACAGGAGCTGGCCGTTCGCATCCACGGCCAGCGCTTCGCCGTAATGTTCATGCACCCGCATTGCCTTTTCACTGGTGCTCATGGCGGTAAATTCCGCTTCGCTCATGGTAGTGAAAGGGCTGTCAGCCGGAGGCCGGATGGCGTCATAAATCGCTTTCCGCGTGGCCTCCTCGCCTTTCTGCATAAACGCATCATTCCAGTCACCGAACACCGGCGGCAGGGCGACAATGCCCTCGCAGGCGTCTGCGGCCGCAGCGGCTTTACTCTGGCCGTTGCCGTTAAGGTCACGGTCGGCGGCGAGGACAATCTGACAGGCCGGGTGTTTCTGACGGGCAAGGCTCGCCAGAGAAAGAAGGTTCACGGACGACAGTGCCACCATGACGGTTTCCCCGGTCAGGTGATGCACGGTGAGCGCGGTCGCATAGCCCTCCGCAATCCACAGGCGTTTTCCTGCCTGTTTTTTCCCTTCGATGACATGACATGCCCCTTTAACCTGACCGCCCTTCAGGGTGCGTTTGAGACCCTCAGAATTGATGAGCTGAAGGTTTACCAGCGCGCCGGTATTGTCATACAGCGGGACAACCACATCCCCGGCGCGGAACGTCACGCCGCCGGTTTTATGCACAGCCGTGAGCGTCAGACATTCCAGCGCTGGGAAACCCTTGCGGGTGAGGTAGGCGTTGCCGGTGGCCGGTCGGGTTTTATCCATAAGCCTGACGGCCAGCGCGGCCGCCGCTTTGCGGTCAGCCTCCGTTTCTGCTTCTGCGGCCGCAATCACTTCCGGGGCAACCGGCGGCAGATTGCCGGTCACGGCGTTCACCTTCCCGGCGGCCTCAGAGGCTGATACACCGAACACCTTCTCGACCAGTTTCAGTCCGTCACCCGCGCCGCACTGGTTACAGAACCACGTGCCGCGCCCCTCTTTATCGTCAAAGCGAAAGCGGTCAGAGCCACCGCACACCGGGCAGGACTGATGGCGGTTTTTAATCACCTTCACACCCAGCGCAGGGAGAATGTGCGGCCAGTGGCCGCACGCCTGTTTTACCGTTTCTGTTACGTTCATTTTCATGGTTATTTTCTCCCTCAGTGCAGTACCGGTGCGGTGATATGACGGGCGCAGAGTTCATCCATTACGGCCAGCCCGAGAAAGGACAGCGACGGCGCGGCCTTGAGTGGTCCGGCTTCCATTAAATCCTCCAGCAGTGCACAGGCAATCTGGCGGCCTTTTTCCTCGCCGTGCTGGCGCAGGTAGAATCCCTCCAGCTCGGCGGCAATGGCGCTTTCCAGTGTGTCGAGGGTGAGTTGCGGGTAGCGGTGCTGACGTTCGCACAGGGTCAGCCAGGCACAGGCCACGGCGCGACGATACAGCGCGGCGCGTAATACGGGCGGTAATGGCTTTTTCATACGTTGCCCTCCCCGGTCAGCCACTGCTGATTGCAGCGTTCGACCACACCGTCGAGCTGGGCGGTCATGAGGTAAATCACGGAGGTGAGCTGTAACTGCTGCTCAGGGTCACGACGAACGGTGGCGCAGTCCTGCACCTGCATCAGATCGCCGACGAGCTGGCCGACATTGCGCATATGCTCCAGACATTCGAGGTCACGGGCGGTAATGGTGGTGTGTCTCATGCTCGCACCTCCGCAACCGGCAGACGGCCAGCGAATGAGAGGACGTAATCGCGAATGAGGGAAAGGCGTGCGGTGTGCTCATCACCGGCAACGGTGCGAAGCATACAGATACGGGGTTTACGGTCTGCGCGACGGACGGCGGCAAACACAAAGACAAACTGCGGGTGTGACGGGGTGAGGGTCGTAGCCATAGGGGCAACCTCCTTGAAGTAGCGGTAAATGCCACCACCGGAGTTCCTACGCTCATGGGTGGTGACCCGAACGGGGGTAGGAATACCGGCCTTCAAGGAAACCGGCCAGCCCGAAGGCTGCCCCGCCCGGACCACCATTATCTGACAGGGGCTAAGGTATAAGCACCACAGCCCGAAAAATGGGTGTGCCTGAGCAACGACATAAAAAAAGACGCATGGCGCGTCTGGTGTCGCCTTGAAGTAACTCGGGTTCCTACGCCCGGCTGCCGATTTTGCGACAGCGGGAAAACTATACATGGAAACGATGAAAAGAAGCAAGCCAGAAAAAGGGGCTGTTTGCTGGACGGTCATCATCATGCGTCATAACCCCGGTTGCGTTCGGCGATGCGATCCGCCATCCATGCGGTGATTTCAGACTGCGCCCACGCCACGTTTTTACCACCGAGGGAGATTTGTTTCGGGAAGGCTTCCCGGCTGATGAGGTCGTAAATGGTCGAGCGGGACAGGCCGCATAAATGCATCACTTCGGGCAGACGGATAAAGCGCTCGTGAACGGTATCAGAAACCTGCATCAACGGCGCGGCAGGGGCGGAAGACGGGGAAGAAAAAGCGGTGTGCATCGGGCTACCTCACAAAGTCCATACAGTGCCGGTCGTGTCCGTCCGGCTTCGGGTAGCTCCTTATTATGTCTATATTTTTCCTCAGGTCATGTGAGATTTTCGTGGAAACAAACATTGACTTTTCGCTATGGCAAACAAAGGCAAACGCTGGCAAACAGATGCAAATCACTGCATTACAATGCAGCAATTTCTATTTCCTTTAGTTATATATTTTCGATTTTTAATCAAAATAAAGTCTAAATGGTATCGGCAGATAAAAACAGAAGGGTGAACAGTAGTGAACAGTCGGTGAACAGTTACACCCTCAACTGTTCACCATTTATCTGACTGTATTACTTATCTTTTTCTTTTCAGTGAACAGTAGTGAATAGTTATAAGTAAAAAAACAAACAGTGAGTAAGGTTTTCCTGAGACCTTTCTCTGGCCAGCCGGGTTTTAAGGTCTGTTTGTGCCATTTTTGCCACAACGGCAATGAATCGTGTTGTTGTGTCTGGCGCGGCAGAATCTCCTCAGATTGAAACGAAGAGGAGACCCGACATGACTCAGACCGCTGTTATTCCCGACTACCTTAAACCTGCAATGGAACGCCTTGAGACTGCCCGCTCGGCGCATCTCGCCAATGCCAGCCGTATGGATGAAACCACGACGGTCATCAGCCAGGTGCAAACGCAAAAAAATGAACTGGAGCAGGAAAACGGCAATGATTCCGGCGCATGGCGCGCCGCCTTTCGTGCCGGTGGTGCTGTCATTACCGACGAGCTGAAACAACGCCATCTGGCGCACGTGGCACGGCGGGAACTGGCGCAGGAATGTGACAGCATGAACGAGGTACTGTCTTTTGAGCTGGACAGGCTCAAAGGAGCCTGTGACCGCACGGCCAGAGCATACCGTCAGGCACATCACGGCGTCCTCAGTCAGTATGCAGAGCATGAACTTGATGCAGCCCTGCGTGAAAGCTGCGGTGCCCTCATCAGAGCAATGAAACTCAACATACTGGTTCTGAATAATCCGCTTGCTAATACGACCGGGCATCAGGGATATACCGAACCGGAAAAAGTTGTAATGCAGCAGGTGAAAGCGTGGCTTGAACAGGCCGTGAAGGACTGCAATATCCGTCTGACCGATGAACCGGTGCTGTTTAAAACAGGGCTGTCGGCTTCCACACTGCCGCATATGGAGCATGATGTTGCGACCACGCCCGGCCAGCGAAAAGTCTGGCAGGAAAAAATGCGTGAACGTGAAGCCAACCTTAAAGCACGGGGGTTACTGTCATGATGCGCTGTCCTTTCTGCCGCACAGCGGCACACGTTCGCACCAGCCGCTATATGTCTGAGAGCGTCAAAGAGAGTTACCTGCAGTGCCAGAATGTGCACTGCTCGGCGACATTCAAAACGCATGAGTCCATCTTTGAAGTGATACGTTCGCCGGTCGTCGATGAGAAACCCGCGCCGGTGCCGACAGCCCCCGTGGCACCCCGTCGGGTAAAAGGCTGCTACAGCTCGCCGTTCCGCCATTAATCAGGAGAGACAACCCGTGACCACTCTGACCTTACAGCAGGCCTGTGACGCCTGTCAGACGAACAAAACCGCGTGGCTTAACCGTAAAACCGAACTGGCCGCCGCAATGCAGGAATATCAGGAATTATTGCTGGATGACAATGTATCAGGCTCCCGCAGATTACAGATGCTGCGTGACCTGATTGACGTAAAAAAATGGGAAGTTAATCAGGCCGCCGGTCGCTACATCTTCTCGCATGAGGAGGTGCAGCGCATCAGCATCCGTAACCGGCTGCATGATTTTATGCAGCAGAACGGCGCAGAGCTGGCCGCCGCACTGGCACCGGAGCTGATGGGGATTAAAAACCAGCCCGCGATGATAAAAAATCGCGCGCTTGACCGTTCAGTCTCTTACCTGAGAGAAGCTCTTTCCGTCTGGCTGACCGCTGGAGATGAAATTAATTATTCTGCACAGGATAAAGATATTTTAACGGCCATCGGATACAGGCCTGACGCGCCTTCGGGGGATGATAATCGTGAAAAATTCACCCCTGCACAGAACATGATTTACACCCGTCGACGCGCCGGACTGGCCGCGCAGTAGCCTGTCAAAAAATCCCCGTAAATCCCGCTATTTTTAACGAAATAAGCCATGCATCCATAAGGTGCATGGTTTTGCATGCGTTTTCTCGCTCCGGCATGCCAGACCAGCGCCAGTCGTGGCGCGGCCTGAGACCATCTTTGCACCTGCATTAAAAGCGACCCATTAAGCGGGCAGGCGGGGCGGGGAGAGCATTGCGCGCTGCTCTTGGATGTTGTTTTTTTAATTTTTACGAATCTGGTAGTGGAATTAATGAGCATTATCCGTGGGGGAAATAATATTCCCATTTTGAATAATGATTTATATTTTTATTTCCTTTGGCTATTAGATGGTGTGCGTTAAGACATAGTTTTTCCTAAGCCTTTCATGTATATATGATTCTTTCACGAAATAAGGGAACAAAGATAAAAATGGCAAGGGCAAAAAAATTAACTTACGGGGCTGTGAATATAACCATGCACCCCCACTCGCCAGAAAAGTATGTCGAGTTATTCAGGATGGCAAGAAAAAATGCGAGCAATGTTAATTTAAGAGGAGACTCATTCGCAACTTTATCATATTTTTACCCTTATAAGAAAGGTCAGGTAATTAGTGAACCTTTTGAGGGGGAAATTCTAAAGTATACAGATATTGACGTTAATGGCGATTGGTTCGATATCGTAAAGAAAGATATAGCTTCAGATGAGGAAAAGGAAAGAATAAATATACCTGATAATTTAAAACCAAATGTAGCTAGATTCTCATTTGTTTTTCTACCCGCAAGTCATCTTTTAGTTTACGAAATGCAGGACAAGAGCCGGCATCTTACATCAAGACAAATAGAAAGCTTTCTGAATGGGATATTTTCTCATGAGAGAATTATAGAGAAATTTGGAAAGGTTAATGTTACAATATTGACTGAGCCAGATAGTGTAGAACGTATGCTTTCTTTAAAAGGTATTACGTGTATAAATATGGTCACTCGACGTCCTAATCCGGATGATCTCGCTTCTGCAGAAAGTGTTATGCAAAAGCGCTTCAAGCGTATTGGGGTTATTGAAGAGGATAAAACATATAAGTCTGAGCGAGGTCAGGAAATTAAACCTGATGGTGAGTTAAAACAGGATGCTCTTATTGCTTCGAGAAATGGTGAAGTTAGTATACGCAGGATTAATGAGGCGGGATTAGTAGAGGTTCATGCCTCAAGTGACGTACCACTTCAAAGGGTTGAACCATATGATTCTGACGTAACATCGGTTTCTGAGCTATTGTTATTAAGGGCAAAATCATTAGCAGATGAATTTAAGAGGCTTCTGAGAAAGTAATGAGTGAAGAAAAAGAATCAACCAGTGCATTGGCTAGATACTGGAAAATCTATGGTGGCGCTGGGGCTGTGTTTAAAAGTCGCTATTTTTGGTGTGCTTTTTTAATGACAGTGATTCTTTATCCATCTTGGTCTCATCAGGGGTGGTGGAATGATATCCTGTCATTGATGCCGAACCTTCTGGGCTTTTCATTAGGTGGTTTTGCTATGTGGATAGCTATTGGTGATGAGGCCTTTAAAAAAATAATAACTGGTGATGAAAAAAGTGAAAGTGGAGAAGTAGAATATTCTCCTTATATGTCAGTCAATGCAACTTTTGTCCATTTTATATTGTTGCAATTACTAACTATTATTACGGCCTTGGTTACCAAGGCCTATAGTAGTATTCTCATAAATAATGCTTTTATGTATTATTATTTAGGTGTTTTCTATAAGTATGCTTTATTAACTTTTAGTTTTTTTGCTTACTTTATATTTGTTTACTCAGTGTTCTCTGCATTAGCAGCTGTTCTTGCTATATTTCGTGTTTCAAGTTGGTATAATACCTTTATGACTTTTCAAAATAAACAGGATGCTGATAATTCGAAAGATAATGCAGGGAAATAAAAGCTCATAAGAATGAGCTTTTATTTTTTTTCAGTTTTTATTATAAACTTTTTCACCCCACCATTCCATCATGCCTATTCTTTGCTTTAAATAGATAGAGCGGTTATATGCTCTTCTTACCTCATTTTTATCTGTATGAGCTAATGCCGCTTCTATCACATCTGCATTAAATCCCGCTTCATTCAATGTAGTACTTGCAATAGATCGTAAACCGTGTGCAACTAATTTTCCTCCATATCCTATACGCTTCAAAGCTGCATTAGCTGTTTGGCTATTCATGGATTGTTTTGGATCATTCCTACTGGGAAAAACATGTTCACGGTGAGCGCTGATTGGTTTCATCACTTCGAGAATCTCTAATGCCTGAGTTGAGAGAGGAACTATGTGCTCACGTTTCGCCTTCATCCGTTCGGCTGGAATTGTCCAAAGCTTTGCATCGAGATCGATTTCTGCCCAACGAGCACCGGAGGCCTCAGAAGGGCGCACAAGCGTCAGGAGTTGCCATTCAATTAAACAGCGAGTCGAAACAGAGAGATTTGACATCACCAAAGAACGCATGAGTTTTGGTAACTCTTCTGGCCGAAGCGTCGGCATGTTTTGTTTTTTGGGCTTCTCAAAGGCCATCCCAACACCTGATGCTGGATTAGCATCAATAAGACCAGTGTTTACGGCATAAATCATTATCTCGTTAATGCGCTGAACCAGTCGACGTACAGTCTCAAGCGCCCCACGAGCTTTGATTGGCTCAAGAGCTTCAACCAGTGTCCGGGCTTTGATTTGCTGAACGGGGATCTCACCGATGGCAGGGAATACATCTTTCTCCAGTGAGCGCCAAATGTCTTTTGCGTAATCAGGGGTAACGCTTTTGCTTTTGAGCTGGAACCAGTTAGCGGCGACCGTTGAAAAAATACTGTCCAGTGCTATTTGCTGCTGTTCCTCTGCAACTTCAGTTTGAATTTGCGGGTCGATTCCGTTGGCTAATAAGGCAAGGTAATCCGCTCTTAATCCTCGGGCATCAGCAAGCGATAGGGCGGGGAAGGCACCGAGCCCCATCATTGTCCGCTGCTTTGTTACCGGACGTTGATAGCGAAAGCGCCAGAGCTTTTTGCCACTAGTTTTCACTATCAGGAAAAGCCCGTCGCCATCGTGCAGCGTTAGATCCTTCTCTAACGCCTTAGCGCGCAGAACTTCGGTGTTGGTAAGGGGGCGTGTTGTCCGTGCCACTGTGGCCGCTCCTTCATGAATTGGTATACGTTTTTAGGTATACATCCTACCGTATACCTAAACGTATACCAATAATCACCGGATTTAGCCGGATGTTCTCGGACAACGTCAGACACAAAAAAGCCCGCAGGGCTTCTGCCATGCGGGCTTTCTGTACTTCACCGGACGTATCCGGATCATCATTTGGTGGAGCTGGCGGGAGTTGAACCCGCGTCCGAAATTCCTACATCCTCGGTACTACATGCTTAGTCAGTCTTTACATTCGCCTGGCACCTGCGGACGGACACGCCACTACCAGACTAGCCTGATTCGTTTTAACGCTTCAACCCCAGGCAGGGCATCCGCGCGATCTCTTTTGGGTTTGACCTCTCTTGATCCCCGTCCTAAGAGCGGAGGCTAGGGAGAGAGGGCTCTAAGCAGGTTATTAAGCTGCTAAAGCGTAGTTTTCGTCGTTTGCGACTATTTTTTTGCGGCTTTTTACGAGGCCAACCGCCCCTCGGCATGCACCTTGGGTTTCGCAAATCCCGTCGAATCCAGAATCAGCCCCAATGTGTAAGGTAAGTATAACAGACTTGTGACACGCGTGACCAGCCCCCGTATCTTCTTATCTTCAACGATTTACCGCTCGCGCAGCGCTTCTTTCGCGCGATTAAACGGTTTGATTAAATAGTCGACAATGGTTTTTTCACCGGTTTTGATATCTACCGTGGCGATCATGCCTGGAACAATCGAAAAACGGCGTCCTGATTTATTTTGTAGATAGTCCTGGTGGGTGCGGATAAATACGCGATAGTAGAAAATTTCCGGTTTCACTTTATCCTGAATGGTATCCGGTGAAATGGTCTCCACCACGCCGTCAAGCCCGCCGTAAATGGCGTAATCGTAAGCAGTAATTTTAACCAATGCGCGTTGGCCGGGATGAATAAAGGCGATATCACGCGGCGAAAGGCGGGTTTCAATCAGCAGACGATCGTCTACCGGCACTATCTCCATCATCTCGCCGTTAGGCGGGATCACGCCGCCAATCGTCGTGACCTGGATATTTTTAACAATGCCGCGTACCGGCGAACGCACGGTAAGGCGGGTGACGGAATCCTCGCGTCCTTTTAAAATGGCGGAGAGCATATCGACCTCAGCGTTCGCTTTCGATAACGCTTCGCGTGCCTGCACATAATATTGTGAGCGCAGATCGGTAATTTTTAAGCCTAAATCGCTTTTTTGTCGTTGCAGGCGTAGCACTTCAACATGACTGGCCGCGCCGCTTTTCTCCAGCCGCTGGGTAATGGTCAGCTCTTTATTAACCGACGCCAGCGCATCCCGTAGCTCGGCTTCGGTATCGGCCAGTTGCGCGCGGCGGCTTTTATAGAGACGCGTCTCTGCGGCAATCAGATCCGGCCAGCCGTTCAGCTCAGCGGGGAAGGCGAGAGGTAAGTCGTTGACTTCCGCGGTTAACCGTGCGCTGGAGGCGAGTGAAGCGCGATATTTTGCCGCACTTTCACCAACATTGGACGCCAGACGCGTCGGATCAAGCCGGGCGACAATCTGGTTAGCCTGAACTCTGTCGCCTTCCCGCACCGTCAACTGCGCCAGAATGCCGCCATCCAGCGACTGCAGAACCTGTTCGCGTGAACTGGGGATCACTTTCCCGTTGCCGGTGGAAACCTCATCCAGTCGGCCAAACCACGCCCAGATGCCGAGAATGAGAAATAACAGTGAGCAGATCAGAACAATACGACCCGCGCCGGAAAACGCCCGTTCACGCTGAATATCGGGATCGTCCATCGCGGCATCATGCTGATTGATTTTCATTTTTCCACTCCCGACGGTGACTTTGCATCCGATCCGCGTTAAGCGCCTGCGCTTTTGGCGCATCCATCACCAGTTGTCCTTCTTTCAGGACAACGACACGCTCAACCAGCTCCAGTATTGGTACCCGGTGCGTCGCGACGACCAGGGTTCGATTGCCAAGCCACTGATGTAACCGCTGAATAAACTCTCGTTCCGTATGCTCGTCCAGCGAGGCGCTGGGTTCGTCAAGTAGCACAATATTGGGGGAGCGCAGCAGCATTCTCGCCAGCAACAGGGACTGACGCTGCCCACCGGACAGGCCGTTACCACCCTCCATAATGGGATGATCCAACCCTTTTGCCAGCCGCCTGACGAAGACGGCGCCGCCGCTGACTTCGAGCGCGTCAAAAATCTGTTCATCGTTGGCGTGCGGCGCGCCGAGCGTCAGGTTCTCTCGTAGGGTGCCGAAGAAAAGCCGCGCGTTCTGGCTAAGAAAGCCGATGTTGCGGCGTAAATCCGCCATATCGATGTGCGACAAGCTGAGATTATCAAGCCGGGCATCTCCCTGAATCATCTCCAGGCCGCCCGCCATCGCCTGTAAAAGTGTGGATTTACCCGCACCGTTACGCCCCAGTATCGCAATCCGCTCGCCTGGCATGATCTCCAGACGCACGAGGCGCAGCGGTATGCGTTGATCGTCGTTATGGTAACGAAACTGAGCGTTTTCAAAGAGGTAATGCCCGTGGAGGATGTCGCGGTGTATCAGGCTATCGTCATGCTGTGTCTCGGTGGGCAGTTGCATAATGTTGTCGAGACCCATCTTCGCCGCTTTCACCTGCTGCCAGCGCGCCAGCACGCCGCACAGGTTAGCCATTGGCGCGATCATCCGCGAGCCGAGCATCGACGCGGCGACCACGGCGCCGGTAGTCATACTGCCTTCAATAACCATCGGCGCGCCGAACATAATCACTGCGGCATACACCAGACTTTGTACCGACATCCCCCAACTGATAAGCCCTTGCGTGAGTTTGCGGGTGCGTAGACCCGACTCGCCGGTAATACGGATATAGCTATTCCATTGCTGAAGAAAGCGGTTCTCCGCCTGCATCAGTTTAATATCTTCCAGCCCCTGAACGCTTTCGACCAAGACTGCATTGCGTAGCGTCGCTTTGTGGGCGGCCTGGTTGGCGAGGACAGCCAGTTTTTTTTGCAGTGCGACGCCCGGCAGGATCATCAGCAGAGCCGCCACGGGCGCTATCCATGCCAGCGGTGGGGCAATAATCGCCAAGACTATCATAAACAGGAAAAAGAAAGGCAGATCGACAATGGTCGCCAGCGTTGAAGAGGTAATCATCTCGCGGATCTGCTCCAGTTCGCGTAACTGCGAGATAAAACTGCCTGTGGAACGGGGAATAGCGCTGTTGCGCAGCCTTAACGCATGACCGAATACCCGATCGGAAATGCGCATATCGGCGCGTTTACCGAGCACGTCCATAATGTGCGTACGCGCTTCACGCAGCAGAAAACCGAACAGCACCGCTACCAGCACGCCGAAGGAGAGAACGTACAGGGTAGGATATGACTGAGCGGGGATCACCCGATCGTAAACCTGCATAGAGAACACAATCCCGGCCAGCGACAGCACGTTAATCAGAAAGGCGGCGACCATTACCGGTAAATAAGGGCGAATATCCTGCAGAACCAGCTCGCGCATCCAGTCAGGTTTAAAGCGGGAGATATAGCGGTCGACGCGGCTATCCTTGAGCGCCGATAGCGGGCGTAGCGCGGCAACATAGAGGATCTCCGGCAATAACTCGCTGAGCGTCAGGCGGTTACGCTGACCCTCTTCTTCAATCACAAAAACGTCTACCGCATCTTCGCCATTAACATGTTCGATGACCAATAACTGCCCGCCCCGGAGCTCGACAACCAACGGCAATCGCCACTGACTAAATGCCGTTTTGTCTATGTCCGGCGCATGAAAGGATAAACCCGCCTGCCGCGCGAGCTGCGTTAAGGCGGTCGTTCTGCTTTTACCCCTAAACCACGGGGCGTTGGCCTGAATTGAACCGGGAGAACAGGCAACGCGATAATGACCGGCGACATGGCTGATGGCCTGCGCCCATTGGCTTAGCGCGCGCTCACTGAGTACCTCTTCTACATCGGGGGCGGCGCGGGTCATGGCTGGATCTCCACGGATTGAATGCTGCGATGATTTAACGCGAACGCCTGACGAAGCGCGCCGGTGTTATACAGACAGTTCAGTTGCAACTGATGCAACTGGCTTTCCGTTTGCAGTTCGGCAAAACGCGCCTGGTAAACTTCCTGCTCCGCATTAAGCACGTCGAGCAGCGGGCGGGAACCGAGGTCAAGGTATTGTTGCTGATACAGTTCGCGCGTGCGTTCGCTAAGCTGCTGTTGCCGACGAAGGATTTGTAACGCGCTGGCAAGACTCATTGCCTGGCTGCGCGCCTCTATCAGTTTCTGGCGGACATCAAGCCGGGTGCGCTGAATGGTCGACTGAGCCGCGTCTACCGCATGGCTGGCGGCGTTGCGTCGGGCAGTCAGCCCTCCGCCCTGATAAAGCGGCATCTCAACTTTTACCCAGGTGGAATACTGGGTTTTATCCAGCACTTCATGACTGGGATATTTATCATTAAGATAATGTTGTACAGAAGGTTCGAGCGAAATCGTCGGCGTCATTTGCGCGCTGGCATAGTCCAGATTCGCCCGCGCAACGTTGGCCTGCGCCCAGGCGGCCAGTACCGCGGGCACCAGTCGATCGTCGGGAGTCGCCGTCTCACAGCTGCGAGCGAGTTTCGCCGGGAAGTCATTATTGATTCCGTTAAGCGAATTCCAGCCCAGCCAGCTCATCAGTGAGGCTTTCGCACTGTCGAGATTGGCCTGATACTGCGCCAGTTGCGAGCGGGCGGATTCGATTCTGGCTTCGGTTTGCACTACGTCAGATAGCGACGTAGCGCCTTCATCGCTGCGCTGCCGGATAAGTTTACCGATGCCGTCCAGCGCGACGAGCTGTTCTTCCGCCGCTTCTACCATTTGCTGCCAGCTCTGCGTTTGTACAATGGCGTTGGCGGTTTCGTGCGCGACGGTATCAATACTGAGCAACACATTGGCCTGTTGCTGTGCTGCGCCTGCGGTTTCGGCGCGAACCTGGCTTGCCACTTTGCCGAAGTCATAAAGCATTTGCGATACCGACAGCACTAGCGAGGGGCTATACCCGTGATCGGTGTAGGTATTGCTGTACCCATTGTTCACGCCAGCGCTGACTTGCGGATAATATTTCGATTTGGCGACCTCTATTTGTTCATTCTGTGCGAGCAGTTTGCCGACGGCTTCGCGAATAGAAGGATGCCAGTTAACGGCGCGATTGACCGCGTCATTGAGCGTCAGGTTGCCCGGCGCGGCGGCGCTGAGCGGCAACTCAGCGGCGGAGCCATCCAGCGAAGGAAGCATCTGGTCCGTTGCTAATCCTTCGGATGTAATCATTGGCGGCGCTTCTGCGCCCCGGGGCTGGTGATGAAACAAAGCAAATGCCAGTACGATGGCGACAGGCGCGACTCTTCCCATAGTTTATCCCTTTTAAATATCACCGCTTGTTGCCCCGAAAGTCGTGGCGTTCGGGGCTTTTTTATCAACCGCCGGTTATCAGGTGGTTGTTCTGCAACAGATCATTTAGCGTGAGCTGCACATTCTCCAGAGTGACAAGGTCGGTTGATTTAAACGCGCTGCCGGCGCCGTCGCGATCGACGGATATCACCGTATTGGCGCCGCTGGTATGAACCTGAACAAAGTTACCCAGCGTCGCCGCCTGGTGATCCCATCCCGTCAGCAGTTCGTGGATATCGATCTTGTCGCCCTGCGCGGTAGAGAAGTTTTGCCAGCGATCGACGCCGTTGCCGCCGGTCGCGTCCGCGCCGTTTAACAGGTGGTAAATCAGCGTATCGCCATAGGCGGAGCCGATGAGAACATCGTTTTGGTTGGTACTGACGATTTGCGGCGCCATATCAATGGTCAATGTGGCGCTATCCGTATGACCCATCTTGTCATCCAGTTGATAGGTAAAGACCTCTTTACTGGTGATGGACGACATCGCGACGCCATTATTCAGGGTGTAGGTGTAGGCGCCATCAAGGTTAATTTGCAATGTGCCGTAATGTCCCTGAATCGTGGCGCTGGTGGTATTCGCCGCGGCGTCCAGCGTGGCGGCGCTGCCGTTATACCCGCTAATGCTCAGGCGGGTATTCACCGTATTAAGCTGATCCATCGCCCCCGCCGCATCGCTGCCATCAAAAATATTGCCGAGAACGGTATGCGTTCCGGACGTTTCAAAATTATCCAGATCGACGGTGGTGCCGATGACGCGTGGCGTGATCGTCGCCGCCCCGGCCAGGGTATTGGTGCCGGTAAAGTTAAGCGTGTACGTTCCGGCATCCAGCTCCAGGCCGCTCAGGTTAACGGTCACCGTCGCGCTGCCCAGCGTGATATTCGCCACCGGAACGGTTCCGTTGCGTATGACGGTCCCGTTCTCCTGAATGGCCCAGCTAATATTCAGATTGCCCAGCGTAATGAGCGTGGAGACATCAAAAACCAGTGACGCGCCTTTAAGTACGGTGCCCGTTGCAACGTCAAAGGTGCCGCTCCCGCTGCCCGATTTGCCGAGTAGCCCCCAACTGGCGCTGCCGACGCTGGAGTCCAGCCAGGCAGCGGTATCCTGAAGCGTGGCGACGCTAAGGGTATCGCTGACATCATTAATCGCATCCAGCGCCCTGGCGGTTGGCGTGATATTGAGTGAGGCCGTATCGGTATCGCCGTTTGGCGCTTTGACCGTATAGATAAAGCTGTCCGGCGTTTTAATGCTGTCGGCGCCGACGCCGTTCTTCAACGTGTAGGTATAGTTGCCTCTTGCGTCAATGATGAGCGAGCCATACAGCCCGTTTACCTCCGTCGTGCCGGTCGCCGCAATCGCCACGCCGTTTACTTCAGTGAGGAGGGCGTCCGTAGGGGCGACATCATTGGTCAGTACGTTGCCGGTGGTGTTGGCGGTGATACTGTCAACGGCATAGGTGTGGTCCTGGGAAATCGCCAACGTATAGCCAGTGAGGACGCTAATGCCGCTGGCGGTATTCAGCACGAACAAGTATTCGCCGCCAGGCAACGTCAGGGTCAGCGGCTGGGACTGTCCGGCTAACAGCAGGGTGTTAATCCAGCCCTTTTGCACCCGGAACTGCTCATATTGTTGAATGGCATCGTTGAAGCGATAAACGTACAGATCGAACGTGGAAACCAGTGAGACGCCGCCGACGGTTCCCTGTAACGTCATGGTTCGCGTAGCGCCTTCTTCAACGTTAAAGATGATCGGATTAGTCATATCATCAAGCAGATTCGCGTTCAGTACATTACCAAGTCCGACGCTTAATACCGTGACGCCGCTTTGTGTCGAGGGACCGTTGTTGACGTAGCTAACGTGAGTATCAAAGACCAGCGAGGCGTTATTGTCTGTCGCTATCACACTGCCCGGTACAGGCGCGGGACCCAAATTAATAACCAGTTGCGCGGCGCTGCTACCGACGCCATTCTGGGTGATGGTGTAGGTGAAGCTCTCTTTATGTCCGTATCCCGCCGTGGGCTTAGTCAGCGTGTAGGTGTAACTGCCATCCTGATTAATGTGCAGCGTGCCGTATTGTCCCTGGATATCCACGCCACCCGCGCCGACCGGCGTACTGACGCCGTTGGCGTTGGTGATGGCGGTGACCGTGGTGCCCGTCGGCGCGGTATCATCAGCCATGACGTTGCCGGTACTGATGGTTGGCCCGCTAATAATACCTGCGCTGGTCTGGTGTACATCGACATCCAGGCTGGTATATGACCCGGTGGCGAGCAGACTGGTATTATAAGTGAGTACCCGGTACTGGCCTTCGCCCAGTCCGCTCAGGTTCAGGGTAACGCCGCTCCCGGTCAGGGTAAGCAAATTCGCGAAGTCGCCAACGGCGGTGTTGACGATCGTCGTCCAGGCGCCGAGGCTGGTGTCGTAGCGCTGTACCACAATCTCCTGAGTACTGAGCAGTGAAAGCACGATTCCCGTTGCGGCGGCATCGATGGTGACGTCGCCCGTACCACCTTCAGCAATGGTGAACTCAACCTGAGCGGTATCGTTACCCAAAACCGAGGCGACATTGCCAAGCGCGCCAACCAGCAGCAGGCCGTAATCCGAATAGTTTTGCGTGCTGGTGACGGCGGTAGAGGTCAGATCAAGACTGGTGATGTTATCCCTTGCCGCCAGCGGCAGAACCGGCGCGGTAATGCCTAACGTGCCAGAGGCGTTACCCGCAGCGTCAGTCGCCGTCACGTTAATGAGTTGACCTTCAATTTGTTTTGTCGGCAAGGTGAGAGACCATGCGCCGTTGCTGCCGGCGGTGGTGGTGAGCGTCACGCCGCCCGCCAGCGTGACGGTTACGGTGCTGTTTGCCTCTGCCTGTCCGGAAAGTGAACCGCCATCGGCGCTGAGCGTACCTGACGGCGTACCGGGCGCCAGCGTATCGACAATTACCGTTGCGGCGCTGGATACACTGCCTGTACCGTTGGCGTTAGTCGCGGTGGCGGTGAAGGCGTGGCTGCCTTCGGTCAAATTGCCTGTCGGGGTAAAGCTCCAGTTTCCGCTGGCGTTCGCCGTGGTGGTACCGAGCAGCGCCCCGTTGTTATAAATGCTCACCGTGGCGCCCGCCTGAGCGGTACCATTCAATGTGGGTTGTGCGTCATTAGTGACCTGGCCGTTGGCGATAGCGCCGGTATAAATACCCACATCATCTACTACGTTGGTGATGATCGGTGCTTCCGGCACACGCGTATCGGGCGCGGTAAATCCGGCGGCAATGCCTGTGTTGCCTGCTTTATCCTGGGCAAATGCCAGTAGCGGCTGACCATTGGTCTGCGCGGGCGTGAGTGTGGCGGTGAAGCTGCCTGTACCGTCGGCGGTGGCGGTTCCCAGTACCACACCAGTATCAGAGGTAATCGTCACTGTACTGCCTGCTTCCGCGGTGCCCGTCACCCGATTACCGGTAGCATTGATGACCAGGTTGCCGGGCGCGCCGGGCGCAATGGTATCCACGATAATCGTTATCGATGGCGAAGCGGCGCTAACGTTGCCAGCCGCATCGGCGGCGCTAACGCTATAGGCGTGACTTCCCTGGCCGAGCGCGGCGGTTGGCGTCCAGCTCCAGTTGCCGCTGGCATTGGCGTTCACGGTCACGACCAGCGCGCCATTATCGAAGATGCTTACCGCGCTGTTGGCTTCCGCAGTACCGTTGAGCGTCGGCTGTGTGTCGTTGGTCGATTGTCCATTGCCAATGGCGCCGGTATTGTTCGGGACATCATCAACGATGCTGGTTATAAGCGGAACCGTTGGCGCAAGGGTATCGACTACGATAGTAAAACCGCTGGTGGCCGGGCTAACGTTGCCTGCCGGGTCGGTGGCGGTCACTGTTAATATGCGCATGCCGTCGTTTAACCCTGTCGTCGGCGTGAAGCTCCACGCGCCGCCCGCGTTAGCCGAGGTGACGCCAAGCAGAGTGTTGCCATCATAGATACTGATCACGCTGCCCGCTTCGGCAGTGCCGTTCAGCGTGGGGCGGTTATCATTGGTTATCTGACCATTAGCGAGATTTCCTGTGACCCCGCCCGCGACGTCATCCACTACGGACGTCAGGATCGGCGTTTGCGGCGCGGTGGTATCGACCGTCAGGGTGAAAGCCGTACTGTTCGGGCTGCTGTTTCCTGCGGCATCGGTGGCGACGGCGGTGATGACGTGCGTTCCGCTTGCCAGCGTTGAGGTGGAGACGCTCCACGCGCCGTCAGGCTGAGCCGTTGTCGTGCCAATGACCGTACCATTTTCATAGAGCGTGATCGTGGCGCCGGCTTCTGCGGTGCCGCTGAAGGTTGGCGTAGGATCGTTGGTATTTTGGCCGTTCGCGATCGTGCCGAGGCCTGGCGCCTGATCGTCACTGACTGATGTGATTACCGGCGTCAGCGGCGGCGTAGTATCGACGACGAAATTAACGCTGTCCGAAACGGGGCTGGCGTTGCCTGCGGCATCAACGGCAATGACGGTAATTACATGGTTGCCCGTCGCCAGCGAGGCATCGGGCGTGTAGCGCCAGCTATTGCTATTGTCGGCGGGAATTTCAGCCAGCAGCGTGCCGTTATCGTAGAGACGAATAGTTGTGTTGGCTTCACGGGTGCCGCTAATGACAGGGCGCGCCTCGTCTGTGATCTGCCCTGAACTCAGATTGCCGGTAATGGGGCCCGTACCGTCGTAGACCGTATCAATAACAGGCGCGGCGGGAGCCGTGGTATCAATAGTAAACGAGCGTATTTCGGACGCGGCGCTGGTATTGCCTGCCGCATCGGTTGCTGTCGCCGTCAGGTTCCAGACGCCCGCGCCCAGCGAGGTAGACGGCGTAAAGCTCCAGCTACCGTTGGCCTGAACTTGCGCCGTACCGACCAGCGCGCTGCCATTATAAATCGAGATGGTTGTACCCGCCTCACCGGTACCCGAGAGTGTTGGTCGGGTTTCGTTCGTCGAGCCGCCGTTGGGGACGATGCCCGTTACCGGCGCCGTATTATCTGCCACGCTGGCGATAACCGGCGCGGCGGGCGGTGTGGCGTCAATCGTCAGCACAAATCCGCTGGACACCGAGCTGCTATTACCCGCCGGATCGGTGGCGCTAAGGGTGAACGTGTGGCTACCGTTTGCAAGCGGCGTCTGCGGCGTGAAACTCCACGTGCCGTCGCTATTCACCGTCGTGGTACCGATGGACGCGGGATTACCGTCAAGATAGACATTAATCGTCGCGCCTGCCTCTCCGCGCCCGTTCAGGGTGGGCGTCGCATCGTTCGTTAGCTGCCCGCTAACCAGGTTGCCGGTAATACCGGGCTGGTCATCCACAACGGAGGTGAGAACCGGGATCGCCGGAGGCGTAATATCGACCACGATCGTCCACGGCGCGGAGACCGCGCTGGTATTGCCCGCCGGATCGGTAGCGCTAACCGTCAGATTATGGCTTCCCTCTGACAAATTGCGGGGCACCGGGAAGGTCCAGCTACCGTTTTCGCCTACCTGAGCCGTGCCAAGCGGCGTACCGTTATCAAAAATGGTGATTGTCGCGCCAGGTTCGCCAGTTCCGTTCAGTATTGGCTGCCGATCGTCGGTGGATTGCCCCGGTAACACCGGAACGGTCGGTTGATTGTTATCGTCAATCACGGAGGTGATAACCGGCACATCTGGCGCCAGCGCGTCAATGTTCAGCGTAAAGCCGTCCGAAGGCTGGCCGCTATTGCCAGCGGGATCGGTCGCTACGGCGGTAAAGATGTGCGCGATGCTCTCCAGCGGCGCGTTCGGGGTGAAGCGCCAGTTGCCGCTTTGATCTACCGTGGCGGAACCGATTTCTACGCCGTTATCCAGAATGTGGATCGTGGCGCCTGCTTCTCCCGTTCCGTTGAGCGTCGGGCGTGAATCATTGGTGAGCGCGCCGTTATCCAGCGTACCGGTCATGCCGGGGACATCATCCGTTGCGCTGGTAATAACCGGTTGCGCCGGCGCGCTAAGATCGACAGTGATCCCGACCGGTGCGGACAGGCCGCCCGGGCCATTCGCATTGGTTGCCTGGACGGTGAAGTAATGTGTACTTTCGCTTAATGGCGTCGCGATCTCAAAGATCCAGTTCCCGCTGGCGTCAACGGTGGCAAAGCCTGCCGAATCGCCATCAATGAAGACTTCAACGGTAGAGCCGATATCCGTGGTGCCGCGCAGCGTCGGCGTGGTGTCGTCCGTGGCGCCGCCCGCCGCAATATTCCCCTGTACGCTCCCGACATCATCTTCAATCGCCGTGATGGCCGGGACGGCGGGCAGACCGCTGTCGGAAGCAGGAAAATTCGTAGCCGGGCCGTTATTCCCCGCGCGATCGATAGCAATTGCCGTCAGCGTACCGCCATCGGTTTGCGCCGGACTGAGCGTAACGACGAATTCACCGGTGCCATTAGCGACAGCGCTGCCGACCAGGGTGCCATCGGCATGATGAATTTCAACGGTAGCGTAAGGGTCGGCAAGTCCGGCGACGCGCGTGCCATCGTCATCCACCGTCTGGACTGTTGGCGCGGGCGGGGCGGTGATATCCACGGTAATGGTGATCGGTTGGGTTTGCGCCGTGGTATTTCCAGCGTCGTCAGTCGCGCTGAAGGTTAGCGCATGGCTGACTTCTGATAATTCGGGTGTATTGAATGTCCAGACCCCGTCGGTGACGAGCGCCGTCCCTATTGCCACGCCATTGTCGTAAATCGTGACGGTGCTGCCGTTTTCGCCGCTGCCGTTAATAGTCAGCGTCCGATCGTTAGTAAAGGTGCCATCGGTTAATGGCCCGGTCACTGGTGCAACATCGTCGAGGATCTCATTGACGACGGGCGGCTGCAACGGAACGGTGTCGACGGTGAAGGTAAAGCTGTTCGATACGCCGCTGCTGTTTCCGGCTGCATCGGCGGCAATGGCGGTCAGGGTGTAGACGCCATCCGGCAACGCGCTGGTCACCGGCAGCGTCCAGGTGCCGGTCTCATCGACGGTGACTACGCCTAAAACGCTGCTGCCGTTATAGAGCGTAATAATGCTGCCGATGTCGCCAGTGCCGTGAATGACCGGTGTATTGTCGTCAGTGGTTGCGCCGCTGACAATAGTATCCTGGACTTCGCCGACGTTATCTTCGGCAAAAGTGATAACTGGATTGGCGGGCGCAGTGGTGTCTAGCGTAAAAGTGACTGAGGCGGAAGGTGGACTGATATTGCCCGCTATATCGGTTTCCGTGACGGTAATGGTATAGGTTTCTGGCGTCAGTGCCGCAGGCGTAAAGTTCCAGCTACCGTTATCGCCTACCGTTGTGCGACCAATTTCACTGTCATTATTGTAGAGAATTATCGTGCTGCCGATCTCTCCCGTGCCGCTGAAGGTCGGCGTGGTATCGTTCGTTGCGCCATTATTGCCGATGTTGCCGATAACCGGCGCGACGTTATCGCTGATTAGCGGCGCGTCAGGCTGCGCTGGAGGCTGGGTATCAAGGGTAACGGAGAAAACGCTGGAGGTGGGGCTACTATTGCCTGCGGCATCCGTGGCGGTGGCCGTCAGGATGTTTAACCCTTCGCTCAGATTACGGGTTAGTGGATAGGTCCAGCTACCCTGTGGATTGACCTGGACGGTAGCCAGTTCTACGCCGTTATTGTACAGGGTGATGATGGTGCCGGGTTCGCCGGTGCCGCTGAGGGTCGGCATACGCTGATTGGTAATACTGCCGTTTGCCAGTAGCACCTCGCCTTCTCCGCCGGTGATGGCGGCTGACACGATCTGCGGCGCATCCGGCGCCTGGGTATCGACGCGCAGGGTAAAGCTGAGGGATTCGGGACTTTCGTTCCCCGCCGGATCGTTGGCGCGAGCGGTCAGAAGGTGGTCGCCGTCGCCCAGCGCGGCAGGCGGCGTAAACTGCCAGCGCCCGTCCGTGCCGACCAGCGCCTGACCTATGGCATTGCCATTATCGTAAAGGATGATTGTGTCGCCTGCGGTGCCGCTACCGCTCAACCGGGGCTGGGATTCCTGGGTAATCTGATTGGTATCAATCGTATTTCCGTCGCCGTCAGCTACGCCGATAACGCCGGGGGCGGCAGGGGCCTGGGTATCAATGGTAATCGTAAAATCGGTCGAAAAAGGCGTGGTGTTGCCGTTACTGTCGCTGGCCGTCACGGTAAAGGTGTAGGTGTCGTCCGCCAGTGGCGAGGCCGTGGTGTAGGCGTAGCTCCAGACGCCGGAATTACCGACGATAATATCCGCTATCCGGGCGCCATTCTGATACAGGTGTACTGTGGAACCCGGTTCACCTGTACCGTTAATCGTTGGCGTGCTGTCGTTAGTGAGCCCCAGATGCGCGACGCTACCGAGAATACCCGGCGCATCATCTGTAATGAAGGTGATTACCGGTTGCTGCGGCGATTGCGTATCGACCACTAGGTCGAATGACGCGGCCGGACTGGCATTGCCTTTAGCGTCGGTTGCGATTACGGTCAGTCGATGCGCGCCTTCACCTAAATTTTGCGACGGCGTAAACGTCCAGGTGCCGTTGGGCTGTAGCGTGGCGAGTCCCAGCGAAACACCGTTATCAAAAATTTCGACACGCGCGCCAGCCTCCGCCGTACCGCTAAGGGTGGGGCGGTTGTCATTGGTGGTTTGTCCGTTAACCAGCTGCCCGGTGAAGCTTTCAACATCGTCCAGCACCTGAGTGATAATGGGCTTATCCGGGGCGGTGATATCGGGCGCTTGCGCTGTGGTTGGCGGGCTGACGTTGTTGGCGCTGTCGGTAGCGGTGACGGTAACCTGTTCGCCGTTGGTCTGTGCGGGGACGAGGGGAAGGGTAAAATGACCTTCGCCATCTGCTTTGCCGCTGCCAAGCGGCTTGCCGTCCGGCGTGGCGATCGTGATGGCGCTACCCGGTTCGGCGGTGCCGCTGATACTGGTGCCATCCTCACTAATTACCACGTTTTTCGGCATTTCTGGCGCGGTACTGTCCGGCGCGATAACCGTCGCGGCGGCGCTTTCGTTGTTCGCTATATCGGTGGCGGTAGCGATAAGCGCCTGGCCGTTAGTCTGCGCCGCATTCAGCGGAACGATAAATTGTCCGTTGCCGTTAGCGACGGCGCTGCCAAGTACGGTGTTGCTACTGTCGCGGATAGTGACCGTTGCCCCGGCTTCCGCCTGACCGCTTACGGACAGACCGTCGGTCGCCACGATAAGACCGTTCGGTGCCGCAGGCGCAGTTTTATCCGGCGCGTTCAGCGTTTCTACCGGACCGCTATTCGCGGCTTTATCGGTAACGCTAATGCTTAATGTTTCGCCGTTAATTTTCGCCGGGCTAATACCTATTGAGAAGGTACCGTCGTCGCCTGCCGTTCCACTCCCGAGCGTATTTCCCAGGCTGTCTTTGATAACCACAGTACTGCCAGCTTCCGTAGTGCCGGTGAGTCTGTCGCCGACGTCGCTAACCGCCAGGCCTTCCAGCACCGGCGGCTGCGTGTCGATATCAATGGTAAAGGAGACGGACTGCCCGCTGGTGCCGCGATCGTTGGTCGCGGTAGCGGTAAAGACATGGTCGCCATCGGCAAGTGCCAGCGAGGGGGTAAAGCTCCATTTGCCGTCAGCGTCAGCGACAATGGGCGGAAAGGTCGGTACAGGAAAGCCATTATCGTTAATCGATATCGTACTGCCTGGTTCAGCAGTACCGCTGAGGGTTGGGCGGTTATCATCTGTGGCATCGCCATTTTTCAGTAGCCCGGTAACGGCGCCAGCGTCATCCGTCACGGTAAGGATAGTCGGCTGGGCAGGATACTGTGAATCAGAAGCGGTAAACTCCGTGGCGGGGCCGATGTTACCGACGGCGTCCTGAATACGCGCTTCCAGACGCTCGCCGTGGGTCTGAGCCGGATTCAGCGTGATGCTGAAGTGGTTATTTTCTCCGGTAATCGTGGAGCCCAGGTAATTTCCCGCCGGGTCATAGATCGACACAGTACTGCCAGCTTCAGCGGTGCCGCTAACGGTTGTGCCGTCTTTCGCAACATTATCAATGATAGCGGCGTCAGGCGGTGTGGTGTCCACAATGATAGTAGGCGTTGTCGTCACGCGGCTCGTGTTTCCGGCTTTGTCGCTTTGTTCGACGGTAAAGGTATGTTCGACATCGCTTAACGGCGTAGTCGGCGTAAAGGTCCAGCGTCCATTTTCGTCTACGGTAGCGCTGCCGATAACGGTTGAACCCTCTTTAATCGTGATGGTATTGCCTGCCTCTCCCTGCCCGGAAAATAGCGGTTTTGCCTCGTCAGTCCGGTCATTATTCTGTAGCGGCCCGGTGAGCAAACCGGTGTTATCGGCAATCAGTTCAACGCGTGGGGCATCGGGGCTGAGTGTGTCGATAGTCAGCGTAAAGCGGGCTGATTCGCTACTTTCGCCTTTCACGTTAGTCGCAATGGCGGTGAAATGATTTTCCCCATCCGCTAGCGCGCTGGTAATGGCAAAACGCCAGTTTCCGCTGGTATCAACCGTTGTTGAGCCTATTTCCTGACCATTGGCGTAAATATGGATGACTGTGCCTGCGCTGCCGGTGCCCTCCAGAGTGGGGGTACTGTCGTTCGTAAACTGATTATTGCTCAGCGTGCCGGTGAGGGGAGCGGCATCATCGATAGCGGCGGTGATAACCGGTGTATCGGGGAGAGGAATGTTGGGCGCATCAATGGTTGCGGATGGGCCGGTATTGCCGGCATCGTCAGTCGCGGTCACGGTAAGTTGTTCGCCGCTAATCTGTGGCGCTGTCAGATCAATACTAAATTTACCGTCGCTATCCGCTTTGCCCTCGCCAACGACGTTGCCTGAGGGATCTTTGATGGTAATGGTACTGCCCGCTTCGGCTTGCCCGCTTACCGTTTTTCCGTCCGCTGAAATCAATAATTCGCCGGGAGCGAGAGGCGGGGTAGTATCTACAGGATTACTGCTACCTGGAGTATTGCCGTTAGGGTTACTGCCGCCGGGATTGCTGTTATCAGGGGGATTACCGTCAGGATTGGTGTTATCGGGGGGCGGATTATCGCCATCCGAATGATGGTGGGAATCGCCGCCGCCGGAAGACGCGATAGCGGCAATGCCGCCAGCCGCCACCGCGCCAGCCAGTACCCACGGCCAAACGGCGCCGCCTGCTTCATGGGAAGCGCCGGAAGTGACCAGCAGTTCATTAATATCAGCGATTTGTTCAAAATGTAGCCCGGCTTGCGGATTTTCTACCCACCATAACGTGCCATCGTTTTCCGCCAGTACCAGCTGGCTTGCGCCCAGATCGTTGGTAACGTAAAAGTTTTTAATCGTGATCGTTTCGCCGGAATGGAGCGTCACCACCAGATCCTGATTAATGCGCGTAAGTTGACTAATTTCCTCCCGGGCCACTGATAATTTAACAATTGACGGGGCGTTAAGAGTGACCGCTGAGGATTCCACAGTGGTGGAGACGCCAGTCAATTTCGAAACCACGGCGAGTAGACGCATAAATTAGCTCCTGATGGATTTGCTCTGTGTATTAATTAACGGGCACGACGTTCAGGGCAAAATGCGTAGACGAGCCTTCCCGTTCATCATGAGAGATGAATTTCCGTCGCCATATTCTTTTTTATGAGCGTAGGTGGAGGTCTGGTTTTCTCGCCGAATAACCCTTTATTTTTTGTGCCTGACTAGTGCTTTCGTATTAGATGATATAGTCAGAAAAAAATCTTTCTGCAAATTAAGATCTATTGATAAAGGTGTTAGTGCGTCTGAAATATAACGGAGTTTGTGTTAAGTAGAGGTAGAGTGGGCTAACAATGCATGATAATTTTTTATTTATCTTTATGTTTTATAATGAATTTTAATTTTTTCTTCTTTTTCTCTTTTAACATAAAAACAATACTTTTTGTGAAGGTATTCAGCAATATTAAATTTTATAAAAATCATTTGAAGTATTGTGTTATTAGGCTATAAAAATTTTTTAAACAAAGAATATATTCTTGTTGTGGTATTTATTGCTATTGATAAGCGTCAGACACAGAGAATATATTTTCGAGGCATGCATGAGATATGAACATTGACCAGCTTCATACTGAGAAGCTGGTCACAAAAAATGTCTATTATCGGCCTGCATTTTTCATAATGCGTGCTTTATCCAGTTGCCACTCACGTTCTTTAAGATCGGAACGTTTATCATGTTGTTTTTTACCTTTCGCCACGCCGATCTTCACTTTGCACCAGGCATTTTTCCAGTACAGAGAAAGCGCGACGACAGTATAACCTTCACGATTAATACGGCCATACAGCGAATCAAGCTCACGCTGATTTAACAACAGTTTGCGGGTTCGGGTTGGGTCGCATACGACATGTGTCGAGGCGACCGCCATCGGCGTAAAGTTTGCGCCAAACAGCCAGGCCTCGCCATCTTTGAGGATAACGTAACTGTCGCCGATATTGGCTTTTCCTGCGCGCAGAGATTTTACTTCCCAGCCTTGCAGGGCGAGACCAGCCTCGAACTCTTCTTCGATAAAGTATTCGTGCCGGGCGCGCTTATTCAGCGCGATGGTGGCTGAGCCCGGTTTATGTGCTTTTTTCTTCGTCATAAGTGTCGTGAATTCATAGGTAATCTGATATCGAAAACACCCCATTACGTCCTGATGAGGTGCAAAAATCTATCTTAGCATGAGTTGGGCTATGCACGCACAATTAAGGCATGACGGTTGGGGACAGCATTTTTTTTACTCGCTGATAAGTGGTATTATTTACACGATTTATGTTGATGGGAATTGCTATGCCTCAGATTAGTCGGACTGCTTTAGTCCCCTACAGTGCGGAACAGATGTATCAGTTAGTGAATGACGTGCAATCGTATCCCCAGTTTTTGCCTGGGTGTGTTGGTAGTCGCGTCCTGGAGTCATCGCCAGCACAGATGACGGCGGCTGTTGACGTGTCGAAGGCGGGTATCAGCAAGACGTTTACGACGCGTAATCAGCTAACGCGTAACCAGAGTATTCTGATGCATCTGGTGGATGGCCCCTTTAAAAAGCTGATCGGCGGCTGGAAATTTACCCCGCTCAGCCCCGAGGCGTGCCGCATTGAGTTTCAGCTTGATTTTGAGTTTACCAATAAACTCATTGAGCTGGCGTTTGGTCGTATATTCAAAGAGTTAGCGTCCAACATGGTGCAGGCGTTTACGGTTCGCGCCAAAGAGGTTTACCGTGCCGGATAAACTTGTGGTTGAAGTGGCTTATGCGCTGCCGGAAAAGCAGTATTTGCAGCGCGTAACGCTGGAGGAGGGCGCGACGGTCGAAGAGGCGATTCGCGCTTCCGGCTTGCTGGAATTGCGCACGGATATCGATCTGGCGAAAAATAAAGTAGGTATCTATAGTCGTCCGGTAAAACTCACCGATACGGTGCAGGATGGCGATCGGGTTGAAATTTACCGTCCCTTAATCGCCGATCCAAAAGCATTACGCCGCCAGCGTGCCGAAAAATCGGCTGGCAGATAATTAGCCTCTTTTGCCGGATAACGGTGTGAAAGCCGTACCACACCTGAAGCACAGGCGTGCCTGTAAGCCAGATAAACGTAGCGCCATCAGGCAAATTCGTACCAAATGGCGGGGGAGAGGTTTGCAGGCCTGATGAACGTAACCTCATCAGGCGGTATCACAAAATTACTTCGTCAACGCCGGTTTGTTATCAATATTGGTTAACACGCCGCTGCTGTTAAAGGTGAGCGTCAGAGTCTGCTGCGTCACGTTCTCATGTCCTGGCTGCTGGCGGAAGACATAAAACCAGGTGTTCGTACCAAAAGGATCGGTCATCATCGGCGTGCCTAAAGCATACGCAACCTGTTGTTGCGTCATACCAACACGCACTTTGGCGACATCCGTAGGTGTAAGATAGTTCCCCTGATTGATGTCAGGTCGGTAAACCACTCGCTCCAGAGTGGAACAGCCTGCGGTCAACATCAGGAGTACTGCTGCGGCAGCAGTCAGCGTTTTACAGCGCATAGTGATTGGGTTCCTTTTCGGGCCTGAGCAGTACGTGGCTCATATTAATATGCCGATGATAATAGACCTTTCATCACTTTAAAACCTTTTGCTGTCGGGTCTTACGGCGTTTTTGTTGTGAACTCAGACCTTCGGGAGATAAAAAAGTTTACGCCGCCAGCAGTTCTTTTGCGTTTGCCAGCGTATTACGCGTAACTTCACTTCCTCCCAACAGGCGGGCCAGTTCCTGTAAACGCGCACGTTTATCCAAAGGTTGCATATGGGTTTCGGTCATTGCCCCGTCTGTTTCTTTACTGACAAAGAAGTGCTGGTGACCGCACCCGGCTACCTGTGGCAGGTGAGTGACGCACATCACCTGAGTGGATTCGCCAAGCTGACGCAGGAGTTTACCGACCACGGCGGCGGTTGGGCCGCTGATGCCAACATCGACCTCGTCAAAAATTAGCGCCGGCGTTTCCATTTTGCGCGCGGTAATCACCTGAATAGCCAGCGCAATGCGCGACAGTTCACCGCCAGACGCGACTTTAGCGATAGGCTGCAGCGGCTGACCCGGGTTTGTCGTCACTTTAAACTCCACGCGATCGGCGCCGTCGTTGCTCAGATGATGCTCATCAAATTTCACGTCGATAGTAAACAGACCGTGCGGCATCGAAAGTAAATGCATACTTTCAGTGATCAACTGCCCCAGCTCCTGGGCGTAAAACTGACGCTGTTGATGCAGCGCTTGCGCCGTTTCCAGCGCTTGTTGGTGATGCTTATTAACCGCCAGCGTTAGCGTTTCCAGCGAATCGGCCTGATCGTCGAGCTGCTGCTGTTCTTCGAGCAGTGACTGATAAAGCTGCGGCAGCGCTTCCGGGCTGACGTGATGTTTTCGCGCCAGCGAAATTTGTTTAGCGATGCGCTGTTCAAGCTCAAACAGGCGATTGGGGTCTAAATCCAGACGCTCGCAATAGTGGCGTAATTCATCGCTGGCTTCGGTGAGTTGGATAGTGGCTTCTTCCAGCATATCCAGGATGCCGGAAAGCTTGCTGTCCATACCTACCAGCTCGCTAACCAGTTGTTTTGCGCTATATAACTGGCTTTGCAGGTTAACGTCTTCGCCGTCCGCGAGTAGCGCCAGAGCGTTCTGGCTGGTCGTAAGCAACTGCCCGCTGTTGGCCAGCCGTTTGTACTCTTCGTCAATTTGCTCGAATTCGCCGGCCTGCGGATTAAAGTCGTTCAACTCTTTTAACTGATATTGCAGCAGTTCCGCGCGCGCGGCGCGTTCCTGGTTTTGTTGCTGGTGATGGGCGAGATCGCGGCAGCTTTGATGCCATAATTGGTAGCGAGCAGCCATCTGCTGCGCTAAAGCGGCTTCGTTGGCATAGCTATCCAGCAGCGATTTTTGCTGTTCGGGTTTGGTAAGCTGCTGGTGCGCATGTTGACCGTGAATTTGAATCAGCAACTGACCGAGCTCGCGCAATTGAGACAGGGGCACAGCGGTGCCGTTAATAAAGCCCCGTGAGCGACCATCGCTGCTGATAACGCGGCGAAGTAAGCATTCGCGACCTTCTTCAAGCTGGTTTTCTTCCAGCCAGCGCAATGCCGCAGGCGTGTCTTTCAGCGCAAAGCGGGCACACAAATCGGCGCGGGTCGCTCCGGTACGGACCATATCGGCCTCAGCGCGACCGCCCAGACACAGACCCAGGGCATCAATCGCAATAGATTTACCCGCGCCGGTTTCACCAGTAATGACGGTCATTCCGCTCTGAAAATCGATCTCAAGCTCACGAACGATAGCAAAATTGCTGATGGTCAGTTGCGCCAACATAGCTGTTTTCCTGTATGAAAAACCATGACTGTAATTAAATACAGTATAAACTGGTTTTTTATACAGTAAAGAGGCTAACGTAAAATTAGAATAATTTTTTTGACCAACCGAGTTTTGTGCTTAATGTATTGAAATAGCTATAGTCTTTGGGATGTATCAGGTTGAGATGGTAGTCGCAGCGGCGAATCAGCACATCTTCTCCTTCCTGAATAGGCAGCGCTATCTGACTGTCGCAGCTAATTTCCAGATCGCTACGGCGATGCGAAAAACGCAGACGAATCGTGCTACTGCTGTTAATGACTAACGGGCGCGCCGACAAGGTATGCGGGAACATCGGCACCAGGGTGATGGCATCCAGTGAAGGGGTCAGAATAGGGCCGCCTGCGGAGAGCGAATAGGCGGTGGAGCCGGTCGGCGTAGAAATGATCAGACCATCAGATCGCTGTGAAAAAGCGAAGGTTTCATCAATATAAACCTCGAATTCGATCATATGCGCCACTTTTCCCGGATGCAGCACCACTTCATTAATGGCTGTGCTGATACGCTTCTGGCGCTCCTGTTGGCAGACCTGCGCTTCCAGCAGAAAACGTTTTTCGGAGATATAGCGCCCTTCCAGCACATCAGATAATTGTTGTAGGGCGTTGTCCGGATCGAGATCGGTCAGGAAGCCAAGATTACCGCGGTTAATGCCAATCACATTGATGTCATAACGCGCCAGCGTACGCGCTGCGCCAAGCATATTGCCGTCGCCGCCCACAACTACCGCCAGATCCGCCTGTTGACCAATTTCCGCCAGCGTGCCGGTTGGCACATTTTTTAGCTGTAATTCGTGGGCGATTTGTTGCTCCACAATGACCTCATAACCCTGATCGCATAGCCAACGGTAGAGCATTTCATGTGTCGTGAGTGCGGTGGGATGACGCGGATGCCCCACAATGCCAATACACTTGAAATGATTATTCATTTTTCTGAGGTCCTTGTAGCGAAGATTGATGACAATGTGAGTACTTCCCTTGAAACCCTGAATCTGATCCCCATAATAAGCGAAGTTAGCGAGATGAATGCGAAAAAAAACGCGGAGAAATTCATGAGTAGTAAAGAACAGAAAACGCCTGAGGGGCAAGCCCCGGAAGAAATTATCATGGATCAGCACGAAGAGGTTGAGGCAGTTGAACCAAACGATTCTGCTGAGCAGGTGGATCCGCGCGATGAAAAAATTGCGAATCTGGAAGTTCAGCTTGCAGAAGCCCAGACTCGCGAACGCGACACCGTGTTGCGTATCAAAGCGGAAATGGAAAACCTGCGCCGTCGTACTGAACAGGATATCGAAAAAGCGCATAAATTCGCTCTCGAGAAGTTCGTCAACGAATTGCTGCCGGTCATCGATAGCCTGGATCGCGCGCTGGAAGTCGCAGACAAAGCCAATCCGGATATGGCGGCAATGGTCGAAGGGATTGAGCTGACGCTGAAGTCTATGCTGGATGTGGTGCGTAAGTTCGGCGTGGAAGTGATTGCTGAGACCAACGTGCCGCTGGACCCGAACGTGCATCAGGCGATTGCGATGGTGGAGTCGGAAGAGGTTCCGGCAGGCAATGTGCTGGGTATTATGCAGAAAGGCTATACGCTGAACGGTCGTACCATTCGCGCGGCGATGGTGACTGTAGCGAAGGCGAAGTAAAAGTCTGATGGCCGATGTAAAGTCGGCCATTTTTTTAGCTTAAAAAATCCTGCACTTCCAGCCACGGCGTGTTGAAGTCCTCTATTTTTTTATATTCGCTCATTGGCAGAACGACCATATTATAGGTGTCAGATCCTTCATTCAGATCAAAAATCTGGAAGCCCCTCTTATTGAGTTCGGTCTGGATGCGCTCAAAGATCTCGTCAAGGTAACGGTCCCCGGCTTCACAGACATCGGAGATTTCATCCTCTTGGGTTATTTCGACAAGAAGATTTCTTAATTCCTCAGAATCCGTCAGGTTTTTTGTGAGTTCATAAAAGCGATCTGCGGCAAAATTAGCCAGTTCGCCTTCTTCATCTTCACCTTTCCAGTCAACGAGGTGAATAAATCCTTCGCCGCGTAGAACTTGTAAAAATGCCTGTGCCAGCTCGTTATTTCCGAGATCGCCACCGCTACAATCCAGGACGTCCTGCAACCCATATTCGTCTTCATCTTCGTCTTCAAAGATTTCAGGTTGCGTCGAAAGTTGAGAGAAAATAGTGGGCCATAAGGTTGGGTTGTGCGATAAAAAAACGTTGGCGACGACGTTGAGGTCGTCTGCAAAATTCTTATCCCATTCAATTACATAATTTTCTGACATAACATCAATATCCTTTCTGAATGCCTGAAAAGACATTATTGCATTGTTAAGTAAATGGCAGGAATTGATGGAATCTTAAAAGACGGCGATAAAAAAGGCGAACCGGAGTTCGCCATTGTGTTACTCCGCCACACTCTCGCGCAGCGGTTTTACCGGTACAACCTTTACCTGCTTAATCATATTTTCCTGTACATCGAGAATATCGATATCGTACTGCTCAATGCGCACGCGCGTGCCAGCAACCGGAATTTCCTCCAGCGCCTCCAGAATCACCCCATTGACGGTGCGCGCGTCATCTTCCGGCAGGTGCCAGTTAAACGCTTTATTGATTTCCCGGACGTTGGCGGTACCGTCAATAATGACCGAACCGTCGTTTTGCGGCGTGACCTCTTCCGCCAGTGTCGGCGACATCGATGTGGTGAAGTCGCCGACGATCTCTTCGAGAATATCTTCCACGGTGACCAGCCCCTGGATATCGCCATATTCGTTGACGACCAGTCCGACTTTCTTTTTATTGCGCTGAAATTTAATCAGTTGTGTACTGAGCGGCGTACCTTCCGGGACGTAATAGATTTCATCGGCGGCGCGCAGCATCATCTCTTTGGTGAACTCTTTTTTCTCGGCCATTAACCGCCAGGCTTCACGCACGCGCAGCATACTGATGGCGTCATCCAGCGAATCGCGATAGAGCACAATGCGTCCGTGCGGCGAGTGGGTGAGCTGCCGCTCGATAGACTTCCAGTCGTCATTGATATCGATCCCGATAATTTCATTACGCGGCACCATGATGTCATCCACGCTGACCTTTTCCAGGTCGAGAACCGACAGCAGCATATCCTGATTGCGGCGAGAGATTTGCGAACGGGATTCATGCACGATAGTGCGTAATTCCTCTTTGCTTAACGACCCGCTAACCACGATGTCCGTTTTAATTCCCATCAGACGCATCAGCAGGCGGGTGATGGTGTTAAGTAACCACACCAGCGGCATCATCAGTATCTGTAACGGCGCCAGCAGGAAGCTGCTGGGATAGGCCACTTTTTCCGGATAGAGCGCGGCGATAGTTTTGGGCAGGACTTCGGCAAAAACTAACACGACAAACGTCAGTACCCCGGTGGCGATAGCCACGCCAGCGTCGCCGTAAAGCCGCATACCCACAATCGTGCCGAGCGCCGAGGCAAGAATGTTGACCAGGTTATTGCCGATCAGCACCAGGCTTATCAGTCGGTCGGGTTTACGCAGTAATTTTTCTACCCGTTTTGCCGAGCGATTACCTTGCTTCGCCATATGGCGTAAACGGTAACGGTTTAGCGTCATCATTCCAGTTTCGGAACCGGAAAAATAGGCCGAGATGACCACCATGATGATTAATATGATAATCAGCGTGGTGGTGGAGATGTGTTCCAGGGGAAACTCCTTTAAAAGCTTAGCTTACAAATTGCTGTAATATGCGGCTACCAAAATAGGCCAGCGTCAGAATACCCGCGCCTGCGACGTTAAACCACACGACCCGCCGACCCCGCCAGCCTTCATGGTAATGCCCCCACAGCAGAACGATATAGACAAACCATGCCACGATAGAGAGCACGGCTTTATCAATATTTTCAGTACTGAACAGGTTATGCATGTAAAACAGGCCGGTACACAGAGTAAGGGTCAGCAGTACGACGCCAATCTGCGTAATATGAAACATTTTGCGCTCAATGCTCATCAATGGCGGCATTTCATTACTAAACGCCAGCTTTTTGTTCTTCAACTGATAGTCGATCCACGCCAGTTGTAGCGCATACAGCGCGGCGATTATCAGCGTCGCGTAAGAGAAAAGCGACAGACCGATGTGCACCATCATGCCTGGGGTCGCTTCCAGATGCGTAATATATTCATTAGGCATGAACGTGGCGAAGGCCAGGTTAATCAGCGCAAAAGCATAGACAATGGGCAGAAGTAGCCAGCCGCGATTACGCGACGCGACAATGGTCATCACCGTGCAGATCATCAGACTGACCAGCGAACCGACATTCAGCAGGCTCAGGTTTTGTCCACTGTCGCCGCCGGGCAGAATACGCGATTCCAGCGCGACAGCATGGCACACCAGCGCGATGACCGCAGAAAGAATAGCCATACGCCGCCAGCCGCTGTTTTTTTGCAACAGTCCGGGAACGATCAGCGCGAGGCTGAAGGAGTAGGCGACAAGGGCAAGTAAAGCAAAAACGGGCATAGTTGTGTCGACAGTTGACCAGTGAGAAAGAGAAGCAGTATAGCGTTACGTGACCGCAGCTCCAACCGTTGCATAACAACAAAGACGGCTTCATGGTATACTGTGGCGAAATTCTGTAACTGTGTCGCTGCGGCGACCAACCGTTTCCACCCCAGGCGAGAGACAATGTTTGATAATTTAACCGATCGTTTGTCGCGCACGCTGCGCAATATCAGTGGCCGTGGGCGCCTTACTGAAGACAACGTTAAAGAGACGCTGCGCGAAGTGCGCATGGCGCTGCTGGAGGCTGACGTTGCGCTGCCGGTAGTGCGTGAGTTCATCAATCGCGTAAAAGAGAAAGCGGTTGGTCATGAAGTTAACAAGAGCCTGACCCCAGGGCAGGAGTTCGTCAAGATTGTCCGTAGCGAACTGGTTGCGGCGATGGGCGAAGAGAACCAGACGCTGAATTTAGCTGCGCAGCCGCCAGCCGTAGTATTGATGGCGGGTCTGCAGGGGGCGGGTAAAACCACCAGCGTCGGTAAGTTGGGTAAATTCTTGCGCGAGAAGCACAAGAAGAAAGTGCTGGTCGTCTCTGCCGACGTCTATCGCCCGGCGGCGATCAAACAGCTCGAAACGCTGGCTGAGCAGGTTGGCGTGGATTTCTTCCCGTCTGATGTCGGCCAGAAACCGGTTGATATCGTCAACGCCGCGCTGAAAGAAGCGAAGCTCAAATTCTACGACGTGCTGCTGGTGGATACCGCCGGTCGTCTGCACGTTGACGAAGCGATGATGGACGAAATCAAACAGGTCCACGCTTCTATCAAGCCAGTAGAAACGCTGTTTGTCGTCGATGCGATGACCGGTCAGGATGCGGCGAATACCGCAAAAGCCTTTAACGAAGCGCTGCCGTTAACCGGCGTGGTGCTGACCAAAGTTGATGGTGATGCGCGTGGCGGTGCGGCGCTCTCTATTCGTCATATCACCGGCAAGCCGATTAAATTCCTCGGTGTCGGCGAGAAAACCGACGCGCTGGAGCCGTTCCACCCGGATCGTATCGCCTCGCGTATTCTCGGCATGGGCGACGTACTGTCTCTTATCGAAGATATCGAAAGCAAAGTTGACCGCGCACAGGCTGAGAAGCTGGCGACCAAACTGAAGAAAGGCGACGGTTTCGACCTGAACGACTTCCTGGAACAGCTCAAACAGATGAAAAACATGGGCGGTATGGCCAGTCTGATGGGCAAATTACCGGGCATGGGGCAGATTCCGGACAACGTTAAATCGCAGATGGATGACAAGGTGCTGGTGCGTATGGAAGCGATCATCAATTCGATGACGCTGAAAGAGCGCGCGAAGCCGGAAATCATCAAAGGTTCCCGCAAGCGTCGTATCGCGCAGGGCTGTGGGATGCAGGTGCAGGACGTTAACCGCCTTCTGAAACAGTTCGACGACATGCAGCGCATGATGAAGAAAATGAAGAAGGGCGGGATGGCGAAGATGATGCGGAGTATGAAGGGGATGATGCCGCCAGGCTTCCCGGGTCGCTAATTTCCCGGCCTGGCTCACTTGCTATTTCGGCACCGGGGTGTGCTCGCCATCCTCACGTACTGCGTGTACGCTGCGGTGGCTGCGCGCACGCCGGTACCGAACTCGCTGCGCCGCCGACGGCCTTCTACAGCAGAGTTATTAACTGTTGATTGCAATTCTCCCAGAAATCAGTAAAATTTTCGGGCTTTTAATATGACGCCGGGCTCCGTTCCTCGATGGGGCCCGGTTGTTTTATTCACACAAGAGGATGTTATGGTAACTATTCGTTTAGCTCGTCACGGCGCTAAAAAGCGTCCGTTCTACCAGGTTGTTGTCACCGACAGCCGTAATGCACGCAACGGTCGCTTCATTGAGCGCGTTGGTTTCTTCAACCCAATCGCTAGCGAAAAAGAAGAAGGCACCCGCCTGGATCTGGATCGCATCGCTCACTGGGTTGGCCAGGGCGCAACCATTTCCGATCGCGTTGCGGCGCTGATCAAAGAAGTAAAAAAAGCAGCTTAATCTGTCACGGTGGTCATGATGAGCAAGCAACTCGCCGCACAAGTACCCGCTGAACCGGTTGTACTGGGGAAAATGGGTTCTTCATACGGTATCCGTGGTTGGCTCAGAGTGTTTTCCTCCACTGAAGACGCCGAAAGCATTTTTGACTATCAGCCCTGGTTTATCCAGAAGGCGGGTCAGTGGCAGCAGGTACAGCTGGAAAGCTGGAAGCACCACAATCAGGATCTGATCATCAAGCTGAAAGGCGTTGACGATCGAGATGCCGCGAATCTTCTGACAAATTGCGAAATTGTCGTGGATTCCTCGCAACTTCCTGCGCTTGAGGAGGGAGACTACTACTGGAAAGACCTGATGGGCTGCCAGGTAGTCACCGCTGAAGGCTACGATCTCGGTAAAGTTATCGACATGATGGAAACCGGGTCGAATGACGTTCTCGTCATTAAGGCGAACCTGAAAGATGCATTTGGTATCAAGGAACGACTAGTACCGTTCCTCGATGGGCAGGTTATCAAGAAAGTCGATCTCGCTACTCGTACTATCGAAGTAGACTGGGATCCTGGTTTTTAAACCACCGAATAAACGGTAATAAATGGCGTTATGGGGATTGGCTTGTGTTTATTGGCATCGTTAGCCTGTTTCCTGAAATGTTCCGCGCAATTACCGATTACGGGGTAACTGGCCGGGCAGTAAAAAAAGGCCTGCTGAACATCCAAAGCTGGAGTCCTCGCGACTTCACGCATGACCGGCACCGTACCGTGGACGATCGTCCTTACGGCGGCGGACCAGGGATGTTAATGATGGTGCAACCCTTGCGGGACGCCATTCACGCAGCAAAAGCCGCGGCAGGTGAAGGCGCTAAAGTGATTTATCTGTCGCCTCAGGGACGCAAGCTTGATCAAGCGGGCGTTAGCGAGCTGGCCACGAATCAGAAACTCATTCTGGTGTGTGGTCGCTACGAAGGCGTAGATGAGCGCGTAATTCAGACCGAAATTGACGAAGAATGGTCAATTGGCGATTACGTTCTCAGCGGTGGCGAACTACCGGCAATGACGCTGATTGACTCCGTCGCCCGGTTTATACCGGGGGTTCTGGGGCATGAGGCATCAGCAATCGAAGATTCGTTTGCTGATGGGTTGCTGGATTGTCCGCACTATACGCGCCCTGAAGTGTTAGAGGGGATGGAAGTACCGCCAGTATTGCTGTCGGGAAACCATGCCGAGATACGTCGCTGGCGTTTGAAACAGTCGCTGGGCCGAACCTGGCTTAGAAGACCTGAACTTCTGGAAAACCTGGCTCTGACTGAAGAGCAAGCAAGGTTGCTGGCGGAGTTCAAAACAGAACACGCACAACAGCAGCATAAACATGATGGGATGGCATAGGCCCCCGAATATCAGTTTACCCAGGATAAGAGATTAAATTATGAGCAACATTATTAAGCAACTTGAACAAGAGCAGATGAAGCAGAACGTACCTTCCTTCCGTCCGGGCGATACCGTGGAAGTGAAAGTATGGGTTGTTGAAGGTACCAAGAAACGTCTGCAGGCATTCGAGGGCGTGGTTATCGCTATTCGTAACCGCGGTCTGCACTCTGCATTCACTGTTCGTAAAATTTCCAACGGCGAAGGCGTTGAGCGTGTCTTCCAGACTCACTCTCCGGTAGTTGACAGCATTGCTGTTAAACGTCGTGGTGCTGTTCGTAAAGCTAAACTGTACTACCTGCGTGAGCGTACTGGTAAAGCGGCTCGTATCAAAGAGCGTCTTAACTAAGAACGCGCTTTCGCAACATCCGAAAGCTTGTAGAAAAGAAGGGGCTGGCATTACGCTGGCCCCTTTTTTATGGGGTTGCTCCACGCCATGGACGGTTGCATGATTAGGCCGGGTCTGTGGTCTCAACGCTGAGTCAGAAACGGCCAGGCCCGTTCCTTAATTTAGCGAGCGTTCCGCACGCCGGTGTTTAGCCTGATACATATTTCGATCGGCCAGTTCTTGTAGTTTTTCGGCAGTGGCATGTTCCCATGTCAGCGCAAAGCCAATACTCAGGGTCATCGTTATCCGCTGGCCGTTATGCAGTTCAAAAGGTCGATTAAACGCCTGGGATAGCGCTGCGCAAATACGTTGTACTTCATACTCCGAATGTACATCGTAAAGCACCATCGCAAATTCATCGCCGCCGAGTCGGTAAGTTTGATAACGGCTACCACCGAATTCCGCTAATCTTTTGGCAACCTCTATAAGTACGCGGTCGCCTGCCGCATGTCCCCAGGTATCATTAATATATTTAAAGTTATCGCCATCCAGAAATAACAATGCCGAACTGCTACGAGCGGAATTGTCCTTCATCAGCGCGTTAATACAGCTGCGAAATGCCGCGCGATTGGCAAGCCCCGTCAGCGGATCGTGCAGCGCGGTACGCAGTAACTGGGCATTTTTAGCCTGAAGCCGTAGCTGCCATTCTTCCATCTCATCCAGAAGGCTATTGAAATCCTGCGCAAACAGGTGAAATTCCGCAATACGCTCATCAGGTACCCGGCGTGAAAAATTTCGGTTAGTGCGAACGTCGTGTACAACTTCAGTAATATTTTGCAGCGCATCCACAACGCCATTGTGTAAATAACGCGTGAGCAGCAGGGCAATGCCGGATGCCAGCAGAATACATCCTGTCAGCACTGCCAGCGATAGCCAGATAAAATGACCAATAAGGCTGTCGCGGGCGACAAGCCGTACTTCGCCGATAGCCCTGCCGTTGTGCCAGACGGGTTGCGATACCGGCAATGGAAAAAGCCAGTGGCTAATTAAGCCGATGAGCTTATCGTCTGCGGCTCGCGCATCATAGCGCCATGAAGCGATAGTACGGCCATTTTTATCGCGGACCTCCGCCGCTGAAAATTGTCCCTGGCGTCCCAGTGTGGCGAGCGTTTCCGCTGCGGCCGCGTTATCGGAAAATACCAGTGCCGCTTCAAGGCTATGGGCCATTGTGGCGGCGGTCAAATCGAGATTTTTTTGCGCATACTGTTTGAGCGTAAGGACAGACGCAACGCAAATTAATAGCCAGATCAATGTCATTGTAAGCAGCACGCTGATTATACTAATCCGCCGTAGTGTGCGTTTAAATGTTGGTCTGGACAGAGAAAATTCCTTATTCATGCTTTTGATTCCGTGCAAGCATTAATACTTCTGGATTCACTCTCACGCCGCTATGCGAGAGGGAGTCCAGGTTGACGGAAAATTTGACTTCATCATTGTTAATGATCAGACAAAATGCGCTGCCAATAATACATTCGGTATTTTGCTCGGCAATTAATAACAAGGCATTAACTGGATAATGACGCGTTAACTCCACCTGATAAGCTGGCGATTCATTGCCAAAGTAAAAACCATCACAGCGGGCGCTCAGGGCTTCCTGTGTGGTACGGATGACAAGCGGTTGATAAGGGAAAGCCCAGTCAGCCTCTTCGCTAAGTACCCTGACAAAACGCGCAGATGAAAATATGCATAGCCTTGGCGGCCCGGATAACGCCGGCCAGTGTGTATAACTGACGATACCGGAGACGATGGCGCGTACGGATTTCTCTTCTTCCGTGACGCGTTGAGCATACAGAGGCAAGCTTGCTAATAATAGCGATAACAGAAGGATAAATCGGTGAGAAAAACGCATTAACAAGTCCCCACCATCTTCAGTCGTAAAGCATTAAAATACATCCGTGATTGTTTGTAGCAAAATAACATTATTTTGCCATATCGTCATTATGTCTTATTGATAATATGAATAATTTAAGTGATATCCCTGATATTAAATTCTTGTGATAATGGTATTAATCACCCTATATCAGAAAGTAAAAATATGTGTGCGGAGAAAAAATAATCAAAAAATAGCGAGCATCGCTCATTTTACCGCTTTTCTGAGGCTGGGAATAAAATAATTCACTTGTTGTGTAAAGTTTTTGATACGAAATGAGGGGGTTTAATCGACGATTGTGCATGGTGTAAAGTTTATTTTACGTAATATGGATTGAAATCTTTACTTTTTGTGGTATGGTTTAAACATCCTCGTGGAGGATCAACTATCGCAAACAAGAAAAGACAGGATCGCCATCATGCAAAAAGACGCGCTGAATAACGTACGTATCACCGATGAACAGGTATTAATGACGCCGGAGCAGCTTAAAGCGGCCTTTCCTTTGAGTCTGGCGCAGGAAGCGCAGATAGCGCAGTCCCGGGGAATCATTTCTGACATTATTGCCGGGCGCGATCCGCGTCTGTTGGTGGTATGCGGTCCTTGTTCTATTCACGATCCTGAAACCGCTCTGGAATATGCCCGTCGATTTAAAGCCCTTGCCGCAGAGGTCAGCGATAGCCTCTATCTGGTAATGCGCGTCTATTTTGAAAAGCCGCGAACTACCGTCGGCTGGAAAGGGCTGATTAACGATCCTCACATGGATGGCTCATTTGATGTGGAAGCCGGGTTGAAAATAGCGCGTCAGCTACTGGTGGAACTGGTGAATATGGGGTTGCCATTGGCGACCGAAGCGTTGGATCCGAACAGCCCGCAATACCTGGGCGATCTGTTTAGCTGGTCGGCGATAGGGGCGCGCACAACCGAATCGCAAACCCACCGCGAAATGGCGTCTGGTCTTTCTATGCCGGTCGGCTTTAAAAACGGCACGGATGGCAGCCTGGCGACAGCGATTAACGCCATGCGCGCCGCTGCGCAACCTCATCGTTTTGTTGGCATTAACCAGGCCGGTCAGGTTGCGTTATTGCAAACCCAGGGAAATCCGCATGGCCATGTGATTTTGCGTGGCGGCAAAGCGCCAAACTATAGCCCGGCAGATGTCGCTCAGTGTGAAAAAGAGATGGAACAGGCGGGACTACGTCCTTCGCTGATGGTAGATTGCAGTCATGGTAACTCCAATAAAGATTATCGCCGCCAGCCAGCCGTTGCCGAATCTGTGGTTGCGCAGATTAAAGATGGCAATCGTTCAATCATTGGCTTAATGATTGAAAGTAATATTCATGAGGGTAATCAGTCTTCCGAACAGCCGCGCAGCGAAATGAAGTATGGCGTTTCCGTCACCGATGCTTGTATTAGCTGGGAGATGACCGATGCCCTGTTACGTGAAATTCATAAAGATTTGAGCGGCCAGCTGGCGGTGCGCGTCGCATAAGAGGTTGTTATGGTTGCTGAATTGACCGCGTTACGCGATCAAATAGATGATGTCGATAAAGCGTTGTTGAATTTACTGGCTAAGCGCCTGGAACTGGTTGCCAAAGTCGGCGAGGTGAAAAGCCGTTTTGGCCTGCCTATTTACGTGCCGGAGCGTGAGGCCTCTATGCTGGCTTCACGACGGGCGGAAGCAGAAGCGATCGGTGTCCCGCCCGATCTCATTGAAGATGTCCTGCGCCGGGTAATGCGTGAATCTTACTCCAGCGAAAATGATAAGGGGTTCAAAACGCTTTGTCCTTCTCTGCGTCCGGTCGTCATTGTGGGCGGCGGCGGACAGATGGGGCGTCTGTTTGAAAAAATGCTCACGCTGTCGGGCTATCAGGTCCGTATTCTGGAACAGCAGGACTGGCCGCGCGCCAGGGACATTGTCGCCGATGCCGGAATGGTGATCGTCAGCGTGCCGATTCATGTTACTGAACAGGTCATAGCGCAACTGCCGCCCCTGCCGTCCGACTGTATTCTGGTCGATCTGGCATCGGTGAAAAGCGATCCGTTACAGGCAATGTTGGCGGCCCATGATGGCCCCGTGTTGGGCTTGCATCCGATGTTTGGCCCGGACAGCGGGAGCCTGGCGAAGCAGGTGGTGGTCTGGTGTGATGGGCGTCAACCGGAAGCGTATCAGTGGTTCCTTGAGCAAATCCAGGTGTGGGGCGCGCGGTTGCATCGAATTAGCGCAGTCGAGCACGATCAGAACATGGCTTTTATCCAGGCGTTGCGCCACTTTGCTACCTTCGCTTATGGGCTGCATCTGGCGGAAGAGAACGTCCAGCTTGAGCAGCTTCTGGCGCTTTCATCGCCGATTTATCGACTGGAGCTGGCGATGGTCGGGCGTCTGTTCGCCCAGGACCCGCAGCTGTATGCGGACATTATTATGTCGTCGGAGCGCAATCTGGCGCTTATCAAGCGTTACTATAAACGTTTTGGCGATGCGATCGGGTTACTGGAACAGGGTGATAAGCAGGCTTTTATCGACAGTTTTCGCAAAGTTGAACACTGGTTTGGCGATTATGCCAGACGCTTCCAGAATGAAAGCCGTGTGTTATTGCGTCAGGCGAATGACAGCCGACCATAATGATGACATCTATACTAAAAGCCAGCTTTGCTGGCTTTTTTCGTTTAAGGAACCGTTATGACTACGCCGCACGTTTTATTTGATTATGTCGGACATCTACCAGAATGCCCCACATGGAGCGAGGATGAAAGCGCGCTGTATTGGACCGATATCCTGGAACAGGAGATCCATCGTTACCATCCGGCGAGCGGGACGCATAGCGTGCTGGCGTTTCCGGAAGAGGTGGGCTGTTTTGCCTTGCGTGAGCAGGGCGGATTTATTGTGGCCATGCGTCATGCTATCTGGCTGGCCGATAAAAATGGATTATTGCAGCGTAAGGTTTGCGACAATCCCTCTAATACGAAACTGGCGCGTTTCAACGATGGCGGCACTGATGGCGATGGACGTTTTTATGCCGGAACGTTCTGGGCGCCAGGTGACTATAATGGCGCGTTGCTGATGCGGATCGATCATGACCTGACGGCAAAAGTGATCCAGTGCGATATCCAGGGACACAACGGCCTGGCGTTCAGCCCGGATAACCAGTGGATGTATACCTCCGATACGCCGAATGGCGTGATATACCGCACGTTACTTGATAAGCATGGCGATCCGGGCAAGCGTGAACTTTTTCGCCATTTTGGCGAAGGAGAAGGACTTCCCGACGGCGCGGCGATGGATAGCGAAGGGTGCTACTGGAGCGCGATGTTTGACGGCTGGCGCGTGGCGCGTTTCTCACCGCAAGGAGAGCAGCTGGAAGAGTACCGGTTGCCGGTACGTTGTCCGACGATGGTTTGCTTTGGCGGCGCAGATATGAAAACGCTGTTTATTACAACTACCAGAGAAAATATGTCTGCTCAGGAAGTGGCGGATTATCCGCTCTCCGGCGCCATCTTCACCCTGCAGGTAGCCGTCGCAGGGATGAAGAAAAGCCGTTTTATTGAACGTCAGGCAGGTTCTACCGGCACGACGTTTTCGCTGGGATAGCAGCCAAGCACTTTCATTGAGCGCGTGATCTCGCCCAGCTCTTTTAGCGCGCTTTGCATTACCTGCGACTCCAGGTTCGCCTGAATATCGAGATAAAACATCTCTTCCCACGGATTGCCGTGAATGGGGCGCGACTCCAGTTTCGTCATGATGAGATTGTGGTTACGCAGCACCAGCAGCGCTTCGACCAGCGCGCCAGCTTGCTGCCCGGTGGCGATTAACAGAGTGGTTTTTGCCGGAACCTGATCGGAAACATTAATGGCTTTGCGCGCCAGTACCAGAAAGCGGGTGATATTCTGCGTCTGGTTTGCGGCGATGCGTTCCAGCACCTGTAATCCGTGCAACATGCCACCTGCCTCGCTGCCGAGCGCCGCGACGCGCGGAGAGTTCGCCTGCGCGACTTTTTCCATCGCTGCCGACGTACTCTCGGTATAGTTGATTTTCCAGTGCGGATAGCGGCTCAAAAACTTACTGCACTGCTGGAAAGGCTGCGGATGGCTGTACACCGTTTCGATGGTATTCAGATCCGTAGCGCCGGAAACCAGCACGCAGTGATCGATAGTGACGGTCATCTCACCGACAATTGACAGACTGGTGTGTTGCAATAAGTCGTACACATCGTTGATAGCGCCGGAGCTGGTGTTCTCTATCGGAACCACGGCGTAATCGGCCTGGCCGGTTTCGACCTGATGAAAAATATCGGTGAATTTTGCGCAACCGCTCTCAATAAATTGCTCAAAATGGCGTGCAGCATACTGGCGCGCCGCGAGATGAGAATAGGAGCCTTTCGGCCCAAGAAACGCAATACGTGCCGAATGAGGGTGAGTATTATTCAGATGTTGTTGCAGCAGCGCCTGCTGAGTAAGCACGGAGTCTTCAATGATAAGCTGGAACAGACGGGTAATGTAGTGTGCGTCGAGATGGTGGGCTTTACCGAGATGGATGAGTCTGTCCAGCAGCGCGCGTTCACGATCGATATCCCGAACCGGACGATGCGACAGTAGTTTTGCTTGTCCCACTTCAATCGCCAGCGCGCGTCGTTTTGCCAGTAAGGCCAGTAGCTCTTCGTCTAAAGCGCTGATTTTATCTCGCAGCGCCAGTAATGGGTTTTCCGATGTCATAGTGTTGCCTTTTTTGTTATCAATAAAAAAGGCCTCCCGGTGGGGGAGGCCTTCTTGTTCGTCTTCGCATTCTTTATCACATGACGAAACGCCTCCCGGTCAGGGGAAGATAAAAAAGAATGCGAAGAAAAACCGGGTTAGCTTCATAACTGTTTCCTTTGTGTACGTAAGTACAGTACCCGTACTGTTTTAATCCTGTCAACAAAAAACGCGCCCGAAGGCGCGTTGGCGATACACTCAATGTAAGGGACTACTCTTCTTCTGCTTCGACGAAGCTGGCATCTTTCACCGATGCGGTGGCACGACGGGCTTCGCCTTTGTGCTGCACTTTATTGAGCTGCCGTTCCAGCTTGTTGATCAATTCATTAATAGCGGTGTACATATCTTCGTGTTTTGCGCTGGCGACCAGATGTCCGTTCGGTGTATTAATGGTGGCGTCAGCAATAAAGCCCTGTGGCTCTTTAGACAGAATGATATGAGGATTAATCAGGTGAGTTTGCCATTTTTCCAGTTTGGCGAGACGGTCTGCGACATGTTGGCGGATTGCCGGAGTAATTTCCATTTGTTTACTGGTAATGTTCATTGTCATAAATTTTACCTCTTGTCTTTCCCGTCTTGGTGATTCCAGCATACCGTTCTTAATGTCAAAATGTGTGATGTAAATCACATTATTTTGTCACTTTTTGTCAAGGCGAACTTTTTGTGAGGCATCGCAGGAAGAAGCGATCTTTTACTTGAGGAATGGGTGAAAGCAGGCCATATTTGACTGGATGCGTTGCAGTGAAATCATTTCTGTTGCATCAGATATCGAATAAAAAAACGGCAGCCGGAAGGCTGCCGTTTTGCTTGTCTGTATTGCTTCAGGTGTTTTTGCTGTTAGCGGCAATAATTTTCGCGACTTTGTCAGCCTGCGCATTCAGCTGCATCTGACGATAGGCGTTTTCCATCAGCGGCAACGCATCGCGCGTGGCCTGCGTATCAGGATAATTGCGTAGCATACCTTCTACCCGGTTTACGACCGCAACCCATGCGCCGCGCGCGGTATAGTACTCTGCGACGGAATATTCATATTTCGCCAGACGGTCTTTCAGGAATACCAGACGCTTAGTGGCATCGGTGGTGTACTGGCTATTAGGATAGCTGCGTACCAGTTTCGAAAAGTCATTGAACGCCGCCCGCGCATGTTGCGGATCGCGATCGCTGCGATCGACGCCAAAGAAACCTTGCAGCGCGCTATCATCCAGCGCCATGTTCGTCAGGCCGCGCATGTACATGACATAGTCAATATTAGGGTGCGTTGGATTAAGACGCATAAAACGATCGATGGCGGCCTGCGCTAGCGGCAAATCGGCGTTTTTGTAATAGGCGTAGATAAGATCCAACTGCACCTGCTGAGAATACGGTCCGAATGGATAACGATTATCTAACGCTTCCAATTGCGTTATTGCCTGTTTCCAGTTACCGTCCTGCAGCTTTTGCTGAGCAGTCGCGTAGATTTCATTCGGCGGATTATCGGGCACCTCTTCCTTTGAACCCGAGCAACCCGCCAGAAACAGGCTCAACGTGGCTGCTGCCACCAGATATTTCATGCGCGTCATGACGTTTTGACTTTCCTCAAAATGTTTTACGGGAGATTCTCTGTTCCTGCTCCCGGTTAAGACCAGCTACAATAGCACACTATATTAAACGGCAAAGCCGTAAAACCCAACGTTAAACGAAGAAGCTGTATATGGCACAACGAGTACAACTCACCGCAACGGTCTCCGAAAACCAACTCGGTCAACGCTTAGATCAGGCTTTGGCCGAAATGTTCCCGGATTATTCACGTTCGCGTATAAAAGAATGGATTTTGAATCAGCGCGTGTTGGTCAATGGTCAACTTTGCGATAAGCCAAAAGAAAAAGTGTTAGGCGGCGAGCGGGTGGCTATTGATGCGGAGATCGACGAAGAGATTCGTTTTGAAGCGCAGGATATCCCGTTAGATATTGTTTATGAAGATGACGATATTCTGGTTATCAACAAACCACGCGATCTGGTGGTACATCCTGGCGCGGGTAACCCGGACGGTACGGTACTGAACGCGTTGCTACATTATTATCCGCCGATTGCGGATGTTCCGCGCGCGGGCATTGTGCATCGTCTGGATAAGGACACGACGGGGCTGATGGTGGTGGCCAAAACCGTTCCGGCGCAAACGCGCCTGGTGGAGTCTTTGCAGCTGCGCGAGATCACCCGCGAATATGAAGCGGTCGCGATCGGACATATGACGGCGGGAGGAACGGTGAATGAACCCATCAGTCGTCACCCGACCAAACGTACCCATATGTCGGTGCATCCCATGGGCAAACCGGCGGTGACCCACTACCGCATTATGGAACATTTCCGTGTGCACACGCGTCTTAGGTTGCGTCTGGAGACCGGGCGTACGCACCAGATCCGCGTGCATATGGCGCATATTACGCACCCGTTAGTGGGCGATCAGGTCTACGGTGGTCGTCCACGTCCACCGAAAGGCGCATCGGAAGAGTTTATTTCCACTCTGCGTAAGTTTGACCGCCAGGCGCTTCATGCAACGATGCTGCGTCTCTACCATCCTGTATCGGGTATCGAAATGGAGTGGCACGCGCCGATTCCACAAGATATGGTGGACCTTATCGATGCGATGCGCGCCGATTTCGAAGATCATAAAGATGATGTGGACTGGTTATGAATGCACTGATTGTCCCGCAGTGGCCGCTGCCGAAAGGCGTCGCAGCCTGTAGTTCTACCCGTATTGGCGGGGTGAGTTTACCGCCTTACGACTCGCTGAATCTGGGCGCGCATTGCGGCGATAACCCGGAGCATGTTGAAGAGAACCGCAAGCGTCTGTTTGCGGCGGGCAATCTGCCTTCGAAACCTGTCTGGCTTGAACAGGTTCACGGTAAAAATGTGTTGAGGCTTACCGGAGAACCTTATGCCTCCAAACGTGCGGATGCGTCTTACAGCAATACGCCAGGAACCGTCTGCGCGGTAATGACGGCAGACTGCCTGCCTGTGCTATTCTGTAACCGTGAGGGAACAGAAGTGGCGGCGGCTCATGCGGGCTGGCGCGGATTATGTGAAGGCGTACTGGAGGAAACTGTCACCTGCTTTGCTGACAAACCAGAAAATATCATCGCCTGGTTAGGTCCGGCGATCGGCCCGACCGCGTTTGAAGTGGGGCCGGAAGTGCGTGACGCATTTTTAGCAAAAGATGCGCAAGCCGATAGCGCTTTTTTGCCGCACGGGGAAAAATTTCTGGCGGATATTTATCAGCTTGCACGCCAACGTCTGGCGAATACCGGCGTTGAACATGTCTATGGCGGGGATCGCTGCACCTTTAGCGAAAGTGAGACTTTCTTCTCTTATCGTCGCGACAAGACGACAGGTCGTATGGCAAGTTTTATTTGGCTGATATAACCTAAAGAATCAAGACGATCCGGTACGGGTAACTTTCTTTTCACATAATTCAGGTCATTCACCTTGAATAATTGAGGGATGACCTCATTTAATCTCCAGTAGCAATTTTGACCTGTTATGGGAGGAGTTATGCGTCTGGATCGTCTTACTAACAAATTCCAGCTTGCTCTTGCCGATGCCCAGTCGCTCGCGCTGGGGCACGACAACCAATTCATCGAACCTCTTCATTTAATGAGCGCCTTGCTGAACCAGGAAGGGGGATCGATACGTCCTTTATTAACCTCCGCCGGCATTAATGCTGGCCAGTTGCGCACCGCTATCGATCAGGCGCTGAGCCGTTTACCGCAGGTGGAAGGCACCGGCGGCGACGTACAGCCTTCTTCGGAACTGGTACGCGTACTGAACCTTTGCGACAAGCTGGCGCAAAAACGGGGAGACAATTTTATTTCGTCAGAGCTGTTTGTTCTGGCGGCGCTTGAGTCTCGCGGCACGTTAACCGATCTGCTGAAATCAGCCGGTGCGACCACGGCCAATATCACTCAGGCAATTGAACAGATGCGCGGAGGTGAAAGCGTGAACGATCAAGGGGCTGAAGACCAACGTCAGGCCTTGAAAAAATATACCGTCGATCTGACCGAGCGGGCTGAACAAGGCAAGCTTGACCCGGTAATTGGTCGTGATGAAGAAATTCGCCGTACCATTCAGGTACTGCAACGTCGTACTAAAAACAACCCGGTGTTAATCGGTGAGCCTGGGGTCGGTAAAACGGCAATTGTTGAAGGGCTGGCGCAGCGCATTATTAATGGTGAAGTTCCTGAAGGCTTAAAAGGCCGCCGCGTACTGGCGCTGGATATGGGCGCGCTGGTGGCCGGGGCGAAATATCGCGGCGAATTTGAAGAGCGTCTGAAAGGCGTGCTGAACGATCTGGCAAAACAGGAAGGCAACGTCATCCTGTTTATTGACGAGCTGCACACCATGGTTGGCGCAGGTAAGGCTGATGGCGCAATGGACGCCGGGAATATGCTGAAACCGGCGCTGGCGCGTGGTGAACTGCACTGTGTGGGCGCCACCACGCTGGATGAATACCGTCAGTACATTGAAAAAGACGCGGCGCTGGAACGTCGTTTTCAAAAAGTGTTTGTCGCAGAACCTTCAGTGGAAGACACCATCGCTATTCTGCGTGGCCTGAAAGAACGTTACGAGCTGCACCACCATGTGCAGATCACTGACCCGGCGATTGTGGCGGCGGCAACATTATCTCACCGCTATATCGCCGACCGTCAGTTGCCGGATAAAGCTATCGACCTGATCGATGAAGCGGCATCCAGCATTCGTATGCAGATTGACTCTAAGCCGGAGGAGCTGGACAGACTCGACCGCCGCATTATTCAGCTCAAACTGGAACAGCAGGCGTTGATGAAAGAGTCTGACGAGGCGAGTAAAAAACGTCTTGATATGCTGAATGAAGAACTGGACGACAAAGAGCGCCAGTATTCTGAGTTAGAAGAAGAGTGGAAAGCGGAAAAAGCGTCGCTCTCTGGTACGCAAACTATTAAAGCGGAGCTGGAGCAGGCGAAGATTGCCATCGAGCAGGCGCGTCGCGTTGGCGACCTGGCGCGAATGTCTGAATTGCAGTACGGCAAAATTCCGGAGCTGGAAAAACAGTTGGAAGCCGCGACCCAGTCGGAAGGTAAAACCATGCGTCTGTTACGTAACAAAGTAACGGATGCGGAAATTGCCGAAGTGCTGGCGCGCTGGACCGGTATTCCGGTTGCCAGAATGCTGGAAGGCGAACGTGAAAAACTGTTGCGTATGGAACAAGAGTTACACAGCCGTGTGATCGGGCAGAATGAAGCCGTTGAAGCAGTATCGAACGCCATACGTCGTAGCCGCGCGGGGCTGTCCGATCCGAACCGTCCGATTGGTTCCTTCCTGTTCCTTGGGCCGACGGGGGTCGGTAAAACCGAACTGTGTAAAGCGCTGGCTAACTTTATGTTCGACAGCGACGACGCGATGGTGCGTATCGACATGTCTGAGTTTATGGAGAAACACTCCGTGTCTCGTTTGGTCGGGGCGCCTCCGGGATATGTCGGCTATGAAGAAGGCGGTTATTTGACGGAAGCGGTACGCCGTCGTCCTTATTCCGTCATCTTGTTGGATGAAGTAGAAAAAGCGCATCCGGATGTATTCAACATTCTGTTGCAGGTGCTGGACGACGGTCGGCTGACTGACGGGCAGGGGAGAACGGTCGACTTCCGTAATACGGTGGTCATTATGACTTCTAACCTCGGTTCCGATCTCATTCAGGAGCGCTTTGGCGAACTGGATTACGGTCGAATGAAAGAGATGGTGCTGGGTGTGGTTAGCCAAAACTTCCGTCCGGAATTTATCAACCGTATTGATGAAGTTGTGGTATTCCATCCGTTAGGTGAGCAACACATCGCTTCTATTGCTCAGATCCAGCTGCAGCGTCTGTACAAACGTCTGGAAGAACGTGGTTATGAAATCCATATCTCCGATGAGGCGCTGAAACTGTTGAGCGCCAACGGTTACGATCCGGTCTACGGGGCGCGTCCGTTAAAACGTGCTATTCAACAGCAGATCGAAAACCCACTGGCGCAGCAAATCCTGTCTGGTGAACTGGTTCCTGGCAAAGTGATTCGCCTTGAAGCCAATGATGATCGTATTGTGGCAGTGCAGTAAGTCACAAATTTGAATAAAACGGGCCCTGACGGGCTCGTTTTTGTTTAAAAACCAGGCGAAAATAGGCTTTTGGTTCAAATGTTGTTTGAAAAGTGAACGGTTGAGCTTTTTTTTGCATTTAGGTCTTGTCAGGCTCTAATAACTCCCTATAATGCGCCACCACTGACACGGAACAACGGCATACAGGCCGCCGGGTCAGAAAGGCTTCATTAAGAAGTCTGTGAGGAAAGCGAAAATAAAGGCTTGACTCAAAAAGAGGAAAGCGTAATATACGCCACCTCGCGACGGTGAGCTGAAAGCCGCGTCGCACCTGCTCTTTAACAATTTATCAGACAATCTGTGTGGGCACTCGAAGATACGGATTCTTAACGTCCTCGGACGAAAAATGAATACCAAGTCTCAAGAGTGAACACGTAATTCATTACGAAGTTTAATTCTTTGAGCATCAAACTTTTAAATTGAAGAGTTTGATCATGGCTCAGATTGAACGCTGGCGGCAGGCCT
>NZ_JBCMFA010000002.1:0-743812 GCF_043847915.1 Salmonella sp. 2020_1459 | reverse complement strand
GAAGGAACGTTGAAGACGACGACGTTGATAGGCCGGGTGTGTAAGCGCAGCGATGCGTTGAGCTAACCGGTACTAATGAACCGTGAGGCTTAACCTTACAACGCCGAAGATGTTTTGGCGGATGAGAAGACAACAATTTTCAGCTCAGATTCAGAGTCCGAAGGATTTTACGCTGAGACAAGGCGGCAAACGCAGCGACGGAAGGAGCATACAGAAGTATGTGACTGACGCTCGCAAGAGCAGCCAACGCCGTATCAGTGTAAAAGACACAGGACAGAGCACAAAGAATTTGCCTGGCGGCACTAGCGCGGTGGTCCCACCTGACCCCATGCCGAACTCAGAAGTGAAACGCCGTAGCGCCGATGGTAGTGTGGGGTCTCCCCATGCGAGAGTAGGGAACTGCCAGGCATCAAATTAAGCAAAAGGCTCAGTCGAAAGACTGGGCCTTTTGTTTTATCTGTGGTCTGTCGGTGAGCACTCGTTGCGCAGCAACGGCCCGTAGGGTGGCGGGCAGGACGCCCGCCATAAACTGCCAGGCATCAGACAAGTGAAGAAGCCCGTCCGTCTGGACGGGCTTCTTTGCGTGTGTGGTAACTGTAAAAATGTAGGCCTGATAAGCGCAGCGCCATCAGGCAACCGGCACCGCCGGATGGCAGTTTCGCCTTATCCGGCCTGTATGCACTTATCAGGCAGCACCACTACTCACGGATAAATTAAATTCAACAATGGATACGGTTTCCCAAGATCGTCAACCTCCGAACGTCCCGTCACCTTAAATCCAATTTTCTTATAAAATCCAACAGCTTGTGTATTTTGCTCGTTAACATTGGTTGTCAACCCCGGCGCCAGTGTTAACGCATGTTCAACTAATCTCTTACCGATACCCTGACCACGCACGTCCGGATCGACAAACAGCGCATCCATATGTTCGCCGGTAAGCAGCATAAATCCTACCGGCTCATCCTGATCGGTCACGGCAACCCATAGTGGCGCTTCTGGCAGAAAATCGCTCACCAGCTCTTCCAGTTCGGCCCGATAAGCGTTTGACAGAAAATCGTGCGTGGCATCGACTGAGCGACGCCAGATCGCAATCAGTTTTTCCCCTTCCTCATGCCTTGAACGGCGAATGTTAATCATCATCTTCACTCCTTTTTTGCTTACTTCTATTCTAATGCAAATGCTGTCGTGAAACTTTCTCACCTTGAACTTGCAGACTCGACATTCGCCTGATTTCTGAGTATCTTCAGCTATCTGGATGTCTAAACGTTTAAACGTATGTCGTGAGGTTATCAGGTTATGCCGATTCGCGTGCTGGACGAGCTACCCGCCGTCAATTTTTTACGTGAGGAGAATGTCTTCGTCATGACGACTTCTCGCGCATCAGGTCAGGAAATTCGCCCGCTAAAGGTACTTATCCTTAACCTGATGCCGAAGAAGATTGAAACGGAAAATCAGTTTCTGCGTTTGCTATCGAACTCGCCATTGCAGGTCGATATTCAACTACTGCGGATAGATGCCCGCGAGTCGAGGAACACGCCAGCCGAGCATCTGAACAACTTTTACTGTAACTTCGACGATATCTGCGATCAGAACTTTGATGGGCTTATCGTGACCGGAGCGCCGCTGGGTCTGGTGGAGTTTAATGACGTGGCTTACTGGCCGCAGATTAGGCAGGTGCTGGAATGGGCGAAAGATCACGTTACTTCGACGCTATTTGTCTGTTGGGCCGTTCAGGCCGCACTCAATATTCTGTATGGTATCCCTAAGCAGACCCGTACAGATAAACTTTCCGGCGTCTATGAACATCACATCCTTCATCCACATGCTCTGTTAACGCGTGGTTTTGATGATTCGTTTCTGGCGCCACACTCACGCTATGCCGATTTCCCGGCGGCGCTAATACGGGATTATACGGATCTTGAAATTCTGGCGGAAACAGAAGAGGGGGATGCGTACCTGTTTGCCAGCAAAGATAAACGTATTGCGTTTGTCACCGGTCATCCTGAATATGACGCTCATACGTTAGCGGGTGAATATTTTCGTGACGTTGAGGCCGGGTTAAATCCGGAGGTTCCGTACAACTATTTCCCAAAAAACGATCCGCAAAACATACCGCGCGCAACCTGGCGCAGCCACGGTAATTTACTGTTTACTAACTGGCTCAACTATTATGTCTACCAGATTACGCCATATGATCTGCGTCACATGAATCCAACCCTGGATTAATCTTCTGCTTCTGACGATCCTAAAGCGTTTCAGCATGTTGAATCAGGCACCTTCGGGTGCCTTTTTTATTTCCGAAACGCACCTCATCATGTAATTAAATTTAATTTATATTGTTATCAATAGGTTAATGCATAATTAAATTAAAAATGGAAATTGTTTTTGATTTTGAAATTTAATTGAGTAGTCTTAGTTGTGTTGAACGAAAAGCGCACAGTGATCCTTCGTTCGCATTGGGGATGTATCTGGATCAACAACGAGGAGCTGCATGATGAATCCACAGGCAACCACAACTGATGAATTAACCTTTACCAGGCCGCAAGGCGAGCTGGAAAAGCAAGTCCTGACCGCTGAAGCAGTCGAGTTTTTGACGGAGTTAGTCACCCGTTTTACGCCAAAACGCAATAAACTCCTGGCTGCACGTATCCAGCAACAGCAGGATATTGATAACGGTAAGTTGCCTGATTTTATTTCGGAAACCACTTCCATTAGAGAAAGTAATTGGCAGATTCGTGGTATTCCGGCGGATTTACAGGATCGCCGAGTAGAAATTACCGGGCCAGTTGAACGTAAAATGGTGATTAATGCCCTGAACGCAAACGTGAAAGTGTTTATGGCGGATTTTGAAGACTCGCTGGCGCCGGACTGGAATAAAGTTATTGATGGTCAAATCAACCTGCGTGATGCGGTGAACGGCACCATTAGCTATACCAACGAAGCCGGAAAAATCTATCAGCTCAAGCCCGATCCGGCCGTATTGATTTGTCGTGTACGTGGTCTACATCTGCCAGAAAAACATGTTACCTGGCGGGGGGAAGCCATTCCCGGCAGCCTGTTTGATTTTGCTCTGTACTTTTTCCACAACTATAAAGCGCTGCTCGCTAAAGGTAGCGGCCCGTATTTTTACCTGCCGAAAACGCAAGCCTGGCAGGAAGCAGCCTGGTGGAGTGAAGTTTTCAGCTACGCCGAAGACCGCTTTAACCTGCCGCGCGGTACGATCAAAGCGACCCTGTTGATTGAAACGCTGCCGGCTGTTTTCCAGATGGATGAGATTCTTCATGAGCTGCGTGATCATATTGTCGGTCTCAACTGTGGTCGCTGGGATTATATTTTCAGCTATATCAAAACGTTGAAAAATCACCCGGATCGCGTCTTGCCGGACAGGCAGGTGGTAACGATGGACAAACCGTTTCTGAGCGCCTACTCGCGCCTGCTGATCAAAACCTGTCACAAGCGCGGCGCGTTCGCGATGGGCGGTATGGCGGCGTTTATCCCGAGCAAAGACGTTGAACGCAACAATCAGGTCCTTGCCAAAGTGAAAGCGGATAAAGCGCTGGAAGCGAACAACGGCCACGACGGCACGTGGATTGCGCATCCCGGGTTGGCGGATACCGCAATGGCCGTCTTTAACGAGGTACTGGGCGAGCACAAAAATCAGCTGTTCATTACCCGTGATGAAGATGCGCCGATTACCGCTGAACAGTTACTGGAGCCATGTGAAGGCGAACGCACAGAAGCGGGAATGCGCGCCAATATTCGCGTGGCAGTGCAGTACATTGAAGCGTGGATCTCTGGCAATGGCTGTGTACCGATTTACGGTCTGATGGAGGATGCCGCGACGGCGGAAATCTCACGAACCTCTATCTGGCAGTGGATTCACCATGAGAAAACACTGAGCAATGGAAAACCCGTAACGAAAGCGCTTTTCCGCGAAATGTTGGCGGAAGAGATGCGGGTAATCCAGGACGAACTGGGCGAGCACCGCTACAGCAGCGGGCGCTTCGACGATGCCGCACATCTGATGGAGCAAATCACCACCTCAGATGACTTAATCGACTTCCTCACCCTGCCGGGCTATCGCTTACTGGCTTAATTCACCACATAACAATATGGAGCATCTGCACATGAAAACCCGTACTCAACAAATCGAAGAATTACAGAAAGAGTGGACACAACCGCGCTGGGAAGGCATCACCCGCCCGTACAGCGCGGAGGAGGTGGTGAAATTACGCGGCTCGGTTAACCCGGAGTGCACGCTGGCGCAGCTCGGCGCCGCGAAAATGTGGCGGCTGTTGCACGGTGAAGCGAAAAAAGGCTATATCAACAGCCTTGGCGCGCTGACTGGCGGTCAGGCGTTGCAGCAGGCGAAAGCCGGTATTGAGGCGATTTATCTTTCAGGCTGGCAGGTGGCGGCAGATGCCAACCTGGCATCCAGCATGTATCCGGATCAATCGTTGTACCCGGCAAACTCTGTTCCGGCGGTAGTGGATCGGATCAACAACACTTTCCGTCGTGCGGATCAGATCCAGTGGGCATCCGGTATTGAACCCAACGATCCGCGCTATGTGGATTACTTCCTGCCGATCGTTGCTGATGCGGAAGCCGGTTTTGGCGGCGTTCTGAATGCCTTCGAACTGATGAAATCGATGATTGAAGCCGGTGCAGCGGCCGTTCACTTCGAAGATCAGCTGGCGTCGGTGAAGAAATGCGGCCATATGGGCGGCAAGGTGCTGGTCCCCACGCAAGAGGCGATTCAGAAACTGGTTGCTGCGCGTCTGGCCGCTGATGTGATGGGCGTCCCGACGCTGGTGATTGCGCGTACCGATGCGGATGCGGCAGATCTGATCACCTCCGACTGCGATCCCTATGACAGCAGTTTTATTACCGGCGAACGCACCAGCGAAGGTTTCTACCGCACCCATGCGGGCATTGAGCAGGCGATCAGCCGCGGTCTGGCGTATGCCCCGTATGCCGATCTGGTATGGTGCGAAACCTCTACGCCGGATCTCGAACTGGCGCGTCGTTTTGCCGATGCTATCCACGCGAAGTCTCCGGGCAAACTGCTTGCCTATAACTGTTCACCATCCTTCAACTGGCAGAAGAATCTGGACGACAAGACCATTGCCAGCTTCCAGCAGCAGTTGTCGGACATGGGTTACAAATACCAGTTTATTACCCTGGCGGGCATCCACAGCATGTGGTTCAACATGTTCGACCTGGCGCATGCATACGCTCAGGGTGAGGGCATGAAACACTATGTTGAGAAGGTTCAACAACCCGAGTTCGCTGCGGCGAAAGATGGCTACACCTTTGTTTCCCACCAGCAGGAAGTGGGTACTGGTTACTTCGACAAAGTCACCACCATTATTCAGGGCGGCGCGTCATCCGTTACCGCGTTAACGGGTTCCACCGAAGAATCGCAGTTTTGATTGATGCCCGGTGGCGCTGCGCTTACCGGGCCTACAGATAGCGTAGGCCGGATAAGCGAACGCGCCATCCGGCATGACGTGGTGCCGGATGAGGGAAAAAAATGCCGCGTGGCCTGGAATTACTGATTGCTCAAACCATCCTGCAAGGCTTTGACGCGCAGTATGGTCGATTTCTGGAAGTGACTTCCGGCGCGCAGCAGCGTTTTGAACAGGCCGACTGGCACGCCGTCCAGCAGGCGATGAAAAGCCGTATCCACCTCTATGATCATCATGTGGGTCTGGTGGTGGAGCAACTGCGCTGTATTACCGATGGCAAAAGTACCGACGCGGATTTCCTTTTACGCGTTAAAGAGCATTACACCCGGCTGTTGCCGGATTACCCGCGCTTCGAGATTGCGGAGAGTTTTTTCAACTCCGTTTATTGCCGGTTATTTGACCACCGCTCGTTAACACCCGAGCGGTTGTTTATTTTCAGTTCGCAACCGGAGCGTCGCTTTCGTACTATCCCGCGCCCGCTGGCCAAAGACTTCTTTCCCGATCACGGTTGGGAGCCGCTGTTGATGCGCATACTCAGTGACTTACCGCTGCGTCTGCCCTGGCAGAATAAAAGCCGGGATATCCGCTATATTATCGCGCACCTGACTGAAACACTGGGCGAGGACGCGCTACCTCGCTGCCATGTCCAGGTGGCGAACGAGTTGTTTTACCGTAATAAAGCGGCCTGGCTGGTAGGTAAATTAACCACACCTGACGGTACGCTGCCGTTTTTATTGCCGATTCATCGCACTGATGAGGGGGAACTGTTTGTCGATACCTGCCTGACCACCACGGCAGAAGCGAGCATTGTGTTTGGTTTTGCCCGCTCTTATTTTATGGTGTATGCGCCGCTGCCTGCCGCGCTGGTTGAGTGGTTGCGTGAAATCCTGCCGGGTAAAACCACTGCCGAACTGTATATGGCGATTGGCTGCCAGAAACATGCGAAAACCGAAAGCTACCGCGAATATTTATGTTATCTGGCTGAAAGCGATGAGAAATTCATTGAGGCGCCTGGCATCCGCGGCATGGTGATGCTGGTGTTTACCCTGCCAGGTTTCGACCGGGTATTTAAAATCATTAAAGACAAATTCGCCCCGCAGAAAGAGATGTCTGCCGCCCATGTGCGTGCCTGTTATCAACTGGTAAAAGAGCATGATCGCGTCGGTCGTATGGCGGATACCCAGGAGTTTGAGAATTTCGTACTGGATAAACGGCAAATCGATCCGGCGCTGATGGCGCTTTTACGGCAAGAAGTGCCAGAGAAGATTACCGATCTTGGGGAACATATCGTCATTCGCCATCTCTATATTGAACGGCGCATGGTGCCGCTCAATATCTGGCTGGAACAGGTAGAAGGCCAGCAGTTGCGTGATGCGATAGAAGAATATGGTAATGCGATTCGCCAGCTTGCCGCCGCTAATATTTTCCCCGGCGATATGTTGTTTAAAAACTTTGGCGTTACCCGTCATGGTCGCGTGGTGTTCTATGACTACGATGAAATTTGCTACATGACGGAAGTGAATTTCCGCGATATTCCGCCAGCGCGTTATCCGGAAGACGAACTGGCCAGCGAACCCTGGTATAGCGTCTCGCCGGGTGATGTTTTCCCGGAGGAGTTTCGCCACTGGCTGTGTGCCGATCCGCGTATCGGACCATTGTTTGAAGAGATGCATGCCGACCTGTTTCGCGCCGATTACTGGCGCGCGCTACAGACGCGTATTAAAGAAGGGCATGTAGAAGATGTGTATGCCTATCGACGTAGACAGCGCTTTAGCGTGCGTTATGATATGAGGAAAACTTCATATTTATAAGCATCTTTCCCACAAGGATGTCCGGACACGGAATAGTTACTCTGATGAAAACCGTAAATTATGTATGATACACTGTAATTTAGGGAATTTAATGAGAAACAATGATGTTTGATATTCATGGTAAGAAATTAACTACACATGGTTATAATAAATTTGTATTTATCGGCCTAATAATCTGCTCTGCTATATTTATAGCGATTGGTATTTTTTGTCTGACACTTATGAATATGCCAACCTCAAGAGAGGAAGCTGGAGGTGGTATTTATTTTACTGTTGAGCCAGGGGGGGTGAGTCCGATGATGCTGTTCTCACTCATTGGCGGCGGGCTAATCATCCTGGGGTTGGTTGCTGCAGCAATAGCATTAATGCAAAAAAATGTCCCCACATTTACCATCACCGAAAAGGGTATTATTTGTAAATATAAAGGTAAAGAAACTCTTTCCCTTTTTAAGGACATTTCTGATGTTTATCTCTTTTCAGTGGGCAGAACCAGCTATACAGGTTCTATAAACTCTCTGGCATATAGAAAAAATAAAAGTGATGCCTGGACTTTGATTTCACCACGAAATTCAGGTTATGACAAACTAATCTCCACTTTCAGGAGCCTGTATTCAGAACAAAGAGTACAGGCATTACGTGCGCAACTGGAACATGGGGCTACATTAGAATTTAATTATGTAGATGCAAAGATGATCTGGTTTAAAAGAGCATTTTCGCTTAACGTTGCGGGCGCAGCAAATATAGATTCCTCACTGCAGAAGTTTTATCTGACTAAAGACAATATCATCAAAGATGATAAAAGCATCATTATCAACAAATCTGATAAGATTAACACCGCTAGCTGGGTTGATAATTTACATCTTATTGATAGAGACGGTAATAAAAAATTCTCAATGATGTTCCCGTCTATCATATCGGCAGATGTGTTTTGTACGCTATTACAGGAAGCCATCGATCGGGCGGAAATGTAATGTCTGGATTTTTTTGACTATTTAGCATTTTTTGCGGTGATGTGCGCCAGCCTGAGGGTAAGGCGCGCATCACCGCGCCCCACCATAGGCCAGCGTCACCTCTTTCGCCGCTTTAATCACCATGGCGCCAAGTTCGGTGACGCGATCGTCGGTAATGCGTGAGCAGGGGCCGGAAATAGAGAGGGCCGCAAACGGTTCGCGGTGTTCGTCATAAATACACGAGGCCACGCAGCGCAGACCGAGCGCATGTTCTTCGTCGTCAAAGGAATAGCCGCGCTTGCGTGTTTGGGCGAGGTCATCTTTCAGATGCAGCGGCGACACCAGCGTCGCATGGGTATAAGCGTGCAACCCCTTGCGGTGCAGCAGACTGGTAACCTGTTCCTCACTGAGCTGTGATAAAAACGCCTTGCCCGCGCCAGAGGCGTGCATGGGCAGCTTGCCGCCAATAGGGGCGGACATGCGCATCAATTGTGTGCACTGCACCTGGTCGATAATAATGGCCTGATGGTCGCTCTGGTCGAGTACGGCAAGGTTTACCGTTTCGCCGGAATCCTCCATCAGCTTGCGCAAAATCGGATGGACAATCGCCAGCAGATTACGGCTCTGTAAGAAGCTGCTGCCGACGATAAACGCGTGTGCGCCTACGGCCCAGTGGCCCAGCTCACCAACCTGGCGGACAAAACCCTGCTGCTGCATGGTGGTGAGTAGACGGTGAGTCGTGGAATTAGGCAAACCCGCCTGTTGCGCCAGTTCGGTCAGCGCGACGCTGCCGTTAGACTCGGCAATCCACTCCAGCAGCTTCAGACCGCGAGTTAAAGACTGAACCTGCCCGGTTACGGGTGCAGTGGTAGCGGCAGGTTTTCTCCCGCGTTTCGCGGGAACAGGGGCAACCATGGCAGACTCCTTTTTCTGTATCGTGGAAATCATTTTCGTTTTATTCAATTATAATGCAAGAGTTCCTGAACTGATCGGATGAGTGACATCACAGGATGCCCGATGGCGCTGCGCTTATCAGGCCTACGCTTTGGGAGCCGCCAAAGTAATTTGTAGACTGATAAAGCGCTTGCGCCGCCATCCGGCAAAGCGACAGAAGTGGGTGGCAAGCTGAACATGTCTCATGTTGCCCGTTGTTCTCTTTTCCGCCAGCACGCTTTGTGCCAGTATGGCTCGTTACGTGGAGCGTTGTCGGGAGCGAGTGTGAGCAGCAAAGTTGAACAACTGCGTGCGCAGTTAAATGAACGTATTCTGGTGCTGGACGGCGGTATGGGCACCATGATCCAGAGCTATCGTCTACATGAAGAAGATTTCCGCGGGGAGCGCTTTGCCGACTGGCCCTGCGACCTGAAAGGCAACAATGACCTGCTGGTCCTCAGCAAGCCGGAGGTGATCGCCGCTATCCACAACGCCTACTTTGAGGCTGGCGCGGATATCATCGAAACCAACACCTTTAACTCGACAACCATTGCGATGGCGGATTACCGGATGGAATCCCTGTCGGCGGAAATTAACTATGCGGCGGCCAAACTGGCGCGCGCCTGCGCCGATGAATGGACGGCGCGAACACCAGAAAAACCACGCTTTGTTGCAGGCGTGCTTGGTCCAACTAACCGCACGGCCTCCATTTCGCCGGACGTCAACGACCCGGCGTTTCGTAATATCACCTTCGATCAGCTGGTGGCGGCCTACCGTGAATCCACCAAAGCGCTGGTGGAAGGTGGCGCAGATCTGATTCTGATTGAGACCGTCTTTGACACCCTGAATGCGAAAGCGGCGGTGTTTGCGGTGAAAGAAGAGTTTGAAGCGCTGGGCGTTGATCTGCCGATCATGATTTCCGGCACCATCACCGACGCCTCTGGTCGTACCCTCTCCGGCCAGACGACCGAAGCCTTTTATAACTCGCTGCGCCACGCCGAGGCGCTCACTTTTGGCCTTAACTGCGCGCTGGGGCCAGATGAACTGCGCCAGTACGTCCAGGAACTGTCGCGGATTGCCGAATGCTACGTCACCGCGCACCCGAACGCCGGCCTGCCGAACGCTTTCGGCGAGTACGACCTCGACGCCGACACCATGGCGAAACAGATTCGCGAATGGGCGGAAGCGGGCTTCCTGAATATCGTTGGCGGCTGCTGTGGCACTACGCCGGAGCATATCGCCGCCATGAGCCGCGCCGTTGCCGGTTTGCCGCCGCGCCAGCTGCCGGATATCCCGGTCGCCTGCCGCCTTTCCGGCCTGGAGCCGCTGAACATTGGCGACGATAGCCTGTTTGTCAACGTCGGCGAGCGTACTAACGTCACCGGCTCGGCCAAATTTAAACGGCTGATCAAAGAAGAGAAATACAGCGAAGCGCTGGACGTCGCCCGTCAGCAGGTAGAAAGCGGCGCGCAGATTATTGATATCAATATGGATGAGGGGATGCTCGACGCCGAAGCGGCGATGGTGCGTTTTCTCAGCCTGATTGCCGGTGAGCCGGACATTGCCCGTGTACCAATCATGATCGACTCCTCCAAATGGGAGGTTATCGAAAAAGGGCTGAAGTGCATTCAGGGTAAAGGCATCGTCAACTCTATTTCGATGAAAGAGGGCGTGGAAGCCTTTATTCATCATGCGAAGTTGCTACGTCGCTATGGCGCCGCAGTGGTGGTGATGGCTTTTGATGAGCAGGGGCAGGCCGATACCCGCGAGCGTAAAATCGAAATTTGCCGCCGAGCCTACAAAATTTTGACCGAAGAGGTAGGCTTTCCGCCGGAAGACATCATCTTCGACCCGAATATCTTCGCCGTCGCCACCGGTATTGAAGAGCACAACAACTACGCGCAGGACTTTATCGGCGCTTGTGAAGACATCAAACGCGAGCTGCCGCACGCGCTGATCTCCGGCGGCGTGTCTAACGTGTCCTTCTCGTTCCGCGGCAACGACCCGGTACGTGAGGCTATCCACGCGGTATTCCTCTACTACGCCATCCGCAACGGCATGGACATGGGCATCGTCAACGCCGGGCAACTGGCGATTTATGACGATCTGCCCGCCGAGCTGCGCGATGCGGTTGAAGATGTCATTCTTAACCGTCGCGATGACGGCACCGAGCGTTTGCTGGAACTGGCGGAGAAATACCGCGGCAGCAAAACCGACGAAGCTGCCAACGCCCAGCAGGCGGAATGGCGTAGCTGGGACGTGAAAAAGCGTCTCGAATACTCGCTGGTGAAAGGCATTACCGAGTTTATCGAGCAGGATACCGAAGAAGCCCGCCAGCAGGCCGCCCGCCCGATTGAGGTGATCGAAGGCCCGCTGATGGACGGCATGAACGTGGTCGGCGACCTGTTCGGCGAAGGGAAAATGTTCCTGCCGCAGGTGGTGAAATCCGCCCGCGTGATGAAACAAGCGGTGGCCTACCTGGAGCCGTTTATTGAAGCCAGCAAAGAAAAAGGCTCCAGCAACGGCAAGATGGTGATTGCCACCGTGAAGGGCGATGTGCACGACATTGGCAAGAACATTGTTGGCGTGGTGCTGCAATGCAACAACTACGAAATCGTCGATCTTGGCGTGATGGTGCCAGCGGAGAAAATCCTCAGAACGGCGCGTGAAGTGAATGCCGATCTGATCGGTCTTTCCGGGCTGATTACCCCGTCGCTGGACGAAATGGTCAACGTGGCGAAAGAGATGGAGCGTCAGGGCTTTACTATCCCGCTACTGATCGGCGGCGCAACCACTTCGAAAGCGCATACGGCGGTGAAAATCGAGCAGAACTACAGCGGTCCGACGGTCTACGTGCAGAATGCTTCGCGTACCGTGGGCGTGGTGGCGGCGCTACTCTCCGACAACCAGCGCGATGACTTTGTCGCCCGTACCCGCAAAGAGTACGAAACCGTGCGTATTCAGCACGCCCGCAAAAAACCGCGTACGCCGCCGGTCACGCTGGAAGCGGCGCGCGATAACGATCTGGCATTCGATTGGGAACGCTACACCCCGCCGGTAGCCCACCGTCTGGGCGTGCAGGAGGTGGAAGCCAGCATCGAAACTCTGCGCAACTACATCGACTGGACGCCGTTCTTTATGACCTGGTCGCTGGCCGGCAAATACCCGCGCATTCTGGAAGATGAGGTGGTGGGCGTTGAGGCGCAGCGTCTGTTTAAAGACGCCAATGATATGCTGGATAAACTGAGCGCCGAGAAACTGTTGAATCCGCGTGGCGTGGTGGGCCTGTTCCCGGCGAACCGTGTGGGTGACGACATCGAAATTTATCGCGACGAAACCCGTACTCATGTTCTGACGGTCAGCCACCACCTGCGCCAGCAGACCGAGAAAGTCGGTTTTGCCAACTACTGTCTGGCGGATTTTGTCGCGCCGAAACTGAGCGGCAAAGCGGATTACATCGGCGCGTTTGCCGTCACCGGCGGTCTTGAAGAAGACGATCTGGCTGATGCTTACGAAGCGCAACACGACGACTATAACAAGATCATGGTGAAAGCGATTGCCGACCGTCTGGCGGAAGCGTTTGCCGAGTATCTGCATGAGCGTGTACGTAAGGTTTACTGGGGATATGCGCCGAACGAGAGCCTGAGTAACGACGAATTAATCCGCGAAAACTACCAGGGGATTCGCCCGGCGCCGGGTTATCCTGCCTGCCCGGAACATACCGAAAAAGGCACTATCTGGCAGCTGCTGGATGTCGAAAAACACACCGGGATGAAGCTCACCGAATCTTTCGCCATGTGGCCTGGCGCGTCGGTCTCCGGCTGGTACTTCAGCCATCCTGAGAGCAAATACTTCGCGGTAGCGCAGATCCAACGCGATCAGGTGACAGATTATGCTTTCCGTAAAGGAATGAGCGTTGAGGACGTTGAGCGGTGGCTGGCGCCGAACCTGGGTTACGATGCGGACTGATTCATAAAATCGTCACTTTTCCTTACAACATACAAGGCACTCATTGGGTGCCTTGTCTCTTTCTTACAATTAAACCCTTATACTGAAGGAAGGCTCTACGCTGAATTTGCCGGATGGCGGCGTAAACGCCTTATCCAGCATAACCGTATTACGTATGGTAAGCCCGGTGGCGTGCAACGCCAGCAGGCCTTAACGCTGTGCGCCAGCAGGCCTTAACGCTGTGCGCCATCAGGCAATTTATCGCAAGTGAGCTTCAGGAAAACGTATAACGATAAGGAGAACCTGACGCCGTGTTAACTTTGCTCCATCTACTTTCTGCCGTTGCGCTGTTGGTATGGGGAACACATATCGTTCGTACTGGCGTAATGCGCGTGTTTGGCGCGCGTCTACGCACTGTCCTCAGCCGCAGCGTGGAAAAGAAACCGCTCGCCTTTTGTGCGGGTATCGGTGTTACCGCGCTGGTACAAAGCAGTAACGCCACCACTTTATTGGTAACGTCGTTTGTCGCCCAGGATCTTGTCGCCCTGACGCCAGCTCTGGTGATTGTGCTGGGCGCTGATGTGGGTACTGCGCTAATGGCGCGTATCCTGACCTTCGATCTCTCGTGGCTGTCGCCGCTGCTGATTTTTATCGGCGTGATTTTCTTTTTGGGACGTAAGCAGTCCCGCGCCGGGCAGCTGGGTCGCGTCGGTATCGGGCTTGGCCTGATTCTACTGGCGCTGGAGCTGATTGTGCAGGCAGTGACGCCGATCACTCAGGCTAATGGCGTGCAGGTCATTTTCGCGTCGCTGACGGGCGACATTATGCTGGATGCGCTGATTGGCGCGATGTTCGCTATTATCAGTTATTCCAGCCTGGCGGCGGTGTTGCTGACGGCGACCCTGACGGCGGCGGGGATTATATCGTTCCCGGTGGCGTTGTGCCTGGTCATCGGCGCCAATCTGGGATCGGGGCTGCTGGCGATGCTCAATAACAGCGCCGCCAATGCTGCCGCGCGTCGCGTAGCGCTCGGCAGCCTATTGTTCAAATTGATCGGCAGCCTGGTCATCCTGCCGTTTGTCCATCCGCTGGCGAATCTGATGGATGAGCTATCGCTACCGAAATCAGAGCTGGTGATCTATTTCCACGTTTTCTATAACCTGGTGCGCTGCCTGGCGATGGTGCCATTTGCCGAGCTGATGGCGCGTTTTTGTAAACGAATTATTCGTGATGAGCCTGAACTGGATACCCATCTGAAGCCGAAACATCTGGATGTCAGCGCGCTGGATACGCCAACGCTGGCGCTGGCTAATGCTGCCCGCGAGGTGTTGCGCATTGGCGATGCGATGGAACAGATGATGGAAGGGCTAAAAAAGGTCATGCACGGCGAGCCGCGTGAAGAGAAAGCGCTGCGCAAGCTGGCGGATGACGTTAACGTGCTCTACACCGCGATTAAGCTTTATCTGGCGCGAATGCCGAAAGACGAGCTGGCGGCGGAGGAGTCCCGCCGGTGGGCGGAGATTATTGAGATGGCCCTGAACCTCGAACAGGCGTCGGATATTATCGAGCGAATGGGCAGTGAGATTGCCGACAAGTCGCTGGCGGCGCGTCGGGCATTTTCAGAAGAAGGATTGAAAGAGCTGGATGCGCTTTACGATCAACTGCTCAGTAATCTGCAACTGGCGATGTCGGTCTTTTTCTCCGGTGATGTCACCAGCGCCCGTCGGTTGCGCCGCAGTAAACATCGCTTCCGTATACTTAATCGCCGATACTCACATGCGCATGTCGACCGCCTGCACCAGCAGAACGTGCAAAGCATTGAAACCAGCTCGCTCCATTTAGGGCTGCTGGGCGATATGAAGCGTCTTAACTCACTGTTCTGTTCGGTCGCCTATAGCGTACTGGAACAGCCGGATCAGGACGAGGAACGCGGCGAGTATTAAGTGAAATGCCGGATGGCGGGGCCTACGGAGAACATGCGCGTAGGCCCGCCATTCGGCATTCAATGTGGCCTGGGATTAAAAGCGATGACCCGCTTCCAGCGCCACGGCCTCTTCGCCCGCTTTAAACACCCAGGTGGTATTCGGGCCGCCGAGAACCGCCTGGCCGTTGCTCACCTGAATCCAGTTACCTTCCGGCAAACCAATCACTGTCAGTTCCGGCGCGACCACCAGTAGTTCGCGAATACGCTGCTCGCGGGTCTCGCCCTTATGACCTTCCGGCAAGGTGTTAGTGAAGTGAGGATTAATTTGCAGCGGGAACAGATCCAGCGCGTCGAAACCGTTTGGATCGACGATCGGCATATCGTTGGTCGTGCGGATAGTCGGGCAGGCAAGGTTGGCGCCCGCGCTCCAGCCGATATACAGCGCGCCGCGTTTTACCCTGTCCGCCATCGGCGCCAGCAGCCCGCGTTCACGCGATTCTTTCAGTAGCTGAAAGGTATTTCCGCCGCCGACAATAATGATTTCCGCTTTCTCAATCGCCGCAAGCGGATCGGCGACACGATGAATCCCTGTGACGTTTATCCCTAATGGCGCAAGTACCTCTGCGGTTTTATCCGTGTACTCGTCCCATGTTTGCGTGACGCCGGCAAACGGAATAAACACGGCTGAGCGTCGACCGTTCAATTGATTCGCTATCAGCGGTAGAGCGTGTTCCAGCCAGGCTTTACCCGGCAGCGTCGAGTTACTTAATAAAAGCAGTTCCATTACTTCTCCACCTCATCAGGAAATGTCAAAACGTAATAATGCTACCATTATCCATTTAATGTCTTACTGATATGGCTCATGATGTTACGCGTGTCACAGGCAAAGCGCGGTCGCTAAAAGTGACGACAGGCCAGATCTGCCATCTGGTATCGCCTGAAAAATTACAGGTATAATCCGCAAAATTATTTAACACGTTTAGAGACGAAAATGGCAAAACTGACCTTACAAGAGCAACTGCTACAAGCGGGATTAGTGACCAGCAAAAAAATGGCCAAAGTCCAGCGCACGGCTAAAAAATCACGCGTTCAGGCTCGTGAGGCCAGAGAGGCGGTGGAAGAAAATAAAAAGGCGCAACTTGAGCGTGATAAACAACTCAGTGAACAGCAAAAACAAGCGGTTTTAGCGAAAGAGTTTAAAGCTCAGGTTAAGCAACTTATTGAAATGAATAGAATCAATGTATCTAAAGGCGATATTGGTTTTAACTTCACCGATAATAACGTCATCAAAAAAATAGACGTGGATAAGCTCACTCAGACGCAACTGATTAATGGGCGTCTCGCGATTGCGCGTCTGGTTATCAATAACAGCGGTGAATGTGAATATGCGATTATTCCCGCGAGCGTCGCCGATAAAATCGCACAACGAGATGCGGACAGTATTGTCGTAAACAGTGCGCTGAGTCAGGAAGAGCAGGACGAAGATGATCCGTATGCCGATTTTAAAGTTCCTGACGATTTGATGTGGTAAGTCACATTCCCGACGTTTATGTAGAAAAATTTCTCAGAGAGTAAATATGCTGACCGACACATCTACCCGGCTTAATAAGTATATCAGTGAAAGCGGCATCTGTTCGCGTCGCGAGGCGGACCGTTTTATCGAACAGGGCAATGTTTTTATCAACGGCAAACGCGCCGCCATTGGCGATCAGGTGGTCGCCGGGGATGTTGTTAAAGTAAATGGTCGGTTGATTGAGCCGCGAGAAGCGGATGATTTAGTGCTGATTGCGCTGAATAAACCGGTTGGCATTGTCAGTACCACTGAAGACGGCGAACGCGACAATATTGTCGATTTTGTGAACCACAGCAAACGTATCTTCCCGATTGGTCGTCTGGATAAAGACTCGCAGGGGCTGATATTTCTGACTAACCACGGCGATCTGGTCAATAAGATTCTGCGTGCCGGTAACGATCACGAAAAAGAGTATCTGGTGACGGTGGATAAACCGATTACCGACGAGTTTATTCGCGGTATGGGCGCTGGCGTGCCGATTCTGGGTACCGTCACCAAAAAATGTAAGGTGAAAAAAGAGGCGCCGTTTGTCTTTCGCATCACCCTGGTGCAGGGATTAAACCGTCAGATCCGTCGTATGTGTGAATACTTTGGTTATGAAGTGACGAAACTGGAGCGTACGCGCATTATGAACGTCAGTCTGAGCGGGATTCCGCTGGGCGAGTGGCGCGATCTGACGGACGATGAGCTGATCGATCTGTTTAAGTTGATTGAGCGTTCCTCTTCCGAAGCCAAACCAAAGGCCAAAGCGAAGCCGAAGACCACGGGTATTAAGCGACCGGTCGTGGCGATCGAAAAAAGCAATGAGAAAGCACGCCCGACATCAAGCGGTAAGCGCTTTACCTCGCCGGGACGAAAGAAGAAAGGACGTTAACGTCTGCCGCGCGTCGGCGTATTCGCCGACCAGGAGAATGACGCTTCCGTATCGGGTTTATACGCCTGCTTTTTCTTCAACTGGCGGGCTTTTTTCGCTTCAGCCTCACGCAGCGCCATCAGCTTATCGATGTACTCTTTTTTTACGCTGTTGGTCTCAGAATTGGTCAGCGGACGACCGTGCGCAATACGGGCGCGGTCCAGCAACGTTTTCAGTTCGCGCTGTTCGCGCTCGGTCATCTCTTTTTGGGTAATGCGGGGGAGTGCCATACGGGTGCCCTCAGTTAGCCGATGCATTTAGTCTACGGCAATACGCAACGGGCGGATAGCGTGTAAGCCGGGTAAGCTTGCGCCACCCGGCAATATTTTAATTTACCTTTGCCGTTTCGCCCGATTTTTCAACAATCGGTTTCCCGGACCAGTAACCAGCCAGTAGTGACCCTGAAAGGTTGTGCCACACTGAGAACAGCGCGCCAGGCAGCGCTGCGAGCGGGCCAAAGTAGATTTTACCCAATGCAGCAGCAAGACCAGAGTTCTGCATCCCGACTTCGATCGCCAGCGTTCGACAGGTTGACTCATCAAAACCGAACAGACGTCCACCCCAGTAGCCGCCAAGCAGGCCAAGGGTGTTATGCAGGATCACCGCGATGATCACCATAAAGCCGACGGAGGCGATATGTGAAGCTGAACCCGCGACCACCGCGCTGATGATTGCCAAAATGCACACCATCGAGAATGCTGGCAGATAAGGTTTTACCACTTTCACTACGCGCGGAAACAGATGGTGAATCACCAGCCCCAGCGTGATTGGAATGACCACAATCTGTAGAATGCTCAGCAGCATACCCATCACGTCGACTTGAATATGGGCATCGACGTACAGGCGCGTGAGTAGTGGTGTGGCGACCACGCCGACCAGCGTGGAGACCGATGAAATGGTGACTGAGAGCGCGACGTCTCCCTTCGCCAGATAGATCATTACGTTAGAGGCGGTGCCGCTGGCTACGCTGCCGACCAGTACCATCCCGGCGGACAGATCTGGCGGCATCTTAAACAGCAACGCCAGCAGCCATGCCGCGAGCGGCATTACCAGATAGTGCAGGAATATCCCTGCGGCGACAGGGGCTGGTCGGGAGAGCACGCGTTTAAAGTCGTCAACGTTAAGATGGACCCCCATACCGAACATAATCAACATCAGTAGTGTCGCGACCCACGGCCCAACAGGAGTAAAGGTGGATGGTGTGTAATACGCAATGAGAGAGAGCAGCAGCGCCCATAACGGGAACAGCCGGGTAATGACGGCGAGCATGTTGTTTTCCTTGCAAGTATGTTGTGTTTGTTATCAACGGGTCAGGATCGAGCCAGACCATAGTTATTGTTTATCGCGTGAAGGAAGATTATTCAAACAAATTACGCTCATGATCCAGTGTGGGCACGTGGCAGGCCGGATGACGCGCCTGCGTCGCCATCCGGCAACGCATCGCCCGATGGCGCTTACGCTACCGTATTAGAAATATATAGAGGTTCTGGTGGCGTAAAGAAAAGCGCCGGCATTGAAGAGAAGGAAGCTTTAACGCAGTGATAACTTATATTGTTTCACTTTGCTTTGGATTGTGTTTTTTAAACTAAAATAAGGCACCCAGGGCAATGCTGTGTTCCAGGGGCGAGGGGAACCATGAAAACAGACTATGCTTGCTCCGTCAGGTAATTTTCCATTACCTGTCCCATCGTATAGTTCAGGGTTAAAACCAATCATTTTTGGTGTTGCTATATTAGCTTTGTAACTAATAATTCTTCCGGGTAAGATGTTTTGCCATCTTTCAGCATCTTGACATATTCTGCCGATAAATCCTTGATCGCCATGATAGGGCGGGGTTCTTATGGCATTGATTTCCTTTTCAGGATTTTTCATAAATTCATCCCACACATTTTTTTTTGCGGGTGCAGGAATAAACATAATACCTGTTGCTGGCGCAACTGAAGCACCATGCTGAGAAAAGTCATTAAGTAATGTTATTTTTTTCATAGTTGTCAGAGGAGTAATATCTCCCACAATAACGCTATCTATATCAATATAGAGAATATCCTCATTACCAAGAACAGGATGCAGTGGATTGAAAAGTTCTAGTTTTGCCCACCATCCTGGCCAATCATACAAAAGAGGCGCTGTATTTACCCCTTTTATCTTTAGCGCATCTGTTAAACAAACAGAATCATAACCTTTGAGCTGCTTATGTAACCATTGAGCATGTTTTGTGGTGAAGTCTTTGCTTTGTCTGAGCACAGAAACAATAATCATTATATTCCCCGGTGAATATTAGGTGATTTTAGCCATGTTCCACTATATTTAATGTGCTTTATATTGCAACAAAATTAGTGTTCATATGGTTATCGAAGTTTAATTACATTCAAGATGTGAATGTAATTTATTTGTTTATAATGTTATTAATATATGTAATGTAAGTTGATAAATGTTTTAATGATTGTTTTGTCTTTTATATTTTCATGGGGATATATAAAATAAGAGTTGGGATGGGAGTGATCTTATTTCCCCTTTTTGTTTCTGGTGGTTTTTATGTTGCTGAATTGGATTAAACACTTCAGTGTTTAAAGCGTGAGGTCTGCAGTATTTTTATCCATCTTCTCAGGCAACCGAGAGGCGGGTGTCCCGGAGTTGGACAGACTGCAGTGATGTTACGAGAACGATGCCCGATAGCGTTTACGCTACCGGGTCTTACTAAACGCTCTATCAGAATAGTGATGTAGACATCAGGTCAGAGAATGAACTTAACAATCATTCACAAAAGAAATGTTTTATTTTTAGTCTATTAACCAGACGAGAAAAGCCTATAAAATATTTCAATCTTAAGATTTAGATTAATCCCATTTTTTGTGATTTATTAATGGGATTACTTCTGATGTTTTTTTTTGTAATATATATGCTATTTGCTGGAATGCTTTTATTTACAAATGACATTGCTCCAATAGTAACATTATCACCGATAGTAATAGAGCCTATAATGCAGGTGTTTGCTCCTATATCTACATTATTGCCAATAATAATGAAATCATCTTCTTTTAAACCTTGCTTGTTTCCTACTGTTGTATTTTGCTTAAGCGATAAATTACAACCGATACGAGCCTTTTTCGTGATGACGATCCCCATGTGATGCGGAATATCCAAACCATAGCCGATTACTGCTCCCAGCTCTATATCAATTCCAAATTTGGAATTTAGCTTGCGATTAATCCATAATCCAGTTTTTTTCTGTTTTTTTGAACCATAGATATACTTCTCATTTGCCAGACGCCACCAAAATAAAAAGTTACGATGGCGATTGTTATTGGCCTGCATAAGTAATCGACATAATGAAAATTCATTCCTGCGAATAATCTCATGCCGCCAGTATTCCCGTAATCCACTTCCTTTTTTAGATATGGAAAATAATAAGCAATGTAAGAGTTTGATTTTTTCTTCCTCCAATGAAGAAAGTTAGCTTGTTAAATAAATGTTATTATCGTAGGGGGTTCACATATCAATTGGTAAAAATACTATAAGATGGTTTTTTATAATACTTCATTTGCTATGCAAACTGAACATTTGATGCTAAAAAATAAATAATAAAGGGTATTACTTTAATTCAACATCGCCGGGCTTTATACCCGGCGAGAGATTCAACAATCGTATTGCCAGCTACTGACTAAGGCATAAAGGTGGCTGGGGGAGTAGCGCCAGCTATCGTTTAGTCCGAGAAACTCAGCGCAAAACTCGCTGCAAAACAGTTTATCTTTGCGCTCCCGGTTATACAGCGCGATACCAAGCGCGCCCTGCCAGTCATAGCGTTTGCCGTTGTGTTTGCGGAAAAAGACTTCCACTTCCGGCAACGTGGCCTTTAACGGTAGCTTATCCCACTTATCGTCCGGTAACGGTATTATCTTTCCCCGCACGCCGCGATCGCGAAACGACGCGGAGTAACAGAGGTATTCATTACCGCCGTGTTCTACCGCCAGTTCACAGTGAGAGTAGATACCGCGCGTGAGCCAGTCGACAAACCTGGCGATGCCGCGATACTCCGATCGCCCCTTATAGCAAGCGAGCCAGACGGTGGTTTGACTCATGGCTGCCAGCCTGATGAATAGTCGTAGTCGAGCACTTCCTGGATATCCCCCAGCGCTTCTACCGCCGCAATATGCCGCTGCGCGTTGGCAAACAGGTGCATATCGTGATCCATAGTGACGGTTTCAAACTGCGCGGCGATGTCGTTGGTCAGTTCAATCAAACCGTTATTTTTGGTCTGCCACATTAACCCTGCCGGAATCTGCTTTGCCTGACCCATTCTGGTGAGTGACATTTGCTGAATACGGCTGTTAGCATCGCTGTGGAAATGGTTGCCGTCGATAACGATATAATCGGCGGTAACGGTGTCGCGGTGAGCTTTTATACTTAGAACTACATTTTCTTTTTTATTTACCAGCGCATCATTGAAAGCTGTCGGGTTGTATATCCATTTATCACCTACCAGTTGATAAAATTCACCTGGCGGTGGTGTAGTGATAAATGAAAATGGTGCTAAACAAATCCAGCATGGTTTTCCTCTTAATTTCCATTGTTCATCATTTACTGGTTTTATGGATTCTGGTAATACAACATTTAGCGAGGTATCGTCAATCCAGTCGATAACTTCAAAAGTTGAAGGATGGTAGTACACATATTTAGTCATATTTTCACCATGAAATTTTTACAAAACCATCAGAGCCGCGCCCACCAGAATATCCAGATATCGCGGAGCGCGTATTTTGGTTCAATGACGCACCACCACCACCACCAGCTCCATAGCCATCGGCATTTCCTCCGTTTGCAAATGCAGCCGCACTGCCGCCTGTGCCAAAGGTCGAACCCACACCAACCCCTCCTGGATATGATTCGGTAGATGTAAATTCCGCTATTTTGCCGCTGCTACCTAATCCGCCTTTAGCAGAGATATTAATAAAAGATGAGTCGCCTCCATCAAGCCCTGGTTCACCTGCATCTCCTTTAAATAGCGTATGGCCTTGTCCATTAGGACCAATAGATGTTCTATCTTCATATGAAGGTACAAAACCGCCGCCTCCACCTGAACCTCCAGCCCCAACAGAAACCGTATAAGTTTTTTTAGATGTCACACCTATAATGGCAATTTTTAACTCTCCATGATCACCTCCCCTACCAGCTGAAAAGGTATTAGTCTTATCGGGAGCAGGGGAGCATCCGCCACCACCACCACCACCTCCTCCCAGCATTTCAACAAAAACCTGTGTTACCCCATCAGGCACAGTAAAAGTCCCATTAGCTGTAAAAAACTGGTATCGAGGCCCGTTTGAAGCTGCCGTATTTGCCAGATTCAGTGCCGCATTCGCCTTATCCATCGCCGCTTTCACCGCGCTCGGCGTCGCCGCCTCCGTCGTACTGGTGCTGTCGGTGGCGTTATTAAGCTTCACGATCCCTTTTTGCGTTAGCGTACCGTCCGGGGTGCCGGTGATCTGCCCCCAGGCGTGAGTATGGCTGGCCGGGGCCGCCGCACTCGCCTTATCCATCGCCGCCTTTACCGCACTGGGCGTTGCCGCTTCTGTGGTACTGGTGCTGTCCGTCGCGCTGTTAAGTTTCACGATCCCTTTTTGCGTCAGCGTGCCGTCCGGGACGCCGGTAATCTGGTTCCAGGCGTGAGTATGGCTGGCCGGAGCTGCCGCATTCGCCTTATCCATCGCCGCCTTGACTGCACTCGGCGTTGCCGCTTCCGTTGTGCTGGTGCTGTCAGTAGCACTACTAAGCTTAACAATCCCCTTTTGCGTCAGCGTACCGTCCGGAACGCCGGTAATCTGGTTCCAGGTATGCGTGTGATTACGCGCTTCCGCCATCGCCGCTTTTACCGCCTTTGGCGTAGCCGCTTTGGTTTCGTCATCGCTGTCGGTGGCATTACTGAGCTGTGTAAACCCTTTCTGCGTTAGTGTCGCATCCGGGTGATTTGTCGAATGTTCATGCTCGTCCAGCCGGGCATCCACATAGTCGCGCGTCGCCAGCACAATGCTCGGATCGACCGTCAGCGTCATCGCCGTGGTGTTGGAGACCTCCATAATCAGGCGGATACAGACCTGCTTGCCGCAGCCGCCCGGCAGCAGCGGTTTGTAGGATTCCGGGAACTTGCCGATGGCGATTAGCTCGCCCTCGTTGTCGAACACGCCCACTTCACGCACGTACCAGCCGCCAACCTCTTCCGGCAGCACCAACTCGGCAATCAGCCAGTTAGGGTTATTCGGCGCAACGGTCAGCGTATTCATCTCGCCGCGCCAGACTTCGTGGCGTAAATTGGTCTGGCTGGCGGTCGGTTCATAATATTGTCCGCCGCCGTCGCCAACCGCCATCTTTTGCAGATGTATCTGTTTTTTGTCCGCAAGGGCGCTGGCGATTTTCGCCATTCCCCTGTCGGTCAGGAGGGTATAAAACTCATTATCCATAATTACTCCGGGTAAATAGATGTAATTTCAAGGCTCCATTGCCCTGTACCGAAATAGATCGGTTTAGTTTGTTGAACTTCCAGAACCTGGAAGGGTAAGACGGTCGTTATTTCTCCACCGTAAAGCGCGCTGCCAATAACAGGAATAGCGCTTTGGTTAATTATCCAGACAATTAACGCTTCCAGTTTTGAACGCACGTTCTTATATTCATGAATAAGATCGACCAGATTATTAAACAGATTTTCATCCATGCCCTGGTTGATTAGCTTAATTTCAACCTTGAAGAAATAAGCCTTACCGCCATACTCAAACCATTCGGAGATCGTGCCGGGTAAGGATAATATTTCCAGTACGCGGCGAACGGCCCAGGGGGTTCCTTTATATTTATGCAGTTCAATCGCCTGCTTAATTAACTCTCGTTTCTCCTGTTCATTGGCAGCAAATAGCCAGCCTTCGAGCCCCTGTACATGAAACTGTTCGGCCAACGAGGGCAATGCCGAGGCATCAACGATATCCACCAGATAGACCAGCAACGCCGTCAGGTCGATTTGCGCAAAACGTTCGGCGGCAATGTTCGCCAGAATTGAGAAACGTTCGTCGCTGGCCAGCGGCGGCGGCAGAAGCAGTTTATCCATCGCTGACTCCGGCAATCGTCACGTCAATAGCCGTACATTCCGCCCATTCGTGCGCCTGCAATACCTTTTTCGCGGGCATATCCAGCGCGACGTCGTAAACGCCATCCACTTGTAGCACTTTAATTATCTGGTTTGGCACAATGTCCTGGCCCAGCCGGGTTTGGCGCGAGCGCGTCCATGTATTAATCGCTTCACGCGCGGCGGCAAGCGTCGTCTCCTGATCGGCGGTGGTAAACAGCGTCAACCGGGCGCGGATCTGATAAGCCACGCGCGGAGAACATTTAGCGCTCACCTTATCGGTTAGCGGGCGCTTTTTCTCTTTGCTCACCTCCCGTTCGATCTGGGCAAGAAGCTCCGGCCCCGGCAGACCGTTCAGGGTCAGCGGATAGAGTTCCACGCAGCCTTCCGCCAGCCCTTCATCCGGCCCCAGCACCGCCACGTCGATAATCGACTGGCTGACCGAGAGCGTATGGAAGCGATAGGCGCCATAGCTGCCCGCGTTGCTGAAACTTTCCGGCGCTAGCTGGATGCGTTTACGTAGCGCGTCGTCGTTCTCTTCGCCGCAGCCGCCACTTGAGGCCGTCAGATTGGTGACGCTGAGATCGTAATTGCCTACCCGATCCACCAGCGCGCTGATTTGCGCAGGTTGCCAGTTATTGCCGGATTCACCGGTTGCTACACAGGTTGCAGTTACCGCAACGCTCAGGCTGCCCGCAGGCAACAGAACATCTTCGTCGGTGGCGAACATCACGCTATCCGACGCGCTGGCGCGGGTACCCTGTGGAATCACCAGGTTACTTTTAGCCGCTGTCGTGACGGAAAACTGTAGCGTGGTTTTCGCCGCCTGAGTGGGCAGACGGTGAACGCCAACCAGCTCGCCTAAATAATCCAGCATCGGCGCGCGGGAATACGCGACCAGGTTTTGCTTCGCTGCCTCCTGGATGGCGATGCGGACAAGGTTTTCACGATAAGCAAACAGGTCAATGAGCAGCCGCTCAGCCTGTGCCGGGTAGAGTTTTTTACCGCTGGCTTCTTCATATTGCGCAATCATCTCGCTGGTGATTTGCGCGGGATCGCGGTCAATAAAGTCGGGTTCGGCTATCGCCATAACACCTCCGTTGAGTTGATTACGCCATCTGCGGCGCGCCATTGCACGCGTAACGTCAGGTGTTCGCCGTCAATCGTCGGCGTCACCTTCAGCAACCGGCAGCGGGGTTCCCACATGCGAATCGCTTCCACCGACTCCCGAACAACGTGCGGAATAGTCCGCTCGATCGGGTAATCGATATAGCGCCACAGATTGCTGCCAAAAAGCGGCCTGTGGGGATCGCTGCCGCGCGGCGTGCGCAGAATGATGTGTATTGCCTGATGAATATCATCCAGCCCGCAGACGTATTCTTCAGGACGTTGCAAGGCAGGTTGCCAGTGCAGGGTCGAGGGGCGTGTTTTCGTGTTCATGAGGCTATTTTCGCCTTCCGGCGGGGGGAGAGATATTAAAGCGCTTTAAGGAAATAATTGATGGCGGGGTCAGAATGTGTTTTGCCCGGTGGCGCTTCTGCGCTTACCGGGCCTGTGTTGATGCACATTTTGTTAAATGGCGAAGATCGCGTTTTACGTAAAGTTAAAATGAAATTGCTGTAATTTCACCTTTGTCTACAGAAGCGTAGTACCAGAATTCATCATTGATTTCTGCGTGCTTCATTTTCTCAACTGGAATCGTTTTCTGCCGTCCATTAACCGAGAGTGTGATCGAACCCGTTAGCTGCTCCCGGCTGATAATAGCGAAATCCCCGCGGGTGTTGCTATAAGCCGTCGTTTCATTGGAAAGGCTGTGCTTCGCTCCATTAGCGATTACAGAATAATCAAAATTGACTTTCTTTTTGAAAATAGCTTGTACATGATAATACTCGCCGTAAACAGCAGGATCATGGAATAAACCAAAATGACCACCGCTATTTTGCAACTTGACGAAATAATAGTCAGGGATGATAAACTTCTGTTTACCTGCCGCTATTTCTTTAGTAATGATTTTTTGTCTTACGATTTCCTGTCCGGCCGTTTTTTTATAACCGTTAAGCATCAATGAATAGGACCAAAGGAATACGATACCACAGAGAACAGTCACGGCAGTTACGCCGACGACTCCAACCTTAACGCCGCTTTTCAACAGGGCGTAAGCGATGAAGGAGATAGCTAAAAGGAAAAACATAAACGTACCGTTCATAACCCGATCGGGGTAGGACGGCGACGCGAACATGATTAAGGAAGTGCCAATACCTATACATACGACTAACGCAGCGCAGATAAGGGACGTTTTATCAATTTTGGCGCGAATCTGCTTATTGAATATGACCAGTAAGACCAGCAATAACAAAACAACATAAGCTATCCAGATCAGCGCCAGATGGTTATGAACGCGTTCTGTTAAGTGAATGAAAATACGTTCAAAAATCGGCCTTCCATACCAGAATTCTTTGCCGCTGGCGCGGATGAAATTGCCCGGAGAAAGTATCAATACGCATGAACCTGCGATTGCACAGAGACTATAAACTATCTTATTGCGCGAAACAGATTTGTTTTGCCATAACTCGTATGCAATGGCCAGAACAGAAATAAGCGAGACGAAAGGTGAGACGCTTTCATTGGAACAGCCTGCCATAAAGCTTAGTAATGCAACCCACGGGCTGATCGCTTTACTGTTTTTTATTGTTATGGTGTAAAAGAAGAACAGCCATGCAACAACGAACAGATTCGTCCACAAATAATTCGCAGCACCAACGATCCAGAAAGTGGTTTGACCCAAATTCGGGTTCGAAATCCAGTAAGTGAAGAATATTAGTGGGAATAATAAGTAGTCGGATTTATTCCAGCGTAATGTACCTGAGGGTGTCTTCACAATGAAATAACAAAATACCAGTGTCGAAACGGCTGCGCTGATGGAATACACGAGTTGAGAACGTGTATACAGGATGAGTGCGCTGGTGTAATCAGCTATAATCCTGCCACTCCATGTCATATAATGATGAAAATGTGATTCCGGCGAAATTCCTAAAAGGTAATAGCGGTAATCATCAGAGTGAATGGGGGTATACCATTCAATAAGAAAAATGGCCAAAAAAGCCAGTAGTATCATCGCCGTTTTCGGTAATATCTTGAGCATAGTGTTCATTATTCCATCATTGTTTTTTTGTTTTTCACGATATAGCGGGGTCTTTGCTTCACCTCCGTGTAAACGCGTCCGATATATTCACCCATGATGCCTATGCCGATAAGCTGGATGCCGCCTAAGAAGAGAATCGCGGTCATAAGCGAAGGATAACCAGGAACAGGGTTTCCCCACATCAATTTATCAATGATCATCCACATGGCATATATCAGGGAGAGGGCAGAAACGCTCACTCCTATATACGTCCAGATACGCAAAGGGAAAGTAGAAAAACTCGTAATCCCCTCCAGCGCCAGGTTCCAGAGTTTCCAGCCATTAAATTTTGAGCTACCTGCGACACGTTCAGCACGGGCATATTCGACAACATCTGTTTGACCTCCAACCCATGAAAGTATACCTTTCATGAAAAGGTTACGTTCTGGTAATAGCTTGATATTTTCTACAATCTCGCGCGACATCAATCGAAAATCACCGACATTCTCTTCAATCTTTGGCGTACTGATTTTGTTATGCAGCCTGTAGAACCACTCAGCGCTTTTACGCTTCAGGTGGCCATCCGTTGAACGATCGATACGCTTAGCTAGCCCCATTTCTGCACCAGCCTGCCATTTATTGATCAAATGTGGGATTACTTCGATGGGATCTTGTAAATCAACATCGATAGGGATCACCACTTCTCCGGTCGCGTAATCCAATCCGGCAAAAAGTGCAGGTTCTTTACCAAAATTGCGGGTAAATGAGATCGGAACAACAAGAGGATCGGCAACAGCTAATGCGCTGATGATTGATTCAGTCGCATCGTGACTCCCATCATTAACGAAGATAATCTCAACGTTATAAGGTTTAAGTGAACTGTATTCTCTGACCGTTTTATAGAAAATAGGGATCGCGTCCTCTTCATTAAAGACGGGAACCACTAATGAAATTTTCATTTCTCATTCCTGAAAACAATGAATCTGGAATATAAAAATCCGCAAATAAGGCTAATTGCGGAAAATACAATGAGCGTAAAAATGGGAGGCATAGCACACTTGTCGCCTGTCCATCCCACGACAGCGCTCAGCACGCCCATAAAACCGACGTACAGCAAATAACGTCCGGTTGATACGCTGGCTCCAAAGGTAAACCGGGCGTTAGCGAAAAAACTAAAACTGACAGCGACAGCAAAGCCCGCTACGTTTGCCAAAGCCTGACTTGTTTGAAATCCATAGACGCAAAGGGCAAAGATAGCCCAATGCAAAGCAGTATTAAGTACGCCTATCGAAACGTACTTTATAAATAATTTTATCATTATAGCAATCAAGAAGTTGTAATTCAGCGAAGTCTACCAGACAAAACTGAGAGGATCATTCCTGAACAGCAGATTTTATGTAAACAGGGCGAAGTTAAAGTAAAAAATAACGCTAGTTTTCCAATATACATATATGCAATATTTGCAGCGCAAAGTGATTACATTTTCATCGGAAATAGCGCGCGAAAAGGGACTAATCACGTTGCGCTGAAAATAAATATCCTCCAGCAATTTGCCCGGTGGCGCTTCTGCGCTTACCGGGCCGGTGTTTATGCACCTTTTGCAGGCTGGATAAGGCGAAGCCACCATCCAGCAGCAATTTGCAGGTTAGTGAGAGTGGTGGTTAGAGTTGCCGCCGTTGTCCATCAGCGTGCCGCTGGCGTTAACGTTGCCGAGGACATTCACGTTGCCCGTGATAACCGCGCTGTTTCCGACGCCGCCGCTGCCTGCCATACCGCCAAGCCAGGTGAGTTTTTTCATCACGGTAACGTCGCCGGTAAAGGTGCTGAGCGGCGCATCGACGGTGACATTCAGCGCTTTAATGCCCGTATGGGGCGCTTCCACGTTGACATCTACCGCCTTGACGCCCACGGAGGTGGCCGCCACGTCTACGGTTTCTGATATCACCGTGACGTGCTGCGCCCTGACCTCTACTTGCGGTGAAGTAAGCTGCGTACGTTCCTTCACTTCAATGACGATTTTTTCTATGCCGCCGTTGACGGTGAGCTGGTGTAACGCACGGTCATATTCAAAGGCCGCGCCGTCGGAAAACTGCACGTAGCGCTTGTCGCGCGAGGCCAGCGGCGCGGTATCCACGCTGGAGTAGACCGCGCCCAGCACCACGCCATCCTCGCCGTTGTCGTCGAGCAGCACTTCGACCTGTTCGCCAATATCCGGCAACCAGTAATCTTTGTTGTCCTGCGTATTGCGTTGCAGCACCGCAAGCCAGTTACTGCGCAGGTTATCGCACTCCGGTAGAGTGACTCTGACGCGCACGACCGCCTCATCAATATCGCTGATAATGCCCGTCTGGCGGGTAACGCCTTTCATATTGTCTCCTTACTGGCTGGTTGCCGGTCCGCGTGAAATGTCGATTTCGGTAGTGTAGCCGCCGCTGCGCGTGAGTTTGTGCATGGATTTATCAATCAGCCACTGCCCGGAAAGTACGCCAAAATCGCTCAGTTCTATCTTGTTGCCCGCCGTCAACTGCGGGCAGCCCATCATGCTGAGCGTGCCGGTTTGCTGGTATTCGTTGTGGCTGTCCAGCGCGGCATTGGCTTTAGCCTGCGCCGCGCCGGTATCCGGAGCGCGACTGTTAATCTTCAGGATATCGGCGCTGGTCGCCGCACCGCGCGCCGGGGCTTTTTCCTGGCTGTCATGGGTGTAGATAACCAGTTCTTTTTGCTTGCTATTTTGATGTTGCACGGTGGCGTTTTTGTAGATCCGGTTGATGGTATCTTTGAACGTGTAGTGCGAAATATCCGTCCGCCTGAGCGTCTTCACCGGCGCCAGACAGCGTAGCGTCGGCAGATGCGAAAAGATCAGCTCCGTCGCCGTCACTTTCACGGTATAGCCATATTCACTCGCCAGCCGTTTGAGAAACGCCACATCGGTTTCGGCATATTGCGTGACCCGATCAATCGTCAGCGGCGCAATCTTGCCCACCAGCGTTAAACCGTGTTTTTGCGCGATGCGACTGGCGATGGCGTAAAGCGTCGTCTCCTCAAAGCCCTGGCTGTTTTTGGTGCGTAGCGCTTTGCTGACCGAGGTGGCGATACCGTCGATATTGACCGTCGAAGGCGGCGCGCTGATATCAATTTTATCAATGACATAGATTCCGCAATCGAGCAGATCTTCGCCCTGGTAGCCCAGGCGCAGCGCCAGCGTGTCGCCTTTTCCCGGATACCATTCGTTTACCCAGCGCCCGGCGCTATCTTCCAGCGCAATGGCAATGACATCCGACTCGTTTTTAATGCTGTCGCTGTAACTGATGCTGGTGACGTAAGGCGCGATGTCGTAAGTGATCTCTTTATGTCCGTACCAAAGGGTAAAAATGGGCGTCAGGGTGGCGAACACCCCGCCGGATACCGTTATCTCAGCCATGGCGGTAGCTCCGGGGTCGTTTGCGTGACGCTGATAACCGGGATGATCAGCCGCACGCCTGACGGCAAAACCGGCATAATAGCGACGTGCGGATTGGCCGCGATGATGCGTTCGTAGGCCAGCGCATCGCCGTAATAGCGCCAGGCGAGATTATCCCAGCGTTCGCCGTCGGTGGTGACATGTTCAAGATAGCGCATTACAGACTCCTCGTAATATCGGCGGCAGCAAGCTGGCTCACGTCAGGGGCGCTTGTTTGCAGCGTGCCGCGCGCCTGATTGACCAGCGTCGCGGCGCTGTCGTAAGTCGCTTCCGCGACGCTGCTGGTGATAGCGTCAAACAGCGATTCGGCGTGTTCAATAAGCGTGCCGGCATCGCCCGCGCATTCGCGGATCCCCGGCAGGCTGTCGATCAGTTCCTGCATTTTCGCCGCCAGCGCTTTCGGCAGCCCGGCCAGCGTTTGCAAATCCAGCGGCTGCTGGAACAGCGCGTCTATCGCGCTAATGGTTTTTTTCAGCGAATCGACAATATCGCCGCATTTTTCTTTCAGCGCTTTGGCTTCCTTCACCAGCTCTTTCGCCTGGGCGATCGTTTTTTTGATGTCATCAATGGCGTCGGCCACCTCATCCATCATCTCTTTGGCTTCACGCATACCCTCTTCAACAGCGCTCAGCAGTTCATCGAACCAGGAATCGCTAACGTCGGGAAGCTCATCCAACATCTCGTCAATGTTCGGTTCCTGGGTGGTGATGGCCGGAGGCAGCAGCGGGCTCTTCGGATCGCCGGTGTACTCCTGTAGCGACAGACTGCCGCCCTGGGCAATGACGTTACCGTAAGGATCGGTGTGCTGGTGGGTAGCGGTCAGATCGGTAATCACGAACCAGCCGCGATAATCGCCGTTGCCGAACACCAGCGCCATCGCCTGGTGCGCGGTCATCGCTTCCCGCAGACGGTTCAGCTCGGTGGTCGGCTGGCAATACTGACTATGAAAGTTGAATTTCAGGGTGATTTTGTCCAGCTTATCGCCGATAAATTGCACGCCCGGTTTCCCTTCAATACGGGCATGGCTGGTATAATCCACGCCCATCGTGCTTTCAAATTCGTCCCAGTAAGCGACGACGTCAAATTCTATTTCGCCTAATACGGCATACATTATGCGTACTCCCGGCGCCGTTGTTGCGCCATGACATCGTTAATCATTCTCTCCAGCTCGCGTTTACTCAGCGACAGCACGTTGTTGATATCTTTGGCGGCATTCGCGCCGCTTCCCTGCACGGTAACCTGCGGGGAAAAGTGTACCTGCACGTTGCTTTGCGCGCGGGAGGGCAGCGTATAAGGTTTCCCGCCGGATTTGCCGGGAAGCGCGGCTGGCGTCGGCGGCGTGGCGGCGCTTTTCGTCTTCATAGGCTGCGGCGAGGCCATCGTTTTGGCCGAGGTTGTCACCGCTTTCGCTCCCGATGCCAGCGGCGCGCTGGCCTGTTGCGCGACCATTGTTCCGGCAATACCGGGGACGGCGGCGGCGACAGACGGCATTTCAGTGCTGATGCCCAGCGCGCTTTTCGCCCAGTCGGGGATCAGCGCTTTTATCTTCTCAATCGCCCCGTTCAGGAAAGGAAGCGCATTCAGAATGCCGTTGATCAGGCTATCCAGAATATTGCCGCCAAATTCGCTAAAGCTGGCGGGGAGTTCAATGCCAAACCAGTCCAGTACGCTGGCGAAGGCGCGGTAAAACAGCCCCAGCGGCGACCAGTCGAGAATCAGACGCGTGACGCCTGCAATGCCTCCGTCAAAGGCGGTTTTGATACGCTCCCAGACTCCGGCAAAGAAACCGGAAATCGGTTCCCAGTAGCGATAAAGTAAATAGGCGGCGCCTGCGATAGCGGTGATAGTCAGGCCGACAGGGTTCATCAGCAGCGCCCGACCCAGCCAGATAAACGCCTGGCCGACCAGCCGTAGCCCTTTTATCAGGCCGTTTCCCAGCAGCACCGTCAGGCCTTTCGCACCGTTGCCAAACGATTTCAGAACCGACAGCGCGCGACTGCCGCCGCCCAGCGCCAGACCGGCTTTGACCTTCAGGAAGATATCGATCAGGCGAATAAACGGTGACGCAATGAGGTTTGCTCCCAGCCTGAGAATATTCAGCGCCCCGTTGAACAGCCAGATAACGCCAACGACTTTAGCGACCCCTTGCACCAGCGCCGGATTTTCCCGCAGCCAGGCGCTGAACTGCCGTACCAGCGGCGTGATGCTTTGCGCCAGTTCGCCAATGGCGGGCATCAGCTCCATACCGACGGTCAGCCACAGATCGTTAAGTGAAAGTTGTAACGCTTTGGTCTGTTCTCCGGGCGATGTCATTTTCACGGCGAAGTCATCATCGATAAAATGTTGCCCCGCCGCCTGCATTGCGGAGGCTTTTAGCTGGCGATATTCGACCATATTCGCCAGCATCGGGGCGAGAAAATCCCGCGTTTGCGCATCGCCGAACATCGCGCCGAGGTTAAATTTCTCCGTCATGGCCTGTAGCGCGTCGCCGCGCGCGGAAAGATCCTCAATCTTCATGGTTTGCCTGAAGGTGTCGAGGATCTGCGGGTTCATTTTCTCCAGTTGCATCTGCACGATGTGGGCCATCGCTTCCGTCACGCCGATCCCATTTTGCTGATGTTCCAGCAGCGATCCCTGAAGATCCACGCCCTGGCGGGCAAACCAACTGTCCGTCTCTTTTGAGAAGGTAGATTTCAGGAAATGGTCGAAATTTGCTGCCGCCGCGCCTGCGTCAGGGGCGTTTTTCATGGCGACTTGCATCGTTGCGGTCAGTTCCGCAATGCCTTCTTTCCCCTGAGCGCCGGTTTTTCCGGCAAAGGCGTTAATCCACTGGGTTTGTTCTGCAACGGAGCCGCCGCCGCTTTTTGCCACGCTGTACAGCATATTTTGCGCAAAACGGAAGTCGTCAGGGGCGATGTTCAGTTTGTCGCGAGTGGCCAGAGCCGCCTGCGCCCAGCTTTGCGCGCTGTCACGGGAGGCGGTTGCGGCTTTGGCGATATCGGGCATGTAGCGGCTAAGATCCTGCAATGCGCTGACGCCGCCTTCAATCATCGTGGCGGCGGCGCTTTGCAGATCTTTTTGATCCTGATTGAAATCAAGGCTCCAGTCGCGGATATTCAGGCTCAGGGCGTCCCGCGCGGTGTTATCCATGCCGCCTTTCGCCGCCATATCGACCATGTTGCCCTGAAATTCGTAAGGCAGCTTCCAGTCGGGAGTCTCAACGTTCAGGAGCTTGCCGAGCTGTCCGGCGAACGTTTGTGTTTTTTCCAGCAACCCGGCGCGCTGTTTATCGTTCTCTTCCCGGCGAAGGGCAGAGTTAGCGAGCTGTTGCGTAAGCCGGGTGATTTTTGTTTGCTCAAAGCTGAGCGTGTGCAGCGTGCTGGCGTTGAGTGAGCCGTAACGGGCTATTGCCTGCGTCAACGTCTCATTACGCGCCTGAAGCTGAGTAATAATGTCGTTGGCCAAAATAGTGTCTCGTATAAGTTGCCCGGTAACAGGCTGCTTGCCGGAAAAAGGACAGGGAAGGAGTGAACCGGGCTTGGGTCAGGAAACCCGCAGGCATTAAGCCTGCGAGTCGTATTCGTGTTTAATTTGCGCGCTGGCTTCGTCCAGCCAGCAGGTAAAATCGTCAACCGACAGCGCGTCAATTTCACTGGGCGGAAAACGAAACCACCTCGCCAGCAGCGCCATTGCCTGCCACAGTTGCTGTGGGTTCTGTAGCCATGCTAAGCATGGCCTGAAATCGTTTCTGCAATGCCTGATAGTCCAGCAGATCCATTTCCGCCAGATCTTCGGTTACCAGCCCGGTCATAGCCGCCATCAGCGGCTCATCCCACTCTTCCGGTTTATCGCTGGCGCGTCGCGCGGCGCGCATATCTTTTACCTTCAGGCGACGTAATTGCAGAACGTCGATACGTTCCCCGGCGGCGGAGGTAAACGGAAATTGCAGGGTATATTTTTCGTTCATGGTGTAGTCCTTATTCGTCGTGTTAAATTCGGGGCCGTAGCCCCGAAGTAATTAACCGCCAATATTATTGCGGTAGGCATTTAATTGATCCGCGCCATTTACGCGGAAAATATTCGCCAGATAATCCAGTTCAAGAAGCGTTTCACCGTCAACCACCTGTTTAATATAAGTGCAGCCGAAGGCGCTGCTAAATTCCGGGTTTTCATTCTGTTTAAACGTTCCCAGCGGGTTCTTTTTAAACATTACGGTCATATGCGTCACCAGCGCTAACTGATCCGCTTTACCCTGCGAGTTATAACAATCGATGCTGGAGCGGCACTGCAATGCCACCGCCTGCCACGGATTTGCCGTTTTACGCATGACGTCGTGGTAAAACGAGTTCCATTTAATTTCACCTTCCAGTTTGTCAAAACCGGCAGGCAGTTCAATTTTACCGACCATCCCCAGCGCTTTATGCTCCTGCATAATCATGCTGATATCAGGCAGTTTAATTTCACTCGCGCGACCTAAAAGATTATTACCATCAAGATAAATATTGGCGTTGGTAATACGGTTAATTTGAATTTTTCCAGCCATTAGCGATTGCTCTCCAGAGAAACTAAATATTCAGAGGTAATTTCGGTTTCAAACGTCAGACATTCCAGCGGCGGCGGCGGAGTGAATTTGTAGCTCAGCAACAGATGCCCGGCTGCCAGTTCAGTCTGTTCGTTACGCGCCGGGTCGTACCAGCATTCAAAACCCAACAGCGCGCCGTCGGCAATCAGCTTGCGGCCCCAGGTGTTCACCGATTCGGTTAGCGCGTCGATCAGCGCCTGATTAATCGGCATATCCATATACTGCTGGCTGAAATAGCGAATGGATTCGTTAATCACATCACCAGTACGGCGCACGTTCTCAAAGTTACGCATATGAGTAACCGTCGGCCAGGCGGCGGTACGGTTACCCCACAGGCGCAAACCGGAGCCATAGCTGTTGAAGACGGTGGTGATGCCGTTTTCATTCAGTTGATTCACTTCGCTTTGCGGATCGTCGATCATCGCTGACAGCGAGCGCTCTACGCCGGTAATGCCCTGAATTTCCTGATTGGAGTTGCTCCACCAGAAGCCTTTTTCCAGATCCACTTTGGCACGCAGGCCAGCGGCGCGGGAGGAGAGCGGCTCCAGGACTTCGCTGTCCGTCGCGCTGTCGTACACTTTAACGTGCGGATAGCACAGACGCGCGCGATCGGAACTGGTATTGAAGTTAATCGCCCCCTGCGGGCCGCGCCCTGCCAGAACCTGCTGGAAAGTCGTGCCGATGGGCGCATCAATGTAGGTAATGGCTCCCAGCGCTTCTGCCTGAGCGATAAGCTTAACGGCGACCGAGTTTTGCGTACAAAAGACCGGCGCAATCAGGATCTTCGCGTAAAAACCAAACTGGTTCCAGGTGTCCTGTAACAGCTTCATGCCGGTACGGTCACCCGCCGTGTTTACCGCGCCAACAATATCGGCGGCAGTCACTTTGGTGGGGTCCGCGTAAGTATAATTTACATAGGCCTGAACGCCGGGTTTCAGGTTGGTCCCCATGCAGGTGATTTTACCGGTCAGCATATCAATGGTGTAATCGGTGCCTTTGATATAAGCGTTTCCGGCGTTCGTGCTGCGGCCAATGTTCATCGTTTGCACGGCCCCGTGCTTGAGTTGAATCTGACCGTTGTCATCAACCTTCACGGTTTCACTGGGAATGGTACTTTTGTGTACCGCCGGATTCAGCACGTTAATCACCACGACCGTCCCTGCGCCGTGATCGTAGATCGCCTTCAGCGCCTGCGGGATGGTGAAATTTGCCAGACCTGGGCCAAACTGTGCCGCGTCGCTTTCAGAAAGGCACAGCGTCGGCTGGTTAACCGGGCCGCATGGCGCGGTGCCGATCAGACCAATAACCGCAGATTTAACCGCCTTAACCGGACGTGGGCCGGTTTCGATCTCAATGGTCTCTACACCGTGCAGGTAATTAGCTGCCATGGACAATTTCCTCTTCATTAGTTTCTACTTCTTGCGTAACCACTGGCACCAGGTGACGGCGGGCAATCATGGTGATTACCCACTCGTTATCTTCCGGCAGCGAGATTTCGCTATTGGGCCACAGTAAGACTTCCTGACCGTCGGCGAGCGTGACGCCGCTTGCCGGGCCACTGTAGATATATTTCATTGAATTTCCTCATAATTAACGACTGTAAGCAGGGGGGAGTCCTTGCTTTCCTGTTCCGCGATAAACAGGGTGCTGGCGGTCATATCCAGGGCGTAACGGCAGAAGTTTGCGGCGTCGCCGATATATTTTTCGCTTTCCAGCCAGAGCGGACGATCGCAGTCGGGAAGTTCAATGCCCCCCAACGAACGACGTAGACGATCCAGCGCGTTTATCGCGTCACTTATTTGCGGAACAATAACGGTGGCGGAAATCCGGATTAGTTGTTTTTGTACCGTGGCATTCGTATTTTCTGGGGCGGTAAAAACCGAACCGCAGTAGTGAATTAATACCGTTACCTGCTGTCCTGTTGGGATATATACTTTCGCATCGGTTGATGAAATATGTATATCCATATCAGGGTTTAATTCACGTAGTCTATTCGCCACGGTATGTATAACAGATAATGTTTCCATATACGGTTTTCCTTGATTTACCGGGAGAGATAATATTCTCTCTTCGTTATCGTTCAGACGTATTTTGATGTATCAGGCATCAGGCGTCTTTTAATCTCCTTTAGAGAAAAAAGTTAAAACAAATAAAAAATCCCCGGCGTATAAACGACGGGGATTTGTTTAATGGTTACCTCGTTGAATCAGTTCTATTTTGCTATATAGCGCATCCAGTTTTGCTTCCAGAACGGCCTGGCCGCGAAGATAATCCTCGCGGCGGACATAATGCAGCGGCAGATCGGCGCGGAACTCCAGAAATTCTCTTTCGAGCCTGGACCAGCCTATTTCTGATTCGCGCCGGGCAGCTTCCAGTGCTTCAAAACGTTCATTCAGCCGTTTTTCAATTTGCGCCAGCAGCAATTTACCGGCGGCAAACATTAATCCAACAAACGAAAGTAAGAGGGAGATGACTTCCCAAAAATCGATACTGAGTTTCATTACTCCCTCTGATTAATGAATGCAGCTAGCCTGCCCCCATTGCAAATAACGGGGAGCATGTTGGTATAAAATCGCTTTGGGATAGTGACGATTCTCGCGCCAGTTTGCGGCGCTGCGCCCGGCGTTAACGCGTTCTACATGTTCAAACCAGATGGACGCATCCAACCCCTTTGCAGCGGCCAGCCTTTTATCTCTGTTCACCCAGCCTTGCCCGCCGTTATAGGCGCTCAGAGTGAAAGCCATTCGCTGGCAGCTATTTTTTGCTGACACGCTTTTCCACAACTGGCGGTCATACTGTACCAGCGCGCGTATCGCCCAGGCGGGATTAAACGGCTTGTTCTCGCGAAGCGCTGGGTACAACTGGCTTACCCATTTTGCCGTTGCAGGCATAAATTGCGCCATACCCTGCGCGCCAGCCGGAGAAAGCGCGTCAGGCGCCCAGCCGGATTCCTGATGTAGTTGCCCGGCAAAATCAGCAACGGGGGCGTTAAGCCCCCAGATTTCGCGCGCGGTACGAATCACTTCGTTGCGCCATTGCAGAGAAGCGCGCGGCGGTTCGGCAGCGTCGGCAGACAAGAAAGACATAGCGCAGACCAGGCATACGTATTGATAACGCATCGTTACAGCCCCAGCGCGACGGCAAGGCAAATTGCCGCAACGATGATCGCGCGACGAATCATCGCCGCGGCGCAGCACAGCGATTCTTCCCAGGGGCAAAAGGAGTCGGGACGTGCCCAGGGGAAAAGACTACGGTCGAGCCAGTAACCCAGCACCGCTGATAACGAAACCAGGCTGAGTTTATAGATGACGACCGGAATTTGCGCTGATGATGTCCAGCCGATAAGCGCAAACAGTACGACAGAGGCAACCAGCCAGCCGGAAAGTCGGGGAACAATAATTTTTCGCATACTCTATCTCCTGATAATTGAGAGAGAAGTATCGCTTTTCCCCATAGTGGAAGAACGAAAAGGGCTTTAATAAATAACTTTAAAAAATGTTTAGGGCATGGTGTCAAATGCCAACAAATAAACGAATAAATAAAGCTTTCGGGGCAGGGGGTAGAGGTTGCCTGCGGAGAGTCAGTATGTGTCTGTGGCAGGCTACGATGGCGGTATTGCTGCGTCATAATAATCTTTGATTAAAATTATCTTATTGATTTTTAAAGTCAGTTTAAAAATTCACGCGATTGTGAGGAAAGCAATCTTTTTGATCGAACGCAGAAAAAAATGCAAAAAATTAACTGTATATACATACAGTATTGTGTAAAATGATGACATCAGTGAAGGCTTACTTCACCTATAAAATAAATACATATTATAAATTGAAAACGATATATATATTTTTTTAATTTATAATTAAATGCGTTGATAGTAAATATTTATATATATTTTGAATGTATTGATAGGTAGTTATTGCACCATTTTTTACGCTTTCCTTTTTGGTGTCGTCACGGGAAGCATGGTGCTGGATATGGAGATAAAATATGATTCAGAAATCAAAAGAAATGGTTCGGCTTCCGGAGATTATTAACGATCTGGCGTTTCATGCGTCGCAGGTACTTATTGAAAGCATGAATATTGATAGCGCGTCAGCCGAAAATGCCGGTCAGGCAATTGCTGACAGAATGATGCGCAACTGGGGCGGGCAAAGCATTTATTTCCCCAAAGGTATCTCTGGTCGAGCCTCGGAACGGGATTATCAGATTTACAGCGAGTGCGATGGGCGTAATTATGCGGAGCTGGCCAAAAAGTACAATTTGACACTGCAGTGGATCTATAAAATCGTTAAGCGGGTCCACACGGAAAAACAGCACCAGCGGCGTATGCTGTAAGCGATATCGGGTATGGCGTATAGCGACAAGCGCTATACGCCGGGAGCTGCGACAGGCCGGATAAGGCGCTTGCGTCGCCATCCGGCAGCGTATTGCCTGATAGCGCTCACCCGCTGTCGTGTCAGGGCGATTATTCAAATAAGTTCTGATGTAGCTTTTGCACCACTTTCTCGGCATCGTCTCCCGGCACGAGGAAGCACAGATTGTGGCTGGAGGCGCCGTAACAAATCATGCGAATGTTGAACGGTTCCAGGACGCCAAACACTTCTTTACCAACACCGCAGGCTTTTGACAGGTTGTTGCCAATCAGCGCGACCAGCGCCAGTCCTTCTTCAACTTCGACCCGACACAGCGCGGAAAGCTCCATCAATAAGGATTGGGTCAGTAACGTATCGCCCGTGGAGGTGGAGCCGGTAGTATCCAGCGTCAGCGCGACGCTCACCTCCGAAGTGGTAATCAGATCTACCGAAATATTATGCCGCGCCAGAATGCCGAACACCTCTGCCAGGAAACCTCGTGAGTGCAGCATATTCAGGCTGTGCAGCGTCAATAGCGTTTGATTGCGGCGCAGCGCCAGCGCGCGGAACAGCGGCGGGTTTTGGGTTTTATTGCACACCAGCGTACCGCCCGCTTGCGGATCTTTACTGGAGCCAACGAAGACCGGGATATCGCTACGCACGGCCGGGAGTAAGGTGGCTGGATGCAGTACTTTTGCGCCGAAGGTTGCCATCTCCGCCGCTTCTTCAAAGTCGATTTCATCAATTCGCTGCGCGACGGGCACTACGCGCGGGTCGGTGGTGTAAATACCGGGCACATCTGTCCAGATATCAACCCGCGCGGCATGGAGCGCTTCAGCCAGCAACGCTGCCGTATAGTCGCTGCCGCCGCGGCCTAACGTCGTGGTGCGGCCTTTGCTTTCACTGCCGATAAAGCCCTGAGTAATGACCAACGTTTCGCTCAGGCGCGGGAGCAACTGCTGCGCGGCCAGTTCCGCAAGCGCTGCGACGTCCGGTTCCGCACGACCAAAGCGATCGCTGGTACGCATCACTTTGCGCACGTCGAACCAGTGGGCCTGTACGTCGCGTTCACGCAGGATCTCAACAAATAGCAGGGTAGACATCAGCTCGCCGTGGCTGACCAGTTCATCGGTCAGGGCTGCCGATGTCGCCAGCGATGCCGCCTCCGCCAGAATAGTGATGTTTTCCAGCAGGCGTTCAATCTCTTCGCGAATGACATTCGGATGACGCAGACGATCAAGGATATCGAACTGGATTTTACGGATGGCGTCGAGCGTAGCGAAACGTTCGCCGGGCTCCATCCCTTCGGCCAGCGCCACCAGCAGGTTAGTGATGCCGGCAGACGCGGAAAGCACGACTAAACGAACATTGGTGTCGGAAAGTACGATATCCGCGCTACGGTTCATGGCGTCAAAATCAGCGACGCTGGTACCGCCAAATTTGGAAACAACGATCTCTGTCATATCAACCTCGTGTCAGGAAATGAAAAACGCGACCATGGCACAAGGGCAGAACAGAAACCGGTGCAGGCGCAAATGCAAGTAACGTATTTATAAATAAAAGTTGTGGCCTGGACTGTCAACGTTGGGATTATGCGGATTTTTTATGCTGAGTTTAGGCTCAGTAACAGCGCTTATAACCCCGATACCCATTTGCCGCCTTTCTGCACCTCGAATTATTTAGGGTATATACTTTTTATCCTCATTCGACAGTGCCTGGGGCAACGGCACTAAAACAATCACACTTTTCTGTGACTGGCGTTACAATCGATCCCAGTCACAATTCTCAAATCAGAAGAGTATTGCTAATGAAAAACATCAATCCAACGCAGACTTCTGCCTGGCAGGCGCTCCAGAAACACTACGATGAAATGAAAGACGTTACGATCGCTGAGCTTTTCGCGAACGATAGCGACCGTTTCGCTAAATTTTCCGCGACGTTTGACGATCTGATGCTGGTGGATTTCTCCAAAAACCGCATCACCGAAGAGACGCTGGCAAAATTACAGGATCTGGCGAAAGAGACCGATCTGGCCGGCGCGATTAAATCCATGTTCTCCGGCGAGAAGATCAACCGCACCGAAGACCGCGCCGTGCTGCACGTGGCGCTGCGTAACCGTAGCAATACGCCGATCATCGTGGACGGCAAAGATGTGATGCCGGAAGTGAACGCCGTGCTTGAGAAGATGAAAACTTTCTCGCAAGCGATTATCTCCGGTCAGTGGAAAGGCTACACCGGTAAGGCCATCACCGACGTGGTGAACATCGGTATCGGCGGTTCCGACCTCGGCCCGTTCATGGTGACCGAAGCGCTGCGTCCGTATAAAAACCATCTGAACATGCACTTCGTCTCTAACGTCGATGGCACCCACATCGCTGAAGTGCTGAAGAAAGTGAACCCTGAAACCACGCTGTTCCTGGTCGCTTCTAAAACTTTCACCACCCAGGAAACCATGACCAACGCCCACAGCGCGCGCGACTGGTTCCTGAAAACTGCAGGCGATGAAAAACACGTGGCGAAACACTTTGCTGCGCTCTCCACCAACGCCAAAGCGGTCAGCGAATTTGGTATCGACACGGCCAATATGTTCGAGTTCTGGGACTGGGTCGGTGGTCGTTACTCGCTGTGGTCTGCCATCGGGCTGTCCATTATTCTGTCCGTCGGTTTCGACAACTTTGTCGAGCTGCTTTCCGGCGCGCACGCGATGGACAAGCATTTCTCCACCACTCCGGCGGAGAAAAACCTACCCATTCTGCTGGCGTTGATTGGCATCTGGTACAACAATTTCTTCGGCGCGGAAACCGAAGCCATTCTGCCGTACGACCAGTATATGCACCGTTTCGCCGCCTACTTCCAGCAGGGTAACATGGAATCCAACGGTAAATACGTTGACCGTAACGGCAACGCCGTGGATTACCAGACAGGCCCAATTATCTGGGGCGAACCAGGCACCAACGGTCAGCACGCGTTTTATCAATTGATTCACCAGGGTACTAAAATGGTGCCGTGTGATTTTATCGCCCCGGCTATCACCCATAACCCGCTATCCGATCATCATCAGAAGCTGCTGTCTAACTTCTTCGCGCAGACCGAAGCGCTGGCGTTTGGTAAATCCCGCGAGGTGGTTGAGCAGGAATATCGCGATCAGGGGAAAGATCCGGCGCAGCTTGAACACGTTGTGCCATTCAAAGTGTTTGAAGGCAACCGCCCGACCAACTCTATCCTGCTGCGCGAAATTACGCCGTTCAGCCTGGGCGCACTGATTGCGTTGTATGAGCATAAAATCTTTACGCAGGGCGTCATCCTGAACATCTTTACTTTCGACCAGTGGGGCGTTGAGTTGGGTAAACAGTTGGCTAACCGTATTCTGCCGGAGTTGGGCGATGATAAAGCTATTTCGTCCCATGATAGCTCTACTAACGGTCTGATTAACCGTTATAAAGCCTGGCGCGCCTGATGGCACTGCGCTTATCCGGTCTACGTAATGCATAGCGTCTGTAGGCCGGGTAAGGCGTTTCGCCGCCATCCGGCAAAAAGAGAATAAGATAATAAAAAGGCCGATATTCACATCGGCTTTTTTTATAAGATAATTCCGCTTGTCCGTCTTTATCCCCAAAATTTTATATTGAGCTTAATCCTAAAATAAGCAATAACCAGAAAATCACTCTGCGTTATTTTCAGATTATACGGATGCTGATGTCTTTTAGTTTAATTTTAACTTATTGATTTTATTTGTTTGTTAATTAAATGATGTAGGCGTTACTTCTTTAAAGTTTAATTATCCTAAAACTTCGATGTTATTTCTCCCGGGCATAATCCGCCTGCTTTGGTTGTGTATACTCGGTAGCGCCCGAAATTCTTTTGGGTAAATCTCCATTCATTCAATGAAGGGAAATTATGATGAAAAAAGTACTGTATGGCATTTTTGCCATAACCGCGCTTGCGGCGACATCTGTCTCGGCAGCCCCCGTTCAGGTGGGTGAAGCGGCAGGGTCGGCAGCGACGTCGGTATCGGCGGGAAGCTCCTCCGCTACCAGCGTTAGCACCGTAAGTTCGGCGGTGGGCGTCGCGTTAGCGGCAACCGGCGGCGGCGATGGTTCCAATACCGGAACCACGACCACCACGACCACCAGTACCCAGTAGTATCGGTACGTTTAACCATAACCACACTCCGGTGTGGTTATTTTGCCCCTCTGGAGAAGCGTCGTGAAGCGACTCGCACTTATCCTGATTTGCCTGCTATTACAGGCGTGTTCGGCCACCACCAAAGGCCTGGGCGATTCACTGTGGGACAGTTTGTTCGGTACGCCAGGCGTACAGCTAACGGATGACGATATTCAAAACATGCCTTATGCCAGCCAGTACATGCAGCTTAACGGCGGTCCTCAACTGTTTGTGGTGCTCGCTTTCTCGGAAAACGGGCAGCAGAAATGGGTGACGCAGGATGGCGCGACGATCGTGACGCAGCATGGCCGTCTGGTCAAAACTCTGCTCGGCGGCGACAACCTGATCGATGTGAATAATCTGGCGACCGACCCGCTGGCGAAACCAGGACAGATTATCGATGGCGCGACCTGGACTCGCACCCTGGGCTGGACCGAACATCGCCAGGTGCGTTACGCCACCGCCCGTTCCGTTTTTACATGGCGAGGGACCGATAGCGTTAGCGTCGGCAGTGAAGAGACCGCCGTGCGGGTGCTGGATGAAGAAGTGACGACCGATCAAACGCGCTGGCGTAATCGCTACTGGGTTGATAGCGAAGGCCAAATTCGCCAGACGGAACAGTATCTGGGCGCGAATTACTTTCCGGTGAAAACCACGCTGATTAAGGCGGCAAAATCATGATGAAAAGGACGATAAGCGCGCTGGCGCTGGCCTTTGTCGCGTCATCCGCCTTTGCCAGCGGCACTGTTACCGTTTTTACCCAGGGTAATAGCGAGCCTAAAACGCTGACAGACGCTGAGCGTCTGCTCGATTTAGTCGGACAGCCGCGCCTGGCAACGAGCTGGTGGCCTGCGGCGGTGATAGGCGAAGAACAGGCGACCGTGACGGCGCGTCAGCAGCAGCAGGAACTTCTCGGGCGACTGGCGGCGCTCGGCGCTGAGGAAGACGGCGATGCGGCGGCGGCGATAAACACACTGCGCCGACAGATTCAGGCGGTGAAGGTGACGGGCAGACAATTCGTGAATCTTGATCCTGACGTGGTGCGGGTGAGCGAACGTGGTAACCCGCCGCTGCAAGGTCACTACACGCTCTGGGTCGGGCCGCAACCCACGCAGGTGACGCTCTTTGGCTTGATTAGCCAGCCGGGCAGCCAGCCGTTCGTCCCTGGGCGGGACGTCGCCAGTTATCTTGAGGATCAGCGCTTACTCAGCGGCGCGGATCGTAGCTATGCCTGGGTGGTTTACCCTGATGGACGCAGCCAAAAAGCGCCGGTGGCTTACTGGAATAAACGTCATATCGAGCCAATGCCCGGCAGCATTATTTTTGTCGGTTTTGCCGATTCCCTTTGGCGCGGCACGCCGAAGGCGATAAATGCCGACATTCTTCATACCCTGACGCAGCGGATACCGGAATAATGAAAAAAACACATCTGCTCAGCGTGCTGGCGCTGGGTATTAGCGCGGCCTGCCATGCCGAAACATATCCAGCCCCTGTTGGGCCTTCACAATCTGACTTTGGCGGCGTGGGCCTGCTGCAAACGCCGACAGCGCGTATGGCGCGTGAAGGGGAGATGAGCCTGAACTATCGTGATAACGATCAGTACCGCTACTACTCGGCTTCGGTTCAGCTTTTCCCGTGGCTGGAAACCACGTTGCGCTATACCGATGTCCGTACGAAAAAGTACAGCAGCGTGGAATCATTCTCCGGCGACCAGACTTACAAAGATAAAGCGTTTGATGTGAAACTGCGGTTGTGGGAAGAGAGTTACTGGATGCCGCAGGTGGCGGTTGGCGCGCGCGATATCGGCGGGACGGGGCTGTTTGATGCGGAATATATTGTAGCGAGTAAGGCCTGGGGGCCATTTGATTTTTCATTAGGTCTCGGCTGGGGCTATCTTGGCACCAGCGGCAATGTGTCTAATCCTTTCTGTTCGTATAGTGATAAATTCTGTTCGCGTGATAACAGCTATAAAGAGGCAGGTTCCGTCGACGGTAGCGATATGTTTCACGGCCCGGCCTCGCTGTTTGGCGGCGTAGAATACCAGACCCCGTGGCAACCGCTACGCCTGAAGCTGGAGTATGAAGGCAATAACTATCAGCAGGATTTTGCGGGTAAACTGGAACAGAAGAGCAAGTTTAACGTCGGCGCCATTTACCGCGTCACCGATTGGGCCGACGTTAACCTCAGCTACGAGCGCGGCAACACCTTTATGTTTGGCGTTACGCTGCGCACCAATTTCAACGATTTACGTCCCGCGTATCATGACAATTCACGCCCGCAATACCGACCACAGCCGCAGGATGCCATCCTGCAACATTCGGTAGTGGCTAATCAATTAACGTTATTGAAATATAATGCCGGTCTGGCGGACCCGAAAATCCAGGTCAAAGGCGATACGCTGTACGTTACCGGCGAACAGGTGAAGTACCGCGACTCCCGTGAAGGGATCGTGCGCGCTAACCGGATCGTCATGAACGATCTGCCGGAGGGGATCCGCACGATCCGCGTGACGGAAAACCGCCTTAATCTGCCGCAGGTCACCACTGAAACCGATGTCGCCAGCCTGAAACGCCATCTGGAAGGCGAACCGCTGGGACATGAAACTCCGCTGGCGCAAAAACGCGTGGAGCCGATCGTGCCAGAGAGTACTGAACAGGGTTGGTATATCGACAAGTCGCGCGTTGATTTTCATCTTGATCCCGTGCTGAATCAGTCGGTAGGCGGCCCGGAAAACTTCTATATGTATCAGCTGGGCGTAATGGGAACTGCGGATCTGTGGGTCACGGATCATCTGCTCACCACGGGCAGCGTGTTTGCCAATATCGCCAACAACTACGACAAATTTAACTACACCAATCCGCCGAAGGACTCGCATCTGCCGCGGGTGCGTACGCATGTCCGTGAGTATGTGCAGAACGATGTTTATGTGAATAACCTACAGGCCAACTACTTCCAGTATTTTGGCAATGGTTTCTATGGGCAGGTCTATGGCGGTTATCTGGAGACCATGTTTGGCGGTGCCGGGGCGGAAGTCCTGTATCGCCCGGTAGACAGCAATTGGGCGTTTGGCCTGGATGCCAACTACGTGAAACAGCGTGACTGGCGTAGCGCGCAGGATATGATGAAGTTTACCGATTACAGCGTGAAGACCGGACATTTGACCGCATACTGGACGCCGTCGTTCGCCCAGGATGTGCTGGTGAAAGCCAGCGTTGGTCAGTATCTGGCGGGCGATAAAGGCGGTACGCTGGAGATCGCCAAACGCTTCGATAGCGGCGTCGTTGTCGGCGGTTACGCGACGATTACCGATGCGTCGCCGGATGAATATGGGGAAGGGGATTTTACCAAAGGCGTATATGTTTCCGTGCCGCTGGATATCTTCTCGTCCGGCCCAACCCGAAGTCGTGCGGCAATTGGCTGGACGCCGCTGACGCGTGACGGTGGTCAACAGCTTGGCCGTAAGTTTGGCCTGTATGATATGACCAGTGACAGGAGCGTAAATTTCCGTTAATACTCAGGCCGGATAAGGCGTTCACGGCGCTATCCGGCAAATTATCTTATTGAACAAAATATAAACATAAATAAAAAATATAGATGCCCGTCACATTTGTGCGTTATACAGAAACCTCGCCGCAGAGAAAGAGGGGGCTGTTATGATGCCATTATCGCGCTCACGTCTTGAGTTTATCGCCACGATTTTACAAAACGTACTAAATTTGGGGCTGCTTACCCTCGGCCTGATCCTGGTCGTTTTTCTCGGTAAAGAGACGGTTCATCTGGCGGATGCATTATTCGTGCCTGAGCAAGCCAGCAAATATGAACTGGTGGAAGGGCTGGTGATCTACTTTCTTTATTTCGAATTTATTGCGCTGATTGTGAAGTACTTTAAGTCTGGCTTTCACTTTCCGCTGCGCTATTTCGTGTACATTGGGATCACGGCGATTGTGCGCCTGATCATTGTCGATCATAAAACGCCAATGGATGTATTACTCTATTCGGCGGCGATCCTCCTGTTGGTTATCACGTTGTGGTTATGTAATTCGAACCGACTACGGCGAGAATAGGCGTCGCCACACCGTAACGGACGTATGGCGTGGCAATAAATCAGCTGCTGTCTATAACGCATAAAAAAAGCGCTCCGAAGAGCGCCAAAATACGACCATAAGTGGGGATAACATAACTTGAGGGCAGTGGCATTGCCCGTTGCCGGGCAGGTACTTCGATAAAACTTAACCTTTCACACCCCCAGCCGTCAGGCCGTTGACCAGCCAACGTTGCGCCAACAGGAACACCAGGGTGATAGGAATAGCTGAAAGGACGGCGGCGGCGGCAAAGTCGCCCCACAAATAGTTTTGCGGGTTGAGATATTGCTGCATACCCACGGCCAGCGTATAGCTGTCCACATCGCGCAGTAACAACGAGGCGACCGGAACTTCGGTAATCGCTGCGATGAACGACAGAATAAACACCACCGCCAGAATCGGTACGGAAAGCGGCAGCAGCACCAGGCGAAACGCCTGCCACGGGGTTGCGCCATCCAGCGCGGCGGCCTCTTCCAGCGAACTGTCGATAGTTTCGAAGTAGCCTTTAATCGTCCAGACATGCAGCGCGATGCCGCCAAGATAGGCGAAGATCACGCCGCCATGCGTATTCAGACCGATAAATGGAATGTATTGTCCCAGGCGATCAAATAACGCATACAGCGCTACCAGAGACAAAACCGCCGGAAACATCTGGAAAATCAGCATCCCTTTGAGCAGTGTTGCTTTACCTGGAAAACGCATTCGTGCGAAAGCGTAGGCGCAGGTGGTGGAGAGCGCCACGATGCCGATGGCGGTAATACCGGCGATTTTCACCGAGTTCCACAGCCACAGCAGGACCGGGAAGGGAGGCGGCGTTACCCGACCATCCGCATGTTCCACGCTGAAACCCAGCGCCAGCCGCCAGTGTTCCCAGGAGATTTTATCCGGGATCAGGCTTCCGGTGGCGAAGTTCCCTTCACGTAGCGAGATAGCGATGACCATCAGCAGCGGGAACATAATCGCTGCGATGAAAATCAGCAGCCCCAGGTGCGTGATGAGGAGACGCAGTTTCTGAGATTTGGGTTGGACCATAGCCATTGTTATTATCTCCCTTAATCAAACTTCATACGCGTGGCTTTCAGGTTCACTATTGCCAGCGCGCCTACCAGCAGGAAGATCAGCGTGGCAATGGCCGCCGCCAGACCGAAGTCCTGACCGCCGCCGCCTTCAAAGGCGATACGGTAGGTGTAGCTGACGAGCAAATCGGTATAACCGGCAGGCGTGGTGGTGCCGAGACGGTCTGGCCCGCCGTTGGTCAATAACTGAATCAGGACAAAGTTATTAAAGTTAAAGGCGAAGCTGGCGATCATCAGCGGCGTTAGCGGCTTAATCAGCAGCGGTAAGGTGATCTTAAAGAAATTCTGAAATGGACCGGCGCCGTCCATTGCGGAGGCTTCGTACAGGTCATCCGGAATCGCTTTCAGCAGCCCCATACACAGGATCATCATGTAGGGATAGCCCAGCCAGGTATTCACGATAATCACCATTGCCCGCGCGGTGTTGGGGTCGCTGAACCAGGCAGGTTTAATGCCGAACAGCGCGCTCAGCATCATATTGATTTCGCCAAAGCTTTGGTTGAATAACCCTTTGAAAATCAAAATTGAAATAAACGACGGTACGGCGTAGGGCAGAATCAGCAGGACGCGGTAGATAGCTTTACCTTTCAGCGCTTCCCACTGTACGAGGCAGGCCAATACCATCCCAACCGCCACGGTTAACACCACAGTGAGGACCGAAAAGACCACGGTCCAGACGAAGATAGCGAAAAAGGGCTTCTGGATCCCTTCGTCGGTAAAGACGCGCGTAAAGTTTTTCGCGCCGATAGTAACGGTATAACCAGGACTGAGTTTTTCATCACCCCAGCTTCCGTCGGCGTTGATCGACTGATAATAACCGCTATCGTTGTTTGGCCGGTATTTTACGCCGCTCTGGTTATTGGTCAGCAGGCCGTCATCAGCCAGTGTGTACAGCGGACGAGTACCGGAAAACTGACGTAGCGAGCTCATAATTACTTTACTTTCATCCGGCAGGACGGCGGTTATCTGGTTCAGCGCCAGACGGTTCTGGGTGATTATCCGCAGATTGGCGCGTTCGCCGCCCGGCAGGGCATCGGTCTCTTTCAGCTGTAATTTTTGTTCGCCGCCGAAGGAAAATGCGTCAGACAGGTAATGTTTGCCCGTTTCTCCGTCGGTGAGGGCCAGTTGCCACTCGTCGCCGGCCGGGTAAAGACCGAAGTTATAGGTTTTTCCTGCCTGATAAGAACGGTCCATCAGCACTTGCTGGGCGCGTTCAAAGGTGAGCTGGTTGGTGCTGCTGTAGTTAGTAAAGGCGATAGCGATGGTGCACACCAGCGGGAATAGCACAAACAGCCCCATGCCGGCGAGGCCAGGGTAAACGTAGCGCCAGGCATAGGTTTTACGATTTGCGAAAATATACAGGCCAGCAGAGCTTAAAATCAGCGTCATGATGGCGAACAGATACTCCCCTTGTACGTACATTAAAACTACAAGGTAACCCACCAGCAGGCCCAGCAGACCAATTACTGACCATTTAAGCTGGTCGCTTTGCCACCAGTGTTTCTTTTTAATGACATCCATGGGGGTTTTCCTCTACAGCGTTGAAACTTCCTGGCCGGAGATGTGCCTGATGGCGCTGCGCTTATCAGGCCTACGGTGTGTTGTAGGCCGGATAAGGCATTTATGCCGCCATCCGGCACAGGCTCGCGGCATTACTTAGTGATACGGCTTTGTGCATCTTTCAGCGCGGCATCCACGGTTTGACGGCCGCTGGCGGCGTTGATCACAGCCGTACGTACCGCATACCAGAAGGCGGACATCTGCGGAATATTCGGCATGATCTCGCCTTTCTGGGCGTTATCCATGGTGGCGGCGATACGGGGGTCTTTCGCTAACTGCTCCTGGAAAGATTTCAGCGCCACGGCGCCCAGCGGTTTATCTTTGTTCACCGCTTCCAGACCCTGATCGGTCAGCAGGTAGTTTTCGAGGAACTCTTTCGCCAGCTCCTTGTTCGGGCTGGCAGCGTTAATCCCCGCGCTCAGCACGCCGACGAACGGTTTCGAGGGTTTACCTTTGAAGGTCGGCAGCAGGGTGACACCGTAGTTGACTTTGCTCTTGTCGATGTTCGACCATGCCCACGGACCGTTGATGGTCATTGCCGTTTCGCCTTTATTGAAGGCTGCTTCGGCGATGGAGTAATCGGTATCGGCGCTCATATTTTTGTTCTTGATCATATCGATCAGGAAAGTCAGGCCCGCTTTCGCGCCGGCGTTGTCGACGCCAACGTCTTTCACGTCATACTTGCCGTTTTCAAATTTGAACGCGTAACCGCCGTCAGCGGCGATCAAAGGCCAGGTGAAATACGGCTCTTGCAGGTTGAACATTATCGCCGACTTCCCTTTCGCTTTTAGCTCTTTATCCAGCGCCGGGATCTCTTCCCAGGTTTTCGGCGGGTTCGGGACGAGGTCTTTGTTATAAATCAGGGAGAGGGCTTCAACGGCGATGGGGTAGGCGATCAGCTTGCCGTTATAACGTACCGCATCCCAGGTGAACGGATAGAGTTTGTCCTGAAACGCTTTATCCGGAGTGACCTCCGCCAGCAGACCAGACTGCGCGTAGCCGCCAAAACGGTCGTGCGCCCAGAAGATAATGTCAGGACCGTCGCCGGTGGCTGCCACCTGCGGGAATTTCTCTTCCAGCTTATCCGGGTGCTCAACGGTCACTTTAATGCCGGTGTCTTGCTCAAATTTTTTACCGACCTCGGCCAGACCGTTATAGCCCTTGTCGCCGTTGATCCAGATAACCAGTTTACCTTCTTCAATTTTGGCGAGAGCCGGGGCGGAAATCATCATCGTCGTAAGTGCGGATAATGCGAGGATGCCTACGCCAGTTTTAATCTTCATATCTCCCATCCTTTTTGGTGATGTACACAGAGGTGGTTTAACGGTCTCTAGTTTCTTTATACGACAACCTCTTTCCATCCTCCCCGCCCCTACGCCCCACCCCGGCTTTATGTGATCTGTGTTGCATAAATGTGAGTAATGCGTGCTGGCGCACACAAAAACACGCCGATTTTTGCGGGCGGCATCACGAAATTCCTTTTCTGCCCGCACCCGTGGTCTCAGGCGCTGTGTCCTCATCCTCCCGCCTCCTCCCCCATAAAAAAGCCGGGGGGTGGAGGATTTACCCCAGTCAGGGATCGCGCATAGTCAGGCCATCATGAATGTTGCTGTCAATGACAGGTTGTAACGAAGGGAGAAGGGCATGGCGAGCGTACAGCTACGAAATGTAACGAAAGCCTGGGGTGACGTGGTGGTATCGAAAGATATTAACCTCGATATCCATGACGGGGAGTTCGTGGTGTTTGTCGGACCGTCAGGCTGTGGTAAATCGACCTTGCTGCGTATGATCGCCGGGCTTGAAACCATCACCAGTGGCGACCTGTTTATCGGGGAAACCCGTATGAATGATATTCCGCCTGCCGAGCGCGGCGTGGGCATGGTATTCCAGTCTTATGCGCTCTATCCCCATCTCTCCGTTGCAGAAAACATGTCTTTCGGCCTCAAGCTGGCGGGCGCCAAAAAAGAGGTAATGAATCAACGCGTCAATCAGGTGGCGGAAGTGCTGCAACTGGCGCATCTGCTGGAACGTAAGCCAAAAGCGCTTTCCGGCGGGCAGCGTCAGCGCGTAGCGATTGGCCGCACGCTGGTGGCGGAGCCGCGTGTGTTTTTGCTGGATGAACCGCTCTCTAACCTGGACGCCGCGCTGCGCGTGCAGATGCGCATTGAAATTTCTCGCCTGCATAAACGTCTGGGCCGCACGATGATTTACGTCACCCACGATCAGGTCGAGGCGATGACCCTGGCCGACAAAATCGTGGTGCTGGACGCCGGTCGCGTTGCGCAGGTCGGTAAGCCGCTGGAGCTGTACCACTATCCGGCGGACCGCTTTGTCGCGGGCTTCATCGGCTCGCCGAAGATGAACTTCCTGCCGGTGAAAGTGACCGCCACCGCGATTGAACAAGTCCAGGTCGAACTGCCGAATCGCCAGCAAATCTGGCTGCCGGTCGAAAGTCGCGGCGTGCAGGTCGGCGCCAATATGTCTTTAGGCATTCGGCCGGAACACCTGCTGCCGAGCGATATCGCCGATGTCACCCTGGAAGGCGAAGTCCAGGTTGTCGAGCAGTTAGGGCACGAAACACAAATTCATATCCAGATCCCCGCCATCCGTCAAAACCTGGTTTATCGCCAGAATGACGTGGTGTTGGTAGAAGAGGGCGCCACATTCGCTATCGGCCTGCCGCCAGAGCGCTGTCATCTGTTCCGCGAGGATGGCAGCGCATGTCGTCGTCTGCATCAAGAGCCGGGTGTTTAAGGCCTCCATAAAAAAACGAAACGCAAAACCATTCGCAGTTTTAGAAGGTGGCAGCGTTTAAAGAAAAGCAATGATCTCAGGAGATAGAATGATGATTACTCTGCGCAAACTCCCACTGGCAGTTGCTGTCGCAGCGGGCGTAATGTCCGCTCAGGCAATGGCTGTCGATTTCCACGGTTACGCCCGTTCCGGTATTGGCTGGACGGGAAGCGGCGGCGAACAACAATGTTTCCAGGCAACAGGTGCCCAAAGTAAATACCGTCTCGGTAACGAATGTGAAACCTATGCGGAACTGAAACTGGGCCAGGAAGTGTGGAAAGAGGGCGATAAGAGCTTCTATTTCGACACCAACGTCGCCTATTCGGTTAACCAGCAGAACGACTGGGAATCGACCGATCCCGCCTTCCGCGAAGCGAACGTGCAGGGTAAAAACCTGATTGAATGGCTGCCGGGCTCTACCATCTGGGCCGGTAAGCGCTTCTATCAGCGTCATGACGTACACATGATCGACTTCTACTACTGGGATATTTCAGGTCCTGGCGCAGGTATCGAAAATATCGATCTGGGCTTCGGTAAGCTTTCGCTGGCGGCGACCCGGTCTACTGAAGCGGGCGGCTCTTACACCTTCAGCAGCCAGAATATTTATGATGAAGTAAAAGATACCGCTAACGACGTCTTTGACGTACGTCTGGCTGGTCTGCAAACGAACCCGGACGGCGTACTGGAGCTGGGCGTTGATTACGGTCGCGCCAATACGACCGATGGTTATAAGCTGGCGGATGGGGCATCGAAAGACGGCTGGATGTTCACCGCCGAACATACGCAAAGCATGTTGAAAGGCTATAACAAGTTTGTCGTGCAATATGCCACCGATGCCATGACCACGCAGGGTAAAGGCCAGGCGCGCGGTTCCGACGGTTCTTCATCTTTCACTGAAGAATTACCTGATGGAACCAAAATTAATTATGCCAATAAGGTCATCAATAATAATGGCGATATGTGGCGTATTTTGGATCATGGCGCCATCTCGCTTGGTGATAAATGGGATTTGATGTACGTCGGTATGTACCAGAATATCGATTGGGATAATAACCTGGGTACTGAGTGGTGGACCGTGGGCGTACGTCCAATGTACAAGTGGACGCCAATCATGAGTACCCTGCTGGAAGTCGGCTACGACAACGTGAAATCTCAGCAGACCGGCGATCGTAACAATCAATATAAAATCACCCTGGCGCAACAGTGGCAGGCGGGCGACAGCATCTGGTCGCGTCCGGCTATCCGTATTTTCGCCACCTACGCGAAATGGGATGAGAAATGGGGCTATATCAAAGACGGCGATAACATTTCCCGTTATGCCGCAGCGACTAACTCCGGCATTTCCACCAACAGCCGTGGCGATAGCGATGAGTGGACCTTCGGCGCCCAGATGGAAATCTGGTGGTAATACGATGGTCATCTGACGTAACGAGGGGCGCAAGCCCCTCTGAAACATCAGGTCTGATGATGCTTGTAAGCCGAATAAGGCGCCAGCCGCCATTCGGCGATATGTTTGGGTTGGCGCGCTATTGCCTGGCTACCGCTGAACCCGCCTTATTGAGGTGAGAATAATGAAAATGAAGAAAAGTCTCGTCGCCCTCTGTTTAACCGCAGGGCTGTTCGCCAGCGTGCCGGGTATCAGCCTGGCGGAAGTGAACTATGTACCGCAAAATACCAGCGCCGCGCCCGCTATTCCTGCTGCTGCGCTACAGCAATTAACCTGGACGCCTGTAGATCAGTCAAAAACGCAGTCTACCCAACTGGCGACGGGTGGCCAGCGCCTTGACGTCGCCGGCATTACCGGCCCGGTCGCCGCTTATAGCGTTCCGGCGAATATCGGCGAGCTGACATTAACTCTGACCAGCGAGGTCAATAAGCAAGCCAGCGTTTTTGCGCCAAACGTGTTGATTCTTGACCAAAATATGACGCCTTCGGCGTTCTTCCCCAGCAGTTACTTTACTTATCAGCAGCCGGGCGTCATGAGCGCAGACCGGCTGGAAGGCGTGATGCGCCTGACGCCTGCGTTGGGGCAGCAGAAACTCTATGTTCTGGTGTTTACGACCGAAAAAGATCTTCAGCAAACCACTACGCTGCTCGATCCGGCAAAAGCCTATGCCAAAGGCGTCGGTAACTCTATCCCGGATATTCCCGATCCAGTTGCTCGCCATACCACTGACGGCGTGGTGAAACTGAAGGTGAAAACCAACAGCAGCTCCAGCGTATTGGTCGGGCCGTTGTTTGGCTCGTCCGGTACCGGGCCGGTAACGGTAGGCAATACCGCCGCGCCGGTCGCTGCGCCAGCGCCAGTCGCGCCGAAGAAAAGCGAACCGATGTTGAACGATACGGAAAGCTACTTTAATAAAGCGATTAAGGATGCCGTAGCGAAAGGCGACGTCGATAAAGCGCTGAAACTGCTTGATGAGGCCGAACGTCTGGGATCGACATCTGCCCGTTCCACCTTTATCAGCAGTGTAAAAGGCAAGGGGTAATTATTTCCCCACAGTGCTGATTTTGCAGCAACTGGTGCGTCTCCTGGCGCACCTTTTTTTATCATTTCATGCGAATTGTTATTTTTTTGTTGCGCAACAGATCACTTAATTGTGATTGCGCCCCCCGTAATGTCTTTTCTGAGATACAATGACTTTAGGTTATGAATCGGAGAGTAAGGCATGTCACACCCTGCGTTAACGCAACTGCGTGCGCTGCGCTATTTTGATGCGATTCCTGCGCTTGAACCCCATTTGCTGGACTGGCTGTTGCTGGAAGATTCTATGACTAAACGTTTTGAGCAGCAGGGAAAGCGGGTAAGCGTGACGCTGATTCGGGAAGCGTTTGTCGGCCAAAGTGAGGTCGAGGAAGCATCAGGTTTACTGCCATCAGAATCCCGCTACTGGTTACGTGAGATACTGCTTTGCGCTGACGGCGAGCCCTGGCTTGCCGGACGTACCGTGGTACCGGAATCCACGCTGTGCGGACCTGAACAGGTCTTACAACATCTGGGTAAAACCCCGCTTGGACGTTATCTATTTACATCATCGACACTGACCCGCGATTTTATTGAAATTGGACGCGATGCAACGCTGTGGGGGCGCCGCTCTCGACTGCGGTTGAGCGGAAAGCCACTGTTGCTTACCGAGCTTTTTTTACCTGCATCGCCGCTGTACTGAGAGGAAGATAAAGATGGAGTGGAGTCTGACGCAGAGTAAGCTGCTGGCGTTTCACCGTTTGATGCGTACAGATAAGCCTATTGGCGCGTTGCTGCTGCTCTGGCCGACGCTTTGGGCACTATGGGTGGCGACGCCGGGTATGCCTCAGCTGTGGATTTTGGCGGTTTTTGTCGCTGGCGTGTGGTTAATGCGCGCGGCGGGCTGCGTGGTGAATGATTACGCCGATCGTAAATTTGACGGACATGTAAAACGTACGGTCAACCGGCCTTTACCCAGCGGCGCCGTGACAGAGAAAGAAGCGCGCAACCTGTTTGTGGTGCTGGTGCTGCTGGCGTTTCTGTTGGTGCTGACGCTGAACGCCATGACGATTCTGCTTTCCGTGGCGGCGCTGGCGTTGGCCTGGGTTTATCCCTTTATGAAACGCTACACCCACCTGCCGCAGGTCGTGCTGGGGGCCGCTTTCGGCTGGTCAATCCCCATGGCGTTCGCCGCGGTGAGCGAATCCCTGCCGTTGAGCTGCTGGCTGATGTTCCTCGCCAATATTCTCTGGGCGGTGGCTTACGATACGCAATATGCGATGGTCGACAGAGATGATGATATCAAGATAGGCATTAAATCGACGGCGATCCTGTTTGGTCGTTATGACACATTGATTATCGGGATTCTGCAGCTTGGCGTCATGGCGTTAATGGCGCTGATCGGCTGGTTGAATGGTCTGGGATGGGGATATTACTGGGCTGTGCTGGTGGCGGGCGCGCTGTTTGTCTACCAGCAAAAACTGATTGCGAACCGTGAGCGTGAAGCCTGCTTTAAAGCCTTTATGAACAATAACTACGTTGGCCTGGTGCTATTTTTAGGGCTGGCGATGAGTTACTGGCACTTCTGATGTCATGCCGGGCGGACCCGGCCTACAAAGCCAAAATTTTCAATACGTCATATCAGTTGCCCGATAAGCTTACGCCATCGGGCATTTCAGGCACTGGCTTACTCGCCCTGCGTCGCGCTTTCAATCGTCAGACGGACATCAGAGGTAATCAGATCGGCAAGCATCTGATATATCTTCATCGTTTCTGCCGGTTCGGCATCGCCCGTATCACTGATATAACCCTCATCCCGTAGCGTCAACACGAGTGAACTGAACACCGCTTTGTCGAAAAACTCCGGCGCGTTAATACCGTGCAGGACAGACAGACGTTGCGCCACGGTACGGCTTTCTTTCTCCAGCGTACTGCGGTTGATGGACGGATTGGCGCTCAACAGCCAGAACGTAATGGCATAACGCTGTAGCGTTTCGCGCGCGCCTGCCGCCAGCAGTTGCAGCGTACGGGAATGCGTCGGGTTGATATGCAGTTCATCATCCTGCAGGGTAATTAGCCCCTGACGCTGCATTTCACTGGCCAGCGCGTCAATGACCGAGGCTAACTCCTCGCGCTCCCAGCGCAGGAACAGCTCCGCTTTTAACATCGGATAGAGCGCTTCAACATGCTGCTGCAACGCATCACGCGAAATGCGACGATGCTGGGTGATAATCGCCGCCATCAGCGAAGGCATAATCAACATATGCGCGATATTGTTACGATAGTAGGTCATCAACACCGCCTGCTCGCGCGGCAGAATGATGATATCGCCAATGGTGTCTTTCTCGACCTCAAACTTATTCATCTGCAGCGCGTGAGCGATAAGCTCGCCAGCGCTGGCGGCAGGAACGGTTGAGTCTGTGGAATAAGGGACATTGCGCATCAGATCGAGATAGCAATCAAGCTGCTCGGTGAGCTGCTCGCGGGTGAGCGAGCGCTGACGCGACGCTAACAGCGCGGTACAACACAGGTTCATCGCGTTTGCCGCGCCAGCGTTGTTAATACGCACCATCAGATCGGCGGCGATACTATTTACCGTCGGCGTCAGCCAGGCTGGGCGTATGGCCTCTATAGGGTCGATAGATTCGCGCCACTCCGGCACATGCTGGTTCAGGTACGTCATGAGCGGCATCGGTTCGCCAAAGTTAACGTAGCCCTGACCCAGATTGCGCAGCTTGCTCAAGCCTTTCAGCATCTGCGGCAGACTCTCTTTCTCTTTTGTCGCGCCGCGCAGCTCTTTCGCATAGGTGCCCACTTCCATGACGTGCTCATAGCCGATGTAAATAGGCACTAACGTAATTGGACGGGTACCGCCGCGCAGCATCGCCTGGATAGTCATCGACAGGGTGCCGGTTTTCGGATCTAACAAACGTCCGGTACGCGAACGTCCTCCTTCGACAAAATACTCAACCGAGTAACCGCGGCTGAACAGCTCGCCCAGGTATTCGCGAAAGACGGTGGAATAGAGTTTATTCCCCTTAAAGGTGCGACGAATAAAGAACGCGCCCAGACGACGGAAAATCGGGCCAGCGGGCCAGAAATTAAGGTTAATACCGGCGGCAATGTGCGGCGGAACCAGCCCCTGATGGTACAGCACATAAGAAAGGAGCAAATAGTCCATATGGCTGCGGTGACAGGGCACATAGACGATTTCATGCCCGTCGTGCGCCAGTTGGCGTACGCGCTCGGCGTTATGCACGTTAATCCCCTGGTACAGTCGGTTCCAGGTAAACCCCAAAATCCTGTCGGTCAAACGAATCATCTCGTAAGAGAAGTTCGCCGCGATCTCTTCCATCAGCGCAATGGCGTTTTGCTGCGCTTTTTCATGAGAGATTTTTTTACTGCGCGCTTCGTCTTCTACCGCGCGGGCGATCGCTTTCGAGGCCAGCAGTTTGTTAAACAGATCCTGACGGGCGGGCAGGCGTGGGCCAACCGCCGCCAGGCGCTGGCGGGCAAAGTGCATACGCGCCACGCGAGCCAGCTTCTGCGCGATGATTTTATCGGTGCCGTGTTCATCAGCCATGCGACGCAATGAGACGGACGGCGAGAATCGGACAAAGCTATCGCGACCCAGCCAGGAGATGGCAAAGAATTTCTGTACGCCGTTCAGCATACGTAAAGGCGGGTTATCTTCTCCCTTTTCACGACCCGGCGCGCGGCCAAACATCACGGAAACGGGCACCATCTGCACGTCCAAAGCCGGATTACTCCGATGCAGATCGAGATAATCGTGAAAAAGTTTCACCGACTCTTCTTTTGGCGTGTAATAGGTAAAGACACGCGGTCCGCCGTGAATAAATACATAGCGTGGCAACAGCGCGCCGTCGATCTCCAGCGGCTCCAGCGGATCCGGGAGATCGTGCGCCAGACATTGCGCCCGCAGCGTCAGTAAGTCCGCTTTTGAGTTGTATGGCAAGACATACATAATGGGGCGAGAAGTATCGAGCCCCAATTCCTGGGCGGGTTCCGCCGGAATAGACTTGCTTTTTACCAGTATGCTTAATGGTAAATTCAGTAATTTGTAGTAAATTCGTGGCCAGCCGGACATAAACGATGTAAAGCCTCTGGTTAATAATGCAAATGCGGTGCAAGGATATCAGAAAGTTTAGCGAATTTCTGTTGTATCCCGTCATACTTCGCGCTGCGTTACGGCAGTCCGAATCGTGCAGGGCAACCGTATAATGTCATTGACGTTAATAATGTAAAAAGGTTCTTTTGATGGCCAATAATACCACTGGATTCACCAGAATTATCAAAGCGGCAGGATATTCCTGGAAAGGATTTCGCGCCGCATGGACTCACGAAGCGGCGTTTCGCCAGGAAAGTATCGCGGTATTGCTGGGCGTCATCATCGCCTGCTGGCTGGATGTGGATGCGATTACCCGTGTGTTATTGATAGGTTCCGTTTTACTTATCATGATTGTTGAAATCCTCAACAGCGCTATTGAAGCGGTCGTGGACCGCATCGGTTCTGAATACCATGAGCTTTCCGGCCGTGCGAAAGATATGGGATCGGCTGCGGTGCTACTGTCTATTTTCGTTGCCCTGATGACCTGGGGCATCCTGTTATGGTCACATTTTCGATAAAGGTTCCAAATTTTATAAATCTCTTGTTTTTTGCGCCGTTTGTGGTTCCAAAATCACCTTTAACTGTATATACTCACAGCATGATTGTATATACACCCAGGGGGCGGAATGAAAGCGTTAACGGCCAGGCAACAAGAGGTGTTTGATCTCATCCGGGATCACATCAGCCAGACAGGTATGCCACCGACGCGTGCGGAAATCGCGCAGCGTTTGGGGTTCCGTTCCCCAAACGCGGCGGAAGAACACCTTAAAGCGCTGGCGCGCAAAGGGGTGCTTGAAATCGTTTCCGGCGCATCGCGAGGTATCCGTCTGTTACAGGAAGAAGAGGACGGATTACCGCTTGTTGGGCGTGTCGCGGCGGGTGAACCGCTTCTGGCGCAGCAGCATATTGAAGGCCATTACCAGGTCGATCCTTCACTGTTCAAACCCAGCGCCGATTTCCTGCTGCGCGTGAGCGGTATGTCGATGAAAGACATCGGTATTATGGATGGGGATTTGCTGGCGGTACATAAAACGCAGGACGTCCGTAATGGCCAGGTGGTTGTCGCTCGCATTGACGATGAAGTGACAGTAAAACGCCTGAAAAAGCAGGGCAATAAAGTGGAGCTGCTGCCGGAAAACAGCGAGTTTACACCGATAGTGGTGGATCTGCGCGAACAAAGCTTTACGATTGAAGGGTTGGCGGTAGGCGTCATTCGCAACGGGGAATGGTTGTAATCTCTTTTTAATCTCCTTGTAAGCCGTCATCCGGCAATCGTGCAGCCTGATGGCGCTGCGCTTATCAGGCCTACGGGAATGCAGTTCCTGAGATGATTAATTTGTAGGCCGGATAAGGCGTTACGTCGCCATCCGGCAATGCGCTCGTTTCGTTTAACTCCTTGTCAGGCTTTTCTCCATGCCGCTTTTTACCTCCTCTGATAAAGCTCTCTGGCATCTCGCGCTGCCGATGATTTTTTCTAACATCACCGTCCCCTTGCTGGGGCTGGTCGATACGGCGGTGATTGGTCATCTGGACAGCCCGGTTTTCCTGGGCGGCGTGGCGGTGGGCGCGACTGCCACCAGCTTTCTTTTCATGCTGCTGCTATTTCTACGTATGAGCACCACCGGCCTAACGGCGCAGGCATTTGGCGCCAAAAATCCACAGGCGTTAGCCCGGGCGCTCATTCAACCGTTATTGCTGGCGCTGGGCGCAGGCGTGATGATTGTGCTATTTCGCACGCCGCTTATCGAGCTGGCTTTACATATTGTCGGCGGGAACGACGCTGTCCTGGTGCAAGCGAGACGCTTCCTTGAAATTCGTTGGCTAAGCGCTCCCGCGTCACTGGCGAATCTGGTGCTGCTCGGTTGGCTGTTAGGCGTTCAGTATGCGCGGGCGCCGGTTATCTTGTTGGTCGTGGGCAATATCCTCAATATCGCGCTCGACCTGTGGCTGGTGATGGGGCTTCATATGAACGTGCAGGGTGCTGCCCTGGCGACGGTCATCGCAGAATATGTCACGTTACTGATCGGCCTCATGATGGTACGTAAAGTTCTCCATCTCCGCGGTGTGTCGCTGGATATGCTAAAACAGGCCTGGCGCGGCAACGTGCGCCGCCTTTTGGCGCTCAATCGCGATATCATGCTGCGCTCATTGCTCCTTCAGCTTTGTTTTGGCGCAATCACGGTGTCAGGCGCGCGGCTGGGCAGCGATATTATCGCGGTAAATGCAGTCCTGATGACCTTACTCACCTTTACGGCCTATGCGCTGGACGGTTTTGCTTATGCGGTGGAGGCGCACTCCGGTCAGGCTTACGGCGCGCGTGACGGTAGCAAGCTACTGGACGTCTGGCGAGCGGCGTGTCGTCAGTCAGGAATTGTGGCCTTGTTGTTTTCCACAGTCTATGCCCTGGCAGGCGAACATATTGTCGCGTTACTGACCTCATTGCCGCAAATACAGCTACTGGCGGATCGGTATCTTATCTGGCAGGTGGTATTACCGCTGGTGGGCGTATGGTGCTATCTGCTCGACGGTATGTTTATTGGCGCGACGCGCGCTGCCGAAATGCGCAATAGCATGGCAGTCGCCGCGGGAGGATTCGCGCTGACGCTCTTCGCCCTGCCGGTATTAGGAAATCATGGTTTATGGCTGGCATTAACCGTGTTCCTGGCGCTTCGCGGTCTGTCGTTGAGCCTTATCTGGCGTCGTCACTGGCGCGAGGGTACATGGTTTGCCAGATCGTGACGGTTAAAAATTCTGAATATAAAACCGAAGGCCGAATTCCTGCCTACAATTATTATCACGTCCAGCAGAAATTGCAGTGCATTTGGGCGAATAACACCTGCTATTCCTAACCGAATGATGAGGACAAGATGATGAATAAAGACGAAGCCGGCGGTAACTGGAAACAGTTTAAAGGTAAAATGAAAGAACAATGGGGCAAACTGACCGATGACGATATGACCGTTATCGAAGGTAAACGCGACCAACTGGTAGGTAAAATCCAGGAGCGTTACGGTTACCAGAAAGATCAGGCGGAAAAAGAGGTTGTTGACTGGGAAACCCGTAACAACTATCGCTGGTAATATGTTTTCCCCTACCAGGAGTACATGGATGTGCTTCCCCCTGTTTGCCTGTGAATGCGGGCGTGCCCCTCTCTACTGCCGCCCGTTTTTCCGTTCAGGCTAACGTGGTTTTTTCTTCACCAGCACCGAGTGATCGTGACCACAGTTTCCCGGATGGCGACACGCTTCCACTTCTACGCACGCAGGGCACAGACCGTGCGCCTCAATAACGTTATGTCGTAGCGCAAAGCCCATTTTAGCCGCCAGCGTATGCATGATGTCTTCCACGCCCTCGGCACACTCTTCCTTCACCACGCCGCAACGATCGCAGATAAACATGGCCGAGCTGTGCGTCGGCTGGTCGAACAGGTGGCAAACCACATAACTATTGGTGGATTCCACTTTATGGACAAAACCCTGTTCGAGCAAAAAATCCAGCGCGCGGTAAATGGTGGGCGGTTTGGCCTGTGGTTCCGTTTCGCGCAGCAAATCGAGCAAATCGTATGCGCTGATGGCACCCTGTTGCAGACTCATCAGGCGCAGCACTTCGAGGCGCTGAGGCGTCAGGCGCACGTTGCGCTGCGCGCAGAGTTTTTCAGCTTGCGCCAGTAACTCTTGCGTTGTGGTCTTTTCCATGTAGCACCTCGAATGGCATGAAAGTCTAATCCGCTACTTTACCACGAGCTGCTTAAAACTCTGAAATTACCCCGCGACAAGATATCGCCTGCTAAGCTTTTCCGCGCCAGTATTCTCATCTATACCTAATGAGGGTCGATATTATAACAACAGGATTTAACATCACTATTTCACAGCAATAGTTCGCCTCTGTCCGGTAAAGCGTGGCGGAGGAATTACTTCACCTGATAATAAGATGGGCTAACTGTGAACAAAAACGTCAAACTTTCACTGATTGCTATCGCGGTCTCGCTTTTTATGGCAAAGCAGGCGAGCGCCGCCAATACCTGGACGGAAGCGCGTAATGACGCAATGGGCGGGACGGGCGTCGCGTCCGCGAATTATGGCAGCGGAGTACTATTAAATCCGGCGTTACTGGCAAAAGCCAAACCGGAAGACAATATCACTGTTGTCCTTCCTGCGGTCGGCGTCCAGATTACGGATAAAGACAATCTCCAGGATGAAATTGACGATATCAGCGATAAAGTGGATTACTACGATGAGGTCGTCGATAACCTTACGCTGGGGCAAATTCTGCTCAATCCGCGAGGCGTGCTGAATCAATTTCAGGGCGCCGCGCGCGACCTGGCCGATGAGCTGGAATATCTCAACGGAAAAACCGCCCGCGCCAATGCCGGCGCCGGGTTGGCGGTAAGTATTCCAGGGCAAACGCTTTCCGTGGCGTTTATCGCCAAAGGTTATGCGCATGGGCGCGTGAGTTCGTCCATTGATCAGAACGATATTCAGTATCTGCGCGATATCCAGCATGATGAACGTGTCGCGATTCGTGAAGCAGGACGCGCTGCTTTGCTGGGGTCTGACGAAATTACAAAGCATTTAAACTCTACCGCGTCGGGGCGGGTAGCGATTGTATCTGACTACGGTATTGCGCTGGCGAAGCAGTTTGTGGTGGGCGAGGTGCCTGTTTCCATTGGCGTTACGCCAAAACTGCAAAAAACCTGGCTCTATAACTACACCACCTCAATTTATAACTACGACAGTAGCGACTGGAATAGCAGCCGTTATCGCAATGACGATACGGGTTTTAACATTGATGCGGGGCTTGCTGCCGATATCGGTGAAAACTGGACGTTGGGGCTGAGCGGGCAAAATCTGGTATCTCGCGATATCGATACGAAAGATATTTACATCACTAATGGTATGACGGGAGAAACCACCAACTACAAAGATACATACCAAATCCGCCCCCAGGTTACCGCGGGCATCGCATGGCATAACGATTTGCTGACCGTAAGTGCCGATGGCGATCTGACGGAAACGAAAGGCTTTAAGAGTGAAGACAATTCACAGTACGTTGGCGTCGGCGCTGAAGTTCGACCATTGTCATGGCTGGCGGTGCGCGCAGGGTATCGTGCGGATGTGAAAAATAACGATAGCAATGTGGTTACCGGCGGTCTTGGCTTTGCGCCCTTTAACCGCGTGCATCTCGATTTAATGGGACTGTACGGCGAAGATGAAACCTGGGGGGCAGGTGCGCAGCTTACAATGACATTCTGAGGTGCTTTCACCGGAGGCGCTACGCCTCCGGTTTAGCGTTATGCTATAGTAACGCCCCTTTTTTAACCGGATGCTTATTTATTCGCCATGCAGCCTGAAACCCAGTCCTCCGCTTTCCCTGCTTATCGCTTCTCCATCGCGCCGATGCTCGACTGGACGGACAGACATTGCCGCTATTTCCTGCGTTTGCTGTCTCGCCAGACGCTGCTCTACACCGAAATGGTGACCACGGGCGCGATTATTCACGGTAAGGGTGACTATCTGGCTTACAGCGAAGAAGAGCATCCGGTCGCTCTACAGCTTGGTGGAAGCGATCCGGCTCAGCTTGCGCATTGTGCAAAGCTGGCGGAAGCGCGTGGCTACGATGAAATTAACCTCAACGTGGGGTGCCCTTCCGATCGCGTGCAAAACGGTATGTTTGGCGCCTGTTTGATGGGCAATGCGCAACTGGTCGCCGATTGTGTTAAAGCCATGCGTGATGTCGTCTCGATTCCGGTGACGGTAAAAACCCGCATTGGTATTGACGATCAGGACAGTTATGCGTTTCTGTGTGATTTCATCGATACGGTTTCCGGTCAGGGCGAATGCGAGATGTTTATTATCCATGCGCGCAAAGCCTGGCTTTCTGGCTTAAGCCCGAAAGAAAATCGTGAGATCCCGCCGCTGGATTACCCGCGCGTCTATCAGCTAAAGCGGGATTTTCCGCACCTGACCATGTCCATTAACGGCGGCATCAAATCTCTGGAAGAGGCGAAGGAGCACCTGCGCCATATGGATGGCGTCATGGTTGGCCGCGAAGCTTATCAGAATCCGGGTATACTGGCCGCGGTGGATCGGGAGATCTTTGGCGCCGATACCACCGATGCCGACCCGGTTGCGGTGGTTCGCGCGATGTATCCCTATATTGAGCGTGAATTGAGCCAGGGAGCGTATCTGGGGCATATCACTCGCCATATGCTGGGGTTGTTCCAGGGCATCCCCGGCGCGCGGCAGTGGCGTCGCTATCTGAGCGAAAACGCCCATAAAGCTGGCGCGGATGTTGCTGTACTGGAGCAGGCGCTAAAACTGGTGGCAGACAAGCATTAAAAGTTCGCCAAAAATTAGTCAATCTCACCACGCTCTGTGCAGTCTTGCAGGGCGTTTTCTTTATATATCAAAAACATAAATATTGGCATGATTTTTGTAATAGCTTACCTGACCAAACCCGGTAAGCGCCGTGCCGCCGGGTAATGCCATCTTTATGGGGAGCGACTATGCTGGAACTACTTTTTGTGCTTGGCTTTTTTCTGATGTTAATGGTGACGGGCGTCTCCTTGCTGGGCATTCTGGCCGCGCTGGTTGTAGCGACTGCCGTCATGTTCCTGGGTGGAATGTTCGCCCTGATGATCAAGCTGTTACCGTGGCTACTGCTGGCGGTGGCTGTGGTGTGGGTGATCAAAGCAGTAAAAACGCCAAAAATCCCACAGTATCAGCGCAATAACCGTCGGTTTTACTAAGGTATTGAGCGGTTCGTCACAACCTGGAACTTTGCCCTCACAAGCAAATAGGAATCGATTATTAAATCTGTCATGATTGCGCAGGTAACGAATTCATCGCGCTGTACCCTACATACAGCCGAACAAAAAAAGAAAGGGCTTCCCGGGTGGAAGCCCAATTTCTTTGCAGAGCTATTACGGAATCAGCAGGCTTGAGCCCTGTGTGGCCCGGCTTTCCAGCACTTCATGCGCGCGACGGGCATCTTTTAACGCATAGCGTTGATTTTCAGCCACATCGACTTTAATCACGCCGCTGGCGATCAATGAGAACAATTCATTGCTGGCTTCGGTCAGTTCTTCACGCGTCGTAATATACCCCTGTAGTGAAGGTCGCGTGGCATACAGGGAACCTTTCTGATTCAGAATACCTAAATTCACGCCGGTGACGGGGCCGGACGCATTGCCGAAACTGACCATCAGTCCCCGACGTTGCAGGCAGTCCAGTGAGGCTTCCCAGGTATCTTTCCCCACGGAGTCATAGACCACGCGGACTTTTTTGCCGCCGGTGATCTCTTTTACCCGTTCGACAATGCTCTCCTCACGGTAATTAATTACCTGCCAGGCGCCAGCGTCCAGCGCCCGCTGCGCTTTTTGCGCGCTACCGACGGTACCGATAAGCTTCGCGCCCAGCGCTTTCGCCCACTGGCAGGCGATCAGACCGACGCCGCCCGCAGCGGCATGAAACAGGAAGGGTTCGTCGGGTTTCACTTCATAGGTTTTGCGCAACAGGTAAAAAACGGTCAACCCCTTGAGAAAAGAGGCTGCCGCCTGTTCGAAGGAAATGGCGTCAGGTAAAATCGCGGCTTTATCTGCGGGGACGTTATGGACGGAACTGTAAGCGCCGAGCGTTGACTGCGCGTAGACGACGCGATCGCCCACGCGAATGTGCTCCACGCCGTTGCCGACTTTACTGACCACACCCGCAGCTTCGGTTCCCAGGCCCGCAGGCAACGACGGGGGCGGATAGAGTCCGCTACGGATATAGGTGTCGATGAAGTTGATGCCAATGGCTTTGTTCTCAACCTGGATTTCGTGTTCCGCCGGTTCCGTTGGCGTAAACTCCACGGTCTGAAGCACTTCCGGACCACCATGCTTGTGAAATTCAATACGCGTTGCCATGCTTCCTCCAAAAGAAATGTGGTAATCTTTCGACCCAATCACTATCTCGGTAACTCCATTCACTATGGCAGGAAATAAACCCTTCAACAAACCACAGACTGATGCCCGCGACCGCGATCCGCAGGTTGCCGGGATAAAAGTGCCGCCGCACTCGATTGAAGCGGAACAGTCGGTGTTGGGCGGTTTAATGCTGGATAACGAGCGCTGGGACGATGTGGCCGAGCGCGTGGTGGCGGAAGATTTCTATACCCGTCCGCATCGCCATATCTTTACGGAGATGGGGCGCTTGCAGGAAAGCGGCAGTCCTATCGACCTGATTACGCTCGCGGAATCGCTGGAGCGGCAGGGCCAACTGGACAGCGTCGGCGGTTTCGCCTATCTGGCGGAGCTGTCTAAAAACACGCCAAGCGCGGCGAATATCAGTGCTTATGCGGACATTGTGCGCGAACGCGCCGTGGTCCGCGATATGATCGCGGTGGCGCATGAAATTGCGGACGCCGGTTACGATCCACAAGGGCGCAATAGCGACGAACTGCTGGATCTGGCGGAGTCGCGCGTCTTCCAGATCGCGGAAAACCGGGCCAACAAAGACGAAGGTCCGAAAAGCATCGACCAGATTCTCGACGCTACCGTGGCGCGTATTGAGCAGTTGTTCCAGCAACCGCACGATGGCGTTACAGGCGTGGATACCGGCTATCAGGATCTCAATAAAAAGACGGCAGGGTTACAGCGTTCGGATTTGATTATCGTCGCGGCGCGTCCCTCCATGGGTAAAACCACTTTTGCGATGAACCTCTGCGAAAATGCGGCGATGTTGCAGGATAAACCGGTACTGATCTTCAGCCTGGAGATGCCCGGCGAACAGATCATGATGCGTATGCTGGCCTCGCTGTCCCGCGTCGATCAGACACGTATTCGTACCGGTCAACTTGATGATGAAGACTGGGCGCGAATCTCCGGCACGATGGGCATTCTGCTGGAGAAACGCAATATGTATATTGACGACTCCTCAGGTCTTACGCCGACAGAAGTCCGTTCGCGCGCGCGGCGTATTTTCCGCGAACATGGCGGGTTAAGTCTGATTATGATCGACTACCTGCAATTGATGCGCGTGCCGTCGCTTTCTGATAACCGTACTCTGGAAATCGCCGAAATTTCTCGCTCTTTGAAAGCGCTGGCGAAGGAGCTCCAGGTGCCGGTCGTGGCGCTATCGCAGCTTAACCGCTCCCTGGAACAACGCGCGGATAAACGTCCGGTGAACTCCGACCTGCGTGAATCCGGCTCTATTGAACAGGATGCCGACTTAATTATGTTTATCTACCGTGATGAGGTTTATCACGAGAACAGCGACTTAAAAGGCATTGCTGAAATTATTATTGGTAAGCAACGTAACGGTCCTATCGGTACGGTTCGTCTGACGTTCAATGGTCAGTGGTCGCGCTTCGATAACTATGCGGGACCGCAATACGATGATGAGTAACTCTCCGTCATTCTGTTAACAAGGAATTCAAATGCAAGCGGCAACAGTCGTCATTAACCGCCGCGCTCTGCGACACAACCTGCAACGTCTGCGTGAACTGGCGCCTGCCAGTAAGCTGGTTGCGGTGGTGAAAGCGAACGCTTATGGACACGGTCTTCTGGAGACCGCGCGAACGCTCCCTGATGCTGACGCTTTTGGCGTGGCGCGTCTTGAAGAGGCTCTACGTCTGCGAGCGGGCGGGATCACGCAGCCTATCCTGCTGCTGGAGGGTTTTTTCGACGCCGCCGATTTGCCGACCATTTCCGCGCAATGTCTGCATACCGCCGTACATAATCAGGAGCAGCTTGCCGCCCTGGAGGCGGTGGAGCTGGCGGAGCCGGTAACGGTCTGGATGAAACTGGATACCGGTATGCATCGTCTCGGCGTGCGCCCCGAAGAGGCGGAGGCGTTCTACCAGCGTCTGACGCGCTGTAAAAATGTACGTCAGCCGGTGAATATCGTCAGCCATTTTGCCCGTGCGGATGAGCCGGAATGCGGCGCTACCGAACATCAGCTCGACATTTTTAATGCCTTCTGTCGGGGTAAACCCGGGCAGCGCTCTATTGCCGCGTCTGGCGGTATTCTGCTGTGGCCGCAGTCTCACTTTGACTGGGCGCGTCCGGGCATCATTTTGTATGGCGTATCGCCGCTGGAACACAAACCCTGGGGGCCGGATTTTGGTTTTCAGCCGGTGATGTCCTTAACCTCCAGTTTGATCGCGGTGCGTGACCACAAAGCGGGCGAGCCGGTGGGCTACGGCGGGACATGGGTAAGTGAGCGCGACACGCGCCTGGGCGTGGTGGCGATGGGGTATGGCGATGGCTACCCACGAGCGGCGCCTTCCGGTACGCCAGTACTGGTCAATGGTCGTGAAGTTCCGATTGTCGGGCGGGTGGCGATGGATATGATTTGCGTGGATTTGGGGCCAAACGCGCAGGATAACGCGGGCGATCCGGTGGTCTTATGGGGTGAAGGTCTGCCGGTTGAACGTATCGCTGAAATGACAAAAGTAAGTGCTTACGAACTTATCACGCGCCTGACCTCAAGGGTGGCGATGAAGTATATTGATTAAATACGCGGCGGGCCGGGTGGCGCTTGCGCTTATCCGGCTTGTATCGCGCATTGGCTGTAGGCCGGATAAGACGTTCACGCCGCTATCCGGTAATATGCGCATCCACCACAACATCCTCTCGATCTTCTCGTCCTTCCGGTTTATTGTGTTATTTCCTGCCCTCTGTAAACCTGGAGAACCATCGCGTGTTTCAAAAAGTTGACGCCTACGCCGGCGATCCGATTCTTTCACTGATGGAGCGTTTTAAAGACGACTCCCGTCACGACAAAGTAAATCTGAGCATTGGCCTGTATTACAACGAAGACGGGATTATCCCACAGCTTAAACCGGTGGCCGAAGCCGAAGCCCGGCTTAACGCGCAGCCGCATGGCGCTTCGCTGTACCTGCCGATGGAAGGACTCAATACTTATCGCCATACTATCGCGCCTTTGCTCTTTGGCGCCAATCACCCGGTTCTTCAGCAACAGCGCGTGGCTACTATCCAGACATTAGGCGGCTCCGGCGCGCTGAAAGTAGGCGCGGATTTCCTGAAGCGTTATTTCCCCGACGCAGGCGTATGGGTGAGCGACCCCACCTGGGAAAACCATATTGCGATATTTGCCGGGGCAGGATTCGAAGTGAGTACTTACCCCTGGTATGACGACGCGACTAACGGCATCCGTTTTAACGATCTGCTGGCCACGCTGAATACGTTACCTGCGCGCAGTATCGTGTTGCTGCACCCCTGTTGTCACAACCCGACCGGGGCGGATTTAACGCCTTCGCAATGGGATGCGGTGATTGAAATAGTGAAAGCGCGCGATCTGATTCCGTTCCTTGATATTGCCTATCAGGGGTTTGGCGCAGGCATGGACGAGGATGCTTACGCTATTCGCGCCATTGCCAGCGCTGGGTTACCTGCGTTAGTCAGTAATTCTTTTTCGAAGATTTTCTCGCTGTACGGCGAGCGCGTCGGCGGCCTGTCCGTGGTGTGTGAAGATGCTGAAATTGCCGCGCGGGTTCTGGGACAGCTAAAAGCGACGGTGCGCCGAATTTACTCCAGTCCGCCGTGTTTCGGCGCTCAGGTGGTCGCTACGGTCCTGGGCGATGAGGCGTTAAAAGCGGGCTGGCTGGCGGAAGTCGACGCGATGCGTAACCGCATTATATCGATGCGCCAGACGCTGGTGAAGGAGCTGAAGGCGGAGATGCCTGACCGCAACTTTGATTACTTGTTACAGCAGCGCGGTATGTTCAGCTATACCGGGTTAAGCGCGGAGCAGGTCGAGCGGTTGCGCGATGAGTTTGGCGTTTACCTGATTGCCAGTGGCCGCATGTGTGTCGCCGGGCTTAATACTTCAAATGTACACCGCGTGGCGAAGGCATTTGCCGCTGTTATGTAATATTCAGGCCGGACGGCGATAACAGTGCCTTCCGGCCTGACAATAGCTGTTGTGATCATCCTCTTTTTTCGTAACAAAACCGCAGATAATCCTTCCTTTTGACCGTTACTGGCGTTATGGTCAGATAGTTTTTTGAGCAAAGACTCATCTTGATAATTATAATATTTTGAATTTTAAGGGAAAAGCATGAAAAAAATAACCCTGGCGCTGAGTGCCGTCTGTTTGTTGTTTACGCTAAACCATTCCGCGAATGCGTTAGTATCTTCCCCTTCGACGCTCAATCCGGGCACTAACGTTGCAAAACTCGCGGAACAAGCGCCTGTCCATTGGGTCTCTGTCGCCCAGATTGAAAACAGCCTCACCGGACGCCCGCCGATGGCGGTCGGCTTTGATATTGACGACACCGTGTTATTTTCCAGCCCCGGATTCTGGCGCGGAAAGAAAACCTACTCCCCGGACAGCGACGATTATCTGAAAAATCCGGCCTTTTGGGAAAAAATGAACAACGGCTGGGATGAGTTCAGTATTCCAAAAGAAGTGGCCCGACAGCTCATTGATATGCATGTTCGCCGTGGCGACAGTATTTACTTTGTCACTGGTCGTAGTCAGACGAAAACGGAAACCGTGTCGAAAACTCTGGCGGATAACTTCCATATTCCGGCGGCGAATATGAATCCGGTGATTTTCGCCGGCGATAAACCGGAACAAAATACGAAAGTACAGTGGCTGCAGGAGAAGAACATGCGTATCTTCTACGGCGATTCGGATAACGATATTACCGCGGCTCGTGATTGTGGTATCCGCGGTATTCGCATCCTGCGCGCGGCTAACTCCACCTACAAACCGCTGCCGCAGGCAGGAGCGTTTGGCGAGGAAGTCATTGTCAACTCGGAGTACTAAAAATCAGGAGAGCGTCAGGCTCTCCTTTTTTGCATGATTTTTGCACAAACTTGCCCCGCTGGCTTTTACCTTTTCCAGACTTGCTGCACACTATTCAGGAGACGTTTGTTTTTAGGAAGGAGCAGCCTATGTGGTATCAGCGCACCATTACACTGAGCGAGAAGCCGCGCGGGTTTCATCTGATAACAGATGAAATTATCGATAAATTGTCTGGCTTACCGCCTGTCGAAACGGGTTTGCTGCATCTGTTGTTGCTACATACCTCGGCCTCGCTGACGCTAAACGAAAACTGCGATCCCACCGTGCGCGCTGATATGGAGCGCCATTTCCTGAAAACCGTTCCCGATAATGCGGCGTATGAACATGATTACGAAGGCGCGGATGACATGCCTTCGCATATTAAGTCGTCAGTATTGGGCGTTTCGTTGCTGCTGCCTGTACGCCAGGGGCGTTTACAGTTAGGAACATGGCAAGGTATCTGGTTGGGAGAGCACCGTATTCACGGCGGTCCACGTAAAATCATCGCGACACTACAAGGGGAATGATAATGACCATTTCGGAATTACTGCAATACTGCATGGCAAAACCTGGCGCAGAGCAGAGCGTCCACAGCGACTGGAAAGCGACGCAAATTAAAGTGGAAGATGTACTTTTCGCGATGGTAAAAGAAGTTGAAGGACGCCCGGCTGCCTCTCTCAAAACCAGCCCGGAACTGGCAGAGTTGTTACGCCAGCAGCACAGCGATGTACGACCGAGTCGGCACCTTAATAAAGCGCACTGGAGCACGGTCTATCTGGACGGATCGCTGCCGGATTCACAACTCTATTATCTGGTCGATGCCTCTTATCAACAGGCGGTAAATGCGCTGCCGGAAGATAAACGCAAGCAGTTGCCGCAGTCCTGATTATAGCGCGCCGACCAACAACGCCAGGGCGATATCAATGAGGCGGATGACCGTAGACCGGATACGGCTGCCGAGGGCGATTTGCGCATTATTGGCGCGTAGCCTGGCGAGGTCCCGCTGTCCTTCCAGCAGAATAATCATATCGTCGTCGTCCAGCCAGCCGCGAGCATGTTCCTGAAGCGCGCGGGCGATAAACGCGGCGGACTCGCGGATACCGTCGTCGCTGTCTTCTCTTGCCTGCTTATACGTCTGGATAAACTCGGCAATCGCCGAGGAGGCTACAGGATGTTCGGCCCGGGCGGTGGTCATCAGGTAATGTATTTCGTTAATAGACGCCATTTTCTTCTCCCTGAGTACAGCGGGCGCCCCAATGCAGGCACTCACCCTGTATGGCTAATTTCCAGACCTGATTATTTTGCTGTTGGTATCTCTCAGCCTGGATGTAAGTAAGTGGTTGCTTACGTTGTATAACCCGCGCATAAAGACGCAAATAGTGATTTTTCAGCAGCGCCAGATTATCGAGTCGGTGTTTATCCCCACCCTGACAGGCGACCCGCTCAGCCTGAAAAAATGTCTGGCGGATATCGCGGTCATCCTTGAGCAGTGTCTCTTTTTGCCACGGTATTCGCGCCGCATCCTGCAGGAAGCGGGTTGAGCGCGCTTGTAATAGCGTCAGTTGTTGAAAAGCCACGGCGCTAAAGCGGTCAGGCAGCGTACAGGCGGATAAAAACAGGCACAGCAGTAGTGTGATTGCGTAGGGCAACTTCATGGTGTTTTCCATAACAGACCGTTTGCGCTATCACATGTCAGAGCGAGGCGGCACGCAAATCACAAATGCTCAACACGGATACAATGAGGTGGGATGAGGAAAAATGATGCCGCTTCCCGGCGAATCGGAAAGCGGCGTGAAGGTTATTTGAGCATAGGTTTAAGGAAGCGGGCGGTATGCGACGCCTCGCACTCCGCCACGGTTTCCGGCGTACCGGAGACGAGAATTTCGCCGCCGCCGCTGCCGCCTTCCGGGCCGAGGTCGACAATCCAGTCCGCCGTTTTAATGACGTCCAGGTTGTGTTCGATCACCACGATGGTGTTGCCCTGATCGCGCAACTGATGCAGAACGTCAAGCAACTGCTGAATATCGGCAAAGTGCAGGCCGGTGGTCGGCTCGTCGAGAATATACAGCGTCTGCCCGGTGCCGCGCTTCGACAGTTCGCGCGCCAGCTTCACGCGCTGGGCCTCGCCGCCGGAAAGCGTCGTCGCCGACTGACCAAGACGGATATAGGTCAGCCCCACGTCCATCAGCGTCTGCAGCTTACGCGCCAGCGCCGGAACCGCATCAAAGAACTCACGCGCTTCTTCAATGGTCATATCCAGCACTTCGTGGATGGTTTTGCCTTTGTACTTAATCTCCAGCGTTTCCCGGTTATAGCGCTTGCCTTTGCACTGGTCGCACGGCACGTAAATATCCGGCAGAAAGTGCATTTCGACTTTAATGACGCCATCGCCCTGGCACGCTTCGCAGCGACCGCCGCGCACGTTGAAGCTGAATCGCCCTGGCGTGTAGCCGCGCGAGCGAGACTCCGGCACGCCAGCAAAAAGCTCGCGAACCGGGGTAAAGACGCCCGTATAGGTCGCCGGGTTGGAACGCGGGGTGCGCCCGATCGGGCTCTGGTCGATATCGATCACTTTATCGAAATGTTCTAGCCCCTGAATATCCCGATACGGCGCCGGTTCGGCGATAGTCGCCCCGTTTAACTGACGCTGGGCGATGGGGAACAGCGTGTCGTTAATCAGCGTCGATTTACCGGAACCCGAGACGCCGGTGATACAGGTAAACAGCCCTACCGGTAGCGTAAGGGTCACATCTTTCAGGTTGTTGCCGCGCGCGCCGGTGAGTTTGAGCACTTTTTCTGGATTTGCCGGCACGCGTTGTTTCGGCACTTCAATTTTGCGTTTACCGCTCATGTACTGGCCGGTCAGCGATTCCGGTACCGCCATAATGGCTTCCAGCGGGCCTTCCGCCACCACCTCGCCGCCGTGAACGCCCGCGCCGGGGCCAATATCAATCACATGGTCGGCGGCGCGGATGGCGTCTTCATCGTGTTCCACCACAATCACGGTATTGCCAAGATTGCGCAGATGAATCAGCGTACCCAGCAGCCGTTCGTTATCGCGCTGGTGCAGACCGATGGACGGTTCATCCAGCACATACATCACGCCGACTAACCCGGCGCCTATCTGGCTCGCCAGACGAATACGCTGGGCTTCGCCGCCGGAAAGCGTCTCTGCCGAGCGGGAGAGCGTGAGATAGTTCAGGCCGACGTTCACCAGAAACTTGAGGCGATCGCCGATCTCTTTTAGCACTTTTTCGGCGATTTTCGCCCGTTGCCCGGAAAGCTTGAGATTAGTGAAAAAATCCATCGCATGGCCAATGCTCATATCGGAAATAGCAGGCAGCGGCGTATTTTCCACAAATACATGGCGCGCTTCGCGATTCAGTCGCGTTCCTTCACAGCTGGCGCAGGGGCGATTACTGATGAATTTCGCTAGCTCTTCGCGCACCGCGCTGGATTCCGTCTCTTTATAACGGCGCTCCATATTATGCAGCACGCCTTCGAACGGATGGCGGCGCACGGAAGTATCGCCGCGATCGTTCATATATTTAAATTCAATGTTCTCTTTGCCGGAACCGTACAGCACGACTTTATGTACGTTGGCGCTGAGGCTTGCCCACGGCGCATCCACGTCGAACTTATAGTGTTCCGCCAGCGACTTGAGCATTTGAAAGTAGTAAAAATTGCGACGATCCCAACCACGAATCGCGCCGCCTGCCAGCGACAGGTCGGGATTCTGGATCACGCGGTCCGGATCGAAATATTGCTGAACGCCGAGCCCGTCACAGGTCGGGCAGGCGCCTGCCGGGTTGTTGAATGAGAACAGACGCGGTTCCAGCTCGCGCATACTGTAGCCGCAAATCGGACAGGCAAAATTGGCGGAGAACAGAAGCTCCTCCGCTTTCTCATCGTCCATATCGGCAACAACCGCCGTGCCGCCGGATAATTCCAGCGCCGTTTCGAACGACTCCGCCAGGCGTTGGGAAAGATCGTTACGAACTTTGAAGCGATCGATCACCACCTCAATGGTATGTTTCTTTTGCAGTTCCAGCTTCGGCGGATCGGAGAGATCGCAGACTTCGCCGTCAATACGGGCGCGAATGTAACCCTGGCTTGCCAGATTTTCCAGCGTTTTGGTGTGTTCGCCTTTACGCTCTTTAATAATCGGCGCCAGCAGCATCAGACGTTTGCCTTCCGGCTGCGACAGCACGTTATCGACCATCTGGCTAACGGTTTGCGCCGCCAGCGGCACGTCATGATCCGGACAACGCGGCTCGCCTACGCGGGCAAACAGCAGGCGCAGGTAGTCGTGGATCTCGGTAATAGTACCCACCGTAGAGCGCGGGTTGTGCGATGTCGATTTCTGTTCAATTGAGATCGCGGGCGATAGCCCCTCAATATGGTCGACATCCGGTTTTTCCATGAGCGACAAAAACTGCCGCGCGTAAGCGGAGAGCGATTCAACGTAACGACGCTGCCCTTCGGCATACAGAGTGTCGAAAGCCAGTGAGGATTTGCCTGAACCCGAAAGCCCGGTCACGACAATCAGTTTGTCGCGGGGGATGACGAGGTTAATATTTTTGAGATTATGGGTGCGGGCGCCCCGAACTTCGATCTTATCCATTCACCTTTCCCGGTAGAGACTCGGATGCCTGGTTTGTTTGAAGGACAAACGGCAGAAACGGCTAATTATGACACAATTTAACCTGTTTGAATATACAGTATTGGAATGCATCTTCAGCTAAAGTATGCAACAATATGAGGTTCGCGCGAGTGACCTGGAACCTGCATCGCAGCTATTAAAATGCTACGTGGAAATGGTACACTCACGCGTTTACACTATTTATGAAACGTATTCAGGAGACTCAATTATGGCCAGCAGAGGCGTAAACAAGGTGATTCTCGTTGGTAATCTGGGCCAGGACCCGGAAGTACGCTATATGCCGAGTGGCGGCGCTGTCGCCAACTTAACGCTGGCTACTTCTGAATCCTGGCGCGATAAGCAGACCGGCGAAATGAAAGAGCAGACTGAATGGCACCGGGTGGTGATGTTCGGCAAACTGGCGGAAGTGGCCGGCGAATATCTGCGTAAAGGTTCTCAGGTGTATATCGAAGGTCAATTGCGTACCCGCAAGTGGACCGATCAGAGTGGCCAGGAACGCTATACGACTGAAATTAACGTTCCGCAGATCGGCGGCGTAATGCAGATGCTGGGTGGTCGCCAGGGCGGCGGCGCACCGGCAGGCGGTCAGCAGCAGGGGGGGTGGGGTCAACCGCAACAACCTCAGCAGCCGCAGGGCGGCAACCAGTTCAGCGGCGGCGCGCAGTCGCGTCCACAGCAATCCGCGCCAGCGCCGTCTAACGAACCGCCAATGGATTTTGACGACGACATTCCGTTCTGATTTTTGGTAAAAAATTCAAAGCGTTATTTGCATTATCGCTATAGTTCTCGTCTGCTGAAATGCCTGGTGTAAACCAGGCATTTTCTTACCTGGTATTATTGTCTTTGTATCCCTTTCAAAAAAGAGAAGCGCATATCTTACGGAAAAATGTCGCTTATCGCCTCTGGCCGACTCGCCTCGGCACATCATTATCCAGCCGAAGTTCATAAATGTACTGCAATAACCCGGATTGTCTTAAATATGAAAGAGAAAACTCATCTGCAAAATATATAATTTATAGCCATTTTTTGACAACAAAAAGATATTATAAAATAACGTTAGAGAAGGGTCGGTATTATCAATAGTTAATTAAATGTTTGCTTTAGCTTGTGATGAGCTCAAATATGATATGTGTATCTTGCTTTATTTTTAATTGCTGAAGATAAAATTGTTACTTATAGCTGGCTTTATATAAAAAATGGTTTTATTTGTGTGTTTTTTTACGCAATTCTGATTTTTTACTCCCCACTTATTATATTTTCAATGATTTAAGTTATATTGAAGTCCCTATGACCCTATGTTTTAATTGTGAAAATTCATTTTATCCTCTGGAGGCAAATTTATTAAATACGTATGGTTATAACGCGTATTAAAAAGAAATATGTCCTTAAAATGATTTAGAGTTTCAATGATTAGCTAACAAATCTATTTATCGGCGGGTGGTTTTAATTTGCTGATGACTATTTTTTATTTATGAGCTGAGAGCTTATGCGATACCTATTATTGGGGAAGATATAGTTAGTGCAATAATTGATGTCTACCTAATTAAAAAAATGAAGAGTGTTTTTAATTAAAGCACTCATCTTTGTTGTGGGCGCATAAAAATAGCGTCGTTGTTTTTATTTTTCTGATTACGAGATGTAAGAAAACTGAAATCTATAAAGCGTATTGGTAGCAGGAAGCCAAGGGCGGTAGCGTTCACTTTCTGAATAAGTTGAGCATCCTTTATCCTTTCTAATCCACAAAAACATTTTATTCACAATGTAATATCAGGAGACAACATGGAAGACGAAAGTAATCCGTGGCCTAGTTTTGTTGATACATTCTCTACGGTATTGTGCATTTTTATATTTCTTATGTTGGTGTTTGCACTTAATAATATGATTATTATGTATGACAACTCAATTAAAGTTTATAAAGCAAATATAGAGAATAAGACTAAATCTACTGCTCAAAATAGCGGAGCCAATGACAATTCAAATCCTAATGAAATAGTTAATAAGGAAGTGAATACTCAAGATGTGTCGGACGGAATGACTACAATGTCAGGTAAGGAGGTTGGAGTATACGATATCGCCGATGGTCAGAAAATTGATATAACATCTACAAAAAATGAGCTTGTTATTACGTATCATGGCAGGCTGAGAAGCTTTTCAGAAGAGGACACCCATAAAATAAAGGCTTGGTTAGAAGACAAAATCAATAGTAATTTATTGATAGAAATGGTTATTCCTCAGGCAGACATCTCTTTCTCTGACTCTCTACGACTGGGATATGAACGGGGAATTATTTTGATGAAAGAGATTAAGAAAATATATCCTGATGTAGTTATTGACATGAGTGTTAACTCCGCAGCATCAAGTACAACGAGTAAAGCTATTATCACGACTATTAATAAAAAGGTGTCAGAGTGAAATATATAAATCATTACCGCTATTTGTTTGTCTGTTTTTTCCTTGCCATACTCCCTTTTTTCGCTTTATCTTTTCCCGGTATAAGAGAGTATGTTTTTGATAACTTCATGGTTTCTGCAATTTACAATGGAGTCATTATTGCCATTTATATTACAGGTTCTTTGTGTGCATTATTCACTATTCTTAAAAATATTTCAGCAAAAGACATATTAATAGCTCAGGACGCCAGTAGAAAAAATAGCATTCTTTCTAACCTCAATCAGGTTTTGTTTGCCGGGGAGCCCAAACAGTGTGATTTCAATTTACTGATGGAATTAGATGACAATGTGTCTACCGCCCGTAATCAACGATTGTCATTTATTATGAGCTGTAGCAATGTGTCGACGCTTGTTGGCCTGTTGGGGACGTTTGCGGGTCTGTCTATTACGATTGGTTCAATCGGGAACTTATTGAGCTCGCCATCAGATGTTGGCGGTGATAATGCAAGTAATACACTCAATATGATCGTGACAATGGTAGCGTCGCTTTCTGAACCATTGAAAGGGATGAATACCGCATTTGTATCTTCTATCTATGGTGTTGTTTGCGCCATACTCCTGACCTCACAAAGTGTTTTTGTTCGCAGCTCCTATTCCCTTGTTTCTACGGAAATCAAAAAATTAAAAATCATAAGCAACAGATCCAATAATAAACAGCGAAGCCTGCGGGTTGAATCAGAGACGCTTGTAGAATTTAAAGAGTTGTTTAAAGCGTTTTTTGATAACTACCTGACAGTTGAAAACTTACGGACGCAGGATGAAGAAAAGAAACGAGAGATGCTATCAGATAGCTTTGTCACTTTGCAAAACCGACTATTGGATAACTCAGCAAAACTGGAACAAATTTCTACGCTGATTGATGGTTATCTGGTAAGCAGTAACGAAAATCTCAAAAAATTATCTGACGGTGTAATAACAATTACCTCTCGTTTATCTGAAGGTAATATCCTGCTTGCTGATAATAATGCACGACTGGAGGCAATGAGTACAATACAAAATATTATAGATAAAAAGAATGATTCAATAATGACATCAGTTGATAAATGTTATCAGGAATCTCTTTCACATGGTAAGACCATAAACGATATTGCCGCTGGCAGTGCCGATATTTCTCATACTCTCGATGGGCTGAGAAAAGAAATGGATGAGGATATGAATAATGTTCATTTAGCGCTATCCGATCTATCGGCTACTGATAAAAAGATTATTGCCAATACTAAAGAGATTAGTGCTGAAATGGTTAGCTACCGTGATACCTATATGCCATTAATGGAAAAAATAACATCTATGCATCAGGAAATAGTAAAGCAACGTTTGTTAAACAAGGAGGAAAAAAATGAAGATTAAGATGTTTTTTCTGACGACTGCTTTTATTACACAAAGCACATACGCTAGCGAGCTTCCGGTCATTCCTCTAAGAGATTTAGTTAATGCCGCATTAACGCATCAGCCCTCTGTTGCTGTTTCATATTATGAGACTGAAAAGAAAAACAGTGACTTAGATCTTTCACGGGCAGCACTTTATCCTACTCTGGATCTAACATCTGGCCTTAATAATAACAGGAAAGAGTCATCAGGTACCGAGAGAAACGTTGAAAATAAGGTGTCTTTATCATACCGAATAACGGATTTTGGAGTGAGGGGGGCTAATATCAGGAAGTCTGAATACGAAAGAGATAATAGTAAAACTGACTATGAGAAAACAAAGAATATAGTGTCTCAGGAGGTTGTGACAACCTATTACAACATCAGTAAATATCGTGAAATGATTGATGGCGTAAATCTGGAGAAAGAGTTTTATAAAAAGATGCTGGAAACTTTTTCGCTGCTGGTATCTTCCGGTGTAGCTATGCAATCTGATATGCGTAAAGTACAAGTATCTATCGATGCATTAAATACCAGAAGCATTATGTATCAGTCGATGTTGGATGATGAAATGTATAAAATGCAGAATATGACTGGTCTGAATTTATCACCAGATCAGATTCAAAGCGATGAAAAATTCAACCTCTTCAAAAAATATATCTTTGTCGAAAGTCCTGAAAAACTTATGGACATGGTGATGAAATACAACGATGACTATAAGATGCTTGTCAATACCCGAAAAGCCGCGACCGAAGATATTAATGCCGCAAAATCATCCTATTTTCCGACTGTAGATCTCGTGTCCAGCTATGTACAGAATAATCCAAGCGGTAGTGCCAAAAAAAGTGATTATGAAGATGAATTTAAAACAGGTATCAATGTCAGTTTCAACATTTTTAATGGGTTCAGAAATTCAGCCCAGGAAAGAAAAATGGTGGCAAGTTACTCGCAGGCTAAGCTGCAAATTGACGATTTTTTGATTAAAACGCGTTATAACATTGATTCACAACTTTCAAGATACGCCGCTGCAAAAGAGACTTACTCAGTGGCGGAACGTTCACATACAAACGCGTTACAGCTTACTGAATTATATGAGCAGGAGTTTCAGTTAGGGCAAAAAAGTTTGCTTGATTTAATTTCAAGCCGTAATGAAGCATTTCAGGCATATGTAAGCATGATCGACAGCAAATATAGCCTGTATATTTTAAAGTTACAGCAACTCTCATTGATTTTTCATTTAATGGATTATTTAAAAGGAAATACTGAAAGTGAGTTAAATGTAATGAAATGAATAGAAGACAAAGCGATCATCTCATGATGATAATTATTTCTTTGACGATCTTAATTATTATCCTTACCTACTTTATAGAAATTAATTCAGTGGTTCATGGTCAGGGCGTTATCACCACTAAAGATAATGCTCAGTTAATATCTCTTTCTAAAGGAGGGACGATACAAGATATTTATGTAGCCGAGGGTGATACTGTAAAAAAAGGAGAACTCCTTGCAAAGGTCGTTAACCTTGATCTGCAAAAAGAATATCAAAGGTATAGAACTCAAAAAGGGTATCTGGATAAAGATGTTAACGAAATATCTTTCATTCTTGATAAAGAAAATGAGAGTGGATTGATTACCCTGGATGGCACCCGTTCTTTAAGTAATAAAGAGGTAAAAGCGAATATTGAATTAGTGCATAGTCAGATAAGAGCTAAAGAGTTAAAAAAAACCTCTCTTGATTCTGAGATTAGCGGATTACAAGAGAAGCTGAGTTCGAAAGAAAAAGAACTCGCATTGCTTGCCGAAGAAATAAATATTCTTTCCCCACTGGTAAAAAAAGGAATTAGCCCATATACCAATTTTCTTAACAAGAAACAGGCGTATATAAAAGTTAAGTCTGAAATTAATGATATTGAAAGTAGTATCACTTTAAAAAAAGATGATATTGAGCTGGTTGTTAATGATATTGAGGCGCTTAATAATGAATTGCGACTATCTTTATCTAAAATAATTTCTAAAAATCTTCAGGAACTTGAGGTTGTTAACTCTACATTAAAAGTAATAGAGAAGCAGATAAATGAGGAGGATATCTATTCACCGGTTGACGGTGTAATTTATAAAATCAATAAAAGTGCCACTACTCATGGTGGTGTGATTCAGGCGGCGGACTTACTTTTTGAAATAAAACCAAAAGTAAGGACTATGCTGGCCGATGTGAAAATACTACCCAAATACCGTGACCAAATATATGTAGATGAAGCCGTTAAGCTGGATGTCCAGTCAATTATCCAACCAAAGATAAAATCGTATAATGCGACTATCGATAATATTAGCCCTGATTCCTATGAGGAAAATACCGGAGGAACAATTCAGCGTTATTATAAAGTAATTATTGCATTCGATGTTAATGAAGATGATTTACGGTGGTTAAAACCAGGTATGACTGTTGACGCCAGTGTAATTACCGGAAAACACAGCATTATGGAATACCTGTTATCTCCCTTGATGAAAGGCGTGGACAAAGCCTTTTCAGAACCCGTTAATACTAAACGATTAGATACACCTTGAGAGTGAATATAATATTATGGGAAATAAAAGCATACAAAAGTTTTTTGCCGATCAAAATTCTGTAATTGATTTATCTTCTTTGGGTAATGCCAAAGGCGCAAAAGTTTCTCTTTCCGGGCCAGACATGAACATTACGACGCCGCATGGGTCAGTGATCATTGTCAATGGCGCTCTTTATTCAAGTATCAAAGGCAATAACCTCGCTGTTAAATTTAAAGATAAGACTATTACCGGCGCTAAAATTCTGGGCAGCGTAGATTTAAAAGATATTCAACTAGAGAGAATTGACAGCTCATTGGTTGATTCTGCTCAGGTAGAAAAGAAAGGTAATGGCAAACGACGAAATAAGAAGGAAGAAGAGGAATTAAAAAAGCAGCTTGACGAGGCTGAAAACGCAAAGAAAGAAGCTGATAAGGCGAAGGAAGAAGCTGAGAAAGCTAAGGAGGCTGCAGAAAAAGCGCTCAATGAAGCGTTTGAAGTACAGAACTCGTCAAAGCAAATTGAAGAAATGCTGCAGAACTTTTTGGCTGACAATGTAGCAAAAGACAATCTGGCTCAGCAAAGCGATGCTTCCCAGCAAAATACACAGGCTAAAGCAACGCAGGCTTCTAAACAGAACGATGCTGAAAAAGTTCTTCCTCAACCTATTAATAAAAATACCAGCACTGGCAAAAGTAATAGCAGTAAAAATGAGGAAAATAAGCTCGATGCCGAGTCTGTTAAAGAGCCGCTTAAAGTCACATTAGCGCTTGCGGCCGAGAGTAACAGCGGTAGCAAAGATGATAGTATAACTAATTTTACCAAACCTCAGTTTGTAGGTAGCACTGCTCCCAATGCCACGGTCATTATTAAAATTAATGGTATTGCTGTCGGTCAGGCTGTAGCGGATAGTTTGGGTAACTTCACCTTCACTGCGCCTGAAACATTGACTGATGGAACATACAATCTGGAGGCAGAGGCCAAGACTGCTGATGGGAGCGGTAGCGCCAAACTTGTCATTACTATCGATTCCGTTACCGATAAGCCAACATTTGAACTTTCGCCTGAAAGTAGTGTGTCTGGTCATAAGGGCTTAACGCCGACCTTGACGCCTTCAATTGTTGGTACGGCGGAAGAGAATGCCAAGGTTGACATTTATGTAGATAATAAACTGGTTGCCAGCGTTGATGTCGATAAAGATGGAAACTGGAGTTATGAATTTAAAGATAATGAATTATCTGAGGGCGAAAATAGTATAAAAGTCGTTGCCGTAGATAAAGCAGGTAATAAAAACGAAACGACGGATAGTATCATAACCGACACCATTGCTCCGGAAAAGCCGACGATTGAGCTGGATGATAGTAGTGATTCCGGCATTAAAAATGACAGCATTACAAATAGCACCCTGCCAACATTTATTGGTGTGGCGGAACCCGGTTCTACAGTCTCTATTTATCTTGGACTTAAACATCTTGGTGAGGTCATTGTTGCTAAAGATGGGACATGGAGCTATACGCTTACTACGCCGCTCAAGGATGGCGAATACAATATAACAGCAACAGCTACTGATATTGCCGGGCATACCTCAGCGACGGCAAATCTGCCTTTTACTATTGATACCCGTATCAGCTATTTCAGCGCTGAGATTGAAACTACTGATGATAGCGGTATTGTTGGAGATAACGTTACTAACAATACTCGCCCAACCTTTACAGGTAAAACTGAGCCAAATGCTATTATCAGTGTCATAAATAGTGAGACTGGCGAAGAGGTTATTTTTAAAGCGAATGACAAGGGCGAATGGACGTTCAATTTCACTTCCGACTCAGTGGAAGGGGTTAACAATCTTACGTTCACTGTTGAAGATGTCGCTGGCAACAAAAAGGATTTTTCCTTTAGTTACATTATCGATACTGTTGCCCCTGTACCTCCGACAGTTTCTTTGGAGGATTTTGTTGTTTTACCGAATGGTATAATTTTATCAGGGAATGATTTACCGGCTTTAGTCGGTACGGCAGAGCCAAAGTCTACCATCTTATTGATGCGAGATGGTAAATTATATGACAGCATTGAGGTTGACTCAAACGGGACCTGGAATTATCAGTTTAGTAATAAATTTCTTCAGGGTGCCTATGATATTGAAATCATTTCTCAGGATGCCGCCGGTAATAAATCCTCTACTGTTAAATATTCTTTTACTATTCAAACTGAAGTTGTACCTCCAAAAGCGGAACTCGATGCCAGTGATGATTCCGGTGCAAAAGGCGACTGGATTACCAATAAACATAATGCTCTGACGTTACTGGGAACAGCGGATAGGTTTGCTACCGTAAATATCCTTATTGATGGTAAAACGATAGGCGTGACGACTGCGGATGCAGACGGTAACTGGAATTTTGATATTTCCCGAAATCTGTCTGACAATGTTTATAAGATTACGGTTGAATCCATCGATCCTTTAGGAAGAACGTCATCTGTAGATTATCAGCTTACCATTGATAGCTTTACGCCGATCCCTACTGTTATGTTGCATGATAGCGCTGATTCTGGCGTTAAAGGCGATATGATTACTAAAATTAATACGCCGTTGTTTACCGGGATGGCTGAAGCTAATGCTAAGGTTTCCATCTATGTTGACGGTGTGTTAAGTGGTGAGGCTATTGCTGGCGATGATGGTGTATGGAATTTTCAATTTACCACAGCGTTATCCGATGGCTCGCATGACGTAACGGTAAAAGTAGAAGATATTGCCGGTAATACTGCCTCCTCATCAGCGTATAATTTCCAAATCGTAACGCAAACGCAAAAACCAACAATAGAGTTGGTCAACGATACGGGGGTTGATAATACAGACCATATTATTAATGAAAAGAATCCTGCACTGACAGGAACCGCTGCACCCTATTCAACGGTTAAACTCTATATTGATGGCGCACTGATCGCTGAGGTCAGAACAAATAAAGATGGCAGATGGGAGTATACCCTGAAAGCCGATCAAGGTTTGGTTGATGGCGATCATAGAATAACCGCTTCAGTTGAAGATATCGCTGGCAACATTGCCCATTCGGATCCTTTCTTAATTAGCGTCGATACTGCTATTTCAATACCGATAGTTTCATTGAGCCCGGATTCAGATTCGGGAATTTCAGATGATAATTTAACGAATATCGTTAAACCTACCTTGCACCTAAAAGATATTGATCCGGACATTATCAGTGTTCAGGTATGGGATGCCGCGTCTGATACGCAGATCGGTGTTGCCACGCAACAACCTGATGGTTCATGGGCCTATACCTTTACTTCAGATTTAACGGAAGGCTTGCATCAGGTTTATGTCAAGGTTGAGGACATTGCGGGTAATAAAGCGAACAGCGCGGTATTCGATTTTACTATCGATACCACAGTATCAACGCCGGTGATTTCCCTGCTTTCTAAGGATGATACGGGGGTTACAGGCGATAACCTGACCAACATCAATAAGCCAGGTTTTGCTATTTCCGGTGTTGATGCCGATGCGCATCGGGTCGTCGTACAGGTGATGCACAATGGCGTGAGCGAAGAGATCGAACTTTCTCACCTCAATGGTAGTTGGTTATTTACACCAGGGAATACGTGGGCGGATGGCAGCTACACGTTAACGGTGAAAGTAGAAGATAAGGCAGGAAATACCAACTACTCAGCACCGCTGACGGTCGTTATCGATACCCAAATCGCCATTGATGGGGTGGAACTGGTCAACGATAGCGGCGTGAAAGGCGATAATATGACCAACGACGACCGTCCCCACTTTCGTGTGACGGTACCGACCGATGTCAATGAAGTCCGTCTGAGCATTGACGGTGGTAATTCGTGGGTTCAGGCAACTCCGGGCGTGGCAGGAAGCTGGGAGTATATCTGGCCGACAGACCTGGCAGATGGTCAATACACGCTAACGGTGGAAGCGACTGATAAAGCAGGCAATACAGTGACGAAGACCATCGATTTCGCGGTGGATACCACGCTGTCAGTGCCGGTCATCGTACTGAATAGCGCGGACGATACCGGTGTCCAGGGCGATAACATGACGAATAGCACCCAGCCGACATTTGCCCTGCAGCATATTGATGATGATGCCGTTCGCGTTACGGTCAGCGTGGAGCATGGCGGCGTCACCACCACATTTGACGCCACGAAAGGCACAGGCGGATGGACCTTTACGCCGCCGACATCATGGGCGGATGGTGATTATACCCTGAGTGTGTCAGTCGAAGATAAAGCGGGGAACACCAGCCATTCTGCATCGCTGACGGTGACGGTGGACACGCAAATCGCCATTAATAACATTGAACTGGTCAATGACAGCGGTATTCCCAACGATAATCTGACTAATAACGTGCGTCCGCACTTCCAGGTGACGGTACCGACGGATGTCAACGTGGTGCGCCTGAGCATTGACGGCGGCAAGACGTGGTTCAACGCTACCCAGAACGCGACGCCGGGCGTCTGGGATTATATCTGGCCGGATGATGTGGCCGACGGAGGCTATACCCTGACGGTAGAAGCGACCGATGAGGCGGGAAATAAGACAACACAGACGCTCGATTTCACCATCGATACCACTCTGTCTGTGCCGACCCTCTCGCTGGACAGCGCAGATGACAGCGGCATCGCGGGCGATAATATCACCAATGTTAAAACGCCGGGCTTTACCCTCAACAATATTGATACCGATGTCAGCCGGGTAACAGTGGAGGTAATGCACAATGGCATTAAACAGGAGGTGCCACTGGTTCAGACCGGCGGACAGTGGCGCTTTGCGCCGACCAGCGACTGGGCGGACGGCGACTATATCCTGACGGTGAAGGTAGAAGATAGGGCCGGAAATGTGAAGCAGTCCGCGCCGTTGACGGTGACAGTGGACACGCATATCGCCATTGACCGTATTGAACTGGTTAACGACAGCGGTATCCCCGGCGATAATCTGACCAATGAAGCGCGCCCGCACTTTCAGGTGACAGTACCGGCGGATGTTAACGGTGTAAGACTGAGTATTGATGGCGGCAAAACGTGGTTTGACGCCACGCAGAGCGCGACGCCGGGCGTTTGGGATTATACCTGGCTGACGAATGTGGCTAACGGCCCTCACACCCTGATGGTGGAAGCGTCCGACAAGGCGGGAAACAAAACGACGCAGAAACTGGACTTCATCATCGATACCATGCTGTCAGAACCGACGATTACCCTGGACAGTGCGGATGACAGCGCCGCTGGCGATAACATCACCAACGTTAAGATGCCAGGCTTTACCCTCGGTAATATCGACGCCGACGTGACCAAAGTGGTGGTGACGGTGGCGCATGATGGTAAGAACCAACAGATAGAGTTGATTAAGAACGGCGGTGTGTGGCGCTTTACGCCGGGCGCAGCCTGGACCGATGGCGACTATACGTTGACGGTAAAGGTAGAAGATAAGGCGGGTAATACAAATTATTCTGCGCCGCTGACGGTGACTATCGATACGCAAACGTCTATTGATCGCATTGAGCTTCTTAATGACACGGGTATTGTCGGGGATAACCTGACCAATGAAGCACGTCCACAGTTTCATATTACGGTACCGACGGACGTGAACTCTGTGCAACTGAGTCTTGATGGCGGCATCAACTGGGTTAACGCAACGCTGACGTCTGACGGCGTTTGGGAGTATATATGGCCGACAGATCTGGTCGAAAATACGTATACCCTGACAGTGAAAGCAACCGATGTTGCAGGCAACACGGCGACGGAAACGCTCAATTTTATCATTGATACCACATTGTCGACACCGACCATCACGCTGGATAGCGCAGATGATAGCGGCACCGCCAACGATAATAAGACTAACGTTAAAACGCCGGGTTTTATTATCGGAGGTATTGATTCTGACGTGACTCAGGTCGTCGTGCAGGTGATGCGCGATGGTCACAGCGAGGAGGTGGAGCTGACGCAGACTAACGGGCAGTGGCGTTTTGTACCCGGCAGCGCGTGGACTGATGGCGACTATACGCTGACGGTAACGGTGAAAGATGAGGCGGGTAATATTCGCCACTCAGCGCCGTTGACGGTCACCATCGATACGCAAATCGCCATTGACCATATTGAACTGGTCAATGACAGCGGTATTCCCGACGATAATCTGACCAATGAAGCGCGCCCGCACTTCCAGGTGACGGTACCGACGGATGTCAACGTGGTGCGCCTGAGCATTGACGGCGGCAAGACGTGGTTCAACGCTACCCAGAGCGCGACGCCGGGCGTCTGGGATTATACCTGGCTGGCTGATGTGGGAGAGGGTAAGCATACCCTGACAGTGGAGGCGACCGACAAGGCGGGAAACAAAACGACGCAGCAACTGGACTTCATCATCGATACCCTACTGTCAGAACCGACTATCGTGCTGGACAACACGGACGACAGCGGAACAAAAGGCGATAACCTGACCAACGTAAATAAGCCGACGTTTTTACTGGGCAATATTGACGCAGACGCGCGGTATGTCACGGTTGAGGTGCAGCATGGCGGCACGAAAGAAGTGCTGACGGCCACCAAAGACGCGACCGGCAACTGGAGCGTAACACCGACCGGCACATGGGCAGATGGCGACTATACGCTGACGGTGAGGGTGGAAGATGAGGCGGGGAACGAAAAACACTCAGCGTCGCTGACGGTCACTGTTGATACCCAAATCACCATTGATGCTATTGAACTGGTTAATGATAACGGTATTCCCGGCGACAATATGACTAACGACGCCCATCCGCAGTTCCGCGTGACGGTACCGGGGGACGTTAACGAAGTCAGTCTGAGCATTGACGGTGGCGTGACCTGGGTTAAGGCGACACAGAGCGCGACGCCGGGCGTCTGGAATTATACCTGGCCGGGCACCGTGCCGGATGGCGACTATACGCTGAATGTGAAAGCGACTGACAATGCGGGTAATACGGTAACGGAGACACTCCACTTCACTATTGATACCACGCTGTCGACGCCGGTCATCGTACTGGATAGCGCGGACGACACCGGCATCCAGGGCGATAACATGACTAATCGCACCCAGCCGACATTTAACCTGCAACATATTGATGATGATGCCGTTCGCGTTACGGTCAGCGTGGAGCATGGCGGCGTCACCACCACATTTGACGCCACGAAAGGTGTAGGCGGATGGACCTTTACGCCGCCGACATCATGGGGGGCGGGCGATTATACCCTGAGTGTGTCAGTCGAAGATAAAGCGGGGAACACCAGCCATTCGGCATCGCTGACGGTGACGGTGGACACGCAAATCGCCATTAATAACATTGAACTGGTCAATGACAGCGGTATTCCCGACGATAATCTGACTAATAACGTGCGTCCGCAGTTCCAGGTGAAGGTACCGACGGATGTTAACGAGGTGCGCCTGAGCATTGACGGCGGCAAGACATGGTTCAACGCTACCCAGAGCGCGACGCCGGGCGTCTGGGATTATACCTGGCTGGCTGATGTGGGAGAGGGGAAACATACCCTGACAGTGGAGGCGACCGACAAGGCGGGAAACCAGACGACGCAGAAACTGGACTTCATCATCGATACCCTACTGTCAGAACCGACTATCGTGCTGGACAGCACGGACGACAGCGGAACAAAAGGCGATAACCTGACCAACGCGAATAAGCCGACGTTTTTACTGGGTAATATTGACGCAGACGCGCGGTATGTCACGGTTGAGGTGCAGCATGGCAGCACGAAAGAAGTGCTGACGGCCACCAAAGGCGCGACCGGCATCTGGAGCGTGACACCGACCGGCACATGGGCAGATGGCGACTATACGCTGACGGTGAGGGTGGAGGATGAAGCGGGTAACGTAAAATACTCGGCGCCGCTGACGGTCACGGTTGATACCCAAATCACCATTGATGCTATTGAACTGGTTAATGATAACGGTATTCCCGGCGACAACCTGACCAATGACGTTCGTCCACACTTCCGTGTCACGGTGCCAGGGGATGTCAACGAGGTACGTCTGAGTATCGACGGCGGTAATACGTGGGTTCGTGCAACACAGGGCACGGCAGGGATCTGGGATTACACCTGGCCGAAAGATGTGACCGACGGGCTACATACCCTGACGGTAGAAGCGACCGATAAGGCGGGAAATAAGACGACGCAGACGCTCGATTTTACCATTGATACCCGGCTGTCAACGCCTACCATCACTATGGATAGCAGGGACGATACAGGTGCCATTGGCGATCATATTACGAGCGTCAAAAGACCGGGCTTTACCATTGGCAATATTGACTCCGATGCGCAATCGGTCATTTTGCGGATCACACAGGGCGGCAATAGCCAGGAAGTGACACTAACCCAAGTTGGAGGACAGTGGCGCTTTACGCCAGATGCTGACTGGGCGGACGGTAGCTATACACTGACGGTAGAGGTAACGGATAACGCAGGAAACGTTCGTCAGTCCACGCCGCTGATAGTGACGGTAGATACGCAAACCAGCATTACTGATATTACATTGGTCAATGATCATGGCGTGCCGGATGACAATCTAACTAACAGCACCCGTCCGCAGTTTGAGATCACGGTGCCGGCGGATGTGAATTCTGTGCAACTGAGCATTGATGGCGGCGCAAACTGGGTGAGCGCGGCGCAGGGTATCGAAGGCGTCTGGGGCTATACCTGGCCAACGGATATGGGCGATGGAAAACACATCCTAACCGTCATGGTCACCGACAGAGCGGGCAATACGGCGACGCAAACGCTTGAATTTTTCATCGACACCCGGTTGTCGACGCCGACCATTGCGCTGGATAGTACGGATGATACCGGTACGCCTGGCGATGATATGACCAATCGCACCCGACCGACCTTTATTCTGCAGAATATCGATTCGGATGTTATCAACGTTACAGTCAGCGTCACGCATAATGGAACGACAACCTCGTTTACTGCGACACAGGGGGCTGGAGGATGGAGCTTTACACCGCCAGCGCCGTGGGGCGACGGTGATTATACGCTGACGGTGACAGTGGAGGATCGGGCGGGAAATACGCGTCCGTCTACGCCGCTGACGGTGACAGTGGATACGCAAATAGCCATTGATCATATTGAATTAGTCAACGATAGCGGCGTCCCTGGCGATAATGTCACAAAACATGTGCGTCCGCAGTTCCAGATCTCGGTACCGGATGATGTGGAAAAGGTTCTTCTGAGTATTGACGGCGGCACGACTTGGGTTACTGCAATCAAGAGTTCGACGGCTGGCATTTGGGATTACACCTGGCCGACGGATATGCCAGAGGGACAGCATACCCTGATCGTGGAAGTGACTGACGGTGCGGGTAATAAGATGACGGGGACGCTCGATTTCACTATCGACATCACGTTGTTGACGCCAACCATTGAGCTGGCGCCCGATCAGGATACCGGACAGAATAAGAACGATAATCTGACCAGCGTCACTCAGCCGATATTTGTGTTGGGGAGTATCGATAAAGATGTTCGACACGTGGAATTGAGTATTGAGCATAACGGTACGTTTAAAACGGTGGTACTCACCGAATCAGCCGACGGCTGGCGCTATCGACCAGATTCTGCTTTGGCGGACGGTAGCTACACATTCACCGTGACGGTAACAGATGTGGCAGGCAACCAGCAAACATCCGCGCCTTTAAAGGTGACGATAGACGGTACGTTGACTACGCCGGTGATTGAACTGGCAGCTGGCGAAGATAGTGGTACTGTTGGCGATCGCCTCACCAATCACGATCGGCCTGTGTTCGACATACGCCAGGTTGATTCTGACGTTACGCGCGTGATGGTCAAAGTAACTTACAACGGTAAAACGCACGAGGAAGCGGCGGTATTCACCAATGGTCAATGGCGCTTTACGCCTTCTGCGAGCTGGGCTGATGGCTCATATCAGTTAGCCGTTGTGGTGGAAGATCTGGCGGGGAATGTAAAAGAATCTGCGCCGTTTGAGGTGCGTATTGATACCACGACAACCATTAACAATATCGTATTGCTTAATGATACTGGCGTGCAGAATGATCAATTAACGAATGTTGCCAAACCGTCATTCAGAATTGACGTTCCCGGTGATGTCATCCAGGTACGCGTAACCCTGGATGGTGGCGCTAACTGGAATGTGATACGCAAAAATGCCGACGGACAGTGGATTTTTGACAGCCCGAATACTCTGGTTGACGGCACATATACCCTTCGCGTAGAGGCCACGGATCAGGCAGGTAATATTGCGAATAAAGATTTAGTATTTAATATCGATACTAATATACAGGTTCCGACTATTGCTTTAGACGCAGGACAAGATACCGGAGCGAATACCGCCGATAATATTACTAATATTTCACGACCCACCTTTACGATTGGTAATGTTGACCCCGATGTTATTAAAGTCGTGGTGACGATTGATGGTCATGATTATAACGCGACTAAGGTTGGGGCTGGTTGGCAATTTACACCAGGCAATGCCATTCCGGATGGTTCTTATAATATTACCGTTACGGTTGAAGATAAGGCCGGAAATACCGCGACATCGAAACCATTACCTGTTGTGATAGATACGACGGCTGAAATTGAAAGCGTCACGTTGGTTACAGATAGCGGTGATAGCGATGTAGATAACATTACCAAAGTCGACAAGCCGCAGTTTAGTATTGTTACCGCTGATGATATTACCCATGTGCGCGTTAAAATCGATAACGCCGCTAATTGGATTGAACTCACAAAAGGAGGGGATGGCCGCTGGATATTTAATGTCGGTTCGGCATTACCTGATGGGAAACACACTCTCTTGGTTGATGTGACTGATATCGCCGGCAACGTTGCGCAAGAAACGCTGCAGTTTACGATTGATACGACTCTGCGAGAGCCGACAATTGTACTCGATCCCACCCATGATACTGGTGATGATACTAATGATAATCTTACCAGGATTAACAAACCGGTGTTTATTATCGGTAATGTCGATAATGATGTATCACACATTGTGGTTCATATTGATGGTCGGGATTACACCATTGAAAACACAGGGGGGAATTTAACCTTTACGCCGGATCAACCGCTGTCTGACGGTCAGCATACGATCTCTGTTACCGTAACGGATATTGCTGGTAATACCAAAACATCGGCCGAACTGCAGATTGAAATCGACACGCAGGTTCAGATTGACAGTGTTACGTTAACAACAGATAGCGGCGTCAACGATCACGATAATGTCACCAATGCTACCCGTCCCTCTTTTGAAATTGCAACGCCTGATGATGTGACATCGGTGCTGGTTTCTTTCGATGGCGTAAACTGGACGCCTATCAGTAAAAATGCGGCCGGGCAGTGGGAATTTACTGCAGGTAGCGCATTGCCTGATGGTCATTATACTCTCCATGTCCAGGCGACGGATCGGGCAGGAAATACGGCAAATTCCACGCTGGGCTTCACCGTGGATACGCAGATTGACGGCCTGAGCGTCGTGATGCTGGACGACGCCGGAAAGGATTCTACGGATGGTATTACGAATATTACCTCTCCACGTTTTGAAATTTCAGCCAGAGAACCGCTGCAGAGCGTGACGGTAATTTTAAACGGGAAATCCAGCACACTGACTCAGGGGGCAGGTAATAAATGGCTGTTTACCCCTGATACACCGTTAGTGGATGGAACTTACAAAATAGAAATAGTGGCTGAAGATATCGCAGGTAATAAAATTAGCAAAGAGGTATCATTCACAATAGACACTATTGTTTCTGATCCCAGTATTGATTTGCTGGATGCGGATGATACTGGCGAAAGCGCTGTTGATAATATTACGAGTGTCACTAAACCACGTTTCGTTATTGGCAATGTACCCGCCGATATTGATACTGTTGTAATCAGAATTAACGGCGTTTCTTATCCGGTTACGGCAAATGGCAATAACCTCTGGGAATTTCAGGTTCCCGTTGCGTTAAACGATGGCGTATATGAAGCCGTTGTTGTCTTCAGAGATATTGCCGGAAATACTTCTGAAACTAAGCTGCCCTTTACCATTGATACCACGACAAGCGTCAGTGTCAGAATGGAGCCAGCGTCTGATACCGGCAGCTCCAATAGCGATAACCTTACGAATAAGCAAAATCCCAAATTCGAAGGTACTGCGGAGCCTAATGCGAAACTGGTGATTACCATTGTTGACGATAAGTCAGGTCGGGAGGTTCTAAAACACACGATTACGGTTGGCGCCGATGGCAACTGGAGTGTGACGCCGAATATACTGCCGGATGGCATGTATACCATCAACGTCGTCGCAACAGATGTCGCGGGAAATACTGCGCAAACGCAGGAAAGATTCACTATCGATACGGTTACGATCGATCCTACCATTCGCCTTTCGGATCCATCTATTGATGATCAGTATGAAGCAACCAGCCTGCGTCCTGAGTTCAAAGGGCTAGCCGAAGCGTTCTCGACGATTATGATTCAGTGGGATGGGAAAGTGGTCGGCTCGGCAAACGCCAATGCGAATGGCGAATGGAGTTGGACGCCGCCATCAGTATTAGCGCCAGGCTCCTATGTTGTGAGCATTGTTGCCAAAGATAAAGCGGGTAATGAATCGTCGCAGGTCGACTTTCCTGTCGTAATACCTGTTATTGATGTCACGCCTCCAACCATAAAGCTCAGCGAGGAGAGCGATAGTGGTGCCTTAGGAGACTTTACCACGAATAATAAAACGCCGACCCTGGTTGGGAACACGTTACCTAATGCGATTGTGAGTATTTATGTGGATGGCGTGAAGGTCGGCGAGGCGACAGCGGATACAGCGGGTCGATATACTTTCCAGTTATCGGAAATGAAAGATGGCCATTATGTCGTCCAGGTGGGTATCGTCAACCCTCGCGATAATAGCGAACTGCGTTCCACCGCCGTTGATGTCACTATCGATACCGAGGTTGCTGAACTGGTATGGAATATATCTGGAATGCATGAGGGCGGATATATCAATACGGTGACGCCGGAGATTGGCGGCACCAGTGAGCCAAACAGCAAAATCACTATCTTTGTGAATGGCGTTGAAAAAGCGATTGCTTATACGACAGGCGCAGGACACTGGGGCGTAGTATTACCTGCTTTGGGTAATGACGGTAATTATGTATTAACGTTTAAAGTTGAAGATGTTGCCGGCAATATCAGAGAGTTTGGTCCGCAGAATGTGATACTGGATACGGTAATTTCGCCGTTAACCGTGGTATTACGCGAAGCTGATGACAGTGGCAAAGTTGGCGACTGGATCACCAATAAATCTCATGTCACCATCGATGGTACTGCCGAAGCCGGAAGTACTTTAACCATCAGGAATCCGCAGGGGGTGGTTATTGCTACCCTGGTGGTAGGCAATGATGGTCGATGGAGCGCAGAATTAGATCTGCGTGAAGGTAGTAATGCCTTTGTCGTGGTATCGGAAGATAAAGCGGGCAACAGCCAACAAAAAGATATCCTGATAGAACATGATACGCAGATTGAAATCAGCGATATTTCATTAAGTCGGGATACTAATAGCGGTGATAAATATGATCTGATTACCAATAATAAGTCTCCGGTACTGGTTGCCATGACCGATCCCGGCGCGACGGTACAGGTTTATATTAATGGTGTGTTACAAGGCACAGTAGAGGCGAGTTCGTCAGGTAATATTAGCTATACCATGCCGGCAAATAGCGCCGACGGCGAGTATCAGGTGCAATTTGTTGCTACGGATACTGCTGGTAACCGGGTTGAGTCTGCGATTACAACCGTGACAATCGATTCTCAAATTGCTGTCTTTGACATTGATGAAGATTCATTACCGGCCCTCTCTAATAACCGGGCGTTGTCAGTCTCAGGTGTCGGGGAGGCAGGTTCTCAGGTCAGCATCTTTGTCGATGGTAAATTAGTCAACGTTGTTATGGTTGAGGCTGATGGCACATGGCGCGCGCCGATACTGCTGCAAGATGATGGTACGTTTAATATTCATTTCAGCATTACTGACGTTGCTGGCAACACTGAAGTGAGCAAGGATTATAGCGTGGATGTCGATTCATCAACCGACTTCCCAACGCTCAACCTTGAAGATGCGAGCAACTCTGGTTCACTTGACGATCTGATTACTAGTCACAACAAGCCTGTGTTAGTTGGCACCGCAGAAGCGGGAGCCACAATCCATATTTATGTGGATGAAAAGATCGTGGCAAATGTGCTTGTGCTTGAAGATGGAACCTGGTCCTATCAGTTTGATAATGCGTTAAAAGATGGTGAATATTCTATCCGAGTGGTTGCCGAAGACCCGGCAGGTAATACGGCAGAATCGCCTCGCTTACTCGTCACGGTAGATACCAGTACGTTTATCGATAATCCTGTTATGATAGCAGGTTCTGATAACGGTATTTTCAGTAATGATAGTATAACGAGTCAAACCCGGCCTGCGTTTAGTATTTTTGGAGAAATGAACCAGAGTGTTCAGATTTTCATTGATGGAGTGCTAGTCGATACGATCACGGTGACGGACAGAAATCAAGTTTATCGACCTGAGTCACCGTTGGGCGATGGTTCCCATAGCATTTATTATGTTATCACCGATAAAGCAGGCAACACGGCTACCTCGAAAACGCTAAACTTTACTATCGATACCTTTAATACGACGCCTGTCGCCATTGATTCTATCGGCGGACAAACGTTAGCAGAGATGACCGGTAGTGATGGCAAAATATATATAACGGACACGACACGTAACTTATTGTTTAGTGGCAGTGCCGAGCCCAATAGCAAAATAGAAATCATCATTAATGGCTTAAATGTGGGGGAAGTTTGGGTTAATGACAAAGGCCACTGGCAGATGCCGGTGAACCCGCTTTATTTCACAGAAGGCCAGCTGGATATCACTGTTAAATCTACGGACCGTGCTGGTAACGTAAATCAGGAAAAGTATTCCATTTGGGTCGATACGCATATCCAGGTATTTACCAGCGAGCTTGATGACAATAAATCATCATCGAAAACGGACTGGTGGAGTAATAGCTCTACTATTACCATGAGAGGTATGGGGGAAATTGGCGCTACGGTATCATTAATCGTGGCAGGGGTCACGCTGGCAACCGCTGTCGTTGCGGCTAATGGGCAGTGGGAGTTATCGACCGATCAACTTCCGGAAGGGAAATACGATATCACTTTGAGTATTGAGGATAACGCAGGCAACCGTAAGGAAGAGGTACATGAAATATTTATTGATCGAACGCCGCCAAACGCTCCGGTCGTAACTTATTCAGATATTGTCAACGATCTAATTATTATGCAGGGGACGGCGGAAGCCAAATCTCAGCTAATAATAACCGATAGTAATGGGAATACTTATACGTTAACCGTTCCTGATAATGGTAAATGGAGTATGGCGATCCCGTATCCATCGGAAGGGAAGTTTACCATTACGAGTGTGGATGCGATTGGTAACCGGAGTGATGATGTCCCTCTCGATATCATGAAAGAGACTCCTGTTATTTCATTATCTCCAGACTCAGACAGTGGTACGGTGGGCGATAATATTACGCGAGATAATCAGCCTACCTTTATTATCGGGAATCTGGAAAGCGATGTTGTGGTCGTTCAGGTCGATATCAATGGGACCGTATATAATGCTGAAAAAAATGCCGATGGCGTTTGGTTCTTTACGCCAGGTACACCGTTAGCTGATGGTTCCTACACGATATCGGTAATCGCAAGCGATGCCGCGGGTAATCAGAAAAACTCGTTACCCATTACCGTTACGATCGACAGTACGCTGACCGTGCCGGAGATTGCGCTGGCAGCAGGTGAAGACAATGGCGCTTCAGACAGCGATAACGTGACGAATCACAATCACACCCAGCCTAAGTTTACGCTGCAGCATATTGATGCTGATGTGACCGGGGTGACCGTAAACGTGACGCATAATGGCGTGACAGACATCTATCAGGCGACGCAAGACGCGGATGGCTGGACATTCACGCCGCCAGCCGCCTGGAATGATGGTACCTACACGCTGAGCGTGACGGTGGTGGATCGCGCGGGGAACTCACTGCAATCTGCTTCGCTGGAGGTGACGGTTGACTCAACGGTGACGGTAACAGCGGATAGCCAGCATGACGATGCGATCGATGACGCCACGCCAACAGCGGTTACTCCACCGGAGTCTGAAACAGTGAATGCCGAAAGCGCTACGCATCTTCGTACAGTGCCGTCTGCGGCGGAAGAAAGCGTGGTGAAGGAGACAGCCTATAGTATTACATTGTTAAACGCTGACTCTGGGGATGAAATAGATCGTTCAATTAGTCAGACACCTTCTTTTGAAATATCAGTACCTGAGAATATTGTTAATGTCAGTGTTATGTTTGAAGGAGAAGAGTTTACTCTGCCGATAACTAACCAGAAAGCAATATTCGAAGTTCCGCTATCTTTGGAAGATGGTGAATATACTATGGACGTGAAATTCATTGATAAGGACGATGATTTCCTGATTAAGGAGAAAACATTCTCAGTCGATCACTCCTCGGCGGATATTGTGAACGCAATGAATGCAAGAGGAAAGACCGAGGATGATATTAATGATTCCCCTTCCACGAGTTCTGTAGGGCACAACAATAACGGCGCTATTGATGTTTTCGCCGTTAATGAAGTTACGCTACCTGTAGATAATCAAGAAGAACACGCATAATAACGGAGACCCCTCACCTTTGGGTGAGGGGGTTTACTTATGGATAAAAAACTAGAACCTTATTATTTAAGTGCGGAAACGGCATTATCTATAGTGTCTAAAAAATTCAACATAAAAATTGACATCAAAGAGGATGATATAAATTTAAGATTTAAAAAGTACGACAGAAATAACACTGACGACTCTATACAAATGAAGAATTTCTTTTTGTCGTTAGGGCTTTCTCTACAGGATATATTATTTAATAATGGTGAAGATTTACTAAATGAGCCTATGCCGATTTTACTATTAACACCAGGAATGAAGTGGATGGTGTGTGTGAGTGGCGGGCAAAAAATAAAGTTGGTAAACGCGCGCGGTGAACTCTGTTATGTTGAAATTGAAGAAGAATATTTAAAAGAGTTATCTGCATTTAGTATACTACCTTTAAATAAAGTTGTTGATAGTATAAGAGTAAAAAATATCATAAAAAACTCTTTATCGATGAACAAGATTTTTTATACTAAATACTTCTTTTCATCTCTTTTTATGGCAATTTTTGCGTTAACTATCCCAGTATTTAGTAATCTGTTCTATGATAAGCTTGTTCCAAGTGCTTCGGTTTCATCTTTATTTGGCGTGGCTATAATTGTTGCTGTATTTATTGTTTTTGAGTTTATCCTTCGTACTTCGAAAGATATTTATCAGTCTATCACAGCAAGGCAGGATGACGTCGATATTGATATCGCCTTTCTTGAAGCGGTCCTGTATAGTAAAAAGAAAAATGGCAGATCCATGTCATCAGCATTTGTGCTATGGAATGAGTTTCAGAAAATTAAACCCGTTTTATTAAACTCGATCTTTCAACGTATAGCCGATATTCCAATATTTATTATATTTCTCATTGTTATATATGTAAATTTAGGTCTGGTCGTTATTGTACCTGTTACCATGTTTATCGTCTCTATTATTATTTCCCTCGTTAACCACCATTATACTAATGAGTTAATGAACAAACAAAAAGAAGGACAGAAGAACAGGAATATTTTTATCTCAGAAGTTTTCTTATCTATTAAAATGATCCATACCTTAAATAATCAAGGTTTACTTTTTGATTGGGTCAACACATCAAATGAACAGTCGTATCTTAACCTGAAGATAAGGAAATTAAATCTTATCTATCAATCTATATTGGGGAGTATGTCATCTATTACCCAAATAACTATTATGGTAATAGCCTTTTTTATGGTAATTAAGGGGGATGTTACCACTGGCGCAATTGTTTCATCTGTCATTGTCTCTGGTCGTATCTCCGGGATCATTTCGAATTTTTCTTCTACATTAATCTCTATTTTATCAGCAGAAAAAACCGGTAAGGATCTGCTTTCTTTTTTTGATGAAGATCAGGCAGAAAAAACACCGGCATTACAGTCAATATCAAAGTGCAATGGCGATATTTCTATTCGGGGTGTGAGTTATCAGTATGATGCTCAATCTCCGATGATTATTAACCGACTGTCTATAGACATACCTGCGGGGCAACGTGTCGCGGTGGTAGGCGAATGCGGAGCAGGAAAAAGCTCATTACTGGGAATGCTATCTGGCTACCTTTCGCCAACAGACGGTGCCATTTTATATGATGGATATAACTTAGGACATTTATCGCAGAACTTTTTTTCTCAGCATTTAAGTGTGGTGACGACACATGATGTTTTATTCACCGGAACCATTGAAAGTAATTTCGCGTTAAAACCGCAAAACGACAGGGGCCGGGTACTCAAGGCGCTTCATCTGGCGAACTGTGGTTTTATCTTGCAACATCCTATGGGGCTGAAGTTTCCGGTGAATTTTATGGCTAAAAACCTGTCATCCGGACAGCAGCAGCAGTTATTATTAGCACGTAGTCTGAGCAGTAACGCCAGCGTCTTTTTATGGGATGAACCAACATCAAATCTGGATGAGAATACCGAGAAGCAAATTTTTGATAACTTAGATGAGTTTATTCATGGGAAAACGTTGATCATGGTGACGCATCGTCGATATCTGATAAAGTATTTTGACCGGGTTCTGGTAATGAAAGGTGGAAAAATAATCCGTGATTGTTCTCCGGATAAATTATTAATGTAAAATAAGCAGCGCTTGTCGCTGTTATCAGGTGGTACTGCTTAATAAAAAAGACCCGTTGCACAAACGGGTCTTTTTTGTCATTTAACAAGTCGGCAATGTCTTCAATAAGTTTAGCTCGATTCTGTTAGGGCTATTCCACTTGCCATTTTTGGATAACCACACCTGGCGGCCCTCATCAACGGCAATGCGAGGGACGTGATGGTTCGTAAGGCTACCCCTGGCGCGCGATTCCGCGTTGAGATAACCGGTGGGCGGCTTCAGCGGCAGCGATAGCGTATCAGGTCAGCACCATCGGCCATTCTGGCGGGGTCTGGCTCATCGTTTCGGCCATCACGGCTTCAATGTTATGCCAGATCGCAGCGAGATCCATCATGGTAATACCGAGTAAGCCGGTGGCAAACCAGCAGGCGGATACCACGCCCAGACCGCTACTGATCACCGCCAGACCAATATAATCTGATTTACGGAAACGGATATTGAGCGTGCTGGCTAAAAACATGAGCACGGCGCTCAGCAGTTGCCAACGGAGAAGAACGACACCAGTGGTTATGGCAGCCATGAAACATTTCCTCTGAATAGACCTTTGTCCAGGACAGCGCGGCGTTGCTCCCGGGAAGCATGGGATATTCTGGCTATCGACGGACGTCACATCAACATCGAATGAAACATTGTTTCTATTTCATTGTTTTTGTGAACTATATCACAAAAACCAGCTTGTTCGCCAGATCGGCAATGTATTTTTTGTGCGTTTTATAACCGTGTTTTTTGTGTGACTTCTACGCGTCCGTAGAGAAACTGCCGGAAAGCAAAGATGTATTATTACTACTCTTTTATTTTTTTTTCGTGAAATTCAGACCTGATAAAAATATCAAGTTATTTATCAAAAGAAAGGAGTAAAGATGTATACCCCATCGTTTACTTGAGTATAAATCTGATATTGTCAAAAATATTTAGCGTCCTGCCAGGTATGCGAGAGAGATTGCGCGTAGTTATTAATGGTAAATGTTGATCGGTAAAAGTCTGTTGCTAATATTGATAAATTCATGCACCGTAAACCTCCGTTTGGTTCACGTCTTATTTTGCCAACAATAGTCACAAATAATGCAGGGAAATAGGCTGAAAATGAGTCAAAGCACACGACGCAAGGTGTTGAGATTTCTCGGAACGATCATTGTGGTGTTACTTCCTGTATTGCTGGCGATCTGGTTTGCTCATATCCGGGCAGTCTCTGAAACCAGAAATCAGTTACATTCATTTGCGCAGTTGGTATTAGATAAAACGGAGCGGGTTATCCTGCAAGCAGATTTAGCCCGCGATGCCGCTGAACAATATCAGGGGCAAGCCTGTACGCCAGCCCATCAACAGCGAATGCTGAATATTATCCGCGGTCGTTTGTACATTAATGAGTTGATTTATGCTAAGGGCCAGCGTTTTCTATGCTCTACGGTTATGACGCCAACAAGTCCTTATTTTATTCCCCGCGCTGACTATAAACGAAAGCCTGACATCGCTATTTATTACTATCGTGATACGCCTTTTTTCAACGGTTATAAAATGACATATATGCAGCGGGGAAACTACGTCGCGGTTATCAATCCCTTATCTTATAGCGAGGTGATGTCAGACGATCCGGCGTTGGCCTGGGGAATGTATGATACGGTGACCAACACCTTTTTCTCCCTGAGTGAACAGGCGCAGGCTGATCAGCTATTACCTTTGGTACGACGGAGTGAACCTGTGTTCCAACAGGGTGAGCGTTTCTATACTCTGGTTAAATCAGCAAAACGACCGGTTGCCGCGATTGTGTCAACCTCAAAGCAACGCTTTTACCAGAACCTCTTTCATCAGCTTACGTTAACGCTACCGTTAGGGATCATCTGTAGCATTATCGTCTTATTTATGTGGTCACGATCCCGGCAGGCATATTACTCACCGCGTCGATTGCTGCAACGGGCCATTACCAGGCACCAGCTTTGCCTTCATTATCAGCCGATCATTGATATCCGAAACGGGACATGTGTAGGTGCCGAAGCGCTATTGCGTTGGCCGGGCTATCACGGTCCGGTGATGAGCCCGTGCGAATTTATTCCGCTGGCGGAAAAAGAGGGGATGATTGAGCAGATCACCGATTATGTCGTCGAAGAGGTATTTAATGATTTAGGTGGTTTTCTGGCCGCGCACCCGCATCTTTATGTCTCTATCAATCTCTCTGCCGCCGATTTTCTCTCTTCCCGACTAATTGTGATGATTCATGAAAAAACGCGTCAGCATTCAGTGCTTGCGCAACAGATAAAGGTTGAAGTGACCGAGCGCGGATTTATTGATGTGCCTAAAATGACGCCGATTATTCAGGCGTTTCGCCAGGCGGGATACGAGGTGGCAATTGATGACTTTGGTACCGGCTATTCGAACTTGCATAACCTGTACTCATTAAATGTCGACCTTTTAAAAATTGATAAATCTTTTGTCGACACGCTAACCACTAATAGCGCCAGCCATTTGATTGTGGAACATATTATTGAAATGGCGCAAAGTTTGCGGCTAAAAATCATTGCGGAGGGGGTTGAAACGGCTGAACAGGTTAGCTGGTTGCTAAAACGCGGCGTTCAGTATTGTCAGGGATGGCACTTTGCGAAGGCGTTGCCACCGCAGGAATTCATCGCCTGGCTACAACAAACGCCCGCGCCTCTGACGATACGCGGGCAGACGCCCTACAGGCGGTGACGGTAATCGCTGGGAGTGCGATCGAACTCGCGGCGGAATACACGCGAGAAGGTTTGCTGCGATACATAGCCCAGGTCCATCGCGATATCAAAAATCGGGCGCTCGGTCGTTCGTAGCTCAACAGCCGCCAACAGGAGACGGCGCTGGCGAATATACTCGCCTAATGTTTGATGCGTTACCGTACGAAACATCCGCTGTAAATACCACTTGGAGTAGCCCGATTTTTTTGCCACCACATCAATGTTTAGCGGTTGGTCGATATGTTCATCAATCCATTCGATAAGGGTCTGAATTATCTGCTGATGCGACATATTGTTGCCTCTTAAACAGTATTCGATTCGTCGTTTTGTCTGCGGGCGAGTATAATTCCTCAAGTTAACTTGAGGTAAAGCGATTTATGGAAAAAAAATCTCCCCGTTTAAAAGCCTTACTGACGCCGGGGGAAGTTGCGAAACGTAGCGGTGTTGCTGTGTCCGCCCTGCACTTCTATGAAAGCAAAGGGCTAATTACCAGTATCCGTAATAGCGGTAACCAACGGCGATACAAGCGTGACGTGTTGCGTTATGTCGCGATTATCAAGATCGCCCAGCGTATCGGCATCCCGCTGGCAACTATCGGCGACGCGTTTGGTATCTTGCCGGAAGGACATACGTTAAGCGCGAAAGAGTGGAAGCAGCTCTCCTCGCAGTGGCGCGAAGAGTTAGACCGACGTATTCATACGCTGGTGGCGTTGCGCGATGAGCTGGACGGTTGTATCGGCTGCGGCTGTTTATCGCGTAGCGACTGTCCGCTGCGAAATCCAGGCGACAGGCTTGGCGAACACGGGACGGGTGCCCGGCTGCTTGAAGATGATTAACATGCACTCGGCCATCGGGCTGAGTTCACCTAAAACTAAAGCGCCGCTAAGGGCGCTTTAGTTTGTTTCCGGTCTTTGTCTTTCGCTCTATCCCGCTGATTACAGGAGGGTTTCCCCCGACGTCAACACCCCTCATATCGAGCACGTGGTGGAGGTTCCGGTTTGTGTTGATACTGTAAGTGTAAGCGACGACGCCCTGTTCGCCAGCGAAATGCTGATTTTTTAGCCGAAATTTTTACGGCAACTGCCATAATTTTCTATAGTTAGTTGGCATACCTTACAGGAGACAGCCATGCTGACGGTGCACCATTTAAATCAGTCTCGTTCGCAGCGCATCCTCTGGGCGCTGGAAGAGCTGGCGTTGCCTTACCAGATTGTGCGTTACCAGCGTGAAAAGACCATGCTGGCGCCGCCGGCATTGAAAAAAGTGCATCCGCTGGGCAAGTCTCCGGTTATCGAAGATCACGGTATGGTTATTGCGGAATCGGGCGCCATCCTGGAATATTTGCAGGACACTTACGACAGTATCGGACGCTTTAAACCTGCGGATGCGCAGGGGAAACAACACTATCGATTCTGGCTACATTACGCTGAAGGTTCGCTCATGCCCTTGCTATTGATGAGACTGCTCTTTACCTCTCTGGGTAAACCGCCGGTCCCATTGGGCCTGCGAACGTTGGGCGGCGTTATCGGTAAGGGCGCGCAAAAAGCGTACCTCAATCCGCAACTGGAAACCCATGCGCGCTTTATTGACGGGCATCTGGCAAATCACCCCTGGTTTGCCGGAGAGCAGTTAAGTATGGCGGATATCCAGATGAGCTTCCCGCTATTTGCGCTGCTTGCCCGAGGCGGAATCGCTCATCTCGACCATATCAACGCATGGAAAGCGCGGGTAGAAATGCGTCCAGCCTGGCAGCGAGCGATTCAGCAGGGCGGTCCGTTTACCATTCCCGGCGGATAATGGCGTTTTTGTGAGCAGATTGCGCAACGTATTTGCTAACAGCGATGCGAAAAATTGTTGCTGGATTGCGCAGGGACGATAACGTTTGCGCATCGTCTGGCGATTTATTGAGCATATTAAGCAGAAAAGCATAAAAAGCGGCAAAGTTCAGTTGAAAAAGCGTTGATGATCGCTGGATAATCGTTTGCTTTTTTTTGCCACCCGTTTTGTATACGTGGAGCTAAACGTTTGCTTTTTTGCGGCGCCCCGGTTGTCGTAAATGTAGCACAAGGAGATAACGTTGCGCTGTTAGTGGATTACCTCCCACGTATACCGACGAATAATAAATTCTCAGGGGATGTTTTCTATGTCTACGCCTTCAGCGCGTACCGGCGGTTCACTCGACGCCTGGTTTAAAATTTCACAACGCGGGAGCACCGTTCGCCAGGAAGTCGTTGCTGGCTTAACCACGTTTCTCGCGATGGTTTACTCCGTCATCGTGGTGCCAGGGATGCTGGGTAAAGCCGGATTCCCGCCTGCCGCCGTCTTTGTAGCGACCTGCCTGGTCGCAGGCGTCGGCTCTATCGTTATGGGGCTTTGGGCGAATCTGCCGCTGGCTATCGGTTGCGCTATCTCGTTGACGGCGTTTACCGCGTTTAGCCTAGTCCTGGGGCAGCATATTAGCGTCCCGGTCGCGCTTGGCGCCGTATTCCTGATGGGCGTACTGTTTACCGTTATCTCCGCCACCGGCATTCGTAGCTGGATTTTGCGTAACTTGCCACAGGGCGTGGCCCACGGAACCGGTATCGGTATTGGCCTGTTTTTGTTGCTGATTGCCGCCAACGGCGTCGGCCTGGTCATTAAAAACCCGCTGGATGGCCTGCCGGTCGCGCTGGGCGATTTCGACACCTTCCCGGTGATTATGTCGCTTGTAGGGCTGGCTGTTATTCTCGGTCTGGAAAAGCTGAAAGTCCCCGGCGGCATTCTGTTGACCATTATTGGCATTTCTATTGTGGGTTTGCTCTTCGATCCTAACGTCCATTTTTCCGGCATTTTCGCTATGCCTTCGTTGAGCGATGAAAACGGCAACTCGCTGATCGGCAGCCTGGATATTATGGGCGCGTTAAACCCTGTCGTTCTGCCAAGCGTACTGGCGCTGGTGATGACGGCGGTGTTTGATGCGACCGGAACGATCCGTGCGGTCGCAGGGCAGGCTAATCTGCTGGACAAAGACGGACAAATTATCGATGGCGGTAAAGCGCTAACCACCGACTCCCTGAGTAGCGTTTTCTCCGGCCTGGTCGGGGCGGCGCCAGCCGCGGTGTATATCGAGTCTGCGGCCGGTACGGCGGCGGGTGGTAAAACGGGCCTGACGGCGATTACCGTGGGCGTGCTGTTTTTGCTGATCCTGTTTCTTTCGCCGCTCTCTTATCTCGTTCCCGTCTACGCAACCGCCCCGGCGCTCATGTATGTCGGTCTGCTGATGCTGAGTAACGTGGCGAAAATCGATTTTGCTGATTTCGTCGATGCGATGGCGGGGCTGGTAACGGCTGTATTTATTGTACTGACCTGTAACATTGTCACCGGGATTATGATCGGCTTTGCCACGCTGGTCGTCGGGCGTCTGGTTTCCGGTGAATGGCGTAAGCTGAATATCGGAACTGTCGTCATTGCGGTCGCGCTGGTCGCTTTTTATGCCGGCGGCTGGGCTATCTAGTTCTGCCTTCATTCTGAAAAACGGGCGGCGTTGGTCGCCCGTTTTCATTTTCAGGACACATCACGTTACCTTTTGCGTTAATCTGAAGAAGGTGAAACCGAGGCATGATGCCTTTCTCCATCATAAAAAACATCGCAAACAGGGAACGCATGGAAATTTTCTTCACAATACTCATCATGACCCTTGTGGTCTCGCTGTCGGGGGTATTTACGCGTGTATTACCCTTCCAGCTTCCTTTACCCCTTATGCAGATCGCCGTTGGCGCGCTGTTGGCGTGGCCGACGTTTGGTTTGCATGTGGAATTCGACCCGGAACTCTTCCTGGTGCTGTTTATTCCGCCGCTGCTGTTTGCGGATGGCTGGAAGACGCCGACCCGTGAATTTCTTGAGCATGGACGAGAGATTTTCGGGCTGGCGCTGGCGCTGGTCCTGGTAACGGTTGTGGGAATCGGCTTCCTGATTTATTGGCTGGTGCCCGGCATTCCGCTGATCCCCGCCTTTGCGCTGGCCGCCGTGCTGTCGCCGACCGATGCGGTAGCGCTCTCCGGAATTGTGGGCGAGGGGCGCATCCCGAAAAAAATCATGGGCATTCTGCAGGGAGAGGCGTTAATGAACGACGCCTCCGGTCTGGTATCGCTGAAATTCGCCGTCGCGGTGGCGATGGGGACGATGGTCTTTACCGTCGGCGGCGCGACGCTGGAATTTTTTAAGGTCGCTATCGGCGGTATTCTGGCGGGTTTTGTGGTCAGTTGGCTGTATGGCCGCTCGCTGCGTTTTTTGAGCCGCTGGGGCGGCGATGAACCCGCGACGCAAATCGTCCTGCTGTTTCTGCTGCCCTTCGCGTCTTACCTGATTGCCGAACATATTGGCGTCTCAGGCATCCTGGCCGCGGTTGCCGCCGGGATGACCATCACCCGTTCTGGCGTAATGCGCCGCGCGCCGCTGGCAATGCGTTTGCGCGCGAACAGTACCTGGGCGATGCTGGAATTTGTCTTTAACGGTATGGTCTTTCTGCTGTTGGGACTGCAACTGCCGGGGATTCTGGAATCTTCGCTGGCGGCGGCGGAAGCTGACCCGAATGTCGAAACCTGGATGCTCTTTACCGATATCGTGCTGATTTATGCGGCATTGATGCTGGTTCGCTTCGGCTGGCTGTGGACCATGAAAAAGTTCAGCCTGCGCTTTTTGAAGAAGAAACCGATGGAGTTCGCCAGCTGGACGTCGCGTGAAATTCTGATTGCCTCCTTCGCTGGCGTTCGTGGGGCGATCACCCTGGCTGGTGTGCTCTCTATACCGTTACTTTTGCCGGATGGCAGCGGATTTCCGGCGCGTTATGAACTGGTATTCCTGGCGGCTGGCGTCATTCTGTTCTCGTTGTTTGTCGGCGTGATCATGCTGCCGCTGCTGTTGCAACATCTGGAAGTCGCCGATCATGCGCAACAGTTGAAAGAGGAGCGTATCGCCCGCGCGGCGACGGCGGAAGTGGCGATTGTTGCCATTCAGAAAATGGAAGAGCGTCTGGCGGCGGATACCGAAGAAAACATCGATAATCAGTTGCTTACTGAAGTAAGCTCGCGTGTCATTGGTAACTTGCGTCGCCGTGCCGATGGGCGAAACGATGTCGAAAGCTCCATACAGGAAGAAAACCTGGAGCGACGTTTCCGTCTGGCGGCGCTGCGTTCCGAACGCGCCGAGTTGTATCATCTGCGCGCCACGCGAGAAATCAGCAATGAAACATTGCAAAAGCTGCTGCACGACCTGGATTTGATGGAAGCGCTACTGATAGAAAATCAGTAGTCCTTGTGGCCCGGTGGCGCCATGCTTACCGGGCCTACAAGTAGGCCGGATAAGGTGCTTGCGCCGCCATCCGGCAAGGGTTTTAACCCATGGTTTACGGTTGTTTCAGCCAAAACCCTTCGCAACAGGTTAACCATGCCCGGGCGCTGTGCGACAGATACACGCCCTCCCGCCAAATCATGCCCAACTGCCAGCGGAGATCGCTTTCCAGCGGTAGCCAGCGCAGCGTGGCCTTATCCAGACGCTGACAAATCGGTTCCGGCAAAATGGCGATGCCGACGCCCGCTTGCACCATAGCGGCGAGAAAATCCCATTGACCGCTGCGCACGGCAATCCGTGGTTTTACGTCATGCTGGCTAAATAAGGTCATCAACTGGCGGCTCAGGGCAAAGTCTTCGTTATAGATAAGAAGAGGATGCTCCGCCAGAGCTTCAGGCGCGATGGAGTCGCAGGTTGTCCACTGACCTGAACGGGGAACCAGCACGCACAGCGGATGACTGAACAGCGATAATGTCGTTAGCCCGCTCGCTTCTTCCACCGGGAGCGCGGTCATCGCAACGTCCAGCTCGCCATTCATTACCGCCTGCTGTACCGTCAGGCCGCCAAACTCCGAAATTTTGAGTTCAACGCCTGGGTAGCGTTGTCGAAACAAACTGATTGGCCCGGCCATCAACATGCCGACCATCGGGGGAATACCCAGCCGCAGCACGCCCTTATTGAGATGGTTAATATCGCTCAACTCGGCCTCTAACTGGCGAAACTCAGCGAGGATCGCCAGACCGCGTTCAAACACCACGCGTCCGGTATCGGTCAGCAATAACTTACGTCCGTCGCGGATCAGTAGCGTACAGTTAAGCTCATCTTCAAGATTTTTCAGCATCTTGCTAATGGTGGGCTGGGTGACAAATAACTTCTCCGCTGCGCGGGTGAAACTTTGCTGGCGCACCACCTCGACAAAATAACGCAGCGTTCTGATATCCATGATTATTCCTTCCGACTATGCCTGCAATGATTTTAATTCATTTCTGCCCGTGACGGAGGTTCTCTATACTGGCGCTCCGTATTATTTTTCAGGACATTCCCTCATGGCTGTGGCGATAAGCCGCGTTACGCCTGCCGTTGTGCAACGGCTCCAGGTACCGGTTCAGGTACTGCTCTATGCAGGTTTATTCATTTTTTCCCAATATCTTGTCTCCTGGCTGCACCTGCCGTTGCCCGCGAATCTGGTCGGCATGGTGTTTATGTTGGCGCTGATCGTTTGCCGGATTATTCCGCTTAGCTGGGTACGCGCAGGCGCACGCTGGCTGCTGGCGGAGATGCTGTTATTCTTTGTTCCCGCCGTCGTGGCGGTAGTGAACTATGCCCATCTGTTACTGGTGGACGGCTGGCGCATTTTCTCGGTGATAGCGATCAGTACCTTAATGGTACTCGGCGCGACGGCGTGGGTGGTGGATAAAGTGTATCGCTATGAGATGAGTAGGCTAAACCGTGAATAACGTTCAGTTAAGCGTACTGTGCCTGGTGATTACGCTGGGAATTTACTTCGCCAATAAGCGCCTGTATCGCCGTTTTCGCAAACTGCCGTTGATGCCATTAGTGTTGACGCCGGCACTGCTGGTGTTAATGCTGGTGTTCGGTCATATCTCCTGGCAAAACTACATTGGTGAATCGCACTGGCTATTGTGGCTGCTCGGCCCGGCGACCATTGCCTTTGCGGTGCCGGTGTACGATAACCTCGCGATTATCAAACGTCACTGGATGTCGCTCACCGCGGGCGTAGTGACGGCGACGGTGGTGGCGGTCACCAGTTCCGTTTGGCTGGCGCGTCTGTTCACGTTATCGGATGAGATTCAGCGTAGTCTGGCGGTACGTTCCGTTACCACGCCATTTGCGCTGGCGGCGGCAGAACCCCTGGGCGGGCAGCCAGATCTGGTGGCGCTGTTCGTGGTCGTCACTGGCGTGTTTGGCATGGCGGTCGGCGACGCGCTATTTTTGCGTCTCTCTATCCGGGAAGGCATGGCAAAAGGGGCAGGATTCGGCGCGGCGTCACATGGGGCGGGCACGGCGCGTTCCTATGAACTTGGTCAGCAGGAGGGCGTCGTCGCCAGTCTGGTAATGATGCTGTCCGGCGTGGTGATGGTGCTGGCAGCCCCGCTGGTGGCGAGGGTGATGTTCTGATTTTCCTCCGACCCACAGGGCCGGAGGAAACGGTAAGATTAATGCGCACGCCCTTGTTGTACGCCGAATCCCGTTTGGGAGCGGATAAACTGAGCGCGGAACTGCTCACGTTCACGGTTGCCTTCTGCCGAGTTATCGGTGGCCGAGAAAAACCAGATCCCCAGGAACGCCACGCTGATAGAGAACAGCGCCGGATACTCATACGGGAAGATCGCTTTTTCGTGGCCGAGGATCTGCACCCAAATGGTAGGGCCAAGAATCATCAGCACCACCGCTGTCAGTAAACCTAACCAGCCGCCCAGCATAGCGCCGCGCGTGGTCAGTTTTGACCAGTACATGGAAAGCAGAATGATGGGGAAGTTGCAGCTCGCGGCGATAGCAAACGCCAGGCCCACCATAAAGGCGATGTTCTGATTTTCAAACAGGACGCCGAGGATAATGGCGATCACGCCCAGCACCAGGACGGTGATTTTCGACACCTTCAGCTCTTCACGTTCGGTTGCGCCTTTGCGGAACACGTTGGCGTACAAGTCATGCGACACCGCCGATGCGCCCGCCAGCGTCAGACCGGCGACCACTGCCAGAATGGTGGCAAACGCCACTGCCGAAATAAAGCCGAGGAACAGGTTGCCCCCTACCGCGTTGGCCAGATGTACCGCCGCCATGTTATTGCCGCCAATCAGCGCGCCCGCGGCATCTTTATAGGCTGGATTTGCCCCCACCAGCATGATAGCGCCGAAGCCGATAATAAAGGTCAGAATGTAGAAATAGCCCATAAAACCGGTGGCATAGAACACGCTCTTGCGCGCTTCGCGGGCATCGCTGACCGTAAAGAAACGCATCAGAATATGCGGCAAGCCGGCGGTGCCGAACATCAGTCCCAGACCCAACGACAATGCCGAAATCGGATCTTGCACCAATCCTCCTGGGCTCATAATCGCCGTGCCTTTCGGGTGTACCGCCATGGCTTCGGTAAACAGATTATTGAAGCTAAAGCCGACGTGTTTCATCACCATAAAGGCCATAAAACTGGCGCCAAACAGCAACAGGACGGCTTTGATAATTTGCACCCACGTTGTCGCCAGCATCCCGCCGAACAGCACGTACATCATCATCAGCACGCCGACCAGCACCACGGCGATGTGATAGTTGAGGCCGAACAGCAGTTCAATCAGTTTACCGGCGCCGACCATTTGGGCGATGAGATAAAGCGCCACCACTACCAGGGAGCCACAGGCCGAAAGAATACGGATTGGCCCCTGTTTCAGGCGATAAGAGGCAACGTCAGCAAAAGTATAACGTCCCAGATTACGCAGGCGCTCGGCAATCAAAAACAGGATGATTGGCCAGCCGACAAGGAAGCCCAGCGAATAGATCAGCCCGTCATAACCGGAGGTAAACACCAGAGCGGAAATGCCGAGAAATGACGCGGCGGACATATAGTCGCCGGCAATCGCCAGCCCGTTCTGGAACCCGGTGATATTGCCGCCAGCGGTGTAGTAGTCGCTACGGGAACGTACGCGTTTAGAGGCCCAGTAGGTAATACCGAGCGTAAACACGACGAAAATCAAAAACATGATAATCGCCTGCCAGTTGGTGGGCTGGCGTTCAACCGCGCCGCTAATGGTATCCGCCGCATGAGCGGCGAAGGGGAGTGCGGCGGCAAGCGCCGTCAGAACTCTCTTCATAATGCTTTCACCTCATGCAGTACGGCGTTATTAAGACGATCGAATTCGCCGTTCGCCCGCCAGATATAAATTCCGGTCAACACAAAAGAAATCACAATCACCCCGACGCCAATGGGAATTCCTCGGGTGACGCTGGTTCCCGCATGTAGAGGCGTGCCCAGCCAGCCAGGCGCGAAGGCGATCAGTAAAATAAAGCTGATATAAACCGCCAGCATGATAACCGACAGAATCGTGGCAAACCGTTGCCGTTTTTCAACTAATTCCCTGAAACGCGCACTGTCTTCTATCCGCTGATAAATTTGGTCATTCATCACAGAGCTCTCCAGAGGTCCCCCTGCGTCTTTCGCGCTACAGGCGCGTTGGCCGCACTCGCGCGCCCCAGCCACATAGTGAACTATGCTGCTGGGGATGTGCTCGCTTGCCGCCTTCCTGTAACACGAAATCCTTTGGGGGAGGGTTTTTATATTTCCCTCCCGCTCAGGGGAGGGGTAGGGATAGGATTTGTAGGCCCGATAAGCAGCGCGCCATCGGGCATTTCACGGTTTTGGTTATGACGGCATCGCGATGGCCTGCTTCTCTTCGAGCAGTTTCTCCACCACGCCAGGATCGGCGAGAGTCGAAGTATCGCCCAGATTGCTGGTATCGCCCGCCGCGATTTTGCGCAAAATGCGGCGCATAATTTTGCCGGAACGGGTTTTTGGCAGTGAGTCGGTCCAGTGCAGCACGTCCGGCGTCGCCAGCGGGCCAATCTCTTTACGTACCCAGTTGCGCACCTCCGCGTACAGTTCTGGCGACGGCTCCTCGCCGTGGTTGAGCGTCACATAAGCGTAAATCGCCTGGCCTTTGATAGCGTGTGGAATACCCACCACCGCCGCTTCGGCGATCTTCGGATGCGCCACCAGCGCTGACTCGATTTCCGCCGTACCCAGACGGTGGCCGGAGACGTTTAACACGTCATCCACGCGACCGGTGATCCAGTAATAGCCGTCTTCATCGCGACGAGCGCCGTCGCCGCTGAAATACATATTCTTAAAGGTAGAGAAATAGGTCTGCTCAAAACGTTCATGATCGCCGAACAGAGTGCGCGCCTGGCCCGGCCAGGAATCGGTGATGACCAGATTGCCTTCCGTCGCGCCTTCTTGCGGATGGCCTTCGTTATCCACCAGCGCAGGTTGTACGCCAAAGAAAGGACGGGTGGCGGAACCGGCTTTCAGTTCGATAGCGCCTGGTAGCGGCGTGATCATAAAACCGCCTGTTTCAGTCTGCCACCAGGTGTCGACGACCGGACATTTTTCCTTGCCGATCTTCTTCCAGTACCATTCCCACGCTTCGGGATTGATCGGCTCGCCGACGGAACCCAGAATGCGCAGTGAAGAACGGTCGGTGCCTTCAATGGCTTTATCGCCTTCCGCCATCAGCGCGCGGATGGCCGTCGGGGCGGTATAGAGAATGTTGACCTGGTGTTTGTCGACCACCTGGCACATGCGAGCGGGCGTTGGCCAATTCGGCACGCCTTCAAACATTAAGGTGGTCGCGCCGCAGGCCAGCGGGCCATACAACAGATAGCTGTGCCCCGTCACCCAACCCACATCGGCGGTACACCAGTAAATATCGCCAGGGTGATAATCAAAGACATACTTAAAGGTGGTCGCGGCGTAGACCAGATAGCCGCCGGTGGTGTGCAGCACGCCTTTCGGCTTGCCGGTGGAGCCGGAGGTATAAAGGATAAACAGCGGATCTTCGGCATTCATCGCTTCAGGCTGGTGCTCAGGGCTGGCTTTTTCAATCAAATCGCGCCACCACAGGTCGCGGCCTTCTTGCCAGTCAATGTCGCTGCCAGTGCGCTTCAGGACGATCACATGCTCAACGCTAGTGACATTCGGGTTTTTCAGCGCGTCATCGACATTCTTTTTCAGCGGGATACTGCGTCCGGCACGTACACCTTCGTCAGCGGTGATCACCAGCCGCGAGCTGGAGTCGATAATGCGTCCGGCGACGGCTTCCGGCGAGAAGCCCCCGAAGATCACCGAATGCACCGCACCGATGCGGGCGCAGGCCAACATTGCCACCGCCGCTTCCGGCACCATCGGCATATAAATCGCTACAACATCGCCTTTTTTAATGCCCAGATCCAGCAGTGTATTCGCGAAACGGCAGACATCGCGATGCAGTTCGCGATAAGAGATATGTTTACTCTGCGACGCGTCATCGCCTTCCCAGATAATGGCGGTGCGATCGCCATTTTCCTGCAAATGGCGGTCAAGACAGTTCGCCGCCAGATTCAGCGTGCCGTCCTCGTACCATTTAATCGACACATTGCCTGGCGCAAAGGAGGTGTTTTTCACTTTTTGGTACGGCGTGATCCAATCGAGAATTTTTCCCTGTTCGCCCCAAAACGTATCGGGGTCGTTAATAGACTGTTTATATTTAGTCTCATACTGCTCTGGATTTATCAGGCAACGATCCGCAATGTTGGCGGGAATGGCGTGTTTATGTGTTTGGCTCATGCTGTTGTTCTCCTTGTAGGATGTTAATAATATGTCGCATAAACGTTAAATGTAGGGTCTTAATAAGTTTTGTTTAGTATTTGGGCGACAGATCACGCAAAAAGGGAACTGTGCAAATAAGCAGCAATCTATTTTTTGATTGTGTCCCGCAAAATTAGATAAATTTTCGGGATAACATGACGTTATATGAAATTTTTAAAAAAAGTGATCCGTGTCCGGAAATCAGAAAAGAGAGGGAGTTTTGTCCAGGTTACTAACTCTAAAGTGGTATTTTACATACACTTACAATTGATTAAAGACAACATTTTAAGTGTGGTTATTTGTTACACATAGAGGAGAGCAATGTAATAACAGTATTTGTGCGGTTGCTGTTATGGAAAACGATAAAAAATCGCCATTAAAGATAATGGCGCAATCTGGATGAGACCTCTATGGCAAGGAAAACACTACGCGCACGCCGTTTCTTCAGCCTTATATTTCCTTTTTTCTTCATTACCTCTGTTTACGCTGAGCAAACGCCTGAATCCGCAAAAACCGTTACTGTTGAAGCGAAAAATGAAATGTTCGCGCCTCAACACCCCGACCAATATCAGTCATGGAAAGCGACGTCAGAACAGTCTGCCCGTGAAGATGCGCTGGCGGAAGACCCTCGTCTGGTGATCCTGTGGGCGGGCTATCCCTTCTCCCGTGATTACAACAAACCACGCGGCCACGCGTATGCGGTAACTGACGTGCGCGAAACACTGCGTACCGGCGCGCCAAAAACGGCGGAAGACGGCCCGCTGCCGATGGCCTGCTGGAGTTGTAAAAGCCCCGATGTCGCGCGCCTTATCCAACAAGAAGGCGAAGACGGCTACTTCCATGGCAAATGGGCGCGCGGCGGCCCGGAAATTGTCAACGATTTGGGCTGTGCCGACTGTCATAACACCGCGTCGGACGATTTCGCCCAAGGGAAGCCAGCGTTAACGTTGTCGCGCCCCTATGCCGAACGGGCGATGGAGGCTATCGGCAAACCGTTTGATAAAGCGGGACGATTTGATCAGCAATCGATGGTCTGCGGTCAGTGCCACGTGGAGTACTACTTTGACGGTAAAAACAAAGCCGTTAAGTTCCCGTGGGATGAGGGCATGAAGGTCGAAAATATGGAGCAATACTACGACGCCATCGCCTTCTCCGACTGGACTAACTCGCTGTCGAAAACCCCAATGCTCAAAGCGCAGCACCCGGAATATGAAACCTGGAGCGCGGGCATTCACGGTAAGAACAACGTGACCTGTATCGACTGTCACATGCCGAAAGTACAGAACGCCGAAGGCAAGCTCTACACCGACCATAAAATCGGCAACCCGTTCGACAATTTCGCGCAAACCTGCGCCAACTGCCACACCCAGGACAAAGCGTCCCTGCAAAAAGTGGTCGCCGAGCGTAAACAGGCGATTCATGACCTGAAAATCAAGGTTGAAGATCAGCTGGTACATGCGCACTTCGAAGCGAAAGCCGCATGGGATGCGGGGGCGACAGACGCGGAAATGAAACCGATTCTGAACGATATTCGCCACGCGCAGTGGCGTTGGGATCTGGCGATTGCGTCACACGGTATTCATATGCATGCCCCGGAAGAAGGTCTACGGATGTTAGGCAGTGCGATGGATAAAGCCGCGGATGCCCGTACTAAACTGGCGCGACTGCTGGCGACCAAAGGCATTACCCATGAAATTCCGCTGCCGGATATTTCGACGAAAGAGAAGGCGCAGAAAGCGATTGGTTTGAATATGCAACAAATCAACGCGGAGAAGCAGGACTTCCTGAAAACGGTCGTACCGCAGTGGGAAGATCAGGCGCGTAAAAACGGTCTGTTAAGCCAATAACCTCACATGTGACAAATTTGCCGGATGACAGCGCAAGCGCTTTATCCGGCCTACAGAAGTCTTGTAGGCCTTAAAGCTGCGCGCCATCAGGCATTATGTAATGGAGTGAATATGAGCGTATTACGTTCGTTATTAACTGCTGGGGTGCTGGCGTCAGGCCTGTTCTGGAGCCTGAGTGGAATTACTGCCACGCCAACGCCGCAGGAGTCGGATCAACGCTGGACGGTCACCCAGCAGCGTAATCCGGATGCTGCCTGTCTGGACTGTCACAAGCCGGACACCGAAGGTATGCACGGTAAACATACGGGCGCTATCAACCCGAACAATAAATTGCCGATAACCTGTACCAACTGCCACGGTCAACCGTCGCTTCACCACCGTGAAGGGGTGAAAGATGTGATGCGTTTTAACGACCCGATGTATACGGTAGAGCAACAGAACAGCGTCTGTATGTCCTGCCACTTGCCTGAACAACTGCAAAAAGCGTTCTGGCCGCACGATGTTCATGTTACTAAAGTGACCTGCGCCAGTTGCCATTCCCTGCATCCGCAGCAAGACACGATGCAGACGCTAAGCGAGAAAGGGCGGATCAAAATATGCGTGGATTGCCACAGCGATCAGCGTACTAACCCGCACTTTAACCCGGCGTCCGTTCCGTTGCTTAAGGAGCAGCCATGAGTTGCACCCGACGTCAATTTATTACCCGCGTCGGCGCGCTGGCGGCGATCAGTGGGATGGCAGGACGCGTTGTAGCGAACACGTTGAATATTAATGGCGTGCGTTATGGCATGGTACACGATGAGTCATTATGCATCGGCTGCACGGCCTGCATGGATGCCTGTCGGGAAGTCAACAACGTGCCGGAAGGCGTATCGCGCCTGACGATTATTCGCAGCGAGCCGCAGGGGACGTTTCCTGATGTGAAATATCGCTTCTTCCGCCACTCGTGCCAGCATTGCGACCATGCCCCCTGCGTTGACGTCTGCCCGACCGGCGCATCATTCCGCGATGCCGCCAGCGGTATTGTCGACGTGAACCCGGACCTTTGCGTCGGCTGCCAGTACTGCATTGCCGCGTGTCCCTACCGCGTGCGCTTTATCCATCCGGTGAGCAAAACGGCGGATAAGTGCGATTTCTGCCGGAGAACCAACCTGAAAGCGGGCAAACAGCCCGCCTGCGTTGAGTCATGCCCGACGAAGGCGCTGACGTTTGGTAATCTGGACGATCCCAACAGCGATATCTCCCGTTTGTTGCGGCAGAAAACCACCTACCGCTACAAGCTGGCGCTGGGCACAAAACCGAAGGTCTACCGCGTTCCCTTTAACTATGGGGAGGTGAGCCAATGACATCCGCTTCTGCATTTCATTTTGCATCACTGGTGTGGGACTGGCCCATCGCCATCTATCTGTTCCTGATTGGCATCTCCGCCGGACTGGTTACGTTGGCGATTCTGCTGCGCCGCTTCCATCCGGAGGCGGGCGGTTCGGACAGCACGCTGTTGCGCACTACGCTGGTGTTAGGGCCGGGGGCGATTATTCTTGGTCTGCTGATTCTGGTCTTCCACCTGACGCGTCCGTGGACCTTCTGGAAGCTGATGTTCCACTACAGCTTTACCTCGGTGATGTCGATGGGGGTGATGCTGTTCCAGTTGTACATGGTGGTGTTAGTGCTGTGGCTGGCAAAAATCTTTGAAAAAGAGGTGATTGCCCTGCAACAGCGTTGGCTGCCGCGGTTAGAGATCGTGCAGAAAGTGTTGGCGCTAATAACGCCGTTTCATCGCGCGCTGGAGACGTTAATGCTGGTACTGGCGGTTCTGCTCGGAGCGTACACCGGCTTTCTGCTGTCGGCGCTGAAATCCTATCCGTTCCTGAATAACCCGATCCTGCCGGCGCTGTTCCTGTTCTCCGGCATCTCCTCCGGCGCGGCGGTGGCGCTGATCGCTATGGCGTTACGCCATCGTAGCAACCCGCACAGCACCGAGGCGCGCTTTGTACATCGCATGGAAACCCCAGTGGTATGGCTGGAGATCTTCCTGCTGGCGGCCTTTTTTATCGGGCTGGCGCTGGGCGATGACGGCAAAATGCGCGCGCTGGCGGCGGCGCTGGGCGGCGGATTCTGGAGCTGGTGGTTCTGGCTTGGGGTCGTAGGGCTGGGATTGATTATCCCGCTGCTGCTGAAACCCTGGGCAAATCGTAGCGTCACGTTTCACGGCGTGCTGGCCGTTTGCGTCGCCAGTTTGACCGGCGTGCTGTTGCTGCGCTTTTTCATTCTTTATGCGGGACAGCTAACGGTTGCATAATCTGGACATCTTCCTTCCTGAAGCCGGATTTCTGGCGCTGTTGTTGAGTCTCGGGGTCAACGTATTGACCCCGCTGGCGACGTGGTGCGGGATGGCGCAGCATTGGCGTGGCGTCATGCGCCTGACGACCTGCGGCGCGTGGACGGCGTTCACGCTGCTGCTACTGGCGTTTGCGATTCTGGTTAGCTGTTTTCTGACCAGCGATTTTTCGGTCGTTTATGTTGCGCAGCATAGCCATAGTCAGTTGTCATGGGGACTGAAACTGGCGGCGGTATGGGGCGGTCATGAAGGCTCGCTCCTGCTGTGGGCGCTGCTTCTTTCGGGGTGGACGGCGCTATTCGCCTGGCGCTCCCGGCATGAATCTGACGCGCTTTTTCCGCTGACCCTGAGCGTCTTGTCCCTCATTATGGCTTCGCTGCTGCTATTTATTGTGCTGTGGTCCGATCCGTTCCTGCGTATTTTCCCTCCCGCCATGGAAGGGCGCGACCTTAATCCCATGCTGCAACATCTGGGGCTGATCTTACATCCGCCGCTGCTCTATCTGGGTTATGGCGGCCTGATGACCGCGGCGAGCGTAGCGCTGGCCTCGCTACTGTGCGGCGGCTTTAACGCGGCAACCGCCTGGGTGTGCTGGCGCTGGGCGTTACCCGGCTGGTGCGCTCTGACGCTGGGGATCATTCTCGGATCGTGGTGGGCGTATTGCGAACTGGGCTGGGGCGGCTGGTGGTTCTGGGACCCGGTGGAAAATGCCTCATTGTTGCCGTGGCTTGCCGCCAGCGCGTTGCTGCACAGTCTGTATGTCAGCCGCCAGCGCGGGGGCTTCCGTCACTGGTCGTTGCTGCTGGCGATACTGACGCTGATCCTCTCGTTGCTGGGAACGCTGATTGTGCGTTCCGGCATTCTGCTTTCCGTCCATGCTTTTGCGCTGGATAACGTGCGCGCGGTGCCGCTGTTTACCCTTTTTGCCGCGTTAAGTCTGGCATCGCTTGCTCTGTACGGCTGGCAGGCGCGGGAGCCGTATCCGGCGACGCGTTTGGGCGGCGGAAAGCGCGAAACGCTCATTCTGGCGACGCTGCTGCTCTTTAGCGCCGTCTTGTTGATCGTGCTGGTCGGGACGCTCTACCCCATGATTTATGGTTTGATGGGCTGGGGAAGGCTTTCGGTGGGCGCGCCCTATTTTAATCGCGTCACGCTGCCGTTTGGCCTGCTGATGCTGGTAGTTATCGTGCTGGCGACAATCAGAAGCCGCAAAGTCTCTGTGCATCGTCAGCTTCCGGCATTGCTGGCGCATACGGGCGTATTTATCTTCGCCGCCGGGATTATGGTTTCCAGCGGCAGTCGGCATGAAATCAGCCTTAACCTCAGCCCCGGTCAGCAGGTGGTACTGGCGGGCTACATTTTCCGCTTTGAGCGCCTGGATCTGGAGGCCAAAGGCAACTACACCAGTGAAAAAGCGCGGATCACGTTGTGGCGGAATGAAAAACGCATTGGCAGCCTGCAGCCTGAAAGGCGCTTCTATGCCGCGCGTCGTCAACAGATGATGGAGCCGGGGATTCACTGGAACCTGCTACATGACTGGTACGCAGTGATGGGCGAAAAAACCGGACCGGATCGTTACGCCATGCGCTTATACGTGCAGACCGGCGTGCGCTGGATCTGGGGTGGGGGATTGTTGATGGTGTGTGGCGCGCTGCTGAGCGGATGGCGGGGGAGGAAGCGTGATGCGTAAATTACTCACAGCGTTGCCGGATGGCGGCGTAAACGCCTTATCCGGCCTACAGGATGCGCAAACCGTAGGCCGGATAAGCGTAGCGCCATCCGGCAGAAAGTTTTTACTCTTAACGATCGTCCTGTTTTTAATCACCTTCGCCACCCACGCCCAGGTGGTGGATACCTGGCGCTTTGACAATCCACAACAGCAGGAAAAAGCGCTGTCTATTGCCGGTCAACTGCGCTGTCCGCAGTGTCAGAACCAGAATTTGCTGGAATCCAATGCGCCCGTGGCGGTCAGTATGCGCCATCAGGTTTACAGCATGGTGGCCGAAGGTAAAAGCGAAGCGGAAATCACCGCCTGGATGACCGACCGTTATGGTGATTTCGTACGCTACAACCCGCCGTTGAATGAGCAAACGCTGCTGTTGTGGGCGCTGCCGTACCTGCTGTTATTGCTGGTGGGCGTGGTGGCCTGGCGGGTGAGAAAGCGTCAGCACGCAGGAGAGGGGGAACAATGAGCCAGTCTGAACACTCCACTGCGCCGTTACGTCCCATGCCCGTAAAGCGTCTGGCGGCTGCGGCGGTGTTGATGGTGGCTGCCTGTGTCGGCGGCTATCTGTTGACGCCGAAATGGCAGGCTGTGCGTAGCGAGCAACAGCGTCTGGCCGATCCGCTACGTGACTTTACGAACCCGCAAACGCCAGAGGCGCAGCTTTCCAGGCTGCAAGAAAAAATCCGCGCCAATCCGCAGGATAGCGAGCAATGGGCGCGGCTGGGCGAGTATTATCTCTATCGCAATGCGTATGACAATGCGCTGCTGGCATATCGTCAGGCGTTGCGTCTGCGAGGCGATAACGCGCAGCTTTTCGCCGCGCTGGCAACGGTGCTGTATTACCAGGCCGGGCAACATATGACGCCTGCGACGCGTGAAATGATTAATAAAGCGTTAGCGCTGGATGCGACAGAAGTGACCGCGCAGATGCTGATGGCGGCGGATGCGTTTATGCAGGCGGATTATGCGCAAGCCGTGTCGCTGTGGCAAACCTTACTGGATGCTAACTCACCGCGAGTGAACCGCGCGCAGCTGGTAGAGGCCATTAATTTGGCTAAATTGTTACAAAATCGGCAGAAATAATTTTTTCTTTTTTGTGACTTTTGTCATGTGTGCTGTTTAAAAAAACGGCGAATGAGACACAAGTAAAAATTAATTACCTCAGTGTATTATTCGTTTTTGACGAAGTAAAAAACTTTCCATAACAAATAGTTATTCATCATTAACGCCATAAACTCGCGTTATTATGCATAAAAACAGCCAAAAGCCCTGTTATGAAAGGGTTGCGCAAGACGCTATGCAAATGATACTGATTATGCGCGTTAAAAAACTCTACAAACCAACGCAACACAAATCATACCCTTTCAGTATGTATTGCTCTCATGCTTTCGGCGGAGAGCAACGCTTCATCGAGGAAGTCTGTTGTTATGAAAAATTTGAAAGTCAGCCTGGCCTGGCAAATTTTGCTGGCTATGGTGCTGGGCATTCTGTTGGGCAGCTATCTGCATTATCACAGTGACAGTCGTGAATGGCTGATTGCCAACCTGCTGTCGCCTGCTGGCGATATCTTTATCCATCTGATTAAAATGATCGTCGTGCCGATCGTGATCTCGACTCTGATTGTCGGCATCGCCGGCGTTGGCGATGCGAAACAGCTAGGCCGTATCGGCGCCAAAACCATTCTCTATTTTGAACTGATCACCACGGTGGCGATTATCCTCGGCATTACGCTGGCGAATGTCTTTCAGCCAGGCTCAGGCATTGATATGTCGCAACTGGCGACCGTCGATATTTCGAAATACCAGAACACCACGGCGGAAGTACAAAGTCATGCGCATGGGCTGATGGGGACGATACTGTCGCTGGTGCCGACCAATATCATCGCATCGATGGCCAAAGGGGATATGCTGCCAATTATCTTTTTCTCGGTCCTGTTTGGGCTGGGGTTGTCATCCCTGCCGGCAACGCACCGCGAACCGCTGGTGACGGTATTTCGTTCCATCTCTGAGACCATGTTTAAAGTCACCCATATGGTGATGCGCTATGCGCCAGTGGGCGTTTTTGCGCTGATCGCCGTCACGGTGGCGAATTTTGGTTTCGCGTCGCTGTGGCCGCTGGCGAAACTGGTGCTGCTGGTACACTTTGCCATTATCTTCTTTGCGCTTGTAGTGCTGGGCATCGTGGCGCGCCTGTGCGGGTTAAGTATCTGGATTCTGATTCGCATTCTGAAAGATGAATTGATTCTGGCGTACTCGACCGCCAGCTCCGAGAGCGTGCTGCCGCGCATTATCGAGAAGATGGAAGCTTACGGCGCACCAGCCTCTATCACCAGTTTCGTGGTACCGACCGGTTACTCATTTAACCTCGACGGCTCCACGTTATACCAGAGCATCGCCGCCATTTTTATCGCGCAGCTATACGGTATCGACCTGTCGCTGTGGCAGGAAATTGTACTGGTGCTGACGCTGATGGTGACGTCGAAAGGGATTGCCGGCGTGCCTGGCGTTTCCTTCGTGGTGTTACTGGCGACGCTGGGCAGCGTGGGCATTCCGCTGGAAGGGCTGGCGTTTATCGCCGGTGTCGACCGTATCCTCGACATGGCGCGTACTGCGCTAAATGTGGTGGGGAATGCGCTGGCGGTGCTGGTGATCGCCAAGTGGGAACACAAGTTTGACCGCAAAAAAGCGCTGGCCTACGAGCGCGACGTGCTGGGCAAATTTGATAAAACCGCCCAATAACGGATTGCCGGATGGCGCTTTGCTTATCCGGCCTACAGCGAAAGAGAATGTAGGCCGGATAAGGCGTTCACGCTGCCATCCGGCAACCTACTCCGGGTTGCCTGATGGCGCTACGCTTATCAGGCCTACAACGACTACGTTCATCCGGCAATAAACATCAGCCATTCGTTAGCGTTTCGAACTCTTCGCAACCGGTATCAAACCCTTCCAGACAGCTTAGATTCAACCAGTGCAACGCCTTCTGCTTATTCTTTTCAATAAAGCCCGGTTCACCGTTTAAAAACATCATTCCCGCCCAGTATTCTGAATAGCCGGTACGGGAAATGGCGGAACTGCGTTTGAAATACCAGGCGGCTTTTTCATCATCGGCGGCAATGCCCACGCCGTTGGCGTAAATCAGGCCAAGCAACATTTGCGCATCCACCGCGGAGTCGTTATCCAGATCTTCAGAGGCCTTTTGCAGCAGCGAGATGGCTTTTGGGTAGTCCGGGCGCCCGGCCTGGGTGTTGACCAGGATCCGCGCCAGCGTAATTTCTCCCGCTTTACTGCCCGCGTTAGCCGCCTTTTCAGCCAGCTTTTTCGCGTCGGGATAATCCAGGCTTACCGGATTAGTGATTTTGATTTGCGCCAGTAGCGCGCAGGCGTCGGCGTCGCCACTGTCGGCGGCTTTTTGCGCCCAGTATTCAGCTTTGTTCAAATCGCCATAGCTCAACCAACTGTCGGCCAGAAAATATTGTGCGCGTCTGTCACCTGCCTCTGCTGCCTGCAAATACTGGCTACCCGGCTCAGGATCTGCGGCATGGGCAAAGAATGTCATAAACAACATCAATGCAAGAAGTAGTTTCATTTTGAATTTTATTTAGGGTACGGAAAAGACAGTATAAAGAGATCGTATGGATAAAAAAACAGCCTCCGGGCGGAGGCTGTTATAGGGAAAATGCCTGATGGCGATGCTAATGCATCTAATCAGGCCTACAGTAGACGCAGGCCGAATAAAGCATTCTGATGCCGCCATCCGGCAGATCAACCCATTGCGCTTTCGCGCAGGCGGGTTTTCAGCTTGTTGTACTCATCAATCACATACTGCTCGGCGGCTCGCTGATCGGCGATCGGCTCAACGCGTACGGCGCAGTATTTGTACTCCGGCGTTTTGGTAATCGGGCTGAGGTTTTCAGTCACCAGCTCGTTACAGGCGCCAATCCACCACTGGTAGGTCATGTAAATCGCCCCTTTGTTTGGGCGATCGCTGACCTGCGCGCGGGTGATGATTTTGCCTTTGCGCGAATGAACCCACACCAGCGCTTCATCTTCAATGCCCAGACGCGCGGCGTCGGCGGTATTGATTTGCGCATAGCCCGGTTCATCGGCCAGCGCGGCCAGCGCCGCACAGTTACCGGTCATTGAGCGGCAGGAGTAGTGGCCGACTTCGCGCACCGTCGACAGTACCATCGGGTACTCTTCGGTGAGTTTATCGATAGGCGCTACCCAGTCGCAGGTGAAGAACTGCGCCAGACCGTTGGGGGTATCGAACTTCTCTTTAAAGAGGTACGAGGTTCCCTGATCGGCATCCGACGTGTCGCGGCATGGCCACTGGATATAGCCCAGCTCGCCCATTTTCTCGTAAGTGGCGCCGTAGAAATCCGGGCACAGATGACGCAACTCATCCCAGATCTCCTGGGTGTTGTTGTAGTGCATCGGATAGCCCATCCGGGTGGCGATTTCACTGATAATCTGCCAGTCGGTTTTCAGGTCCCACTTCGGCTCAACGGCTTTAAAGAAGCGCTGGAAGCCACGGTCAGCCGCAGAGAAGACGCCTTCATGCTCGCCCCAGGAGGTGGAGGGTAAAATCACATCCGCCGCCGACGCGGTTTTGGTCATGAAGATATCCTGCACGATGACCAGTTCCAGATCCTCAAACGCTTTACGTACTGCAGAGAGTTCCGCATCGGTTTGCAGCGGATCTTCACCCATAATGTACGCCGCGCGCACTTCGCCATGCGCCGCACGGTGCGGCAGCTCGCTGATGCGATAGCCGGTATGCGCAGGCAGACTTTCTACGCCCCAGGCTTTAGCGAACTTCTCGCGGTTTTCCGGGAACTTAACGTACTGGTAGCCCGGATAAGTATCCGGCAGCGCGCCCATATCGCACGCGCCCTGAACGTTGTTCTGGCCGCGAACCGGGTTAACGCCCGCGCTTGGCTTGCCGAGGTTGCCAGTCAGCATCGCGAGGCTGGTCAGTGAACGCACGGTTTCCACACCCTGATAGAACTGGGTGACGCCCATACCCCACAAGATCGCTGCGCTTTTCGCGCTGGCATACATCCGCGCCGCCTGACGAATTTCCTGTGCGCTCACGCCAGTGATCTCTTCGACGGACTCCGGCGTATAGCCTTCGACAATCTTACTGTACTCTTCAAAACCTTCGGTACGGCTGGCGACAAACGCTTTGTCGTACAGGTTTTCTTCAATAATGACATGCCCCATGGCGTTGAGCAGCGCGATATTCGAGCCGTTTTTCAACGCGATATGCATGTCAGCGATGCGCGCGGTTTCAATTTTGCGCGGATCGCAGACGATAATTTTCGCCCCGTTGCGTTTAGCGTTAATTACATGATTCGCCACGATAGGGTGGGAATCCGCCGGGTTATACCCGAAGACGAACACTAAATCGGTGTTATCAATTTCATTGATAGCATTACTCATTGCGCCGTTACCGACCGATTGGTGCAGACCTGCAACCGAAGGGCCGTGTCAGACACGAGCGCAGCAGTCAACGTTATTGGTACCAATAACGGCGCGCGCGAATTTTTGCATTACATAGTTGGTTTCGTTACCTGTGCCGCGCGAAGAGCCGGTGGTCTGGATAGCGTCCGGACCGTACTTCGCTTTGATCGCGCTCAGGCGATCGGCCACGTAATTCAGCGCTTCATCCCAGGAAACAGATTCCAGTTTGCCGCCACGCTGGCGACGGATCATTGGGGTTTTCAGGCGCGGGGTCAGGATCTGGGTATCATTAATAAAATCCCAGCCGTAGTAGCCCTTCAGACACAGGGTACCCTGGTTGGTTTTCCCCTGCGCCGCCTCAGCCCGGACGATTTTGCCGTTATCGACCACCAGATTGATTTTGCAACCTGATGCGCAATACGGGCAAACCGTGACGACTTTTTTCATCGGTTTCGCTCCAGTTAATCAAATCGCGCATACGCGCTGTCGCCCTCAGTATGCATGTTTTATGCCACTTTTTTAGTATGGGCTTTCCCTGATATTACGGGCGAATTTTGCTCAAAACCCTGACGAAAAACAGGCTATCGTCAGTTTTGACGTGTCGAAAGAAAATGCCGCATGACATTTATTATGGGGAGAAACGCTGAGCGCAGGCCAGATAAGGCGGAGCCGCCATCCGGCAATCTGCTCTGCCTGAAGTGGAAATTATCCGGATGGATAGATTCAAGGCCAGGGAACGCTTTGAGACTAACGCCAGGATAGAACAGGCCGCGGCAGGCAGTTCCATACCGCGGCCCGGCTTCAGAGGAGGCTGAAAAGGATTATCGCGGCAAAAATAGCGGCAATAACGAGATATTTCAGCGCGTAATAGAGAGTGCGGTTTTTCTTTTTCAGCCGTTGCCCGGCATCGCGTGCTGCGTGAACGTATTTAAAGATGCGATTAATCGCACCGGTGCGATCGTTCTCGTCGTTTGGCGAACTGGCGGCGGACATCAACGATGCGCCGACCCAGTGGTTTACGCTCTGCGCCCAGCGCCATTTCATTGGACGCTCAATATCGCAAAAGAGGATAATACGCGTCTGCTCAGTTTTATTTTCCGCCCAATGAACGTAGGTTTCGTCGAAGATGACGGCTTCGCCGTCGCGCCAGCTATGGCGCTGTCGATCAACTTCAATAAAACAGCGGTCGTCATTCGGTGTGCTTAATCCAAGATGGTAACGTACTGAACCGGCATAGGGGTCGCGATGTTTTCCCAGATAGGCCCCGGGAGGCAACTCGGCGAACATCGCCGCTTTAATAGAGGGGATGCTGTTGACCAGCTTTGTCGTTATCGGGCATAACGTTTCCGCCGACGGGTGGGCATCGGAATACCATTTAAGGTAAAACCGTTTCCAGCCGCGCTTGAAAAAGGTGTTGAATCCGGCGTCGTTATTGGCCTGCGCGGCTTTTATGTGATGCTGAAGCCGTAGCGCCTCTTCACGAATCACCTGCCAGTTTTCCGTCAGCTTCTGCAGCTCTGGAAATGCCGTGGTATCAAAGTACGGCTGCTTTGCCGGTAACGTTGAGAAGCGAGTCATGAACATATTGATCGGCGCCATAAACGTCGAGTGGTCAAAGAGCTGACGGGAAAGTTTTTGTTTTTCCACCCCGCGTGAATGCGCATAAATGACGCTGATAATAAAAATACCGATAATGATTGCTGCGAACATAACGTCACTGTCCTTCTAAGAAAACCTCATCCCGGGATTTTCAGGCAACCCTCCCGGTGATGCCAAAGAGAAAAGTGTAGTTCGTTGACAATAAATTTACATTTCTACAACTTAAAAGGGCCATTTTTGCTAAAGAAGCGAGTCTGCCCGTTTAACCTTTATCCAGGCTTGTCGACAGTAGAATTGAGATGGCTCCGCTACTTCACCCGGTGACGGCTGATTACGTTATGCCTTATCTCCTGATGACGGCTGCCCGATCACAATGCTTTCGTAAACCGAAAATGACTTTGCTTGTAACCTTCGCGAAGATAAAAACGGTGTGCATCGCGGCGTTTAATATTTGTGGAAAGCTCCGTTAGCTCGGCACCAGCCTGACGAGCTTCTTCTTCTGCCCAGGCCAGAAGCTGACTGCCAATTTTTTGTCCCCGCATCGGCGGTAATACCACCAGCTCCTGAATTTCGCCAATCCAGTTGGCATGATGGAGATGAAACTGCATATGCAGGCTGATCATGCCGACTACCTCTCCGTTGCGCAGCGCTAAACGATAATGAACGTTGGGGTCCAGTAAATTAGCGGCAAACCCATCCCTGAAAGCCTGATAATCAAGCTCATTTTTAAGTAACTCACAGATAAGCGCGTAAACAGAATCGGTATCCTCTGTTGTCGCGTGGCGTAATTCACAGACTGACATAATGTCCTCCCGACGCTTCATCAGGATCAACCATCTTTCGACAGACTGTAGCAAACTACCGTCATGATTTATTCTATGACAGTTAAACGGCGGATAACGTGCAGCCAAAGATCACTCTGATGGCAAGGGGGAGGGCGAGCCTCCCGGGAGTTAGGTGGCAGGCTGATGTTTAACCACGTTAATCATCCACGGCACACCGAAACGATCGCTGACCTTGCCGAAACCCTGCGCCCAGAAGGTCTCCTGCCAGTCCATTTCGATTTGCCCTTGTGCGGCAAGGTTATCAAACCAGCGCTTCCCTTCTGCTACATCCTGGGTATCAAGCACCAGCGTAAAGCCGGAATAATGCGCCGTTCCCGACGGGCTGGCATCACTCATCATGATATCGCTGCCGGCAATGCGCATGTTGGCGTGGGCGATAGCAGTATCGGGAAAGCGCATTCCTGACGGGCAGCCCTCTTCGTTATCCGCCGCCGAGGGGGGCATTTCACCGAAGCTGAGTTTATAAAGCAGTTCTGCGCCTAACGTTTGTTGATAATACGCGATGGCGTCGGCACAGTTGCCGGCAAAAGAGAGATAGGGACTTAACGGCATGATGGTTACCTCAGGTAAGAGATGCTCGTTAAGTGTAGTTCGAAATTGGCACAATATTGTCGGTGGCAGGGCCGCTCAGGCCCGGTAAGCGAGGCGCTACCGGGCAATGACACGGTAAATCAGTTCTTTTTCACGAACTCGGATTTCAGTTTCATCGGGCCAAAACCATCGATTTTGCAGTCGATGTTATGGTCGCCTTCAACCAGACGAATGTTCTTCACTTTGGTGCCGATTTTCAGCATGGAAGAGCTGCCTTTTACTTTCAGATCTTTCACGATGGTGACGCTATCGCCGTCTGCCAGCAGGTTGCCGTTGGCGTCTTTGACAATCAGCTCATCGCTCTCCTGAGCGGGTTCCGCATCGTTCCATTCGTGAGCGCATTCCGGGCAGATGAACATGCCGTTATCTTCGTAGGTATATTCGGAGTTACATTGCGGGCAGTGGGGTAATGACATGTTGGTATCCTCAAAAAGTCAGCGGGGGCAAACGCGCCCAAAAATGGCAGATCGCCGAAAAAGGCCGCAATTATACACAAAATCCTTAGCGTTGTCGGGACTATTGCCGCTTTTATAAAAGGGTCTGCGCCACGCCAGTCAGCAATGGTTTACACTCAAATAACCGCTTTTTTACTGTCACCACAGCGCATTAGGGCGTCCTTATTTACACCTTTTGACCGAATTGACATATATGTGTGAAGTTGATCACATATTTAAACCCTGTTAGGGTAAAAAGGTCATTAACTGCCCATTCAGGCGTCAACAGGTTCGGTTGTACAGTCCGTAACCGGACAGTGTAAGTAAACCTGCTACGCTTGTATGAGGGATAGCGTTCGCGCCCCTCCCTCCGCTCGACGGCGACGCTGGCGCGGTATGCCAGTGCCCGCCGTATATAGCGCTACAGGGCTTAGCCTATGAGGACAGCTATGCTGAAAAGGAAAAAAATAAAACCGATTACACTGGGCGATGTGACCATCATTGATGATGGTAAACTTCGCAAAGCAATTACCGCCGCCTCGCTGGGCAACGCGATGGAGTGGTTTGATTTTGGTGTTTATGGATTTGTTGCCTACGCGTTGGGTAAAGTCTTTTTCCCCGGCGCCGATCCCAGCGTCCAGATGATTGCCGCGCTGGCCACGTTTTCCGTTCCCTTCCTGATTCGTCCGCTCGGCGGGTTATTCTTTGGTATGCTCGGCGATAAATACGGGCGCCAGAAGATCCTGGCGATCACGATTGTGATTATGTCGATCAGTACCTTCTGTATCGGGTTAATCCCCTCTTACGCGACGATCGGTATCTGGGCGCCAATACTGTTGTTGCTGTGTAAAATGGCGCAGGGCTTCTCGGTTGGCGGGGAATATACCGGCGCGTCGATCTTTGTCGCGGAATATTCGCCGGATCGTAAACGCGGATTTATGGGAAGCTGGCTGGATTTTGGTTCCATCGCCGGGTTCGTGCTGGGCGCGGGCGTGGTGGTCTTAATCTCGACGATTGTCGGCGAGGAGAATTTCCTGGAGTGGGGCTGGCGTATTCCGTTCTTTATCGCCTTGCCATTGGGAATTATCGGTCTCTACTTACGCCATGCGCTGGAAGAGACGCCAGCGTTTCAGCAGCACGTGGATAAACTGGAGCAGGGCGACCGCGAAGGGTTGCAGGATGGGCCGAAAGTCTCCTTTAAAGAGATTGCCACCAAACACTGGCGTAGCCTGTTGTCATGTATCGGTCTGGTGATTGCCACCAACGTGACCTACTACATGCTGCTCACCTACATGCCGAGCTACCTGTCGCATAACCTGCACTATTCTGAAGATCACGGCGTGTTGATTATCATCGCCATTATGATCGGGATGCTGTTTGTGCAGCCGGTGATGGGGCTGCTGAGCGACCGTTTCGGTCGACGTCCGTTTGTGATTATGGGCAGCATTGCGCTGTTTGCGCTGGCGATCCCGGCCTTCATCCTGATTAACAGTAACGTTATTGGCCTGATTTTTGCCGGTTTGTTGATGCTGGCGGTGATTCTGAACTGCTTTACCGGGGTGATGGCCTCGACATTGCCGGCGATGTTTCCGACGCATATTCGTTACAGCGCGCTGGCGGCGGCTTTTAATATCTCTGTATTGATTGCCGGTCTGACGCCAACGCTGGCGGCCTGGCTGGTGGAAAGCTCGCAGGATCTGATGATGCCGGCGTATTATTTGATGGTCATCGCGGTGATAGGCTTGATTACCGGTATTTCCATGAAAGAAACGGCCAATCGTCCGCTAAAAGGCGCAACGCCAGCGGCGTCGGACATCCAGGAAGCGAAGGAAATTCTGGGCGAGCATTACGATAATATTGAGCAGAAAATCGACGACATCGATCAGGAAATTGCGGAGCTGCAGGTCAAACGTTCGCGTCTGGTACAGCAACATCCGCGTATCGATGAATAAATTTCGCGCTTAAGGTTCGCTTAATCTCTCGCGGGCATACTCTCCTCCATACCTTTGGAGGAGAGCGTCATGAAAAGCTATATTTATAAAAGTTTGACGACCCTGTGTAGTGTGCTGATTGTCAGCAGTTTTATCTATGTGTGGGTCACGACGTATTAAACGCCTGTTATGCCTTTTTCAACAGCACCCAGGCACGGGTGCCTGTTCTTTCCGTACGGTTTTGCAGGAAAAACTGTCCCTGATGTAGCTGGGTGATGCGGCTGACGATACTCAGCCCCAGGCCAATTCCGCCATAACGGCTGTCCATCCGCACGAACGCTTCGCTTAGCTTCCCGCATTTGCTTTCATCAATACCCGGCCCCTCGTCTTCGACCGCCATAATAGCGTCGGGGTCGGCGCTAATGTGGATAGTGATATGGGTTCCTTCAGGGCTATAGCGATGCGCGTTTTCCACCAGATTTCGCAACAGCATACGCAGTAACGTCGCATCACCGCGCACCACCACGTCCGCCGCGCTTTCCGGCAGCAACAGAGTTTGCTGGCGCGTTTCCAGCATGGTGTTCAGCTCATCGTAGGAGGGGAGGATCACATCTTCCAGCAGTTTTACTTCCTGATAATTCCCGGAAGAGAATGACTGGCCCACGCGCGCCAGTTGCAGAAGCTGGGAGACGCTATCCATCATCTGGTCAAGACGGGCGATAAGCGGCGCGACATCAACATTGTGGGTTTTTGACAATAATTCCAGGTGCAAACGCACCCCCGACAGCGGCGTGCGTAGCTCATGGGCCACATCGGCGGTAAAAAGGCGTTCATTGTCGAGCGTGGTGGTCAAACGCGTAACCAGTTGATTGATCGCCGAGACGACGGACTCAATCTCAAGCGTGGAGCTGTGAATGGCGATCGGCGCCAGATTATCCGCCGTCCGCGCTTCCAGCTCTTTTTGCAGTTCGGCGAGCGGACGGGTAATACGCCGTACCGCCTGGTAACAAATTAGCAGCGTCAGGCTAACCATAAATACGCCGGGGACGATCAGGCTGGCGACCGCCTCGCGAATTTCGTGCATGATATGGCGATCGTTGTTGCGATTATCCCGCAGCGCCTGCTCGAACAATTGGATTTGCTCAGTGCTTTCATGCCATAACCAGAAGGTACTGATTAACTGGAACACCAGCAGAATAAGACCAATTGTCAGCATTAAACGCTGGCGAAGGGTCATCGCTCTTCGCTGAAAACGCATCAGGCTCACTTAGCTTTCCTCAGTGGCAACCAGCATGTAGCCAAACCCGCGAACCGTGCGAATGCGCGACTTGCCGACTTTGTCGCGCAAATTATGTATATGCACTTCCAGAGTGTTGGTCGAGGGTTCGTTATCCCAGTTGTAGATATCGTTATAAAGAATTTCCCGGTGCACCGGACTGCCTGCCTTGAGCATCAACCGTGAGAGCAACGCGTACTCCTTAGGCGTCAGGGTCAGTTCCTGTCCATCCCTCCATGCCTGATGGCGGCCTATATTGAGCGTCAGATTGCCAACCGTCAGTTCACTTTCACCCTGGTTATTATGGCGGCGCAGCAGCGCGCGGATGCGGGCGTGCAACTCCTCCAGGGCGAAGGGTTTAACCAGATAATCATCTGCGCCGACATCCAGCCCGGTAATGCGGTCATTGAGCGTATCGCGGGCGGTCAGAATGAGTACCGGCAGGGTATATTTTTTCTGTCGGATTCGCGTCAAGAAATGCAGGCCATCCTCATCGGGCAGCCCTAAATCCAGCACCATCAGACTGTAATGACCAGACTCCAGACTATGCTCGGCGGCACGCGCTGTCGAAACGCCATCACACGCATAGCCTTCGGTTTGCGCGGCGAGTATTAACCCCTGTAATAATAGCGTGTCGTCTTCAACAATCAGTATCTTCATTCGCTTAGTCTCCTGCACGGTTGCAGAATATCATCTGCGGCCTGGTAATACGTCGTTTGTACGCCGGTTAATCCCAGCATGGTTGAGAAAAGATTGTCCTGTGAATAATCCAGCGTGCTCGCCCGTTTTTGCAGGCAGGCCTGATCCACCTGATAACGCTGTTGATAATCTTTAGAAAGCCAAATGAGCATCGGGACATGTTTTTGCGTATCCGGCGCAATGGAATACGGCAGACCGTGTAAATAAACGCCATTTTCACCCAATGATTCGCCGTGATCGGAAAGATAGACCAGGCTGGTGGTGAATTTATCCTGATGAGATTTCAGCAGGTTAATGGCTTTATCTACAATATAGTCCACGTACAGCACGGTATTATCATAGGTGTTGATCAACTGCTGTTGGGAACAGTTCTGAATTTCGTTCGTGTCACAGGTTGGGGTAAATTTTTTAAACTGCGGTGGATAACGGTTGTAATAGGTTGGGCCGTGGCTGCCGATGGTATGTAATACAATAACGCCATCGCCTTTCAAATGGTCGATATAGTCTTCCAGACCGTGAAATAACACTTCATCGTAGCACTCGCCGTCGATACATTGTCCGGGCAGGTTTAGCTCGGTGACATTTTGATGCGGAACGCGATCGCATGCGCCTTTACAGCCGCCGTCATTATCATTCCACAGTACGTTAATCCCCGCGCGCTGGATAATATCCAGTAGCCCTTCCTGGTGATGCGCCAGCTCTTCGTCATAATGTTTGCGCGGCATATCAGAAAACATGCAGGGAACGGAGATCGCGGTCGCCGTACCGCAAGAGGTGGTATGCGGGAAATAGATCACATCGTCTTTCGCCAGCCGCGGATTGGTGTCGCGCGGATAGCCGCCAAGAGAGAAATCATCGCCGCGCGAGGTTTCGCCAACGATGAGAATCGTCAGGTTTTTGCGATCGCCTTTCAGCATTAATGGATTGCGATGGGCATCCTCGCCAATGCGTACCAGCGGCAAATTCGCCAGCCGTTGATGCGAATACCATGACCAACTGGCGACAATACTGTTCGATGGGCTTAACGATTTGATCAACTGTTTATTATTTCGAAATAGCGAGGCGTAATCTTTATAGAAAAAGGCGGCGACCAGAATAACTAATAAAATAGAGATCAGGACGCTGGCCAGGCGGTAAAGCCCGCTACGTAAGCGCGGCGTCGCCGGGCGGATTTTGACCCAGAAGGCAATCACGGCTGCCAGAACGCCGCTTAATCCCAGCGTCAGCACCATTTGCGGCGTCATCAGCGCAAAGGTTTCCGCGGGCGTGGTATCCATCATATTGGCGATCATGGAGCGATCGATGATGATGCCGTAAGTCAAAATAAAATACTGCGCGGCAGCGCCGACCAGAATAAAAACGCAGGCCAGCAGTCGGTTTAGCCAAATAAATGAGGCCAGCGTCAGCACACTATTGACCACGCTAAACGCGACGACCGGCATGGAAATAAACACCAGCACATTGCGCGGCGAGTTTAACGGTAGGTCTTGTAGTACCTGCTTGTAGAACGCAATGTTCAGGCAGACGGCAATATAAAAGGAAAAAAGCAGAAGCCAGGCGATTTGCCCAAGAACAGGTCTTTTAAGAAAGCGCTTTAACATGTTGATGCGTCCATCGATTCGGTGACGCTAATCGTGACAAAGTAAAATTAAGTGAACCTTAAGAACTTAATGTTGGAGGTGGCCGGATAACCTGCGCTATCCGGCCTGTTGCGATAACATTAACTACACGTGGTCAATCCTGTTTAACCGGCGCATCCAGCGGATACGGGTTTTTGTGAATACGGTTGTAGTTCAACGCATACAGCGCGGTGATCACCATCAACGTGACGAACGACCACATCACTTCTTTGGCGCCGGAACCGATGACCGCCCAGATGCAATACACAAACGCGACGAAGGTGATCAGCAGATACAGCGGGCGCGCTTTACCAAAGTGACCGTGGCCCAACAGCAACAGCGCGGCACAGGTGTAAAGATAAGGCACCAGGGTGAAGATAACCGACACGGAGGAGACCAGACCAAACTCTTTCGCGGCGTTCGGCGACATACTGCTGAACTGGAAGATAGTCATCAGCACGCCGACGATAAGCAACCCAGCCACTGGCGTACCGGCTTTATTAACCCGCGCGAAGATCGGCGGGAAGAGACCATCGTCCGCCGCCGCTTTTGCGGTTTGACCGGCAAGCAGCGTCCAGCCGCCGAGAGAGCCCAGGCAACCTGCTGCCGCACAGAAGGAAACAATAGCCCCTGCGGTATCGCCCAGCGCCATACGCGCCGCGTCACCGAAAGGCGATGCCGACACACGCAGCGCCGCGTTGGGGATCATCCCCATAATCGCCGTTGTGGAGAGCACATAGCAGACGGCGGCGATCAGTACCCCGCCGATGGTGGCGATAGGCACGTTGCGTTTCGGGTTTTTGACCACACCGGCCGCAACGGAGGCGCTTTCTACCCCGATGAATGACCATAGCGTGACGTTCAACGTGCTTTGTATCGCCCCGAAGGTATTCATGCCGCTCACGTTCCAGGCCGCCATATAGGTTTCGCCTTTAAACCAGAACCAGCCGAAGACCGCAATCCCTACGATAGGCACCAGCGCCAGTACGGTGGCGACGGCCTGTACGCGGGTAATCATTTTCGGCCCGACGATGTTCAGCAGAACAAAAATCCACAGCACCGCGACGCAGGTAAGCGTTAATACCAGCGGATCTTTCAGAATCGGGAAGAAATAGCTCAGATAGCCGACGCCGATAACGACCATCGCGATATTACCGATCCAGCATGCCAGCCAGTACAGCACGTTCGTTTGATAGCCCAAAAACGGCCCGAAGCAGCGGCGTGCGTAGGCATAGGAACCGCCGGGACTGGGATCTAAGGACGACATTTTGGCATAAACCATCGACAGCGCCAGGGCGCCGATGATAGTGACCAGCCATCCGTAGATTGCAATCCCGCCAGTGGCCGCCAGGTTGGCAGGGAGTAAGAATACCCCTGAACCCATAATATTCCCCGATACCATTAAGGTGACGGGGATTAGGCCCACTTTGTGAGCATCAGCATCCGAAGACATAATTTGGACTCCTGAAAAGGTGACTTCGTTACGATAAATTACGTCGTATCATACCCCCTCAGAATGCCGCTGAATTATGTCGGAGACGGGTTATCGCCAATGCTGTTATTATCGTGTCTTATCGTTGAGTGTAGAAAAATTAGGCAGCCGATCGTTCCCGATGTTGGCTAACATAATGCAGGGGGGTCATACCATAAAACTCTTTAAACACGGAAATAAAGTATGATGTGCTGTTATACCCACACAGCTGTGAGACTTGAGAGATATTCTTTCCGTCCATTAATAATTGGTTTACGGCATAACGCATTCGGCAGGTCGTGATTATTTGGCTATAACTGGTATTCTCGTTTTTGAGCTTTTTCTTTAACAAGCTTGGACTCAGGCACAGGCAGCTGGCAACGGCGCTCAGATTCCAGTCTTTATGAATATCGCTCTGAATGATGTGGTAAACGCTGTCACTGATGCGGCTGCGCAGCATGTGCATTAACAAAGAAATAAATTTTTTGTGGTCAAGAAAGCGGGATAAAACGGTAAAAAGGAGCGCACGGGTACGTTCACTAACAATTTCATCCGGTGCTTCCATCGCGCTGTAGCGGGCGGCGACCCTGAAGATATCCGGCGTCAGACAGTGGCGGTCAATAAGGGATCGGCGTTGCGTTGCCAGACGGGAAGGTGTGAGAGATCTTTATTCAGGAATTGTAAATAGTCTTTAATATTATTGCGACTCACTTGTATTACTAGCACGCTATTTAATGATGAAATGTCAATAACGTTATTTTCACAAGCCAGAATGGCCATATGATTCGCTTTTAAACTGATTGGCTCCTTACCATTTACTCGTAACCATGTATCTTTTTCGGTTAATAACACTATGCAAGGCTCGTTGCTGCAAATCCTCATACCCGAACTCCTGGAATATGAACATAAAAGACCGGATCTCGCCAAACGGGAGAGATAACGGGGACTGAGTCAATTGTGTGATGAATTGAAACTGCACTAAAATAACTTTCCTGAATAATATTACAATATTTGTACGATGAATTAGGGTGTACAAAAAGTTGTACGCGAGTGGAAACTTGTCATTTTTGTATAAAAAAAGCGCGGGATGGGGCCCGCGCAAAAAGGTATGACAGTATTATTGTTTTGCAGCAATACTCAGGGAATACATGCCATCCTCAAAAAAAAGACTCTTTGTGATTAGGCTTTCACGCACATAACGTGATATACGCCATCAATAATTTCCGTGCCTTCGGTTTCATGCTCAAAGCCAGGGAAGTGATGATCCCAGGATTGCAGTGAGCGTAAGTAACCCACCTGCGGACTGTTTTCATCGCCAAAGTTTTCACCGGAGAGCAGCATCGGGATGCCTGGCGGGTAAGGAATAACGGAGTTCGCCGCAATGCGACCCGGTAGATTTTCAATCGCCACCATTTCAATATTGTCGTTCACGATCGCGTTGTAGGCGTCGCGCGGGGTAATCTCCGCAACCGGCAGGGTGGAATAGGCGGCGTTGAGACGGGCGCCCGGGTTATTTTCACGTAGCCAGGCAAACATTTTATCGCCCAGGTCATGAATACCCATGTTCGCGTAAGTGTCAGGATAATCCTGCACCAGTTCCGGCATCACCTGCGCCAGCGGCGTATTCGCGTCGTAATGATGTTTGAAGGAGCACAGCGTGTTGATCAGCGTTCCCCATTTCCCGCGAGTTACCCCCATAGAGAACAGGAACATAATCTGAAAGTCGGTGGTGCGGGTCGGCACGATACCGTGGCGGCCAAGCCATGCTGTGACCAGCGCAGCAGGTACGCCGGATGCTTCCAGTTCGCCATCGTCGCCCATACCCGGCGTCAGAATACTGACTTTAATCGGGTCCAGCATACTCCAGTTATCCGGCAGGTCTTTAAAGCCGTGCCAGGTTTCCCCGGGGCGCATGACCCAGCAGTTCTGGTCAGTGGCTAGCAGTTTTGCCGGCGCGTCGGCGAAGTCATACGTTTTACCGGTTTGTGGATCGGTGACGACGTCCTTATTCCACGGTTTAAAGAACCAGTCGCCTTCATCGGTAAACTCTTTATAAAGACGCGCCATCGCCTGACGGAAATCAACCGCTTCGTCAATCACCTCTTGAGTCAGGGACAGGCCGCTGTTACCGTCCATCATCGATACCGCCACATCGTTGGATGCGCAGATGGCATATAACGGAGAGGTGGTGGCATGCATCATATAGGCCTGGTTGAAGCGGGAGAAATTCACCGCGCCACGGCCTTCACGGACGTGAATGTAGGAAGCTTGTGAAAGCGCATTCAGTAGTTTGTGCGTGGAGTGGGTGGCAAACACGGTCGGACCGTTATGGTCGCCTGGCTCGCCGCGCATCGCGTAGTGATCGCAATAAATCGGGTTGAAGCGCGCATAGCCGTACCATGCTTCGTCGAAGTGAATGCGATCGCTGGTTTTTGCCAGCAGATCCTGCGCCTCTTTGGCGTTATAGCATACGCCGTCATAGGTACAGTTGGTCACCACGCTGTAAGACGGTTTCTGTCCGGCTTTGGTTTTGGTCAGCGGGCTGGCGCTGATTTTTTTCTGCAAGGTTTCAGGCTGCATTTCCTGCGGGTAGATTGGCCCGATAATGCCGTAACGGTTACGGCTTGGCACCATATATACCGGTTTGGCCCCAGTGAGGATCAGCCCCTGCTCGATGGATTTATGGCAGTTACGATCCAGTACAACGACATCATTATCCGTCATACAGGCCTGCATAATAGTACGGTTAGAACCGGAGGTCCCGACAACCACGGACCAGGAGCGGTCAGCACCGAATACGCGGGCGGCATTTTTCTCGCTTTCGCCAAACGCGCCGGTATGGTCGAGGAGTGAACCGAGCGTGGTACGCTCAATCCCCATATCGCTGCGGAACAGGTTTTCGCCATAATAATCGTGATAAAAGCGACCGGCAGGCGTTTTAGTGAAACCGACGCCGCCCTGGTGTCCCGGCGCCGCCCATGAATATTCATGAATGTCGCTGTATTTCATCAACGCGTTAAACAGCGGCGGTAACAGTTGCTGGCGATACCGGGTCATGGCGGCAACGGCGCGTCCGGCGATAAAGTCAGCGGTGTCTTCCAGAATCCAGGCGAATTCATCGACAAGCTCCAGCAGGTCGCGGTCCAGCGATGCCGTCGCTTTTTCCCTGTCGCCTAACAGGAAAACGGGCACGTTTTGCTGACGCTCGTGAAGCTTACCGATCAATTGCCTGACGCTCAGGTGCTCATCCGGTTGTTCCATTTGGTAGCTAAACATCAGACAGTCAATGGCTTCGTTCGCGGACAAGATGGCATAGCCGTCATCGAAGGATGTCGATTTAATGACGGTAACATTTTGTTGGCTCAAGGCATCCGCCAGACGCTCAACCGCGTTGCCAACCCAGGTGTCCTGATGCAGAAACTCACTTTCAACAATTAATACTTTCATCATCTTTTACCCGGTTGTGGAGGCCGTGCAATTTACGCCTTGCCGACCCGCCGTATGAATGTGACGTGGGCAAGTATTACCCCGTCAAATAGGGGGTGTAAAGTGATGGAATAATGGTCAGTTATTGATATTATTGTTTAATAAACAATGGGTTAATTATTGATAGCGAGCGATTTCACCCGCCGTTTATCGACAGGTGAATTATTTTTTTGGCTGATAGTGGTATCCGGCTTTAGCCGGGCATCGTCTGGCGTCGTTGCTGGCTTAGCTTGCGGTATTGTTGCGGCGACATACCGACAAATTTGCTAAAAGTACTGTAAAAACGGCTGCTGGATCGGAACCCGGCAGTCAGAGCGACATCGAGGATCGTTTTGTCAGTATCGCTCAATAAGGCACGTACGTGATTGATGCGCATCGCCGTGATGTACTGCTTCATCGTCAATTGCATAACCCGCTGGAATATTCCCATCGCGTAATTAGCATTGAGTTTGACATGCTCCGCGACGTCGTTAATGGTGAGCGCCTGATCGTAGTTATCGGCAATAAATCCCAGCATCTGGCTTACGTAAAACTGCGCATGGCGTGAGACGCTATTCTTGTGGGTGCGTGATGTTTTATTGAGCAAAATGGGCTGCCAGCCGGAAAGGCTAAAGCGTTTAAGCATCAGGCCGATTTCATCGATCGCCAACTGGCGAATTTGCTCATTCGGGCTGCTTGTTTCCTGCTGCCAGCGCAACACTTCAAAGGTGCTAAGCTGCTGGGTCGCCAGTGATTTAACCACCATCCCGTGCGTGACATGGTTGATAAGATCGCGATCCAGCGGCCAGGAGAGAAACAGGTGCATCGGCAAACTGAAAATCGCCATCTGGCGGCAGTTGCCGGGGCGGGTAAGCTGGTGTGGCGTACAGGCCCAAAACAGGGTGATATGCCCCTGCTTTATCTGCACGACTTCATTGTTGATTAAATACTCCACATCGCCGTCAAACGGAACATTCACTTCTACTTGCCCATGCCAGTGACTGCTGGCCATTCTGTGCGGCGGCCTCAGTTCAACGTCCAGTCGTTGATATTCGGAATAGAGCGACAGCGGGCTACGGGTTTGCTTTTCATCGCCGTTGCACATGTGCGGGTCGGGCGGGAGGAGGGATATTGCTTGCGTACTCATCGTCACTCCATTTCCTGAATTATCAGAATTATGCCCCTTTAGCCGGGAGGAAACCGGGAATCCGGACACAGAATCCGTCGATATTGTAGAGCGTAGCCTGACTATCAGGCCGAATACTCTGCTTTTTACGCCATTTTGTCCCAAAAACTCAGATCTTCCGCGTGTCAGCATACGATCTGAGTTTTCGGGAATGCTCATCGGGGAAGACGGAGGTTTTCACCGGGAACGCGTGCCACCATGAAGGTGTTCACTACTGTTCTGGAGAGTCATGATGACGGCACCCAAAATTACCTTTATCGGCGCAGGTTCTACGATTTTCGTCAAAAATATCCTCGGCGATGTGTTTCACCGCGAGGCGCTAAAGTCAGCGCATGTCGCCCTGATGGATATTGACGAAACCCGGCTGGAAGAGTCGCATATTGTGGTACGGAAACTGATGGACTCAGCGGGCGCTTCTGGCCGGATTACCTGCCATACCAACCAGAAAGCGGCGCTACAGGATGCGGATTTCGTGGTGGTCGCCTTTCAGATTGGCGGCTATGAACCCTGCACCGTGACCGATTTTGAGGTTTGTAAGCGTCATGGCCTGGAACAGACGATCGCCGATACGCTGGGGCCGGGCGGCATTATGCGCGCGCTGCGGACCATCCCGCATCTGTGGCGGATTTGCGAAGACATGACGGAAGTCTGTCCGAAGGCCACCATGCTCAATTACGTCAACCCGATGGCGATGAATACCTGGGCGATGTATGCCCGCTATCCGCATATCAAACAGGTCGGCCTGTGCCATTCGGTACAGGGAACGGCGGAAGAACTGGCGCGCGACCTGAATATCGATCCCGCCTCGCTGCGCTACCGCTGCGCCGGCATTAACCACATGGCGTTTTACCTCGAACTGGAGCGCAAAACGGCTGACGGGACTTATGTCGATCTCTATCCTGAATTGCTGGCGGCCTATGACGCCGGACAGGCGCCGAAGCCCAATATTCACGGCAATGAACGCTGCCAGAACATTGTGCGCTATGAGATGTTCAAAAAGTTGGGCTACTTCGTCACCGAGTCATCAGAGCATTTTGCCGAGTACACGCCGTGGTTTATTAAACCGGGACGCGAGGATCTGATTGCGCGCTACAAGGTGCCGCTGGATGAATATCCGAAACGCTGCGTAGAACAACTGGCGAACTGGCATAAAGAGCTGGAGGAGTATAAAACCGCCGAGCGTATCGACATCAAACCGTCCCGCGAGTACGCCAGCACCATTATGAACGCTCTGTGGACCGGCGAGCCGAGCGTGATTTACGGCAATGTGCGTAATGAGGGGCTGATTGATAACCTGCCGCAGGGAAGCTGCGTGGAAGTGGCTTGTCTGGTGGATGCCAACGGCATTCAACCGACGAAGGTGGGGACGATCCCTTCTCATCTGGCGGCGATGATGCAGACCAACATCAACGTGCAAACGCTGTTGACCGAAGCCATCCTCACGGAAAACCGCGATCGCGTGTATCACGCGGCGATGATGGACCCTCATACCGCGGCGGTGCTGGGTATCGAAGAAATCTATGCGTTGGTTGACGATCTGATCGCCGCGCATGGCGACTGGCTTCCGGCCTGGTTACGCCGTTAATCTCCAGCCGCGCTGGACGGCAGATCCGGCGTTTAACCTCTACTAACAGAAGGCGGGCGCTGGTAACAGCGACCCGGTACCCTATGAGCATCTCTCTGACAACAAAGCTGAGTTACGGGTTCGGTGCGTTTGGTAAGGATTTCGCCATCGGCATTGTGTATATGTACCTGATGTATTACTACACCGATGTGGTGGGACTCTCGGTCGGCCTCGTCGGCACCCTCTTTCTGGTCGCGCGAATCTGGGATGCGATAAACGATCCCATCATGGGCTGGATTGTCAACGCCACGCGTTCGCGGTGGGGGAAATTTAAGCCGTGGATATTGATCGGCACCTTAACCAATTCGCTGGTGCTTTTCCTGCTGTTCAGCGCCCATCTTTTTGAGGAAACCGCGCAGGTTGTATTTGTCTGCGTAACCTACATCCTGTGGGGCATGACGTATACCATTATGGATATCCCATTTTGGTCGCTGGTGCCGACTATTACGCTTGATAAGCGAGAACGCGAACAACTGGTGCCGTTCCCGCGTTTCTTCGCCAGTCTGGCTGGCTTCGTCACTGCCGGTATAACGCTGCCGTTTGTGAACTACGTTGGCGGGGCGGATCGTGGGTTCGGCTTTCAGATGTTTACGCTGGTGCTGATTGCGTTCTTTATCGCCTCGACTATCGTGACATTACGCAACGTCCATGAGGTGTACTCCTCCGACAACGGTGTAACGGCGGGCCGCCCACATCTGACGTTAAAAACGATCGTTGGATTGATATACAAAAACGATCAGCTCTCTTGCCTGTTGGGAATGGCGCTGGCGTATAACATTGCCTCCAATATTATCAATGGCTTTGCGATCTACTACTTCACCTATGTGATTGGCGATGCCGATCTTTTTCCCTATTACCTTTCTTACGCCGGCGCGGCGAATCTGCTGACGCTGATTGTCTTCCCCCGGCTGGTGAAAATGTTATCGCGGCGGATATTGTGGGCGGGCGCCTCCGTGATGCCCGTTCTGAGTTGCGCAGGGCTCTTCGCGATGGCGTTGGCGGATGTCCATAATGCCGCTTTAATCGTGGCGGCGGGTATTTTCCTGAATATCGGGACCGCGCTCTTTTGGGTGCTTCAGGTAATCATGGTGGCGGATACGGTCGATTATGGGGAATTTAAGCTCAATATTCGCTGCGAGAGTATCGCTTATTCCGTACAGACGATGGTTGTGAAGGGCGGCTCGGCGTTTGCGGCGTTCTTTATCGCTCTGGTGCTGGGGCTGATTGGCTACACGCCGAACGTGGCGCAGTCTGCGCAAACCCTGCAGGGGATGCAGTTTATTATGATTGTCCTGCCGGTACTGTTTTTCATGATGACGTTGGTTCTCTACTTCCGCTACTACCGTTTGAATGGCGACATGCTGCGCAAGATTCAGATCCACCTGCTGGATAAATACCGGAAAACGCCGCCATTCGTCGAACAGCCGGATAGCCCGGCGATTTCTGTGGTAGCGACCAGCGATGTAAAAGCGTGAGCATGTTCTCTCGTGCAGGCCGGATAAGCCGGATAAGCGTAGCGCCATCCGGCAATTAACCGATAACGCGGCCCGGGAGAACGCCGGGCCTGCCAGGTTATTTCGCGCAGTTAGCGCACTGTTTGCTGACAATCTGCTGGAAGAAATCGTTGCCTTTGTCATCCACCAGGATAAAGGCCGGGAAATCTTCTACTTCAATTTTCCAGATAGCTTCCATGCCGAGTTCCGGATATTCGACACACTCCAGATGCTTAATGCTCTGCTGTGCCAGTACCGCCGCCGGGCCGCCGATACTGCCCAAATAAAAGCCGCCATGTTTTTTACAGGCATCCGTGACCTGCTGACTACGGTTGCCTTTCGCCAGCATGATCATACTGCCGCCGTGGGATTGCAGTAGATCGACATAAGAGTCCATTCGGCCTGCGGTGGTGGGGCCTAATGAGCCAGATGGATAACCTGCCGGGGTTTTTGCCGGACCTGCGTAATAGATGGGATGGTCTTTAATATACTGCGGCAGGTCTTCGCCGGATTCAATACGCTCTTTTAGCTTCGCGTGGGCGATATCGCGACCTACGATAATGGTGCCCGTCAGCGACAGACGAGTCGAGACCGGGTACTGCGATAGCTGGGCGAGGATCTCTTTCATCGGACGGTTGAGATCGACTTTCACCGCGTCGCCTTCGCCCGCCTGACGCAGCGCTGGCGGAATATACTGGCCCGGATTGTGTTCCAGTTTTTCGATCCAGATGCCTTCGCGGTTGATTTTCGCTTTGATGTTACGGTCGGCCGAGCAGGAGACGCCCATCCCCACCGGACAGGAAGCGCCGTGACGCGGCAGGCGAATGACGCGAATATCGTGGGCGAAATATTTCCCGCCGAACTGGGCGCCGAGGCCAAGTTTTTGCGCTTCTTCCAGCAGTTCCTGTTCCAGGTGGAGATCGCGGAATGCCTGGCCGTGCTCGTTACCTTCCGTCGGCAGCGCGTCGTAATAGTGGGTGCTGGCGAGCTTAACGGTTTTCAGCGTGCTTTCCGCCGAGGTGCCGCCAATGACAAAGGCGATATGGTATGGCGGACAGGCCGCGGTGCCCAGCGTGCGCATTTTCTCAACGAGGAAGTTTTTCAGCTTGCCTGGGGTGAGCAGCGCTTTGGTTTCCTGATAGAGATACGTTTTGTTTGCTGAACCGCCGCCTTTCGCCACGCAAAGGAACTTGTACTCGTCGCCATCGACGGCATAGAGATCGATTTGCGCTGGCAGGTTGCTGCCGGTATTGACCTCTTTGTACATATCCAGCGGTGCGTTCTGCGAGTAGCGCAGGTTATCTTCGATATAGGTATTAAACACGCCTTTGGAGAGCGCGGCTTCATCGCCGCCGCCCGTCCAGACGCGTTGGCCTTTTTTACCCATGATAATCGCCGTGCCGGTATCCTGGCAGGTCGGCAGAATGCCTTTGGCGGCGATCTCGGAGTTTCTCAGGAATTGCAACGCCACATATTTGTCGTTTTCGCTGGCTTCGGGGTCATTGAGAATGGCGGCGACTTGCTGCTGGTGTTCAGGACGGAGCATAAAAGACGCATCATGGAAGGCCTGCTGAGCCAGCAACGTTAACGCCTGCGGCTCAACGTTGAGGATAGATTCTCCGTTGAATTCACTGACGCTGACATAATCGGAGGTGAGCAGATAATACTCTGTTTTGTCCTCTCCCATCGGGAAAGGCGCCTGATAGATAAACTCTTTTTTCGACATGTGCTTCCAGCCTAATAGTAAGAAAATGTATTAAGAGCCTCACGGGCCAGGCTCTAAGTCGCGCGCCGCGCATAACCGGGCGGCGCGCGCGGCCATTACAGGAATCCGTACATTGCGGCAAAGATCCAGCCAAAGACGCAGGAGACGCTCACGCCAATCAAACCCGGCAGAATGAAGCTGTGGTTAATGACGAAGCGGCCAATACGGGTTGTGCCGGAACGGTCAAACTGAATCGCCGCCAGATCGCTTGGGTAGGTCGGCAGGATATAGTAGCCATAACATGCCGGCGCAGAGGCCACGATATACGCCGGATCGACACCGATAGCCAGCGCGACGGGAACAATCGCCGCCAGCGCCGCGGCCTGGGAGTTAACAAACTTGGAGACCAGCAGCAGAACGATGGCATAGGCCCACGGATACTCTTTGACCATTTCGCCCAGCACGCCCTGAATTTCCGACATATGCGCGCCGAACATGGTTTCCGCCATCCAGGCGATCCCGTATACCGCGACAATCGCAATCATACCGGAACGAAAAACTTCGTTTTTTGAGATAGACGCAGGATTGGTTTTGGTCAGGATGATAATGAGCGCCCCGGTCAGCAGCATGAACATCTGAATGACCAGCACCATCGACAACGGTTTGCCGCCGAAGGTTGGACGTAAGTCGGAGTCCGCGCCCAGGAGAGCGACCACGGCAATCGCCGCCAGGAAGATCCACATCGCCAGCCAGTTGCTTTTCGGCAGTTTTTTATCCAGCAGCGTCGCGGTATCGCCGTACACGTACTGACGGTTTTCCGGTACGGAAATAAATTTCTGAAACGCTTCGTCTTTATCCAGATCTTTACCGCGGAACCAACTAAAAATACCGATTGCCAGGATACCGAGCAGGGTAGACGGGATGGTGATCGACAGCAGATCGAGGAACTCCAGATGTTTTCCGTCAAATGTCACGTTGCCCAGCATCGCTACCAGAGAAACCACGGCGACGGAAACCGGACTGGCGATGATGCCCATTTGCGCGCCGATAGAACTGGCCGCCATTGGACGTTCCGGACGGATATTATTCTTGATCGCCACGTCATAGATAATCGGCAAAATGGTGTAGACCACGTGGCCTGTCCCACACAGAATCGTCAGGGTACAGGTGACGAACGGCGCCACAATAGAGACGTATTTGGGGTTGCGGCGCAGCAGCTTTTCGGCAATCTGCAACATCACATCCAGCCCGCCTGACGCCTGCAACGTTGCCGACGCGGCGACTACCGCGATAATGACCAGCATTACGTCAACGGGCGGTTTACCTGGCTGGAGATGGAAAACAAACACCAGAATGACCAGACCGATACCGCCCAACAACCCGAGCGCGATCCCGCCCTTTCGGGCACCATAAAACAGACATATTAATATTATGAGAAGCTGTATACTAAATAACATTTTTATTTATCCTCGCGATAAACCCAGTCAATTTTGATAAATGGATCACAGCCATCTTCTGATTTGTGTGAATGAACATCAGGAAATGGCGAATATTCAATGCGCCAGTGGCGACGATTAACGATTAAGCTTTTTACAGAGTTGCTTTAAGTAATTATTTTCTTGCGATGGTGATGTTCAGAGGGGAGTACCCTCTGGCGATGGGCAGGTGGAGTCAGCGAGAGCAGTAAATTATGATTTGTCTGTTTTAAAAACAGGCGTTTATTCTTTAATTTTTGTGTCTCGCCATCAGGTAAATCACGAGATAAAGCGAACAGAATGTGACTTATGTGATCATTGTCACGCCATTTTTTTAAATTATTAGTATGGCGTGTGGAGACGCGTATCTGCTCACCAATATACGTATTGTCCATAGGCGTAGCACAAGCTCCATTGCTACAAACATAATTTTATTTAAGTGTCAGGAAAATTCCGGACAAATCCCTTTTTTAATAAAAATACACACTCTCGGCATGGGATAATACTTAATTAACTTTTGTTAGCGTTTTGAAATTAAAAACAGCGCAGAGCGCTGTAATAATAGAAAATAACGTTAACAGGCCTGGGTTGAGTATATTTGATCTGACACAATTTCCCAGGTTTGTTATTAATGTGATAGCGTTTTTATTGGCATTGTTATAATAAATGTTACCAGGATATAACGCTTCGCGTCGGCTTTATGCGGTATCCTTACTGACAATATTGTTTCAGTAAAGAGTAATGTTCCGGCTGAACGCGGTAGCGGTAAACCGGCCTGCCGGTCACGCCGTAATGAATACTGGTAAACAAGATATGGCAATTCACCAGCCAGATGAGATATTTACGGCAGGAGACGCGCGAGATATTCACTTCGTTGGCCAACTCGTCGGTAGAAAATTCCTGCTCCTGATGCGCATCAATCCACTGACATAAGGTGCGTAGCGTTTGCTGCGTCAGCCCTTTTGGTAGCCGACGAGGCTCCTGCTCGCTGGATGAATTACCGTGAATGAGCAGGTCAAGCTCAGACTGTTCGTAATACTGGCGTTTTTCCATCGCCGTTTTCTTACGTAGCCAGCCGGTCAACGCTTCTTCAAAGCGCGTGGCCTGAAAAGGCTTGATCAGATAATCCACCACGCCGTAGTGAAGCGAATCTTTAATGGTGGCGGCGTCAGCGGCAGAAGAAATGACAATAACGTCGCTTTTGCAGCCTGCGCTGTGCAGGACAGGCAGCAGATCCAATCCGTTTTCCTGCTGCATATAGATATCCAGCAGGATTAGGTCAATGTGATTTTCACTGTTGAAGATAAACTCTTTCGCTTTTTCCAGCGTCGAAGCGGTTCCACAACAATGAAAACCGGAGATTTGCGCGACATAGCGGCGATTTAACTCCGCGACCATCGCATCGTCATCGACAATTAATACATTGATCATAGGCTGGTCCTTTTTCCATCCCAGGGTAACTGTACAAAAAATTGTGTGAAGATCCCAGGCTCGGACTCCACGGAAATTACGCCGCCAAGTGCTTCAACCTGCTGTTTAACCAGCGCTAAACCGACGCCGCGTTCGGCGCCTTTCGACGAGACGCCTTTTTCAAAAATCGCCTCGATGCGCTCAGGTTCGATACCCGGACCGTCATCGCTCACTTCGCAATGCAGCCAGCCATGACGGTAGTGTAACGAGACGCTGATTTCGCCGCCGGATTCCTGGCTCAACGCTTCCAGAGCGTTTTCAATCAAATTACCCAGCGCCGTAATCAGCACCGTAACCTGATCTTCATTGTTATTATCCGGTAACTGGCTGTCGCTGCTTATCACCAGGCTGTGCCCGAAATCAGAGGCACGAGTAATCTTACTGAGCAAAAAGCCAGCGATAATCGGCGACTTTATTTTACCTAGCAGCAAACCGATCTCTTCCTGATAGTTATTGGCCGTCTTGATAATATACGCTTCAAGCTGCTTATAACTCTTCAGGTGCAATAATCCCAGAATCACATGTAATTTGTTCATGAATTCGTGGGATCGTTCACGGAGCGCATCCGCGTAGTTCACCATCCCGTCCAACCGCTGCATCAGTTGGCGAACTTCTGTTTTATCCCTGAAGGTGGATATCGCGCCGATAATTTCGCCGTTGCTGCGCACCGGAACGGTATTCACCAGCAGCAGGCGGCCTTTGACGATGATCTCTTCATCGCGGCGCGGCGTACCGTCACGCAACACTTCGCTAATGTCCACCACCTGTGACCAGGCATGACTCAGGGTGGATAATCTGGCGTCATCCTGCGTTTTTCGATAATCGAGCAGCGCCTGCGCCGCATGGTTAATCAACGTGACTTCGCCGCTATCATCCACGGCGATAACGCCCTCTTTGATTGACTGCAGCATTGCCTGGCGTTGTTCAAACAGGGTTGAGATCTCATAGGGTTCGAGGCCAAACAGGATACGTTTTAGCACCTTGACCAGCGCATACGTGCCTAATAACCCCACCAGAGCGCCGAACAGAATGGACCAGATAATACTGCCGCGGCTATTGTTGATCTGCTGCGTAACGTGACTGAGTTCCAGGCCAATCGCTACAACGCCAATCTGCCGGTGGCGTTCATCATAAACCGGTGTGAAAACGCGTAGAGCTTTGGCGAGAAAGCCGCGATTAATGGCAACGTTTTCCTTTCCCTGCAACGCGAGCAGAATATCATCGCCTTTGAACGGTTGGCCGATTCGCTGCGTTTCTGGGTGTGAATAACGGATGCCCTGCATATTGGTCACTACAATAAACAAAAAGCCATTATGCTGGCTCACCGCTTCGGCGAGCGGCTGAATGCCGCTTTCCGCAGGCGGTTTTTTCAGCCCCTCGCGAATTGCCGGAGAGTCCGCCAGCGAGCGAGCCACCGCCAGCGCTTTATCTGCCAGCGCGTCGCGCGTCATGCTGCTGATTTGCGAAAAATAGATCAGATGGACCACAACGAGCACCGAAAACAAAACGGCGCTGACCATCAGAATGACGGTAGTGCCGAGTTTCATGGGGCGTTTGCGTAACGCCCGGCATGGCAGGGAGTGTTTCATAGTGGACCTGAACGGACGAATCGTAAGGTTATTATCCCTGATGAGGCGTCTAATTCAAAGGCATAGGCGATGTTGCTCCAGTGTTGAAAAGCCCGTCTAGTCTTGCAGGGGGCGCTACCTGCTCATGTCGACTGGCAAACGTCATGTCGTTAATTAATATCGCCGGATACCGTGATGGGTAATTTATTTTCATCAGAATTACATAAAATAATTTTTCATTAATTTTTATAATAACGTATGCGGTATCACATTTTATTTTTACTGACGTTCAGAATGCGTTTGATCACAATCAATCAGCACAAATATTTAATCTATTATGATTAGTTTTCATTACATATTATTAATAATTATGGAAGCAATGTGAGAAATAAAAAATGGAAATAAAAAAATGGCTGAACACAACCATAACCCGACGTGATGCTATTGTCGCTACTGCAAAAGTAGGGGCGGCGGTGACGCTAAGCCAGGCGATTACGCTGCCTTTTGCTACCACTGCCCAGGCGTAGGATACCCCGATACCGAAGGATGCCAACGGCGAAACCGTCAGGCACAGCGCCTGTCTGGTCAACTGTGGCAGTCGATGCCCGCTTAAGGTTATCGTGAAAAATGATCGCATTGTGCGTATTGAGCCGGAAGACGCGAAAGATGACGCGGTATTCGGCGAGCATCAGATTCGTCCCTGCCTGCGTGGGCGTTCCAGTCGCTGGCGCGTCTATAGCCCGGATCGCATTAAGTATCCGATGAAAAGAGTGGGAAAACGCGGCGAAGGAAAATTTAAACGTATTTCATGGGATGAGGCCACGGCCTTTATTGCGGCGGAATTAACGCGTGTTAGCGAACAATATGGCCGGGAAGCTATTTATTATAATTATCAATCCGGGGCATATTATCATACGCAGGGATCGCCCGCCTGGAAGCGATTGTTAAATCTCACCGGCGGCTATTTAAATTACCATAATACCTACTCGACCGCGCAAATCGCGACGGCAACGCCCTATATGCATGGTACCTATGTCGGTAGCCATTTTACGCAGATCGCGCATTCCGATCTGGTGGTGCTATTTGGCCTGAATCTCTCAGAAACGCGGATGTCCGGCGGCGGTCAGGTTGAAGAGCTGCGCCGGGCGCTGGAGACCTCGAAAGCCCGAGTCATTATTATCGATCCGCGCTATACCGATTCGGTGATTACCGAACACGCCGAATGGCTACCGATTCGCCCAACCACGGACGCCGCGCTAGTCGCCGGCATAGCGCATACGCTGATTACCGAACAGCTTCTCGACGAGGCGCTGGTAAACCGCTATTGCGTCGGCTATGACCGTAGCACCTTGCCGGACACGGCTGCGCCTAACGCCAGCTATAAAGATTATGTTCTTGGCACGGGCGATGACGGTATCGCGAAAACCCCGGAATGGGCGGCGGATATCACCGGTATTCCGGCAACGCGTATTCGCCAACTGGCGCGCGAAATCGCCTCGGCGCGCGCCTGCTATATTTGCCAGGGCTGGGGGCCGCAGCGTCATGCCAACGGCGAACAAACCGTGCGTGCTATTCAGACGCTGCCAGCGTTAACAGGCCACTTCGGGCGGCCCGGCACCAACAATGGCAACTGGCCTTACGGTACGCCGTATGGCGTGCCATTGTTGCCTGTCGGTAAGAATCCGATCACAACCTCTATTCCTTGCTATCTGTGGACGGACGCCATTCAGCATCCGGAGAAAATGACCGCGACGACAATGGGGGTGAAAGGCGCGGACAGGCTAAAAACCGGGATTAAGCTGTTTTTCAACCAGGCCGGTAATACCTTGCTGAATCAGCACGGCGAAACGAACCGCACCCGACAAATTCTCGCGGATGAATCGCTGTGTGAAACCATTATCGTGATTGAAAACCATATGACGCCCAGCGCGATGTATGCGGACCTGCTGTTGCCGGAGACCAGCTATCTTGAGGCGGAAGACCTGGTGGACAGCTCCTATGCGGCGGGATCGCATAACTATATGATTGCGATTCAGAAAACCGTTAAACCGATGTGGGAAGTGCGCAGCACGTATGACATCTGCGCGGATATCGCCGGGCATCTTGGACTGCGCGAGCAATATACCGAGGGCCGAACTCAGGCGCAGTGGGCGGAGATGCACTATCAGCAGATCCGTGAAAAACGTCCATACCTGCCGGAGTGGAGCGTGGCGAAAGAGATGGGTGTGATTGACCAGCGTATCGCTACCGAGTAGCAGAGCCTTGCGTTTGCCGATTTCCGCGCCGACGCCGAGGCTAATCCACTCTCCACGCCGTCGGGCAAAATTGAAATTTACTCCCAGGCGCTGGCGGATCTGGCGCAAGCGTGGACGTTGCCAGAAGGCGAGCGAATTCCCGCATTGCCGGAATTTTGTCCGGCGAAAGAGTCGCACCTTAACAAAGCGCTGACGGCGAAGTATCCGTTGCAGTTAAGCGGCTTCCATACCAAAGGGCATACCCACTCGACCTACAGCAATGTGCTGATGCTGCATGAGGCGGTGCCGGATGAAGTCTGGATTAACCCGATTGACGCCAGCGCCCGCCAACTGAAGTCCGGCGATCGGGTTCATGTATTCAATGACCGCGGCGTGGTGGAGCTTCCCTGTAAAGTGACCCAGCGCATTTTACCCGGCGTGGCGGCGATGCCGCAGGGCGCGTGGACGCGGCTTGACGGCAACGGCGTTGATGTCGGCGGCTGTATCAATACGCTGACCAGCCACCATCCTTCGCCGCTGGCGAAAGGCAATCCGCAGCATACCAATCTGGTTGAAATTAAACGCGCTTAAGGAGTGATGTACGATGAAACAGTATGGCTTTTATGTTGACTCCTCGCGCTGTTCAGGCTGTAAAACCTGCCAGGTAAGCTGCAAGGATAATAAAGATCTGGATGTCGGTCCGAAACTGCGCCGCGTCTATGAATATGGCGGCGGAAGCTGGGTGAAAGAGGGGGAAAGCTGGCATCACGACACCTTTACCTACTACCTCTCTATTGCTTGTAACCATTGCGATGAGCCGGTATGTGTCTCCGGCTGTCCGACCGGGGCGATGCATAAACGCAAAGAAGATGGTCTGGTCGTGGTGGATGACAGCGTATGCGTCGGCTGTCGCTATTGTGAAATGCGCTGCCCCTACGGCGCGCCGCAGTTTGATACGCAAGCAAACGTGATGCGTAAATGCGACGGTTGTCTTGACCGACTGGAGAACAATCTGCGCCCTATTTGTGTGGATTCTTGCCCGCAGCGAGCGCTGGATTTCGGCCCTGTCGATGAATTACGGGCAAAATATGGCACGGAGAATCAAATCGCGCCGCTGCCTTCGGCGTCGTTCACCCATCCTAACCTCATTATTAAACCGCATCCGAAAGCGAGACCCACGGGCGATACGGAAGGCGCCATCATGAACATTCGGGAGGTGCGCCATGCATGAGTTACCGCTGGTCTTTTTTACGGTCTTTACCCAGAGCGCGGTCGGCGCGTTTATTCTGCTGCTGATTGGCGGCGCAATGGGGCTGGTCGCGCCGCGGCGCAAGGCTATTGGTCTGTTCTCGGTGATGTGCCTGTTTGGGCTTGGCGTCATTGTCGGCACCTTCCACGTCGGGCAACCGCTGCGTGCGCTGAATATGCTGCTGCGCGTCGGACATTCGCCGATGAGTAACGAGATTGTCCTGTCGGCGGCTTTTGCGGCGCTCGGCGGGCTGGGGGCGCTCGGTTTGTTGCTGAACCGGGCGACGCCGCTGTGTAACGCGTTGGTCTGGTTGGCGGCGATAGTCGGAGTAGTCTTCTTATACGCCGTTCCGCAGATTTACCAACTGCCGACGGTGGCGACCTGGCGTTCATCTTACACCACGGCAATGATGATATTGACGCCGTTGATTGGCGGCGGCGCGTTGGCGGCATTGTTTGGCGTGCGCCGTCTGGGGCTACTGGTCAGCGTGTTGGCGATTTTGGTGAGCTTTTGTCTGCGCCCGGGCTATATGGCGACGCTGATGAGCGCCGATAGCGCTCTGACCGCCGCGCAGCATAGCTGGTTTACCGCCCAGGCGATATTGCTGGCGGCGGGCGTGGTCGGGGTGGTGGTCTGCGCGCGCCTGAAATCGAGCGCTGCGGTGCTGGCCATGACGGCTGTGGTGGTTATCGCGGCGGAGTTGGCGGGTAGGATTGCGTTTTACAATCTGTGGACGCTGCCAATGTAGTTTTTTGCCCGGTTTATGCCATGTAAGCCTGATAAGCGTAGCGTCATCAGGCGAAATATTTCAGGAGCTATTGCTATGCCTTCCCGTGCTGTTTTGCCGCGTATCCTCGGCGCACTGTTTTACTACTCCCCTGAGAGGCCGGAGGTGAAAGCGTTGTTCGATTGTTTGCCAACGTTGCCTGAGCTTTACCCCTGGCGCGATCGCGGACATATTGAATCACTGTGTGCGTCATGGTTGCTACCGGATGATGATGCGCTTACATGGCAATTTTCCGTGTTGTTTGAAGGCCAGGGAAAGATGCCCGTCCCGCCCTGGGGATCGGTCTATCTGGAAAAAGATAATTTGCTGATGGGGGAAACCACCGCCGATTATCGAGCTTTTTTACAGTCGCTGGGAATGGTATTCACTGACCGTGAACGCGAGCCGGAAGATCAGTTTGGCCTGATGCTATTGGCCTGTAGCGATCTGCTGGCACGAGGCGACAACGTGGCGGCCAACCGGTTACTGGAGGCGCATCTGCTGCCCTGGGGATTCCGCTATCTGGAATTGCTGCAACGCAATACCGTTAGCGCCTTCTATGCCCGGCTTGCCGTCGTAGCGACCTGTTATCTGCAGGATGTTCAGCAGCAACAGGGACTACAGCCTGAGAATAAACGGTTGTTTTTCTGAGGTATTGGTCGGGTTTTGATGGCGTGCCGTAATACTTGTGCCGCCATCGTGCCCGCTGTTGCGTCAGCGGGCACAGTTTACTATTACAGCTCCGGCGTCTTTTTGAAACCGGTCAGCATCAGCACCAGGCTCTGTTTTGAGTCCGCTGGCGTGAAGTCGTAGTGATTTCCCTGACGGTCGCCGCCGATATACCAGGATATTTCCGTTTTCCCTTCCGCCAGCGCTTTGCGCACCGCTTTATCGACATCAACCATGCGATACTCATGTGAATGGTCCAGATATAACACGGCATCGGAACGGTAGTTGATCGCCGGTTTATTGTTCCAGGACACGGTACTGACGTGCCAGTCACTGCTGGTCGGGTAAAAGAAAATTTGATCGGCGCCGTTCGTTTCCGTTTTGCCGCCAAAAAGGCGAATACGGTATTTGAATAGCGAAGCGTCCATATTGGCAGGCAGGGGCGGGATCTTGAATTTTACCAGCGTGAGCGTTTCCGGGTGCTGCGTGCGTCCGCCATTTGTCCAGTCATCCTGTACGTACAAGGTATCGACGCTGGCATGAGGCTTGTCGTTTTCGCTGCTTACCCAGGTATTTTCTTCCGCTTTACTGTAGGCGTAAGGAACCGTAGTGCCGCAATCCAGTCCCTGATTCATACACAGATCCGTCATAAACTGCGCGCCATCTTCCGTCCAGCCATTCATAAAATCGGCATGGGCGGTATAAAGACTTCCCCAGCGCTCTTCCCGGGTTTCGCCATGCATTACCGGGTCCATCGACAATTCCACTTTGGACGTATCCAGCGAGGAGATCTGCGGGAGTACCCAGGCGATGTTCATATTCACCGTTGGGATTTTGACCGGATAATCTGCGGAACATTTCCCGTGGTCGGCATAGATAGCGTTATTGTGGCTATGGGTTGGTTTCAGGTTGACGCCATCCCAACAGTTGGGGAAAGCGATCCCGATATTAAACTGGACGGCATCGCCCGCTTTACGCAGGCCGCATATTTCGCCTACCTTGTTGGTGTAACCTTTGCCGTTGGCACATAAAAAGGTGATTGCGGTACTGGGGCCAGTACCGTGATGGTCGCCGGCCAGTAACTCCAGCCCGGCCGGGAATGGATGGAGCGGATATTGCGCTACATTTGTGGATTGATAATAGGTCTTTTGGTAGGCCGGATTTACGATTTCACCATCAGGTAATTTCATGGACGGCGCCCAGTAAGCGGAGCTGTCGGCTTTATTATCACAGGTGGTATCGGGTTGCGCGCGCAACGTCTGGTAGGTAGAGACCGCATCGGTGTGGGTGTTGCCAAAAAAGTCATGCCACATCGCCTGATTCGCTTTACCAAACATCATAATCGCGTCATCGCCCAGCGTGTGGTGATAGCCGCACACGACATGCGCCTGAGGACCGGCATGGGCCGGGAATGCGCCAGCGGCAACGAGCGTAGCCAGGCTGACGGTAATAAGGTTGAGTTTCATTTTTTTGCTGCCCGGTTGAATAGAAGTGGGAGCAGCAATAGCAGATCAAATTGCGGTGTTACATCTCATTAATTATCACTTTTTGTCATTTGCCCTGCATACAGAGACGAGTTTGCAGACGTACTATTTAAATAATTAGCCGAAACTACCCTCCTCTTGATTATGTCAATTTACAAAAAGGGTACGTTAGTGATTAAAATCGGGCTTTTTGTGATAACCCTCACTATTTCATTTTGCCTATGCTAATGGCGCTCGCCATAACCGAATAACGATTCTATCGGACATCGGCTTTATTTTTAAGAAATGCGTTACGACATCAGTCGTGACGCGATCTGCTATGGATTTTTTATGAGATTACTAAAACGCGTTATTGTGGTTGTACTCTTGGGCGTGATTTTATTTATGGTCAGGGACGATATACGCTATGTTTATCAACTGATCCTCAAATATGGTGATAAACCCTCGGCGCTGGCACTGAGTAGCTATAAAGCGGTTATTCAGCAAAAACCAGTCGCAGGAGTTAAGAGTAACCTTTCAGGTTTGACCTACTCCGCCGAAGACAGGATGCTTTTCGCCGTTATTAATAATCCCCCTGAACTGGTCTGGTTAACGACAGAAGGGCAGCTGGTAGGGCGGATGCCGCTGCAGGGTATCCACGACCCGGAGTCTATTGCATGGAGTGGGGGCAACCAGTTCCAGATAGGCAGTGAGAAAGATGGCGCGGTCTATAAAACACAGGTGGATATTCAGCGCGGCGCCATGCAGATAATCTCCATGGTGAAGCTTGAGGGCTATGACAAAGCAAAAAATAAAGGGCTGGAAGGTACGGCATGGGATGCGAAAAATGAGAGATTATATGCCGCAAAAGAAAGAAAACCCATTATGATCAAAGAAGTAGAGATGAGCAAAAATGGTATCACCAGAGCGTTGCCTTCTGCCATCACTGCGAGTGTGAGCGATGTCTCCGGACTTGAATACCATGCCCCAACGGATTCGCTGCTGGTGTTGTCGGACGAGTCAAAAATGATTCTGGAGGTCAGTTCCGAGTGGCGGGTGCGCGATCGATTGTTCCTGACGGCGGAGTGGTCAGGGCTCAGAGACGATATCCCCCAGCCAGAAGGGATTGCCATGGATAATGAAAATAATTTGTATATTGTGAGTGAACCAAATCTGTTTTATAAATTTTCGTGTGATATACAGAATGACTAAAATCTATTTTTACTGTCACAGTATGCTAAAACAGAACAAGGTTATTAATACCATGATTTGACGATTGTTTGATTCGTTGATTCATTGTTGGGGATATTTATGTTTTACTTACCTCAGTAACGGATTACTTTGTGGTGTAGCGTAACGGTAATTGTCCTCCTCATATTTGCGGCAGCGTAGTCTGCCGCTTTTTTTTTATAAATTAACTCTCTCTGTAATAATTAACAGACAATGAATATTATTCTGTTTTTTCAGCAGGCCTCCGAAGAGACCTCGCATGGTGATGTTTAGTTATCAGGCATAATATTCTTCATCAACACTTACCGAATGCCATGTCGCCTCGCTAAGCGAAATCATTTCATCTACGCCGGAACTCTTGTTAACCGGGTTTTTCGTCGGCGATGTGCCTGTAAATGTTCCACTGGCGGCGGCGCTATTACCAGCGGGATCGGTGGCCGTTATGGTGTACTGATTTGCCCCCGACAGAATAGCGGGTTGCGGAACAGAAACATGTCAGTTACTGATATCGTTATCGATACTGGCGGTGTAGTCCGTATCGTTGACCGTGACCTTCACCTGAATATCCTGATGCGCCTCCACGACTCCCTTAAGGGTGACGGTGTTATCCAGACTGTTAACAGTCGATCCCAACGTTGGTTCGGCGGACGGTTGTGTATCAATAGTCAGCTTAATTGTTGCGTGAGCTTCTGAGGAGCCGATAAAGGTTGATGTATTGATGTTAGTGATATTATCGCCTCCGGAGCCGATATCACTATTATCCTCCATGGAACGTACTGGCGGTGTTGAGTCTATCGTCAGCCAGCCGATAGACAGCGAAGAATTATCCATAGCGTTTGCGGAACGATCTCTGAAGATGGTATCCAGAGTTGCCTTGCCTACCACTCTACCAACATTTTAGGAAAAATTACGTAATATCGACTGATATATAAAACTCATTCAGCATCAAATGGATTAATTCAACATCAGTAGTAATATCCATTTTTTTATAGGCTGATCTCTTTTGTGTTGAAATCGTTTTTATATTTCGATCTAATAAATTTGAGCAACTTTTAACAGATAATCCTGCTGCCACGTAATAAATAACTTTTTTCTCGCTCAACGTTAGATCGAATTTTTTAGCGAGCAACAGAATCCCGTCTTTTATATTAATATGTTTTGCTTTGTTCTTATACTGCATTGTCAGATATCTCAATTAACATATTGATGACGAGAGGAAGATAAAAACGCTAAAAATTCCGATGGTGTAGTTTTGAAATGTTTTTTAAAAACGCATGTAAAATAAGAAGCACTATCATAACCACACATATAAGCCACTCGAGTAATATTATATTCACTATTGCGTAGAAGTTTTGTCGCTTTATTCATTCGCGCATTAAGGTAAACTTCGCTGAATGAGGTGTTCTCTTGTTTCAATTTCCTTTTTAATGTGGAACAACTCATATAGAGTGAGTCAGAAATATCCTTGAGCGCCCATTTTCGACTTATGTCGCTTATAATAATATTATAGATATTTTCGGCTAATGTATTTTGCGATAGTTCTCTAAAGAGGGCAAATGCTTCAGGTTCATAGATGAACTCTGAAAGTAGAAATCTTATTAAATATTCCTTTTTATCTTGGGATAATTTCTGGCTTTTATTTGAAGAGTGTAAAAGGTTGAATACTCTTGCTACGCCTGTTTCTATTGGCGCTAACAGATGTTTTGTCGTCGGTTTTGTTAATGGGGCCGAAAAGTCTGCATGTTCATACAGAAAAAAATTATAAGCATTTTTTATTGACGCAGAATCTAATTCAATTAAATTATAATTTAACTGTTCATGAGTCTCTTCCATAGTGATATGAATAGTTTGATCTTTAGCTAAAAATATTAACATTGGCCCTGATGCCGTAATATACTCCCCGGACGATGTCGTAATTGAAATTTTACCCGTGGTGAGCTTGATGAGTACGGACTGCAGTAAATTTAATCCCTGAAGTGATAAGGATTTCCTCTGCCAGTTTTGCGCTGATTGTAAACATTCAATGCTCCCCACCTGGGCAGGTGAGGGATTAAATACTTTTAGCATGATAATTTCCTTTTATTAAATGTGCGTGTAAATCAAAATTATTCTGAAAAATATTTCAAAAGAAAACTAATATATAGCTATATAATTATTTGCGAACTTAAGGTATCAGGTGGCGATCTTTTCATTTTCTATGGAAAATGCTATTTTATATTGCATTTCTACATATTATAGTATCGTTAAAAAACTATGTCGCGTATAAAAAAAAGATGGAAATTTACAAGAATTGGCTCATGTTATTATCAATTTATCTCTTTAAAATTTGAATTAAGTAATAATTGCCTTTAATCTTTTAGAGAATAGCTCTTTAATTTCATGGAGGTAGTTAGCATGAGGTATAAGATCTGATGTTAATTTGTGATAAGGTTTATCCTGGATGTAAATATTAACGCTCTCGGCCAGGAAAGGCATACAACGCGGTAAATATATACTGCGGCGGGTAGACGGTGTAGCGATATCCGGAAGTTTGAGGGGAGGGGAAGCATTCAATCGTATGGTTGGCTTTATGAAAAACGGTGTAACACGTTATTGAGGTTCTTTGATCTTACCCAGCAATAGTGGTCACGTGACTAAGTGAGTAAACTCTCAAGCAAGAGGTGACTCATATGAAAAAACCAGCATCAACCACCAAAAAGCCACGCAAGCAGCACACGCCTGAATTTCGCAGGAAGCCCTGAAACTGGCTGAACGCATTGGGGGGCCGCTGCCGCCCGCGAGCTTAACCTGTATGAATCACAGCTCTACAACTGGCGAAGCAAACAGCAAAATCAGCTCTCTTCTTCTGACCGCGAACAGGCGATGCCCGCAGAGATCGCCCATCTGAAGCGTCCGCTGGCAGAAGGGGATGAGGAACTGGCCATTCTCCAGAAGGCCGCGGCATACTTCGCGAGGCGCCTGAAATGAAGTATGTCTTCATCGAAAAACATCAGGCTGAATTCAGTACCAAAGCCATGTGCCGTGTACTTCAGGTTGCCCGTAGTGGCTGGTACGTCTGGCATCAGCGTCGTCATCAGATAAACCAGCGTCAGCAGTTCCGCCTTATCTGTGATAACGTCGCCCGGGAGGCATTCAGTGACGCAAACAGCGCTATGGTGCGCCACGCCTGACGGATGTATAACATAAAAACCGTGGCGGCCAGCTTGCGATGCGTTACAGATGGTGCAATGACGGCGTAAACGACTGGGAAAGTCAGCGTGCATACAGACAGAGGTGGTCAGTACTATTCAACGGATTAGCAGAGCTTACTGAAACGACATAATCTGCGGGGGAGTATGAGCACCAGAGGCTGTTGTTATGACAATGCCTGTGCAGAAAGCTTCTTTCACACGCTGAAGGTGGAATGTATCCACGGAGAGGGCTTTGCCAGCTGGGAAATAATGCAGACAGCAGTGTTTAATGATATCGAGTGTGATTACAATCAACGGCGTCGTCACAGTGCCTGTGGCAGTCTCAGTCCGGAACAATTTGAAAACCAGAACCTTGCTTAGGGTTGTGTCCATATTACGCGGGTAGGATCAGTCCATTTCTGTAGTCTGCCTGTTGTTCTTCATCGTCAGTTGAAGTAACAGCTTTACCTCCGGCTACAGTAAGGATGATTGAAAAAATCATTTTAATGGCTTCAGCCAGCCCATTAAAAAATTACTTTCCAACTATCTGATTTATTAGAGGTATTGTCTTTCATTAAGATAGCGAGTCCTGGTGGTTTAAAAATAAAGACACAGTATTATAATGAAAATAACACATCATTAAATATTGAATTTGCTAACTCGTTGTGTGATGCTGAAATGATTTTATTGCATATTATTAATTTCTGGGATGAATGTTATGAAAGGAAAATTTTTGTGTGGTTTATTGGTTTCGCTATTAATTAGCGGATGCGGTGACGATAACACCCCTACAGAGAAAGTCTTGAAAGAACAATTTAGTAATCAATTTCATGGGCGTCTTATCCTTGATTCAATTGATATCAAGGAAACATCGGTTGATGGAAATAAGAGAACATATGCTGCTGATGGCTTACTTTCTACTGGCTACGATCTGTATACGCCAGTTGCCTCGTTAACTGATTATATTGTTGTTCAAAAATCGTGGGATAAAGGCAAAGATATTAAATTCTCAGCAACTTTGAACAGTCTTGGTAATAAAGATACTGGATGGAAAACAATATTTTCTTCATTACAAATGTCAGAAACACCAAAAGGCAATCCAATTCCTAATGTTGAAACTGACGGTAAATATATCATCATGGATGGAGCAGGTTTTGATGATAAAATAAATGCAATTAAAGATGAATATGCCAGGAAGAAATCAAAACTAAACGAATTAAATAATGATATCGCAAAAGTTAAAACTAATATATTAGTTATTAATAAAGAAATCGATGAGTATTGGGGGAAAGGGGAAGATGGAAAAACACAAAGCCGTTATTTTGTTCAGCGTGATTTGAATAAAGAGCTGGAACTCTTTAATAAAGAAAATGCTCCTTATTATTTTGAGAAGAAGTACAATGCTGAAGTTTTCGACCCAGCAATGAAGGCTCGCCGGGAAAAATTAAAGAATTACAGGTTGAGTGATTTTGATGACATAAGGGCGGAGAAACGTGCTGTATTAGAAAAACATAAAGAAGAATACTCCGTAAAATATAATGAAATTAATGAGAAGATAAAAGCGAAAATGAAGGTGCTCGATGATGGTTTACAAGAGTTGATAGCAAAGAAACGTGGTCTCATACAGCAGCAATCAACCATCTCAGACGAGATTCGCAATCTTGATTATCAATATAAAAATTGGGTAAATTTTATGGAAGAGCTAAATAAAAGAAAATAACTGACTATTATTATGAGTGATAAAAAAGAGACTGAAATCTGGTCTCTTTTTTTGAGCCTGTCAGTAATTCTATGTAACTGCTAATATATTAAAGGTGATTGCTCAGGCGGTCACCGAACTCGATAATAAAGCGACTCATCGCCAGCCGCCAGTTCTGGATCGGCATACTCCATTTTTTTGATGCATCCTTGATTGCCAGATAAATAACCTTTCGTACCGAGTCATCCGTCGGGAACACTTTGCGTTTCTTAATCGCGGCACGGATCACGCTGTTCAGGGATTCGACTGCGTTTGTAGTGTAGATGGTAGATGGTCTTGCGGATATCCGGCGGATAACTGAAGAGCGTATTGAGGTTTTCCCAGTGCGCACGCCAGCTTTTGCTGATTTGCGGATATTTCGGGAAGACGCTGTTTATCGCATCCGGGAAGCCCTTCAGACCGTCCACACAGGCAATCAGGATGTCCTGAAGGCCCCGCTTTTTCAGCTCCGTCAGCACGCTTAGCCAGAACTTTGTGCCTTCATTTCCGGACAGCCACATGCCGGCAACGCTTTCTGACCTTCGGTATTGATCCCCAGCGCAGGGAAAACTGCTTTGTTTATCACACTGCCATTCTGATGAACTTTGACAACATACAGTCCATATAAACAAAGGGATACAGCGTATCCATTTGTCGGTTTTGCCACTCAATGACCTGCTCTTTTACGGCGTCGGTGACTTTAGATATCAGCGTGGGCGACACATCGGAGTCGTACATTTCTTTGAAGGTGGCAACGATTTCGCGGGTAGTCATGCCTTTGGCGCAGAGGGATAAAATCTGTCTGTCCATCTGCGTAATGCGCGTCTGGTGCTTCTTAATCAGCTGTGGTTCGAAGGTATTTTCACGGTCACGCGGCGTGTTCAGTTCGATCTCGTTGTTATTGCATAACACCGTTTTTGACGAGTAGCCATTGTGGGTGTTTGAGCCTGTTTTGGGCGCATTTTTCTCATACCCGGGGTGGTCAGCCAGCTCCGTATTGAGCGCTGTTTCGACGGTAAGCTTCGTCAACATGCGGGAAAAAGCATGGAGATCGGCTTCGGTTTTAAGGCCTTCAGCCACTTCAGCCGCAAGGGCTTTAAGTTTCTTTTCGTCCATAATTGCCTGTCTCTGTTGTTGGAGTGAACATATCAAAAACAGGCACTTACACAATTTTAATTACAGTCTCACGCCCGGTCACCCCTACGCAGTTGCACTTCCTTTCATTTGCTGTGGCCAGTTTGCGGGAAGACTTTCACCTTCAGTAATTAAGTTTGGGGTGATCTTCTTTACTCAATAAATTATTTTTGTCGTTCAGCTCCTCACGGACTTTTGCCAGTGACTTCTGAAATGCCGGGATTGTTTGCAGTCTTGCAAACTCTACTGCTCCCACATAACGGCCAGCATCAACATCGCTTTGCCAGTGAGCACCGCATATCACTCTGCTTTGCCCGAACTCCCATCCGCGTCTGGCGAGCTCCTGTGCGCGTTCCGGTCTGGCCTCGGATAATACTAATGCCAGAAGTGTACCATAAGCAGTATGCCCGGAAGGGTAAGAGCCATCTTTTCTCAAAGTATTCTCATCTTCAGGACGGCAGGTGGAATGATTAAATAAGACAAAGGGGCGGGTACGCATATAATATTTTTTTGCCGAAGCAGTAGCGTAGTAGCCGCCCATTTTCAGAAGATTCTGTAACATATTCCAGGTTTCTGGCGTATCTTTGGGATTAATTTTAGCGCCCACTACTGGCGAGAATATTCTGGCTATATTTTCCACGCTTATATCTGCATCCTCAGCAGCTTGTTTCCATCGTGGGGAACCCTTTATCGCATAGCCCTTAAAATAAGCCTCCTTATCATAGCGGAAAGCCGGATCATCATTACCTGGCGGTGGTGGTAAGTAGAACTGACTGTTCACTGATTCTTCAGGAGAATGAAAGGGTTGCACTGTTTCTGCTGATGTATATTTAGCTACGATCAGTGGTAGAAAAAATACTAAATAACGACTTTTCATAAAGACTCACTCCGGATCAGGCAATAATAAACAGATGTAATCCTATAATGATTTATTGCAATGGTTATTCAACATACAGGTAAAAAAGCAGGACGCTGCACTGGTATTATTGTCTGTCCATACCGGACTGACTGTAGCGGACAACAGAACAATACCGGTACTTCCGGCTAACAGCATTTTGTTTAAATTTTCTCCCCGGTTGTTTTTTATCTGCGTGCCTGACTGACACGCATTAGGTTAAAATCTTTCCGTAATAACAAACTATGAATAAGTATTTTAAAGTATGTGCTCTGTTACCCCGGTAACTACCATCAGTCATGATGTGCTGAGTATTAATTTATGATTATGAACAAGAGTCGGAAACAGTATTTAAGAATAAAGAAGCCGACAAAGAAAAAATGCCAAAACTGGCGAAGGGATTATTGTTTTCAGTGATGAAAAAGTTCATGGCGGAGATATTGGACTCACTTGTCGGGGTTAGCGAACCGTCAGATGAAGTGATAGGCGTTATTACTGGTAATAATCTCCCTGTAGCTAAGTAAGCTTTTGACCCTGGCCCAAAGGTGAGCGGCTGATCGACGAAGCGCTGGGCGTTGCGCCAGAGAAAATCTGGCCTTCTCGTTATAGCTAGTCAGGCCAGAGATGGGGGCTACGGATTTCCATTCCCAGAAAAGCAAAAACCCAGCCATAGGCTGGGTTTTCTGAATAAGTGGTGCCCGGACTCGGAATCGAACCAAGGACACGGGGATTTTCAATCCCCTGCTCTACCGACTGAGCTATCCGGGCAACGGGGCGCATTAAACCGTAAAGGGGCGCGGTCGTCAACGGCTTTACACGAAAAAAGTGATAAAAGCGCGCTGACTGCCTGCTTTTCAGGCAAAATGCATAAAATCAGTACCCGTCAGGTGAGCGCTCCACCCTGACGGCACTGTGCAAAACGCAGAATATCTTCCGCCAACCGCTGAGCGGTATCTACATCAGCCTGACTGCGGTTGACCAGCATTCGGCTGAGACAACCTTCCAGCACCAGCTCCATCTGCCTTGCAACCATCGCCGGATCGTCAATTTCCAGCGTGGTCAGTAGCTCATGGGTAAAATCATGTGCCGCGCGTTTTTGTTGATTGGCCAGTTGGTGAATAGGATGGGTTGGGTCGGGATAAAACGTACAGGCGGCAATGAACAAGCAACCAGGATAACGGTTATTACTTACACATTCCGAAAGCGCGCTGTAGCGTGCCAGTAGCTTTTGTTCAGCAGAAAGCGTCTCATCAAGAAGAAGCTGGCGTCGCCAGATATCTACCTGCTGACTCAGATAACGTAGCGCGTCATATAAAATGGCTTCTTTATCTGGCCAGAAACGCTGTAATGTGTCGAGTGGGCGATTTACGCGCTCCGCCACCATTTCCAGCGTAGTATCGGCTATCCCTTGCGTCTCCAGTAATTTCAGGGCTTCTCCCAGAATATCTTCACGTTGCACGGTATTCTCCTCCGTCTTTGCTTTTGCAAGTGTCGCTCACGGTTGGCGATCGTGCAAATGCGCGCTAAAGGTGGCGGCGTCCATAAAGCCGGTGACTCGCGCTTGCGGCTGTTCCTGGCCTTGGGCATCAAAGAACAGAATGGTGGGCAGCCCGAGAACTTGCAGATGCTTTAACAGCGCGACGTCCTGCGCATTGTTAGCGGTGACGTTAGCCTGTAAGAGCACCGTGTCGCCGAGCGCCTGCTGGACCCGCGGATCGCTGAAGGTATACTTTTCAAACTCTTTACAGGCCACGCACCAGTCGGCGTAGAAATCCAGCATAACGGGTTTGCCTTTGGCCTGCGCCAGCGCCTGATTGAGTTCGTCCACGGTAGAAATAGCCGTGAAATTGAGGTGCGCTGGAGCTTGCGCGGATGGCGATCCGAACGCCCAATCCTGTAGAGGCCGCACGCTAATGAGCGCTGCCGCCAGCAGGATAATCTGTACGATACGCATCCACGCTCGTCTGGCCTGAAGGCTGGTGATAAAGGCCCAACCAAAGAAAGCGACGCCCAGCAGCGACCACAGACGTAAACCCCAAGCCTCGCCAATAATCCGCTCCAGTAAAAAGACCGGTAACGCGAGGATCACGAAACCAAAAGCGGTTTTAACATGCGCCATCCACGGGCCGCTTTTCGGTAGCAGACGGTTGCCAAACACGGTGACCAGCATTAGCGGCAGACCCATACCTAATGCATACAAATACAGCGTACCGCCGCCCAGCCACATGTTGCCGCTCTGAGCGATATAAAGCAGGATCGCGCTTAACGGCGCTGTAGTACAGGGAGAGCAAATTAATCCGGCAATCGCCCCCATAACAAAAACACCGCCGGGCGAGCCGCCTTGCTGACGATTACTCATTAATGTCAGCCGGGTTTGCAGTGATGAGGGGAGCTGTAGTGTGAACAGGCCAAACATCGACAACGCAAGCAGGGTGAACACGATGGCAAGGCCGATTAACACATAAGGGTGCTGCAGCGCCGCCTGAAACTGTAATCCCGCCGCGGCGACGACCAGACCCAGTGCGGTATAGGTCAGCGCCATCCCTTGTACATAGATAAAGGCCAGCAGCAGTGCGCGCCCTGTCGACAAACGTTGCCTTCCCCCCAGGACAATACCGGAAATCAGCGGATACATGGGTAAAACGCAGGGCGTAAAGGCGATGCCTATGCCGATCAGCAGTGCCCAGAGCGCGGAAAAAGGTAGCTGGGCGGCGGGTTTTGACGTCTCACTCGTCTGGGTGACAGCAGGCGTCGGCGTGGCGTCTATTGCCGCGGCGACTTCACTTAGCGGCACCGTTTTCGTTTCCGGCGGATAACAGAATCCCGCATCGGCGCACCCCTGGTACGTTATCGTTAATGTCGCGCCAGCCGCCGCCTGGTTAACCGTTACCGGAACGTTTAGCCGCTTACGGTAGATTTCGCTTTTTCCGTAGAATTCATCTTCATGCCAGACGCCTGCCGGGAGTTGGACTGCGGCGATATCCGCTTTCGTCGGCGTGATACTGATTTGTTTACGGTAAAGGTAGTAACCCTCTTTTACCTGCCAGGAGAGGGTAAGATCGTGTTGATTTTGCTGAAAATCAAAAACAAACGCCCGGTCGGCAGGGACGAACTGCGAGCGACCCGGCGCGTCGAATAATCCGGCGAAGGCGGATGTGCTGCACAGCAGCAGGATCAGCGTAAAGATGCGTTGAGCCATGAGAGGTAATCAGTATCTCCGTGAGTAACAGGTAAAACCAGAAGTTCAGGCGTTTGATACGGGTGATGAGACTTCAGGCAGTCGATAAGCGCTTGCTGATGTGAAACGGTGGTTTTTAAGATCATTTGAACTTCATACTCCTGCTCCAGTTTGCCTTCCCAGTAGTACAGCGATGTCGCGCCGGGGAGGAGGGTGGCGCAGGCGGCCAGTTTTTCCGCCAGCACTTTGGCGGCCAGATCCTGGGCGGTAGCTTCATCCGGGGCGGTACAAAGCACCACAACGGCCTCGGGGATGGAAATATCCTGACTCTTAACATCAAGCATAAACACCTCGAAAGAACAAAAAGACCCGCAAGTGAACGGTCACTATACAACGGACGAGGGCAGGATGTTAGTCAAAGGGCGGGAGAATGCGGGGCGTGATACGCCCCGCGGGTGAAACACTTACAGCATAAAGCTGCCCAGCAGGAAGCCGAAGCAGACAGCCAGAACGACGCCCAGGGTGCCTGGGATGAAGAACGGGTGGTTAAAGACGAATTTACCGATACGGGTTGTACCGGTGTCATCCATCTGTACCGCCGCAACCAGAGTCGGGTAGGTCGGCAAAATGAACAGGCCGGAAACGGCGGCGAAGGAAGCGACTGCCGTCAGCGGAGAGACGTTCAGCGCCAGCGCCATCGGCATCAGCGCTTTCGCCGTTGCCGCCTGAGAGTAGAGCAGCGCGGAAGCAAAGAAGAAGATGACGGCCAGCAGCCACGGATGGCCCTGGATGACGCTACCCGCAGTGTCTTTGATCCAGTCGATGTTAGCGGATACGAAGGTATCGCCCAGCCACGCCACGCCCAGAATACAGATACAGGCGCTCATCCCTGCTTTAAAGGTACTGGAGTTGAGGATGGCGTCAGTTTCCACTTTACACAGGATGGTGGTCAGCGTTGCGACGCTCAACATGATGATCAAAATAGCGTTGGTGGTGTTCATCAGCGGTTTCTCAACCAGGCCGAGGCTCGGACTGTTGACAATCGCATAAACAACCACGCAGATAACGCCCAGCAGGAACAGCCAGACGGAATTTTTTGCCATTGGTTTGATTTCAATCTGCTTTTCACCACGCAGTTCAATCAGCCCTTCTTCCAGACGCTTGCGGTAAATCGGGTCGTCCGACAGTTTGGAGTTGAACAGCATCGTGACCAGGAAGGACATCACCAGCACCGCCAGCAGCGTAGAGGGGATAACCACGGACAGCAGGTGAATGTAGCTAATGCCATGACCTTCCATAACAGAAGACATATACACCACGGCCGCAGAAATCGGCGAGGCGGTAATCGCAATCTGCGCGGATACCACGGCGGTCGAGAGCGGACGGCAAGGTTTGATTCCCTGCTCCTTCGCGACTTCAGCAATAACCGGCAGCGTTGCCAGGGAAATGTTCCCGGTACCAGCAAAAATAGTCAGGAAATAGGTCACAATCGGTGCGAGGATAGTGATGTATTTCGGGTTCTTACGCAGCAGTTTTTCCGTCTGGTTTACCAAATAATCCAGACCGCCCGCGACCTGCATAGCAGAGATCGCGGCGATAACCGCCATGATGATGGAAATGACATCGAATGGAATTGTCCCTGGCTTCACGCCGATGGCGGCAAGTACCAGAACACCCAGCCCACCTGCGAATCCAATACCGATGCCCCCAAGTCTGGCGCCCAAAAAGATTGCCAGCAAAACAATGATAAGTTCGACAACTATCATATTAGCCTTCCTTGTTGTTTAACAAGTTGATATTAAATTGTTGTTATTTGGTAACTTCTTGTAAGAAAAAAGGCACGTCATCGTGACGTGCCTCTTTGGTACTACCCTGTACGATTACTGTTCGCTTTCATCAGTATAACGTTTAGCTTTATAAGCCGGGTGCATCAAGTTCTGTACGGAGAAAATATCGTCCAGCTCGGCTTCCGTTAACAGGCCGCGCTCCAGCACAACTTCACGTACGCTCTTACCGGTTTCAGCACAGATTTTACCGACGATGTCGCCGTTGTGGTGGCCGATGAACGGGTTGAGGTAAGTGACGATACCGATGGAGTTATAAACGTACCCTTCGCACACTTCTTTATTCGCGGTAATGCCGTTAACGCATTTTTCCAGCAGGTTGTAGCACGCGTTGCTCAGAATGTGGATGGATTCGAACATCGCCTGGCCGATAACCGGCTCCATAACGTTCAACTGCAACTGACCGGCTTCCGCCGCCATCGTAACGGTGGTGTCGTTACCGATGACTTTAAAGCATACCTGGTTTACGACTTCCGGTACTACCGGGTTCACTTTGGCTGGCATGATGGAAGAGCCCGCCTGCAGTTCCGGCAGGTTGATCTCGTTCAGGCCGGCACGAGGACCAGAAGAGAGCAAGCGCAGGTCGTTACAGATTTTGGACATCTTCACTGCCAGACGTTTCAGCGCGCTGTGAACCATAACATATGCGCCACAGTCAGATGTCGCCTCAATCAGATCTTCAGCCGGAACACAGGCGAAACCAGTGACTTCAGCCAGTTTTTTCACCGCCAGCGGAGAGTATTCTTTCGGCGTGTTCAGACCAGTACCGATTGCCGTTGCGCCAAGGTTGACTTCCAGCAGCAGCTCAGCAGTACGCTCGATGCTTTTCACTTCTTCTTTCAGCAGGATGCTGAACGCACGGAATTCTTGACCAAGCGTCATCGGTACGGCGTCCTGCAACTGGGTACGACCCATTTTCAGGATGTCCTGGAATTCAACCGCTTTACGTTCGAAACCTTCACGCAACTGGTTGATGGCATCGATCAGTTTGACGATAGAGGCGTAAACCGCTACACGGAAGCCTGTCGGATAGGCGTCGTTAGTGGATTGACATTTATTCACGTGGTCGTTCGGGTTCAGGTACTGATATTCACCTTTCTGATGACCCATCAGTTCCAGCCCGATGTTGGCCAGCACTTCGTTGGTATTCATGTTGACGGAAGTGCCCGCGCCGCCCTGGTAGACATCTACCGGGAACTGGTCCATGCACTTACCGTTGTTAAGGACTTCATCACATGCGGCAATGATGGCGTTCGCCACACTCTTAGGAATGGTTTGCAGCTCTTTGTTGGCCAGCGCCGCCGCTTTTTTTACCATAACCATGCCACGCACAAATTCAGGGATGTCGCTGATTTTGTTATTGCTAATGTAGAAGTTTTCAATCGCTCTCAGAGTGTGAACACCATAGTAGGCTTCAGCTGGAACTTCCCTGGTACCCAACAGATCTTCTTCGATACGAATGTTGTTTGACATGTGAACCTTCTTTTTCAAGCTGCCAATGATTTTTACTTTAAAACACACAGGATATATGTGATTTCGAATGTTTTCTGACCGACGATTATCCCCTCCATCGGCCTGATAAACGAGATCATATGCTGGTTCAGAATTCCTACCGTAATCTGGATCACTTAAAGTGTGGGAATTTACCCCTTATTTATTATTTTGTGAAATAGGTCACCGCTTTAGTATTACTACCTAAAATAGGTGTACAAACCACTTGAAATTTTGCTACGCACCACCATATCGAATCGATGCGAATCGCAACCCCATTCAAATGGTCGTCGCAGACGGCCATGACTTACAGGAGAGTCCTTTGCGCTGGATACCCTTTTTAGCTGTCTTTCTCTATGTTTACATTGAGATTTCTATCTTTATCCAGGTCGCCCATGTGCTTGGCGTCCTGATGACGCTAATCCTGGTGATTTTTACGTCTGTTATCGGTATGTCGCTGGTACGTAACCAGGGTTTTAAAAACTTTTTGCTGATGCAACAAAAAATGGCGGCCGGTGAGAGCCCGGCGGCAGAAATGATTAAGAGTGTATCGCTGATCATCGCTGGCTTACTGCTCCTGTTGCCGGGATTTTTCACCGATTTTCTCGGCCTTCTCCTTTTGTTACCGCCAGTGCAAAAACATTTGACGCTGAAGTTGCTGCCGCATTTACGTTTTTCCCGGATGCCGGGCGGCGGGTTTAGCGCGGGTACTGGCGGTGGCGAAACATTTGACGGCGAGTATCAGCGTAAAGATGACGATCGCGATCGTATTGAACATAAAGACGATCGTCGGGATTAAAGGTAGAGATGCTGGTCGGATAAGTCGCGTGAGGCGTTATCCGGCCAACAGATACGTCTTACGCCATGCGTTTTCGCTTCGGTAAAAACAGCCATAATGCTGCCAGCATAATAATGGCATATAAGCTTTTCCACCCCAGCATTACCAGCAATAACAGGCACAGTAGACAACCCGTCACCGCCAGTGCATAGCAGCGCCCTTTCAACAGTCGACAGCCCGCCAGCATACAAAGCAGATAGAGCATAATAAAAATACCGTTAGCATAGACGATCAGCGCATTGAGGTTAATCTTCAGGGCGTAGACGACCAGGGAACTCACGCAACAACAGGCCAGAATAACGTTTAACGCGTGCAAGGGAAGGCGCCCGGGAGAGAGTTGAGCCAGATAGTGATCGGGCTGATATTGCATTTGCGTCCATATCAGACGCGCAAAACTCTGAGCATACACATTCAGGCTGGCAAAGCAGGTGAGATAACCAATAATGCAGGCTACCCACAACGCCTGGATACCGAAGAGATGAACAATAATAAGCGGTAGCGAGGCTGTTGCCGCTATCTTGTCGCTATAGACGCCAAAATGCAGCACCACGGCGGTACAGGTCCAATAAATGGCGCCGGCCAGCATCAGGCCAATGATCAATGCGCGCGGAAAATCACGTTCAGGATTTTTAAATTCAGACGACAAATGCGTAAAAGCCTCAATTCCCACAAATCCCCAGAACATGATCGCCAGGGCGGTACACAGGCGGGAAAAGGTGATTTCGTTTGCGGCTGGGAAGGTGATATCTGCAGGTTTAATCGCGCCTTTCCACAGAATGGCGGCAATAAGCGCGATAATTAATCCAGCGATAATGGCTTGCAGGTTGGCGCTGGAGCTGGCGCCGCGCGATCCCATAAACCATAGCAAACCTAGAGTACCCAGCTCCCCAAATAAGAGCTGTTCGCTTTGCCAGCCAAACAGCGCCTGGCCGAAACCCACCGCAATATGCAAGGCTGCGGGAAAACTAACAGGAATGACTGATAAAAACAGCCAACTGATCACCCGTTGCAGACGCGGGCCAAATGCCATCCCGACAAAATGCGCTACGCCACCAGCGTGTGGAAAATGACGCCCCAGCACAGCAAAGACAATCGCAATAGGGAAAATCAAAATAATGAGCAGCGGCCATGCCCAAAGGCTGATGTCGCCTGCCGCCAGCGCAGCCAGCTCCGGAAGCGCAAAAACGCCAGTCCCTAATAATGATGTGGTTAACAAGATAACGCCCTGAACCAACCCAAGCTCTTTTTTTAGTTCATTCATCAGCTCATTATCCGGCGGCATTGTAACGTCAGGTGACGACAGACATTTTTAAGCGTATCACACACGCCTTTTCTTATAGCAGGATGTTCTAAACCTTGGGTAAACGTGAGATAAGTAGCGTTTTTACCGCTTTTTTCGCTCAGAAGAATTTTTTTTCATCTCCCCCCTTGAAGGGGCAAAACCCCATCCCCATCTCTCTGGTCACCAGCCGGGAAACCGTTTACGGGCCGGCGTCACCCATAACTGATAATGACTTTCTCAAAGGAGAGCTATCAATGAGTATTCGTCCGTTACATGATCGTGTGATCGTCAAACGTAAAGAAGTTGAGTCTAAATCTGCTGGCGGCATCGTACTGACCGGTTCCGCAGCGGGTAAATCAACTCGTGGCGAAATCATCGCTGTCGGTAAGGGTCGCATCCTGGACAACGGTACTGTACAGCCGCTGGACGTGAAAGTTGGCGACATCGTTATTTTTAACGATGGCTACGGTGTGAAATCTGAAAAGATCGACAATGAAGAAGTGTTGATCATGTCTGAAAGCGACATTCTGGCAATTGTTGAAGCGTAATCCGCGAACGACACTGAACATACGAATTTAAGGGAAAGAGAAAATGGCAGCTAAAGACGTAAAATTCGGTAACGACGCTCGTGTGAAAATGCTGCGCGGCGTAAACGTACTGGCAGATGCAGTGAAAGTAACCCTCGGTCCGAAAGGCCGTAACGTGGTTCTGGATAAATCTTTCGGTGCGCCGACTATCACTAAAGATGGTGTTTCCGTAGCGCGTGAAATCGAACTGGAAGACAAGTTTGAAAACATGGGCGCGCAGATGGTGAAAGAAGTTGCCTCTAAAGCGAACGATGCTGCAGGCGACGGCACCACCACCGCGACCGTACTGGCGCAGTCCATCATTACCGAAGGCTTGAAAGCCGTTGCTGCGGGCATGAACCCGATGGACCTGAAACGTGGTATCGACAAAGCGGTTGCTGCGGCGGTTGAAGAGCTGAAAGCCCTGTCCGTACCGTGCTCCGACTCTAAAGCGATTGCTCAGGTAGGTACTATCTCCGCTAACTCCGACGAAACCGTAGGTAAACTGATTGCGGAAGCGATGGATAAAGTCGGTAAAGAAGGCGTCATCACCGTTGAAGACGGTACCGGTCTGCAGGACGAACTGGACGTGGTTGAAGGTATGCAGTTTGACCGCGGCTACCTGTCTCCTTACTTCATCAACAAGCCGGAAACTGGCGCAGTAGAGCTGGAAAGCCCGTTCATCCTGCTGGCTGATAAGAAAATCTCCAACATCCGCGAAATGCTGCCGGTTCTGGAAGCCGTTGCAAAAGCAGGCAAACCGCTGCTGATCATCGCTGAAGATGTTGAAGGCGAAGCGCTGGCTACCCTGGTAGTGAACACCATGCGTGGCATCGTGAAAGTGGCTGCTGTTAAGGCACCGGGCTTCGGCGATCGTCGTAAGGCGATGCTGCAGGATATCGCTACCCTGACCGGCGGTACCGTAATCTCTGAAGAGATCGGTATGGAGCTGGAAAAAGCAACCCTGGAAGACCTGGGTCAGGCGAAACGTGTTGTGATCAACAAAGACACCACCACCATCATCGATGGCGTGGGTGAAGAAGCTGCCATCCAGGGCCGTGTTGCTCAGATCCGTCAGCAGATTGAAGAAGCGACCTCCGACTACGATCGTGAAAAACTGCAGGAGCGCGTAGCGAAACTGGCAGGCGGCGTTGCGGTAATCAAAGTTGGCGCTGCGACCGAAGTTGAAATGAAAGAGAAGAAAGCCCGCGTTGAAGATGCCCTGCACGCGACCCGTGCTGCGGTAGAAGAAGGTGTGGTTGCTGGTGGTGGCGTTGCGCTGATCCGCGTTGCTTCTAAAATTGCTGACCTGAAAGGCCAGAACGAAGACCAGAACGTGGGTATCAAAGTTGCGCTGCGCGCAATGGAAGCTCCGCTGCGTCAGATCGTGCTGAACTGCGGCGAAGAGCCGTCTGTTGTCGCTAACACCGTTAAAGGCGGCGACGGTAACTACGGTTACAACGCAGCAACTGAAGAATACGGCAACATGATCGATATGGGTATCCTGGACCCAACCAAAGTTACCCGTTCTGCGCTGCAGTACGCGGCTTCTGTGGCTGGTCTGATGATCACTACCGAGTGCATGGTGACCGACCTGCCGAAAAGCGATGCTCCTGATTTAGGCGCTGCTGGCGGCATGGGTGGTATGGGTGGTATGGGCGGCATGATGTAATTGCCCACCCCCTGCATCCTTCAGGCTGCAGATGCGTTGGCTAACCCCTGTCACTTACTTGAGTAAGTGACTGGGGATTAACAAACTGGCCGCCTTCCTGCAACCAGAATGATTTGGGTGCTTATCTCCCAGAATTGAGAAACCCCCGGGCAGAAATGACCGGGGGTTTTTCTTTTAGTCATCTTTTTAGTATAAGATTCAGATACGGACAAAACGTCCAGCTCATTGATTATGGGGAATAACATGCACGTGAAATATTTAGCAGGGATCGTTGGCGCCGCGCTGCTGATGGCGGGTTGTAGCTCCAGCAACGAACTCACCGCTGCCGGCCAAAATGTACGCTTTGTCGAAGATAAGCCGGGCGCGGAATGCCAGCTTATTGGTACGGCAACTGGTAAACAGAGTAACTGGTTTTCAGGCCAGCACGGCGAAGAGGGTGGCTCAATGCGTGGCGCAGCGAACGATCTGCGTAATCAGGCAGCCGCGATGGGTGGAAACGTGCTGTATGGCGTAAGTAGTCCGTCACAGGGCATGTTGTCCAGTTTTGTCCCGACGGCCAGCGAGATGAACGGCCAGGTTTATAAATGTCCGAACTGATATGTCTGAATCGTAACGCCCTCTGAAAGATTCAGAGGGCGATATGGTTAGCGTTTTTCCTGCGATGATGCCATGCGTAGATTATGCAACGCGCGCATGCATTGATCTTGCGTCAGACGCGCTGCTTTACCGGTTTCAAGCGTTCTGACAAAAACCTTACACGGTTTTCCTTCCAGCTTTTTAAGACGCGGGCTGAAATTCAGCAAGCGGCGTGATATTGCTTCAGCTTCTTTAGAGCCTGACTGACTACGGGTCTTAATGATGGTGCCGCAATCATGCGATTGTCCTGCCTCATCCGTATAACGATAAACGAGCGCTAAATAATGGTTATACAGATTATGTTTCCAGTCAGGCTGGTTATAGGTATCGAATTCGATATTACCGTTTTCCAGGCAGTCAGCATCGTATAATGGTAAAAAGTCCAGCATTGAAGAAATACGCAATGCGAGCTCACGCATTTCGGCATTATTAATGGCGTGAATAATAGCCATCACCAGAACTTCAACCTGCCACTCACCGACCTGTAAATCAAGATGGCTACCATTGTGCAGCTTTAACGTAAAGGTTAATACTTTTTCTGTATTATCGCTCAACGCTAAAGATTCAACACGCTGATTAACATCGGCGTTTTCCAGCTCTTCACGGAGTATTGCCGGAATATTCTCATGCATTTTAAGCACATGACTGCTTTTGGCTTTCTGGCGTTTTTCCTGCTCTTGTTCCGGAAGCGAGTGTTGTAAATAAAGCCGGTGTTCAAGGCCGATCAACAAGTCTCGCAGCGCGAGCACAGGAAAGAAAAGCAGTGTTTCTTTATTTCTCAGTGACTTCACCTTAAGCGCCAGCGCGATAAACTTATCATTGTGACGAATAACGCCGGTATTTAGTCCCTTAATCGTTAAGGCCATGTCAATTCTCCACAAATATAAAATAATTAAATGTTTTACTGCAATGTATTTGATATATAAATTGTTTATGCCGTCCTATAAAAAGGAGAACCAGTATAATTCGAAAATGCAGTACACGCTAAGCGAGTCCTAAAACGGACTTTATTGAAAAGAGAGGACCGGAAAGGTGTATTTAACGAAGGTTAGTTTATCCTCGCCAAAGGGTGAGGAGAATCGCGGGGGAGTCTCCTCGTAATATTGCGCGGTAATATTTTTCGTCGTCCCTGACGCGCCCGCGAGGATTAGCACTGCCGAAGCTGTAAATCCAGCGGTGTTTTGCTCGGTTCGCCGCCGATTTCACGCGCCAGTCTTGGCACCATATAGCCGGATACCAGCGTGAGCAGTTCGCGCATGATTTGCCGGGCTTCGTCATCGGTGACCATAAAATGCGCGGCGCCCTGCACTTTATCCAGCACATGCAGGTAATAGGGCATCACGCCGGCGTCAAATAGCGCGTTGCTCAGATTCGCCAGCGTTCGCGCGTTATCATTCACGCCACGCAGCAGGACGCTCTGGTTGAGAAGCGTGACGCCCACGTGGCGCAGTTTCTTCATCGCTAGGCAGAATGCCTCGTCCACTTCATTAGCGTGGTTGATATGGTTCACCAACAAAATTTGCAGACGTGACTGGTCAAAGCGGGCGACCAGTTCGTCAGTAATGCGTGCCGGGATGACGATAGGCAACCGACTGTGGATGCGTAGCCGCTTGACGTGCTTAATGGCTTCCAGTTGCGTGAGCAGCCAGTCCAGCTCATGATCTTTCGCCATCAGCGGATCGCCGCCGGAAAAGATGATCTCATCCAGTTCCGGGTGTGCGGCGATATACTCCAGCGCGACTGTCCAGTTGCGCTTATTGCCTTGATTCTCCGCATACGGGAAGTGACGACGGAAACAGTAGCGGCAATTTACCGCACATCCGCCTTTTACCAGCAATAGCGCCCGGTTTTGGTATTTATGCAATAATCCTGGCACCACGCTGTGTTGCTCTTCCAGCGGGTCGGTGGAGAAACCGGGGGCGACAATAAATTCATCCCGGGACGTCAGTACTTGACGTAAAAGAGGATCGTCAGGGTTGCCCTTCTCCATGCGCGCAATAAAAGCGCGCGGCACGCGGAGGGCAAACAAGCGCCTGGCGTCCTGTCCTGCCCGGAGGTTTTCATCAGCTTCAATCTGTAAAAGATGCAGCAGTTCGTCGGGATTGGTCACAACATCGGCAAGTTGCGCTAACCAATCTTCTCGCAATGGGGTATTTAGGGTTACAATATGCGCCATTTTGTGGCTTAGCTACCAGTTAACAATTTCAGAGGGCCTTATGGCGACTTACTATAGCAACGATTTTCGTTCCGGTCTTAAAATCATGTTGGATGGCGAACCTTATGCGGTTGAATCCAGTGAATTCGTGAAACCGGGTAAAGGCCAGGCGTTTGCCCGCGTTAAGCTGCGCCGTCTGCTGACCGGCACGCGCGTTGAGAAAACCTTCAAATCGACCGATTCCGCTGAAGGCGCGGATGTAGTCGATATGAACCTGACTTACCTGTACAACGACGGTGAGTTCTGGCATTTCATGAACAACGAAACCTTCGAGCAGCTGTCTGCAGATGCCAAGGCTATCGGCGACAACGCAAAATGGCTGTTGGATCAGGCGGAATGCATCGTAACCCTGTGGAACGGTCAGCCTATCTCTGTCACTCCGCCGAACTTTGTTGAACTGGAAATTGTTGATACCGACCCAGGTCTGAAGGGCGATACCGCAGGTACTGGCGGCAAACCAGCCACGCTGTCTACTGGCGCAGTGGTTAAAGTTCCGCTGTTCGTGCAGATTGGCGAAGTGATCAAAGTCGATACCCGTTCCGGCGAATACGTATCCCGCGTAAAATAATTTACGTTATCGGGAAAAATGGTGCAGCGTATGCTGCGCCATCCTTTTTTTCGCGCCTCAATGATGAAACGCTTTATCAGCCTTGTCGCGCTGGTTCTTCTTACCAGCACATTATTAACGGCATGTAATACCGCCCGCGGCTTCGGCGAAGATATTCAGCATCTTGGCCACGCCATCTCCCGCGCAGCCAGCTAATCGCTTCTCGTCTTCCTAAAATTAGTCGATCGCCCGTCATTTTCTGGGATGTTGTCTATTATTAAGTTGCTATACACAAACAACATTGGCTAGAAAAGGAAGACATTATGGTTAAAAAGACAATTGCAGCGATCTTTTCTGTTTTGGTACTTTCCACTGTATTAACTGCTTGTAATACCACGCGCGGCGTGGGCGAGGACATCTCGGACGGTGGTAGTGCGATCTCTGGCGCTGCAACCAGAGCTCAGCAGTAATCATCAACGGTACGGCATGGCGTCGTACCGTTAATCGATTTTCTCCGGAAGCATAAGAAAGGGAGAATACCGATTATCCATATGAAGTTTCATACGGATATTACGCTTATAGGTGTAAACCGTTTTCCCGTGAATGCCAAGCGCATACGCAATCTCTTTATTGCTGGTGCCTTCCGTCCACATCGCGAGCACTTTTTCCTCCTGCGGAGAGAGCAATGGCGTGGCGCTTTCCGGCGCTTCCTGCAGTGGATGAGTATGTAGCGCTCCTTTAATTCGTTGTGCAAGCTCATTTAAAGGCGTGTGTTTAGATAACACCGCATGACTGGCATATTGCGGTCTGTACGGCATATTCCCTGACTGTAATAATACCAACGGCGTCATCCTGCAGGCGGCAAAAAATGCATTGATAGGCTGTTCGGGTAAGGCATCGTTGAGAAAACCATATAAATCAGCGATAACCAGGTGGGGCTTCCATTGCAGAATATGTTCTTTCGCCAGTATAAGGTTATTCATCCCGGATACCAGCAGTGAAGAACTGAGCACATCAGTGTGATTAAGCCAGGCCTCCATGCCCGTACGGGTAAAGTGGCATCGGTCTATCACTAAAATTTTCAACATAGTTTTTTGCACCCGGAAGTAGTAAAGCACTTTCTTTCCCAGAAGGCGTTCCATCATAGAGAACTCCTGTGGGCGCTAAATGCGAAAACTACGCGGCTTAAAAGGGCCAATTCCCGCCTTTAGACGGAAAAAAATAAAAAGGTTGAAATTCATTTTCTCTCAGGCAAGAATGGCTTTTCATCCGTATACGTTACAGGACGACCTGTAAACGCTATTCTCACCGGGGACGGCCCCATTAATTATCTGGAGCCTGCTATGTCCTGGATCATTCTATTAATCGCTGGTTTACTTGAAGTGGTATGGGCTGTCGGCCTGAAGTATACCCACGGTTTTTCTCGTCTGACCCCCAGTATCATCACCATTACGGCCATGGTTATCAGTATGGCGTTACTTTCCTGGGCAATGAAAACGCTGCCCGTTGGAACGGCGTACGCCATCTGGACCGGCATCGGCGCCGTCGGGGCGGCAATCACCGGTATCCTTCTGTTGGGCGAGTCTGCCTCACCGGCGCGTTTGCTCAGTCTTGGCTTGATCGTCGCGGGTATCATTGGGCTAAAACTCAGTGCGCATTAATTCGTCGCTGATATTGCTACGAACCTGATTGTTTTACCCAAATTAATTTATTGACGTCAAACCCCTCCCGGGTCGCGACGGCCAGCATTTGCTGTTTTATTTCCTCAGAAAGCGTTGGCGTGCGAGAGAGTATCCACAGATAGTCGCGATCCGGGCCGCACACCAGCGCATGACGGTATTCCCGGTCAAGCGCAATCACGTTATAGCCGCCGTAGAACGGGCCGAAAAAAGAGACCTTGAGCGCGGCGCGGTTTGGACTACCGGTAAAATACGCTTTGCCTTCTGTTTTTTGCCACATTTCCCGATCCGGGTTATAGCCTTTATTGATGACATTAATCCCGCCATCGTCACGCAGACTATAGGTGGCCGTGACTTGTTCCAGTCCACGTTCAAATCGATGATCGAGGCGTGCGATCTCATACCAGGTGCCGAGGTAACGTTTGGCATCAAAGTTATTTACCACGGTAACGCCTTTAGGCGGAGTAGGCGAACTACAGGCGACAACCAGAAATGCAGCCGTAACTGCAGCAACGACGGGCAGAATGCGCATAGCGTTTTTCCTTCCAGTGTTTTTTCTAAGTGTAGAACCTGGCGGGAAAATGAGAGGCAGGAAAAGAAAAAACGCCCTCTTATCGGGTAGATAAGAGGGCGTCGTGGCAACTTAGAGAGTGATAACGCCAATTGCCGTCACAACGGTCAGGATTGCCGCCAGACCGTAAAAGACCCATTTGCCCGCGGGCACGTGGATTTTCAGGTCATGCATCGCGTGGTGCATACGGTGTAGGCCACACCATAGCGGCAGCACGATCATCAGGAACAGAAAAACGCGACCAATAAAGCTTTGGGCGAACGTCAGTACGCGCTCAAAACTCAGGGCATCGCCCGGAAATAGCCCCAGCGGCAGCATGATGCCAACCAGTAGCACGATCACCGGCGCGATGATCGCGCCCCACATACCGCCTGCGCCAAACAGTCCCCAGAATACGGGTTCATCAGAACGTTTTGGGTTTGGATTAATCATCCGGGACTCCTTACCAGAACAGGGCAACATACAGAATGACTACGGTGACTACCGCAGTGACCACCCAAAGCCCTTTGATGATTGGCTCTGGCCCCATTTTTTCGTCTTTTACAATGATATTGGCCGCCTTCGGCGCCAGTTCAAACCAGGTTTTGGTGTGCAGCAGCGCGGCCGCCAGGGTGATCAGGTTTAAGATCACTACCACCGGGTTTTGTAAAAAGCCGACGAATCCCATCCAGGATTCCGCGCCGTGTTTGAGCGCAAACAGACCGAAAATCAGTTCAATACTGAACCAGACTGCCGGCACCGCTGTGCCTTCGCGCAGCATATAAAAGCGATAAAACGGCAGTTTTTTCCACCAGGTGGACGTCATCGGCCGCACATAGGGTTTGCGTTTAGTCGTCATGTTGCACTCCTTAGCGTGGTTTCAGGGTGGCGATAAGAAAGTCTTTCGAGCTTTCCACTTTACCCTGCTGAATGGCCGCAGCCGGATCGACATGTTTTGGACAGACTTCGGAGCAGTAGCCCACGAAAGTACAGGTCCATACGCCGTTCGGACTGTTCAACTGCGCCATACGCTCCTTCTTACCGTGATCGCGGCTATCTTCGTTATAGCGATGCGCCAGCGTAATCGCAGCCGGTCCGATAAACTCAGGATTCAGACCGAACTGCGGGCACGCGGCGTAGCACAGACCACAGTTGATGCAACCGGAGAACTGATGATACTTCGCCATTTGCGCCGGGGTCTGGACATTCGGCCCCTGATCTGGCGTGCGAGAGTTGCCAATAATGTACGGTTTAATCGCTTCCAGGCTTTCGATAAAGTGCGTCATATCGACAACCAGATCGCGCTCAATCGGGAAGTTCGCCAGCGCTTCCACCTTCATACCGTTGGTGTAATCGCGCAGGAAGGTTTTACACGCCAGTTTAGGGACGTTGTTGACCATCATGCCGCAGGAGCCGCAGATCGCCATACGGCAGGACCAGCGGTAGCTCAGGTCTGGCGACAGGTTATCTTTGATGTAGCCCAACGCGTCCAGTAGCGATGTTGTTTCATCATAAGGAACTTCATAGAAAGCACTGTGCGGCGCGGTATCGGTTTCCGGGTTATAGCGCACCACCTCAACTTTCAGGTTTTTCATCTCAGCCATTCGCCTTCTCCTTCTTATCGGCTGCTTCCGCTTCACCGCCGTAAACACGTTTGGCTGGCGGCAGGGTGGTGATTTTCACGTCGCTGTATTCCAGACGGGTCGTGCCATCAGCATCGCGGAAGGCGAGGGTGTGCTTGAGGAAGTTCACATCGTCGCGCTCGGTACAGCCTTCATCCAGACGCTGATGCGCGCCGCGGGACTCTTTACGCGCCAGCGCAGAGTGCGCCATACATTCCGCCACGTTCAGACCATGACCCAGTTCGATGGTATACAGCAGGTCAGTGTTGAACACGCTGGAAGTATCGGAGATACGTACGCGCTTGAAACGTTCCTGAAGCTCGGCCAGTTTATCAACGGTTTTCTGCATCAGTTCCGGGGTACGGTAAATACCGCAACCTTCTTCCATAGACAGACCCATCTCATCGCGGATCTTCGACCAGTTTTCGTTGCCTTCCTGGTTCACCAGATTTTTCAGACGTTGTTCAATATCGGCAACCTGGGCGTCGAGCGCGGCGCTATTTGCGGCGCCTGCCGTAGCAGCGCGTTCCATTGCTTGTTCGCCAGCCAGACGACCAAACACCACCAGTTCCGCCAGTGAGTTGGAACCGAGGCGGTTCGCGCCATGCAGGCCAACAGAGGAGCATTCGCCAACGGCAAACAGCCCTTTGACACGGCTTTCACAGTTCTGGTCGGTTTCAATGCCGCCCATGGTGTAGTGCGCGGTCGGACGTACTGGAATCGGTTCTTTAACCGGATCGACGCCGACATAGGCTTTCGCCAGTTCGCAAATGAACGGCAGACGTTCATGCAGTTTCTTCTCGCCGAGATGACGCAGGTCGAGGTGAACCACATCGCCGCGCGGCGTGGAGATGGTGTTGCCTTTACGCCATTCGTGCCAGAAAGCCTGGGATACTTTGTCGCGCGGCCCCAGTTCCATATATTTGTTTTTCGGCTCGCCCAACGGCGTTTCGGGGCCCATGCCGTAGTCTTGCAGATAACGGTAGCCATTTTTATTGACCAGAATACCGCCTTCGCCGCGGCAACCTTCAGTCATCAGGATACCGGAACCTGGCAGGCCGGTCGGGTGATACTGAACGAATTCCATATCACGCAGCGGAACGCCGTGGCTCAGCGCCATGCCCATCCCGTCGCCGGTGACGATGCCGCCGTTGGTGTTATAGCGGTATACGCGGCCTGCGCCGCCTGTCGCCATGACCACGGCGTTGGCGCGGATTTGCACCAGCGTGCCTTCCATCATGTTCATTGCCACCAGGCCGCGCGCATGGTTGTCATCAACCAGAATATCCAGCACAAAATGTTCGTCAAAGCGCTGGATTTGTGGGAACTGCAGGGAAGTCTGGAACAGAGTATGCAGCATATGGAAGCCGGTTTTATCCGCGGCGAACCAGGTACGCTCGATTTTCATACCACCGAAGCGACGCACGTTAACGCTACCGTCCGGACGGCGGCTCCACGGGCAGCCCCATTGCTCCAGCTGCGTCATCTCAGTGGGACAATGGTGGACAAAGTAATCCACGACATCCTGCTCACACAGCCAGTCTCCGCCTGCTACCGTATCGTGAAAATGGTAGTCAAAGCTGTCATGATCCTGGGCGACAGCGGCTGAACCCCCTTCGGCAGCGACGGTGTGGCTGCGCATCGGGTACACTTTTGAGATCAGTGCGATTTTAGCATTGGGATTCGCCTGTGCGGCAGCAATTGCAGCACGTAATCCCGCGCCACCGGCGCCTATAATGGCAAGATCGGCTTGAAAGGTTTGCACGACATTCCTCCAGATTATTGTAATTTCACCCTCGCGCAGCCAGATAAAGCCTCTGGGTTCTGCGAAGTATGAATGCGTTTCCACTGCTCCTTTATGGGTACAACAGTATAGTCTCAGGGATGTGAGGGAAATTTGACGTGTTCGATTTTTTTAGCGTATCAGAGGGATGAATTATCATTGATTTTGATTAATTTAATTACTAAACCATCTGAAATCACTTTTTTTACCCTCCAGAAGGCGCCCGATACGCCTGCGCAAAATTTGTTTCGCCCGCGCGTTGCGAGTAGACTTCGTGACCTTGTCTTAAACTGGAGAAAGAATCATGAGCGAAACGGCAACCTGGCAGCCGAGCGCGTCCATCCCCAATTTATTAAAACGTGCGGCGATTATGGCGGAAATCCGTCGTTTCTTTGCCGATCGTGGAGTGCTTGAGGTTGAGACGCCCTGCATGAGTCAGGCGACGGTCACAGACATTCATCTGTTCCCGTTCGAAACGCGTTTCGTCGGACCTGGCCATTCCCAGGGGATCAACCTCTATTTAATGACCAGTCCGGAATACCATATGAAACGCCTGCTGGCGGCAGGGTGCGGTCCGGTTTTCCAGCTATGCCGCAGTTTCCGTAATGAAGAGATGGGACGACATCATAATCCGGAATTCACCATGCTGGAGTGGTATCGCCCGCATTACGATATGTATCGCCTGATGAATGAAGTGGATGATTTGCTTCAGCAAGTGCTGGATTGTCAACCTGCGGAAAGTCTCTCCTATCAACAGGCGTTTCAGCGCCATCTGGAGATTGACCCGTTATCAGCAGATAAAACGCAACTGCGTGAGGCGGCGGCAAAGCTTGATTTAAGCAATATCGCCGATACGGAAGAAGACCGTGATACGTTGCTTCAACTGTTGTTCACGATGGGGGTTGAGCCGCATATAGGTAAAGAAAAGCCGACCTTTATTTATCACTTTCCGGCAAGTCAGGCATCGCTGGCACAAATCAGTACCGAGGATCATCGCGTCGCCGAGCGCTTTGAGGTGTACTACAAAGGTATTGAGCTGGCGAATGGTTTCCACGAACTGACGGACGCACGTGAGCAACAACAGCGCTTTGAACAGGACAATCGTAAGCGCGCCGCGCGCGGTCTGCCGCAGCAGCCGATTGACCAAAATCTACTGGATGCGCTGGCCGCCGGTCTACCGGATTGTTCCGGCGTGGCGCTGGGTGTTGATCGTCTGGTGATGCTGGCGCTGGGAGCAGAAAGCCTGGCGGACGTGATTGCTTTTACGGTCGATCGGGCGTAAATCTGAAATTCACTCTTTCGCGAGATAAAATGGCGCAATAAGCGCCATTTTGTAGCATATTTTTTCAATTATCCTCTATTTGCCACAACATAAGGCTGGAACTTTGATGCCATTTAGGTATCAATCCTGTGTTGATTTTTTTATCGCTGACCTTTGTAAAAAAGAAGGCGGCGTCAATCGGTGAGCGGCGTCTGGCAAACGCGCTCGAGAGTAAGGGATGGTTGAATGACCCACACGATAAAAAAGATGAGCCTTATTGGGCTTATCCTGATGATTTTTACTTCTGTTTTTGGTTTTGCGAATAGCCCGTCGGCGTTTTATTTAATGGGGTATAGCACAATCCCGTGGTATATATTTTCTGCCTTGCTGTTTTTTATTCCATTCGCCTTAATGATGGCTGAAATGGGTTCCGCTTATCGCAAAGAAGAGGGCGGGATCTATTCGTGGATGAATAATAGCGTGGGGCCACGTTACGCGTTTATTGGCACGTTTATGTGGTTTTCATCGTATGTCATATGGATGGTAAGTACGGCGGCAAAAATTTGGGTACCGTTTTCTACTTTTGTTTTTGGTGCCGATATGACGCAGCACTGGCGTATTGCGGGGCTTGAGCCTACGCAGGTTGTCGGGCTGCTCGCCGTTGGCTGGATGATTCTGGTGACGTGTGTCGCCGCCAGAGGGATCAATAAAATTGCGCGAATTACGGCGGTCGGAGGTATTGCCGTAATGTGTCTTAATTTAGTTTTATTGTTAGTGAGTGTCGCTATTTTGTTATTAAATGGTGGGCATTTTGCACAAGAAATTAATTTTACCTCGTCACCGAATCCGGGTTATCACTCCGGCCTGGCAATGTTGTCATTTGTGGTATTTGCTATTTTTGCTTACGGCGGTATTGAGGCTGTCGGCGGACTGGTGGATAAAACCGAAAAACCGGAAAAGAATTTTGCGAAAGGCATTGTCTTCGCGGCCATTGTGATTTCAATTGGTTATTCTTTGGCGATCTTTTTATGGGGCGTCAGCACTAACTGGCAACAGATATTAAGTAATAGCGCCGTTAACTTAGGGAATATTACCTACATTTTGATGTCGAGTTTAGGCACGACATTAGGTAACGCGTTAAACCTTTCTCCGGACGCAGCGATGACGGTGGGCGTCTGGTTTGCGCGTATCACCGGCCTTTCTATGTTTCTGGCTTATACCGGCGCGTTTTTTACGTTGAGCTATTCACCGCTGAAAGCCATTATTCAGGGGACGCCAAAAGCGTTGTGGCCCGCGCCGATGACAACACTGAACGCTAATGGTATGCCGGCGACCGCTATGTGGCTACAGTGCGTGCTGGTGAGTCTGTTTATTTTGCTGGTCTCTTTTGGCGGTGACACCGCATCGGCGTTTTATAACAAACTCACGCTGATGGCGAACGTCTCAATGACCTTGCCATACCTGTTCCTTGCGCTGGCATTTCCCTTCTTTAAAGCGCGTCAGGATCTGGAGCGGCCATTTGTTCTCTTTAAAACCAAAGCCTCTACCCTGGTCGCGACGGGTGTTGTGGTGCTGGTGGTGACGTTTGCCAACGTCTTTACCATCATCCAGCCGGTGATTGAAGCTGGGGACTGGGACAGCGCCTTGTGGATGATCGGCGGCCCGATCTTCTTCTCGCTGCTGGCGATGGCGATTTATCAGAATTACAGCAGCCGCATGAGCGCCGATCCGGAGTGGGCGGCGGAGTAAAGGCCGTATGCCGGATAAGACCCCACGGGTCGCATCCGGCGTTTATTGCCCGATGGAGAACGTGATGAATGATAGTTCGAGAGACCCGATTATCACGGAAGATGAGGTTAGGGCACTCAATTTTACTCCGGAAGATATCCTTGAAATAGAAAAGGTTATTCTTTCTTCCGTTCATGTTGCACGTCGAAAGGTTGCGATGGTAGTAGGAATGACTATTGGCACGTTAAGGGATCGCGATGAGGATAAGTGGAAACATGTGTCGGATATTTATTGCGCGTATGTTATAAGATGCCTCGTATTTCGCGGAGAACTGGTGGGTTACGGCGATTTATTCCGAATGCGCTATAGCGAAATTAACCTGCCTGTTGCCGATCTGGACGCATAATAAGTCCGAAAATATCTGTGAGCTGCGATGAAATGCCCGATGGCGCAAGCTTATCGGGCCTACAGGTTAATTGCCGGCCCGTAGGCCGGATAAGACCCGACGGGTCGCATCCGGCATTTCTTGCCTGGATCATGCGCTACAAACTCCCCGCCGGGCGGCTGGTTTTACCCGCTGACGTTAACGTTCTCCCCGTTTGTTTACCGCCGAGGCTCTCCAGACGCATCTGGAACGGCGGGAACGGCATATCAATACCGTGCTCGCGGAAGCCAGCCAGAATCAATTGGTGGATCTCATGGCGTAATGGCATACGGTGTCCCATTTCCGCGGCATAGATACGCAGTTCAAAAATTTGAATACCCTGCTGGAGATCCACCAGAAAGATTTCAGGCGGCGGGTTGTCCAGCACCAAAGAACAGCGCTGCGCCGCCGTCAGCAGAATTTGCGTCACCTCTTCGCTATTGGCATCCGCTGGCGCCGGGATGGTTAACACCACGCGCGTAACGGAGTCAGACAGCGACCAGTTGATAAACTGTTCGGTGATAAAGGCTTTATTCGGCACGATAATCTCTTTACGATCCCAGTCGCTGATGGTGGTGGCGCGGGTATTGATTTTGGTCACGCTGCCGGTGAGATCGCGAATGGTCACCGTATCGCCGATACGAATCGGCTTTTCAAACAAAATAATCAGGCCGGAGATAAAGTTAGCGAAAATTTCTTGCAGGCCAAAACCAAGCCCAACGCCGAGCGCGGCAACCAGCCATTGTAGCTTCGACCACTCAATGCCGATCATCGAGAAACCGACCAGTCCGCCAATCAGCATTAACAGATATTTGGTGATGGTCGTGATGGCGTAACCGGTACCAGGCGTTAAATCGAGATGCTGTAATAACGCCAGTTCCAGCAGCGCAGGCAGATTACGCACCAACTGCGTGGTGATGATAAAGACCAGAATCGCAATGAGCACCGCCCCCAGAGTAATTGGCTCCAGGCTTTCCACGCCTTGCACCGTAGAGGTGACATCCCACAGCGAAATATTCTCCAGGAAGCCGAATGCCGAGTGGATTTCCGACCACAGTACAATTACCGATAGCAGGGCGATAAGCATCAGAATTGAGCGGACCAGACGCAGCGACTGAGCGCTAATAGCGTCAAGATCGATTTCACTTTCATCGATGTCGACCGCGCCTTCCAGGCTGGAGGAGTGCGCCGGTTCTTCTTCGCCGCGCGCGCGCTGCGCCAGCATTTCCGCCCGACGATGTTTGGCGCGGTCAAAAGCCAGTCGGCGTCGTTGGATCAGCATCCAGCGGCGAATGACGTGATAGATGACCAGCAACAGGAACCAGATGGCGACCGAGGTTTCCAGTCTCGCCAGTAGCGCCTGCGCCGTGGCCAGATAACCTACCGCCGCCGCCAGAATCGCGATAAGCGGCGCGCCCATCAGCATATTCCACAGCAGGCTGTTGACCATGTTGTCGCCGTTGCCTTCTTTATCAAGATAGAGCGGGATGCCCGCTTTTTTCAGACTCAGCGTGACCAGCGCCAGCGCGCCGCATATCAGGATGAAGCAAAGGCGGCCCAACGAGCCGGAAAACTCCCGATCGTTAAGATTATCAAACATGATCACTGCCATAATGAGCGGCACGATCAGCCCAATGCTCATCAGGTAGTAGCGCATCGCTTTCGCTACCCGGTTTCGCGGCCAGCCGAAATGCGCCACAAACAGGCCATTAGGGCGGGCAAAAGCGGCGCAAATCATGACTACCCACAACAGCGGTACTGTCGCCGTCACGCCATCGCCGATGGCGACGGCCAGCGGATACGGCCAGGCTTCCTGTAGACCATAGCCGAGCGTCGCCCATAAGACGGGCAGCGGCGAGGCGACCAGAATTGACCAGAACACCGTTCGCAGCGTCAGCGAGAAGTGATCCTGGGTGACTTTCCCGACGCGCGAGGCCGAGCGCTCAAGGAACCGGTTGAAGTGTTGACGTGAATAGAGGCTAAACCCGACCAGCGCCAGCGCGCCGAATAACGGCAGTAGCGTCTCTTTGCTGGTCAGCATCATGATGCTGGCTTTACCTAACTGATTAAACGTATCTAATGAGATAAGCCGGCGTAAATCCTGAACCAAATCAACAGGCCAGGAGAGCGATAGCGGGCTAACGTCAGCGGTCCAGAACAGATAACGGTGGGTCGCTTCATTAACCTCTTTAAGCGCATCCTCCAGTTGGCTGTTGGAGACTTTCAGTTTGGTCAGCTCCAGGATCAGCGTATCGCCGCCCTGTAACAACGAGTTGAGCAGCTCGCGCTGAGTGCGAAGCTGGGCGTCAAGAATCTGGTTTTGCTCGGCGGTCAGCGGCTGTCCATTGGCCTGACGTATTTGCCGTAGCTGCGGCTGTTTATTGAGTAATTCTTCATAGCGCATACGGTGAACGCGTAGCTGCGCCATTTCCGTATCAAGCTGCTGCGGTTTAGGCATCTCTGGCAGACGGGCGACCTGCGCGCGCAGCGCTTCGCCAAGCATGTTGGACACGCCAAGCCATTGCGACTGCTCCCGCAGCGTATTGAGCGCCTGACGCACCTGTAACGTTTGGCTGGTGGCCTGTCGCTGCTGCGAAGCGACCAGATCCATCCGCTGCGCTTGTTGATTGAGTGCCTGTGACAGCTCGCGGTTGACTTTAAATTGTTCGACGATGCCTTCCGGCAAACCGGCGCTGTTTTCCGCCAGCAGCTCAGTGCTTTCCAGCGCGCGTTCCGCTTCACGTTGGCGCAGGCTGTTGAGCTGATTGCGCAGCGCCTGAAGATACGCATCCAATTGCTGGCTCTGTTTTTCCGCCAGCTCGGAACGCAGACGAGCCAGTTCCTGCCGGTTGTTGGCGGACAGTTGCGCCAACTCCAGTTCGTCGACTAACGCTTTTAGTTTGGCGGACTCCGCCTGCATACTGAGACTTTGCGCCTGGCTAAGCGCGGCACTTCCGCCTGCGGCGCCGAGCCGTCGCTCAATCTCATTAAGCTGGCGACGGGCGTCGTTTTGCTGTTGGGGAAGCTGGCTGAGCGAGTCGGCGATCTCCCTGACGCGCTCCTGTTCCTGTTGCGCCTCGCGGGTTTTATCCAGTAGCTGGCTGCTAACCTGCAAGATCTCCTGATTTAACGCTTCGGTGGACATCTCTGGCGGTACGCTGCGAGGTTCATCGCGCAGATTATTCAACTGGGCGCGCAAGGTGGCGGATAGCTTAGGGAAATTATCAATAACGTGTTGATATTGTTTCGCGCGCTCAAGCGAGCCTTTTCGCTCTTCAAGCGCGTTTAACGCAGTCTGGAGCGCCTCAACGGCTTCCGGCTGAGCGGGCTTCGCCGCTTTTGCCTGCTCCAGTTCCTGCGTGATTTGTTTGGCGTCGGGGGCCGTTGCGGCGAACGCCCCCGTGCTGAGGCACCAGGCCATCAGAAAAGCGATAATCAGGCGCACGTCAGCATTCTCTCTTGATTAGGTGTCGTCTTTTTTATTGTCAACCAGCGGGCTGGCGTCGTGTTCAGCTTTAATTTCTTCTGCCGGCAGCGGAGCAGGTTCCACCTCCGGCGCGACGAATGTTTCGGTCGACGTCGCCAGCGGTTGGCCAATTTTGGTAACGGACAGGCTTGCCAGCGACGCGATCAGATTCACTTTCCCCGGCGCAAATAAGTTGATAACCGTGGAACCCAGTTTAAAGCGTCCCATCTCCTGGCCTTTCAACAAGGCGACAGACCCTTCATGTTCGCCTTCTGGCCAGGTCCAGCGCTTGATGATGCCTTCGCGCGGCGGGGTAATGGTCCCCGCCCAGACGGTTTCGATACTGCCGACAATTGTTGCGCCGACCAGAATCTGCGCCATAGGACCGAACTCGGTATCAAACAGACAGATAACGCGCTCGTTGCGGGCAAACAGGTTGGGGACGTTTTGCGCGGTCAGATGGTTAACGGAGAACAGATCGCCCGGTACGTAGATCATTTCACGCAGGATGCCGTTGCATGGCATGTGCACGCGATGGTAGTCGCGAGGGGAGAGGTAAGTGGTCACAAACGTGCCGTTGCGGAACTTATCCGCCATCAGGTAGTTACCCGCCAGCAACGCTTCAAGGCTGTAATTATGGCCTTTGGCCTGCAAAATTTTCTCTTCTTCGATACGACCCAACTGGCTTATCACGCCGTCAGCAGGCATCACCAGGATGTTAGGATCGGTATTGAGCGGACGCACGTCATCACGCAGCGGACGAACAAAGAAATCATTGAACGTACGATAGCTGGCGGTATCCGGTTTTTGCGCCTCGGTCATATCGACTTTGTAATACTTTACGAAGAGATCGATAACCAGTTTTGTCAGCCATCCTGCTCGTTTGCTTGCGCCCCAGCCCGCCAGGCGAGTGAGCCATAGTTTCGGCAGAATGTATTGTAGCGAAAGTTTAAATGAGTTTAACAAGGTAGCCTCCAGGCCATTGTTGTTCCTGAACCGGCAGTTATACCGGTATCCTGAAAAAAGGGGACGATTCTAACGACGCCTAGCGTATCTGTCAGTCGTCCGTATCAGAAAAGTTTTTACGCGTTTTTACCTGCGCCATACTTTCAAGAATTCGGTGATAATTTTCGAAACGGGTTTCCGCAATAGCGCCGTTCTCTACCGCTTCGCGAATGGCGCAGCCTGGATCGGCGTCATGCTTGCAGTCCCGGTATTTGCAATGTCCCAAATAGTCATGAAATTCGACAAAGCCCTGGGTGATTTGTTCCGGCTCCAGATGCCATAAGCCGAACTCGCGCACGCCGGGGGAATCAATGACATCGCCGCCATGCGGGAAATGATACAGACGAGCAGCGGTAGTGGTATGTTGACCCAGACCGGAGACATTCGATACATCGTTCGTCAGAATCTCGTTCTGTAAGCCGAGTAGAGCGTTTAGCAGACTGGATTTTCCGACACCGGACTGCCCGGCAAAAATACTGATGCGACCGGTTAACGCCTCTTCCAGCGGTTTCAGACCATCCTGCGTATGGCTGGAGACCATCAGCACGCGATAGCCGATATTGCGGTAGATATCCATCTGCTCATTAACGAAGTCCATACCTTCGTCGTCCAGCAGATCAATTTTATTGAGTACGATAAGCGGCTCAACCTGTAGGGTTTCACAGCCGACCAGATAGCGATCGATGATATTCAGCGACAGCTCCGGCAAAATCGCGGAGACGATAACGATTTGGTCAATGTTGGCGGCAATAGGCTTCACGCCGTCGTAGAAGTCCGGGCGCGTCAATACCGAGGTGCGCTCATGCACCGCTTCAACGATGCCTTTTACGTTGACGCCCTCTGCGGCGGCTTTGCCCGGACGCCAGACGACGCGATCGCCCGTCACCAGCGAACGGATAGTGCGGCGGATATTGCAACGGTGAACCTCGCCGTCAGCAGACTCCACATCGGCATGCATACCAAAACGGCTAATGACGATACCTTCTGCAGGCTCGCCAAACAGGTTGTCATCGTAGTCGGCTTTCTCCGCGGACGTTTTTAAACGACGCTGGTGATTGGCGTTCACACGGCGCTGCTGGCCTTTGGAGAGTTTATTTTTGCTCAATCGTACTGGCTCCTGGTCGCCCATAGTGGGCAAAACATCTATGATACACGCAATTGTAGATGAATATAGTCACAGTGAATGTGACCTCTGAAGGGGGGAAAATAGCATGAGTGCCGATGAAAACAACCTGATTTGGATCGATCTGGAGATGACAGGTCTGGACCCCGAGCGCGATCGCATTATTGAGATAGCCACGCTGGTGACGGATGCCAGCCTGAACATTCTGGCGGAAGGGCCGACGATTGCGGTACATCAATCCGATGCGCAACTGGCGTTAATGGATGACTGGAACGTGCGCACCCATACCGGCAGCGGTCTGGTGGATCGCGTTAAGGCAAGTACGATGGGCGAACGAGACGCTGAACTGGCGACGATTGAATTTCTGAAAACGTGGGTGCCTGCGGGTAAGTCGCCGATTTGCGGTAACAGCATCGGTCAGGATCGTCGTTTTCTGTTTAAATATATGCCGGAACTGGAGGCCTACTTCCACTATCGCTATCTGGATGTCAGTACGCTCAAGGAACTGGCGCGCCGCTGGAAGCCGGAGATTCTGGCCGGCTTTACCAAGCAGGGCACGCACCAGGCGATGGATGATATTCGCGAGTCGGTGGCGGAGCTGGCTTACTACCGCGAGCATTTCATTAAGCTGTGAGGCGTAACATGCCGGATGGCAACGCCAGAGCGTCTCATCCGGCAGCTCTCCCGCCATTGAATTACTGCGTAAACCATTTCTCCTGCATTTGTGCATATTCCGGCGATGCTTTCACCTTGTCGAGCGCGGCATTAATTTCTTGCAATAGCGCGTCGTTGCCTTTGCGTACCGCAATGCCTAACCCTTTTCCGTAGTAGTCAGGATCGCTGGCGCGTTCATCCATGATGGCGTAATCCGGATTGTTTTTTAGCCACTTACCAATCGCGGCGACATCGCCAAACACGCCCTCAAGACGGTTGTTTTTCAGATCGGTAAAGGCGTTTAGATAGCTGTCATAGGCGACAGGCGTGATGGCTTGTTGTTTATCCTGCAAATAGCGCTGATGCGTTGTACCGTTTTCCAGACCGACTTTTTTGCCTTTCAGATCGGCAAAAGTGTGATAAGCCCCTTTACGCGTGACGACTACCGCCGATAGACCTTCGTAATAGGGTTGGCTAAAGGAGACCTGCTGCTCACGTTTGGGCGTCATATCCATACCGGCGATCACCGCATCAAACTTTTTGAAGCGTAGGCTGGGGATCAGACTATCAAAGCTCTGGTTAGTGAATGAGCACTCCGCTTGCATCTCTTTGCAGACCGCGTTGGCGACATCAATATCGAAACCAACAATTTTATTATCGGCATCGACAAACTCATAGGGCGCATAGGTGGCGGAGGTGCCAAAATGTAATGTTCTGGCGGAAACGGAAGCGGCGTGAACGGAGAGGCTGGCTAACAGCATGACAATAAGTTTTTTTTTCATCTTGATCCCTGATATCAATTGGATGTTGTGGTCACCGTGCTATTCTTTTTTTGGCGCAGGGTGCTATTCTGATTCTGTGCCTTTAGGCGTGGCGTGAAAAGTTTTTTGTTGCATAGCGCACGCTTTGCTCGTTTTTTGTCTTGTTTGGTGATTTAATCAGCATTCAAACAAAAATCGCGAAAAAATGCGTTCAGGGGCTTGCAGCTAAATGGATTTCTCGTATAATGCGCCTCCCGTAACGACGCAGAAATGCGAATTACGACAGCAACAAATTTGCGGGAATAGCTCAGTTGGTAGAGCACGACCTTGCCAAGGTCGGGGTCGCGAGTTCGAGTCTCGTTTCCCGCTCCAAAATTTGAAAGTACTTGTTAAGTACAGACCACCAATCGCAGGATTTCGAATTGCGACAAGGCGGCAACTGAATGAGTCCTCAGGAGCTTACTGAAGTAAGTGACTGAGGCGAGTGAAGGCAGCCAACGCAGTAGCGGTTCGAAAGACGAAGATTATGCGGGAATAGCTCAGTTGGTAGAGCACGACCTTGCCAAGGTCGGGGTCGCGAGTTCGAGTCTCGTTTCCCGCTCCAAAATTTGAAAGTGCTTGTTAAGCACAGACCACCAATCGCAGGATTTCGAATTGCGACAAGGCGGCAACTGAATGAGTTCTCAGGAGCTTACTGAAGTAAGTGACTCAGGCGAGTGAAGGCAGCCAACGCAGTAGCGGTTCGAAAGACGAAGATTATGCGGGAATAGCTCAGTTGGTAGAGCACGACCTTGCCAAGGTCGGGGTCGCGAGTTCGAGTCTCGTTTCCCGCTCCAATTCTTATCTACAGTAAAATTATCCACAACGAATATCGCGTTGGGGCACGTTTTGTTCCGCTTTCGTCAGATCCTTGTAAACAGACTTATCCACAGGGCGGCCCATTACTCCTGGAATGCAAAAAATTATACCTGACGCGTAGAATTTCTATAATTTACTGAAAAATATAGAAAAAATAAGATTTCAAAACGTTAGCGTTATTGTCTGTTCCTTTTTTCCCTCTTGAATCGCAATGTGTTTTTATTTTTATACACAGCCTGTGAATAATTCACGCATCGCGCACCAGCCCTTTTTCAATCACCCTGACCAGACGCTGTTTTTTCGGTAGCTGCACTTCAATGATGCAGGCGTTCCGCTTTTCAATTTGTTGCGCAATCGCCCATTCGATATGCTCATCAAGAAGTGGATGCTCACCCTTGCGGCTTTCCAGCGCCGTAATGACGGCATTATTCCACGGCGCATTCCCCAGCGCGACGGCAACATTGCGCAGCCAGCGTAAATGACCAATGCGCCGAATCGCAGAACCTTCAGTGACTTTCAGAAACTGCGCTTCGCTCCAGCTAAACAACTCAAGCAAATCTGGATTATGCAGCGCCTTGCGTGGGCTAAAATCTGCTTCGTCGGTCAACTGAGAGTAACGATTCCACGGACAGATAAGCTGGCAGTCATCGCAGCCGTAAATACGGTTACCTATCAGTGGGCGAAATGCTTCCGGAATAGCGCCTTCCAGCTCAATGGTGAGATAAGAAATACAGCGCCGCGCGTCCACCGTATACGGTTCGACAATCGCCCCGGTCGGGCAAATGGTCATACAGGCGACGCATTTGCCGCAACCTTCCTCGACCGGCTGGTCGACCGGCAGCGGTAAATCAATCAGCAATTCCCCCAGGAAAAAGAATGAGCCCGCCTCCCGATTAAGGATAAGTGAGTGCTTACCCGTCCAGCCAAGTCCGGCTTTTTCCGCTAATGGGCGTTCAAGAATAGGCGCAGAGTCGACAAACGGTCTAAAATTCAGCGAACCGCAGTACTGCTGGATCTGCTCGCCCAGTTTTTTAAGGCGGCTGCGTAACAGCTTGTGATAATCACGCCCCAGCGCATATCGGCTAACGTAGCCCAGCGTGGGATCCTTCAACGTACTGGCAAACGCGGCGTTGGCGGGCAAATAGTTCATGCGCACGCTGATGACACGTAGCGTACCGGGTAAGAGTTCATGAGGCCGGGCGCGCATCATACCGTGGCGCGCCATCCATGCCATCTCGCCGTGGTATTGTTTGTCCAGCCACGCCTGCAGCGCAGGTTCGGATGCGCGCAGATCGGTATCAGTAATACCGACCTGCTGAAAGCCCAGCTCCAGCCCCCACTGCTTAATATTTTGCGCTAACTGATTGAGATCGAGGGGCTTTGACATGATGGACCATAACATGAAGAAAAACCCTGTAAGTATACCACACTCCATTTGGCCCGCCGATGACATCAAACGGCTGGAACGCGATGCGGCGGATGCCTTCGGACTCACACTCTATGAATTGATGCTGCGCGCTGGCGACGCGGCATTTCGGGTAGCCCGTGACAGTTATCCTGACACCCGACACTGGCTGGTGTTGTGTGGTCATGGCAACAACGGCGGCGATGGTTACGTTGTGGCGCGACTAGCGCAAGCGGCGGGCATTAGCGTAACGTTGCTGGCGCAGGAGAGCGACAAACCGTTGCCTGAAGAAGCGGCGCAGGCGCGCGATGCCTGGCTGAATGCTGGCGGCATTATCCATGCTGCCGATATTATCTGGCCGGAAGCGACGGATCTGATTATCGACGCGCTGCTTGGCACCGGCATAGCCCAGGCGCCGCGCGACCCGGTAGCCGGTCTGATTGAACAGGCGAACGCTCATCCTGCGCCGGTTGTCGCCGTCGATATCCCGTCAGGTCTGCTGGCGCAAACGGGCGCCACGCCTGGCGCGGTGATAAGCGCCGCGCATACGGTCACGTTTATCGCCCTGAAACCAGGCCTGCTGACCGGCAAAGCGCGTGACGTTACCGGCATATTGCATTATGACGCGTTGGGACTGGAAGGCTGGCTGGCGAGCCAGACGCCGCCGCTCCGGCGTTTTGACGCGACGCAGTTGGGGCAATGGCTAACGCCGCGTCGACCGACCTCGCATAAGGGCGATCATGGTCGTCTGGCGATTATTGGAGGCGACCAGGGAACAGCGGGCGCAATTCGGATGGCTGGCGAGGCGGCGCTGCGTACGGGAGCTGGCTTGGTCAGAGTACTGACCCGCGGTGAAAACATCGCGCCGTTGCTGACGGCCCGCCCGGAACTGATGGTACATGAACTCACGCCTCAGTCGCTGGAAGAGAGCCTGACCTGGGCTGACGTTGTGGTGATCGGCCCGGGGCTTGGACAGCAGGAATGGGGCAAAAAAGCCTTACAGAAAGTAGAAAACGTCCGTAAACCTATGCTGTGGGATGCGGATGCGTTGAACCTACTGGCAATCAATCCTGATAAACGTCACAATCGCGTGATTACGCCGCATCCGGGAGAGGCGGCCCGCCTGTTAGGATGTTCTGTGGCAGAAATTGAAAGTGATCGCTTACTTTCAGCACAGCGTCTGGTAAAACGGTATGGAGGCGTGGTCGTGTTAAAAGGCGCAGGAACGATTATCGCCGCTGAACACCACCCTCTGGCTATCATTGACGCTGGTAATGCAGGGATGGCGAGCGGCGGGATGGGCGATGTCCTGTCCGGCATCATCGGCGCATTGCTCGGACAGAAGTTTACCCCGTATGATGCGGCATGTGTGGGATGTGTGGCTCACGGCGCGGCGGCGGACTTACTGGCAGCGCGTTATGGCGCTCGCGGCATGTTGGCGACCGATCTTTTTACTACGCTGCGGCGTATTGTTAACCCTGATGTGATTGACGTAAACCATGATGAATCGAGTAATTCCGCTACCTGACGAACAGGCGACGCTAGGCCTGGGGCAACGGGTAGCCAACGCCTGCGATGGCGCGACCGTTATTTATCTGTATGGCGATTTAGGTGCCGGTAAAACGACGTTTAGCCGGGGATTTTTACAGGCGTTAGGCCATAACGGTAATGTAAAAAGCCCCACCTATACGCTGGTAGAGCCTTATGCGCTTGATAACATGATGGTATATCACTTCGACTTATACCGTCTTGCGGACCCGGAGGAGCTGGAGTTTATGGGCATTCGCGATTATTTCGCCAACGACGCCATTTGTCTGGTGGAGTGGCCGCAACAAGGTAAAGGCGTTCTCCCCGACCCGGACGTCGAAATCCATATTGATTACCAGGCGCAGGGGCGTGAGGCTCGCGTAAGCGCGGTATCCTCATCGGGTCATTCGTTACTGGCGCGTTTAGCCGATTAGCTATAAAGGTGGCGGGATGATTTATCGCATCAAAAATGCCGTAATAGCAGCCTTAATCCTGCTGTGCGCGCAGGCGGGCGCCGCCAGTCTCTCTGATATTCAGGTGTCCAACGGCGAGCAGCAGGCGCGCATTACGCTGAGTTTTATCGGCGAGCCGGAATATGCTTACTCACAGGACGGTAAACGTACCGTGGCGCTGGATATCAGGCAGACCGGCGTGATTCAGGGGCTGCCGCTTCAGTTTAGCGGTAACAATCTGGTAAAAACGATCCGTGCCGGAACGCCGAAAGATGCGCAATCTTTACGGTTGCTTGTCGATCTGACGGAAAATGGTAAAACCGAGGCGGTGAAGCGGCAAAACGGCGGCAACTATACGGTCATTTTCACCATTAATGCCGATGTTCCGCAGCCACCGCCGCCTGTCGTCGCGAAACGGGTTGAAAGCGCGCCTCGCCCGACGGAGCCGGCCCGTAATCCGTTTAAATCTTCTGATGATCGCCTGACCGGCGTAACCAGCAGCAATACCGTTACGCGGCCTGCGGCGCGCGCGTCGGCAGGCGCTGGCGATAAAGTGGTGATTGCTATTGATGCCGGACATGGAGGCCAGGACCCCGGCGCGATAGGCCCGGGCGGTACGCGCGAGAAAAATGTCACCATCGCCATCGCGCGTAAGTTACGCACATTGCTGAATAACGATCCGATGTTTAAAGGCGTGCTGACGCGTGACGGCGACTATTTTATTTCGGTGATGGGGCGGTCTGACGTGGCGCGTAAGCAAAACGCCAACTTCCTTGTCTCTATTCATGCGGATGCCGCGCCAAATCGCGACGCCACCGGCGCCTCCGTCTGGGTATTGTCTAATCGTCGCGCGAACAGCGAAATGGCAAACTGGCTTGAGCAGCATGAGAAGCAATCCGAACTGTTAGGCGGCGCTGGCGATGTGCTGGCGAACAGTCAGTCAGACCCTTACCTGAGCCAGGCGGTACTGGATTTGCAATTCGGTCATTCGCAGCGGGTAGGGTATGATGTGGCGACGAACGTACTAAGCCAACTCGACGGCGTGGGGTCGCTGCATAAACGTCGCCCGGAACACGCGAGCCTGGGCGTGCTGCGTTCGCCGGATATCCCGTCCATTTTGGTGGAGACGGGTTTTATCAGTAATCACGGCGAAGAGCGATTGCTGGCGAGCGACCGCTATCAGCAGCAGATTGCTGACGCTATATACCGGGGGTTGCGTAAGTACTTTGCAGCGCATCCGATCCAGTCTGCGCCGCAGGGCAGCCCAGGCCAGACGGCCAGTACCAACCAGCCTGGCGCCATAACTGCTGCGAATTAAGGAGATTTCATGCCGATTCAGGTTCTGCCGCCGCAGCTTGCGAACCAAATCGCCGCTGGCGAAGTGGTGGAACGCCCTGCGTCGGTTGTTAAAGAGCTGGTAGAGAATAGTCTGGATGCAGGCGCCACCCGCGTTGATATCGACATCGAGCGTGGCGGCGCGAAGCTTATTCGTATTCGCGACAATGGCTGCGGCATTAAAAAAGAGGAGCTGGCGCTGGCGCTGGCCCGTCATGCCACCAGTAAAATCGCCTCGCTTGACGATCTGGAAGCGATTATCAGTCTGGGATTTCGCGGCGAAGCGCTGGCCAGTATCAGTTCGGTCTCGCGTTTGACGCTAACGTCGCGCACGGCGGAGCAGGCGGAAGCCTGGCAGGCGTATGCGGAAGGGCGCGACATGGACGTGACGGTAAAACCCGCCGCGCACCCGGTCGGCACCACCCTGGAAGTTCTGGATCTCTTTTATAATACGCCCGCCCGGCGCAAATTCATGCGTACCGAAAAAACGGAATTTAATCACATCGATGAGATCATCCGTCGTATTGCATTGGCCCGTTTTGACGTCACGCTTAACCTGTCGCACAACGGCAAATTGGTACGGCAGTATCGCGCTGTCGCAAAGGACGGGCAAAAAGAGCGCCGGTTAGGCGCCATCTGCGGCACGCCGTTTCTCGAACAGGCACTGGCGATCGAGTGGCAGCATGGCGATCTGACCCTGCGCGGCTGGGTCGCCGATCCGAATCACACCACCACGGCGTTAACGGAGATCCAGTACTGCTATGTGAATGGCCGCATGATGCGCGACCGCTTGATCAACCATGCCATTCGCCAGGCCTGTGAAGATAAACTGGGCGCGGACCAACAGCCTGCGTTTGTGCTGTATCTGGAGATTGACCCGCATCAGGTGGATGTCAATGTTCATCCCGCCAAGCACGAAGTGCGTTTTCATCAATCCCGGCTGGTGCACGACTTCATCTATCAAGGGGTGCTGAGCGTTCTGCAACAGCAGACGGAAACGACGCTGCCGCTGGAGGACATTGCGCCAGCGCCGCGGCATGTCCCGGAAAACCGTATCGCCGCGGGGCGCAACCATTTTGCTGTACCCGCCGAGCCAACTGCGGCGCGCGAGCCCGCGACACCGCGTTATTCCGGCGGCGCATCGGGCGGCAACGGCGGGCGTCAGTCCGCAGGTGGTTGGCCGCACGCGCAGCCAGGGTATCAGAAGCAGCAGAGCGAGGTTTATCGCGCGCTTTTACAGACGCCGGCGACGAGCCCCGCGCCGGAGCCGGTTGCGCCTGCGCTTGACGGACATAGCCAGAGTTTCGGTCGCGTACTGACGATAGTCGGCGGTGACTGCGCGTTGCTGGAACACGCGGGGACTATCCAGCTCTTGTCGCTGCCGGTTGCGGAGCGTTGGCTGCGTCAGGCGCAGCTTACACCGGGTCAAAGTCCGGTTTGCGCGCAGCCGTTGCTGATTCCGCTGCGTTTAAAAGTGAGCGCCGATGAAAAAGCCGCGCTGCAAAAAGCCCAATCTTTGTTGGGAGAATTGGGTATTGAATTTCAGTCAGATGCGCAGCATGTGACCATTCGGGCGGTGCCTTTACCCTTACGACAACAAAATTTACAAATCTTGATTCCTGAACTGATAGGCTACCTGGCGCAACAGACCACATTTGCAACGGTCAATATTGCACAATGGATAGCGCGTAATGTGCAGAGCGAACATCCGCAGTGGTCGATGGCGCAGGCCATATCGCTGCTGGCGGATGTTGAGCGGCTATGTCCGCAGCTGGTAAAAGCGCCGCCGGGTGGCCTGTTACAACCTGTTGATTTACATTCGGCGATGAACGCCCTGAAGCATGAATGATGTAAGCAAGGCGAGCCTGCCTAAGGCGATATTTTTGATGGGGCCGACGGCCTCCGGCAAAACGGCGCTGGCGATAGAACTGCGTAAAGTTTTGCCAGTAGAGTTGATAAGCGTTGATTCCGCCCTCATTTATCGGGGAATGGATATTGGCACGGCTAAGCCGAATGCCGATGAGCTGAAAGCGGCGCCGCATCGACTGCTGGATATACGCGACCCGTCGCAGGCGTATTCGGCGGCGGATTTTCGCCGCGACGCGTTAGAGCAAATGGCGGAGATCACCGCTGCGGGGCGTATCCCGCTGTTAGTGGGCGGTACCATGCTGTATTTTAAGGCATTGCTGGAAGGGTTATCGCCGCTGCCTTCAGCAGATCCGGAAGTCAGATCCCGGATAGAGCAGCAAGCAGCGGAGCTTGGATGGGAGGCGTTGCATCAGCAACTTCAGGAGATAGATCCGGTTGCCGCCGCGCGAATTCATCCAAATGATCCGCAAAGACTTTCCCGGGCACTGGAAGTTTTTTTCATTTCGGGTAAAACTTTAACGGAGCTAACGCAAACGTCAGGAGACGCGCTACCGTACCAGGTGCATCAGTTCGCTATCGCCCCGGCGAGCCGTGAACTGCTCCATCAGCGCATTGAACTGCGTTTTCATCAGATGTTGGCTTCAGGTTTTGAAGCAGAAGTCCGGGCGCTTTTTGCCCGAGGAGATTTGCATACGGACTTGCCTTCCATCCGTTGTGTGGGATACCGCCAGATGTGGTCATACATTGAGGGCGAAATCTCATATGATGAAATGGTTTATAGAGGTGTTTGCGCCACGAGACAGTTGGCGAAGCGCCAGATGACCTGGTTGCGCGGTTGGGAAGGGGTGCGCTGGCTTGACAGTGAGAATCCCGATCGGGCGCGAAAAGAAGTATTACAGGTTGTTGGTGCTATCGCAGACTGAATGTGTACAATTGAGACGTATCGTGCGCAATTTTTCAGAATCGAAAGGTTCAAAGTACAAATAAGCATATAAGGAAAAGAGAATGGCTAAGGGGCAATCTTTACAAGATCCGTTCCTGAACGCATTGCGTCGGGAACGTGTTCCAGTTTCTATTTATTTGGTGAATGGTATTAAGCTGCAAGGTCAAATCGAGTCCTTTGATCAGTTCGTGATCCTGTTGAAAAACACGGTCAGCCAGATGGTTTATAAGCACGCGATTTCTACTGTTGTCCCGTCTCGCCCGGTTTCCCATCACAGCAACAATGCCGGTGGCGGCGCCAGCAATAACTACCATCACGGTAGCAACGCGCAGGGTTCTACTGCGCAACAGGACAGCGAAGAGACTGAATAAGTTCACGAGCTGTTTATCCATGTCGGGGGCGTCGGATAATCGCCCCCGCTGGTTATTAAGAGGGTTTACGCTTGTTTGACCGTTATGATGCCGGTGAGCAGGCGGTACTGGTACACATCTATTTTTCGCAAGACAAAGATATGGAAGACCTCCAGGAGTTTGAATCTCTGGTCTCTTCCGCCGGTGTCGAAGCAATGCAGGTGATTACCGGTAGCCGTAAAGCACCGCACCCGAAGTACTTTGTAGGTGAAGGTAAGGCAGTTGAAATTGCGGAAGCCGTGAAAGCGACTGGCGCAGCGGTCGTATTGTTTGATCATGCATTGAATCCAGCCCAGGAGCGAAACCTGGAGCGTTTGTGCGAGTGCCGGGTTATCGATCGCACCGGTCTTATCTTAGATATTTTTGCCCAACGTGCGCGTACCCATGAAGGTAAGTTGCAGGTTGAGCTGGCGCAGCTACGCCATCTGGCTACGCGTCTGGTGCGTGGCTGGACCCACCTTGAACGTCAGAAAGGCGGGATTGGTTTGCGCGGTCCGGGTGAAACCCAGCTCGAAACCGACCGTCGTTTACTGCGTAATCGCATTGTGCAGATTCAGTCGCGCCTGGAGAAAGTTGAGAAGCAACGTGAGCAGGGGCGGCAGTCGCGCATCAAGGCCGATGTTCCGACGGTATCGCTGGTGGGCTATACCAACGCCGGAAAATCCACCCTTTTTAATCAGATCACTGAAGCGCGGGTCTATGCGGCAGATCAGCTATTTGCGACGCTGGACCCGACGTTACGTCGTATTGATGTAGCGGATGTCGGTGAAACCGTTCTGGCGGATACGGTAGGCTTTATCCGCCATTTACCGCACGATCTGGTGGCTGCCTTTAAAGCTACCCTGCAGGAGACGCGTCAGGCGACGCTGCTGCTGCATGTGGTCGATGCGGCGGATGTTCGTGTGCAGGAAAACATCGAGGCGGTAAACACCGTTCTTGAAGAGATTGACGCTCACGAAATCCCCACCTTAATGGTGATGAACAAAATCGATATGCTGGACGACTTTGAACCGCGTATCGACAGAGATGAAGAGAATAAACCCATCCGCGTTTGGCTTTCAGCGCAAAGCGGCGTGGGGATACCACAGCTTTTTCAGGCTTTGACGGAGCGTCTTTCCGGCGAGGTGGCGCAGCATACGCTGCGTTTGCCGCCGCAGGAAGGGCGTCTGAGAAGCCGGTTTTATCAGCTTCAGGCAATAGAAAAAGAGTGGATGGAGGAAGACGGTAGCGTCAGTCTGCAGGTACGAATGCCGATTGTCGACTGGCGTCGCCTCTGTAAACAAGAACCGGCGTTGATCGAATACGTGATCTAGACGCGAAGTCATTCAGGTCGTATTGAGGCGGTAGCTGAGAGAATCTCAGGAGCTCACAACTAAGTGACCTGGGGTAAAAAAGCCGCCACTCAAGACGCAGCCTGAAAGATGATGTCTGTAACGGCGGTTAGTCTGAAGCATGGAGTAATTTCGCCTTATCCTCTGAGGTCGAAAGACAACGGGGATCACCGCATAACAAATATGGAGCACAAACATGGCGTGGAATCAGCCCGGTAATAACGGACAGGACCGCGACCCGTGGGGAAGCAGCAAACCTGGCAGCAACTCTGGGGGAAATGGAAACAAAGGTGGCCGCGATCAGGGACCTCCCGATCTGGATGATATCTTCCGTAAGCTGAGTAAAAAACTCGGTGGTTTTGGGGGCGGTAAAGGCACCGGTTCCGGCGGCGGTAGCTCATCGCAAGGCCCGCGTCCGCAACTGGGAGGCCGTATTGTCGCCATCGCGGCGGCGGCAGTAGTCATTATCTGGGCGGCCAGCGGCTTTTATACCATTAAAGAAGCCGAGCGCGGCGTTGTAACGCGTTTTGGTAAATTCAGCCATCTGGTAGAGCCAGGTCTGAACTGGAAGCCGACATTTATTGACGACGTTACGCCGGTGAACGTCGAAGCGGTGCGCGAACTGGCGGCGTCAGGCGTGATGCTGACGTCTGATGAAAACGTCGTGCGCGTTGAAATGAACGTGCAATACCGCGTCACCGATCCGCAGAAATATCTGTTTAGCGTGACCAGCCCGGACGATAGCCTGCGTCAGGCCACCGACAGCGCGCTGCGTGGCGTCATTGGTAAATACACGATGGATCGCATCCTGACCGAAGGCCGTACCGTTATTCGTAGCGATACCCAACGCGAGCTGGAAGAGACTATCAAACCGTACAACATGGGGATTACCCTGCTGGATGTGAACTTCCAGGCTGCGCGTCCGCCGGAAGAGGTGAAAGCCGCCTTTGACGACGCGATTGCCGCACGTGAAAACGAGCAGCAGTACATTCGTGAAGCGGAAGCGTATACCAACGAAGTTCAGCCGCGCGCCAACGGTCAGGCGCAGCGTATTCTGGAAGAGGCACGCGCCTATAAAACCCAGACTATCCTGGAAGCGCAGGGTGAAGTCGCCCGGTTTGCGAAGATTTTGCCGGAATATAAAGCCGCGCCGCAGATTACACGCGAGCGTCTGTATATTGAAACGATGGAAAAAGTGCTGAGCCATACCCGTAAAGTACTGGTTAACGACAAGAGCGGTAATTTAATGGTGCTGCCGTTAGATCAGATGCTGAAAGGCGGGAATGCGCCGGCGGCAAAGAGCGACAATAGCGCCAGCAACCTGCTGCGCCTGCCGCCGTCCACAAAGTCTAACGCCAGCGGAGCAAGCAACACGTCGTCCTCAAATCAGGGCGATATTATGGACCAACGCCGCGCGAATGCGCAGCGTAACGACTACCAGCGTCAGGGGGAATAACGATGCGTAAGTCAGTTATTGCGATTATCATCATCGTGCTGGTAGTGCTCTACATGTCCGTCTTTGTGGTCAAAGAGGGCGAGCGCGGCATTACGCTGCGTTTTGGTAAAGTTCTGCGTGACGATGAGAACAAACCGCTGGTTTACGCGCCGGGTCTGCACTTTAAGATCCCGTTTATTGAATCAGTGAAAATGCTTGATGCGCGTATCCAGACGATGGATAACCAGGCCGATCGCTTTGTGACTAAAGAGAAGAAAGACCTGATTGTCGACTCCTACATCAAATGGCGTATCAGCGACTTTAGCCGTTACTATCTGGCGACCGGCGGCGGCGATATTTCGCAAGCCGAAGTGCTGTTAAAACGTAAATTCTCGGACCGTTTGCGTTCTGAGATTGGTCGCCTGGACGTAAAAGACATCGTGACCGATTCTCGTGGTCGTCTGACACTGGAGGTGCGCGACGCGCTGAACTCCGGTTCAGCCGGTACCGATGATGAAGTAGCGACCCCGGCGGCGGATGACGCGATTGCCGAAGCGGCGGAACGCGTTACGGCGGAAACCAAAGGTAAAGTACCGGTCATCAACCCGAACAGTATGGCGGCGTTGGGTATCGAAGTGGTCGATGTGCGTATTAAGCAGATCAACCTGCCGACCGAGGTTTCTGAGGCGATTTACAACCGTATGCGCGCCGAGCGTGAAGCGGTCGCGCGTCGTCATCGCTCACAAGGTCAGGAAGAAGCGGAAAAACTGCGTGCGGCTGCTGACTATGAGGTGACGAAAACTCTGGCGGAAGCCGAGCGTCAGGGGCGTATCATGCGTGGTGAAGGTGATGCTGAAGCCGCGAAGCTGTTTGCCGACGCGTTCAGCCAGGACCCTGATTTCTACGCGTTCATTCGTAGTCTGCGCGCTTACGAGAAGAGCTTCGAAGGTAATCAGGACGTGATGGTACTGAGCCCGGACAGCGATTTCTTCCGCTACATGAAGACACCGAGTTCGACGACACGCTAAAATAGCGTCAGCGGTTTTAGACCAGCAAAACCACCGCATCCAAAGGATGCCGGTGGTTTTCTTTTATAAGGGCGATAAATGAATTCAACAATCTGGTTGGCGCTTGCTCTGGTATTAGTCCTCGAAGGGCTGGGACCGATGCTGTATCCCGGCGCATGGAAAAAAATGGTTTCGGCACTGGCGCAACTGCCGGAAAATGTTTTACGTCGTTTTGGCGGCGGACTTGTGGTCGCGGGAGTTGTGGTCTACTACATGTTGAGGAAAACGATTGGCTGAGCAAAAAGTGGTCGGATTTGCCGCAGATTGAGTGCAAAAAGTGCTGTATATCTGAAAAAGCGATGGTAGAATCCATTTTTAAGCAAACGGTGATTTTGAAAAATGGGTAACAACGTCGTCGTACTGGGCACCCAATGGGGTGACGAAGGTAAAGGAAAGATCGTCGATCTTCTGACTGAACGGGCTAAATATGTTGTACGCTACCAGGGCGGTCACAACGCAGGCCATACTCTCGTAATCAACGGTGAAAAAACCGTTCTCCATCTTATTCCATCAGGTATTCTTCGCGAGAATGTAACCAGCATCATCGGTAACGGTGTTGTGCTGTCTCCGAGCGCGCTGATGAAAGAGATGAAAGAACTGGAAGACCGTGGCATCCCCGTTCGTGAGCGTCTGCTACTGTCTGAAGCCTGTCCGCTGATCCTTGATTATCACGTTGCGCTGGATAACGCGCGTGAGAAAGCGCGTGGCGCGAAAGCGATCGGCACCACCGGTCGTGGAATCGGGCCTGCTTATGAAGATAAAGTGGCACGTCGCGGTCTGCGTGTTGGTGACCTTTTCGACAAAGAAACCTTCGCTGAAAAACTGAAAGAAGTGATGGAATATCACAACTTCCAGTTGGTTAACTACTACAAAGCTGAAGCGGTTGATTACCAGAAAGTTCTGGATGATACGATGGCTGTTGCCGACATCCTGACTTCTATGGTTGTTGACGTTTCGGACCTGCTCGACCAGGCGCGTCAGCGTGGCGATTTCGTCATGTTTGAAGGTGCGCAGGGTACCCTGCTGGATATCGACCACGGTACTTATCCGTACGTAACTTCTTCTAACACCACTGCAGGTGGCGTGGCGACCGGTTCCGGCCTGGGCCCGCGTTATGTTGATTACGTTCTGGGTATCCTCAAAGCTTACTCCACTCGCGTAGGTGCGGGTCCGTTCCCGACCGAACTGTTTGATGAAACCGGCGAGTTCCTCTGCAAGCAGGGTAACGAATATGGCGCTACTACCGGCCGTCGTCGTCGTACCGGCTGGCTGGACACCGTTGCCGTTCGTCGTGCGGTACAGCTGAACTCCCTGTCTGGCTTCTGCCTGACCAAACTGGACGTGCTGGATGGCCTGAAAGAGGTGAAACTCTGCGTGGCTTATCGTATGCCGGATGGTCGCGAAGTGACTACCACTCCGCTGGCAGCTGACGACTGGAAAGGTGTAGAGCCGATTTACGAAACCATGCCGGGCTGGTCTGAATCCACCTTCGGCGTGAAAGATCGTAGCGGCCTGCCGCAGGCGGCGCTGAACTACATCAAACGTATCGAAGAACTGACCGGCGTGCCGATTGATATTATTTCTACCGGCCCCGATCGTACTGAGACGATGATTCTGCGCGACCCGTTCGACGCGTAAATCTGGTACGCCTGGCAGATATTTTGCTTGCCGGGCTAACAGTGTGATACATTGCTGTGTCGGGTAAGCCATTACGCTATCCGACACAGTGCTAAATCCTCGCTTTTTTCCTTCCCCGAACTGAAATAAATTAGCGACACAGCTTGTGGCTGGTTTATCATCAATACAGATAAGTTATATCCCGTTTTCCCTTTTCCTGAGGTTGATGTGCAGTTAACGAGTTTCACCGATTACGGCTTACGTGCGCTAATCTATATGGCGTCGTTACCAGATGGACGAATGACCAGCATTTCTGAGGTGACAGAAGTCTACGGCGTGTCCCGTAATCATATGGTCAAAATTATCAATCAGCTTAGCCGGGCGGGCTTTGTCACCGCCGTTCGGGGAAAAAATGGCGGTATCCGCCTGGGTAAACCGGCTAATACTATTTGTATTGGCGATGTGGTGCGTGAGCTGGAACCCTTATCACTGGTCAACTGTAGCAGCGAATTTTGCCACATCACCCCTGCCTGTCGTCTGAAACAGGCGCTTTCTAAGGCCGTGCAGAGTTTTCTCAAGGAGCTGGATAACTACACGCTTGCCGATTTGGTTGAAGAGAATCAACCGCTTTATAAATTATTACTGGTGGAGTGAAGTAAACTTCATTAGAGATGACAATGGAGGAACCTCAATGTCACAAGATCCTTTCCAGGAACGCGAAGCAGAAAAATACGCGAATCCTATCCCGAGCCGGGAATTTATCCTCGAACATTTAACGAAACGTGAAAAACCGGCCAGTCGCGAAGAACTGGCCGTAGAACTGAATATTGAAGGCGAAGAGCAGCTTGAAGCCTTGCGTCGCCGCCTGCGCGCGATGGAGCGCGACGGACAACTGGTCTTTACCCGCCGCCAGTGCTATGCGCTGCCGGAACGCCTCGACCTGCTGAAAGGCACCGTGATCGGTCATCGTGACGGTTACGGTTTCTTACGTGTCGAAGGCCGCAAAGACGATCTGTATCTTTCCAGCGAGCAGATGAAAACCTGTATTCATGGCGATCAGGTGCTGGCGCAGCCGCTGGGCGCCGATCGTAAAGGTCGCCGCGAAGCGCGTATCGTCCGTGTACTGGTACCGAAAACCAGTCAGATAGTCGGGCGTTATTTCACCGATGCGGGCGTCGGCTTTGTGGTGCCGGACGACAGCCGTCTCAGCTTCGACATTCTTATCCCGCCAGAAGACGTCATGGGCGCGCGGATGGGGTTCGTGGTCGTGGTTGAACTGACCCAACGTCCAACTCGCCGTACTAAAGCGGTAGGGAAAATCGTCGAAGTGCTGGGCGACAATATGGGCACCGGTATGGCGGTTGATATGGCGCTGCGTACCCATGAAATACCTTACATCTGGCCGCAGGCGGTAGAGCAGCAGGTCGCCGGGCTGAAAGAAGAGGTGCCGGAAGAGGCGAAAGTCGGTCGTGTCGATCTGCGCGATTTGCCGCTGGTCACTATTGATGGCGAAGATGCCCGTGACTTTGACGACGCGGTTTACTGTGAGAAAAAACGCGGCGGCGGCTGGCGTTTGTGGGTCGCTATTGCTGACGTGAGCTATTATGTACGGCCGCCAACGCCGTTGGATCGCGAGGCGCGCAATCGCGGCACGTCGGTTTACTTCCCGTCACAGGTTGTCCCAATGTTGCCGGAGGTGCTCTCCAACGGCCTGTGTTCGCTAAACCCGCAGGTTGACAGGCTGTGTATGGTCTGTGAAATGACCATCTCGGCGAAAGGTCGGCTGACCGGCTACAAATTCTATGAAGCGGTGATGAGCTCCCATGCGCGTCTGACCTATACCAAAGTCTGGCATATGCTGCAGGGCGATCAGGATCTGCGTGAACAATATGCGCCGCTGGTGAAGCATATTGAAGAGCTGCACAACCTCTACAAAGTGCTGGATAAAGCGCGTGAAGAGCGCGGGGGGATCTCGTTTGAGAGCGAAGAGGCGAAGTTTATCTTTAACGCCGATCGTCGCATTGAGCGTATCGAACAGACCCAGCGTAATGACGCGCATAAGCTTATCGAAGAGTGCATGATCATGGCGAATATCTCGGCGGCGCGCTTTGTCGAAAAAGCTAAAGAGCCGGCGTTATTCCGTATTCATGATAAGCCCACCACCGAAGCGATCACCTCATTCCGCTCCGTACTGGCGGAGCTGGGGTTGGAGCTGCCGGGCGGAAATAAACCGGAACCGCGCGATTATGCCGAACTGCTTGAATCGATTGCCGACCGGCCGGACGCCGAAATGCTGCAAACTATGCTGCTGCGTTCAATGAAGCAGGCGATTTACGATCCGGAAAACCGCGGGCACTTTGGCCTGGCGTTGCAGTCTTATGCGCACTTTACCTCGCCGATTCGCCGCTATCCGGATCTTTCTTTGCACCGCGCCATTAAGTACCTGCTGGCGAAAGAGCAAGGGAACAAGGGCAACACCACAGAAACGGGCGGTTATCACTACTCGATGGAAGAGATGTTGCAGCTCGGCCAGCACTGTTCGATGGCGGAACGCCGCGCTGATGAAGCGACGCGTGATGTCTCCGACTGGCTGAAATGTGACTTTATGCTGGATCAGGTAGGCAACGTCTTTAAGGGCGTGATTGCCAGCGTCACCGGTTTCGGCTTCTTTGTCCGTCTTGATGAACTGTTTATCGATGGGCTGGTACACGTTTCCTCACTGGATAACGATTACTATCGCTTCGATCAGGTAGGGCAACGTCTGATTGGCGAGTCCGGCGGGCAGACATATCGCCTGGGCGACCGGGTCGAGGTACGCGTCGAAGCGGTGAATATGGACGAACGGAAAATTGACTTTAGCCTGATCTCCAGCGAGCGCGCACCGCGTAACGTCGGCAAAACGGCGCGTGAAAAAGCGAAAAAAGGTGAAAGTAAAAACGCCGGTAAACGTCGTCAGGTAGGTAAAAAAGTTAACTTCGAGCCTGATAGCGCCTTCCGCGGCGAGAAAAAAGCGAAGCCGAAAGCAGCGAAGAAAGACGCGAGAAAAGCAAAAAAGCCATCGGCTAAAACGCAGAAAATAGCCGCAGCGACCAAAGCGAAGCGTGCGGCGAAGAAAAAAGCGGCAGAGTGAGCAATACCCTCTTCAAACAGAAGAGGGTGAATTATCTGTAGGCCGGGCAAGCGTAGCGCCCCCGGCAAAACGTAAACAACGAGTACATTAATGAGCGAAATGATTTACGGCATCCACGCAGTGCAGGCCCTGCTGGAGCGCGCCCCTGAACGTTTTCAGGAAGTCTTTATTTTAAAAGGCCGTGAAGATAAACGTCTGTTGCCGCTGATTCACGCCCTTGAGTCCCAGGGCGTGGTTATCCAGCTGGCAAACCGCCAATATCTCGACGAGAAAAGCGACGGTGCCGTGCATCAGGGTATTATCGCTCGCGTGAAACCAGGCCGGCAGTATCAGGAAAACGATCTGCCGGATCTGATCGCATTACACGATCGCCCCTTTTTGTTGATCCTCGATGGCGTCACCGATCCGCATAATCTTGGCGCCTGTCTGCGCAGCGCCGATGCCGCAGGCGTACATGCGGTAATCGTGCCGAAAGACCGCTCCGCGCAACTTAACGCGACGGCGAAGAAAGTCGCCTGCGGCGCAGCGGAAAGCGTGCCATTGATCCGCGTCACCAACCTGGCGCGCACGATGCGCATGTTGCAGGAAGAGAATATCTGGATTGTCGGAACGGCGGGCGAGGCTGACCATACGCTGTATCAGAGCAAAATGCCTGGCCGCATGGCGCTGGTCATGGGCGCAGAAGGTGAAGGTATACGTCGTCTGACCCGTGAGCACTGCGATGAGCTGATCAGCATTCCTATGGCCGGTAGCGTGTCGTCGCTGAATGTCTCTGTTGCGACCGGGATTTGTCTGTTTGAAGCCGTTCGCCAGCGAACCTGACGCTAATAGTATTTTTTAAGAAAAAACCATCCATAATCGGATGGTTTTTTTTTATCTCTGGCTGGTAATATAAAAAGAAAAACCTACCCTGTAATTTCTTTTATTTATAAAAATGAGATAGAGATAAAAATATGGCATGGACTCCACGGACGCTGGCGGATGCATTAAACAACATCGCCGAATTAGATATTGATATAGAAAATAATGAATCCTCATTAATAATAAAAATGAATGATTATGGCGATTTACCACTGGCGGTTTTATTTACCTCGCAACAAATAGTTATCGAGACTTATATCTGTCCGGTAAATACGATTAGAGATACCGCGGAATTTAATCTTTTCTTACTGAGAAATCAGAAGGTTTTACCGCTGTCTTCGGTCGGTATTACCCAGGTAAAACAGGAGGAATATTATGTCGCTTTTGGCGCGCTGTCGTTAAATTCGTCGCTTGCCGACGTGACGCTGGAAATCACCACGCTTGTAGAAAATGCGTTGGATATCGCTGAAATAACACAAGTCTATTCACAGGAATAATACAGGCGGCTTACATGGGAATTTTAAAAAGTTTGTTCACGTTAGGTAAATCATTCGTTGCTCAGGCAGAAGACGCCATTGATGAAGCACAGGGTGTACGTATGCTGGAGCAGCATATTCGCGACGCAAAAGCCGAGCTGGATAAAGCGGGTAAATCCAGAGTGGATTTATTGGCGCGGGTGAAGTTAAGCCATGACAAGCTGAATGATTTACGTGAGCGTAAAGCCAGCCTTGAAACACGGGCGTTGGCGGCAATGAGTAAGAATGTCGACGCCGCTTTACTCAACGAAGTGGCGGAAGAAATAGCCCGTCTGGAAAATGCCATTCTTGCCGAAGAACAGGTGCTGACTAATCTGGAAGCCTCTCGTGATGCGGTGGAGAAGGCCGTAACGGCGACAGGCCAGCGGATTGCGCAGTTTGAGCAGCAACTTGAAGTGGTTAAGGCGACAGAAGCCATGCAGCGCGCGCAGCAGGCGGTGACGACGTCGACCGTCGGAGCCGCGTCGAATGTGTCTACGGCGGCGGAGTCGCTTAAACGTTTACAAACGCGTCAGGCTGAACGCCAGGCCCGGCTGGATGCCGCCGCGCAGCTGGAAAAAGTCGCCGATGGACGCGACCTGGATGAAAAACTGGCGCAGGCCGGCATTGGCGCAACCAATAAAAGCAATGCTCAGGATGTGTTGGCGCGTTTACAGCGTCAACAAGGCGAATAATGCTCTTTACGTGGATGGTCAAAACCTGCCAGCGTCATTTGTCCAGACTGACCTGGCCCGCTTTGCTGGGCCTGTTTATCGGGCAGTATCTGCTTTGTTATTGGTAGCGCGAAAGCGCGCTACCGTGCTGAGCTTCGTCGCTTTCATACGAGACGGCACATGAATGCGCGATCTCAAATGGCATTATGCCCAACGACAATCGCATTCTGGCTGAAGAGGTCGCATGGCAAGAGATAGAGGTTCCCCTATGATGCAATTTTTTCAGCGTTTGCTCGGTAAAACAAGCGCGCCAGCGCCGATTCGCGGACCATTAGGATTACATCTTAACGCCGGTTTCACGCTGGATACGCTGGCATTCCGGCTACTGGAGTCGTCGTTGCTGGTGGAGCTACCGGGTGAAAAATACACTGTCGCGGCAGCGAGTCGTATAGATTTAGGCGGCGGCAGTCAGATTTTTCGCTACTATACCTCGGGCGATGAGTTTTTGCAAATTAACACCACTGGCGGCACGGATGTTGACGACATTGATGACATCAAACTTTTTGTATATGAGGAAAGTTTCGGTATTAACGAGGAACGTCACTGGCGTTCAGCCATTGCGCCAGCGGCAATAGGGCCGATGACGCTCAACTGGCAAGAACGGCGCTGGCAGCGCTTTTTTAACCATGAAGAGCCGGGCAATATTGAACCTGTCTACATGCTGGAAAAGGTTGAAAATCAGCAGGCAGAGAAATGGGACGTTCACAATTTTACGATGGGCTTCCAGCGCCAGGTGACGGATGACGCCTGGGAGTATCTTCTATTGAACGGGGAAGAATCATTTAACGAGCGCGGTGAGCCTGAATGGGTGTTTTCACGCGCCCTCGGCGTGGATATCCCGCTCACTTCACTGACGGTTATTGGTTAAGCACATACAGGGAAATTATGCATATACTGGACGCATTACTGGCTTTCTGCGCCTATTTTTTTATTGGCGCGGCAATGGTCATTGTATTTCTTTTTATTTACTCAAAGATAACGCCGCATAATGAATGGCAGCTGATAAAAAATAACAATACTGCGGCATCGCTGGCCTTTAGCGGTACGTTGCTGGGCTATGTCATCCCCTTATCCAGCGCGGCGATAAACTCGGTCAGTATCCCGGACTATTTTGCCTGGGGCGGCATTGCGCTGGTGATTCAACTGCTGATTTATGGTTGCGTAAGGTTATACATGCCTACGCTGAGCGAAAAAATTATTCATCACAACGTGGCGGCGGGGCTATTTATGGGAACCGCAGCGCTGGCTGGCGGTATTTTTAACGCTGCCTGTATGACATGGTAACGGAAGATCATGGCAAAAAAACGAAAATCCAGAAGCACATCCGGCGTAGGCCATTCGGCAATAAGACGAATAGCCGAACCGGTTAATCCCTTTGAGCGGCAACGAAATCGCTACACGCCAAAATGCCTGACGCTGGCGATTATGGGTGGAGCGGCCTTTTTTCTCCTGAAAGGGTGCGGTGATGGCGGCAATACTGACAAGGACGGCGATGGGACGTTTTACGCCACGGTGAACGACTGTATCGACGATGGCAACAGTGCCAGCGTTTGCGCTGACGGTTGGAATAATGCGAAAACAGAATTTTACGCTAATGTGCCTAAGCAATTGACGCAGGAGCGCTGTCAGTCGCAGTTTGGCGATTGTTACTTTGATATCACCGAGCGGAGCTGGGTTCCGGTATTAAGCGGCTTTTTACTCAGCCGCGCGATTCGTCAGAACCGTGATGAACAATACATCTATAGCAGCGGCGGTTCATCTTACGTCTCCCGTCCCGTCTGGCGCACCACATCCGGCGATTATGCGTGGCGCAGCGGCACAGGGAAAAGCGATACCGTGACCAGCCCTGGTTATATCACACGGAAAGCGTCCACCGTCTCCCGCGGCGGCTATGGCCGTTCTTCCAGCGCCCGCGGGCACTGGGGAGGCTAACCATGCTACGACACAACGTACCGATACGCCGGGATCTGGATAAGATCGCCTGCGATCACGGTTTTGACTTTCATGTTATCGATAACGAAATTTACTGGGATGAAAGCCGGGCCTACCGTTTTACATTACGGCAAATTGAAGAACAGATCGAAAAACCGACCGCAGAGCTTCATCAGATGTGTCTGGAGATTGTCGAGCGGGCCGTCCGGGATGAGCAGATCATGCAGCAGCTGGCGATCCCGCCATTGTACTGGGATGTCATCGCCGAAAGTTGGCGCAGCCGCGATCCTTCGCTTTACGGGCGGATGGATTTCGTCTGGTGCGGCAAAGATCCGGTTAAATTGCTGGAATACAATGCGGATACGCCGACGTCGCTCTATGAGTCCTCCTACTTTCAATGGCTATGGCTGGAGGATGCTCGTCGTAGCGGCGCCATCCCGCGTGATGCCGATCAATACAACGCGATACAGGAGCGGCTGATCGCCCGCTTCAGCGAGCTGTACAGCCGGGAACCGCTCTACTTTTGCTGTTGTGAAGATACCGACGAAGATCGCACGACGGTGCTGTACCTTCAGGATTGCGCGCAGCAGGCGGGCCAGGAAACGCGATTTATCTATATTGAAGAACTGGGACTTGGCGTAGGCGGTGTGCTGACCGATCTGGACGATAACGTGATTCGCCGCGCCTTTAAGCTCTACCCGCTGGAATGGATGATGCGCGATGACAACGGCCCGCTGTTGCGAAAACGTCGTGAGCAATGGATTGAGCCATTGTGGAAAAGTATTCTGAGTAACAAAGGGCTGTTGCCGTTATTGTGGCGCTTTTTCCCTGGCCATCCGAATCTGCTGCCGGCCTGGTTTGAGGGCGAAAAATCGCTCGCAGCGCCAGGCGAAAGCAGCGTACGGAAGCCGATTTATTCACGTGAAGGCGGCAACGTCACGATTTTCGACGAGCGGCAAAATGTTATCGATCATGCCGACGGCGACTACGCTGACGAGCCGATGATTTACCAGGCGTTTCAGCCTTTGCCGCGCTTTGGCGATAGCTATACGCTGATTGGCAGTTGGATCATTGACGATGAAGCCTCCGGGATGGGGATTCGCGAGGACAATACGCTAATTACCAAAGACACTTCCCGTTTCGTCCCACATTATATTGCCGGTTAATCATACTTTTGTGATCTTGCTCTGGCGTCAATGGCGCAGTCATGACCATACTTGACTGCAGCGCCATTGAAGGAGGGAGACACCATGTCCTGGCAAACACATACCGTCTTTAATCAACCTGCTCCGCTCAATAACAGTAACTTATTCCTGTCTGATGGCGCGCTGTGTGAAGCGGTTTCCCGGGAAGGCGCGGGATGGGATAGCGATCTTCTCGCCAGCATTGGCCAACAACTGGGAACGGCGGAATCACTGGAGCTGGGTCGTCTGGCGAACGCGCATCCTCCTGAGTTGCTGCGTTACGATCCCCAGGGACAGCGTCTGGATGACGTTCGCTTTCATCCCGCCTGGCACCTGTTGATGCAGGGGCTTTGCGCTAATCGGGTACATAACCTGGCCTGGGAGGAAGAGGCAAGGGCGGGAAGTTTTGTCGCCCGGGCGGCGCGTTTTGTATTACATGCTCAGGTAGAAGCGGGAACACTCTGTCCTGTCACGATGACCTTTGCCGCGACACCGTTGCTATTGCAGATGCTTCCCGCCACTTTCCATGACTGGCTGGCGCCGCTGCGCAGCGATCGCTACGATTCACATTTGCTGCCGGGCGGGCAAAAACGGGGCCTGCTCATCGGCATGGGAATGACGGAAAAGCAGGGCGGATCGGACGTACTCAGTAATACGACCCACGCGGAGCGGCTGGCGGATGATTCATATCGGCTGGTGGGACATAAATGGTTTTTCTCTGTGCCGCAAAGTGATGCGCACCTCGTGCTGGCGCAGGCAAAAGGAGGACTATCCTGTTTCTTTGTGCCGCGTTTCCTGCCAGACGGGCAACGGAACTCTGTTCGTCTTGAGCGCCTGAAAGATAAACTCGGTAATCGATCTAATGCCAGCGCCGAAGTCGAGTTTCAGGATGCCGTCGGCTGGCGGCTGGGAGAAGAGGGCGAAGGGATTCGGCATATCTTAAAGATAGGCGGTATGACGCGTCTTGATTGCGCGCTCGGGAGTCATGGCTTAATGCGGCGCGCATTTTCAGTCGCCATTTACCATGCTCATCAGCGTCAGGCTTTTGGTAAGCCGCTGATCGAACAACCGTTGATGCGACAAACCTTAAGTCGTATGGCGCTATGCCTGGAGGGGCAGACGGCGCTTTTGTTTCGGCTGGCGCGCGCCTGGGAGCAACGTCGCGAGGCGAAAGAGGCATTATGGGCGCGATTATTCACGCCAGCGGCGAAATTCGCCATCTGTAAGCAGGGAATCCCTTTTGTGGCTGAGGCGATGGAGGTTCTCGGCGGGATGGGGTATTGCGAAGAGAGCGAACTCCCGCGCCTGTACCGTGAAATGCCGGTGAACAGTATCTGGGAAGGTTCCGGCAATATCATGTGTCTGGATGTACTTCGGGTGCTGACAAAACAACACGGCGTCTATGACGTATTGAGTGAAGCTTTTGCGGAAGTCAAAGGTCAGGATCGCCATTACGACCGCGCGGTACGCCAGCTACAGCAACGTTTACGCAAACCGGACGAAGCAATGGGCAGAGAGATTACGCAGCAGCTTTTCCTGCTGGGGTGCGGAGCGGAAATGCTGCGTCATGCCTCGCCGCCGCTGGCGCAAGCGTGGTGTCAGATGATGCTGGATACACGCGGCGAAATGCCGCTGCCTGCCCAGGTGCAAAATGATTTACTGTTAAGGGCGACCGGGGGACTGCGGTAACGTTTGACCTGTAGTACATGCCATCCGGCGCGAGCCACGCGGCATCAGGCATAGAGTATCGCCTGTACGCGCCAGTTATCCGACTGTTGTTCTTCATACATTTGAATAATTCTGTACCAGGACGCACCCTGTTCATCGGCTTTCAGGGCGATAATCCGCTCCACATCCTGTGGGTTTCCTGCAACATTACTGACCGAGATCAGGCCGATTTCATTCAGACCCGTTACGCAGTCAGCACTGGCGAATTCGGCAGACTGTGCCGTCGTACTCACCAGTCCGGCAGAAAGCAGCAGTGAGGATAAGGCAAGTTCTTGTTTCATCGTCAGCTCCTTATTACATACCCCGCATTTAACAGGACGCTCCATCACGGTAAACCTGTTTGTTTATTGTGCACAGGTAAACGCATAGGGGCGCAAAGCAATGTAAAACTGACTAAAAATCAATCTACTGTTATTGACGATACAAAATGGCTTGTGAATACCACTGGCCGGTTATAACCGTTTCATCAACCATTAAGATAACGTAATAATCGGCTTTCGCAGCGACGGCTTTCGCTCTGATTTCATCTATTGCATCATCCGGGGAGCCCCGAACCAGCGCGCTTACGGTCCCCATCCGCTGTAGTCCTTGCGTTTGATCGCGACGGATTTCCTGCGGGTGATCGGCGACAGGCGGCGCAGGTTGCGGCGTACCCTGCAGCACGCTACACGCGCTTAATAACAGCACTGCTATCAATGAAGCAAACCGACGCATAACTCTATCTCGTTTCCTGATAATCATAGTGTAATGCCTTATTGATTTCCCTTTAGGGGGAATGTTCCCGAAGTGTTACCTGTCACGCGATTTTCGAATGAAAACGTTGCGAAAGCGTAACCCAGTTCTCAAACATTATGAATTATTGCGCTATCCATAAACTTGCGTTAAGTATTTCTCCGTGGCATACCGGATAAAAAGGAGAGAATAATGATAGCGATTGAAACACGACAATTAGCCGGAGGCGTCGTACTACATGCCTTCCCGGAAGGGAGACGCGCCGTGCCGCTTCCCTGTGTGGTGTTCTATCATGGCTTCACCTCCTCCAGCCTGGTTTATAGTTATTTTGCCGTTGCCCTGGCACAGGCAGGATTCCGGGTAGTCATGCCGGATGCGCCGGAGCATGGCGCTCGCTTCGGCGGCGACTCACAGGGACGAATACACCGATTCTGGCAGATTCTGCACCAAAACATGCAGGAATTTACGACGTTACGTGCGGCGATTCAGGCGGAAAACTGGCTACTTGACGGGCGGTTGGCGGTGGGCGGCGCATCCATGGGCGGTATGACGGCGCTGGGCATTATGACGCGTCACCGTGAGGTAAAATGCGGGGCCAGTTTAATGGGGTCGGGCTATTTTACCGGGCTCGCCCGGACGCTTTTCCCGCCGTTATCCCCGCAGAACCCAGTACAGCAGGCGGAATTCGACAATATCATCGCGCCGCTACGTGAATGGGAAGTCACACACCAGTTAGAGCGACTGGCCGACAGGCCGCTTCTGTTGTGGCATGGTCAGGAGGATGACGTGGTGCCTGCTATCGAAACCTTCCGGCTCCAGCAGGCACTCGCCGCGGCGAAGCTGGATAAGCATGTGACCTGTTTATGGGCCGCAGGCGTGCGGCATCGCATTACGCCAGAAGCGTTGTCGGCGACGGTAGCGTTTTTCCGACAGCATCTTTAAACGCGGAGTATGCTTACACCCTGGGCTTCAAGCTGTTGCAAAACCTGCGGATTGGCATTTTTGCCGGTAATCAGCATAGCGATCTGATCGGCGCGGCTGAACAGCATTCCCGCGCGCTCGCCAATTTTACTGCTATCGACCAGCGCGACCAGTTTCCCGACGACGCTGAGCATTTTTTGTTCCGCCATGGCGGTTAGCATATCGGTCTTGTACAGGCCATCCGCGGTTAAGCCCTTTCCGCTGGTAAACATCCAGTGGCCAGCATAGAGACTGTTTTCACTTCCCTGCGGGCTCAGGGTAATCGACTGGCTTTTATTATACTGACCACCCATGATAATCACGCTGTCATGCTCTTGATCGATCAGATAATTCGCCAGCGGCAGATAGTTGGTAATGATCTGTACCGGCTTCCCGCACATTTCGCGCCCCAGCAGGAAAGCGGTGGAGCCGCAGTTAATCACTACGCTTTCACCCGGGTTTACCAGCTGCGACGCCGCTTTCGCGATGCGTACTTTTTCATCGTGGTTTTGCGCCTGGTGCAGATTCATCGGCGTCCAGCGGGGCCGCTGTTGGGTAATGGCCTCTGCGCCGTTGCGCACTTTTTTAAGTTTCCCGCTTTCGTCGAGCTTGTTGATGTCGCGGCGCGCTGTCGCCGGGGAGATCCCCAGACGCTCAATCACGTTTTCGACGGTAACAAAGCCCAACTGTGCCAGCATATCCAGCAGTATTTGATGTCTTTGTGCTTCAGTCATGAGCTATTCCGATACAAATTGATTTGAAAAGATGATATTTGAAATAGCCTGGAAATACTAAAGTAAATGGAAAAAATGCCGGGTAATCCCGGCATGATATCGGCTCACAGGAAGGATTTGAACGGTAGATCGGGTTCAATGGTAAAGCAATCGTCAAACCCACGCGGATAGTGGTATTCGAAATTGTCTTTATCCAGCGGCCAGGTAAACTTGCCGCCAACCTGCCAGATAAACGGTTTAAAACCATACTTCAGGCGATCTTTCTTCATTTCCCATAACACGCGGATCTCTTGCGGATCGGCCTGGAAGTTCGACCAGATATCGTGATGGAACGGGATCACCACTTTGGTATTCAGCGATTCCGCCATGCGTAAAATATCCGCGCTGGTCATTTTGTCCGTAATACCGCGCGGGTTTTCACCGTAAGAACCGAGCGCGACATCAATTTGATGTTCGTTGCCGTGTTTCGCGTAGTAGTTGGAATAGTGAGAATCGCCGCTGTGATAGAGATTGCCGCCCGGCGTTTTAAACAGATAGTTAACCGCGCGTACATCCATGCCGTCCGGCAGTACGCCAGCGGCTTTCTGATCGGCGGGCAGGGTGATTAATGCGGTGCGGTCAAAGGCATCAAGCGCATGAATTTCAATATCTTTCACTTTCACGACATCGCCCGGTTTTACCACGATGCAGCGTTCTTTCGGCACGCCCCAGCCAACCCATAAATCCACGCAGGTCTGCGGGCCGATAAACGGAACATCATCGGCGCAATTCTGCATTACGGCAGCCGCGACATTGACGTCAATGTGATCGTTATGGTCATGGGTCGCCAGTACGGCGTCAATTTGACGGATAGCGAAAGGATCGAGAACAAACGGCGTGGTGCGCAGGTTAGGCTGTAATTTTTTGACGCCAGCCATACGCTGCATCTGATGGCCGGTTTTCATCAACGGGTTACCGTGGCTCTGTTTACCGGTACCGCACCAGAAATCGACGCATACGTTAGTGCCGCCTTCAGATTTTAGCCAGATACCGGTACAGCCCAGCCACCACATAGCGAACGTACCCGGCGCGACCTGCTCTTGCTCAATCTCTTCGTTCAGCCAGCTTCCCCACTCCGGAAACGTGCTCAGAATCCATGATTCACGCGTGATGCTTTGTACTTTACTCATCGCATTTACCTTCATGTTTGTTCAAAATAGTTCAAAACGTGATTTGTTTTGATTAATCCTGACACTATTTTCTCAAGAAGGCAATGGGCTATTTTTTGACTTTTGGGTAGAGGAGAACGCAGCCAGAAGAAAACTTAATCTTTTCTGGCGTCATGGGGATGTATTCATCTTTATGATTTTACTTATTTTAATGAAGAAATGAGTTATTTATAAGTAAACCATGTATTAAGTGTGCTAATTATTTGCGCGCTACGTCACATTTAATCAAATTCAATCTTGTTGTGATTACTTTTGAAAATTACAGTGGAGGGACATTATTCTGAGCGCCTGTGACTCAGCAACCTTGTCTACCGGAGATCGTTATGGAGATCCTCTACAACATCTTTACCATTTTTTTTAATCAGGTAATGACCAATGCCCCGCTATTACTGGGTATTGTGACCTGCCTGGGCTATATCCTGCTGCGTAAAAGCGTCAGCGTGATCATCAAAGGGACGATCAAAACCATCATTGGTTTCATGCTGCTACAGGCCGGGTCCGGCATTCTGACCAGCACCTTTAAACCGGTGGTGGCGAAAATGTCTGAGGTCTACGGCATCAACGGCGCGATTTCCGATACCTATGCTTCGATGATGGCAACGATCGAACGGATGGGTGATGCGTATAGTTGGGTAGGCTACGCGGTGTTGCTCGCGCTGGCGCTGAATATTTGTTACGTCTTGTTGCGACGCATTACCGGTATTCGCACCATCATGTTGACCGGGCACATCATGTTCCAGCAGGCGGGGCTGATTGCGGTCTCTTTCTATATCTTCGGCTATTCCATGTGGACCACCATTATCTGCACGGCGATACTGGTTTCCCTGTACTGGGGTATTACCTCCAACATGATGTACAAGCCGACTCAGGAAGTGACGGACGGCTGCGGTTTCTCCATCGGTCACCAGCAGCAGTTTGCTTCCTGGATTGCCTATAAAGTCGCGCCGTTCCTGGGCAAAAAAGAGGAAAGCGTTGAAGACCTCAAACTGCCGGGCTGGCTGAACATTTTCCATGACAACATCGTCTCCACGGCGATTGTAATGACCATCTTCTTTGGTGCCATTCTGCTCTCCTTCGGTATCGACACCGTGCAGGCGATGGCGGGCAAAGTGCACTGGACGGTCTACATCCTGCAAACCGGTTTCTCCTTTGCGGTGGCGATTTTCATTATTACTCAGGGCGTGCGTATGTTTGTCGCCGAGCTCTCTGAAGCGTTTAACGGTATCTCCCAGCGTCTGATTCCGGGCGCAGTACTGGCGATTGACTGCGCCGCTATTTATAGCTTCGCGCCGAACGCGGTGGTCTGGGGCTTTATGTGGGGCACCATCGGTCAGCTGATTGCGGTTGGCATCCTGGTTGCCTGCGGCTCCTCGATCCTGATTATTCCTGGCTTTATCCCGATGTTCTTCTCTAACGCCACTATCGGCGTGTTCGCTAACCACTTCGGCGGCTGGCGTGCGGCGCTGAAGATTTGTCTGGTGATGGGGATGATCGAAATCTTTGGTTGCGTCTGGGCGGTGAAACTCACGGGGATGAGCGCCTGGATGGGTATGGCGGACTGGTCGATTCTGGCACCGCCGATGATGCAGGGCTTCTTCTCCCTCGGTATCGCCTTTATGGCCGTCATCATTGTAATTGCACTGGCTTATATGTTCTTCGCTGGCCGCGCACTGCGCGCAGAAGAAGATGCAGAAAAACAACTGGCAGAACAGTCTGCTTAATAAGGAGTTTTGATTATGACCGTACGTATTCTGGCTGTGTGTGGCAACGGACAGGGCAGTTCCATGATCATGAAAATGAAAGTGGACCAGTTTTTAACCCAATCAAACATTGACCACACGGTAAACAGCTGCGCGGTTGGCGAGTACAAAAGCGAGTTGAGCGGCGCGGATATCATCATCGCTTCTACCCATATTGCGGGCGAAATCACCGTGACCGGCAACAAATATGTGGTTGGCGTGCGTAACATGCTCTCTCCTGCTGACTTCGGCCCGAAACTGCTGGAAGTGATCAAAGAACATTTCCCGCAAGACGTGAAGTAAGGATGCAACATGAAATTACGTGATTCACTGGCGGAGAATAATTCTATCCGCCTGCAGGCTGAAGCGAATACCTGGCAGGAAGCCGTCAAGATCGGCGTCGATTTACTGGTGGCTGCCGACGTGGTGGAGCCGCGCTATTACCAGGCCATTCTCGATGGCGTTGAGCAGTTTGGCCCCTATTTTGTGATTGCCCCCGGCCTGGCGATGCCGCATGGCCGCCCGGAAGAAGGGGTGAAGAAAACCGGTTTTTCGCTGGTGACGCTGAAAAAGCCGCTGGAGTTCAACCACGAAGATAACGACCCGGTCGATATTCTGATCACCATGGCGGCGGTTGATGCCAACACTCACCAGGAAGTGGGCATCATGCAGATCGTCAACCTGTTTGAAGACGAAGCTAATTTTGACCGTTTACGCGCCTGCCGCACCGCGCAGGAAGTCCTGGATCTCATTGACCGCACCAACGCGGCAGCTTAAGAAGGAATTGAAAATGTCATTACCAATGTTGCAGGTCGCGCTGGACAACCAGACTATGGATAGCGCCTATGAAACCACTCGCCTGATTGCCGAAGAAGTCGACATTATCGAAGTGGGCACCATTCTGTGCGTGGGCGAAGGCGTGCGTGCGGTTCGCGATCTGAAAGCGCTTTACCCGCACAAAATCGTGCTGGCGGACGCCAAAATTGCCGATGCCGGTAAAATCCTCTCCCGTATGTGTTTCGAAGCCAACGCGGACTGGGTGACGGTGATTTGCTGTGCGGATATCAACACCGCAAAAGGCGCGCTGGATGTGGCAAAAGAGTTCAACGGCGACGTGCAGATCGAACTGACCGGTTACTGGACCTGGGAACAGGCGCAGCAGTGGCGTGATGCGGGTATTCAGCAGGTGGTTTATCACCGCAGCCGTGACGCGCAGGCCGCAGGCGTGGCGTGGGGTGAAGCGGATATTACCGCGATTAAACGGCTGTCCGATATGGGCTTTAAAGTGACCGTGACCGGCGGACTGGCGCTGGAAGACCTGCCTCTGTTCAAAGGCATTCCGATCCATGTCTTTATCGCGGGGCGCAGCATTCGCGATGCCGAATCGCCGGTAGAAGCCGCACGGCAGTTCAAACGCTCCATTGCCCAACTGTGGGGCTAAGGAGCGGCTATGCTGTCGAAACAAATTCCGCTCGGCATCTATGAAAAAGCGCTCCCTGCCGGGGAGTGCTGGCTGGAGCGCCTGCGGCTGGCGAAAACGCTGGGTTTTGACTTCGTTGAAATGTCGGTGGACGAGACCGACGCCCGACTGGCGCGGCTCGACTGGAGTCGCGAGCAGCGCCTGGCGCTGGTGAGCGCGGTTGCTGAAACCGGCGTGCGTGTGCCGTCCATGTGTCTGAGCGCGCATCGTCGTTTTCCGCTCGGTAGCGAAGATGACGCGGTACGGGCGCAGGGGCTGGAGATTATGCGTAAAGCGATTCAGTTTGCGCAGGACGTCGGGATTCGCGTCATTCAACTGGCGGGGTACGACGTTTACTATCAGCAGGCCAACGACGAAACGCGTTGCCGCTTCCGCGATGGGTTAAAAGAGAGCGTTGATATGGCCAGCCGCGCCCAGGTGACGCTGGCGATGGAGATCATGGACTACCCGCTGATGAATTCCATCAGTAAAGCGCTGGGCTATGCTCACTACCTCAATAACCCGTGGTTCCAGCTCTATCCGGATATCGGCAATCTGTCTGCCTGGGATAACGACGTACAGATGGAGCTACAGGCGGGAATCGGGCATATCGTCGCGGTACACGTCAAAGATACTAAACCCGGCGTGTTCAAAAATGTGCCGTTTGGCGAAGGCGTTGTCGATTTCGAACGCTGCTTCGAAACGCTCAAACAGAGTGGCTATTGCGGGCCCTATCTGATTGAGATGTGGAGCGAAACAGCAGAGAACCCGGCGGCAGAGGTAGCGAAAGCGCGTGACTGGGTGAAAGCGCGCATGGCCAGCGCCGGTCTGGTGGAGGCAGCCTAATGCAAAAGCTCAAGCAGCAGGTATTTGACGCTAACATGGATTTGCCCCGTTATGGACTGGTGACGTTTACCTGGGGCAACGTCAGCGCTATCGATCGCGAACGCGGGCTGGTGGTGATTAAGCCAAGCGGTGTCGCCTATGAAACCATGAAGGTAGATGACATGGTGGTGGTGGATATGGATGGCAAAGTGGTGGAGGGAGGTTATCGTCCTTCTTCCGATACCGCTACCCATCTGGCGCTGTATCAACGCTATCCGTCGCTTGGCGGCGTCGTTCATACCCACTCCACCCACGCCACGGCATGGGCGCAGGCGGGGATGGCTATTCCGGCGCTCGGTACCACGCACGCGGACTATTTCTTTGGCGATATTCCTTGTACCAGGGCGTTAAGCGAAGAAGAAGTGCAGGGCGAGTACGAGCTGAACACCGGTAAGGTGATCATCGAAACGCTGGGCGAGGTGGAACCGCTGCATACGCCAGGCATTGTCGTGTATCAACACGGGCCATTCGCCTGGGGGAAAGATGCGCACGATGCGGTACATAACGCGGTCGTCATGGAAGAAGTGGCGAGAATGGCGTGGATTGCGCGCGGTATTAACCCTGGCCTCAACCCCATCGACGATTATCTGATGAACAAGCACTTCATGCGTAAGCATGGCCCGAATGCGTATTACGGGCAGAAGTGAAGTATGAGCTCCGGAATGTGAATATTATCGGGATGTCACAGGTCTAATTCCGGAGCCATCTTTCCGCGAAAAAAGCCCCCTGTTCAGGGGGCAAATCAACTATGGCTTTTTCGTTGGTTTTCCTGATGCTAGCGATAAATATTCGCGCTGGCGTGTATATTGCCATTGCTACCCGGTTCCCGGATAAATATGACGTGATAATACATTGCGTTTCGCACGTCGGCCTCTTCATTCAGCGCCAGATTGGCTTCACTTTCCGTGGCGAAGTTATGGTTGATGTAGATTACGCCTAAGCTGCGCACATCATCCATATTTCTGGCCTGATGATTATTTAACTCGACGGCTGCCGTTGCCGTTATGCCAGGCAAAAGTGCAGCCAGAAATAACATTATCCGGGCTCGCATAGAGTACCTCCTCAGCAGCGCGGTCTGGTTGGCGATATCCCCCTTTAGTGAATCGCTTCTGGTTTAATTTTAACCATAACCCGCCGCAGAGATGGCGACCTTTTCTGATGCTGTTGTTCAAAAAATTATTGCATTGTCGTTTTTTACCTGATTAACAACCCATTGATGTATGCCGCCATGTTTAAGAAATCCTGTGTGGCAAAAAAGTGCGCTGACCACAGTGTCAATTTCTCTGCCGCAACAGGCCGTTTATAGTGGCATGCGATATGAAGTTAATATCTCAGCAGCAAAATGTGACGGGACAGGCGTTACGTTCGGCACGATAAATAATTGTACAATCACCTTGAGTTTGCCCGCAGGCGCCAGTATTATAACGCGTCATTTTTCAGCCGACCTTTAACACGTTCCTTGCCTCCATGGGCCGCGGCTGACCCAGACAGGAGGCTGAATAATCCGTAAGGAGCAATTCGATGCGTCATTACGAAATCGTTTTTATGGTCCATCCTGACCAGAGCGAACAGGTTCCGGGCATGATCGAGCGTTACTCTGCCGCCATCACTGGCGCAGAAGGCAAGATCCACCGTCTGGAAGACTGGGGCCGCCGTCAGCTGGCTTACCCGATCAACAAACTGCACAAAGCGCACTACGTTCTGATGAACGTTGAAGCGCCGCAGGAAGTGATCGATGAGCTGGAAACTACCTTCCGCTTCAACGATGCCGTTATCCGCAGCATGGTTATGCGTACTAAGCACGCTGTTACCGAAGCCTCTCCGATGGTTAAAGCGAAAGACGAGCGCCGTGAGCGTCGCGATGATTTCGCTAACGAAACCGCAGATGATGCTGAAGCTGGGGATTCTGAAGAGTAATTTCTGATGACCAACCGTCTGGCGTTGTCCGGCACCGTGTGCAGGGCCCCCCTTCGAAAGGTCAGTCCATCAGGAATTCCGCATTGCCAGTTCGTGCTTGAGCATCGTTCTGTGCAAGAGGAAGCCGGCTTTCACCGGCAGGCGTGGTGCCAAATGCCCGTTATTGTTAGCGGACACGAAAACCAGGCCATTACTCACAGTATAACGGTCGGCAGCCGCATAACCGTTCAGGGGTTTATTTCTTGCCACAAGGCAAAGAACGGTCTGAGCAAAATGGTTCTGCATGCCGAGCAGATTGAATTGATAGATTCTGGAGACTAGCCATATGGCACGTTATTTCCGTCGTCGCAAGTTCTGCCGTTTCACCGCGGAAGGCGTTCAAGAGATCGACTATAAAGATATCGCTACGCTGAAAAACTACATCACCGAAAGCGGTAAGATTGTCCCAAGCCGTATCACCGGTACCCGTGCAAAATACCAGCGTCAGCTGGCTCGCGCTATCAAACGCGCTCGCTACCTGTCTCTGCTGCCGTACACTGATCGCCATCAGTAATCGGTCACGGTCCATTAATACGACTTTGAGAGGATAAGGTAATGCAAGTTATTCTGCTTGATAAAGTAGCAAACCTGGGTAGCCTGGGTGATCAGGTTAACGTTAAAGCGGGCTATGCTCGTAACTTCCTGGTACCAAAGGGTAAAGCTGTTCCGGCTACCAAGAAAAACGTTGAATACTTCGAAGCACGTCGCGCTGAACTGGAAGCTAAACTGGCTGACGTTCTGGCTGCTGCAAATGCACGCGCAGAGAAAATCAACGCCCTGGAAACCGTTACTATCGCGTCTAAAGCAGGCGACGAAGGTAAACTGTTCGGTTCCATCGGTACTCGCGACATCGCTGACGCTGTGACTGCAGCTGGCGTTGACGTGGCTAAGAGCGAAGTTCGTCTGCCGAACGGCGTTCTGCGTACCACTGGCGAACACGAAGTGAACTTCCAGGTTCACAGCGAAGTATTCGCAAAAGTTATCATCAACGTGGTTGCTGAGTAATCAGGCATTCTCGTTTTTGCTAGCAACGAAACGTCGGCCCAGCGCCGACGTTTTGCTTTTTTAACCCCATCGCTTTTCGACTGGCTATCTCCCCCTCTTTTCGCGATAATCAAAAATAAAACATTATTTTAATTTCTTGGTGAAAGAATGGATACCCAACGCCAGGCCTCCCCGTTTGCCCGCAAAAACGTCGTTTATGTGTGTGCCGCATTTTGTTGCCTGCTATGGGGCAGCGCTTATCCAGCCATCAAAAGCGGTTATGACCTCTTTCAGATAGCCACCGACGATATCCCTTCTAAAATTGTTTTTGCTGGTTATCGTTTTTTGTTTGCGGGTGGGTTGCTGCTACTGTTCGCGCTGCTTCAGCGTAAACCGATTGGTCGGTTTCGTCCGCGCCAGTTTGCTCAGTTAACGTTACTGGGGCTGACTCAGACGTCGCTGCAATATCTCTTTTTCTATATCGGCCTTGCGTTCACCTCCGGCGTGAAAGGCTCAATCATGAACGCGACAGGCACATTCTTCAGCGTATTGCTGGCGCACTTTATTTATCAGAACGACCGATTGAACTACAACAAAACGCTCGGCTGTATTCTGGGCTTTGCGGGCGTCATGGCGGTGAACGTCAGCAACGGCCTGGATTTCAGCTTTAATCTGCCGGGAGAAGGCTCCGTGGTGCTGGCGGCGTTTATTCTTTCTGCGGCCACATTGTATGGCAAACGTCTCTCGCAGACGGTCGATCCGATGGTCATGACTGGCTATCAATTGGGGATTGGCGGTCTGGTACTGGTCATTGGCGGTTACGTTTTTGGCGGTACGCTGACGATACATGGCTTCTCGTCGGTGGCGATTTTAGTCTACCTGACGTTACTCTCGTCGGTCGCTTTTGCGCTATGGAGCATTTTACTCAAATATAATCGCGTGGGGATGATTGCGCCGTTTAACTTTCTGATCCCGGTTTCCGGCGCGGCTCTTTCGGCTATTTTTCTCGGCGAGAATATATTGGAGTGGAAATACATGATTGCGCTGGTGCTGGTGTGTTCGGGGATTTGGTGGGTGAATAAGGTGAAGCGGTAATGCTTCACCTGAACGAATAGGGTATAGACGGGGTAAGGCGCAGCCGGCGTTACTGTGCGCGAATAAAACTGCCGTCAGGCTGACGCGTAAACAGCACCTGTTGACCGTTATCGCCATCTATCGTTAAACCTGTCACCACCCCGCTGGCATTCTGGCGAATTTTAATCATTTGACCATTTTTGAGATTACTCAGCGGCTTGCCAGCGCCTTCTACCTGCGCCATTGCATAAACGTCTGTCGGGGGCAGTCCGTGGTCACGGAACAGTTGCGCCAGAGTTTTACCAGACTCTACCCGGTACGAGCGCCACTGTTGACCGATGCCGCTATCCTGCTGGAAAGGCTGCGTTTGCGGCTGGTTTTGTTCTTCCGGCTGGCCTTCCTGGATAGGTTCCGGCGCAACGGGCGCCACCTGATCCGGATCGTTTTGCGGCGCGACCAGCTGCGCCTGAAGCTGGGCCTCCGTCGGCGGCTGTGATTGCGATTGCAGATCCAATTGCGCTTCCCGCGTGACGACAGGCGAGTCGCTGGTCTCGCTGGCGGGCAGCAGGAAACCGATCACCAGCACGATAGCGGCAATGATAATGCCACGACGATGCATAGGCGGCAGCGGCTCCATGATGCGAAAATTATCCGGCGCGTGCCAGATTTTCGCCAGGGTTGGTTTTAATTCAAAGCGCCCGGGCATGGTTTACCTCCTGCTCCGCATCTCGTTCCTTAATCATAGAGTATAGATGGCTAACGCTATGATACTGGTAGTGCTATCCGCTTTCGTGACATCAATACGGATAATCTATTGTTTCTTTTTCCCTGCGATTTGTCATCCTCCCTGAGACAAAGTTTTACCAGAAGAAGCGTGGCTGTTATGCTGCCCGCTACTTTTTTGATATCCGATGAAGGAAAAATAATGGCCACCCCGACTTTTGACACTATTGAAGCGCAAGCGAGCTATGGCATTGGTTTGCAGGTAGGGCAGCAGCTTAGCGAATCCGGTCTTGAAGGGCTATTGCCTGAAGCGCTGGTTGCAGGCATTGCTGATGCGCTGGAAGGTAAACACCCGGCGGTTCCTGTTGATGTGGTGCATCGTGCGCTGCGTGAAATTCATGAGCGTGCGGACGCGGTGCGTCGTGAGCGTTTCAAAGCAATGGCGGCCGAAGGCGTGAAATACCTGGAAGAAAACCGCGAAAAAGACGGTGTGAACAGTACTGAATCTGGTTTACAGTTCCGCGTTCTGATGCAGGGCGAAGGCGCGATTCCGGCGCGTACCGACCGCGTACGCGTGCATTACACCGGTAAGCTTATTGATGGCACCGTATTTGACAGCTCCGTCGCGCGCGGCGAACCGGCTGAATTCCCGGTAAATGGCGTGATCGCCGGCTGGATTGAAGCTCTGACTCTGATGCCGGTAGGTTCCAAATGGGAACTGACTATCCCACAGGAGCTGGCCTATGGCGAGCGTGGGGCCGGGGCCTCTATTCCGCCATTCAGCACCCTGGTGTTTGAAGTGGAACTGCTGGAAATTCTCTAAGCGCCCCGGGTTTGCCGGATGACGGCGTAAACGCCTTATCCGGCAATCCTGACTTCAGCAGATGCCAATATTTTATTTTGCAAATGGCGTCGTTACGTGTATTTTTGTGAGCTAATTCGCATTATCAAAGTGATATAACACTCATTTTAAACATAAAATTAACATTGTATTTGAATCTGAGTATTCATCCCGCCGATTCTTACCTAATATCGATGAGTCCTGATAACAGGATCGTCGTATCATAGACCAAAGGCCGTAGAGCCCGCACAACACAGACAGGTACAGGAAGAAAAACATGGTAGATCAGGTAAAAGTCGCAGCCGACGAACAGGCTCCGGCTGAACAGTCGCTACGGCGCAATCTTACAAACCGTCATATACAGCTTATCGCTATTGGCGGCGCTATTGGTACCGGTCTGTTTATGGGATCGGGTAAAACGATCAGTCTCGCCGGACCGTCGATCATTTTTGTTTATATGATCATCGGTTTTATGCTTTTTTTCGTGATGCGCGCCATGGGGGAATTGCTGCTCTCGAATCTGGAATATAAATCGTTTAGCGATTTTGCTTCCGACCTGCTTGGCCCCTGGGCGGGATATTTTACTGGCTGGACGTACTGGTTTTGCTGGGTAGTGACCGGTATGGCTGACGTGGTGGCGATTACCGCCTACGCGCAGTTCTGGTTTCCCGGCCTTTCCGATTGGGTCGCCTCGCTGGCGGTAGTGATCCTGCTGCTAAGCCTCAACCTCGCCACCGTTAAAATGTTTGGTGAAATGGAATTTTGGTTTGCCATGGTCAAAATTGTCGCCATTGTGGCGTTGATTGTGGTCGGGCTGGTGATGATTGCGATGCACTTTAAATCGCCGACAGGCGTTGAAGCGTCTTTCGCGCATCTGTGGAATGACGGCGGCTGGTTCCCGAAAGGTATTAGCGGGTTCTTTGCCGGTTTCCAGATTGCAGTGTTCGCTTTCGTGGGCATTGAGCTGGTTGGTACTACCGCCGCAGAAACTAAAGATCCGGAAAAATCGCTGCCGCGCGCGATTAACTCAATACCGATCCGTATCATCATGTTCTACGTCTTTGCGCTGATTGTCATTATGTCGGTGACGCCGTGGAGTTCCGTGGTGCCGGATAAGAGCCCGTTTGTTGAGCTGTTTGTACTGGTGGGTCTGCCTGCCGCTGCGAGCGTGATCAACTTTGTCGTGCTGACCTCGGCGGCGTCTTCCGCCAACAGCGGCGTCTTCTCGACCAGCCGTATGCTGTTTGGCCTGGCGCAAGAAGGCGTGGCGCCAAAAGCGTTCGCTAAGCTATCGAAACGCGCGGTACCGGCGAAAGGCCTGACCTTCTCCTGTATCTGCCTGCTGGGCGGCGTGGTTATGCTGATGGTCAACCCGAGCGTGATTGGCGCATTCACCATGATCACTACGGTTTCGGCTATCCTGTTTATGTTTGTCTGGACCATCATTCTGTGTTCATACCTGGTGTACCGCAAAAAGCGTCCCCACCTGCATGAGAAATCCATCTATAAGATGCCGCTCGGTAAGCTGATGTGCTGGGTCTGTATGGCGTTCTTTGCGTTCGTGCTGGTATTACTGACGCTGGAAGACGATACGCGCCAGGCGCTGATCGTGACGCCGCTGTGGTTTATCGCGTTGGGTCTGGGCTGGCTGTTGATAGGTAAGAAACGGATGGCGGGAATGCGTTAATTGTTTTGCCCGGTGGCGCTGGCGCTTACCGGGCTTACAGCGTAGCGTTGATTTGGAGGCCGGATAAGGCGCAGTTTACAGCCGCCATCCGGCAAAATGCCCGGCTGGCGATTATTCCCCGGCCAGCGCGCGTGGGAACAGCACGTTATTCTCCAGGCTGATGTGCTCCATCAGATCATCAATCATCTCATTAATGCCGTTATACATCGCTTTCCAGGTGGTACAGGCTTCTGGTGGCGGCGTTACATTTTGGGTGACGTGTTTGATGACGTCTACCAGCTCTCCCGCCTCGTCATGCTCGCTTTCCATTACGCTTATCGGGCCCGTTGCCTGGCGACCCATACCCTGTTTGATCATTGGGAACAGGATCTGTTCTTCTTTCATCATATGGCTGGAAAGCTCTTCATGCAGCGCGGTGAGATATTTTGTCAGGCCGCGTGGGACGTTTGGCTTATCCGCGTGAACGCGTTCCACTTTGGTTGCCTGCAGGATAAGCTCCGGCAGTTGTTCGCGGTGTCGGTCATGATAGCGCACCACGATATGGTCAATAATGTCTGCCAGCGGAACGGCGCGCCAGTCTTTTTCGATGGGCTGTTCAGCCAACTGCGCGAGTTGCGCTTCAATGATGTCAATATCGACGTCGTGACGCGCGGCGGCGCGCGCCAGCGTCTGTTTTCCGCCGCAGCAGTAATCCATATCGTACCGGCGAAACAGCGCCGATGCGCGGGGAATAGAGAGCGCCAGTTCGCCTAAAGGTTGATCGCGATAAGCCATAGCCGTTACCTCATTTGCAATAATATAAGTTGTATCTTAAATGCATCTTTAAGGCAAGGCTATAACTCTTTCGGGGTGCGTATAATTTAAGCGAGTATGAAATTAGCGTTCCGTGACCGGAACGACGGTCGCTTTTTCCGGTTTCGCTCTCACGGCAATGACCACGCCCGCCACCAGGAGCGCAATGCCGCTTAACGTCAGGAATGGCGGGATTTCCTGGCGCAGAATGAAGGTATAGAGCAGTCCCGCCAACGTCTCAAAAACAATCAGCGGCCCTAAAATAACGGTTGGCAATTTTTGGCTGGCGATATTCCAGCACAGCGCGCCCACCCAGGAACACAGCACTGCGATGGCGATCATCAGACCGATAAACAGCGCGGGATGCGGGCCAAAGGGCAGGGTAAACAACGGTTTCTGGATACTCAGCCACAGACAGACCGCCGCATAGCCGATTAACGAGACCGGCAGCGTAACCAGCGCCTGCGCCGTTGCCCACATCATGGGATGTTTGTCGGGATTTTCCCGCAGCCAGCGGGCGTTGCGCAGCGCATACCATGCCCAGCACGCTACGGAAATCAGCGCCAGCACAATGCCTGAACCATAGCGCCAGCCGCTAACATCGGATAATCCCTGACTAAGTTCAGCAATATTGACGCACAGCAGGCCAAAACCGATAAGCGCCAGCGCGGGCGCTAAACGCCGCCAGGATAATCTGCCGTCTCGTTGGCTATAGAGAATGTTAGCGAAAAGCGGAATGACGACCGGCAATGTCCCGATGATCATCGTCGACACCGGCGCGCCGGTTCGCTGAATGGCGCTGGCGAGGCAGGCGTAATAGATTACATTGCCCATCAGAGTCAGCGACAAGGCGGTGAACCAGTCTTTGCGCGTCAACTGGCGTAACCGCGTGCGGCCTAACCAGGCAATCGGCAGGGCAATCAGCCCCAGCGCCAGATAGCGTCCCATTGACTGTAAGAGGGCCGGGTAATCCGGCACGATTAACGGGCCGACGAAAATCAATCCCCACATTAGCCCTGCCAGCAGGGCGTATAGCACGCCGCTAATCATCAGATTCTCCTCATAAACCGTTCCGTCATTATCAGAGAAGGTCTATGAGGATGCCACATAAATTAACTAAATTTTAACACTTACAGTACGGAGCGAAGGCTTTCTGTGAGCGTCGTCGTCGGGCGACCGATGAGTTTACGCAGCGTATGGCTGTCATCAAACAAGCCGCCTTTCGCCGCGCCAGCGTCAGAATTGGCCAACATATCCGCCAGTCCGTCAGGCAGGCCTGCGCCTTTTAACGCGGCGGCAAAATCGACTTCGCTCAGGTTCTGGTAGACGATTTTTTTTCCGCTCTGATGAGTAAGTTCATCCGCCAACTGGCTTAATGTCCAGGCGTCATCACCCGCCAGCTCGTAGACATTCCCGGCGTGACCCTCTTCACGGATGACGCGCGCGGCGGCGGCGGCATAGTCAGCGCGCATTGCGGAGGCGATTTTCCCTTCTCCTGCTGCGCCAATAAAGACGCCATGCTTCAGCGCGGCAGGGACGCTCGCCAGGTAGTTTTCCGTATACCAGCCGTTACGTAATAGCGTGTGAGGAATACCTGACTCAGCCAGCATTTTTTCCGTTTCAATATGTTCATCGGCGAGCGCCAGCGGCGATTTATCCGCATGTAGCAGGCTGGTATAGGCGATGAATTTCACCTTCGCGGCAATGGCGGCCTGAATAACGTTGCGGTGCTGCGCGGTGCGTTGTCCCACTTCGCTGGATGAAATGAGCAGCAGTTTATCAACGCCCTGTAAGGCGGTGGTCAGCGCGGCTTCGTTAGCGTAATCCGCCTGGCGAACGGCAATCCCGCGCTGACTGAGCGGGGCGGCTTTTTTCGGGTTACGGACGATCGCGACGAGGTGGCTGGCGGGCGTCGTTTTTAGCAGGTTTTCAATAACGTGTTGGCCCAGTTGGCCTGTTGCGCCAGTGATAGCAATCATGGTGAACTCCTCAGTGTTGGTCTTGTGTTTTATTACGCTACCACCTAAGCTTACTTTTAGTAAGTACGTACAAAAAGGTAAGTATCAATGCGCGCTCATACTCTTTCCCGGCAGTTGCGTGAAGGCAATCTCTTTGCTGAACAGTGCCCGTCCCGTGAGGTGTTAAAACATGTCACCAGTCGCTGGGGCGTACTGATTCTGGTCGCGTTACGCGACGGTACACACCGTTTTAGCGACCTGCGCCGCAAGATGGGAGGCGTGAGTGAAAAGATGCTGGCGCAGTCGTTACAGGCGCTTGAACAGGACGGATTTCTTAACCGGGTGTCATATCCAGTTGTTCCGCCGCATGTGGAGTACAGCCTGACGCCGCTTGGCGAGCAGGTGAGTGATAAAGTCGCCGCGCTGGCGGACTGGATAGAACTGAATTTGCCCCAGGTATTGGCGCAGCGGGAGCGTTTATCAGATGGCGGCTAGCGCTTTATTCGGCCTGCCAGTCAGGCCGAATAAACGCGGGACTCACGTTACTTGCTCAAATCCACCTGATAAATGGCAAAACCGATATCATCGACAGCAACCTTCTTCATCGGATACTGTCCTTTCTCTTTAATGAAGGCCGCGGCTTTATCGCCTGGCGATGTTTCAAAGCGGATATCCAGCGCCGTATCGCTGTGGATTGGCGCCAGACGCCAGTTATTATCCGCCGCCGGATGGATTTCGCCCGCGCGTTTTGACTCTGCGCCAATCCATGCCGCCAGCACGGAGCGATTTTCATCCGGAGACGCAAAGGCGATATGGCTGTCGCCCGTGCCGGCAAACTTGCCGCCGTAAGCGCGATAGTTATTCGTGGCGACCAGGAACGTAGCGTTCGGGTCGACAGGCTTACCGTTAAAGGTCAGGTTTTTAATACGCTCCGCCTGCGGATTCACCATCTGGCATTCGCCATCATAGCGGGCGGGCTGTGACACATCGATTTGATAATTCACGCCGTCAATGACATCGAAATTATAGGTGCGAAAGCCATCCCAATTGATCAACGATTGCGGTTTGTTGCTGTGAATATCAATCTGATTAAACTGTCCGGCAGAACATTCCAGCCACTCTTTTACCTCTTTGCCGCTGGCTTTCACCACCACCAGCGTATTCGGATAGAGATAAAGATCGGCGGCGTTACGGAAGGTCAACTGGCCTTTTTCCACCTCGACAAAGCTGGCAGGATCGTTCTTACGCCCGCCAACTTTAAACGGCGCGGCGGCGGACAGCACCGGCAGTTTCGCCAGATCCGGATCGCCCTGAATAAAGTGTTCCACATACGCTTTTTGCGCGTTATTCACCACCTGTACGGTAGGATCGTCCTGCACCAGAGCAAGATAACTGTACATATTATCGGCGGATTTACCGATGGGCTTGCTGACAAACTCGCGGGTGGCATCGTGATCGGCTTTCAGAATATCGACCAGCTTACTGTCTTCCGCCGCCAGCGACTTTTTAGCGGCGGCGTCATAGATAGGCCGCGCTTCCGCTTTCGCCTGCGTAACCTGCCATTTGCCGCTGTCGTTATTGAGCACCAGATCGACCACTCCCAGATGGTCGCCCCACATGCCAGGCATTACCGCAGGAATGCCGTTAAGCGTACCTTTGGCGATATCCGCGCCTTTGATGTCGGCAAAATCTTTACCGGGGAAGACGGCATGGGCGTGGCCAAACATAATCGCGTCGACGCCGGGAACTTCGCTGAGGTAATAAACCGAGTTTTCCGCCATGCTGTGGTACGGATCGGCAGAAAGGCCTGAATGAGCAATGACTACCACGATATCAGCGCCTTTCTCGCGCATTTCGGGCACATATTTCCGGGCGGTTTCCGTAATGTCATTGACGGTAACTTTGCCGCTCAGATTCGCTTTATCCCAAATCATGATTTGCGGCGGAACAAAGCCGATATAGCCGATTTTCAGAGTTTGCGGGTTGCCGTCTTTATCAATAACGCTCGTCTCTTTAATCAGATAAGGCGTAAAGAGCGGCTTTTGGGTTTTAACGTCGATAATATTGGCGTTAACATAAGGGAATTTCGCGCCAGCCAGCGCGTTATGCAGATAGTTCAGACCATAATTAAACTCATGGTTGCCGAGGTTTCCAACCGCGTAATCCAGAGTGTTGAGCGCTTTATAGACCGGGTGAACATCACCGTCTTTGAGCCCTTTTGCCGCCATATAATCGCCCAGAGGGCTCCCCTGAATCAGGTCGCCGTTATCCACCAGCACGCTGTTTTTGACTTCATTTCGGGCGGCATGAATCAAACTTGCGGTACGTACCAATCCGAATTTTTCGGTTGCGGTATCCTTGTAATAATCGAAATCCATCATGTTGCTATGTAAATCAGTAGTTTCCATGATACGGAGATCGACGGTGGCCGCATTCACGCTGGCGGCGATCAGCGTAGCCAGAAGCGTTGCACTAAACTTAATCATCAGAGGCACCTTTTAAGAACGCAATAGAAAAGCCGGATAGTGAAAAATAGCGATGATAAACAGTGAAACCCGATATCGTTCCGACCGTCGCCATAAGAAGGTGAAACCGCCCCATCCGGCCGATTTTTTGCGAGTGTTCACAGAAGGGTGAATCATGCCATGAAAGGTATTATCAAAACCGCAGACGGTATCACAGTTGGCGGAACCCTTAACGATCGGGTATAAGTAAAACAACGAGTTAACGCCCCTGTCATAAAGAGGTGGAGAATGTTAGAACAAGTATGCCAGCTTGCACGGAACGCGGGCGATGCCATTATGCAGGTTTATGATGGAGCCAAACCGATGGAGTACGCCCGCAAGCAGGACGATTCTCCAGTCACTGCGGCGGATATCGCTGCACATACCGTGATTCTCGAAGGGTTACGCACGCTCACGCCGGATATTCCGGTGCTTTCAGAAGAAGATCCGCCTGCCTGGGAAGTGCGCCAGCACTGGCAGCGCTACTGGCTGGTCGATCCGCTCGACGGCACCAAAGAGTTCATCAAGCGCAATGGCGAATTCACGGTCAATATCGCGCTGATTGAGCAGGGCAAACCGGTGTTGGGCGTGGTCTATGCGCCGGTGCTGAAAGTGATGTACTACGCGGCGGAAGGTAAGGCCTGGAAAGAGGAGTGCGGGGTGCGTAAGCAGATTCAGGTCCGGGATGCCCGCCCGCCGCTGGTGGTGATTAGCCGTTCGCATACGGATGATGAACTCACCGAATATCTCCAACAGCTTGGCGAACATCAGACCACCTCTATTGGTTCCTCGCTGAAATTCTGCCTTGTGGCGGAAGGCCAGGCGCAGCTTTACCCCAGATTTGGGCCGACCAGCGTCTGGGACACTGCCGCAGGTCATGCCATTGCCGTTGCAGCCGGGGCGCACGTTCACGACTGGCAGGGAAAAACGCTGGACTATACCCCTCGTGAATCGTTCCTTAACCCCGGCTTCCGGGTGACTATTTACTGAGGAGCTTATGCAGCAGGTCGACCACCTGCTGTACCTCTTGCTGGGTTAACGCGCCATCTTTCACCCATTGAACCCGACCGTCTTTGTCAAGCACGATGACGGCGGACCCCTCTTCTTTTAATTGCCAGGCGTTACGCGCCACGCCATTGCTGTCGACAATAAATTGCGACCACGGGTAGAGCTTTTTATTACTTTCTATACTGCTACGCACGAACATACCGGAGCCGGGGATCGCATCATCGGTGTTCACAATTGTGGTCGTCTGGTATCTGTCATGCGGAAGCCCGGCGGATTTAATCGCTTCAATCAGCGTGGCGTTTTTTTCCTTCGCTGACGTTCGACCCGCAATGTGCAGCAGGACGCGCACTTTTCCCGCCAGCTGCGCGCTATTCCAGTTTTTATAACTAAACTCATCTTTATTCAACGTCAGTTCGCCACGGTCGGCAATGCCTACCGGCGGCACCCGTTGGTTATCTTCAAGGTTATGCGCACAAGCCATTATGGGGAGTAGCAGACACGACATCGCCAGAATTTTACGTAGGGTCATGGTCATTCCTTCTTTATTTTTTTGCAGGTGATCCGACCACTTTGGGCCGATAGTTAATCATATGTGCGATTGATGCTTTTTCCCGCAAAGGGGATGCCAGTTTGCGGGCGGGCGCACACTTCCTGTGAAAAATGAAGGCATATACTGAGAAAAATGAGCTGATGTTTAGATAATTCTGAATAACTGTAATCAAAAGGTAAATATACTTATGCACACTGGAAACGACGTAGATATGGTCTATAGTCATATGGCATTAAAATTTGCGCCTTAAAACTGTTGGGCCGATTGTGGCACCGCAAGGGCGTAATACTCTGCAGGAGACAACAATGAAAATTTTCCAACGCTACAACCCGCTACAGGTGGCGAAGTACGTGAAGATCCTGTTCCGTGGACGGTTATATATCAAGGATGTTGGCGCTTTTGAGTTCGATAAGGGTAAGATTCTTATCCCAAAAGTGAGAGACAAGCAGCACTTGTCTGTGATGTCTGAAGTTAACCGTCAGGTTATGCGTCTGCAAACTGAGATGGCGTAACCAAAAGTGCTATGCAGTAGGTTAAAAAAGTAAAAAAAAACGGCTCCTGAATCAGGAGCCGTTGATGTTTCTGGCAAACGGATTTCAGGCCGCGCTGTCTTCTTTGTCTTTTGCATCGGGCAGTTTCGGCGCCGGTACGTTGCTTTTATTGTCGAGACGCGTCACCAGCAACTGATCGATACGGTAGTTGTCGATATCCACCACTTCAAATTTGTAGCCGGAAAACTTCACCGAATCAGTGCGTTTTGGGATCTTGCGCAGCATAAACATCATAAAGCCGCCAATGGTTTCATAGTTGCCGGATTGCGGAAACTCATCGATATCCAGCACGCGCATGACGTCGTCAATCGGCGTGCCGCCGTCAACCAGCCAGGAATTTTCATCGCGCGCCACAATTTGCTCTTCCAGTCCCTGGCCGACCAGGTCACCCATTAGCGTGGTCATCACATCGTTCAGCGTAATGATACCGACGACCAGTGCGTATTCATTCATAATGACCGCGAAATCTTCGCCCGCCGTTTTGAAACTTTCCAGCGCCTCAGAAAGGGTCAGCGTATCCGGCACAATCAAGGTATTGCGAATTTGCACGCCGCTATTCAGCGCCATACTTTGGTTCGCCAGCACGCGATTTAGCAGATCTTTGGAGTCTACATAGCCGATGATGTGGTCGATATCTTCATTACACACCAAAAATTTTGAGTGCGGATGTTCGGCGACCTTTTTCTTCAGGCTTTGTTCGTCTTCGTGCAGATCAAACCAGATGATACTTTCGCGCGACGTCATAGAAGACGGTACGGTGCGGGATTCAAGTTCAAACACATTTTCAATCAGTTCGTGCTCTTGCTTGCGCAAGACGCCCGCCAGCGCGCCGGCTTCCACCACTGCATAAATATCATCAGAAGTAATGTCGTCTTTCCGCACCATTGGAATTTTGAACAGGCGGAAGATGTTGTTTGCCATGCCGTTAAACAGCCACACCAGCGGGCGAAAAACGAACAGGCAGAAGCGCATCGGGTTGATGATACGCAAAGCCACAGCTTCTGGCGCAATCATACCGATGCGTTTCGGGGTTAAATCCGCGAACAGGATAAACAGCCCCGTCACCAGCGAGAAAGAGAGAATAAAGCTCAGCTGCTCGGAGAGTTCTGGCGACATATAGTGCGAGAAAAGGGCGGAAAAGGCGGGCGAAAATGCCGCATCGCCGACGATACCGCCAAGAATAGCGACGGCGTTCAGGCCAATTTGCACAACGGTGAAAAACATGCCGGGATTTTCCTGCATTTTCAATACGCGTTGTGCGTTGATACTGCCTTCATCAGCTAATAACTTAAGTTTAATCTTACGTGATGCGGCAAGCGAGATCTCGGAGATGGAGAAGAACGCACTTACAGCGATCAGGCAGAATATAATGAATATACTGTTTAACATATCTTATCCGGCGAAACGCCAGATCCTCGGAAGGGAAGTTTATAAATCCGTGTGGTAACGTTTAATGAAAACCGGCTCGTAGCAGTGAGCCGATAAGTTCAGGGCTAGTATAGCGTAAGCTACTGTAAAGTCGCCAGAGGGTTCATTTTCAACTCCGACAAGTTCCCCCTACGCCAGCGTCGTCACGCGTCAGGCGGCAGGCAAACGCCGATCCCGCCAATCCCGCAGTAACCGTATGGATTTTTGTGCAGATACTGTTGGTGTTCATCTTCGGCGTAGTAAAACGGCGTCGCATGGGCGATTTCCGTGGTAATAGGGCGATGGTCTCCGGCGGCGGCCATTGCCGCCTGAAAGCGCTCGCGACTGGCGTGAGCGGCGGCACTCTGTTCCGGCGTTAAGGGATAAATCGCAGAACGGTATTGCGTACCGTGATCGTTACCCTGTTGCATCCCCTGCGTCGGATCGTGATTTTCCCAGAAGGTCTGTAAAAGCTGTTCATAACGGATAACGGCAGGATCGTACACTATCCGTACCGCTTCGGCATGACCGGTCTGCCCGGAGCAGACTTCCCGGTAGGTTGGATTAGGTGTGTAACCGCCTGCATACCCTGCCGCGGTGCTATATACGCCGGGCAATTGCCAGAATAAACGTTCTACGCCCCAGAAACAGCCCATCGCGAAGTAGGCGATCTCCATCCCGGCAGGGACATTGGTCATAGAGTGTTCATTTACCGCATGCAGAGTGGCGATCGGCATCGGGGTGTTGCGTCCTGGTAACGCATCTGCTTGAGTAACCAGATGTTTTTTATCAAATAAACTCATGAGCTATTCTCCCGAAAGCGTTAATTGGCGTTAAGGTTGTAACGAGACGCATCTTTGCACACAATAACAACATTAATGTATCTGGATTTAACCATAAGAAATATTTGGGCAGTCGTCTGCTTTTCAATCGAAATTGTTGATTTTATGTTAAGCCGCGGAGCGGTAGTGTGATTTTTTCCAGGGGTGGGAATAGGGGATATTCAGGAGAAAATGTGCCACATATCCGTCAGTTATGTTGGGTTAGCTTACTGTGCCTGAGCAGTTCTGCGGTAGCCGCAAATGTTCGTCTGAAAGTCGAAGGGCTATCCGGAGAGCTGGAAAAAAACGTTCGCGCACAGCTCTCTACGATTCAGAGCGATGAGGTGACGCCGGATCGGCGCTTTCGCGCCCGAGTTGATGATGCGATTCGCGAAGGGCTTAAAGCGTTAGGCTATTACGAACCCACTATCAAATTCGACTTGCTTCCACCGCCTGCGAAAGGACGGCAGGTATTAATCGCCAGGGTTACGCCCGGCCAGCCGGTGTTGATTGGCGGTACAGAAGTCATTTTACGCGGCGGCGCGCGTACGGACAAAGATTATCTGGCCTTACTGAAAACGCGTCCGGCAATCGGCACGGTGCTGAACCAGGGAGACTATGACAATTTTAGAAAGTCGTTAACCAGCGTGTCGCTACGTAAAGGCTATTTCGACAGCGAATTCGTTAAAAGTCAGTTGGGAATTGCTCTGGGTCGTCATCAGGCGTTTTGGGATATTGATTATGATAGCGGTGAGCGCTATCGCTTCGGACCTGTCACCTTCGAAGGTTCGCAGATTCGTGATGAATATTTACAAAATCTGTTGCCGTTTAAAGAGGGTGATGAGTACGAATCGAAAGATTTGGCGGAACTAAACCGCCGACTTTCCGCTACCGGATGGTTTAATTCTGTCGTGGTGGCGCCGGAATTTGAGAAATCGCGTAAAACAAAAATTCTGCCGTTAAAAGGCGTGGTATCGCCGCGAACCGAAAACACGATTGAAACCGGGGTGGGGTACTCCACCGACGTCGGGCCGCGCGTGAAAGCGTCGTGGAAAAAACCGTGGATGAACTCTTACGGTCATAGCCTGACCACCAGCACCAGTATTTCTGCGCCGGAACAGGTGCTGGATTTTAGTTATAAAATGCCGCTGCTGAAAAACCCGCTGGAGCAATACTATCTGGTACAGGGCGGCTTTAAACGTACCGATTTGAATGATACGGAGCAGGACTCGACCACGCTTGCCGTGTCGCGTTACTGGGACCTTTCCAGCGGTTGGCAGCGGGCGATTAACCTGCGCTGGAGTTTCGACCACTTTACCCAGGGGAACGTCACCAACACCACCATGCTGTTCTACCCGGGCGTGATGATCAGCCGAACCCGCTCGCGAGGGGGACTGATGCCAACCTGGGGCGATTCGCAGCGCTATTCAGTAGACTATTCGAATACGGCCTGGGGCTCCGACGTGGATTTCTCCGTGCTGCAGGCGCAAAACGTCTGGATTCGGACTTTGTACGATCGCCACCGTTTTGTGATGCGCGCCAATTTGGGCTGGATAGAAACCGGTGATTTCGACAAAGTTCCGCCGGATTTACGTTTCTTCGCCGGGGGCGACCGCAGTATTCGCGGCTATAAATACAAATCTATTTCGCCTAAAGATAGCGACGGCAATCTTAAAGGCGCCTCAAAACTGGCAACCGGATCGCTGGAGTACCAGTATAACGTCACCGGCAAATGGTGGGGGGCGGTGTTTGTCGATAGCGGCGAGGCGGTGAGTGATATTCGCCGTAGCGATTTCAAAACCGGGACCGGGGTCGGCGTGCGCTGGGCGTCGCCGGTTGGGCCTATCAAACTCGATTTTGCCGTACCGGTCGGCGACAAAGACGAACACGGTTTACAGTTTTATATCGGTCTGGGGCCTGAATTATGAGTTTATGGAAGAAAATAAGCCTCGGCGTGTTGATTTTCATTGTGGTGTTACTGGCGAGCGTTGCGTTTCTGGTCGGGACGACGACGGGGCTGCATCTGGTATTCAGTGCGGCGAACCGCTGGGTGCCGGGGCTGGAGATTGGGCAGGTCACCGGCGGCTGGCGGGACTTATCGTTAAAAAATATCCGCTATGAGCAGCCGGGCGTTGCGGTGAATGCGGGCGAAATTCATCTGGCTGTCGGGCTTGATTGCCTGTGGCGCAGTAGCCTGTGCGTCAATGATCTGGCGCTAAAAGATATTAATGTCGCTATCGACAGCAAAAAAATGCCGCCTTCCGAACCGGCGCAAGAAGAGGAAGAAAGCGGACCGCTGAACCTCTCCACCCCCTGGCCCATCACGCTGTCGCGCGTGGCGCTGAATAACATCAATATCAATATTGATGACACTACCGTTTCGGTGCTGGATTTTACCTCCGGGCTGGCATGGCAGGAGAAAAACCTGACCCTGAAACCGACGCGGCTTCAGGGATTGCTGATCGCTCTGCCGAAGGTCGCTGACGTGGCGCAGGAAGAGGTGGTTGAACCCAAAATCGAGAAACCTCAACCGGATGAAAAGCCGCTTGGCGAAACGCTAAAAGATCTGTTTGCAAAACCGGTAATGCCGGAGATGACCGATGTTCACCTGCCGCTCAATCTGAATATCGAGTCGTTTCGCGGCGAGCAGCTACGCATCACCGGCGATACCGATCTGACGGTGCGCACGATGCTGCTTAAAGTCAGCAGTATCGACGGTAATATGAAGCTGGATACTCTGGATATCGACGCCAACCAGGGCACGGTGAAAGCCTCCGGTACGGCGCAGCTCGCCAATAACTGGCCGGTTGATATTACGCTCAACAGTACGCTGAATATCGATCCGCTAAAGGGTGAAAAGATAAAACTCAAGGTCGGCGGCGCGTTACGCGAACAACTGGAGGTCGGGGTGAACCTTTCCGGGCCGATGGATGTCGCGCTTCGCGCCCAGACGCGGCTGGCGGAGGCCGGTTTACCGCTCAATCTTGAAGTCGTCAGCCAACGCATTGCCTGGCCATTGACGGGTGATACCCAGTTTCAGGCTGACGATCTGAAGCTCAAACTGAGCGGTAAGATGACCGACTATACGTTGTCGATGCGAACCGCCGTGAAAGGACAAGATATTCCGCCGGCGACCATCACGCTGGATGCTAAAGGGAATGAGCGGCAGATTAATCTCGATAAACTCACCGTCGCCGCTCTGGAGGGAAAAACCGAACTGAAAGCGCTGGTGGACTGGCAGCAGGCGATTAGCTGGCGTGGCGAACTGACGCTGAATGGCATCAATACCGCTAAAGAGATCCCGGACTGGCCCGCGAAGCTTAACGGCGTCATGAAAACCAAAGGCAGCCTCTACGGCGGCACCTGGCAGATGGATGTCCCGGAACTCAAGCTGACCGGCAATGTGAAGCAGAACAGCGTTAACGTCAACGGGACGCTAAAGGGCAACAGCTACATGCAGTGGACGATCCCGGGGCTGCACCTTGCGCTGGGCCCAAACAGCGCCGATATAAAAGGCGAGCTTGGCGTTAAGGAGCTGAATCTTGACGCCGCCATCGATGCGCCAGGGCTGGATAATGCGCTGCCAGGACTGGGCGGCATGGCAAAAGGAATCGTTAAAGTCCGCGGTACGGTAGAAGCGCCGCAGCTGTTGGCGGATATCACCGCCCGCGGTCTGCTCTGGCAGGAGCTGTCTGTCGCCCAGGCGCGCATTGAGGGCGATATTAAATCCACCGATCAGATAGCGGGCCATCTCAACGTTCGCGTAGAGCGGATTTCGCAACCCGACGTTAACATCAATCTGGTGACGCTTGACGCCAAAGGCAGCGAGAAGCAGCATCAGCTACAGCTCCGTGTTCAGGGAGAACCGGTATCCGGTCAACTCTCCCTGACAGGCAGTTTTGATCGCGAGGCGGCGCGCTGGAAAGGGACGTTAAGCGACACCCGTTTCCAGACGCCAGTGGGGCCATGGTCGTTGACCCGCGCGATTGCGCTGGACTACCGTAATAAAGAACAGAAAATCAGTATCGGGCCGCATTGTTGGCTGAACCCGAACGCCGAGCTGTGCATCCCGCAAACCATTGATGCGGGCGCCGCAGGACGGGCGGTGGTCAATCTCAACCGCTTTGATCTGGCGATGCTGAAGCCATTTATGCCTGATACCACGCAGGCCAGCGGGATCTTTAGCGGGAAAGCGGACGTGTCGTGGGACACCACCCAGGAGGGATTGCCGCAGGGGAAGGTCACGCTTTCCGGTCGTAATGTGAAGGTCACGCAGACCGTCAATGACGCGCCGTTACCGGTCGCGTTTGAGACGCTGAACCTCAGCGCCGATCTGCACAATAATCGCGCCGAGCTGGGATGGCTGATTCGCCTGACGAACAATGGTCAATTCGATGGCCAGGTGCAGGTAACCGATCCTCAGGGGCGGCGCAATCTCGGCGGTAACGTCAACATGCGCAATCTCAATCTGGCGATGGTCAACCCTGTCTTTTCGCGCGGCGAAAAAGCGGCGGGAATGTTAAACGCCAGGCTACGTCTGGGCGGCGATGTGCAAAGCCCGCAGTTGTTTGGTCAGTTGCAGCTTAGCGCGCTGGATATTGACGGTAATTTTATGCCGTTTGAGATGCAGCCGAGCCAGCTCACCATGAACTTTAGCGGGACGCGTTCGACACTCGCCGGTATCGTGCGAACACAACAAGGGCAAATTAACCTGAACGGTAACGCCGACTGGAGTCAGATTGACAACTGGCGCGCGCGGGTGACGGCGAAAGGCAGCCGGGTGCGGATTACCGTTCCGCCGATGGTGCGCCTGGATGTCTCGCCGGATGTGGTCTTTGACGCGACGCCTTCGCTGTTCACGTTGGATGGGCGTGTGGACGTTCCGTGGGCGCGAATTGTGGTGCACGACCTGCCGGAGAGCGCGGTTGGCGTCTCCAGCGATGTGGTTATGCTCAATAATGACCTGCAACCAGAAACGCCGCAGACAGCGTCTATTCCCATCAACAGTAATCTGACGGTCCACGTCGGCAACAACGTGCGCATCGACGCCTTCGGGCTTAAAGCGCGTTTGACCGGCGATTTGAAAGTCGCGCAGGATAAGCAGGGGCTGGGGCTGAATGGTCAAATCAATATTCCTGACGGCCGATTCCGCGCCTACGGCCAGGACCTGCTTGTCCGTAAAGGCGAGCTGCTGTTCTCCGGCCCGCCGGATCAGCCGCTGCTCAATATCGAAGCGATCCGTAACCCTGACGCCACCGAAGACGATGTTATTGCGGGCGTGCGTGTCACAGGCACTGCTGATGAACCCAAAGCGGAAATCTTCTCCGATCCGGCGATGCCGCAGGCTGAAGCGCTTTCTTATCTGCTGCGTGGGCAGGGGTTGGACAGCAATCAGAGTGATAGCGCAGCAATGACCTCCATGCTTATTGGTCTGGGGGTTGCGCAAAGTGGTCAGGTTGTGGGTAAAATCGGAGAGACATTCGGTGTAAGTAATCTGGCGCTGGACACGCAAGGGGTGGGCGATTCGTCCCAGGTTGTGGTCAGCGGCTATGTACTGCCGGGTCTACAGGTGAAGTATGGTGTAGGGATATTTGACTCTCTGGCGACGCTCACGTTACGTTATCGCCTGATGCCTAAGCTATATCTGGAAGCAGTGTCTGGCGTAGATCAGGCACTTGATTTGCTCTATCAGTTTGAGTTTTAGCAATGCGAATATTTGTCTATGGCAGTTTACGACAGAAACAAGGCAACAGTCACTGGATGACCAATGCCCAATTGCTTGGCGATTACCGTATCGATAACTACCAGTTGTATAGTCTGGGCCACTATCCAGGCGCAGTTCCGGGAAACGGAGCGGTATACGGTGAAGTTTATCGAATTGATAACGCCACGCTGGCCGAACTTGATGCTTTGCGCACCAGGGGCGGTGAATACGCACGCCAGTTAATCCAGACGCCTTACGGCAGCGCATGGATGTATGTATATCAACGTCCTGTTGATGGGTTAACTCTGATTGAAAGCGGTGACTGGTTAGACAGAAACCAGCCCTGAACTGAACACGCCACCCTCGGGTGGCGTTGTTTTTTTACATTCTGGCTGATGGCGCTAGCGCCGGGCATGGTGAGCTCTTATTCTGCCGTAGATCAATAATGACGCGCCGCCCAGGATAACAATGCATCCGAGAACCATAAATCCCTGCATATAGCTGCCGGTTGTCCGGTAAAAATAGCCGACCATAAGGCCTGCCAACGTACCGCCGCCGCCGGCGCCGATGCCATTAATAATACCGGAGGCTGGGCCAATCGCATGGGGTTTAACGTTCGACTGGATAATCGACCAGATGTTGGGGGTAAAGCTGGCGGCATAATAACCCATCGCCAGGGTAATGAGCGTGATTTTAAAGCCCGGCGCATCGACAAATGGCAGGAGAAATAACATCACGCCGGGGATTAGTAGGCCCAGTGAAGCAATAAGTACACGTTTTTGTGTCTTATCACTGATCCATGAGATAGGGATTGCCAGTATAACCGCAGTCAGATAAGGCAGAGAACTGACCAATGCTTTACTGAATCCGGTATAGCCGAGAGAATTGACAACCATGGGGATCCATAACGTAATTCCCCAGAACAACATCCCTTGAGTGATGTAGGTAAAAATAAGGAGTAGGAAGGGGGTTCCGCCCAGCGATTCCAGGGTAAGTTTAGTTTTCTCTGTTGGCGCCGGCGCACGATAATAAGGCGCTTCTTCCTGTTTTTTCAGCATTGTTATATAAAGTGGAACCACAACAACAATGCCGATCACACCAGTGATAATAAAAACATTTCGCCAACCGAAGGCAGCATCCAGCGGGGACAAAATCATAAATCCCAGGCCTAATGCCAGGAACTGTCCATAATACTGGATAATGCTGTTCGCCTGCGTCCGTTCTTTGTCTGAAAACCAGTCGCTGGCGAAGCGGGACTGCTGCGGCCAATAAATGCCTTCGGTAATGCCAAGCACCAGCCGACAAATCAAAATAACGTACACTGACGAGGTAAATCCGACAAAAACGGTCGCAATCGACCAGATTAGCACCATCAGAATGACTATTTTTTTCGGATCGTATCGCTGGGTAAATACGCCGCCAAAAATATTTGAAAAGGCATAGCCAATAAGAAATATGGTTAATACAATGCTGGCCGTTGCGCCATCAATATTCAGGTCGTGTGTAATCGTAGGTAACGTAACGGAAAGATTAGAACGGTCAAGATAAGCAACAAAAAGGCCGAACATTAATGTCGCGCCGATCCGTAGCCATTTTTGCATTGAGGTCATTTTTCAACTCCGTTTGGCCGCGCGCCAAAATCAATTTGACGAAATAATATCTCACCGGATTTTATGGTCATTTGTGGTACCAGCACATGCGTCCCCGTGAGCGTTTCACCATGAATATCGGCAAATTCAACATGCCTGTTTTTTAATTTAAAGATGGCGATATCGGCAAATGCCCCAGGGGCCAGCGTACCAATTTCTGCTGCCATACCCATTAAAACTGCTGGGGTATGGGTACAGGCGTTAATGACATCGGTAAGCGCGACGCCGAGTGCTAAGTATTTCGATAAAATCCATGGTAAGGCGTAAACAGGCCAGGCGAGTTTAGTGATGGTTGAGAGATCGCTACTGATGATATCCGGAAGAAAGCCATTGGCGATGGCCCGGCGTGCCGTGTTCATTGAAAAATGGCTGCGACCATTGGCGGCATCAAATATAACGCCTCTTTCTCTTGCCTGACGGACTTCGGCTAAGACAGCGCCTTCATCAGTAAGAATGGTGCTACCTTTGCCGTGAAACGCATGAGCGATAATATCGCCGCGGCGTAGCAAGGAGACAAGTTCTTTCATGGGAACGACGGGATGAGTCGAGTGTATTGCCACGGGGCACCTTAAATCGTTGGCAATACGAAGGGATTCAGTCAGCGGTTTTAAGCCATATTCAGCAATGTCCTCAGTTTGAACCTTGAGTTTTAATCCCTGAAGAACGTTGCGATACTGACGAAACAGCGCGTGGATCTTATTTTCATCAATATTGTCAGGATCATAATTTTCTTGTGACCAGGTTTGGCCCGGCGGCGACACGGTCAAAAACGCTTTGATTCGAACTTTGCTGGCGCAAATCACCGTTCGGTAGAAGGCATCAAAGTTTGCCGTACCGGCAGAACCTGCATCCACGACGGTGGTGACGCCATTCGGCGGCATGTACATATCAGGCCTGACGCCGCCTTCCGTCGCGTCATAAAAAACATGCGCGTGATAATCGATAAGACCGGGAGTGACGATCATACCGTCGGCATGGATAATCCGGGTCTCCGAAGTTACAGGATATTTATCGGCATCAACGATAATATCGTTAATGATGCGTAAATTGTTAATCTCATTAATATTACGAGCGGGATCGATGATATGTCCACCGGTAATTAATATATCATTTTTCATCATAATCTCTTAAAATAGTAAATAATTATGGCAGCCCTTAAAAATATATTAAAAAGTGTGTTTTGAGCGGATGTTATGTTGGATTAAAAATACGGTTATTGGTAGGGAGAGCTTAGGATACCTTATTAAAAAGGTAATCGGGCCTATGCACTAAATAAGAATTTGGCGCTTGCTAATATTTAGGGCGTAAGTCCAGAGGAGTCTGCGGGCATTCACAAAACAATTATTATCTTAAGCTTTTTAGAGAAAATGTGAGCGTATTCAACCCTTTTTAATAAAAAATAAGGTAAAGTCTTATTCATTCCGTGAATGTTAAACTAATAATGATAAAAATTGTGTTCTATTCATTAGCCAATAAAAAGGCCCTCATTACTATGAGAGCCTTTATCTTGACGCTTATGTAAAAGCGAACTTATTTCTTCGCTGCGCGCTCGAAGGAGGCAACGATTTCCGCTTTAGCCGCTTCGGCGTTGTCCCAACCGTCAACTTTCACCCATTTGCCTTTTTCGAGATCTTTATAATGCTCGAAGAAATGAGTGATCTGCGCTTTCAGCAGTTCCGGCAGATCGTTCACATCTTTAATGTGATCATACTCTTTGCTCAGTTTGGTGTGCGGTACGGCAACCAGTTTCGCATCTTCACCGGATTCGTCGGTCATTTTCAGTACGCCAACCGGACGGCAACGGATGACGGCGCCTGGCTGCAGCGGGTACGGCGTCGGGACCAGAACGTCTACCGGGTCGCCGTCCAGAGACAGGGTATGGTTGATGTAACCGTAGTTGCACGGATAGAACATCGCGGTGGACATGAAGCGGTCAACGAACAGCGCGCCGCTCTCTTTGTCAACTTCGTATTTGATCGGATCTGCGTTAGCCGGGATCTCGATAACGACGTAGATATCTTCCGGCAGTTCTTTACCCGCCGGGACGTTGAGTAAGCTCATGTCTGTTTCCTTTGAATTTATGACAAACAAGTGGCGAGTATTATAGCCAACTCACGCCGAAAGTCTTCGCTTGTTTTCGTTTCCGCCTCATCTGGCGCGTCGTTGCGGAGCATGAACGCCAAAGGTTAAGAACCGGAAAAATCACGTGTCTGATAAGGCAACGCCGCCATCGGACATCTTATTGCCCAATGGCGGCTTCATGCGTTATTCCGCATGGTGGTAAAGATTACGCGTCCGGGTATTCGCGGATAAAGCGTTCCACATCGTCAACCATATGGCGGTTGCCGACGAAGAACGAGCGGCGCTGGTGCAGGCTTTCCGGAATGATATCCAGAATACGTTCTTTACCATCGCTTGCTTTGCCGCCGGCCTGTTCCGCGAGGAACGCCATCGGGTTGCACTCATACAGCAGACGCAGTTTCCCCTGCGGATGGCTGGCGGTGCTGGGGTAGAGATAGATGCCGCCTTTCAGCAGGTTGCGGTGGAAATCGGCCACCAGAGAGCCAATGTAACGTGAGGTATAAGGGCGACTTGTTGAACTATCCTCTTCCTGGCAGAATTTGATGTACTTCTTCACGCCATTCGGGAATTTAATGTAGTTGCCTTCGTTAATGGAGTAGGTTTTACCCTTTTCCGGGAAACGCATACGTTCCTGGCACAGACAGAACACGCCCAACGACGGATCGTAGGTGAAAGCGTGTACGCCGCAGCCGGTAGTGTAAACCAGCATGGTGGACGAGCCATACACGACATATCCCGCAGCGACCTGTTTGTTGCCGGGTTGCAGGAAATCTTCTTCGGTAACCGGCGTGCCGACGGGCGTCACTCGGCGATAAATCGAGAAAATCGTACCGACAGAGACGTTAACGTCGATGTTAGAAGAGCCATCCAGAGGGTCCATCAGCACCACATATTTCGCGTGTTCGCAGCCTTCAAAGACGACAATTTCGTCCTCTTCTTCCGATGCGATGCCCGCTACAATATCGCGCGCTTTTAGTGCAGCTTTCAGTTTCTCGTTCGCGAACAGATCGAGTTTCTGCTGAACCTCGCCCTGTACGTTCTCAGCACCGCTGGCACCCAGGATATCGACCAGACCGGCCTTGTTGATATCGCGGTGGATGATCTTGGCGCCCAATTTTATTGCCGACAGCAAAGCAGTGAGCTCACCGGTAGCCTGAGAGAACTCGTGCTGCTTTTCGACAATAAATTCACCTAACGTTTTCATAACACTTTCCCTGCAATTGATTGGAGTAAAGCGACCGTAACAATCTTAACAAACATTTCAGATGATGCGCTCAGGTGAATCGCGCCAGCAAAGTACAGATTTACCTGAAATGCGTTTCTCACTTGCCAGACATGTGCGTAAAATGGCTCGCAGATAAAAAAAGGATAGTGACGTATGCGCATTCATATTTTGGGAATTTGTGGCACTTTCATGGGGGGGCTGGCGATGCTGGCTCGCTCGCTTGGTCATGAAGTAACGGGTTCGGACGCCAATGTGTATCCGCCGATGAGTACCTTACTTGAGAAGCAAGGCATTGATCTGATCCAGGGTTATGACGCCAGCCAGCTTGATCCGCAGCCGGATCTGGTGATTATCGGCAATGCGATGACGCGCGGGAATCCGTGCGTGGAAGCGGTGCTGGAAAAAAACATTCCCTTTATGTCTGGTCCACAGTGGCTGCACGACTTTGTGTTGCGCGACCGCTGGGTACTGGCGGTCGCCGGTACCCACGGCAAAACCACGACCGCAGGCATGGCGACCTGGATACTGGAAGCGTGCGGGTACAAACCGGGCTTTGTGATTGGCGGCGTACCGGGCAACTTTGAGGTTTCCGCGCGCCTGGGCGAGAGCCCGTTCTTTGTTATCGAAGCGGATGAGTACGACTGCGCGTTCTTTGATAAACGTTCTAAATTTGTGCATTACTGCCCGCGGACGCTGATCCTCAACAACCTTGAGTTTGATCATGCCGACATCTTCGACGATCTGAAAGCGATCCAGAAGCAGTTCCACCATCTGGTGCGCATCGTGCCGGGGCAGGGGCGCATCATCTGGCCGGAAAACGACATCAACCTGAAACAGACCATGGCGCTGGGCTGCTGGAGCGAGCAGGAGCTGGTGGGCGAGCAGGGACACTGGCAGGCGAAGAAGCTGACTACGGATGCTTCCGAGTGGGAAGTGTGGCTGGACGGCGAAAAAGTCGGCGATGTGAAATGGGGCCTGGTCGGCGAACATAACATGCACAACGGGCTGATGGCGATTGCCGCCGCGCGCCACGTGGGCGTCGCGCCCGCAGAAGCGGCCAGCGCGCTGGGGTCATTTATTAACGCCCGCCGCCGTCTGGAACTGCGCGGTGAAGCGAACGGCGTGACGGTGTATGACGATTTTGCTCACCATCCGACGGCAATTCTGGCCACGCTGGCGGCGCTGCGCGGTAAAGTGGGCGGCACCGCGCGCATTATCGCAGTGCTGGAGCCGCGTTCTAACACGATGAAGATGGGGTTATGCAAGGATGACCTGGCACCGTCGTTAGGGCGTGCGGATGAAGTGTTCCTGCTGCAGCCGCCGCATATTCCGTGGCAAGTGGCGGAAGTCGCTGAAGCCTGCGTACAGCCTGCTCACTGGAGTGGAGATGTCGATACGCTGGCGGAAATGGTGGTGAAAACCGCACAGCCTGGCGATCACATCCTGGTGATGAGCAACGGCGGTTTCGGCGGCATCCATCAGAAATTGCTGGATGGGCTGGCGAAAAAAGCTCAGAACGTAACAGCGTATTAAATGACTATGCGGTCAGCCAGCCTTGTGGCTGGCTGTTTTATATGGGGCATCTTGCCATCGAAAGCGCATTCCGCTCGCCGGGAGACGTTAAAGCAATACTGAAAAATCATTTGCCGCTCAGTATTGAAAAAGAGTAGACGCATATCCTTAAAGTAATCAGTGTAATACACTAAGAGTGTTCCGCCGGTTGCCGTATGCGGGACGAAAAGAGCCAGTTCGCAATAACAGATGAAGGTTTCGTGATTTATAAACGTCATCTTCTGCCTTTCAACGTTTGCGATGCCGCCTGGCTGCGGGCATCGTCCAGTCATAACAATGCTGATCCTGTCGCATTTATGCGGTCAGATTCAGATTGCTCAGAACCCAGCCCGCCAGCAAATTCTGTACTGAAGGTAACCACAGCGCAATTTGAATGTTGTTAACTGTATGTTCAGTTCATTTGTGCTAATATGGTTATTTACGAAATTTTCGTTCTATTAGAGTATCATGCATGTCTAAACATCAAACTCAACTTTCCTTACTGCAGGATGATATCCGCAGTCGCTATGACAGCCTTAGCAAACGTCTTAAACAAGTTGCTCAGTATATTCTGGATAACAGTAATAGCGTTGCTTTTGACACGGTAGCTTCCATCGCGCAACATGCCGATGTTCCCCCTTCGACACTGATTCGTTTTGCTAATGCGTTTGGTTTTAGCGGATTTAATGAAATGAAACAGGTATTTCGCCAGCACCTGATGGAGGAAACTGTAAGCTATACCGAGCGGGCACGTCTGTTCAGACAGAAAAATGCGGATGAAGGGGAACCTACCCCGGAAAAGCCGGGTGAAATTCTGAAGCTATTTTCAATGGTGAATGCACAGGTATTACAACAATTACCGGTGCAGATTAAAAATGAGCAGTTGGATGCGGCGGTAAATCTGTTAGCGAAAGCCGACAATATTTATGTGATTGGATTACGTCGTTCGTTTAGCGTGGCCAGTTATTTAACCTACGCATTGCGTCATCTGGAGAGACGGGCATTTTTAATTGACGGTATTGGCGGAATGTTCTCTGAACAGCTAAGTATGGTCAGCCCCGACGATGTCGTTATTGCCATCAGCTACTCGCCTTACGCGCAGGAAGTGGTGGAATTAGTCGAGCTTGGCGCGAAACGCGGTGCGCACCATATTGCGATAACCGATAGCCAGGTTAGCCCGCTGGCAGCGTTCAGTGAAGTCTGTTTTGTGGTACGTGAAGCGCAGGTCGATGGTTTCCGTTCTCAGGTCGCGTCCATGTGTCTGGCGCAAACGTTAGCGGTTTCACTGGCGCTGGCGACGGAGTAAAAAACAAGCCGATGATCGTATTTAGCGATCATCGGCATTGTGGTGAAACTTAATCAGAATAACGTTCGGTTTGAATTGGCTGCAGTTTTTTCCTGCGTTTTGCTAACACTACGCTCTCCATTTTCTCCAGCGAAATGCCTTTTGTTTCCGGCAGGTAACGGCAGATAAAGAAGTAACTGAAGATGCAGCAGATGGCGAATATCCACATTGGAAATGCGCCGTGGAAATGCGAAAGTAAATACGGGTTTTCATTAATCATCGGGAAGAATTGCGAAACTAAAAAGTTTGCCATCCACATAAATCCGACCGAAATACTCATTCCCTGCGACCTCATCCGGTTAGGGAATATTTCAGAAATAAGCACCCATGCGCCCACGCCCCAGGAAAGCGCGTAGAAAATCATAAAGAACAGCATACCGAATAGCGCGAAATAACCGGTTGCCTGGCTGTACAGCGCCCATGAGGTGAGCAACAAGCCGATGATGCTGCCAATAGTGCCTTTACGCATCAGCGACAAACGCCCCATCTTATCCATAATCATTGCGCCAATAATGGAACCGATAAGCTGAATCACGCCGATCCAGATTGTCTGGAACAGGGCCTCCTGGGCGCTACCGGTCACATCCTTCAGGACGATTGGCGCGTAATACATCATGACGTTAACCCCTGTTACCTGTTGCAGCATAGCGATCATGCAGCCCAGAATCAGGATGAAACGCACGTTCCCGTCGCGGTAATTGAGTTTTTGATGGGCGTTTAGTTGGTCGTTTTGCAGTGAGGTTTTTATATCGGCAAGAAGATGTCTGGCATGTTCTTCGTTGGATATTTTGGTCAGTATTTTTAGCGTCTCCTCCTCGCGACCAATCATCATCATCCAGCGGGGAGATTCCGGGATTAAAAAGACTAAAATACAGAACAAAATGCAGGGAATAATACCCGCAGCAAACATATAGCGCCAGCCAAGTTCAATGAGCCAGGTATCCGCTGCAATCGATGCTATTTTGTAGTTAACGTAGAAGATCAGAATCTGACCGAAAACGATAGCGAACTGCTGCATACTTAATGCTCTGCCGCGCATGTTTTTCGGTGAGACTTCAGACATATACATCGGTGATACTGTTGCCGCCAGGCCGACTGCCAGTCCACCGATAATGCGATAAATCACAAAATGGGTGAACGTGTAGGAGAGGGAGGTGCCCACTGCGGAAATAGTGAATAACAGCGCTGAAACCATCAATGATTTCTTGCGTCCAAAACGTTTGGATAAATATCCGGCGCTAAACGAACCAATAACGCACCCCACCACAACGCAGGAAACCGCCCAGCCGGTCTCAGCAGGAGATAGATGAAAGTAGCTGGTCAGTGAACCAATCGCACCTGAAATAACAGCAGTATCGTAGCCAAATAATATTCCGCCCAGTGCGGCAATCGCGCAGATGCGTAATATGTAACCCGTATTATAACAACTATCTGATGTGGACATAGGTAGATTATCTCCAGAATAAACTTCATCTATCTGTTTGAATTTAGTGAACAAATAGACAAATTCATCTTATGTCGGTCATTGCCGTAGCGCTGCCGACGATCTTATAGCTATTGAGAACTCTCGTTTCACAACCTATGTTTTAATTTCAAAACGATCAATAATGAAACTTATGTTTTGTTATGGGTATCACATTTCGAATTTCATAATCCTGGCGTTTTTTATCGTTAAGATGCTGCGTTTTGCGCAGTGATCTTCTGTATCTTGATGAATTTACTTGATTTTATTGCTTTTGTGACAGTGCCTGAACTCAATTTGTCAGGGGCCGTACTTTTTGTTCTTTCCTGGAATATCTCCATTTCGTGATCTTTTGCATGGAATTTTTCTTCTAATGAATGCAAAAATAAAATGAAAAATTTCATTGGTGTGTTGTTTCCTCAACAGGCAAGGGAGGGATTATGTCTCAGAGAAGTAAGTACAATTCGGCCTATGTGTACGTCCTGTGTTGTATTGCGGCGCTGGCTGGATTGATGTTTGGTTATTCAACGGCGGTGATTACCGGAGTGGTATTGCCTTTACAGCAGTATTACCAACTGACGCCAACCGAGACCGGATGGGCCGTTTCCAGTATCGTGATTGGTTGTATCATCGGCGCGCTGGTCGGTGGAAAAATTGCCGATAAACTGGGGCGTAAACCTGCGCTTCTGATCATTGCGATCATTTTTATCGCTTCTTCCTTAGGGGCGGCGATGAGTGAATCGTTCATGATCTTCTCCCTTTCCCGCATTGTGTGTGGTTTTGCGGTTGGGATGGCCGGAACGGCATCCACCATGTATATGTCTGAACTGGCGCCTGCTGAAATTCGCGGCAAAGCGCTGGGCATTTACAATATCTCCGTGGTATCTGGCCAGGTTATCGTGTTTATAGTCAACTATCTGATAGCAAAAGGAATGCCTGCTGATGTGCTGGTTTCCCAGGGCTGGAAGACTATGCTTTTTGCCCAAGTGGTACCCTCCATTGCGATGTTAGCGATTACGCTTTTCCTACCCGAATCACCGGCATGGTGCGCCCGTAACAACCGCAGCGAAGCTCGTTCGATAAAGGTGCTTACCCGGATCTACAGTGGATTAACGGCCACAGATGTGGCCGCTATTTTTGACAGCATGAAAGAAACCGTACGTCCACAGGACAACGTCGCCGGGGGAGAACGCACCAACCTGAAAAGCTCGCCGGTGCTCCGCTATATTCTGTTGGTTGGATGCTGTATCGCCGTTTTGCAACAGTTCACAGGCGTTAACGTAATGAACTATTATGCGCCGCTGGTGTTGCAGAACAGCAGTACCGAAGTGGTTATGTTCCAGACCATTTTTATCGCGGTATGTAATGTGGTGGGCAGTTTTATCGGCATGATCCTGTTCGACCGCTATGGCCGTATACCGATTATGAAAATTGGTACCATCGGCTCAATTGTCGGCCTGTTGATCGCGTCATACGGTTTGTACACCCACGATACAGGCTACATTACCATCTTTGGCATCCTGTTTTTTATGCTGCTGTTTGCCGTCAGCTGGAGCGTTGGCGCATGGGTACTGATTTCTGAGGTTTTCCCTGAAAAGATAAAAGGTTTTGGGATGGGGCTGGCGGTGAGCCTGATGTGGATAGCCAACTTCCTCATCTCACTGTTGTTCCCGGTCATAAATGATAACGCCTGGCTGCAGGAGACCTTCGGCGGCGCTTTCTCGATGTGGATTTTTGTCGTCTTTAATTTGGTCTGCTATGTCTTTATTTCTCGTTATGTGCCGGAAACAAAAGGGGTGCCGCTAACAGAAATTGAACGGCTGGCCGAGAACAAGCTGCGTGAAATTCAGGGGAAACGTCGCGATGTAATAGCCTGATACCTCTCCAATATTAGCGGAGAATATCCAGAGATATTCTCCGCTGGTTACACAACCTTTACTCCCTCCAGCGAGTGCGCACAGGATATACCCTGTTGAAACCTCCCCAGTGTTTACCACCTCTACGTAACTAATTGATCCATAATAATATCGGCAAATAGGGTAAGTCTTCTTCTGCATCATTATTTTATTGCGTATTCCTGGTGGGGGCCGTGCCGTAAATACGCTATATACAAAACAGGGAAATAATTTAAGAGCAGGCGGATAGCGATCTTATGAGCGTGTGTGGCGCAGAGTTGAATAAAAAAGCCAGCCGCAGAGGACGGCTGGCAAAGTACCACTCAACGAAGTGTTATCGCGGGTAGTCTGGTGAGTTAATCCACGCGTGGTTCTCTTCCCAGGTGAAACGCCATTTTCGTAGCGGGCCGGCCATCACGTTCAGATAGTAGTTATCGTAACCCGCGATGGTGGCAACCGGGTGGTAGCCCTTAGGTACTTTCACTACATCCCGGTTATAGACCGCCATACATTCATCCAGGCTGCGATCGTCGGTGTAGACGCGCTGTAAGCAGAATCCCTGAGGTGGATTGAAACGGTGATAGTACGTCTCTTCCAGATAGGTCTCCTGGCCTTCAACTGCCGTATCGTGCTTGTGCGCGGGCCAGGAGCTGGTATCGCCTTCATTAGTGTACACTTCAACGACTAGCAGGCTGTCGGCGAGCTGGCTATCAGGAAGGATGTTATGCACCAGGCGCTGATTGCGCCCTTTTCCCCGATGCTCTACCCCGACCTCTTGTGGCGAGATCAGACGTACCGGAAGCTCTCCGAATCCCGGCGCGCTGCATACGGCCAGCTCAAGGTCGGTTTCGGCTGTCACTTTCGCCTCCGTATGATGGGGGAGGTAAACCGAATAAGCCGGAATGCGTTCAAACGGACTCATGCGCTGACCAATCCGATAGAAAAAACTGTCGGCGGCCTTAACGCTGGCCAGCCCGGCAACCAGCACCAGACAGCGTTCACGCTCATCGGACGGCAGGGTTATCGACTCTCCAGCCTTCAACTGCCAGACATCAAAACCGACATACTCCCAGCCTGCATTTTGAGGGGAAATGTGTTGGATATTTCCCGACTCAGAGGTACAGGTACTCAGCAAGTTGGCCATAATCTTCTCCTTCCTGAAAGCGTATTAACCGAGAGTCGGCATACTGAACTCCGATACGATCTGCTGTCCGTTCGGCCAACGCGAGGTAACGGTTTTCATCCGGGTATAGAAGCGCACGCCATCCGGCCCATGGACGTTCAGGGCGCCAAACACCGAGCGCTTCCAGCCGCCAAAAGAGTGAAATGCCATCGGAACCGGAACTGGAATATTAATACCGACCATCCCAGCTTCAACCGACTGGGCGAATTCGCGCGCATAGTGACCGTTGGTGGTGAAAATCACGCTGCCGTTGCCGAATTCATGGGAGTTTACCGTGCTAATGGCGGTGGCATAATCCGGGACGCGCACAATTCCGAGAACCGGGCCAAAAATTTCTTCACGCCAGATGGTCATCTCAGGCGTGACGTTATCAAACAGAGTGCCGCCGACATAAAAGCCTTCAGGATATCCCGCCACGCTATAGTTGCGGCCATCCATGACCAGAGTTGCTCCCTCGCTAACTCCTTTGTCGATGTAACCCAACACTTTCTGTTGATGAGCACGTGAAACAACCGGGCCCATTTCATTTTCATCTTTGCCGCGCAGCTCTCCCGGGCCGATACGTAGCGCCGCAATCAGCGGTTTCAGGCGTTCGATCAGACGGTCCGCCGTTTCATCGCCCACCGCGACCACTACCGGCAGCGCCATACAGCGTTCGCCCGCGGAACCAAATGCTCCGCCCATAATGGCGTTGACGGTGGCGTCCAGGTCTGCATCCGGCATGACGATTGCGTGATTTTTGGCGGCCCCGAAGGCCTGTACGCGTTTGCCATGGGCGCTGGCGGTGGTATAGATATGTTCCGCGACGGCGGAGGAACCGACAAAGCTGACGGCCTGTACGCGAGGGTCGCTGGTCAACAGGCTAGCCGCCTCATTGCCACAGTGAACAACGTTAAACACGCCGTCCGGCAGGCCAGCCTCCTGCAGAAGCTGCGCCATACGTAACGATGCGGACGGCACCAGTGCGGGCGGTTTCAGGACGAAGGTATTGCCGCAAGCCAGAGCAACCGGGAACATCCACATAGGCACCATTGCCGGGAAGTTAAACGGTGTGATGCCTGCCACAACCCCAAGCGGCTGCATTAATGAAAAGCTGTCAACGCCTGAGCCGACGTTAAAGGAGTACTCTCCTTTGCTGAGGTGCGGGATCCCGCAGGCAAATTCGACAACCTCTATGCCGCGCGTCAGTTCGCCAAGCGCATCTGACCAGACCTTGCCATGCTCGCTGACGATCAGCGCCGCCAGTTCGTCCCGATGCTTTTCCAGTAATACTTTGAATTCAAAAAGGATACGTGCCCGGCGTAGCGGAGTCATTTTACTCCATGCCGGAAAAGCCTCATGTGCGCTTTGAATTGCCGCCAGCATCTCCTCTCGGGTGCTCTGGGTGACCTGACGAATTACTTTACCGGTGGCCGGATTAGTCACCGGTAGCGTCTCGCCGCTGCTGCTCAGTGTCGTTTTACCATGAATAAAATTGCCGACTGTTTCCATCTCTTTTTTATCCTCTTAAACCGATGTTGACGACGTTCTGACTGAGCGGTCACAGGAAAGCCTGGTTATCTTCAGCCTAAAACGCATACCGTATTCAATGTAAATTTTAGGATTAAAAATTTCAAATTTATTTTTATGAAATTTTATTTTGAAAATTTGACGGCTGATTTTTATACGAGGGTATGTGCAGTAAGAAACCAAAAATCTAATTAACTTATTGATTTTTATTGTTTTTATTTGTTGCGGTATCAATGGTTGTCTGTTGTGACGAGGAAAGATTTGGAAAAAATTATGATCTATATAGCATTTTTGTTTCATTTGATGTGGTATAAAAATTCAAATTTCAGGGGTGTTTCGGCACCACAGTTTCGGATATTGGAGGGTAAATCATGCGCTTGTGCTTCTGTCCTTCAGAACGAGAGAATAAGGCTCAGCCCCAGTTGGCGTATGTGAGTCAGGTCAGTGAGAGCAATGGTCCGTTTGTCCGGTTCATGCATATGCACCCACAGACCGTTGAACTGATTCTTATCACCGAAGGAGACGGAGAGTATTTCATTGGCGATCGCATCTACCCGGTTCGTAAAGGCGACCTGGTCATTTATAACAGCCAGGTGGTGCATGATGAGTATCTGGAAAGCGGGCGGCCAATTGGCACTATTTGTTGTGGGATTAACAATATTTCGTGTCCGGGTCTACGTGAGAATGCGCTAATACCGGATGATATTGTGCCGGTTATTCCACTGTATCACCATTATGCGACGGTGGAAAAACTGATGAGCTCCGTGTTTACCGTTATTAATCAGCATGCGGTAGAAGGGCCAGCAATGGCGCAGCTATTGACCCAGGTAGTACTCAAATACATTGAGGGAAATGTCTTATTGCGCACAGGTAACGATGCCATACAGCGCCATGAAAATTTACTTGATTCAATAAAATCCTATATTGATCGCAATTTCTATGAGCCAATTCGGCTGGATACACTGGCGACGAAATTTAATGTCAGTCCTTATTATGTTTCCCATGAATTTAAACGCCGCTATGGTTATTCACCGATGGATTACCTGATAAAACGTAGGCTGGGGGAGGCGCAATCGTTACTAACCACGGATGAAGGCGGGCGCGAAAAGATCACCTCTATTGCCTATCGTGTTGGCTTTAGCAACCTTAGTCATTTTCAAAATTACTTCAAAAATAAAGTGGGGAAAACGCCCGGTCAATATCGCAAGGACTATCGTAAAGCTAATTATTTATTATTTGAATATTAATGCTTGCTAAAATTTAATCGTCATGAGAATGGTCGCAATACTGCGGCCATTTTTTTATTTGTCGGTATATTTTATGCGTTTATCTATAGCGCGAAAAGTCTGGCAATATCATTAAAGAGTGATGATTTTTTTGTGATACCTGACGCATTTATCCCACTTCTTCAACCAGGATAGATAAAGTTTTTCAGGCTACAAAAAGTAATATGTTGTCCATCAAAGGTTAATTTGCATCGCGGTATGCAGTAAAAGCGTTTCATTAAGTGGGAGCCAGCAACATGTACAATGTAAAAAAGAGCATTAAGTTGGGGATTGCGCCTATCGGTTGGCGCAATGATGATATTCCTGAGATTGGTAAAGAAAATACATATAAACAAATACTTAGTGATGCCGCGCTCACCGGTTTTTCCGGGACGGAAGTTGGCGGTTGTTATCCGCAGGATCCTGCTGAGTTAAATAAAGAGTTAATGCTTCGCGGACTGGAAATACCAGGCCAGTGGTTTTCTTCCTTTATTATTCGCGATGGTATTGCATCTGCGATGAATGCTTTTGAACAGCATTGTGCTTATTTGCAGGCAATACATGCATATGTCGCCGTTGTTTCTGAACAAACTTATAGTATTCAAGGCATTATCGATAAGTGCGTTTATACAGAGAAGCCTAACTTCAGCGACAGCGAATGGCAGCTTTTATGCGAAGGACTTAATGCGCTTGGGAAGATTGCCAATGCGCACGGGCTGAAGCTCGCTTTCCATCATCATATGGGCACCGGTGTGCAGACTCTGCCAGAAGTGGATCGACTCATGGAGAATACCGATCCGCAATTTGTACATCTGCTGTTTGATACCGGGCATATATATGTTTCTGACGGCGATGTCATGCCGCTACTGAGTAAACATTTTGATCGTATTAAACACGTTCATTTTAAAGATGTGCGTAATGAAAAACTCAAAGCATGTCGCCTCGCGAAGAAATCATTCCTCAATTCTTTCCTTGATGGTGTGTTTACCGTCCCCGGCGATGGAAATATTGATTTTAAATCCGTATTAGCTTATCTGGTCGGGCATCAATATTCTGGCTGGATTGTTGTTGAGGCCGAGCAGGATCCTAAGAAATATAACCCATTGGAATATGCGCAAAAAGGTAAAAAGCATATTGATGAGTTACTGAAAAATTATCTTTAATTGAAAAGGAAACAGAAAATGACTTTAAAAGCAGGTATTGTAGGTATCGGCATGATCGGCTCCGATCACTTAAGACGTCTGGCCAACACCGTGTCGGGTGTAGAGGTTGTTGCCGTATGTGATATCGTCGCGGGTAGGGCGCAGGCGGCGCTGGATAAGTATGCGATCGAAGCCAAAGATTATAATGACTATCACGATCTGATTAATGATAAAGACGTTGAAGTGGTCATCATTACCGCATCAAATGAGGCGCACGCCGATGTAGCCGTTGCCGCGCTAAATGCTAACAAATATGTTTTCTGTGAAAAACCGCTAGCGGTGACGGCTGCGGATTGTCAGCGTGTGATTGAAGCAGAGCAGAAAAATGGTAAGCGCATGGTGCAGATTGGTTTTATGCGCCGCTACGACAAAGGTTACGTTCAGCTGAAAAATATTATCGACAGCGGCGAAATCGGTCAGCCATTAATGGTTCATGGACGTCATTACAATGCCAGCACGGTGCCAGAATACAAAACGCCACAGGCTATCTATGAAACATTGATTCATGAAATTGACGTTATGCACTGGCTGCTTAACGAAGATTATAAAACCGTTAAGGTTTACTTCCCGCGTCAGTCCAGCCTGGTGACCACTCTGCGTGATCCGCAGCTGGTTGTAATGGAAACCACCTCCGGCATCAATATTGTGGTTGAAGTGTTTGTGAACTGCCAGTATGGCTATGACATTCACTGCGATGTTACCGGCGAGAAAGGAATGGCGGAGCTGCCAACCGTCGCCAGCGCCGCGGTACGGAAAGCGGCGAAGTATAGCACCGATATCCTGGTTGACTGGAAACAGCGCTTTATTGATGCCTACGACATTGAGTTCCAGGATTTCTTCGATCGCCTGAACGCAGGATTGCCGCCGGCAGGCCCAACGTCATGGGATGGTTATCTGGCTGCGGTTACCGCTGATGCCTGCGTGAAGTCTCAGGAAACAGGGAATACCGAGATTGTTGAATTACCCTCAAAACCTGATTTCTACAAATAAACCTTCCGCGTATTAAAACCTTCTGCCGGATAGCGATGCTTAAGCGTCCTATCCGGCATATCACAATTTATTATCTTCTTTTATCCGGAACTTCCCTATGAAAGGCAGACTCATCTCTTCCGATCCGTATCGTCAGCAATTCCTTGTTGAGCGTGCGGTCTCTTTTTCGCATCGTCAGCGTGATTGCAGTGAATTAATCAGCGTCTTACCGCGCCACACGTTACAGCAGATTGACGGATTCGGCGGCAGCTTTACCGAAGGTGCGGGCGTGGTATTCAACAGCATGAGCGAAAAGACGAAGGCGCAATTTCTTTCCCTTTATTTTTCTGCTCAGGAACATAATTACACTCTGGCGCGGATGCCAATTCAGAGCTGTGATTTTTCCCTGGGCAATTACGCGTATGTCGATTCCAGCGCTGACCTGCTGCAGGGACGGCTCTCCTTTTCCCGCGATGAAGCGCATTTAATACCGCTGATTTCCGGGGCGTTGCGGTTAAATCCACACATGAAGCTGATGGCTTCGCCGTGGAGTCCGCCGGCGTTTATGAAAACTAATAACGATATGAACGGTGGCGGCAAGCTGCGGCGCGAATGCTACGCCGACTGGGCCGATATCATTATCAACTACCTGCTGGAATACCGCCGCCACGGCATTAATGTGCAGGCGCTCTCCGTGCAGAATGAGCCGGTGGCGGTAAAAACCTGGGACTCCTGTCTGTATAGCGTGGAAGAGGAGACAGCCTTTGCCGTGCAGTATCTGCGTCCGCGCCTCGCCCGGCAGGGTATGGATGAGATGGAGATCTATATCTGGGATCACGATAAAGATGGCCTGGTGGACTGGGCTGAACTCGCCTTTGCTGACGAAGCTAATTATAAGGGAATTAACGGGCTGGCATTCCACTGGTATACCGGCGACCATTTTTCGCAAATACAGTATCTGGCCCAGTGCCTGCCGGATAAAAAACTCCTGTTTTCCGAAGGCTGTGTGCCAATGGAGAGCGATGCCGGTAGCCAGATTCGCCACTGGCATACCTATCTCCATGACATGATTGGTAATTTCAAATCGGGTTGTAGCGGGTTTATCGACTGGAATCTGCTGTTGAACAGTGAGGGGGGGCCGAATCATCAGGGTAATCTGTGTGAAGCGCCCATTCAATACGATGCGCAAAACGACGTGCTGCGGCGTAACCACTCCTGGTATGGTATTGGCCACTTCTGCCGCTATGTGCGTCCGGGGGCGAGGGTCATGCTTTCTTCAAGTTACGATAATCTTCTGGAAGAGGTGGGATTTGTGAATCCCGACGGCGAGCGTGTGCTGGTGGTGTATAACCGCGATGTCCAGGAAAGGCGTTGCCGGGTGCTGGATGGCGATAAAGAAATCGCGTTAACGCTGCCGCCGTCAGGCGCCAGTACGTTGCTATGGCGGCAGGAGTCGATCTGAATGATGAAGCTGGGATTTAATGAAGCGACCTGTATGCGAAACTCCACGCTGGCACAGGATGTTGTGTTGGCGGAACGTTTTGGCTATGACTACATCGAAATCCGTCTGGATATGTTGCAGGAGTGGTTGCAGAAACATACGTTAAGCGAGCTGGCAGACATTTTTGCCGTCGGCCACCTTAAGCCCTGGGGCTACAATTCGCTGGAAGACATTACGTTTTGTGATAGCGAAAGCTGGGCGGAGAAACGGCGGCAGTTGGCTTTCGCCTGCCATGCTGGCTCAGTGGTGGGGGGTGATTGTCTGGTTGTGGTGCCCACCATTCGTCAGGGGGGAAATTTTCCGCCAGGGGAAACGGTGAAAGATTCAGTGAAGCGTCTGCGCGAGATGGCGGCAGTGGCGGAAGAAAGCCAGATGCGGCTGGCCTTTGAGCCGATCGGTTCCGCAGGATGCTGTGTGCGCAGTCTTGCCATGGCGATGGAGATCGTAGATGCGGTCGATCGCAGTAACGTCGGGCTGGTCGTCGATGCCTTTAATCTTTACCTGCACGATCAATGGCGGGATCTGACCACGCTTCGCCAGATCCCTGTGGAAAAGATCTTCGTTTACCATATTGATGACGCCGATAATCTGCCGCTGGCAACGCTGGAGCATTGCCATCGTCTGTTTCCTGGCAACGGCGTGATCCCACTGCATGAGATCACGCATGAGCTAGTGCAGAAGGGCTATGAGGGGATCTGTTCGCTGGAACTGTTTAACCCTGGCTACTGGCAGATGGCGGCCAGCGAAGTCTTTGCGATAGGGGCGGAAAAGACTCGCCCCTTCTTAACAGCTTAATGTTGCCGCAGCAGGAGATGGACAACCGCCGCGCCCAGCAGCGCGCAGGCCGCGGCCAGAAGAAAGACCTGCTGATAGCCGATAAACGGCGTCAGCAGGCCCGCTATTGGTCCGGTAAATCCGTAGGCCAGATCCTGAAACGCTGACCAGACGCCGAGGGCCGTACCACGAATCTCCGGTGGCACTCTGCGCACAACCTCTACGCCCAGCGATGGGAACATCAGCGAACAGCCGCAGCCGGTAATCGCCGCGCCAATCAGCGCAGCGCCTGCTGACGGGGCGGCCCACATTACCGCCAGTCCGGTCCCCTCTACCAGTAGTGAAAAGGTTGCGACCGTGGCGCCGCCGTAACGGTCGGGAAATTTGGCGCAGAAAAAACGGACAGCGATAAACGCAATGCCAAACAGCGTCATCGCAAAACCGGTGTTATCCCAGTGACGCTCGTTGAACCAGAGGGCGGTAAACGCGCTTAGGGTGGCAAAACCAATGCCCTGGAGCACAAGCCCTGTTCCGGGCCGCCACACCAGGCCGACTACCCGTAGCACTGGCACGCGGGGACGGGCTGTTGGGATATTCCCCGGAATGCCATAGATGACTCCGCTGGCGATGATCGGCAACAGCACGACGAGGAGCGCCGGAAGCGCCAGGCCGGCCCTGGCGTAAAGCGACAGCCCCAGCGGCGCGCCGATAGCCAGCGCACCGTAGGTTGCCATGCCGTTCCAGGAAATAACCTGACCCGCGTGGGTCGAGCCCGCCAGCCACATCCCCCAGGTTAAATTACCGGTCAAAATGAAACTTTCACCGATGCCCAGCAGCACACGACCAACAATCAGTATGGCCCATGCGAGCAGCGGAACCGGGTGAGCGATTAGACTGACCAGCATCAGCAGACCTGATGCGGCGCAGTAGAACTGACCGGTGATAACCGTCCGACGTCCGCCTGACGTGTCGGCTTTTCGACCCGCGGCGCCCCGGGTAAGCAAAGTGGCGATAAACTGGCTGCCTACCGCGATACCGATCAACAGATCGCTCAGATGCAACTGCTGCTGAACGTACAGCGTCAGCATGACTAACGGGATGCCAATAGTCAGATAGTTGAGAAACATCGCGGCGCTGATGCGAAACAGCGTGATCGATGTGGAATGTTGTGTGAGAGCTGGCATGGAATCGTCCTTGAACACGCCCCTTGTCCGATGCAGACACGGGGCGTGATGAGGCAGGCATTAACGTGCCGGGCGGTATTCGCGCCAGTAGTCGATAAGCATGCGATATTTTTGTTTCACCGTTGCGATGAGCTGTTCATCGTTAAGCTGGCCGCCTAACCACTGGCGTGACGGTTCGCCAAAGATGGTCCGGCCGACGGCGAAACCTTTCACCCAGGGCATATCCGCTGCTGCGGCGAATCCTGACTTCAACTCGCTTTCCGGTGCGTCCAGGCCAAGTATCAATATACCGCGACATTCAGGGTCATAATGCTCAATATGCTGGCTGATTTCTCGCCAACGATCTGGGCTTAACGGCGGCAGTTTCCACCAGTCCGGCAGGATTCCCAGTTGATAAAAACGTTCCACAATCTGAGGATAGTATTGCTCATTTTGGTCTGCCGCATCGCGCGGCAAGATGACTTCCAGCAGCAGATCGTGACCAGACTGGCAGCAGGCGCGGTAAACCTCGTCAATGAGCGCCTCTTGTTCAAGACGTACCGACTCTGCATCGAGTGGATGATAGAAGACCAGACATTTCACGACGTGCTCTTGCGGCCAGCTGACAAGCTGAGAGCCAATATCGCCATGTTCCAGCTTCAGCGGATACGAACCGGGCATCTCAACCGGTCGGCCAATCCACCATCCCTGGCCGGTCACGTCGTTAAGCGCCTGCTGACCAAAAGTGGTATCGGCAAGGATGCCGCTATTATTCTGTAAACCGGCCTCAAGCGCCGCCTGACGCGCCCCTTCCAGCAGTAGCATCTTCAGGGGAGGGATCGCGGATTCACTGGCGCCGACTTCATTTGCGATATCCACCAGTTGCTTGCGATGGTCAAAGGCGAATACGCACAGCTCCGGCCAGTGCTGTTTACGGGTTGTGACCCGATGAAGGTGATTCAGCCGCGGGTCTTTGTCTGGCCGGGTGATGGATTGTTCACGCGCGAGGTAGTCGTCCAGCTCTTTTTTGGTTGGCATGGCGGGGGCACAACCGTGGCGCGATACCACTAACGCGCCGCAGGCGTTTGCATAACGGCAGGCTTGCTCCCAGCTTTCATCGTTCAGGTATCCCCGCAGCAGTCCTGACATAAAGGCATCGCCCGCGCCCAGCACGTTCAGAACGTCTACACGAACGCCGCTATGTATCTTCACCTGCGACCAGTCATCGGCGATGTTGCCTTCAAAGACTGAGCAGCCCAGCGCGCCGCGTTTGCACACCAGTACGGCCTGGGTCAACTGACGGACGCGCCGCAGGGCGGTCAGCGTGTCGGTACTGCCGCCGGCGATATGGAATTCTTCTTCGGTCCCAACGATCAGATCGAAATGGCGCAATACCTGCTGGAGCTGTTCGGTAACCTGTGATGAGGCGATGAAACGTGTTTCACCGTCTCCTAGCGACGTCAGGCCCCACAGTACGGGGCGGTAGTCGATATCCAGTGCCCGCCGCAGCCCGTGTTTTTGCGCATACTCCAGCGCTTTAAGAACGGCGGCGCGCGTATTGGGGTGAGAAAGATGGGTGCCGGTGACGGCTAATGCGCGTGAAGAAGCGATGTAATCTTCGCGGATATCCTCAGGTGTTAGCGCCATGTCCGCGCAGTTATCGCGGTAGAAGATCAGAGGAAAGGTGTCCTGATCTTTAATGCCGAGGATCACCAACGCGGTCAGACGATCGCGATCCGACAGCAGGCACTGCGTATCCACACCAACGCGGTTTAATTCTTCACGAACGAAACGTCCCATATGCTCATCGCCGACGCGGGCCAGCATAGCGGAACGTAATCCCTGAATGGCCGTGCCGTAGGCAACATTGCCTGACGATCCCCCTAAATATTTAGCGAAAGTCGTCATATCCTCCAGCCGCGACCCGATTTGTTGACCATACAAATCAACGGCGACTCGTCCCAGACAGATAACGTCCAGCGGCTTTTGCTCACTACTGACTGCTTTATTCATTGACATATCCCCTAACAGAAGACGGTGTTATTTTTGCCCATACTAAGGTTTGGTGATTTCATTTTCAATAAAAATGGAAATAATGTTTTCATTTATTGTTTGAACAAGATCACAGAAATGGCATTTCCGGGCAACGCGTATGATCGTTTTTTGTTGTGTTTTTTGTTTTAATTGATTGATTATTAATGTTTTATTTCTTTTAAAAGCACATGGAAGATAAATTTCATTTTCATGAAAAATACGCCTAAATGGCGAAATTTTTTAACCGTTTTTTGATCTCCTTCCCATAAATGAAATATAAATTCCATATAATTGTGAGAACGGAAATTTTGATCCTATGATAAGTCTCTGTGTTTTTGGGGCTGAAGCGATGCATAAGCAGGCAACGACAGCCGAACGGTTGATAAAAGCAGGTGGGGTACATGAAAACAATCAGGTTGACCATGGCGCAGGCTTTGGTGCGCTTTCTTGATAATCAGTACATCGACGTAGACGGCAGCGAAATCAAATTTGTAAAAGGGATTTTCGCCATTTTTGGCCACGGGAACGTCGTCGGATTGGGGCAAGCGCTGGAAGAGGACTGTGGCCAACTTAGCGTTCATCAAGGGCGTAACGAACAGGGAATGGCGCATATCGCGACGGGGTTTGCCCGCCAGATGCGTCGCCATCAGATTTATGCCTGCACCTCCTCAGTGGGGCCAGGGGCCGCCAATATGATCACCGCAGCGGCGACCGCGACGGCTAACCGTATTCCACTGCTTTTGCTGCCGGGCGATGTGTACGCATCGCGTCAACCCGACCCGGTTTTGCAACAGGTTGAACAAGAACACGATCTGACGCTGAGCACCAATGACGCTTTCCGTGCAGTTAGCCGCTACTGGGATCGCATTACGCGTCCGGAACAGCTAATGAGCGCCTGTATCAGCGCGATGCGGGTGTTAACCGATCCGGCGGATACGGGGGCCGTGACGCTTTGCCTGCCACAGGATGTGCAGGGTGAAGCCTGGGATTATCCGGATTATTTTTTCGCTCGCCGGGTCTATCGTCTTGAGCGTCACGCGCCGACGGAGCCGATGCTGAACGAGGCGGTTGCGCTGATTCGCCGCCACCAGCGGCCGCTGATCGTTTGCGGCGGGGGCGTGAAGTACTCGCAGGCTGAAGAGGCGCTGCTGAGATTTGCCGAACGCTGTCATCTGCCGATTGCTGAAACCCAGGCTGGCAAGGGAGCGCTCAGTTCTGCACACCCGCTGAACGTCGGCGGGATTGGCGAAACCGGTTCACTGGCGGCGAATCTGCTGGCGCAGGAGGCCGATCTGATTATCGGTGTAGGGACGCGCTATACCGATTTCACCACCTCCTCAAAGTGGATCTTCCAGAATCCCGACGTGCGCTACTTAAATATCAACGTTAGCCGCTTTGATGTCTTCAAGCTGGATGGCGTACAGATGCAGGGTGACGCTCGCGTCGCCCTGACGCAGCTTAGCGAACGGCTGGCCCAGGAGCATTATGCTTCGCAATGGGGTGAGACTATTCACCGCGTCCGCTCGCAATATATGGCGGAAGTTGAGCGCGTCTATGCTGTGGAATATAGCGGAGAGGGCTTCAAACCTGAAATTGAGGATCATATGGATACTCAAAAGGTGTTTGAAGAGTTTAATGAGATTACGCGGTCGTGGCTGACCCAGACGCGCGTGTTGGGTGTGCTTAACCGGATGTTGCCGGAAAACGCGCTGGTGGTGGCGGCGGCGGGCAGCCTGCCGGGCGACCTCCAGCGTGTCTGGCAAAGCCGCGGCGAGAATGATTACCACGTCGAGTACGGCTACTCCTGTATGGGCTACGAAGTCAATGCCGCATTGGGGGCCAAACTGGCGCAGCCGGAGCGCGAGGTGTACAGCTTCGTGGGCGACGGTTCGTTCATGATGCTGCACTCTGAGTTGGTCACTTCCGTCCAGATGGGGAAAAAGATTACCGTCATTTTGCTCGATAACATGACCAACGGCTGTATCAATAATCTGCAAATGGAACACGGTATGGACAGTTACTTCACCGAGTTTCGTTTCCATCAGCAGGAGAGCGGTCGTCAGGAAGGCGGGTTTATCCCGGTCGATTTCGCTCGCATCGCTGAAGGATATGGTTGTAAAAGCTATCGCGTCACCACCATTGAACAACTGCATGAAGCGTTGGAAGATGCTCGTAAACAGACCGTGAGCACGCTGATAGACATAAAAGTGCTTCCCAAAACGATGGTGCATAAGTACCTGAGCTGGTGGCGCGTTGGTGGGGCGCAGGTATCCCGTAGCGAACGTATCCAGGCGGTAGCGCGTATGCTTGAAGAACATATCGGACACGCCCGGCAGTACTGATTAATTTGCCGTCGTTCAGGTTGCAGAAGTGTGGTTATTGTTCTGCAACCTGAACGATACAGCGTCAACGCATTGTTTGCTTTTCAGAACGGCAAAATAAAACGATCCGTTTTTCGCAGAATTACGGATGCTTTTCTTTTGCGGTTTTAAATTTACTATTCATGAGATTAAGAGGTACGAATGAAAAAGCTTCGATGTGGTGTTATTGGCCTCGGTCGGGTAGGTAAAATGCATGTTGAGAATATGTATTTACTGCCTCAATTAGATATTATCTGCGCCGCCGATTATTTTATTGAGGAGATGAGCGATTGGCTTTATTCGGTAAATATAACTTCAGGGTATAAAAATTATCAGGAACTTTTACAGCGTGATGATATAGAGGCAGTTTTTATTTTCACCTCAACGGATATGCACGAAGAGATCGTCACGGCGGCAGCGCAGGCGGGGAAGCACATTTTTTGTGAAAAACCGCTCAGCATGAATGAGGATGAGCAGGCCTCAATGGCGGTGCTGAGAAAAGTGAAAGAGAAGGGGGTGACGCTGCAGGTTGCCTTTAATCGCCGTTTTGATCCTCAGTTTCACGAGGTCTTTGAGCTGGTGCGCAGCGGCAAGATTGGTCGGCCCCAGATGATAAAAATCACCTCCCGCGATCCGGACCTGCTACCCCATGATCTGATCAAACGTATTGGCGGTCTGATTTTTGACTTCACCATGCATGACTTTGATATGGCTCGTTTTATGATGCAGGATGAAGTCAGCGAAGTCTATGTTAAGGGCAATACGCTGATTGATCCCAGCCTGAAAAATATTGATGATGTTGATACGCTTGCGGTGATGCTGACTTTCAGAAACGGCGGCTACGCGCTCATTGATAACAGCCGTCGGGCGGTATATGGCTATGACCAACGGGTGGAGGTTTTTGGCTCAGAAGGGATGGCGTATGCGGATAACGTTAGTGAATCGACGGTGAAAGTTTTCAACAGCCAGCACTGCATAATGAAAAATCCTCTTCCTGATTTCACGGTTCGTTATCGCGAAGCTTACCGAACGGAAATATTACACTTTATTGATTCAGTCCTGCATCATACGCCGGTTGTCTGTACCGGCGAAGACGCATTATTGGCCCAGCGTATCGCTATTGCCGCGCAGCAATCATTAAAAAGCGGGCTGCCGGTGAAAATAACAAGCGATATTTATCTTTAACTGCATCTGTTAATAATGAATAAACTCTCGCACTGAAAGTGTGAGAGCTTTTCTATACCGAGGGTAATAAAATGAAAGAAATGCAGGCAACGCTGCCCCAGACATTTTATATAAAACCAGGTAAGTTTATCTGGAGCTACCTGGGAACATTTTTATTTATGTTGGGCGGCTGTATTGAGAACAGCTGGTTATCTGCCTGGTTAAATACGCAGGGGTTTGATCAGGCGCATATCGGGCAGATTTTTGCCGGGTATGGGATTGTGGTCGCGATTACCTCCTGGCTATCCGGCGTCTGTGTGGACGTTTTTGGTCCTAAAAAGGTGATGGTTACCGGTTTTATCGTCTATCTTCTGGCTTCCGTCGCGTTTCTGAACTTTGCGCTACCCAGCCATGATTTTGGCGCCATTCTCGTGACCTATATGCTGCGTGGCGTGGGGTATCCGCTGGTCTGTTACTCCTTCCTGGTACGCCTGACCATCCAGTTGGATAATCACCAGCAAGGGATCGGCACCTCGCTGTTTTGGGTGGTCTATAACCTTGGTTTTACCATCATTGGGCCGGTGGTGGCGGCGTCGTTAATTCCTGCGTTGGGGCATATCAACGTGATGTGGGCCGGGATGGGCGTTGCGCTGCTGGGGGTTCTCTTCATGCTGGTGCTGGAACGCAATGAATTCATTCTGAAACCGCGAACGACGCCGGTCTTCAAAGAGTTATCTGCGGGTATCTCCATTATGTATGAACGGCCACGGATCGGTCTGGCGGTGATTGTCAAAACTATTAACGGTCTTGGCACCTATGGTTTTGTTGTCGTATTACCTCTGTTTCTGCTGGATAAGCACTTTACGCTTGAGGAATGGGCGAGTATTTGGGGGATTACCTTTATCTCTAACCAGGTCTTCAACATTATCTTTGGCTGGATGGGCGATAAAATTGGTTTTCGCCGAACCATCCAGATTTTTGGCAGCATCCTGACCGGTGTCGCTACGCTGATTGTTTACTGGGTGCCGATGATATGGGGGCATAACTATGTCGCCTTTATGCTGGCGATGTGTTTGTGGGGAGCCGGGCTGGCTGGCTTTGTGCCAATGACGCCGCTGGTGCCGATGATGGCGCCGGATAAGAAGGGGGCGGCGAACTCGGCCGTGAACTTTGGCTCCGGCCTGGGGAATTTCGTTGGGCCAGCGCTGGTCTCCGTTCTGGCAGGGTTCGGCACCGGCGTGGTGATGTATACTATGGCGGGGCTCTATTTATTCAGCGGCATCCTGGTGCAGTTTCTTAAAGTGCCTGGCGAGAAATAGCTTCAAATATTCTTCAAAAATCCCTTATAGCCTGTGATGTTCATCACTAAATTAAACCGGTTTTTATCAAGATTGATAAAGCCGGTTTTTTCACCCTACGTTAAATTGTACTAACGGATTACGGTTATTTACCCACTCATATACGTTCAGGGAGAAAATAATGAATATCGAAAAAACACGGTTTTGTATTAACCGGAAAATTGCACCGGGTCTAAGTATAGAAGCATTCTTTCGACTGGTTAAACGTCTTGAGTTTAATAAAGTGGAATTGCGTAATGATATGCCTAGCGGCAGCGTTACTGATGACTTGAATTATAATCAGGTGCGTAACCTGGCAGAAAAGTATGGACTTGAAATTGTCACAATTAATGCGGTCTATCCCTTCAACCAACTGACCGAGGAGGTAGTAAAAAAAACGGAAGGATTATTACGAGACGCGCAGGGAGTCGGCGCGCGGGCATTAGTTCTTTGTCCGCTGAATGATGGAACGATTGTGCCGCCGGAGGTTACGGTTGAGGCAATAAAACGACTGAGCGATCTCTTTGCCCGGTATGATATTCAGGGGCTGGTTGAACCTTTGGGATTCCGCGTAAGTTCGCTGCGTTCTGCCGTCTGGGCTCAGCAACTGATCCGGGAAGCAGGTTCCCCCTTTAAGGTTTTGCTGGATACCTTCCATCATCATCTGTACGAAGAGGCCGAAAAGGAGTTTGCGTCGCGCATTGATATTTCTGCTATCGGGTTGGTGCATTTGTCCGGTGTGGAAGACACCCGACCAACGGAAGCATTGGCTGATGAGCAGCGTATTATGCTGAGTGAAAAGGATGTAATGCAGAATTACCAGCAGGTGCAGCGTCTGGAAAATATGGGATATCGCGGTATTTACGCTTTTGAACCTTTTTCTTCCCAGTTGGCTTCCTGGAGTGAGGCGGAAATAGAGGAACAAATTAATCGCAGCGTGTCATTGCTGTTGCAATGATACAGCTAATTTCCAGGTGACCGTTTTCAGTTTCCGCAGCGTGGTATTTACAATGAAAATTGCTTTTGATGTCGATGTTATTAAACATTTACCCATTACCCAAATGGTACGGCAGGTTTCCGAGTGGGGGTATAAATATATTGAGCAGTCGCCGCACCCGCGTATTAATCCGTTTTATAAACACCCTAAAGCTGGTCGCGATACCATGCAGGAGTATAAACGCGCCTTGCAGAACTACGGTGTGGAAATCTCGTCATTTATTGTGGTTTATCGTTGGTCCGGCCCCGATGAAGAGCGTCGGCGCGCCGCGGTAACCAACTGGAAGCGGATGATTGAGATTGCCGTTGATATGGGCGTACAGGTGATTAATACCGAGCTTTCCGGGACGCCGGATGAGCCGGAGATTTGTGAAGAGATGTGGTATCGCTCCATGGAGGAACTGCTGCCGATCGTGGAACGAGAGGGAATTCGAATCGAAATTCAGTCTCACCCCTGGGATTTCTGCGAACTGAACGATGAGACGGTCGACATGGTGCAGTCTTTGCGTAGTGATAACGTGACCTATCTGTACAGCGCACCGCATGGCTTCTTTTACGATAAAGGGCAGGGCGACGTCGCAAGGATGCTGAACTATGCCGGGGCCGATCTTTCGCATGTTCTGCTGGCCGATACGCACAACCACACGCTTCCCTGCCGCTATATCATGAACCCGCCTGGCGTGAATGCGACGATTCATCAGCACATCGGGCTGGGAGAAGGTGAGGTTGATTTTGACGCGCTATTCCAGGCGCTGCGTGAAATGGATTTTGCAAACCGCACGTTTAAGGTGGGCGGTGAGGCAATTATCACCACGTCGCTGTTTGGTTATCCTGAAAAAATGAGTGTTCAGGCGGTGGAAACGCGCGAGCGGATCGAGCGGGAGTTACTCGGACGTTAAAAAAGGGTGGATTTGCCTGTACCGCGCCACAGGCTGGCGCGGTCATTTACGGCAATTACCCTTCGTTTTCCGCCAGCTCGCGCAGATACTGGAAAATCTGACGCGCTGATTTCGGCGGTTTGTTGCCTTCTTTCTCTTTCTTCGCATTGCGGATCAATGAACGAAGCTGTTGACGATCGGCGTGCGGCCACAGGGTCAGTACTTCGGCTACCGCGTCATCGCCTTCGACGATCAGACGATCGCGCAGATGCTCAAGCTTGTGAAACAGCACCACCTGCTGATTATGGCGGTTCTTCAGCTTGTCCAGCGCCTGGCGAATAGGTTCAACGTCGCGTTGGCGCAGCATTTTTCCGATAAGCTGCAACTGGCGGCGGCGTCCTTCCATTTTGATACGCTGGGCCAGTTCAATGGCGTCGCGCAGATCAGCATCCAGCGGGATCTTATCCAGCGCGTTTTTCCCCAGATCCACCAGTTCCGCGCCCAGGCGTTTTAATTCCTCGGCATCGCGTTTAATTTCACTTTTACTGACCCAGATAATTTCATCGTCTTCGATGTCATCACCGGGAACGTCGTCGAGCCAGTCTTCGGGCTGCTTTGTCATGTCAGGCTCCTTAAAAAAAGAGGCTAATGTTACCAGTTAAGATGCGCACTGAAAAACGGTTCTCTGTTAGACTTCAGAGAAACTCTCTCTACATTATGGCATTTGCAATGAAAGTAATCTCACAAGTTGAAGCGCAGCGTAAGATTCTGGAAGAAGCAGTTTCGACAGCGCTGGAGTTAGCCTCAGGCAAATCGGATGGGGCGGAAGTCGCCGTCAGCAAGACCACCGGCATTAGCGTCAGCACCCGTTATGGTGAAGTAGAGAATGTCGAATTTAATAGCGACGGCGCGCTGGGTATTACGGTGTATCACCAGAACCGCAAAGGCAGCGCCTCTTCGACAGATTTAAGCCCGCAGGCGATTGCCCGTACCGTGCAGGCCGCGCTGGATATCGCGCGTTACACGTCGCCGGACCCGTGCGCAGGCGTGGCGGACAAAGAACTGCTGGCGTTTGACGCGCCGGATCTGGACTTGTTCCACCCGGCAGAGGTTACGCCAGACGAAGCCATTGAACTGGCCGCGCGTGCGGAACAGGCTTCTCTAAAGGCGGATAAACGCATCACCAATACCGAAGGCGGTAGTTTTAACAGCCATTACGGCATTAAAGTGTTCGGCAACAGCCACGGTATGTTGCAGGGATATTGCTCCACGCGCCATTCGCTCTCAAGCTGCGTCATCGCCGAAGAGAACGGCGATATGGAGCGTGATTACGCTTACACCATCGGCCGGGCAATGGCGGATCTGCAAGCGCCGGAATGGGTCGGGGCCGAGTGCGCGCGCCGTACCTTATCCCGCCTGTCGCCGCGCAAGCTCTCCACTATGAAAGCGCCGGTCATTTTCGCCAATGAAGTGGCGACAGGGCTATTTGGTCATCTGGTCGGGGCGATTGCCGGCGGCGCGGTATACCGTAAATCCACTTTTCTGCTCGACTCGCTGGGCAAACAAATTCTGCCTGAATGGTTAACCATCGAAGAACACCCGCATCTGCTAAAAGGGCTGGCGTCTTCACCGTTCGACAGCGAAGGCGTGCGTACGGAGCGCCGGGACATTGTGAAGGATGGCGTACTGACGCAATGGTTGCTGACCAACTATTCCGCCCGCAAACTGGGGCTGAAAAGTACCGGTCATGCCGGCGGCATTCATAACTGGCGTATCGCCGGGCAGGGGCTGAACTTTGAGCAGTTGCTAAAAGAGATGGGCACCGGCCTGGTGGTGACGGAACTGATGGGCCAGGGCGTCAGCGGTATTACCGGCGACTACTCCCGCGGCGCTGCGGGATTCTGGGTTGAAAATGGTGAAATCCAGTACCCGGTAAGTGAAATTACCATTGCCGGTAATTTAAAAGAGATGTGGCGTAATATTGTCACCGTGGGTGATGATATTGAAACGCGCAGTAATATACAGTGTGGTTCGGTATTGTTACCGGAGATGAAAATCGCCGGACAATAATACCCGTCATACTTCAGGCTGCAGGCGCGTTGGCTGCCTGCGACCCGAATTATTCAGGGTATTACACTTATCGTTAATAATAAAAAAGGAAGTGAGCAATGCGTAAAAGCCTGTTAGCTATTCTTGCTGTGTCATCGCTGGTATTCGGTTCGGCTGTTTTTGCTGCCGATCTTGAAGATAATATGGATATTCTCAATGATAACCTGAAAGTTGTTGAGAAAACGGATAGTGCCCCTGAGCTGAAAGCGGCATTAACCAAAATGCGCGCGGCCGCGCTGGATGCTCAAAAAGCTACGCCGCCAAAGCTGGAAGATAAAGCGCCGGATAGCCCGGAAATGAAGGATTTTCGTCACGGTTTTGACATTCTGGTCGGCCAAATTGATGGCGCGCTGAAGCTGGCGAACGAAGGTAACGTTAAAGAAGCGAAAGCGGCGGCGGAAGCGCTAAAAACCACCCGCAATACGTATCATAAGAAGTATCGTTAATTTTTGTGGGATGGCGGCTTCGCTTTATCCGCAGGTCGCCATCCGGCAAAATGTAATACCCATCACACTTTCTCACTTTATACGACAACGTCATTGTTTGTTTCTGCCACGCTATTTCCTCTTTATGCCGCGATAGATCTCACACTTTCCCGGCGATAATTCATTAATGCCGCCTTTTCTGTGGCGCAGATCACCTATCCCACTCGCGTTTCCACTTCGAGGTGGAAAATAACTCGCTACAAACTTTTAACCCTTACCGCTAGTTTTATCTCATTGCCATTAACGGGGTGAGACGCGTGGATAACGGAGCAGTAAAACACGATGCCGGTGAGCGAATTAACGAACTGGCTGAACAGGTGTTAACGCAGGTGGATGGCCTGCTGGGGCGGCATCACATTGTCCCCAATGCGGTACAGACGCAAATGCTGACCTCGCACGTTCGCGCGATGGCGCACCGGTCAATTACCGGCGAGCCTTTACCGGAAGTCGATGCCAGCTTGTTTGATGAAATCTCAGCCGAATCAATGGCGCTCGCCCGCGAAATCGTGGCGGCGTTTGGCAACCTTCCTGACGAAGAAGCCTGGCTATTATCGGTACATTTTGAAGTCGCGAAAGACAACCTCTAAGGAGCAAAAAATGGAACAGATTACCGTCGTGATTGGCGATCGCCTGGGTAAAGGCCAGAAAGTAGCGGCAGGCGTGGAAAAAGCGGGCGGTCGCGCGGTCGTCGTACCGGGCGTCGCGGCAGACATGAAGCTGGGCGATGTGATGAAAGCGGAAAACGCCACCTTCGGCATTTCATTTTGCGGCAGCGGCGGCGCGGGCGCTATCACCGCGCAAAACAAGCATGGCTACAAAGCCAAATATGGAATGCGGTCAGTGGATGAAGGCGTCACCGCTATCAATGAAGGCTGCAACGTGTTGGGTTTCGGCTTTATGGATAAAGAAGAGCTCGGCGAGCGCCTGGTGCAGGCGTGGCAAAAGAAATACGGCGCCTGATGATGAAAGAGCAATTCACCACCACGGTGAGAGTAAAAGGCAAGGGCGACGCCAAAGCACGCGCCTTTGCCGATGCGCTGAACCATGTTCAGTCGGCGGTGATGAGAGAGTCGCCGTATATCTTACTGCGTATTGAGCCACAGGATGTGCGGATTGTTCAGGCGCATGAGTCGGTGCGTAAAGAGGCCTTTCTGTTTTTCTTTTTGCGCCGGGAACGACGCACTTACAGCGTGGAGCTGGATGTGACCGTCAACGTGACCGCCATCAATCTCGACAGGGTGGATTTCGTCGCGAAACGCTGATTTTTATTAAAAAGGCATAGTTATGTTCCTGATAATACTAATTAAATCGCTCATTATCGGCGCGCTGGTCGGCGTAGGGGTGGGCGCTGGGGCTGCACGCATGTTTCACGCGCCAACCACGCAGGGGATGGGCGCGTTCCGTACGTTGGGCGAACTCAACTCTTGTGAAGGCGACCCGGCATCTCACTTCTCCTTTGGGCTGGGTTTCTTCTTTAACGCCTGGGCGTCGTCTGTGGCGGCCGGATCGTTCACCCAGGATGTCGATCACCGCATCATCCCTAACTGGGGCGCGGCGGCGCTAATGATCAAAAACCGTAACGTCGGCGAGACGCTGCACGATCCGAAAAAAATGGCGATCGCCTGCGCCGTCATCGGCATGATCGTCGTGACGTTCCTTAACCTGACCGCCTCATCCGTGCCAGAAGCGCTACAGGTGACGGCGGTTAAGGTGCTGGTACCGGCGGCAAACCTGCTGGTCAACATCGTCATGCCTGTGATCTTCTGGTTAGCGGCGATCGACGCTGGTAAAAAATCGGGCTTCTGGGCCACCGTTTTCGGCGGCGCGGCGCAGCTCATCATGGGGAACGCCGTACCGGGGCTGGTGCTGGGTATTTTGATCGGCAAAGGCGTAGAAGAGAGCGGCTGGAACCATGTCACCAAAGTGATGATGGTCGCCATCGTTTTGCTGTTTGTGTTGAGCGGATTCTTCCGCGGCTTCGACATGAAAATGATCGAGTCTTTCAACATGACGGTACCGAACTGGCTTGAACTGATCCACAACTCGCTCAGCGGCAAATAACGGAGGCCACAATGGAAGAGAATAAAGGTTTTTGGTATGCCGACTGGTCGTTCCCGATCTTTGTTGGCCTGCTCTCCTCCGGCGTTTTCGCCGGGACGCACATGTACTATCTGTACGGTATCGGCGCATTTAACGAAGTCGCTTTTGTGGCGATGTTGAAAGCGGGGATGGATACCGGCGTCTACGGCGCGGTCGCCGCTTTCGGCGCCAGCTTTTTATTTGCCCGCATTATCGAAGGTTCGCTGGTCGGAATTCTGGATATCGGCGGGGCAATTCAGACTGGCGTGGGCTTAGGGGTTCCGGCGTTACTGCTGGGGGCTGGCTTTGTCTTCCCGGTGGCGAACTTTATCGCTTCGCTGATAACCGGTCTGGTGATTGGCCTGGCGATTGGCTACATCATTATTCTGGCGCGTAAGTTCACCATCAATCAGAGCGACTCCACGTACGGAGCGGACGTCATGATGGGGGCCGGTAACACTTCAGGCCGTTTTCTGGGGCCGTTGATTATCCTCAGCGCCATGACGGCATCGATTCCTATTGGTCTGGGCTCTCTGGTGGGCGCGCTGCTGTTTTATATCTGGCAGAAGCCGATTACTGGCGGCGCGATTTTAGGCGCGATGATCCTCGGTTCCATCTTCCCGGTTGCGATTAGCTAACTGTTGATTTGTAGGCCGGATAAGGCGGTTGCGCCGCCATCCGGCAAAGGAGAGAACGATGTTTGATTTACTCCTGCGCCATGCGCGTCTGGTCGATGACACGTTGACTAATATTGCCCTGCAAGATGGCAAAATCGCGGCGTTGGGTGACGTTGATGGTCCGGCGCTGAAAACCATTGACCTGCGCGGCGAGTGTTACGTTAGTGCGGGTTGGATTGATTCTCATGTTCACTGCTACCCAAAATCGCCGATTTATTTCGATGAGCCGGATAGTATCGGCATCGCGACGGGGGTGACGACGGTGATTGATGCCGGCAGCACTGGCGCAGATGATATTGACGATTTTTACACCCTGACCCGTCAGGCGACCACCGACGTTTATGCGCTATTGAATGTTTCACGCGTTGGGCTTATTGCCCAAAACGAGCTGGCTAACATGGCCAATATTGACGCCGATGCGGTCCGGCAGGCGGTAAAACGCCACCCGGATTTTATCGTCGGCCTCAAGGCGCGGATGAGCAGCAGCGTAGTAGGCGTTAACGGCATCACGCCGCTGGAACGCGCTAAAGCCATGCAGCAAGAAAACGGCAACCTGCCGTTGATGGTGCATATTGGCAATAACCCGCCGGATCTGGACGAAATCGCGGAGCGTCTGACGGCGGGCGATATCATTACCCATTGTTACAACGGTAAGCCGAACCGTATTCTTCGGCCGGAAGGCGAGCTGCGCGCCTCGGTGACACGAGCGCTGGCGCGCGGCGTGCGTCTGGACGTCGGACATGGTACCGCCAGCCTGAGCTTTGCAGTGGCGAAACGCGCTATTAGCCTGGGGATTTTACCGCATACCATCAGTTCCGATATCTACTGCCGTAACCGCATCAATGGCCCGGTGCATTCGCTGGCTAATGTGATGTCGAAATTCCTCGCCATCGGCATGTCGCTGCCGCAGGTCATTGCGTGCGTGACGGCCAATGCCGCCGATAGCCTGAATCTGAAAACCAAAGGGCGTCTTCAGCCGGGTCTGGATGCCGACCTGACCCTCTTTACGCTTAAACGCCAGCCCACCGTGTTGGTAGACGCGGAAAACGACAGCTTACAGGCTGAAGAATTGCTGACGCCGCTTGCCGCGATACGCGCAGGCAAGGGCTATATGACCGAACAAGGGAGCGCGGAACATGCCTTCGATTTTTGAGAAGTATCAATTAAAACAGGTGATTAACGCCTCCGGACGTATGACGGCGCTCGGCGTCTCTACGCCGCGCCCGGAAGTGGTAGACGCGGCGATGGCCGGAATGAATCAGTATTTCGAGATGAAAGATCTGGTGAATAAAACCGGCGAGTACATTGCGAAATTGCTGGAGGTGGAAGGGGCGACGGTAGTCTCCTGCGCCAGTGCGGGCCTTGCCCAGTCGGTTGCCGCGGTACTGGTTCAGGACAGCGACTGGCTGCTGGAAAACCTGCACGTTACACCGATTGAAAATAACGAAATCGTCCTGCCAAAGGGCCACAACGTCAATTTTGGCGCGCCGGTGGGAACGATGGTGGCGCTGGGCGGCGGCAAACTGGTGGAAGCCGGTTACGCCAACGAATGTTCCGCCGCCCAGTTGGCGGCGGCCATTACGCCGCGCACGGCGGCTATTCTCTATATCAAATCTCACCACTGTGTACAGAAAAGTATGCTCAGCGTGGAGCAGGCTGCGGTGGTGGCGCGCACGCATAATCTCCCGCTGATTGTGGACGCGGCGGCGGAAGAAGATTTGCAGTGCTACTACCGCGTGGGCGCAGATCTCGTTATCTATAGCGGCGCGAAAGCGATTGAAGGGCCGACCAGCGGGCTGGTGATTGGCAAAACGCAGTATGTTGAGTGGGTAAAACGTCAGTCAGCGGGCATTGGCCGGGCGATGAAGGTCGGCAAAGAGGGAATTGTTGGCCTGACCTGCGCCATTGAATTGTACCTGCGGGCGCAAAAAGAGAGCGGCGCGGAGATGGTAGAAAAAATGGCGCCCTTTATCGACACGTTGAACACGTTTAACGGCGTCAGCGCCCGTGTGGTGTGGGACAGCGCCGGACGCGACATCGCGCGCACGGAAATTAAGTTTGATGAAGCCGTTACCGGCATCGCCACAGGCGACCTGGTCGACGCGCTGAAGCAAGGGGAATACGCGATTTACTTTCGCGGATACAAAGCCAACGAAGGGATTATTGAAGCGGATGTCCGCAGCGTCGATCGCGCGCAGTTAGCGATTGTGGCGCGTCGTATTGGCGAGGTGATTAATCAGGAGAAACAAGCATGAAACTGACCCCTAACTTTTACCGCGATCGCGTTTGCCTGAACGTACTGGCCAGTTCGAAAGATAACGCCCGGGAAATCTACGCGGCGGCGGAAGGTCATGTGCTGGTTGGCGTGCTCTCCAAAAACTATCCGGATGTGGCAAGCGCAGTCGCGGATATGCGTGAATATGCGGCGCTTATCGATAATGCGCTCTCCGTCGGACTGGGGGCAGGCGATCCTAACCAGTCGGCGATGGTGAGCGAAATCTCGCGTCAGGTACAGCCGCAGCATGTCAACCAGGTGTTTACCGGCGTAGGGGCCAGCCGGGCGCTGCTGGGGCAAAATGAGACGGTGGTGAACGGTCTTGTCTCGCCGACCGGCACGCCGGGACGGGTGAAAATTTCCACCGGCCCGCTAAGCAGCCGCGCGCCGGACGGCATCGTACCCATAGAAACGGCGATTGCGCTGCTCAAAGATATGGGCGGCAGCTCCGTTAAATACTTTCCGATGGGAGGACTCACCTGTCGCGACGAGTATAAAGCGGTAGCTGAGGCCTGCGCCCGCCATGATTTCTGGCTGGAACCGACGGGCGGTATCGATCTGGAAAACTTCGCCGAGATTCTGCACATCGCCCTTGATGCAGGTGTAAGCAAAATCATTCCTCACATTTATAGTTCGATTATTGATAAGGTGAGCGGCAACACCCGTGCGGACGATGTGCGTCAGTTACTCGCTATCGTCCGGTCGCGTGTCGGCTAATCATGAGGAGAGAGACGTGCGATTCCCCAACCAACGTTTAGCGCAGCTATTTGCGATGCTGCAAAACGAGACGCTGCCGCAGGACGAGCTGGCGCAGCGGTTGTCGGTCTCCACGCGTACCGTTCGGGCGGATATCGCCGCGCTGAACATGTTGCTGACGCCGCATGGCGCGCAATTTACTCTCAGCCGCGGCAACGGGTATCAGCTCAAAATTGATGATCCGGCACGTTATCAATCCCTGCAAACGCAGCAATCTCCCGCCCTGGCGCGCGGTCCGCGCACCAGCCAGGAGCGGATACACTATTTGCTGGCGCGTTTTTTAACCTCCGCCTTCTCGCTGAAGCTGGAGGATTTAGCAGATGAATGGTTTATCAGCCGTGCGACGTTGCAGAACGACATGGCGGACGTGCGCGAGCATTTGCTGCGTTATCATCTGACGCTGGAAACGCGTCCGCGTCATGGCATGAAATTGTTTGGCGGAGAGATGGCGATTCGCGCCTGTCTGACCGACCTTTTATGGACGCTGGCGCAGCAGGAGCCCTCCCATCCGTTAATTGTTAGTACCACGCTGAACACCGAGTTGTCTCAACGGCTGCAGTCTCTTTTGCCGGATATTTTCTCTCATTGTCAAATCCGCCTGACCGATGAGAGCGAGCTGTTTCTGCGTTTGTACTGCGCGGTGGCGGTACGGCGTATTCGCGAGGGGTATCCGTTATCGGAATGCGTGGCAGAGGAGGTCGATGAAAAAGTGCGCCATGCGGCGCATGAGATTGCGGAGCTACTACAACAGCTGGCCGATAAGCCGCTGTCGGAGCCGGAAGTAAGCTGGCTGAAGGTGCATATTGCCGCCCGCCAGGTACAGGAGATTGCCCCCAGCGCCATTAATGCCGATGATGAAGAGGCGTTGGTGCGCTATATCCTCAATTTTATTAATACCCAGTACAACTATAACCTGTTGAATGATAAACAGCTTCACGCGGACTTGCTGACCCACATCAAAACGATGATCACCCGCGTGCGCTACCAGATCATGATCCCCAACCCACTACTGGAAAATATTAAGCAGCACTATCCGATGGCGTGGGATATGACGTTGGCGGCGATATCGAGTTGGGGAAAATACACGCCGTATACCATTAGCGAAAACGAAATCGGTTTTCTGGTGCTGCATATTGGCGTTGGGCTGGAACGTAGTTACAACATTGGCTACCAGCGGCAGCCGCAGGTACTGCTGGTGTGCGATGCTGGTAATGCGATGGTGCGGATGATTGAAGCGGTACTGGCGCGGAAATACCCGCAGATTGAGATAGCCCGCACTCTGACGCTACGCGACTATGAGGCGCGGGACAGTATTGTGGAGGATTTTGTGATTTCCACGGCGCGGATCGGCGAAAAAGATAAACCGGTTATCATGATCGCCCCCTTTCCTACCGACTATCAATTGGAGCAGATCGGTAAGCTGGTGCTGGTGGACAGAACCCGTCCGTGGATGCTGGATAAATATTTCGATGCCTCGCATTTTCGCATCGTGGAGGGGGAAATAGATCAACAGACGCTGTTTAAAACGCTGTGCGATCAGTTGCACGAGGAAGGCTTTGTTGATGCGGCGTTTCTCGATTCGGTTATTGAACGTGAAGCTATTGTCAGTACGTTATTAGGCGACGGGATTGCCTTGCCACACGCGCTGGGGCTGCTGGCGAAGAAAACGGTGGTTTATACGGTGCTCGCGCCGCAGGGGATTGCCTGGGGTGACGAAACGGCGCACGTTATTTTTTTACTCGCCATCAGCAAAAGTGAATATGAAGAGGCGATGGCCATCTACGATATTTTCGTCACTTTCCTGCGCGAACGCGCCATGACGCGCCTCTGCGCATGTCAGAATTTTACGCAATTTAAAACGGTCGCGATGGAGTGCGTGAGTCGTTTTTGAGAGGCGTTATCCAGAATTCGATGTAATGCGAATGTAATGCTAAACTGCATTACACATTCGATTCTACTGGAGGCATAATGGCCACGCTGAACGTCCGTCTGGATGACAAACTCAAAAATGAGGCTTATGCCGTGCTGGAAAAACTGAACATTACTCCAACGGAAGCCGTGCGATTACTGTTCCAGTACGTCGCGGAAACGGGGCGCATGCCAGTGAAAACCGTCACTCTTAGCGACAGTGAAGATGCATTGATTCAGACAGTTCGGGAGAGGCTGTCTAGTCCGCAAAAGGGAATCAAGGTTAGTCTGGATGACTTATGAACTGGAATTCGACCCGAGGGCCTTAAAAGAGTGGCATAAGCTGGGCGATACGATGAAGGCTCAGCTTAAGAAAAAGTTGGCTGATGTGCTATTGAACCCCAGAATCGACTCTGCCCGTTTAAACGGTCTTCCTGACTGCTATAAAATTAAGCTTAAATCGTCCGGTTATCGTCTGGTGTACCAGGTTCGGGATGAAGTTGTGATTGTGTTTGTTGTTGCGGTCGGCAAGCGAGAACATTCAGCCGTCTATCACGATGCAAACAAACGGCTTTAGCGATCAACGCAAATGATGCACTACCTGGTTGCTGCTACCGCGCCAGATAAGCGCCGGGTCTTTCAGATCCTGCACAAATTTGCCATCGACCAGCACGTTGATGAGATTGACCACCTGCATCTGTGCGGCGTTGAGTTCATCGAGCTTGTAGCCGGTCCACACCCAGATATCTTTCCCCGGGCACTCCGCGTGGATGCGTTGTACCAGTGCCAGGATATCCGGTACGTTTTGCGGATGCAGCGGATCGCCGCCCGACAGCGAGATCCCCTGACGGTGAATGCGCGTGTCGTTCAGATCGGCAATGATCTTATCTTCCATCTCTTTGGTAAACGGCTGGCCGGAGTTCAGCCGCCAGGTGCTTTTGTTATAGCAGCCAGGGCATTCATGCACGCACCCTGACACAAACAGGGTGCAGCGGGTGCCGGGGCCGTTAACGATGTCTACGGGGTAGTATTGGTGAAAGTTCATGTTTCCTCGTTGCATTTGGCGCTGTAGCGGCGTTGGCCGCTCTCACTTACCCAGGTCACTTACTTATGTAAGCTCCCTGGGATTCGTTCGTTTGCCGCCTTGCTACAACACCAACTGCTTAGAGGAAACTCATGAAATTGGAACTATAGCCAGCGGTTGTAGGCCGGATAAGGTGTTTACACCGCCATCCGGCATTTACGCATTGCAAACGGAGGATTAACCTATCTGCCCATTGCCTAAATGCTTCACGCGGCGCTTCACTTCTTCTTGTTTGCCGGCGTTAAACGGACGCGCGTCCGGGCTGCCTAAATAACCGCACACGCGGCGGGTGACCGAGACGCGCGCGGCATCGTGGTTGCCGCATTTCGGGCAGGTGAAACCTTTACTGGTACATTCGAACTCGCCGGTAAAGCCGCACTCGTAGCATTCATCGATCGGCGTGTTGGTGCCGTAATACGGTACATGCTGATAGCTGTAATCCCAGACATCTTCCAGCGCTTTCAGGTTGTGCTGAATGTTCGGGTATTCGCCGTAGCAAATGAAACCCCCGTTCGCCAGCGGCGGATACGGCGCTTCGAAATCGATTTTGTCGTACGGGTTAACCTTCTTCTCCACGTCGAGGTGGAAGCTGTTGGTGTAGTAACCTTTATCGGTTACGCCCGGCACCACGCCGAACTCGGCGGTATCCAGACGGCAGAAGCGGTCACAGAGGTTTTCACTTGGCGTGCTGTACAGGCTAAAGCCGTAGCCGGTCTCGTCTTTCCACTGATCCACGGCCTGGCGCAGACGCTCCACAATCGCGATGCCTTTAGCGCGAAGTTGCTCGCTGTCGTACAGGTGTTCGCCGCCAAACAGCGCGTTAATGGTTTCATGGATACCAATGTAGCCCAGAGAGATGGACGCACGACCATTTTTAAAGATTTCAGACACGTCGTCGTCCGCTTTCAGCCGCACGCCGCAGGCGCCTTCCATATACAGGATAGGCGCGACGCGGGCTTTCACGCCTTCAAGGCGGGCGATACGGGTCATCAGCGCCTTCCGCGCCAGCGCCAGACGTTCATCCAGCAGTTTCCAGAATGCGGTTTCGTCGCCTTTTGCTTCCAGCGCGATGCGCGGCAGGTTAAGGCTAATCACGCCCAGGTTGTTACGCCCGTCGTGGATCTGCTCGCCGTTTTCGTTCTCCCACACGCCGAGGAAGCTGCGGCAGCCCATTGGCGTTTTGAACGAACCGGTGACTTTGACCACCTGATCGTAGTTGAGGATGTCCGGATACATGCGCTTGCTCGCGCACTCCAGCGCCAGTTGTTTAATGTCGTAGTTCGGATCGCCAAACTTGTGGTTCAAACCATCGCGGATAGCGAAGACCAGTTTCGGGAACACGGCGGTTTTGCGATTTTTACCCAGACCGGCGATACGGTTACGCAAAATAGATGCCTGGATCAGACGCGACTCCCAACTGGTGCCGAGGCCAAAACCAAAGGTCACGAAAGGCGTCTGGCCGTTAGCGGTGTGCAGCGTGTTAACTTCGTATTCCAGCGACTGGAAGGCGTCGTAGCACTCTTTTTCGGTGCGAGAACGCGCATACCCTTCGGCATCCGGGATCTGCCACTCATCGGCGGTTTTGCGGTGCTTGTTGTAGCTTTCGGTGACAAACGGCGCCAGCACTTCGTCGATACGGTTAATGGTGGTGCCGCCATAAATATGGCTGGCGACCTGCGCGATAATCTGCGCGGTAACGGCAGTGGCGGTAGAGATTGATTTCGGCGGTTCGATCTCGGCGTTACCCATCTTAAAGCCCTGGGTCAACATGCCTTTCAGGTCGATCAACATACAGTTGAACATCGGGAAGAACGGCGAATAGTCGAGATCGTGATAGTGGATATCGCCGCGCTCATGCGCTTGTACTACGTCACGCGGCAACAGGTGCTGGCGGGCATAGTGTTTGGCGACAATCCCGGCCAGCAAATCGCGCTGGGTGGGAATGACTTTACTGTCTTTGTTGGCGTTTTCATTGAGCAACGCGGAGTTAGTTTGCTCTACCAGGCCGCGAATTTCCTGGTTCAGACGACCACGCTTTTCACGCTGAATGTCGCGATCGTGACGGTATTCGATGTAGGCGCGGGCAAGCTGTTTGTACGGGCCGGACATCAGTTGGTTTTCAACCGCAGTCTGGATCTCGTTAATATCCACCTGACTGCGTGCGTTCATTTGGCTGCTAACGACTTCTGCGACGGTGGCACAGTAATCTGCGTCATCGACTCCCGCTGCTTTAGCTGCACGTAGAATGGCTTCCTTAATGCGCTCTGATTTGAATGGCACTTTACAGCCATCTCGTTTCATCACATGCGGTGTCATGATCACTCCATATTTGTAAGAACAGGTTATCCACAGAGGCTGGGGAAGCCATAACAGGTTTATTCATCTCTTTTCCAACGACTTCCCGCAATCCTGACCCAGGTTATCCACAATTCACCTTGTGTCGAGTGAACAGGTGTTGTAGCAATTGTAGTCAATTAATACAACATATTGGGTCGGCGTGCATTTTAAAGTCTATATGTAGTGATTTGCATCAAGGATGTTTGCAATTTTATTGATGTAGAACAAGGTAAAAATCAGAGCGTACAGATGGCGGGCGCTGTAGCGTTTGTAAAAGATAGCAAGAAAAATCTGATTAATTATTCAACAAAAACAGTCAGTAACCTGGAGCAACGCCACAGCCCGTGTCAATAGGTTTGTGGCGTTTATCCGTATAAGGACGTCGCGTTAGCGTTGTAACCACCAGATGGCTTCAAATGGGCGGAGCGTCATCGCGGCTGGCTGGCTGGCGACCTCGCCATAATTGTGCAGTAGCGCCTGCCATTGTCCTTTGATATGCGGCGGATGCCACTCCTGGCACTGGTCGCTCAGATTGGCGACAACCAGTAGGGTTTGCCCCTGCCACTGGCGGCGATAACACCATACTGATGGGCTATCCGGGAGGAGATCCTGATAATCGCCCCAGATCAGTACAGGCTGGGTTTTACGTAGCGCAATCAGCTTTTGATAGGTGTAAAACACCGAGTTTTCATCGCGTAATGCCGCCTCGACGTTAACCTCCGTATAGTTATCGCACAGGCTTATCCACGGCTCGCCCTGGGTGAAACCGGCGTTTTTACCGTTGTCCCACTGCATCGGCGTGCGGCTGTTGTCGCGGGATTTACTGGCCAGGATAGCCAGCAGTTCGTCGGGGTCGCGCCCGGCGGCGCGTAGCGCGGCAAACATGTTATGGCTTTCCACGTCGCGATAATCGGTGATGCGGGTAAAGTGTGGGTTGGTCATGCCGATTTCTTCGCCCTGATAGATATAAGGCGTCCCTTGCATACCGTGCAGCGCCATCGCCAGCATTTTCGCGGCTGGAACCCGGTATTCACCCTCGTCGCCAAAGCGGGAAACGATGCGCGGCTGATCGTGATTACACCAGAATAACGCGTTCCAGGCGACGTTATGCATCCCCTGTTGCCAGTGGCGGAACAACGCTTTCAGCGCCACATAATCAGGTTTTGCCAGCGTCCACTTTTCGCCATTGGGGTAATCCACCTTCAGATGATGAAAATTGAAGGTCATCGAGAGTTCGTCGCCGCTAAGCGCGGCATATTGCTGGCAGTTTTCCAGCGTGGTAGAGGACATTTCGCCTACCGTCATCAGATTACGCGGCGTAAAAACGTCACGGTTCATTTCGCGTAAAAACGTATGCGCGCGCGGTCCATCGGTATAAAAGCGGCGTCCGTCGCCCGTCGGATCGTCAGGAAAATCCTGATCTTTGGCGATCAGGTTCACCACGTCCAGACGCAGGCCATCCACGCCGCGATCGGCCCAGAATTCGCAGACCTTTTTCAGCTCGGCGCGCACGGCGGGGTTTTCCCAGTTCAGGTCGGCCTGTTCAGGCGCGAAAAGGTGTAAATAATATTGTTCGCTTTGGCTATGCCAGCGCCAGGCGCTGCCGCCAAATTTGGATTGCCAGTTATTCGGGCAGACATCCGGCGTGCCATCGCGCCAGATATAAAACTGACGGTATGGACTCTCTTTGTTCAGCGCTTCGCGAAACCAGGCGTGCTGGGTAGAAGTATGGTTAAACACCATATCCAGGATGATACGAATACCGCGTGCTTTCGCCTGCGCGACCAGCTCGTCAAAATCATCCAGCGTGCCGTAGGTCGGGTCGATAGCCGTATAATTTGCGACGTCATAACCGTTATCCACCTGCGGCGAGATATAAAACGGCGTGAGCCAGATGGCGTCCACGCCGAGTCGCTGTAGATAGTCAAGGCGCTGCGTGACGCCGCGTAAATCGCCGGTGCCGCTGCCGGTCGTGTCCTGAAAACTTTTTGGGTAGATCTGATAAATAACGCCGTTTTGCCACCAGAGGGGAATAGTCATTGTTGTTTCCTGCAAGTGCGTTGGGACGCAACTGCGCCCCGAAGAAGTATTAGACAATTTGTAATGTGCCCTGACGATGCTTACGCTGATAGATAAAGGTGGTCAGAATCACCGGGATCACGATCGCGATAACCATCGCCATGCCGTACACCTGCCAGTAGCGCGGCGGTATAGACAGGATGCCCGGCAGGCCGCCCACGCCGATACCGTTGGCGATGACGCCGTTCAGACCGCAGAGCAGTCCCGCCAGACCAGAGCCGATCATCGCGCACAGCATCGGAAAACGATACTTCAGGTTGATACCGTACATCGCCGGTTCAGTTACCCCAAGGTAAGCGGAAATGGCGGCAGGAACGGAGATCTCGCGTTCATTGTGTTTACGGCTGGAGATGATGATGCCCACCACGGCGGAGGCCTGCGCGATATTCGACAGCGCAATCAGCGGCCAGACTGGCGTACCGCCCATGCTCTGGATCATCTGCATATCGATAGCGAGCGTTGTCTGGTGGACGCCGGTAATGACCAGCGGGGCATACAGGAAGCCGAACAGCGCCGCGCCTATCGGGGCGAAACTGCCGGTCATCAGATAACGTACCGCAAAGGCCACGCCGTCGCCGATCATACGACCAAAGGGGCCGATAAAGGTATGGGCGAGAAAGACGGCCAGTATCAACGAACACACCGGGACGACGACCAGGTAGAGATAATCCGGCACGATGCGTTTCAACCGCGTTTCAATAAACCCAAGCGCCAGCCCTGCCAATAACGCCGGGATAACCTGCGCCTGGTAGCCCACTTTCTCAATGCTAAATAAGCCGAAGTTCCAGACGTCCGGCGTTTGCTGGCCCAGCAGATACGCATTCATCAACTGCGGCGACACCAGTGTCACGCCGAGCACGATACCAAGAATCGGCGTGCCGCCCATTTTTTTCACCGCCGACCAGCAGATCCCCACCGGCAGATAGAAAAAGATCGCTTCGCCGATCAACCATAAAAAATCATAAAGCGTTTTTAGCGCCGGATGCATCTGCGCCAGCGTTTGGCCGTTGCTCATCGGCACATCGCCGATCACGTTACGAAAGCCTAAGATCAAACCGCCGCTGATCAACGCCGGTAGTAGCGGAAAGAAGATCTCCGCAAAGTGGGAAATTAACTGCTCATGCCACTTCATGTTCTGGCGAGCGGCTTTTTTGGCCTGCTCTTTATCGGCATACGCTTTGCCGGTGGTCTCCAGCAGCGCGTTATAGTAATCGCCGACTTCGGTGCCGATCACCACCTGAAACTGCCCGGCGTTGGTGAAACAGCCTTTAACCATCGGTAATTGTTCGATCTCTTTTGGCCTGGCGTTCGCGGGCTGGTGGAGCACAAAGCGCAGGCGAGTAATGCAGTGGCTCACCGTGGCGATGTTGTCGCGCCCGCCAACCAGGTCAATCAGCCGATCGATATCGGCTTGTTTTACTTTGCTCATCGTAAAGCCTCATGGCAGAGGAGGTATGTTATGGGTTGGCGCAAGAGTATCTCTTCAACGTTGGTTTAAAAATGGGAACGTTCCCGAAACGCAGCGACGATCACAAATTACTCGTGATATTCCGTTTAATCAGCCACTCAGGCGAGGGTAGAAGGAATGACGATCCGGCGCGGATCGCAGCGGCCATTGATCTGTTCGATCAGCTGCGAAGCCGCCTGCCGTCCGGCTTCAGCATAGCCAGGATCGACAGTGACGATCTCCGGGTGCAGGAATTTTATCAGCGGCGTGTTCCCGACGCTTGCCAGTTGCAGCGTCTCAATACGTTGCTCCTGTAAATACTTGCTGGCGCCCAACGCCAGCGTATCGGTGGCGCAGACTAACGCGGTGGTATCCGGCATGATGACGCTTGCCGTATGCTCATAACCCTGCTTCATGGCAAGACCGGGCAGGGCGGCGACGGGGTGAAGTTTATGTTTTTTGCAAAACGCCAGGTATGCGTCATGCCGACGTTTGCCGGTGGTAATATCGCTATGGGGAACGCCCAGAAAGCTAATGTTGCGGTGTCCCTGCTCATACAGCCGCTGCATAAGGATATGAATCGCGCCCTCGTCGTCGTAACAGACGGAGGCAAAACCTTGCGCATCTCTTGCCAGCAGCACCAGCGAGGCTTTCCAGGGGGCGATCAGCTCTTCTGTGATGCCGGTAAAGCCAAACAGCACCACGCCATCAATGTTACGTCGTCTGAGCATGCCCAGATGTTCCATTACCAGCGTCGGCGAGAACTGACTTTCCATCATAATAGGGTCGTAGCCCTGTTCATAAAACGCAGGCAGCATGGTCTGAACCGCGAGGTTTTCAGACAACGAATCAAGGCGAGTGACGATAATAGCGACCACTTTATCGCTTTGTCCCCGCATCGCACGGGCGGAGCGGGACGGAGAGAAACCGTGTTGATTCATCACCGCTTCGACACGCTCGCGGGTACGTTCGCTTACGCCGCTTTCATTGTTAAGCACGCGGGAAACGGTTGATTTCCCTACGCCGCTCAGGCGGGCGATGTCTTTGATAGTGAGCCGGTTTTGCATCCTGTTTTCCCGTGGCGTGACGCTGATGGTGATAAAAAGAGTAACTTTACTCAAGCGAAGGGCAATGGGCAAAGTCTGGTTTATCGTTGGTTTAATTACGTAACGGTATGGTACCGCCATAATTGCCACAAAACTTATGGATTTATGCGTATAATCCGCGGCGCAAATTATTTACTTACCGGAGGCGACATGGACCCTGAACCCACCCCTCTCCCGCGATGGAGAATTTTCCTTTTCCGGTAAGCCTGCCTCTGCTGTCTTACCGGTGTGTAAGACAGTGACACAATAACGTCCCTGTTTTTATTTAAACATTGCTCATCGGGCAAGGCTTTGCCGCGCCTGAAGAATTTTCTGCGCCTGACTTCGGCGCGGAGGGATTACCTATGCTAAAAACCATTACCCGCCAGCTTTTTGCCCGGCTTAATCGTCATTTGCCTTATCGTCTGGTTCACCGCGATCCGCTGCCCGGCGCGCAGACCGCGGTAAATGCGACTATCCCGCCTTCGCTGAGCGAGCGCTGTCTGAAAGTCGCGGCAATGGAGCAGGAGACGCTCTGGCGCGTTTTTGATACGCACCCGGAGGGATTAAACGCCGCCGAGGTGACGTGCGCGCGTGAAAAGCATGGCGAAAACCGCCTTCCGGCACAGAAACCCTCGCCGTGGTGGGTGCATCTGTGGGTATGTTATCGCAATCCTTTCAACATCTTACTCACGATTCTTGGCGGCATTTCTTATGCCACGGAGGATCTGTTTGCCGCAGGCGTTATCGCCCTGATGGTCGGTATCTCAACACTGCTGAATTTTGTGCAGGAAGCGCGCTCGACAAAAGCGGCGGACGCGCTAAAAGCGATGGTGAGCAATACCGCTACCGTACTGCGGGTTATTAATGAAAATGGCGAAAACGCCTGGCTGGAATTACCCATCGATCAACTGGTGCCCGGCGATATTATTAAGCTGGCGGCGGGGGATATGATCCCGGCGGATTTACGGATTATCCAGGCGCGCGATCTGTTTGTCGCCCAGGCGTCGCTGACCGGCGAATCTCTGCCAGTCGAGAAAGTCGCCGCGACGCGTGAGCCCCGGCAAAATAACCCGCTTGAGTGCGACACGCTGTGCTTTATGGGGACGAACGTCGTGAGCGGAACGGCGCAGGCCGTGGTGATGGCGACCGGCGCCGACACCTGGTTTGGTCAATTGGCGGGGCGCGTGTCGGAACAAGATAACGAGCAGAACGCTTTCCAGAAAGGAATTAGCCGCGTCAGTATGTTGCTGATCCGCTTTATGCTGGTCATGGCGCCGGTAGTACTGATTATTAATGGTTACACGAAAGGTGACTGGTGGGAAGCGGCGTTATTTGCGCTCTCGGTCGCGGTAGGACTCACCCCGGAAATGTTGCCGATGATCGTCACCTCCACCCTCGCGCGCGGGGCGGTGAAGCTCTCGAAACAGAAAGTTATCGTGAAGCACCTTGATGCGATTCAGAACTTCGGCGCGATGGATATTCTGTGCACCGATAAAACCGGCACACTGACGCAGGATAAAATTGTGCTGGAAAATCATACGGATATCTCTGGTAAGCCCAGCGAGCATGTACTGCATTGCGCCTGGCTGAACAGCCATTATCAGACCGGTCTAAAAAATTTACTGGATACGGCAGTCCTGGAGGGAGTAGACGAAACCGCCGCGCGTCAGCTCTCCGGACGCTGGCAGAAAATCGATGAGATTCCGTTTGATTTTGAGCGTCGCCGGATGTCGGTGGTGGTGGCCGAAGATTCGAGCGTGCATCAACTGGTCTGCAAAGGCGCGTTACAGGAGATCCTGAACGTGTGTACTCAGGTGCGCCACAACGGCGATATTGTGCCGCTGGACGACAATATGCTGCGCCGGGTGAAACGCGTTACCGACACGCTGAACCGTCAGGGGCTACGCGTGGTCGCCGTCGCGACCAAATACCTGCCTGCGCGTGAGGGCGATTACCAGCGTATCGATGAATCTGACCTGATCCTGGAAGGGTATATTGCTTTTCTCGATCCGCCGAAAGAGACCACCGCGCCGGCGCTGAAAGCGCTGAAGGCGAGCGGAATTACGGTGAAAATTCTCACCGGCGACAGCGAGCTGGTAGCGGCAAAAGTTTGCCATGAGGTTGGGCTGGATGCGGGCGATGTCATTATTGGCAGTGATATTGAAGGGTTAAACGACGACGCGCTGGCGGCGCTGGCCGCCCGTACGACGTTGTTTGCGCGTCTGACGCCGATGCATAAAGAGCGCATCGTCACTTTGCTCAAACGCGAGGGGCATGTGGTCGGTTTTATGGGCGACGGGATTAACGATGCCCCGGCGTTGCGGGCGGCGGATATTGGTATCTCGGTAGATGGCGCGGTGGACATCGCCCGTGAAGCCGCCGATATTATCCTGCTGGAAAAGAGCCTGATGGTGCTGGAAGAAGGCGTCATTGAAGGTCGTCGTACTTTTTCTAATATGTTGAAATATATCAAGATGACGGCCAGCTCAAATTTCGGTAACGTGTTTAGCGTACTGGTGGCGAGCGCCTTTTTGCCGTTCCTGCCAATGCTGCCGCTGCACTTGCTGATTCAAAACCTGCTGTACGATGTATCCCAGGTAGCGATTCCGTTTGATAATGTCGATGAAGAACAAATTCAAAAGCCGCAGCGCTGGAATCCGGCGGATTTGGGGCGCTTTATGGTCTTTTTCGGTCCGATCAGCTCGATTTTCGACATTTTGACCTTTTGTCTGATGTGGTGGGTATTTCATGCGAATACGCCAGAAACGCAAACTTTGTTCCAGTCCGGCTGGTTTGTGGTGGGATTACTGTCGCAAACGCTGATTGTGCATATGATCCGTACCCGTCGTCTGCCGTTTATTCAAAGTCGCGCCGCCTGGCCGCTGATGGCGATGACGTTGTTGGTGATGGTCGTGGGAGTTTCGTTGCCGTTTTCGCCGCTGGCGTCTTACCTGCAGTTGCAGGCGCTGCCGTTAAGCTATTTCCCGTGGCTGATTGCCATTCTGGCGGGCTATATGACGTTAACCCAGTTAGTGAAAGGGTTTTACAGCAGACGTTATGGCTGGCAGTAAACACTTTCGTCGGGGATTCGCCAGCGTGCTTAATCCCCGATATCGCTAACCCCGTAAAGCTCGACAAGTTTAACGCGATCGGCTTTATCTTTAAATTTCAGGGCTTATTCAAGCAACTGTAGAATGCTATATGCAGGCATAAAAAAGAGGAATGTCCAGCTAAGTTTGTAAAATACATTCTCTGCCCCCGAGCCAGAACGAGAGGAGGAGATGTCCCACCGCCGGATATGTTTTGCGGATATGCGACGAAAGCGGCGAATATAGCTAATGCAATAAACTAAGTAAGGAGGAATCGCTAAGGCGCCAGTGGGTTTAGGAAACATAAGGGTAAGCAATATGGCTGCGACAATGAAGCATAAAAAGACTATCTTCGCGGTAGATTCTATCTGTTTTAATTCCTGGCGTATGCTTTCAGCATGTTTCTCCTGCCAGCGACGGAGCGTGCTGTTGCTAAATCCATATTCTTCGCATAACGCCTTATTCGGTACGCCGTTTTTAGACTGTTGCAGAAAATCGGCGATTTGCTCCTCGGTAAAACGCGATCTTACCATTGCCGCCTCTCCATGGCTGTTGGTGCCCCGAACCGGGCAAACTTGCGCCGCCCGGCGGGGATAACGTCCGGCGCTTAGCGACGAACAGCGATCGCTTCAATCTCAATTTTCACGTCTTTCGGCAGACGGGCAACTTCCACGCAGGAACGCGCCGGGAAGGTGGCGTTGTGCTCGGTGAAGAAGGCTTCGTAGGTGGCGTTGACGGTCGCGAAATCGTTCAGGTCTTTCACGAAGACGGTCGTTTTCACAATGTCGCCTACTTTCAGGCCAGCGGCTTCCACGATAGCTTTAACGTTTTCCAGCGACTGACGAGCCTGAGCGGATACGTCTTCCGCTACGGCACCGGTTTTCGGATCGACCGGGATCTGACCGGAAGTGATTACCATGCTACCCAGGTCAACGCCCTGTACGTATGGGCCGATTGCTGCTGGTGCATTTTCCGTCGCAATAGTTTTGCTCATGATTTCTCCTGAATTACAGCGGTAATAGAATGTCCCCGCTCATTATAGGGAGCCGGGATCTCATAACCAACCCAAATTAGTTGGCCAGCACCACATAATGCGAAAACTCTTTTTCACAGTATTTGCATTTGAGGGCGATATCATTGGCGCGTTTTTTCACTGCAAAGCTGGAGGATACCGGTTCCGCGTGGCTGATGCAGTTGCTGTTCGGGCAAACCAGCACATTATTAATACGCTCTGGCAGGCTGGGGCGTGATTTCCCGACTACGTCGTAGTTGTCGATGCGGTTAACGGTGGCCTGCGGCGCGTACAGAGCAAGTTGGTTAACCTGCTCATCGGTGAGGAAGGTGTTTTCTATTTTGATTAAGTCTTTACGCCCCATCTCGCCAGACGGGAGATTCAGACCGATAGTGATTCGCTGATCGGTCTCGGTCAATTTAAACAGACTCAGCAGCTTAAATCCTACCTGCGCAGGGATATGGTCAATCACGGTGCCGCATTTAATGGCTTCAACCTGCAGTTTATTATCGTGTGTCATCGTTTTTCTCCCTTACAGACTCAGTTCGCTATTCAGTACTAACGCCAGTAACGCCTGGCGAGCGAAAATACCGTTGCCCGCCTGTTGGAAGTACCAGGCGTGTGGCGTTTTATCCACATCCGTGGTGATTTCATCAATCCGCGGCAGCGGGTGCAGCACTTTCATATTTTCACGCGCGCCGTTCAGGTCGCTGGCGCGCAGAACAAACTGCGCCTTCACATTGGCGTACTCCGACGGGTCGAGACGCTCTTTCTGTACGCGAGTCATATAGAGGATGTCGACGTCGGCCATGACCTCTTCAATAGAACCATGCAGGCTCCAGGCCATCCCTTTTTCATCAAGCATATCCAGAATGTACTGCGGCATCGCCAGCGCGTCCGGCGCGATAAAATAAAAACGGTTGCCGCTAAATTTCGCCAGCGCCTGGGTTAGCGAATGCACGGTGCGGCCATATTTCAGATCGCCGACCATCGCGATATGCAGGTTATCCAGACGGCCCTGCGTTTCCTGGATGGTGAACAGATCCAACAGGGTTTGCGTCGGATGCTGATTCGAACCGTCGCCCGCATTGAGCACCGGCACCTGACCGGAAAACTCCGTCGCCAGACGTGCCGCGCCTTCTTGCGGATGGCGCATCACAATCGCGTCCACGTAAGTGCTAATCACTGAGATCGTGTCGGCTAACGTTTCTCCTTTTTTCCCCAGCGACGTGTTGGCGCTGTCGGAGAAGCCCACTACGCTGGCGCCCAGGCGATGCATTGAAGTTTCAAACGACAGGCGGGTACGCGTGGAGGCTTCGAAAAAGCAGCTGGCGATCACTTTATGTTTCAAAAGCTCCGGCTGCGGGTTGGCTTTTAATTTCGCCGCCGTCGCCAGTACCAGATTAAGATCGTCGCGGCTGAGGTCGTTTATGGAAATGATATGTTTTTGATATAGCGGGTTAGCCATGTTTATCTCCTGACGCCTGGGCAAAAAAAAGCCCCTCAATTGAGGGGCTTGGTATTGGTTTTCAACGGAAAGAAAAACGGCAGGCCTGCGTCTTTTTTCAGACGCGGTAAGACAGAATGTCGTACACACTGAACCATGCTTCCTCCCGGCAAATTGTCCGCGATTATACTCAGCTCTGTTTTGGGATCAAGCGAATTAATGCATGATTTACTTGTCGCAAACGGTTCTTATGAATTTAAATTCATTTTAAGCAAATAATTAATTTGTTTGTGTACCAGCGCCGTGCGCTGAACGACCCGCGGTGCGACCCAGACAATACTGCTACCGGCAACGACGCCGAGAATTTCCGGCAATGCGTGGTAATCCAGAATTCTCGCGACGGCGCGACCATAACCTGCCGCCGTATGGATAAGGATAAATTCGCTATTATGTTCAACGCTCACGACCATTTCGGCTATTGAACGTCCGGCATCCGGCGAAGGTCGCCGCTGGGGATTTACGGAATAAATCTTTTGTCCCTTCGTATTTCTGATTTTTATTGCGCCCAGCAGCTTGAGCAGGCGCGAAACCGTAGACTGGCTGATACCTTCAAATCCCTCATTTTGTAAATCGCGGCGAATCTCCTCCTGGGACAGGTAACTTTTTTCACTAATCAGGCGCTGACAAACCGCCAGTTGCTGTTGTTCTTTGGCGGAGTAATCATCGTATTCCTTCATAAATGCACCTTATCTTTATTATTAATATCAACGGACTGGCGAAATTCATCACATTTGTCACATCGATTGCGGATCAATCGGGCGGTTTTGCAGGAAAATGAGAAGCCGATCAAAAAAGGTGACGGCGTGCCTGATGGCGCTGTGCTTATCAGTCCTGTCGGATAAGACGCGTCGCCATCTGGCTCGTTACATCATCGCTCCGATGCTCAGTACCGCCATATTCAGCAATGTCAGGATCAGCAACAGCGGCGCGACCCATTTCAGATAGCGGACATAGGGAACCCGCGCGATCGCCAGACCGCCCATGACCACGGCGGAGGTGGGAGTAACCAGATTCACAATCCCGGAGGCCGACTGGTAGGCGGTTACGACCAAATCCCGCTGTACGTGGGCAAAATCCGCTAACGGCGCCATAATGGGCATTGTCAATACGGCAAGACCGGAAGAGGAGGGCACCAGGAAGGAGAGCAATACTTCCAGCCAGTAGGTTACGTTTATGAAAATAGTGGTAGAGAGGCCGGAAACCAGACTTTCCGCGCTGTGCAAAATGGTGTGGGTAATCATACCGTTATCCATGACCACCACAATGCCGCGCGCGATACCAATAATTAGCGCCACGCCGAGTAAATCCCGCGCGCCGTCGATAAAGGTACTGGTAAACGCTTCCTCACCCATCCGCGTTATCACGCCAACGATAATCGCCGCCGCCAGAAAGACGCCGGAGATTTCCGCCATCCACCAGCCGAGAACCGCCACGCCGTAAATCATCACCGCGAAAGAGGCGGCGAAGATCAGCAGCACCCATTTCCGGGTAGCCGTAAACTCCAGCAGTGTATTGGCGCGATTGCCGAGAAAATGAGCGCGATTTTCCTCCATTTTATCCGCCACGATAGAAAGCTCAGGATGGGCGCGGACTTTGCGCGCATAGCGCATTACCCAAAACACGCACAGTACGTAGCCGACAATTAACAGCAGTACGCGCATCAGCATGCCCTGAGTAAAAGGGATGCCGGCGGCGTTGGCGGCAATGACCGTGGCGAAAGGGTTAATGGTCGAACCGAGCGTGCCTATCCCTGCGCCGAGCAGTACGGTTGCCGCCGCCACTAACGGATCGAAGCGGGCCGCCATCATGACCGGTACCAGCAGCGTGTAGAAGGGCAACGACTCCTCCGCCATGCCATAAATAGTGCCGCCTGCGGCGAACAGCGCCATCAGAATGGGGATCATCCACTCATCTTTGCCGTTGAGTTTGATAGTTACCCGTTCAATACCGGCATCAATCGCCCCCGTTTTATTCACCACCCCCAGAAAGCCGCCGATAATCAAGACAAACAGCGCGACGTCAATGGCGCCGGCGGTGTAGGTTTCGTGGTTATAGAGGCCGTCAATCGGCGCCAGTAAAACAGCGGTAATCCCTTGCGGATGCGCGTCCACAGGGGCATACGTTCCCGCCACCGGCACCTCTTTTCCCAGCGTGGCGTTCATCGCCATTTGGTATTTTCCCGCCGGCACAATCCAGGTCATCACCGCGACCAGGGCAATAAGAATAAACAGGATGGTATAAGCGGTGGGAAATTTAAATTTACCCATGATGTTCTCTCCTGATATCACGGATATGCGCCGCGAGGGCGCATATCCTGTGGGATTAGTCGCCGAGCGTCGCCACCATGACCGCTTTGATGGTGTGCATCCGGTTTTCCGCTTCATCGAAGACTATCGAGCCTGCGGACTCGAACACCTCTTCCGTGACCTCCAGTCCTTTCAGGCCGTAAGCCATTTCGATTTCGCGTCCCACTTTGGTGTGCTCGTTATGGAAGGCGGGCAGGCAGTGCATAAACTTCACATCAGGATTACCGGTAGCGTTTACCACCTGCTGGTTGACCTGATATGGCGTCATCAGACTGACGCGCTCCGCCCAGGCTTCTTTGGGCTCTCCCATCGAGACCCAGACGTCGGTATAGAGGAAATCCACACCGTGAACGCCATCTTCAACGCTCTCCGTTAAGGTGATACGAGCGCCGGTAACGCTGGCGATTTCCCGGCACTGCGCGACCAGCTCGGCATCAGGCCAGAAGGACTTTGGCGCTATCAGACGGATATCCATGCCCATCTTCGCCGCGCCCACCATCAGCGAATTGCCCATGTTGTTGCGCGCGTCGCCCAGGTAGGCGAAGCTCAGTTCCGGCAGCGTTTTGCCCGGCGCATGTTCCAGCATGGTCATCAGATCGGCCAGGATCTGTGTGGGGTGAAATTCATCGGTCAGGCCGTTCCAGACGGGAACGCCCGCGTATTCCCCCAGCTCTTCCACAATGTGTTGACCAAATCCGCGATATTCGATGCCGTCATACATCCGCCCCAGGACGCGAGCAGTATCTTTCATGGACTCTTTATGGCCGATCTGCGAGCCGCTTGGGCCGAGATAAGTCACCTGCGCGCCCTGGTCGAACGCGGCGACTTCAAACGCGCATCGGGTGCGGGTAGAGGTTTTTTCAAAAATCAGCGCGATGTTTTTGCCGATCAGTGTTTGCTTTTCGCATCCGGCTTTTTTTGCGGCTTTCAGCTCAATAGCCAGATCGATGAGGTGTTGGATTTCCGCCGGGGTGTAGTCAAGCAGCTTCAAAAAGTTACGATTTTTCAGTGAAATAACCATTACAATATCCTTGTTAAAATGAATTGCCTGATGGCGCTGCGCTTATCCGGCCCACGGTTATGCGCGCTCTGTAGGCCGAATAAGGCGGAAGCCGCCATCCGGTAAAAAGCCTTATGCGTCAACGTCGGCGGTTTCACACCGAATCAAAGTGCCTTTCTCGCCCGCGAGAATGGCTTGCCCATCCGCCAGCGAGCCGATTCCGGCAATGCCGCGGCAATGGCTGACAAACTCAGCGCAGGCGGTCACTTTCGGGCCCATCGAACCGGCGTCGAACTGCATTTCACAAAGCAGCTCCGGCGTAACCTGCGCCAGCGGGCGTTGGGTGGGCTTGCCCCAGTCGAGATACACCGCGTCGGCATCGGTCAGAATGAGCAGCGCGTCGGCGTGAATTTGGCTGGCAAGCAGGGCGGCGGACAGATCTTTGTCGATCACCGCCTCGATACCGTGGTAGCCATCGGCTTTTTCCACGACCGGCACGCCGCCGCCGCCGTTACAGATAACCAGGTGATCGCGGCTAATCAGCGCGCGGATGGCATCGTTTTCCACAATGCGTTTCGGCTGCGGGGAGGGCACAACGCGGCGGAAGGCGTTACCGTCGGCTTTGAATACCCAGCCCTTTTCTGCCTGTAACGCACGGGCCTGCGCTTCGTCGTAAATCGGTCCGATATATTTGGTGGGATTGAGGAATGCCGGGTCGTTGGCATCGACTTCGACCTGGGTGAGCAGGACGCTGATTTCACGCTCCGGCAGATGATTCTTCAGCGCCTGTTGCAGCATGTAGCCAATCATGCCCTGGCTTTCCGCACCGAGAATATCGAGCGGGTAGGGCGTAACGTTAGCGTAGGCGCTATTTTGTAGCGCCAGCAGTCCTACCTGTGGGCCGTTGCCGTGCACTAACACCACGCGCCATTGCCGCGTAAGCTGGGCGATGGTTCTGGCCGCCAGTTCGATATTTTTACGCTGAATATCAGCCTCCAGCGGTTCGCCGCGTTTGAGCAGCGCATTGCCGCCCAGCGCGACGACCAGTGTGCGTTTGTTTTCCATAACGTCTCCTTTAAATACCATCGCGTTCCAGTGGACAGCTCATGCAGCGTGCGCCTCCGCGCCCGCGGCCCAGTTCATCGCCGGGAATGGGAAGGACGGTAATGCCGGCTTTGTCGTATTTTTCGTTGGTCCAGATGTTGCGCTCATAGCCCACCACCACGCCGGGACGCAGGGTGAGCACGTTATTGGCGTCATTCCACTGTTCGCGCTCAGCTTCAAATGCGTCGCCGCCAGTGGTGATTAAGCGCACCTGATCGATGCCAAGCGCTTTTTCAAGAGCATGAACCAGCGTGCTCTCCTGGGTTCGTTTCAGACCTCCGCGTCCGTCTGGCGTCAGCGTCCAGCACTGAACGTCCGGGCGAACGACTTCCGGATAGACAGAGAAGGTGTCGATATCAATGTGGGTCATGACGGTGTCAAGGTGCATACAGGAGCGATGTTTTGGCAGTTCAACGGCAATGACGCGTTCCGCCTGACGATGTTTAAACAATGCCTGCGCCAGGAACTCGACGCCCTGCGGCGTAGTACGTTCAGACATACCGATCAACACCGCGCCGCGGCCAATCACCAGCACATCGCCGCCCTCTAAAGTGGCGTGGTCGTAATTAATGTCCTCGTCGCCGAAATATTTAATGAAATCACCGCCTGCGAATTGAGGATGCCAGCGATAAATAGCACGTAAATTATTCGTTTCACGTTGGCGTGCAGGTTTCGCCATGGGGTTAATTGAGACGCCGTTATATATCCAGCAGGACGTGTCACGGGTAAATAGGTGATTCGGTAATGGCTTCATAATAAAGTCATTAATATCGTGAGTATCGACCACCATATTTTTTATGGAGGCGGGAATTTCGCCGTAAGTTAAACCGCCGCTTAAATGGCGAGCCAGTTCACGGTGCGGCATATCCGCCAGCCAGGCGCGAATATCTGCGGCAAAGGTGGGCCCAAGGCGATAATCGGAAATTTGCGTATCCAGTAGCCAGGCTTTAGCGTCAGCCATATCCAGCGTTTGGGTGAGCAGGTCGGTTAACAGCAACACTTCTATCCCTTGCTGGCGCAGCGTGTTGGCAAAAATGTCATGCTCTTCGCCAGCGCGCTCTACGGATAATACATCGTCAAAAAGTAATTCCTGACAATTTGAAGGGGTAAGTCTTTTTAGGCTGAGATTGGGACGATGCAACATTACGCTGCGTAATTGACCGATTTCAGAACCGACAAAATGCTTTTCCATCATTATACCTTTTACATAATTTCAAGAATAAAGAAGGAGTGGCTGCAAATATTTAGCGTGCTTGCAGTCGCGGCGTTTCAGTTAAATTCGGGAGCAATGATTGAATTTTATTTGGGTTGTTAATGTGATGAGATTCACATCAATCAAGGAGTGCTATTTTTCTTACTTAATATATGAGCCGGGTCAGAGAAATTCAAAAAACAATAAGGCATTAAATGAATTACTACGCAGCTATATGGTTTGTTATTTTTTTATTGTTAATTATTTGTTTGCTGTACTGAATGACATTTAAATCTTAACTAATTGAAAATAAAGTGATTATTTTTAATGGTTGCATAACTATGCGTGAGGGGGATTTTATTATCGGGGATATTTAAATAATTTAAAAATAACTATGGATATAGAAGTCATTTATGCAGGGAGAGCGAATTGTGATCGCTAAAACGTTTTTATGTTAACGCCTTTAATATCAAAGCGTTGTTAGTGATGGCAATTTGGCGCCGCTGGGGTTTATGCATAGGTGCTGCATAAAGTTGGGCGAACTATTAACAATATATAAACACCGCTGGCGATAAACATGCGCTGGCGCAAAATCGATGAGAGTAAGGGTAGTATGGCAGCCATTTTTCTCGTATAAAGAGAAATATAAAACGCTGTTTTAACTAAGGGGATGCGATGATTGTTGGCAATATTGAACATCTGGAGGCCTGGCTGCCGACGGCGTTACGGCAGGCGATTGAGCACGTCAATGCGCATGTCACGGCAACGACCGCGCCAGGTAAGTATGACATTGACGGTGACAGGCTGTTTTATATGATTTCTGAAAATATGACGGAGCCGGGCGAATCGCGCAGCGCAGAGTATCACGCCCGTTATCTTGATATTCAGATTGTGCTACAAGGTCAGGAAGGGATGGTATTCAGTACCCGGCCTGCGGGAACGCCGCACACGGACTGGCTGGCGGATAAAGACATTGCATTTTTACCGACGAGCGTCGACGAGAAAACCGTCGTCCTGAACGAAGGCGACTTTGTGGTGTTTTATCCCGGCGAAGTGCATAAGCCCCTGTGCGCGGTGGGAGAACCGGCGCGGGTACGTAAAGCGGTTGTGAAAATGCTGATGGCGTAATATTTTGTGCCGGATGGCGGCGCCTGCACGTTGTGATTTTGTAGGCCAACCGCCATCCGGCATCATAACGACATTATTTAGACAGCGTCGCTACCATTACTGCTTTGATGGTATGCATGCGGTTTTCCGCTTCATCAAAGACAATGCTGGCCGCAGACTCAAAAACCTCGTCGGTCACCTCCATCCCGCCATGTAAACCGTACTCTTCGGCCATTTTTTTGCCGAGCGTGGTTTCATCATCATGGAACGCAGGCAGACAATGCAGGAACTTAACCTGCGGATTGCCGGTTAACGCCATCATCTGGCTGTTGACCTGATAATCACGCAGCAGGGCAATACGCTCCGCCCATTTCTCTTTGGGTTCGCCCATAGAGACCCAAACATCGGTATAGATAAAATCCGCGCCTTTTACGCCTGAGGCGATATCTTCGGTCAGGGTGATGGCGCCGCCGTTCTTTTTCGCCATGGCGCTGCACTCCGCCACTAACGCGGCTTGCGGCCAGCAGGCTTTTGGCGCGACCAGACGGAGATCCAATCCTGTTAACGCGGCGGCTTCCAGCATGGAGTTACCCATGTTATTACGCGCGTCTCCGGCATAGACCAACGTCATCTCGTTAAAGGCTTTACCCGGCAGATGTTCCTGCATGGTGAGCAGATCCGCCAGTAATTGCGTTGGGTGATACTCATCGGTTAAACCGTTCCATACCGGCACACCGGAATATTCAGCCAGCGTTTCGACGATCTCCTGGCCATATCCTCGATACTGAATACCGTCAAACATCCGGCCCAGGACGCGGGCAGTATCTTTGATGGACTCTTTATGGCCGATCTGGCTCCCGCTGGAACCCAGGTACGTCACGCGCGCCCCCTGATCGTATGCGGCAACTTCGAAAGAGCATCGTGTCCGGGTCGAGTCTTTTTCGAAGATGAGCGCAATATTCTTACCCACCAGCTTTTGTTCTTCTTTACCGTTTTTCTTATCGGCTTTCAGTTTGGCGGCAAGCTGCAACAGAGCAGTGAGCTCGCTGGCGGTGAAATCAAGTAACTTTAAAAAGGGTTTTTGGTAAAACGTAGACATACTTCCCTCACATGGCTTAGGCCTCTCATTGAATTAAAATTCACTTTATATGGATGATTATTCATTTGCAACCCTGTTTGATAAAACTTTTCTCGATAAGGTGGAGGCAACGTCGGCGGTATGTGACAATAAGAGTGTCGGCAGGACATCTATGAGGAACGAGCTATGGCAAACCCGGAATTACTGGAAGAGCAGCGTGAAGAAACGCGGTTAATTATTGAAGAGTTACTTGAGGACGGCAGCGATCCGGATGCGCTGTACACTATCGAGCATCACCTTTCCGCTGACGATTTCGAAACGTTGGAAAAAGCCGCGGTAGAAGCCTTTAAACTCGGCTATGAAGTGACGGAGCCGGAAGAGCTGGAAGTGGAAGAGGGCGATACGGTTATTTGTTGCGACATCCTCAGCGAGTGCGCGTTGAACGCCGAACTCATCGACGCTCAGGTTGAGCAACTGATGAACCTGGCGGAAAAATATGATGTCGAATACGACGGCTGGGGAACCTATTTTGAAGACCCTAATGGCGAAGAGGGTGATGACGACGATTATGTCGATGAAGATGACGACGGCGTGCGTCACTAAAGCTGCATAGTATGACGGTACGGCAGCGTCTGCTGTCGTATTTTTTTAACAGGTTACGTATGAATTACCCGCAAATACTCTCTCCGGTGCTTAATTTCCTGCATTGCCCGACGCCGCAGGCGTGGATTGTCCAGGCCCGCGATCCGCAAAATCTTCCTCTTCTGCTTACCGATCACTTGATCTGCGAACTGAAGGCTGCGCAAACCGCGTTGCTGTTGGTGCGTAAATATGTCGCCGATAAATCGGGCACCGACGCGCTGCTCGCCTGGCTGCAACCTTACGAGGCGTTCGCGTTTCGTCAGGGGCCGGAGCCGGATTTTGTTGCCCTGCATAGACAGATTAGCAAAAGCGCCATGCCGCAAACTGATGACCCCTGGGGACGTCAGCTTATCGACCGTATGGTGTTATTGATTAAAGAGGAGTTGCACCATTTTTGGCAGGTACGCGAGGTCATGCAGGCCAGAAACATTCCTTATGTGAAAATCACCGCCAGCCGCTACGCGAAAGGAATGTTGAAAGCGGTACGCACGCACGAACCGCTCACCTTAATTGATAAGCTGATTTGCGGGGCGTACATTGAAGCCCGCTCCTGCGAACGTTTTGCCGCTCTGGCGCCCTGGCTGGATGAGGATTTACAGACGTTTTATCTCTCGCTTCTGCGCTCCGAAGCGCGGCATTATCAGGATTACCTGGCGCTGGCGCAGCAGATTTCCGCCGAGGACATTTCTGCGCGCGTGCGCTATTTTGGCGACGTGGAAGCTGACCTTATCTTGTCGCCAGACCGCGAGTTTCGTTTTCATAGCGGCGTGCCAGTCGCCGGATAAAGGGTAAAATTAAAGATTAGCGTTTTTATCTTTTACGCTGTCGCCACCTGCGTGGTCATCCGCCCGGCATCAAACTGCTGGCGAGCAGGAAAAGTCATTTTCATGATATTCTGTCCTGAGTAAAGCCTGCCCTGCGGCAGGCAAAAAGAACTCACTCAGTGTTATATTCCCGAAAGGTGACCGTGAACAATGCCCTTTTTGCATCATCACTACGGGTTCTTGTGTTGAAATACTTACTGTTTCACGCCTTTTGACGCTTCAGAGCAGGTCTTGCCAACAAAGGTTTGTTTAATTTTGTTGATGGAGGTTGTTTTATTACCTCCTGCATCGACATCCGATTTCATGGTCATCGCAAATTCTGTATCGCTTATTTTCGTCGTTTCTACAATAGAGTGCGATTTGACATCAGGATTATTACAGACAGTCTCATTGATCAGTTTGGTATCCGTACTTTCTACAAATGTTGTCGTGCAACCGCCTGCACTGGTAGAAAAACCCTTCACCATTTTCTTAGAATCTTCAGACATTTTAGGGGTGTAACACATAAGCGTCGCTATGCCCGAATTTTTTTCATCCATTAATACTTCTTTTGTATCTGGATTGATGGTGCGCATTTCTATATTTTCCATTTTCCATTCGCCGGGCTGTATATCTAATGCATATACATTAGAGATACTAATAAACATAGCGGGGAAAACAATTGCTGATAATAGGCGTTTCATTTATAACTTCCTTGAATAATAAGTGATTCCCGGATAACAGGATGTTTCCGGGATTACTTATATCAGCAAAAATAATACCTGGCGAGGATAAATAAACGCCTGGCTTTCAGAGATCCTTTAACATCCTCACTTCGCAATCGACATGTCCGGTGCAGCCGAGCGGTTCGCTAATATGTTCAAATCCTAAACGTTCGTATAGCGCAATCGCCTCGCGTAAAAAAGCCGTTGTTTCCAGATAGCAGCGTTTAAAACCCTGTTCACGGGCATGATCCAGCGCCATCAGCGCCAGCTTTTTCGCCAGCCCCTGGCCACGAATCACCGGTAAAAAATACATTTTTTGCAGTTCACAAATGTCTGGTTCGCTACAGGATAACGGCGCCACGCCGCCGCCGCCCACCACACAACCGTTTTGCTCTACCACCCAGTAGGCCGCGCCCGGTTGGCTATAAACCTGATACAGTTCATCCAGATTGGGGTCGGCAACGGTATAACCTTTATCGGCGGTAAGTCCGTATTCCGCTGAAACCTGACGGATGACACGGGCAATAGCGGCATTGTCGGCGGTAGTGATTCGGCGCACCGTGAGCGTTGGCGAGGCGACATTATTCATAATATGGCTCAATTTTTAAAATTTATTTATAGATTACTTTAATACCACCGTCTTGAGTTACGCGCAAGGAGATCCTGAATCAGACAAAATAAAAGGCGGAAAAATTAAACAAAAATAGTATCGTAGTCAAATCAGTAACAATTTACTGGTTTTTATTATTAATTCTAATAGATTGTAATTCAGGGATATGATTCATGAATAACGTTATCAGTAGTAAAGATAACCATAATCACACGTTGGTGTTTACAGGCAAGGGCGGAAAGTATTTTGTTATTTGCCTTGTGAATTTCTTGTTGACGTGTATCACGTTTGGAATCTATGCGCCGTGGGCGATGGTGAAATGTCGACGTTATATTTATACTAATATGACGCTAAACAATCAGCCTTTTACTTACAAAGCCACGGGCGGCGCATTATTTATTAGTGTGTTGTTAGTTTTTATTATTTATATTGTTAGCCTCTCTCTTATTGAACACGGTCATCCCGGTCTCGGTTTTACGCTATTCGGCTTATTAATTGCGATTATTCCTTTTATGGCGGTGAAAGGATTACAGTATCAGGCGATGATGACTTCGCTTAATGGCGTACATTTTGGATTCCAGTGTTCCATGCGGCGCGCCTGGTGGTACATGTTCGCTCTCCCGGTACTCCTGATGGTGGCGCTTTATATTGTTCTTTACATTATCTCACTGGTAACCATCGCCGTCGGCGGTTTAGTGTTCAATATCGTTTTTCTCGGTTTGCTGGCTATTATTGGGATAGGGGTCATTAACGGTATTACCTACAGCAAATGGATGACCTTGTTTGGCAATGGCGCAAACTTTGGCATTCATCGTTTCTCGATTCAGGTTAATGTTAAAACGTGCATCAGAGGGTGCGTGTTGGCAATGTTGACCCTTTTCCCTTTTGCTGTCGTGATTGGTTATCTAATCGCGCCGGTGTTCACCGACATGATTCTTTTGAGTATGATGGGGAATGCGCAGGCAGGAGGGGCGCTTATTCTGCAATATTATGGCCAGATAATGGCATGTTATTTCCTCTATTTTCTCGCGATTATTGTGGTAACCAGTTACTTATATGTGGCGTTACGCAACCTGTTTTTAAACAATTTGTCACTGGCGAACGATTCGATTCGTTTTCATTCCTCTGTCACTGCACACGGTATGCTGTGGCGGTTACTGGTGGTGTTTGTGATTTCCGGCGTGACCTTAGGGCTGGCTTATCCGTGGTTGAAAATTTGGCTGGTGAGCTGGCTGGCGCAGAATACACAGGTCCAGGGCGATCTGGATTCGCTTGAGTTAACCAATGATGAGAAGCCGCTGGAAAACAGCCCGCTAATGTGGATTTCTCGTGGCATTATGCCTTACTTCCCGTTTATCTGATGTAAAAAGGCCGACGTTTACGTCGGCCCATAATTCATGTTGTCGGATGGCGGCGTGAATGCCTTATCCGGCCTACCGATCGCGCCATGTCAATAAGCGAACGTGTAGGCCTGGTAAGCGAAGCGCCATCAGGCTTTCAGATTACAGCGCGCTAATAACCGCCTGCTGCTCAATCAGCTTCGCTTTGGCTTCTGCATAACCTTCCAGCTTCTCACGCTCTTTGGCAATCACCGCTTCCGGCGCACGGGCGACGAAACCTTCGTTGGACAGTTTGCCTTCGATACGGGCAATCTCGCCTTCGATTTTCGCCACTTCTTTCGCCAGACGCGCCAGCTCATCGTCTTTGTTGATGAGGCCTGCCATCGGGATCAGCAGTTCGGCGCCGTCGATGATTTTGGTCACGGAAACCGGGCCTTTGTCATCGGCTGGCAGCACGGTGATGCTTTCCAGACGCGCCAGGGTTTGCAGGAAGCTACGGTTGTCGTTAACACGACGAACGGCTTCTTCACTACAGCCGCGCAGCAGCAGTTCCAGCGGTTTGCCCGGGGCGATGTTCATTTCCGCACGAATGTTACGTACTGCGACGATCGCCTGCTTCAGCCACTCGGTATCGGCCAGCGCGGCTTCATCCACCTGTGCGGCGTTATATTCCGGGAACGGCTGCAGCATAATGGTATCGGCGGTAATGCCACAGATAACCTTCACGCGCTGCCAGATGGTTTCGGTGATGAACGGAATGATCGGGTGCGCCAGGCGCAGCAGACCTTCCAGTACGGTGACCAGCGTATGGCGGGTGCCGCGCAGTTCGGCTTCGGTGCCACCGTTCATTACCGGCTTGGTCAGCTCCAGATACCAGTCGCAGAACTGGTTCCAGGTGAACTCGTACAGGATGCCTGCGGCGATATCGAAGCGGAAGTTATCCAGTGCTTCGCGGTAGGCTTTAACGGTCTGGTTGAATTCCGCCAGGATCCAGCGGTCCGCCAGCGACAGAGTCATTTCGCCGCCGTTGAAGCCGCAATCCTGCTCTTCGGTGTTCATCAGCACAAAGCGGCTGGCGTTCCACAGCTTGTTACAGAAGTTACGGTAACCTTCCAGACGCTTCATATCCCAGTTGATGTCGCGGCCGGTCGAGGCCAGCGCCGCCAGGGTAAAGCGCAGGGCGTCGGTGCCGTGCGGCTCGATGCCGTTCGGGAACTGCTTCTCGGTACGCTTGCGAATTTTCTCCGCCATCTGCGGCTGCATCATATTGCCGGTGCGTTTTTCCAGCAGTTCCGGCAGGGAGATGCCGTCGACCATATCCAGCGGGTCAATAACGTTACCCTTGGATTTGGACATCTTCTGGCCTTCGTCGTCACGAATCAGACCGGTCATGTAGACGGTATGGAACGGAACCTGCGGCTTGCCGTTTTCATCTTTGATGAAGTGCATGGTCATCATGATCATGCGGGCAATCCAGAAGAAGATGATGTCGAAGCCGGACACCATCACGCTGGTGGGGTGGAACTGACGCAGCGCGTCGGTGTTTTCCGGCCAGCCCAGCGTAGAGAAGGTCCACAGCGCGGAGGAGAACCAGGTATCGAGAACGTCTTCGTCCTGACGAAGCTGAACGTCGGCGCCGAGGTTATTTTCCTGACGCACTTCTTCTTCGGTACGGCCAACGTAGACGTTGCCGTCGTTGTCATACCATGCCGGGATACGGTGACCCCACCACAACTGACGAGAGATACACCAGTCCTGGATATCACGCATCCAGGAGAAGTACATGTTTTCGTACTGCTTCGGCACGAACTGAATGTCGCCGTTCTCAACCGCTTCCACCGCCGGTTTCGCCAGCACGTCGGCACGGACGTACCACTGGTCGGTCAGCATCGGTTCGATAACCACGCCGCCACGGTCGCCGTAAGGGACGGTCAGATCGTGCGGTTTAATTTCTTCCAACAGGCCCAGCGCGTCAACGGCAGCAACGATGGCCTTACGGGCAGCAAAGCGTTCCAGCTTTTGGAACTCAGCCGGAATCTCGCTGGAATAAACGTCAGACTCTTCACCTTTGGTATCGAACACTTCCGCGCTTTCGCGAATGTCGCCGTCAAAGGTCAGGATGTTGATCATCGGCAGGGCGTGACGTTTCCCGACTTCATAGTCGTTAAAGTCGTGCGCCGGGGTGATCTTCACGCAGCCGGTGCCTTTTTCCATATCGGCGTGTTCGTCGCCAACAATCGGAATGCGGCGGTTAACCAGCGGCAGAATAACGAATTTACCGATAAGACTCTGGTAGCGCGGATCTTCCGGGTTCACGGCCACGCCGGTATCGCCGAGAATAGTTTCCGGGCGGGTGGTGGCGACAACCAGATAATCTTTACCGTCTGCGGTTTTCGCGCCATCGGCCAGCGGATAGCGGATGTGCCACATCGAGCCTTTGGACTCGCGGTTTTCCACTTCCAGGTCAGAGATGGCGGTGCGCAGTTTCGGGTCCCAGTTCACCAGGCGTTTGCCACGGTAAATCAGGTCTTCTTTGTACAGGCGAACAAAGACTTCTTTCACGGCATTGGAAAGGCCTTCGTCCATGGTGAAGCGCTCGCGCTCCCAGTCAACGGAGTTGCCGAGACGGCGCATTTGGCGGGTAATGGTGCCGCCGGATTCCGCTTTCCACTGCCAGATTTTGTCGATAAACGCATCGCGGCCGTAGTCGTGACGGGTTTTACCTTCTTCAGCGGCAATCTTGCGTTCAACCACCATCTGGGTGGCGATCCCGGCGTGGTCGGTGCCGACCTGCCACAGGGTGTTTTTACCCTGCATACGCTGGTAACGGATCATGGTATCCATGATGGTTTGCTGGAAAGCATGTCCCATATGCAAACTGCCGGTGACGTTCGGCGGCGGGATCATGATGCAGAAGGACTCTTTGCTTTCGTCGCCGTTAGGCTTGAAATAGCCCTGCTTTTCCCAGTGCTCGTAAAGCGGCTGTTCGATATCTTGGGGGTTATATGTCTTTTCCATTATTTCCAGGTTGCCGTATTCAGGTTAAAACCAGCCACGCGGTAGGCTTTGTAGCGTTCGCGCGCCAGTTGTTTCAAAGTTTCTTCGTAAGGGACGAAGTCTACCACTTCTGTGAAAGCGGTGGCAAAATCTGCAAAGCTTGTACGCAGGCTGATTAAAATATCGCGCGGGCTGCTGTTGCGTTTTTGCGGCCAGGCGATTTCAACCGGCGCGCCGCCGCGTGGGCCTTCGCCTGCCAGATTGTGCGGGACAAAACTTTCCGCCGGTCTTGCCCACAGCGCTTCATCCAGCCGAATGGCCTGCTTCTCATCTTCGCAGGCGATCAGCACGCGCTTGCCGGCGCGCCAACGTTCTGCGGCAATTTCACACACCAGTTGTTCAACGGCGCTTAAACCATTGACGGTAGTGTCATTATCCAGAAGATAGAACGTCGCATTTTTCATATATGGGGCTTCTTGTGGTGGATTTAAATGCGTTGCCATGATGCATCCCGTAGGCCGGATAAGCGCAGCGCCATCCGGCAAAACGCCTGATGGCGGCGCTAATGCGCCTTATCAGGCCTACGGGGTAATCTCAAACTTACTCTTCGCCGTTAAAGCCCGCACGATTGAGCAGGAACTGCGACAGCAGCGCTACCGGACGACCCGTCGCGCCTTTCGCTTTGCCGGATCGCCAGGCGGTGCCGGCGATATCCAGGTGCGCCCAGTTATACTTACGGGTAAAGCGCGACAGGAAGCAGCCCGCGGTGATAGCACCGCCAGGACGACCACCAATGTTTGCCATATCCGCAAAGTTGGACTCCAGTTGTTCCTGGAACTCATCGCCCAGCGGCAGACGCCACGCGCGGTCGCCCGCCTGCTCGGACGCGCCGATCAGCTCATGCGCCAGCGGGTTATGGTTCGACATCAGACCGGTAATGTGATGGCCCAGCGCAATCACGCAGGCGCCGGTTAGCGTCGCGACGTCAATGACGGCTTCCGGTTCGAAGCGCTCAACGTAGGTCAGCACGTCGCACAAAACCAGACGGCCTTCGGCATCGGTATTCAGCACTTCAACCGTTTGACCAGACATGGTGGTCAGTACGTCGCCCGGACGATACGCGCGTCCGCCCGGCATGTTTTCACAGCCCGCCAGTACGCCGATAACGTTAATCGGAAGCTGAAGCTCGGCGACCATACGCATCACGCCGTAAACCGCCGCCGCGCCGCACATGTCGTACTTCATCTCGTCCATCCCTTCAGATGGCTTGATGGAGATGCCGCCGGAGTCGAAGGTCAGGCCCTTACCCACCAGCACGATCGGACGCGCGTCTTCGGACGGATTGCCCTTGTACTCAATCACCGACATCAGCGATTCATTCTGCGAACCGTGGCCGACCGCCAGATAAGCGTTCATACCCAGTTCGCGCATTTGCTGTTCGCCGATCACGCGGGTGATGACATTTTTGCTGTAGCTGTCGGCCAACTGGCGCGCCTGTGACGCCAGGTAGGCGGCGTTACAGATATTGGGCGGCATGTTGCCGAGATCTTTCGCAGCCTTAATCCCGGCGGCGATGGCCAGACCGTGCTGAATGGCGCGTTCGCCGCTGGTGAGCTCACGGCGGGTCGGCACATTAAAGACCATCTTACGTAGCGGGCGGCGCGGCTCGCTCTTGTTGGTCTTGAGTTGATCAAAGCTATAAAGCGTCTCTTTGGCCGTTTCGACGGCCTGACGCACTTTCCAGTAGTTGTTGCGGCCTTTAACGTGCAGTTCGGTCAGGAAACAGACGGCTTCCATCGAACCAGTATCATTCAGAGTATTTATCGTTTTCTGAATAACCTGCTTATACTGACGTTCATCAAGCTCGCGCTCTTTGCCGCAACCAATGAGGAGGATTCGCTCGGAAAGAACGTTAGGAACATGGTGCAGCAACAGAGTCTGCCCCGGTTTTCCTTCCAGTTCGCCGCGACGCAGCAATGCGCTGATGTATCCGTCGCTAATTTTGTCGAGCTGTTCTGCAATCGGAGAAAGGCGACGCGGTTCAAAGACGCCCACGACAATGCAGGCACTCCGCTGTTTCTCCGGGCTACCGCTTTTTACACTGAACTCCATGCACTATGCTCCTGAATCTTAAAGACAACAGTGGTGGCTACAGCTATACTCGTCGTCTTTCAAGTTGCAGATGCGTTGGCTGCGCCTGCTCGCCCCTGTCGCTTACCTGATGTAAGCTCCGGGGCTTCACAGTCTTGCCGCCTGCCTGCAACTCGAAATCCATTAGAGTATAGAAATTGAAAGCTTTCGTAACTCATGTCCGCTGTTGTGGTGACTTCGTGTTAATCTTAACGTTATTACGGCATTGGCACGTCAGAACAAGTTCTGAGAGGTGAATCCGCTGAGTATAATGATCTTAGCGATGATTTCGACGACTCAAGAGAATAAATGACGTTTAAGCCATGAAACAAGCTAAATTCCAGCAAAAAAATGGGTTTTTACGGGCGTATTTAAAGTGATAATCATAAGATATCTGGTGCGGGAGACGCTCAAAAGCCAGCTGGCGATACTCTTCATCTTACTTTTGATCTTCTTTTGTCAAAAGTTAGTGAGGATTCTCGGCGCGGCGGTTGACGGCGATATTCCCGCAAATCTGGTGCTCTCGCTTCTGGGGCTGGGCGTACCGGAAATGGCGCAGCTCATCCTGCCTTTAAGCCTGTTCCTGGGGCTGCTGATGACGCTGGGCAAACTGTATACCGAAAGTGAAATTACGGTCATGCACGCCTGTGGGTTGAGCAAAGCCGTGCTGGTAAAGGCCGCCATGGTACTGGCGTTATTTACCGGTATCCTTGCGGCGGTTAACGTGATGTGGGCCGGTCCCTGGTCGTCAAAACACCAGGATGAAGTGCTGGCAGAGGCGAAAGCGAACCCCGGTATGGCGGCGTTGGCGCAGGGACAATTCCAGCAGGCGACCAACGGCAGCTCGGTGTTGTTCATCGAAAGCGTTGACGGCAGCGACTTCCACGATGTTTTCCTGGCGCAAATTCGCCCTAAGGGCAATGCTCGTCCTTCTGTGGTCGTGGCCGATTCCGGACACCTTACTCAGTTGCGCGATGGTTCCCAGGTTGTCACCTTAAACAAAGGGACGCGTTTTGAAGGGACGGCGTTGCTACGCGATTTTCGCATCACCGACTTCCAGAACTATCAGGCGATTATTGGCCATCAGGCCGTGGCGCTGGACCCGAACGATACCGACCAGATGGACATGCGCACGCTGTGGAATACCGACAACGATCGCGCTCGCGCCGAGCTGCACTGGCGTATCACGTTAGTCTTTACCGTATTTATGATGGCGCTGATGGTCGTGCCGCTCAGCGTGGTGAATCCACGTCAGGGGCGCGTCTTGTCTATGTTGCCCGCCATGCTGCTTTATCTGCTGTTCTTCCTGATCCAGACCTCCATTAAATCGAATGGCGGTAAAGGCAAACTGGACCCGGTTATCTGGATGTGGGCGGTCAACCTGATCTATCTGGCGTTGGCGATTGGTTTAAACCTGTGGGATACGGTGCCGGTCCGCCGTCTGCGTGCCCGTTTTCTGCGTAAAGGAGCGGTATAATGCAGCCATTTGGTGTACTTGACCGCTATATCGGTAAAACCATTTTTACCACCATCATGATGACGTTGTTCATGCTGGTGTCGCTCTCCGGGATCATCAAGTTTGTCGATCAGCTGAAAAAAGCGGGGCAGGGTAACTACGACGCGCTGGGCGCGGGTATGTACACCCTGCTCAGCGTACCTAAGGATATCCAGATCTTCTTTCCTATGGCGGCGCTGCTTGGCGCGCTGCTGGGACTGGGGATGCTGGCGCAGCGTAGCGAACTGGTAGTGATGCAGGCATCGGGTTTCACCCGTATGCAGGTGGCGCTGTCGGTGATGAAAACGGCTATCCCTCTGGTGCTGTTAACCATGGCGATCGGCGAATGGGTCGCCCCGCAGGGCGAGCAGATGGCGCGTAACTATCGTGCGCAGGCGATGTATGGCGGTTCGCTGCTTTCCACCCAGCAAGGTCTGTGGGCGAAAGACGGGAATAACTTTGTCTATATTGAACGGGTGAAGGGCGACGAGGAGCTGGCCGGCATTAGTATTTACGCTTTCAACGATCAGCGTCGTTTGCAGTCGGTGCGTTACGCCGCTTCGGCAAAATTCGACCCGGAGCATAAGGTCTGGCGTTTGTCGCAGGTAGATGAGTCCGATCTGCAAAACCCGAAACAGATCACCGGTTCGCAGACGGTGAGCGGCACCTGGAAAACGAATCTGACGCCGGATAAGTTAGGCGTGGTGGCGCTGGACCCGGATGCGCTTTCCATCAGCGGTCTGCATAACTACGTTAAATATCTGAAGTCGAGCGGACAGGACGCCGGACGTTATCAGCTCAATATGTGGAGTAAAATCTTCCAGCCGCTCTCCGTGGCGGTGATGATGCTGATGGCGCTGTCGTTTATCTTTGGCCCGCTGCGTAGTGTGCCGATGGGCGTGCGCGTGGTGACAGGGATTAGCTTCGGCTTCGTCTTCTACGTCCTCGACCAGATTTTTGGCCCGCTGACGCTGGTATACGGCATTCCGCCGATTGTCGGCGCGCTGCTGCCGAGCGCGTCTTTCTTCCTGATTAGCCTGTGGCTAATGCTGCGTAAGTCGTAATCACAGGCCGCCATCCGGCAATGCAGTAAAGCGCAGTGCCTGATGGCGCTGTGCTTATCAGGCCTACTCCGGACCCGTAGGCCGGATAAGGCGTTAGCGCCGCCATCCGGCAGATAGCATGGTATTCCTCGAATGATGTAGTGCGTAACCTGACGCGTGGCGCTTTTGGCTACGCGTTAAGCTCAGGCAAGCTGCGGGAAAAGTAGATCAAAAAATTTATAACGTGCTGCCGTGATAAATCTGATAACCCAAATCAATCGTATTATGGTTGAGATCGTTATTTTTAATTTTGTTGAGCAACATCTGCGCGGCTCTGCGCCCGATCTCAAAACGAGGGGTAATTACGCTGGCGAGGCTCGGTATCATTTGCCTGCCCATCTCCAGACCGTGGAAGCCGGCGATGGAGATCTGCTCCGGTACGGCCAGTTGACGCTCGCGGCACCACAGTAGAGCGCCCATTGCGATATCGTCGTTAGTACAAAAGACGCCATCCACGTCCGGGTGCGCAGTAAGCGCATCACGCATTAGCTGTATCCCCAGATGGATAGAGGAGATAGCGCGGGGATTGATGCGCAACGGCGCCAGCCCCCGGCGCGTCATCGCATCGCAGTAGCCGTGATAACGCTGCTCATCTCGGATATCGTCTTTTGAACCCAGATAGAGGATTTTTCGCCGCTGGCGTTTATCCAGCATGGTGCTGACCATATCAAAGGCGGCCTGACGGTTATCAAACCCCACCTCCATATCTAAGCGATCACCCTGGATGTCCATGAGTTCTACAATCGGAAGGGTAGCTGAGCGCAGGAATTTGACGGTTCTGAGGGTATGATATTTTTCTGAAAGAATAATGCCGTCGATATTGTAAGACAGTAAATTGATAACGGACTCTTCTTCCGAATCGCGATTGTAATTGTAATTCGCAATGAGAGTTTGGTAGTTATGACCCGACGTTACGGATTCAATCCCGGCAAGAATGTCGGCAAACAACTGGTTCTGGAAAGAGGGGATCAGCACGCCCAGAGTGTAACTTTGCGCGTTTAACAGCATAGCTGGCGCGCGATTTGGTATGTAGTTAATTTCCTCCATGATCTGCGCAATACGCTCGCCGGTTTCCCTGGCGACTTTTTTCGGCGAGCGGATGTAACGGCTCACCGTCATTTTTGTCACGCCAGCAAGCGTAGCGATATCCTGCAAAGAAATTCTGTGATTCCTCATGTTTTCTCCAGTACCGGGGGCGGGAACGTCGCCCCCATGGTTAATTGGGCTGCGGATGATGAATTAATGCAGAACCGCATTCAGCGCCAGTACACCCAGCAACCCCATGACAGAAATCAATGTTTCCATAACGGTCCAGGTGCGTAGGGTTTCCCCGACGCTAAGATTAAAATACCCTTTAAACAGCCAAAAACCGGGATCGTTAACATGTGATGCAATAACGCTTCCCGCGCCTGTCGCCAGTACCATTAACGCCGGATCGGCGTGGGTTACGTTAATAATCGGCAATACGACGCCCGCTGTGGTTATCGCAGCCACGGTCGCGGAACCTAACGCAATACGCAGCACGGCGGCTACCGTCCAGCACATTAATAACGGAGATAGCGAGGTGCCGGTCATTAATTGCGAGATATATTGACCCACGCCGCTATCCACCAGCACTTGCTTAAACGCGCCGCCGCCCGCGATGATAAAAACAATCATCGCAATAGCGCCAATGGACTCGCCGACGATATCCATCACCTGCTCAACCGTACGTCCGTTGCGTCGGCCCAGCGTAAAAATGGCGATGATAATGGCAATAAACAACGCCACTGCTGGATTACCAATAAATTCGAAGAAAACCCGCACGGCATTCGTTTTTGGCAGCGTGATTTCACATACCGCTGCGATGGCCATCAGAATGACCGGGATCACGGCGGCAAAAATACTGTTCCAGAATGACGGCATCTCCTCTTCACTGAATAGGTGAGGATTAAATAATCCTTCAGGCGGCGCTTTCTCAAAGCGCGCCAGCAATTTTGAAAACAGAGGGCCGGCAACAATCACGGTCGGTATGGTAATGATTAACCCATACAGCAGGGTCGTACCGAGATTTGCCTCAAAAATTGTCGCAATAGCAGTAGGGCCAGGATGCGGCGGCAGGAAGCAGTGCGTAACGGATAAGGCGGCGACCATTGGAACCCCGACATACAGCAATGGCAGTCCCGATGAGGCCACAATCGTAAAAACGAGCGGCAACAGCAGTACGAATCCGACTTCAAAAAACATTGCCAGGCCGACGATAAGCCCGGTGATCACCAGCGCCCATTGCACGCGTTTTTTGCCGAACGTATTAATGAGCGTCGTCGCAATGCGCTGCGCGGCGCCGGTATCGGAAATTAATCTTCCCAGCATCGCGCCAAAACCGAGGATCATGGCGAGTCCGCCCAGAGTACCGCCAATTCCGTTTTGTATGGAGTGCAGGACGTCTTGCGCGCCCATCCCTTCGGCAAATCCCACCACGGCGGCAACCAGAACAAGGGCGATAAAGCCGTTAACTTTAAAGCCAATCATTAAAACCAACAGCAGCGCAACGCCTGCCGCAATAATTATTAATGGCATATTCGTCTCTCTTATTAGCGCCAAAATAGCAGCGCTTACGCGCTGCGTCGCATTTCCCTGGTCAGACGGCAACCAGCATACCGCCATCGACAAACAGCAGATGTCCGTTAACAAAGTCGGAGGCTTTTGACGAGAGAAACACCGCTGCGCCAATAAGCTCCTGGGGATCGCCCCAGCGTGCGGCAGGCGTACGTTTGCATAGCCAGGAGGTGAAGGCTTCATCTTCAACCAGCGCTTTGGTCATCTCCGTTTTGAAGTATCCCGGCGCAATACCGTTGACCTGGATATTATGACGCGCCAGCTCCACGCACATGCCGCGAGTCAGCATCTTCACGGCACCCTTCGACGCGGCATATGGCGTAATCGTGTCGCGGCCCAGCTCGCTTTGCATCGAACAGATATTGATCACTTTTCCTGCCTTACGCGCCACCATACGGCGCGTAACGGCCTGAGAGACGAGAAAAACCGCGGTCTGATTTACGGCGATGACGTCATTCCACTCCTGTTCGGGAAACTCAGTAAACGGATGACGGCGCTGGATACCGGCGTTATTTATCAGGACGTCAATGACGCCGATATCTTTTTCGATATGTTCAACCGCAGCTTCAATATCCTGTTTATGGGTGACATTAAAGGGAGCGGCAATAGCCTTTATCCCTTCCTGCTGAAGTTTCGTCACGGCTGTTTCGGCGCGCTCCGGGGTGATATCGTTAACAATAATGCGCGCACCATAGCGACCAAGACCGGTCGCCAGCAAATAACCAATTCCCTGAGCGGCTCCGGTGATAAGGATATTTTTACCTGCCAGTGAAAAAAGATCGTTCATGATAGTGTCCCTTATTTTACTTTCTCAGAAAACGAGCTGAACTTTTGCCGCCTGTGTTTTGTCTCCGGCAAAGATCAGCGCCGCTTCCAGGTCGGTAAATGGATATTCCGCGCTCAGTAACGGCAGCGGATTGATAACGCGGTTGGCAAGCCAGGAAACCGCAGTATTAAATTCGGTAGTAAAGCGGAAAGAGCCTTTCAGCGAGATCTCTTTGCTTATTAGCATCATCATCGGGAAGTTGGGGACTGCGCCGCCCATGCCAACCTGCACCATCATGCCTTTGGCCCGTGTGACTTCCAGACACGTTGAGATAGAGGAAGGATGCCCAGAGACTTCAAAACTGATATCGAAATACCCTTTTTCTGCTTTCCAGTCATCAAGAGAATCATGCTGTGGGTTCACCAGCGTATCCGCGCCCATCTGCCGGGCCAGCGAGAGAGAACGGGTACTGATATCGGCACATACCACTTCCGCCGCGCCCAGCGTTTTTACCGCGCTAACAATCAGGCAGCCGATAGGGCCAACGCCGGAGATAAAGACGCGTTTGCCCTGCAGATCGCCCGCCTCATGAGCCGCATGAATGGCAACCGCCAGCGGCTCGGCAAAGGCCATGGCTTTTTCGTCCGCCTGTTCCGGCCAGGGAATGCACTGAGCGGTATCGACAGCTTTAAATCGGGTAAAACCGCCATCGACATGCGGAAAATACATGGCGCTGCCAAAGAAACGCATTTCAGTACAGTGGTTTTCTTCATGCTGCAGACAGTATTTGCAATGACCGCAAGGCTTCGATGGATTAATTGCTACCGGTTGTCCTTCACGTAATAAATCTGAGTCGCTATGAACGATTTTGCCAATCACTTCATGACCTAAAATCATTGGCGCTTTTACTGTAAAATTGCCGACTTTGCCTTCCTGATAATAATGTAAGTCAGACCCACAAATGCCGCCTCGGGTAATTTGTACGAGTGTTCCTTTATTATTCCATTCAATATTTTGTTCCGTAACGGCAACAGCACGCTTACCCGCAACAACGCAGGATTGAGTTTTTACTTCCATAAATTCCTCACTGGTCAGGTAGTTACCCTGAACGCATTTAAGCGGTTTTATTTGTCACTATTTGTGACTTATGTCACGCTGGAAAATTGTTACACTACAATGTTACGCATAACGTGATGTGCCTTAGAGTTCTTCTCTATGGAAATTAAAAAACGTGAAATTGTCGAACGTAGAGGCGTAATATTGTGGAGTGGAATATGACTCAGAGGTATTTAAATGGCCGGGGAAAGCTATATTTTAATGGGTGTTTCAGGTAGTGGTAAGTCTTTAATAGGCAGCAAAATTGCAACATTATTTTCTGCGAAGTTTATTGACGGCGATGATCTCCATCCGGCGAAAAACATTGATAAAATGTCTCAGGGAATACCGTTAACTGATGAAGACCGCTTACCCTGGCTGGAACGATTAAATGACGCTTCATACAGTCTTTATAAAAAAAATGAGACGGGATTTATTGTCTGCTCATCATTAAAAAAACAGTACCGCGATATTTTACGTAAGAGCAGCCCTAACGTACATTTCCTGTGGCTGGACGGCGATTACGCTACCATTCTGCAGCGAATGCAGCGTCGTGCCGGGCATTTTATGCCGCCAGACCTGCTGCAAAGTCAGTTTGACGCGCTGGAGCGACCCTGTGCCGATGAACATGATATTGCGCGTATCGATGTTAATCATGACATCGAGCACGTGACGGAGCAGTGCCGACTGGCTGTACAGGCTTTTCGTCAGGCACTCAGCGCTTCCTGATCATTGTCAAAGCGCTGAGTCAGGCGGTCAGAAGTCAGCTTTTAGCACTACACGATAGCGGGCTTTGCCGTCGCGAACGTGCTGAATAGCCTCGTTGATTTGTGACATTGCGAACAGTTCCGTGGTGGGCGCGACTTTGCTGCGTCCGGCGAATTTCATCAGTTTGCGAAGTTCATATGGTGTTCCGGTTGCCGAGCCTGAGATACTGCGATCGCCGGCAATTAATGTAAACGCCGGTACGGGCAGCGGCTTCAATACCGCCCCAACGGTATGGAAGTTGCCGCCATACGTCAGCGCTTCGAAGTAGGGCTGCCAGTCGAGATCGACGTTGACCGTGTTAATAATGAGATCGAACTGGCCCGCCAGTGCTTTTAACGCTTCCGGATCGCGGCTGTTCACCACGTTATTGGCCCCCATCGCCAGCACTTCCTGCTCTTTCGATGGATTAGAGCTGAACGCGGTGACTTCGCAGCCCATCGCGTGTAACAGCTTTATGGCGATATGCCCCAGCCCGCCGATACCGATGACGCCAACGCGGCTGGTAGCAGTAATATGGTGCATCAATAGCGGTTTAAAGACCGTAATGCCGCCACATAACAGCGGACCTGCGGACGCCATATCCATATTCTCCGGAAGAGGAATTACCCACTGCCAGCCTGCGCGAAGCTTCTCGGCAAAACCGCCACGATTGAGGATAGTGGGCACTGCGCCTTCCTGGCAGTTAATTTGATTGCCGCTGATACAGGCATCGCAGTGTCCGCAGCTGCGCGCCGTCCAGCCGATTCCAACGCGCTGGCCGACTTTTAGTCCCTTATCCTGTGCCGCGCTACCGAGTGCGGCCACCCGACCGATGACCTCATGTCCGGCAACCAGAGGGTATTGAGAGAACCCCCATTCATTGTCGATCATTGACAGATCGGAATGGCAGATCCCGCAGTAGTCGACCCGTACCTCGACATCTTCCGGTTGGAGTTCTCCCGCGTCATATTCATAGAGTTCGAGTTCGCCGCCCGCCTCTTTGGCGGCATAGCTTTTTATTATCGTCATTGTGCTTCCCTTAATGTGGTGTTGAACTGAAAAGTGTAGAGCATGGAGGCAAGGGACGCCCGGCGTTAATCTGCTGGAGAAGGCGGGAAGTAGCCTGATTATTCTATTTAATACTCAACGCTGCTGAAATTTTCAGCACTTAGTGATACAGGTGTATGCTCGTGCTTGCATGGCGGCGTATGACAGGTATAATCCACAACGTTTTCCGCATACCTCTTCAGTGCCGAAGTGGCGAAATCGGTAGACGCAGTTGATTCAAAATCAACCGTAGAGATACGTGCCGGTTCGAGTCCGGCCTTCGGCACCATCGGAACATCAATAGACGTCAACGGACGTCTTTTTTTGCGCCTGAAATCCAGTGCTTACCCATCATTCCCGCTATATTAACTCTCTCAAGGTCAACCGACTTCAACGTACATCTACCAACACATGTTGGTACAGATGATGGTATTTCCGGTTCGATAATGCTTGTACCAACAGGGAGGGGATAAGCATGGCGTTAACAGATATCAAGGTCAGAACAGCCAAGCCAACGGATAAGCAATACAAACTGACCGATGGCAGCGGTATGCACCTTTTTGTCCATCCAAATGGTTCTAAGTACTGGCGTTTGCAGTACCGTTATGACGGCAAGCAAAAGATGTTGGCACTTGGGGTTTACCCTGAAATCACACTGGCGGATGCAAGAGCACGTCGTGACGAAGCGCGTAAGCTACTAGCGAATGGCGTCGATCCGGGAGACAAAAAGAAAAATGATAAGGTTGAACAGAGTAAAGCACGGACCTTCAAAGAGGTGGCGATCGAGTGGCATGGCACCAACCAAAAGTGGTCTGAAGATCACGCCCATCGTGTGCTAAAAAGCCTGGAAGATAATCTCTTTGCAGCGCTTGGTGAACGTAATATCGCTGAGTTAAAAACTCGCGATTTATTAGCGCCCATTAAAGCCGTAGAGATGTCTGGACGTCTTGATGTTGCTGCCCGTTTTCAACAGCGCACTACGGCCATTATGCGTTATGCGGTACAAAGCGGGTTAATTGATTATAACCCGGCACAAGAGATGGCAGGAGCGGTTGCTTCTGGCAATCGACAGCACCGTCCGGCGCTGGCGTTAAAACGCATCCCTGAATTGCTCCAGAAAATAGACAGCTATACCGGCAGGCCGCTAACCCGCTGGGCAACGGAACTCACTCTGCTTATCTTTATTCGATCCAGTGAGCTGCGTTTTGCTCGCTGGTCCGTTTCTGTCGCCTGGTGAATGTTGAGCCAGGCAGTATTCTAAATAAGCTGTAATAACGCCTTGATTGCGCAAAACTTTGCGAGCATGATCGCAAATATATGCACACAGGCGATCCGGTATTATGGTTTCCGACAAAACTCTCCGGCAGGCGATAGCGAACATCACCATCTGGCGCAAAGGCGAACAGCGTGCGCCGCATAAGCCGTTATTGCTGCTGTATGTTCTCTCGCACTATCGGCAGGGGCACGATCGCCTGTTTGATTATGGCCCTGAAATTCATGAGCAACTGCGGGATTTGCTGGAACGCTATGGGCCACAGCGCCGTGAACAGCGTCCGGATATGCCGTTCTGGCGTCTGAAGGGCGATGGTTTCTGGGAACTGCAAAACGCGGAATCGTGCTCAGTCAGCGGTAGCCGCCAGCCACCCAAGCGTGAACTCATTGAATATAATGTCGCTGGTGGATTTGATGCCGACAATTTCGCGCTGGTAACAAAAAAACGTAAACTAATCGACACGCTGGCGCAGCAGATCCTGGAGACGCATTTCCCGACCAGTATTCAGGAAGACATCGCTGACGAGATGGGTTTTGATATTCGCACCTCTCTCCGTCAACGCGATCCGAAGTTCCGCCAGATGGTGCTACGTGCTTACAATTATCAGTGCGCGATCTGCGGCTTCAACATGCGCCACGACAATGCGCCAATTGCTCTGGAAGCTGCCCATATCAGATGGAAGCAGAACCATGGCCCTTGTGAAGTACCTAATGGCCTGGCATTGTGCGCAATCCATCATAAAGCGTTTGATCGTGGTTCGATTGGTTTGGATGAAAATATGCGTGTGATAGTTTCCGACGCGGTAAATGGTGGTGGGGTGGTACAGCGGCTGTTCTGGGATTTTGCGGGAAAGGCGATTGCGTTGCCCCCGGTTAAAGAAAATTATCCGGGCGAGCGGTTTGTGGAATGGCATAGGAAAGAGGTGTTTAGAGGGGAACATTGAGCTGGGGTAGGGCAGTTATTTTGCGTGTGGCATACAAACCATTCAGCCTTGATGACGAAATGGTTTGTCAGCGATAATTACGATGCTTCACGTTCTGCAAGTTCGGAGTTACTGGCATAAGGGACTTTTCCAGAAGATACAACCTTGGCCGCTGCGATCAAATGCACGTCCTGATCGTCGAAGAAAATATGCGGTTTAAACGCCTTCAGAACTTTTGTTTTCTCTACACCGCCAAGAAAAAAAGCTTCATCGACATATACCCCCCAGCTTCTTAGCGTTTTAATAACGCGCATTTCCGAAGGGCTATTTCTGGCTGTCACCAATGCAATACGAACAGGAGAATACTCAACGCGGGTCGGCAATCGTTCCTGAAGCTTGGCTATTTTTTTTAGCAAAGTGGCATAAGGTCCCTCTTCCATAGGGATATCCTGTTGCGCGTCTTCCTGAGCATGAAAGGCAGCCATTCCTTGGGTCTTATAAACCAGTTCGCTTTGATCGGAAAAAAGTACCGCGTCGCCGTCAAAAGCAATGCGCACTTGCCCTTCCGGGATATCAGATGCGTCAGAAGGTGGATCTTTCAGGATTGCAGCGGCGCAGAATCGGGAATCAATCACCTTTTGCGCATCTTCAACGTTAGTTGTTAAAAACAGATCCACATCAAAGGCATCAAGGTAATCGGCAACGGTTTCGCCTGCGGTAAAAGCTGAACGTGTAATATCGAGTTTGTCATGGCGAATGGTATTCAAAACGCGGATACCTGTATCAGGACTGTTACGCGACATCACAACAACCTCAACCAACGGCGATTTATCATCCGGCTGGCGGTACCGGTTCAGACCCAGCAACGCTTTGACTAAGGGGTAGCCTGTTCCGGGCTGTAAAGGCTGGTTTTCGTGTTCCAGCATATAAGCGCGGTATTTTTCAATGGCGCTGTCCGGATCGGCATGGCCCGTATGCACTCCTGCGCTGTGTGACCCTGAATTAATCATATTTACGGAAAATCCAAAATGGACACAAATGAAACACAATCCACGCCAGTATGGGGACTACGGAACGATGTCTTCCCATCATTTGGCGCCCGGTTAGTTCAGGAAGGTAATCACCTGCACTATCTGGCTGACCGGGCGGGTATTTACGGTGAATTTACCCCGGCGCAACTAAAGACTCTGAATATCTTATTTCCAATGTTTATTAAACGAATGGAGGTCGCTTTACGCACTGGCGCACTTAATCCGCGCGAAGCCAGACGCTTTACGACTGCACTCCGGGGCATAACCTGCGAAGCCGACACTCGCGGATCGTTCGGTTACGTTTATCTTTCGCTTTACCCAACCGTCGTTAAAAACTGACCGGCATCCCCCCTCACTATCTGTTTACCAATGGAATTTCATTATGCAAACCCAATACAACCACCCACACCGGGCAACCCCGTCACAGCCGTCGCCTGTCGAAATCTGGCAAAAACTGCTGACCCATTTACTGGCTAAACATTATGGCCTCGAACTCAGTGACACGCCGTTTAGCGTAGAGAAGGTGATTCAGGAACACATTGACGCCGGTATCACGCTGGCTAATGCCGTGAACTTTATTGTAGAGAAATACGAGCTGGTTCGTATTGATCGCAAGGGATTTAGCTGGCAGGAACAATCACCCTATCTTCGGGCTGTAGACATTCTGCGGGCCCGACAGGCTACGGGTCTGTTGCGACGTCAACGCTATCTCGCGGCACACTGAATCTTGCGAGCAGCCTTCCCATATTACATTCCCGATCTTTCTTCCCTGTTAACTCCCTGCATAATGCGCCTGCCATTCCCGGCAGGCGTGTTTGCTTTTATACGGACGGAAAATTATGCAAACAGAAGCTGAAGTGTTAACTAACCATAACGAACTTATCTGCTCGACAAATATTGAACGGATCGTCACCGGGCGGAATGCTGCGCTGCAACAGATTGAAGCCGTCATCCACCAGCTTGATGAGATTTCCCGCCTGACATCCAGTATTGGCGGCAACACGGCGGAGCACTGGGCGATGCGGCAAGGGCGGGCTTTTGACTGCTGGTTGATGCAGGCAACGGACAAAGCCCTGCCAGTTATCGCCCGCAATATCGATCGCAGCATCTGGCGTGACCTGATGCTGAAATCGGGGATGTTGTCGTTGATGGATGCCGAGGCTCGCAACCAGTGGGCAAAGGATCTGGATGAAGGCGATCTTCCGGCCATCAGTAAAGCCAATATTCTGAGTACCTTTAAACAGTTGCACCATAACAAGCAGGATGTTTTTGAACGCGGCATTATCAATGTGTTCAAAGGGTTGTCGTGGGACTATAAAACCAATAATCCCTGCTACTTCAGTAAGAGGATTATCGTCAACAATCTGGTGAAGCATGACCGATGGGGCTACAGCCTGAACTGGGGCTGGCGACGCGATCAGCTCGCCGATCTGGAGCGGATGCTGTACCTGCTTGACGGGAAGACTATTCCCGACAACCGGCATGATGTATCCATCCGGTTTATGGACTTTGTGCGTGACAATCCGCATCAGCAGGTTTTCGAAGATGATTTGTTCACCATTCGCTATTTTCAGAAGGGCAGCGGGCATATCACGTTTAAGCGTCTGGATTGAATGATATCGTGGCTAAACACTATCCGGGGATGTTGCCTGTGAAATAAGATGTGATGTTTTTATAGGCACCTCTATGCTAATCTTAATAGGAGTTATTAAGTATTATTAAACGAGGTAATCCCTATGGCTTCTTCCGCTAAACAGACCATCAGCGCCCAGATTCCAGTTGAGTTGGCTGCTGCTGTTGAAAATCTGGCAATTGAGTTAGATCGTTCTAAGAGCTGGATTATTAAGGAAGCATTGACCAGTATGCTGGCAGAAAGAGAACGGCGTCATCAGAGTATCCAGGCCGGTCTTGCCGATGTGGATGCTGGTCGTGTGGTGAGTCATTCGGATATGGTAGATTTTGCCAACCGTTTAAAGAAAGCTTGATAAATGGAAATTTACTGGACGCTTAAAGCTCAGGATGACTTGGAGCGTATCTACCGTTTTGCCCTTCAGTATAGCCGCCAGCACGCCGATGACGTTTTGGATCGCCTGATTACTGGATGCGCTGATCTTACAGCACATCCAGCAATTGGCGTACAGCAGACTCGGTATGAACCTCGGCAAGTCCGAAAAGTGTTGTTTGATGACTACGAGGTTCACTACGAACTCCGTGACAATGATATCTATATCGTGGATCTCTGGCATACGAAAGAAGAACGATGAAGGAATTTTCTTTTCGTTCATGCGCGTTGATTACTGAGGAAAAAAACACAATTTTGTGTCTTTACTCATTTATGTGTTTTAATGGCACTCTCTGCCCCTTATGAAGGATGGATGCCATGTTACAGAACAACATCAAACAGCTTCGTACCCAGCTATCTATCACCCAACGCGAACTGGCATTTATGGTTGGCACCAGCCAGCAGCAAATTCAACGTATCGAAACCGGAAAAGTTGCCGCAAAGCTGAGTCTCGCACAGGCAATATGCAATGCCCTGGATAAGCCTCTAAATGTCGTGTTCCCGGAAAGCGATCGGTTGATAAACGACTTCCGCAAGAAGCGTCGTAAAACCGATGAAGATCTTGAAGCGATAGCCACAAGCGGTATTGAAATGGACAGTGGTCTCTGGACCGTAAAACTTTGGCTACAGGGATATCAGGACTATTTGCTGTTGCCCATTTCAGCGGCGGATAAGCGGAGGTTTTATTATTATTTTCAGGAAAAAACCGCCCCAAACACAGAGCGCTTCTTCGTTTTTGATTCTTCCGAGTATCGGTATGCGTTAAATATGCGTGAAGTGGTATTTCACCAGTTTTTGTCTGATGGTCTGCGGCCAATCGTTGACGAAGAGGATGATGACTGCGAAGACGATTATTTTAATGTCCATATCACCCTGGTGAACGGAGGGGGTGAGATTCCACTGTGCGTTGAGACTGATGCGCCGCAAAACGAAGAGACGTGTGAAATCGGTCAGTTGAACGCGTTTTTTGAAATGCTGGATTGTGAACCTGAAACAACGGATCGTTACATGCTGACCGATGAGGATGGTGAAGACGCTTTTGTCCGTATTGGTTCTATCGCGATGGTGAGAGTTGCGCTTGACGTGCTGGAACCAGTGGAAGACGATGATGAGTGATTGGTTTAATAACTCGGGCTGGCATTAATCGTCCGGGTTCGATACCGAAAATCAATGAATTTATGTGTTGGTATCTGTGTTGGTATATTATCAATGATGATATTTAAATTATTTATAAATCATGAGGTTTAATGTAATGTGCGAGTTCGGCGTTCGCACCAAGTGATGTAATAATTAGCTACCTAATGGTGGCTTTTTTTGCGTCCATTTCCGTCCAAATTCTTCCATATCCACCTGTAATTCAAAGATAATTTATTTTTCGATAATAACCATATTTATTTAATGGTCTTTCCGTGTTGGTCATTTTTCATCCATTGACATCCACGTGATTTGGGGGCCAAATTGGGGGCTTAGACGTAGTTCGATAATAGTGAGGCCCCCAAATGGCACTAACAGATCGCGCTATAGTCCACGCCAAGCCTTGTGGCAAGCCGTATAAGTTCAGTGACTCGCATGGACTTTACCTGCTGGTTAACCCTAACGGTTCAAAACGCTAGTACATCAAGTACCGCTTTGTAAACAAAGAAAAAAAGCTCGCTTTAGGCTCTGATCCGCTTTTGACGCTTGCACAGGCAAGACGCATGCGTGAAGAGGCCCAATTACTACTGATTTCCGGCATCGATCCGAGTGCGCACCGAAAGGCTGAACGCCTTGCTATAACGCCGGAACATACGTTTGAGCCTGTGGGTGGCACGCGAATGGGTAACCAGCAACGTGAACTAGTCGGTAGAACATAAGAAGCGGGTGCTGCGTTATTTCGAGCTTTACATCTTTCCCACGAACTGTAGCTGTGACATTACCAAAAGCGCTGGTAGAGTCAGAGCACAGATACCATTTTTACTGTAAAACCGCGGCCAATATTACTTGACCACTACAAAAGGTTTTAGACTAACCCTCTGTTTATCAGGGAAGATGATAATGATCCAATATTGGTGGAAAGATCTTTTTGATCGCAATAATAACTGGCAGGGTCTGGAGTTGACACTCAAGAGCAGCCAGAGGACCGACGTGGCAATGGAAATGCTAAGTGGTCGTTATGGGCGGATGGCGCTACAGGTCTCCGGGAAGACATTATTCTGGGCATCGATGTTGGAAGATCATTCTGGTGTCTGGTTGGTGTTTAATGCCGATCATTCCGCTTGCCAGACATTATTACCGGCTGTCACATCTGAAGATATTGAGGGTATTAAAAACAAAGGCGAACGGGCCTGGACAGGTGAATGGTGTCGCTATTTTTCCCGGCAATTAATGAATGCGCCAGTGCCTCTTCTGTCTCCTCGCCGATGGCTGATAAGGCCGATGGAGGCCAAATATTCATTACCGAAATTATCCGGACAGCGTGTTCCTGCAAATAGCTGGCGTTTTGAATCTCCAGAAAGCAGCGGGAATATCGGTTGTAGCTGGACGCTCTACGGCGGAGATTTTCCTGATTTGGTTAATCCTGCCAAAGTCAGATTAGTGGATTGGTGGTGGGGTGGTAGCCTGCTATTCGGACGTTATCCTATACAACCTGATGCCGGAAGGTTAAAATGGTGGCGTAAAAAATGCCGTGAGGGTGCGCTGCCTCCAGTTCTTGTCTGGTATATAGCAGGGCTGGGTTCATTTGTTATTCTTGATGGTCATTATCGTTTACAGGCAGCGATTGCAGAAGATATCCCTCCTTCATTTCTGGTGCTCAGCGAATTACAGGAACGGGATTTTGCTACCGATCAAGAACATCGGGCCCGTATTGTCCGGGCTTTAGAACAGCAGCTCAAAAATCCGAAGTGCAAAATCGATAGTGTAAATCAGACGCTGATTAATCTTTATGATACACGTTATCTTTATGCCTCAACCCATAGCCGCGCGACGCTCGGCGAAGGAACTCGCTGGGCACAGGAGTTAGAAAGCTATCTGCAGCGGCATCAGCTGGAAGACTATCGGGACAGGGTACTTAATGGCGTTAACGATCAATGTTGAATTAAGGATAACAAATGGCGGCATTTTTTAGGGAATACAGAGATACTCTTCTCGCCTTCACCGGAATTATTATCGCGCTGCTTTCCCTGTGGTTTACCTGGTCGCAAAGGCAGGAGCAAATAAAGCATAACCATATTTCTGTTGAGCCGCGGATGAACGCTTATTTTTCAAATGACGGGCGGGTGAACAAATCGGGTATTTACATCATCAATAATGGAATGGGAACTGCATTTGTCTCTGCTATATCTGTAACGGTCAATGGCAAAAAAGTTGAACCTGTTGCCGGGAATATTTTTGTCGGAGCAGTGCAGGCGTTAGGCCTGGATATCCAGTGCTTTGTGATTGGCGGACCCAGACCTAATGATTCATTTAAAGTTGGCGAGGAGATTTTCTTAATTGAAGCAAGGGGGACTGACGAGCGCTGCTCAGGCGATTCACTTATCCTTCGGTCTGCGGCTTTAGACTCTGCCCGCTTGGATTTTGTCCTGGATATTGAATCAATATACGGGGACAGATTCCGGTATGTTTATTCCCAGAATAAACAAATTAAGCGTGATTAAACGGGCTTGCGGATACCAGCATCCCTGCTGGCCGACTATTTTAATGACATTGGTTTTTGACTATCGAGACTCTGGTGTACCGCCTCGCAGATCCGGCTGACCGCCAGTCCGTCCACCGCGGTGACCGGGTACGGCGCTTTATGTATGACCGCCCGCACAAAGTCGTTTATAGAATCGATACCGAAACCGCTGGCAACGCCGTTGCGGTAGTTGATGAAATAGCTGTTGGGCGTGAGCGTCATGCCCGGCGTGGTGATTTCCAGTCCGCGATGCTGTGAAGTGCTGCGGATATACGTTGCCTTGCAGAGAATATCGATACGCCCGTCGTTGTCTTTCGGAAACCCCTCCGGCAGCACCCACGAGTTTTCCATCACCCACGAACTGCCATCGGCCATTGTCAGCAGGCTTTGCACGCTGTCAAAGGTGTCGAGACCGCATTCGACCATCAGCCGCTTCTGCCCGACGGCGTACACCGACACCACTTCCTGGCCGGAGAGGTGGCGCACCAGGTCAAAGCAGTGGGAACCCAGAAACCACACCGGGGAGCTTGCGCCCGCCCAGTCCAGCCACTCCGTCGGCACGCTAATCACGTCGTCCATGCTGATATGGCCGCGCAGGATGCGCCCGGCTTCCAGCTTCATCAGGAAGTTGATGGCCAGCAGCAGGCAGATGAGCATCGGGATTAGCCCGGTCATCATGTCGAGGAAGATTATGCCTGCGGCCTGGAACAGGTGGATAAAGCCTTCAGCCAGGGAGACCAGAAACATGGCGGCCTCCTGCGAGTGGTGCGATGGTGCATGGTTGTGGTTCGGTGTGCATAAACAACTCTCCTGTCAGGTATCGTTGGTTAATGCGTCCTGCCACTCACAGCGCGGGTCGTTATGTCCCGGAGTTGTCGGTTGTTGTCATGGGGTGAAGCGGTTTACGGGGTTCACGTTTGTTACTGGCATTGAGGTAACGGCCGGGCCAGATTTCTGATGGATGCATTTCCAGCGCGATGGCAATCAGCCACTCGCCTTTCGGCCACGGGCGCGTCAGGGTATTCGACAGTGTTGACGAGGCCGGTCCCGCTTCCCGCGATAGTTTCGCCAGACTGGTACCGCGCTTGTGTAAAGCGGCAACGATGCCGGCGGGGTGCCAGTCTTTTTTAGCCATTTCGTTTATCTCTTCAATCCTTATGCTACGTTTTTCGTAGTAACTAAGTCATTAAAAAACTACGAATCTCGTAGTTATGCAAAAACGACTTAGACAAAGGGATGTTTTCATCCGTCGATTAAAAGAAGCCCGACAGCGCTTAGACATTTCTCAGACTGCTGTGGGGATTGCTGCGGCTGTAGAGCCTTCTGTTGCAAGCACCCGTTTCAATCGCTACGAGAAAGGTGTTCATGGGCCTGATATGGAAACCGTTGCACGGATAGCTGATGTGCTGAATGTTCCCCTTCCATGGCTGTTCACTTCTGATGAGAATCTTGCTGAACTGATTCTCAACTTCGCTGCCCATCTCTCCTGATGCGCAACTCCAGTTGCTAGAAACGTCCCGCCAGATGGTAGGTATCTCCCCTAAAGATGATGCTTAAGATACGGCCTCTTTTAACCTGTTACTGTGATACTACGTTAATCGTAGTATCGGCAGCAAGCAAAAACTACGATTCTCGTAGTTATGAATACAAGTAACCATTACAACGATATTTTTTGCCGTCGCCTGAAGCAGGCGCGACTGGCAAGTGGGCTTTCCCAAAAACGACTGGGGATCGCAGCGGGCATTGATGAATTTGTCGCCAGTACACGCATCAATCGGTATGAAAAGGGTGTACATGAACCGGGAACGGAGATAGTGCAAAAACTGGCCGAGGTTTTACGGGTGCCGTTGGCTTACTTTTATGCTGAAGATGATGATTTGGCGGAGTTGATGCTAGTTTTCTGGGCATTATCCGAATCAGAACGTGTTGATATTATTGCTTATGCGAAGAAAAAGGTTATTTGACAGAAAATTTACAATATAATTTGTCTCAAGGGTTATACAAACGTCTGTGTTTATAGAACAGTAAATTGTCAGATGAGGAATTATTTCTTGAAAAATATCAATGGAGAAGGATGGGAATGACATTTAAAGGCGGTGGCTGATTGTAAAAACAACATATTTTATAATTTTTTTAAACTGTGTGATTATATGATCTTTGGGGGGCTAATTAATGGTGGGCTTATGCAAATCAAGAGAGGTCAGACAAGAAAGTAAAGCGAGCGATTCGTAATCGCTGCGCTTACTTAGTTTAATAACATTTAACAATGTCAACTATGAACCTTTGATTTAAAATATAACTATAACAAAGGCATAGCTATACATAGGGTACGTATAGGACAAGGGAATATTCCCCTCTGGTACTGTTGTATGAATGGCCTACTTTTGAAAAACCATGCTTGGCGAATAAACGTTGCATGCCAGTATTATTTTCGCGAACAGTACCAAAGCAAGCTTTGCTAGATGAGTTATTAGATAAATAATTAGATATGGAATCCATTAACATTCCTCCATATCCATTTTCTCTCTCTTCTTCAATGATATAGATCCAGCCTATTTCGTACTCATACTTATCTTCATCAGAAGAACCTGCTTTATAAAAAACATCTGATTTATAAGATTTTTTCGGTCGTTTAAGTGCAGCAATACCAACATATTTATCTTCTTTGATAAAAAAAAGTTGCTCAGCATTTAATATTCTATCTTTCAGACCGTTGGGATCGACTTCGTCACCCATGAATACGAGTTCCTCAAATAGTTTCAGTTCATCTGCACTACAATTTTTAGGGCTCTTAGCTAATATTTCCATGTAAACCACTCTTTCTATGTGTTTAATCGATTTTATACATGGATATTATGCTTATTCAAAGTGGTTTTAAACATATAAAGGTAACAGAAGATTAGATTGTTCGGCGTAAAACTAAGCATTTAATTATCAGAGGGTACTTCCATTTAAGTGTAAATCTGAGTTTGCCAAGATTACAATCATAATTGATAAATAAACGAAGTATCATCGATAGGCAAAAGAGGTCTTGGTCATTATTTTAGCTGCCTCCACCTCACTACACCCTATCTCCCGCATAATCCGCATCCGCTCGGCCTTCTCATGCTTCTCGGTTATTGCCAGCGCCAGATAGAGCGCTGGCGGCATCACCCGAAACAGCACTTCAACGCGCGGCGAGAGCACCACACCCTCGGTATACTGCCCCGGTGATTTCACCGCCGAGCGCAGCAGTTACCGCTGTTCTTCCGTCAGCGCCTTAAACCGGCACACCTGATCGATCTCTTCCGGCGGCATCACCAGCAGTTCCCACCACTCGATCATATTGAGCAGCTTCTTCGCCTCATCGGGAAAATCCGCCAAGTTCTGCGTCGCCAGCCACAGCCAGATCCCGAGCTTACGCCACATCTTTGAACATTTAGTCAGAAACCGCGCCAGAAGCGGATTGACGGTAATGATATGCGCCTCATCGGTGATATTGACGATAGGCCTCGCCAGATGCTGGTCGCGCTCGCCGAGGTTATTGATATGGTTAATCAGTGAGATATAGCTGATGGCAAGCTGGGCTTCGTAGCCTTCGAGGGCAAAGGTGGCGAGATCCACCAGGGTGATATCCGCCTCCGGCCACATCTGGCCTTCACGGTTAAATAGTTCGCCTTCAAATCTGGCGCAGCCAGTGGCTGAGTGGGGCGACTTCGTGTTGTTCTTGCACCGGAACCAGTCCGGCGTTGAGCAACAGGCTGTGTAGCTGGCGCTGCTGGCGAAACAGGGCATCGATGTCGGGCGCATGCAGGTAAAACGCCAGCGTGCTGCGGTAGAGCTTATGGCCGTCTTTCAGATAGCTGCGCACTTCGTGGCAGTCGCGGCGGGTGTATTCCGAATCGGTATTGTCGCCAATCGCCCGGTCGGAAAGGTGGCTGATGTGCTGCTCCAGTTTGTCCTGCGGATACACCACCACCGTCAGGTTCATTATAGTGCCTGCTGGTAACAGGTCGAACAGGGCGTTTATCGCCGTCATGCACTAGGTTGCTGTAGCTGTGGCCGGGAAGTTCATACACGCCGCGCGTGCGCTCGCGCAGTTCACCGTTGTTGCGCCGTACCTGAAAATCATGCTCCAGACGGGTGTAACAGGCGGGCGTCAGGTAGGCTCGCTGCGAGCGGAGGTTGCGGGAATAGTCTTCCTCGCCGTTATCCGGCCAGCGGTTCAATTGCTGGAAGATATAAAAGGTGAAGGCGTAGACGCTGGCGGGCGGCACCTCCCACCACGGACGAGTGCTGCCGCTGCGCAGATCCGGCGGGAACCAGAGGGTGAGCTTTTGCGGCGCGCTGTACCAGCCGTAGCCGACGCCAGCCAGACACAGGCACAGCAGAACAATCACGGCCCGTAGCGTCAGGATATGGTTATCGCGCTCGGCCAGCGCATGGCGAAAGCGGCTCATCGCGGACTCCTGCGCACCACCCACACGGTGCTGTGCTGGACTAGGTGTACCCCGAAGATGATGGCGCTCCAGCCAGGAGAGGATCGCCTGTGGCAGCCAGCTATCGGGCTTGCCGCGTTTGGCGCGGGCCAGAATCCGCCCACCGCCCTGAATCAGTAACGCCGCGCCCGCCAGCGCCGAACCGGGGATTAACGGCCAGTAGTGGGTTATCAGGGCCAGCAGAATGCCGAACGCACAGCCACCGCCAAGACCGCTCACCAGCGCCAGAAACAGTTCGCTGGTGGTCAGGCCGCGCCAGACCACAGGCTCGCGGTTGAGACGGTCAGGGAGAAAGGGGATGGTCGCCATATTACAGGACGTCCGAAGCTTGGTTGAGCAGCCAGATGATGACCACCAGAAGAATGCTGCCGACGCCCGCCATAGAGCCCAGATCTTTCCACTGCTTGCGCCCGCTCTGGATCTCCGAGTAGGTGGCAATGCAGTTGTTCGCCACTACCAGAAAACCGACGGCGCAGATGGCCAGCGCCAGCAGTACCACGATGTCAAAACCGTAGTTTTGCAGCGTCTCCATAATGCCTTTGCCCTGGCCGCGCGACGGATCTTCCATCGTCGGCAGGTCAGCGAGGGCGTTAAATGTGGCGAACAGCAGTAACAGAAGCCAGCGCATGATGCCTCCTCAGCTCAGTACTAGCCAGAAGCTGACCAGCACCAGTAATAGTGAACGGGCCACTACCGCGCCAAAGCTCTGCCAGCTCAAGCGCTGGCGGCAGACGCCCTGCTAGGCGACCAGCAGCGTCCAGGCGCACCACAGCAGCAGGACGCTGGTAAACAGGCCGAGCACCAGCAGGCTGACGGTCTCCGGTTTGCTCAGGCTGGCGGCCTGAAAGGCGGCGAGTTGGGTGTCAGTCATCAGGGTTCTCCCGCTGGTAGCTGGCGCTCAGTGGCTGGAGAGCGCGCGGCTGCGCTCTCGCCGGGCTAAGGTAGCGGCGGATGCCCTGTTCAACGGTGGTGAGATCCTGCTGCGCCTGTAAGTAGTCGAAGACGTAGCGTGACTGCGGATCGGTGCTGGCACTCGTTTGGGCGCGCTCCAGCGAGGTTTTTACGCCGTCGAGTTGCTTCTGCGCAAGGGCGAGTTGGGTGGATTCTGGGGAAGCGATTACAAAATCCAGAATGTTATATAACGTTATGGATAATAGTAGTGTTAATTTGTATAACATAAGGCTTATATCCTTGAGTGTATATAATTGCAATATATTGAAATGATGAGTGTGATGGTTATCGGTAAATGTTTATTACATCTAAAAGAAGTTGCTTATTTTTCTTGGTAGAAGTTACTATTAATTGATTTCCATCTAAACTTAAGGGCTAAGTAATGTTAAAAACACACATGAATGCAACCGAGAATCATTTGGTTTCTATCTCACAGATTCCTGCTAATGCTGGACATACATTACATAGAGGTACACCGAGAGAAGCGTTTATTAAAGAGTTTCTTTCCGGGCACTTAAGCTCTAATGTGGCAATTGGTTCAGGGGAAATTATAGATTCTAACTCTCAACCAAGAGTACAAAGAAATCAGTATGATATTGTCATCTATAAAAACAATTATCCAAAATTAGATTTTGGCGGTGGAGTTAATGGTTTTTTAATTGAGTCAGTAATTGCTACAATAGAAGTAAAATCATTATTAGACCAATCTGCAATTGACCAGTCGGTTAAGGCAGCTCACAACGCGAAAGTTTTAAACCCAAGCATAAATAAAAGTTTCAGCACTGGATGGGTGCCACCTAAAATTATAAATTATGTTGTGGCATATGATGGGCCAGCACAAATGAATACTGTGTATAACTGGATCTTAAATAGTCATCAAACGAATAGGATCCCGTTGCCATCATGGAATCAGCAAACGAAATATCAAACACCAGGTACAGCACTTGATGGTGTGGTTTTATTAAATAAAGGATTTATAAAGCTTGATAATACACCATTATCGTTAAACTCTTCTCAGCAATCAGGAACTCATATAGTTGTTGACAGTAATGATGGTAATCTATTAATGATGTTTTTGGCTTTACAGGAAGCGTGTGACAATATCCAAGGCGCTTGGTTGAATGCAGGACCATATGTAAGAAATGTCGGATTTAACAATGTAAGAATAATATAATATTATAACCACTTTTTGAAACTGCCTACAGCTATATATTATTACTCCGGAAAATACTATTGTAGGTAGTAAAATACTTACAGATCGTGAATAGAACGTCTGAACCAAGTAAAACCACCCAAGCACACAGGTAACTGATTTAGCGAATCTGATAATATAAAGATGTAGAAAAACAGATTCCAGCCCAGAGCCAAACCGCCTCAAATCCCGTTGCACCAGACCATCGGTCAGCCCGATTACAACACACAGGCAAATCAGTGGGAGCATGGCGGAAAGCCATACCAGGCGAAGCATAAAACTCACCAGCGTATAAGCCAGGGCGGTGAACGGTTTCTGCAGGAGCCTGTTGGCCATAAGTACGCGATTTCCCCCTTTTTCCAGCAGCACCAGAATTTCATTCCCCAGAGGGTGCGGCTGCAATGCAATAACCAGTTCCGCCCGCTCTTGGCTCATCACCTGAAAAACATGCCTGCTCCCCTCCTGTGGCCACCAGAAATACAGCCCAGCTAGCTCTAGTACGATCCGTAGAACCAGCGCTCTAATAACCAGCCCTATAAGTCGTCCGGCCAGCGATAGCAACCAGCCAATCGGTCCCTGTAGTGGGCGTGACGGAGGCGTTCGCTGCTCACTCATTCCACCTGCTCCTGCTGGCGCGCCTGCATCCAGGACGCCAGTTGCGCCACAGACTCCGGTAGTGGGCTGTGCTTATCTGCTACGGGCAGTGGCAGACGAATTTTCCACAGCTGTCCGCCTTCGAGCAGAGCAAATGCCTGTCCTTTGGGAAGCTGGATCAGCGCGGCAGTATCGACAGCGGTACATTGCGGTTCGTCACCTGTTCGCGGGTGTTGCTGGTAAAGCTGTTGATGCCGCCCGGTGTGTCGGTGACGCCGGAACTCACCTGGCGGCTGCGCACTTCGACCTGTGGCAGTTGCTTTGTCAGCAGTTCGGCGGTGGCGGTTTCGCGCACCCGCAGCATAATCAGATTGTTGAAGTTACCTACCACCTGGCCTGCCTTCGGCGCGCTGCCGATGCGGGCCTGAATATCACTCAGCGTCTGCGTGTAGGCAGTGACCTGAATACCTGCGCCGCCGCCCTTGTTGACCAGCGGAATAAACTCCTCGCCCATCAGTTCATTAAACTCATCGCAATGCAGGTTGATAGGCGGCGGTTTTTCACTGTTGCCGGGCAGTCCATCATTCAGACCAAACTTGTAGAGATGTCCGGCGACGCTCACCAGGTCAGCAAACATTGAGTTGCCGACGGCGGCAGCGACCACCGCATCGGAGAGCGCGTCCAGCCCGACATAGACTACCGCCTTCTGGCGGATCGCCTGCTGCCAGTCGAGGATCGGTCGCTCGTCGTCCAGATCGTGATAGTCCGGGGCGAGCAGGGCGGCAAGCGTGCCGGTGGTCAGCTTTTCCAGCAGCGGCAGCAGCGAGGCGACAATCTTGTCGAAGTAGGTTTTGTCATAGCGCACCGCCGAGAGCAGCCCGTCTAGGATCGGATCGTATAATTTCTCCGCATTGAGATACTGCTCCAGCGCAACCACGTGAGGATCGCGGCCCAGCATATGGCGCGGCATATTCCGGTCATTAAGCTGCTCCGCTAGCTGCGCCACCACTTCCCACGCCCGCGCGTTGTGGCGCGGCAGCACGATGCGGGCATAGTCGATAAACAGGGCGTCGATATTGACGACGTGGCGGGAAATTAACTGATAGTCAGGGCGCTGACCGAGCGCCACCAGGGCGCGGGCGATAATGTTGACGAAGCGCCAGGCGAACTCGCGAAAGGCCGCCGAGTTGCCTTCGCCGGAAAGCTGTCCGGTGAGGCGCGACGCCACCTCCGAGATACGGCCAAAGCGCCCGATGGCGTTGTAGCGGGCGGAGATTTCCGGATATGCCAGATGTAACAGGATAAAGCGGTCGCCGCGTCCGGCGCGCTGCGCCTCTGTCCACAGACGCTTCAGCAGATCGGCGTCGCCTTTTGGATCGAAAACGATCACCACCTCGCCACGGCGGATGTCCTGAGTGGCAAGCAGTTCCGCCAGCCGGGTTTTGCCGACGCGGGTGGTGCCAAGCACCAGCGTGTGGCCGGGGCGTTCACTGAGCGGCAGGGTGACGTCGCACTCTTTCAGTTCCACCCCATGCAACCACGGATTGCCGCCGACGGGCGGCAGCGGGCGTACCGGGTTCAGCCAGCGATCGGCGCTGAGCAGGCGGGCAAGGCCGGGCAGAGTATGTTCGCTGCGTTTTTCGATGTGCCTTGCCAGACGGTAGCACCATCCGGGGCGCAGCCTGTGTGCGGCTTCCGGTTGCAGGCAGTCGTACAGACGCTGGGTGTGGATTGGCAGCCAGCGAAAGCCTTTACCGAGAAACAGCCTCTGGCTGCTGACCGGGATTTTCCGGCTGGTCAGCGCGTAGCGCGGCAGGCGCAGGAGGTTGCGGTGGTAGCGTACGATTTGCCATCCCTGCCAGCCTCGTCGCAGGGCCAGCAGAATCAGGGCGCAGGCCATCAGGCGGGCCTGCCACGGCGTCAGCATCAGCAGTGGGGCCTGCGTCAGGCAGATTAATGCGCCACAGCCTGCGGTGACGGTGCTGTAAAACTCCACGGGTGGGCGCAGCAGCGCTTCCAGCGCGTAGCGGCTCATGGCGGTGCGGCCTGTTGCAGATGGTGGCTGACCAGCTTGCGGTAGCGTGCAGCGGGCGCGCCGCCCGCAGGGCGGTGATAGCGGGCGGCAGCATTGAGCCAGCTTCCGGGACGTTCATCGTAGCGCTTACGCAGCAGTTGCGCGGTGAGCGACAGGTTTTGCAGGGGATACAGGGCATCGCAGGGAGAGTCAAAATATGCCTGGTGCCAGCCGATATTTATTTGCCCGAGCCCCACGTCAATACGCTTTGTGCTGGTGTGGCGGATGGCGGCCAGCAGCGCCTGACAGGCCTGCTCCCGGCTGGCGTAGCGGTAGCCGGTCCCGGCGATATTGAGCGTCCACGGCCACGGGAGATGTTTGCCACTCAGGTTCGCCCCGCTTTCGGTCTGTGTGACGGCCCACAGCAGTTCCGGCGGCACGCGGAAATGCTCTGCGGCGCGCAGGTACGCTTCCGGCAGCGGCTGCGCCAGCGCCAGGCAGGGCAGCAGCAGGATCAGGGCAGGACCTCGCGCCATTGCTCCCCCTTACGCTCCAGCGCCACCGGGATTTTGCTCTGGCCCAACAGCAGCCAGCGGCCCGCGTCATGGTTAAGCGTGATGCTGTGTTCACTCACCAGTTTTGCGTCAATGCCATGCGCCATCGCCCAGCGGCGCACCCGGTTATCATCGCCTTCGCTTCCGACGAGCCAGATATCCAGTGGGCGCTGTTGTGCCAGCAGGGTACGCAGCAGGCTGTCGCAGGGAGGGCAGTCCTCCTGGACGAACAGCGAAACGCGGGAAGTGCTGGCGGAGGTGGTTTTCAGCGGCGTCAGGCCCGGATACAGACGCTGCCAGGCTGCGTCATACGCGCGCTGGAAAGCGAGTTCTTTCTCCAGCCGCCGGTATTCCTGCCTGACCAGCAGTTCGGCGAAGCGCTGGCGTTCATGATCGCTTTCAGCCTCCACGCCCAGGGTGGTCAGCGGTCTGAGAGTGGAGCCCGCGTTCTGGCCGGTCTGCACCTCAAGCGGTTGCGCCCACGCGCTGGCGGTGAACAGTAACAGGAGAATCAGGCGTTTCATCGCTTACTCCGGCATCTTCAGCGTCAGCTGGCGTTTGCCGTGACGGAATATGGCCCGGCGCTCATCAATCCGCTCCAGTCGCCAGCCGTGCCACTGTTCTTCCCTGCGCAGCCATACCACCTGATGGAGGTAAACAGCATCCGGCGGCACTATCACCGCCAGGCGGATATCACCGTGCTGTAGGGTCCCGGCGAGAAAAAACGGGGCCGTTAATGGCCCCAAAGGGCGGAGAGACACGGGATGACGGTAAGCCACCGTCGGGGGGAGGGAATTGTCACTGGCAAAACAAATTTCGCGACGGTTTTCGTCGGTGGTCATCCGCCATGCCGGGCCCGCCAGGAGTTGCAGGGCGGCCTTCAGGCGCAGCGGACCGGTGTTGTACTGGCACGGGAGGCCATAAAGCTGCGCCCGGCGCGCATCGGCGAGACACAAGGACCAGCCGCTGTCGCGCAGCAGGTACTGCAGCGCTTCCCCGACCGTCGGATGAAAACCTGGCGGAACGGACAGGGTGGTAAGCTGCTCCAGAAGTGGCTGTTGCGGTGACGTGTTGACCAGCAGATAGCGGTCGTAGCGAACGACTTCTGGCGTTGCAGGGGAGGCGGCGGCCACGCCGTTGAAAATAAACAGGAGCAGAGCTGTCAGCAGTCGTTTCATCGCATCCTCCACTGTGCTTTTACAGGAGCGTGCAGGATGGGAGGGGAAGGGACTACCGACAATTGTTTTATGTTTTTTTAAATTAGGTGATTGTTGTTAAAATAGTAAAGTAAATAAGCGAATAATAATAGCTTTAAGATTTGGCTACCTTTCATTTTTTTTGTAGAATCATATTGTGTAACTTCCTTATTAAAAATAAATGATTTAGTTTTGAGTTTAATTATATCTTAGTGGGGCAATGTTATTTATATAATTGGTTGGTTTTTTATTTACCTACTGTTGCGGATTTTTTATTTTATGCTCTATAAGGTTTGATATATTCGAGGTAAATCACTTTTTAGCGTGGAGGATTGCTTTAAAATAACCTATAAATATTAGAAGGGTAAAGGTCATGAGTAAGGTTTACGATGTTAATAGAATCATTAATATAGCCAAGGATACCAATGAGTTTTGTTGTTTCTTTGGTGAATATATAAAAAGAAAAGATGTCAATGTTAATATGGCTCTGGATGTTTTAAGAATATCTTCTATTTATTTAAATAGATACTCATTTCAGATCGAGGAAGAATATAATAATACGTTTAAATTATGCGTTAATGGATTGATGAATGTGTTTCCTGAATATATTGATTTAATATCTGAATTTGAACGCCAATGTAAAATAATGCATGATGTCAATAACGCTTTCTTTAAGTCTGCGAAATGTAATAATATTTGGCGTAAAGATATTAAGAGAACACACTCATTAACACTTAATCTTATCCTGTTTTGTGAAATGTTTTTATCTTCACTATCATCACTAATAACGGTAAAAGATATAAACAAAGTAAAGAAAAATTTCCCCTTGTTTATTATCTCTGAAAATATAGATATTAATGCTGAACCTGATATTGAGTATTTCAGAACGTTGAATAGAGCATTTGATGAGGTGGCGACTTATTCTGGGAGAATATTCTCTCATTTACGTACTAATGAACCCTTAAAATTAAATTGTCGTATAGATAAAGAAACTCTGCTTTCAATGAGAAAATATCTTGATGAATGGAATGTTTTTGACTCATTAAGTAGGGTAAGTGACTTTTTTAGATTGAGTAATGCGGAATTTACTAAAAAAGATAATGATACATATTCTCTTGATGTCAATGGTTCTTGTTTATATCAGGACTATGAAATTGCCCGAAATAGATTGATGATGAGAGAATCTAATTTATATAGTGAGATGCACACTTCAAGCAAAAAAGGTCTTAAATTAAGGCAATGGGCTAAGAACCGTATGCCTTCTTATTTAAATCCTGAAGGTATTTATAGCTCACATCATTTAAGTGAGTTAGAAAATATGTCACCTGACGATCTACATGAAGAATATGGTAATGTATCACTATATAATTGGGTACATGCTTATCAATGTTTAGTTGAGTTATCCAAAGAAGAGTTGAGGAAAAGATTTTCCTCCAAAAAACCTATACCATTACAGGTAGACAGATGGCTGATAATAAAGAGTCGTGAAAATTGGTTATCTTTTTTTAAACGGAAAGGTATGGCGGAGGATGTGGCGAAAAAAGTTATTGGTTATTTTACTTTTAATTCAAAGTCACATGATCTTAATGATTGTCCATTCATTCCCTGTGTAGATGGATTATGCTTAATGCCAGCATTAATAGCACATAGTTCTGCTACACGTTCTTTAATGTCGTTATTTGGATCAAAAAAAATCTCTCAGGCAGGTAAGGGGCGATTCCATGAACAGCAATTTTTAAGACAGGTTCGTGCAGCTGGGATTAAAGCATCTCCCATTGAAACACATGCTAATTTTCAGTGTGATTGCGTAATGCTTATTGATGATCATTTGATTTTTACAGAGCTTAAATCAAATGGGCAGCCGATTTATTATGGCAAGTATTATCAACAATTGTGTAATATTATTGGAGATAGTTCATTAATTTATGATGGTAATAATAAATTATTGCGGTCTTATATTGAACAAATCGACAGAATTTCAACACACTATCTTAACCATCTTGATATCATTATTAATGAGTTCAATCTCCCGGTAGATTGGCAACCGAAAGGTGTTCATAAAATTATTGTCACAACAACTATGCTTGGAGGGAAATATCATTCCGATAATGTGTTTGTTGTCGATAAATATTCGTTATCTAGTTTTCTTCAACGTGTGCCAGGGGTGATTTTCCAAAACAATGAAGAAGGAGATAGAATAAAAAATATTATTGATGGTTATGAGCATTGCACAGGGGAGATAACAATTGAAAAATTTCTTAACTATCTTTATTGTTTGCCTAGTGTAAGCGCAGTGCGTAAAAACATTAAAAAATTAACCTATAGTGTTCGGTTTGATGAAACACTCATTTATCATCCTTATTATGATTCTTGGGCTTTTGGTCCATATATTCGTAAAGAAGATGAGCAGATTAACTAGTTTATATAGTTACAAATTAAGCATTATTTGTATCTGAAAAATGGTGCCCGGTTACGGGCGTAAAATCAGTTCAGTAAGGAAATCTTTACCCCATCAGCTTCAGCATGGCGGCGATGGAGATGTAAATAGACCCATTTTAGTTCCAGGCATTTTTTGAGATCCCGGCCAGATAGACTTTTTTATAACAGCTTTATAAATTAAACAAATCTGCCATAGAGACAGATTTGTTTAATTTATAATTAGAGGTTTGCAACGTTATGATATACTTTTTGCACATCATCATCATCTTCAAGGGCATCAACAAGTCCTTCAAAGATTTCTAAATCTTCTGGTGAAAGTTCAACTTCTGATTGAGCAATCATTTCTAATTCTGTTGTTGAAAATTCAGTAATTCCAGCTGCTTTTAGCGCTGCGATTCCTTTATGCAGGTCTGTAGCTTCAGTATAAATAACGATGTTTCCTTCTTCTTCGGTTACATCACGAACATCAACTTCAGCATCAAGCAAAATTTCGAAAATATGGTCAGGGTCTGTTCCTTTAAATACAATCACTCCAGTATTGTCAAACATATAGCTGACAGCACCTGCCGCTCCGATATTCCCGCCTTTTTTATTAAAAATTGTGCGGATATTAGCAATCGTACGGTTAACATTAGACGTCAACGTTTCAGCGATAACCATTGAACCATTGGGTCCAAAGCCTTCATAACGCCCTTGCACGAACGTTTCATCTCCGCCACCTTTGGCTTTATCAATGGCTTTATCAATAACATGTTTTGGAACCTGTGCTTGTTTCGCACGTTCAATAACGAATTTTAAAGCTGAGTTTGATTCCGGGTCTGGTTCACCTTGTTTAGCCGCAGCATAGATTTCTACACCAAATTTTGCATATACTTTAGACGTTGCACCGTCTTTAGCCGTTTTTTTAGCAACAATATTTGCCCATTTACGTCCCACTGGAAACATCTCCTCAAAGAATTATTTACATTAATGGCAGGTTAATAACCTGCATGTTTTTCTGCCGTATTATATCATAATATATAAATTCTCGTCTATGAGAAATAAAAAGTTCCAGCTTTTACGGAGGATTACTTTGATTTTAACAATGGCTAATATGGTGGGTAAGTCATTTTTTAATTTTCTTCTGGTTCTTTTTTTATTTTTAATAATTGAATCGCAGCAATAACGTCTTATTGATGGTGGTTTCGCTCATCAGGTGAGGTGGAACGCTTGCACGTCTTGCGACATATTGTGGCAGAAACTTAATGGCGAAATTAAGAGCCTATCCCATTAGGGCTATTTTACTTGCCATTTTGGACCTGGGCAGTGCTCAAAATCCTCACGTACTACGTGTACGCTCCGGTTTTTGCGCGCTGTCCGTGTCCAAACTGGCTGCGCCAATAACGCCTGGTGGGATAGTCTCTAAGACGATATATTCCCGCCTTGAGCCGTGTTAATTTGTTGCATACTTTTAAACGGAGGTATACCTCTTGTAGGGTATACCTCCTGCTTTACGTTATCGCGCGATTAACGCAAATACGCCCCAGCCAAAGTATTCTCGCGTCCAGGTGACGTGACGTTTGGGGGCTACCGTCAGTTCTGTTCGAACCTCCTGCGCAAACTCATCGTCAGGGTTTTCCTCCAGCCAGCGGCGCATGGTCATCCACTTCGCGGCTTCATATCTGTCCCAGCCTTGCGGGTCCGCCAGCACCATTTCCACTACGTCATAGCCAAGTTGGTCAAAAAAGGCGACCAACTCGGGCAGGGGACGAAAATCGGCGACGGATGAGACGCCACAGGCGTGGGCGATCTCTTCCGTTGCGGGGATCCGACGCCAGTACGGTTCACCGATGAGAATGATCCCGCCAGGTTTGAGGCTTTTGGCCAGCAGATCTATTGTCCCCGCGACACCGCCCGCAATCCAGGTAGCGCCTACGCAGGCCGCCACGTCATATTTTTCCTCGTCGATATAACCGGCCGCGTCGTTATGAATAAAATGTACGTATTCACTGACGCCGAGCTCTTCTGCACGTTGTTTTGCCTGTGTGGTGAAGAGCGGGCTTATGTCAATGCCAGTACCTGTAACACCGTAATCGCGAGCCCAGGTGCAGAGCATCTCACCCGAGCCGCTACCGAGATCGAGAATCCGCGTGCCTGGCTTCATGCGTAACGCATGGCCCAGCGTGGCGTACTTTTCCGCTGTAAACGGATTATGGATACGGTGTTCGCTTTCGCTAATGGTAAAAATACGTGGGATATCCATTGGGTTATTCCTTTTACTGAGGGCGATTCCCTCAGCGGGAGGGGCTTTTTCAGCCAGCAGCGCAAACAGCTTGCCTGCAAAAGTCTCGCCGACCGGCCAGGTGTGACTGTCCGGGCGCTGCAACACAGTGAAGCCAGCATCACCAAGCAGGCTGATATATTCATCATCGCGCCAGGCCTTCATTTGACTGCCGAAACGGGTGGTACAGCCGTTTTCCGCTATCGCCCAGAACTGCGTTGAGCTGGTTTGGGCCTCTTCATCCCAGGCATTTTCCGTTAACAGCAGATGAGGCACGGCAAGAAACAGGCCGTGCGGACAACGCTGCCAGCCTGGCTGCGCCATGCCCTGGCGTTTAACTTCATCGAAGGTATGCACTTCAACAAGCAGTTTGCCATCCGGTTTCAACCACTGCGCGCAATGACTGATAAGGCTTTGCGCATCCGCAGCGCTAAAGACATTCAGTTCCCCAAACGTCATCATAATGAAATCAAAAGGTTCCGTGGGGTGGTATGTACGAATATCCTGCTGAATGTAGTCAATATTCAGGTTTGCGGCTTGCGCCTGCTGGCGAGCCCATGTGATGGATGCCGGAGAGAAATCTACGCCTGTGCAGTGAAACCCACGCTCCGCTAACAGGCGGGTATAAAAACCGGGTCCACAGCCGAGATCCAGAATGCGGGCGCCAGCGGGTAACTGACGGGTAATCCATGTTACCTGTTGCTCAATCACGGTTAGCCGGCGGCTGGCCCAGTCGTGGTCCTGCGACAGATGATTTTCCAGCATGCGTTGGCTGAAGGCTGGCTCGTCCCAGGGGATTTTGCCTTCATCGGGTAATAGCCGAATGTGATGCGTTGCAGAAATAACGGCGCTGATATCCATCATCATCTCCTTAGCGATTATCAGGCTGGGCGCGAACGCTGTTCAGCCCGGTTGTATTAATGCGGTAGGGCTGACCGTTAACGGATTTGATCAGCTTTTTGGTTTTGAGTTTTTTGAATACAGCGAGCGTGCAATCGGCGAGCAACAACCCTTCGCGGCTATAGCACTCAACGGCGGTGACGCGGCCTGACGCATCGCGGATGTGCGTAATGCGTCCGCCTTTGGCGAGAACGTGTAAGGTACGTTGTTCCTGACGGGATAAATTCATACTGAAGAACCTGTTTAATCATCATAGGCAAAACGTGCAAACACACTGCGGTGTCCGCATTCGATTTCGGCGCATTGATAATCAGTCCGGCCTGAAAAGGTCGGGGAACTGATTATCAGATGATGACATTCTCCAGCATCAAAGCCTCGGGTTGAGTTGAAAGGTATTTACGTCGTGAATGATAACACCTGATTTCTGTAAGTGAATAACCGGGAGTGAAAAGTGTGATCTCAAAGGGAGGCTCATGACGTTTAACGTATCAGATGAATAGCTCCCGCAATTACCATAATGAATATTGATTAAACTCATATACCCGATAATGACCGCTTTGATAGTCTCGACGTATCTTTTGGCCATTGACAGGGTTGTAGCGTTGGAAATCTTTTTTTAACCCGCTGAAAAATATCACTTAAATATTTTTCATACACAAACATTTATGGTCCGCTGAGTTCGGATCCGGTTTTGTATGGGTTAAAAAAGGTACGTTATGAAAGTCATATGGACTGTCACTCCTGTGGGGTATCAGCGCATAGCGAAACGTTGCCCTTCATGCAGCGTAAAACGGGACTTCACGCCTTCTGGGGCATTTCGGGTTAATTCGCAAAAGAAGGTACTCGATGTCTGGAGTATCTATAAATGCACACACTGCGATTACACCTGGAATATCTCCCTGTTCTCGCGCCTGCCAGTCAGCAAAATTAACCGCGATCTTTATGGCCGACTGATGGCGAATGATGCTGCCACGGTGCAATATTTTGCTTATGACAACGCGATCCTGAAGCGAAACAATGCTGAATTATCGGGGCAGCCTGATTTTCACATTCAGGAACGGTGGCTGGTCAGTATCGCCTCCCACAAGCAGGTCAGTGTTAGCGTCAGGATTTCCCGTTCTTTTCAGGTCAGCCTGCTGTCGATTTTGAAGAAGCAACTCCTGCTAAGCGCAGCCGAAATCAAGAGACGGATTGAAACAGGGCAAATAAGTGGCGTCACGATGAAAATGCTTAAATCACGAAAACTGAAGAATGCGAAATATGATTTGCAGCTCTCTGTTGAAACGCTGTATGACCGGCGAAGGATTGTTCTGACCCGTCGATAAAAACAATAAGCTCACCTTACGTTTAAGTGTGCTGGTATGGCAACGACGCAACGGAATGAAAGAAGGACTAAGGGACAGGTGAGCTTTAGTTGAATAACGCTTGTCTGTGGCATTCAGTGAAGACTGAATGCCATGGATAATCCAGATTTTCGCACCAGTGATGATCAGCAGAATGACAAAGGGCGATGGGATACAATTATCTGTAGAGTAAATAAATATTCACGCAACACCATTAAAAAATAAGAAAAAATGGCTCACTGTTGAGCTGATATTAATACCTGAACCACTTAATTAGAGTAATGTGGCGCTATTCATAGCGTATTTTTTTCTGTTGCGGTTACAGGAGGAGGAATGCACACCTTTAGACCATACTCACTAAGGCATAGCGATCTGTTATATGAAGATATTCCGTTAGAAATACGCGAGCAAATAATCTTATTGATTATTAATACGTTAGGGAATTGCTCCTCTTTTTATGATATGACATTATACTGCTATCATAATAGTCATTCTGACGAAGTTTATCGAAGAATATGTAAAACGTTGCGCAAAGAGTATGGCTTATTCACCTTATATGCGCATTCAACGTCATATCTGGATGAAATGAGTAATCTGTTATTAAAAACAGATGATAAAAGAAAGCATATTGATACCATTGAGCTTGCTTTTAACTATATAGATACCTACCTTCGGACCTATGAAGTTACGCTTGGGTTAGAACCGGATAAGGCGATTAGTGAATTAAATAATATATTTCATGAGCATGGTTTAAAATATCGATATGAAAATGGTAGGATTGTAAGGTTGCGCAGAATAAAACGGCTTAAAAACATATGTTATTATTTGTACTCCCCTGGAGAGTATGGCTTTGTCGAATATGATCTTATGGAAGCGTATAATCGCCTGATGCTTAATGATTTTGCCTGTGTCGTAAAGGAATGTCATGCAGTCTTCAGAAGCGTTCTTCTCAGAATTCATGAGAGAAAAGGTATCGCATATCATGAACAAGATAGTTTAAATACACTAATGGCTAATCTGATGGCGAGAGGCGTTATATCTGCTGAATATGCACATAAATTTCATTTTTTAAGTAACGTGCTGGAGTCAGAAATATTTCTGCCGATGGCGCCAGAAAAATCGCATCATCACTACGCAATGATGCTCCGTATCTCTGAAGAGTTGGCCTGTAGTATTTATTATCTTACTGAGCGGAGTATATTTTTTCTTACCCAGCGGGCTGAAGAAGATAGTGTCGCGCCATAATAACGATCGCGCTGTCGTTCAGTCAGACTGCATCATCTTCATTTAAATTTGTTCAGACGTCGGAATTTTTTGTTCTGCCGTCTGTTTTTTTAGTGATGAGCTGTTCAGTGCAATAATAAGGGGTACAGTACGATGACTGCTTTTTAAACTGCATATCATCTGTGTCGCATTTACTCATGGGTATTGGGTCAGGGAGAGAGAAGAATGAGCGCTATTTTAAAGCCTTTTTTATTGGCAATAACCCTGATGTTAATCTTAATAAGGCCTGGCTTTGCAACGGAGGATGGAGCGATAACCATGGTTAAAACCTACAGCGCTTATGACTATTTGCAGACCCGAGCGCGGTTGATGCACGCTGTCGCCGATCACGGTCTGGTGTTATTTGGGGAATTTGATCATGCCAGAGCGGCACAGAATGTTAACCTGAAAATGCCGCCGACAACGGTTCTGGTCTTTGGCAATCCTAAAGGCGGAACGCCTCTCATGCTGGCGCATCCCGAACTGGCGCTGGATTTACCGTTTCGGGTGCTCATTAGCCAGCAAGCCGATGGGCGAACGTTAGTCAGTTATCATCCCGCTGAAACGCTGCAACGTTATGGTCTTGATGCCGCAGACATACAGGCTTTGAAAAAACTGGAACAGCTCGTTGAAAAATGTCTCCACTAAAGCTGAAAATCAGGCTTCAATCGGGCGATGTGTTTGCACAAGTGATGTCGCGAATAAATGCGCTCACATCGTCCATTACCTGATGCGATAAGGCGGCATCGAAGGTGGCGCTATCAGCATCACAGAACCCGTGCCGCGCATCGTACATTTTACACTGCACCAGGGGTCGCTTTTCCAGCGCCTGTCGCATGGCGAGGGGATCAAACGCCGGCTCATAACGCGCGATAATAACCAGTGCCGGACAGAGAGGCGCAAGATGAAGGTACTGGCGTATACGGGAACCGTAATAGCAAATGACGCCATCACATAACCCACTGGCTGCACTTAGCCATGCGAGCGTTGCGCCGACGCTATATCCTACGACGATTAACGTCTCGTACTGCGTTCTGAGCTCGTGGAGTAATGTGGTAACGACGGCGGGATCAAAGCCGACATTTGCTGAAAAGTGACGGTAAGCCTCCTCCTGCTGTTCATAGCGAAAGGGGGTATGGTGAGGAAACAGCGCGGGAATATAGATGTCGAATCCGCGCGTCATCCATTCATGGCCTGCGCGTTGGATATGAGCGTTAATACCATAAATTTCATGCAGAATAATCGCTGCCCGGCGATGGCGGCTCGACAGACTGGAGGCGTTGCTTCCCCCGGATACGCCTGGAGCGAAAAACACGGTGTCTTTTATCATAACGCGTTCTTGATACAAAGAGAGCGGCTGGATTTTCGCCGATCACGCTATGTCAGAGGCGTTGTTCCTGTCAATGTACAGACACATTTTATGGCCTGATTTTTGGTTGATAAATTTTATATTGGTAAACCAATATGCTGTTCATATTCAGGCATCAGGGCTAAAGGTGGAACATCAGTCGTGTATTGTCTACTGCCTTTCCTTTCATCTGGCTTCACTAACGAAACGGGGCGCATTATTGTTTTGTTGGTTGACCAGTTTCGCGTTTTTGGTGTGCTACGCGTGCTATCCCCCTTTACAAATGCTATAGTCTGATACCGGGAAATCGCATCGGACGGGCACGACCAATATGAAATCAAACACTTCTCAGCAAAGACCTTACCAGGAAGTGGGCGCAATGATACGGGATCTGATTGTTCAGACGCCGTACCGCCCCGGGGAGCGCTTGCCGCCGGAAAGAGAGATCGCTGAGAGGCTCAATGTGACGCGTACCGTCGTGCGTGAAGCGCTGATCATGCTGGAAATTAAAGGTCTGGTTGAAGTCCGCCGCGGCGCCGGGATCTACGTGCTCGACAGTGCGGATAATAACGAGATGGAAGGCGCTGACGTCAATCACTGTAATGACGCCGGGCCGTTTGAACTGTTACAGGCGCGTCAGTTGCTGGAAAGCAATATCGCTGAATTTGCCGCTCTGCAGGCCACCCGCGAAGACATCATTAAAATGCGCCAGGCGTTACAACTGGAAGAGCGAGAGCTCGCCTCCAGCGCGCCGGGCGGCTCAGAAAGCGGCGATATGCAGTTTCATCTGGCCATTGCCGAAGCGACCCATAACAGTATGTTGGTAGAGCTCTTCCGTCAGTCCTGGCAATGGCGTGAAAATAATCCGATGTGGCTCCAGCTTCATAGCCATCTGGGCGATACGCTTTACCGTAAGGAGTGGCTGGTCGATCATAAGCAGATCCTCGCGGCGTTAATTAAGAAAGACGCCCGCGCAGCGAAGCTGGCGATGTGGCAGCACCTGGAAAACGTGAAGCAGCGTCTGCTGGAGTTTTCCAATGTTGATGACATCTACTTTGATGGCTATCTGTTTGAGTCATGGCCGCTGGACAACGTTGATGCCTGATTATACCTGGAATAGCGTGGGCAGACCCAGTCCACGTTTTACTTCCTGTAGCGTCTTTTGAGTGACCTCATGCGCCCGCTCGCTACCTTTTTTCAGCAATTCCATTAGCATTCCCTTATCCGCAATAAAGGTTGCCCGTCGTTCGCGTATTGGCGCGATCAGTTCTTGCAGGCAGGTCTCCAGCTCATTTTTACAGACACGGTCGCCTAATCCGCCTTGTTGATAATGTGCTTTCATCGCCGCGACTTTGGCTTTATCCGGATGAAACGCATCCAGCCACGTAAAGACGACGTTACCTTCTATTTTTCCCGGATCGCTAATTTTTAAATGATTGGGATCGGTGTACATCGCGCTGACCGCACGGTGGATGGTCTCTTCGCTGGCGGAAAGAAGCAGGGTATTGCCGAGCGATTTCGACATCTTGGCGCTGCCGTCAATGCCGGGCAGACGACCCGTATCGCTCAGGAGCGCCTGACAGGGTCGCAATACCGGCGAGGAGAAAAGACTATTCATCTTATGAACGATCTCATTCGTTTGCTCAATCATGGGCAATTGGTCGTCGCCAACCGGTACCATTTCGGCCTTAAAGGCGGTGATATCTGCCGCCTGGCTAATGGGATACGCCATGAACCCGACCGGCAGGGAACGGGTAAAGCCTTTTTGGGCAATCTCATTTTTTACCGTAGGATTACGCTCCACTCGGGCGACGGTAACAATATTCATATACAGCACCGTTAATTCGGCGAGGGCGGGTAACGCGGATTGCAGGCAGATCGTCGTCAGCGTGGGATCGATGCCGACGGCCAGATAGTCAGCTAACACTTGCGGAATATTATCGCGGATTTTTTGCGGATTACTGCCGTTATCGGTGAGTCCCTGCAGGTCGGCAATCAGGACATACTGTTGGTGATCCTGCTGTAGCGCGACGCGCTGGCGCAGTGAACCGACATAATGGCCGAGGTGCAGCGAGCCGGTGGGGCGATCGCCAGTCAGAATGATAGGAAGGGTGTTCATTAAGGACTCCTTTATGCTTACTGTAAAGCCGAAAGACGTCCCGAAACGCAGTAGCCGCCTTTCGGCGGCTACTTAAAAAGGGATAGTGATCCGTGCCGCCTTCAGGAAGGCAGCCACCAGCGGAGATGACGTTGCGTAGCGTTGGATCGTTTCGTGTTCATGTGATCTAACGTATCACGACTAAACGTAAGGGTAAAGCGGCTGGCGTGTCGTCCGGGCATAAAGTCATATCGCCTGAACAGAGAACATGTTACTGACTTTGAAACGCGATTTTATAATTTGCTGCCCAAAAATACGTGGCGCTGAAAGGCGCATTTTTGATGCAAATCATTTATTACTGTGATAACACTGCGCGCGATAAAAACATTAAATATATTCACATAGTAAATATGTTCTATTGGAATGGTTGTTTTCGATATGACAAAAGTCTAAAAAACCCATTGATGTGAAAAGGAATAAGAATTGTCTATATTCCGATTCGGTGTAATTAAGTAATTTCTCGGATAAAAATAAGAAATGATATTGATATTTCTTTTTTGATATGGTTCTTATAGCGGCTATGGTTATTCAGGAAACGATGCTTGAATGCCTGGCGTAATAGATTTCAGGTCAGTAGCGCTATTGTAAAATGGATTGTTGATGGCAGAAGGTATTTAGCAAGAATCCAGTTATAGCAGATTGTCGGTATTTAATCTGGTATACAGAGACACCAACGAAATGGCTGGAAAATGGAACGTTCTTTCATTGTTGGCGTTCCGTCCTTGTCAGCCTGCTTTGCCGCATGATAATCACGGAGGGGGGATGGACGCCATCTATTTAAAACTGGACGGTATTGAAGGCGAAAGCCGGATCAAAGGTTTTGAAAACCAAATAAAACTTATTGCTTACAACCACAACCCGACAAAACGGGAGTCCGGCGAAGCGAGAGGGACATATATTGGAGGGTTGACGCTGACAAAGCCAGTCGATCTTGCTACACCAGGCCTCTATGAGCACTATTGTAACGGGAAAACGGTGAAAGAAGGCGTGCTGACATTATGCCGTCGTGATAAGGGCGCAATGCTGCCATTTATTATTTATACGCTCACCAATGTGCGAATTTCACGCATGAGCAATCATGGCGACGCCGAAGGCAGCGCCACGGAGACCGTGGATTTGGTTTATAGCCATATTCGCTGGGATATTCCCGCATTAGCGTCGAAAAGCAAAACACGGCGGCCTCTTCACCGACAGGCGCTGTGGCGATGAGGACAAAACAAGCTTGCGGACTCGCAGTGGGCGATGCTGTATAGCGAAATGGCATTTAGCGGCTTGCGAAGGTCGATGAGCGTACATGTAACCAATCGATTGCCTGAAAAGGCGATAACGCATGGCCCTTACACCCGTTATGATTTTTACGCATAGCCGCTAATAAAACGGCATTTTTTATATACACATCAAGTTGATAGTGTGTTTCTGACCTTGACGTAAATAAGCGGGAAAAGCGATGAAACACACCATTGGGATACTGGGGGGGATGGGACCTGCGGCAACGGCGGATATGTTGGAAAAATTTGTTGAATTGCGACATGCCAGTTGTGATCAACAACACATCCCGCTCATTGTCAGCTCTATCCCTGATATTCCCGATCGTACAGCATGTCTGTTATCCGGCGGGCCTTCGCCATACCGTTATCTGGAGCGTTATCTGCATATGCTGGAAGACGCCGGGGCGGAGTGTATCGTTATCCCATGCAACACTGCGCATTATTGGTTTGATGATTTACAGAACGTCGCGAAAGCGCGAATGATCAGCATCCTGGACGCCACCCTGGGGGATATTCCGCCATCGGCGCGGCACGTTGGTCTGCTGGCGACCAATGCGACGCTGGCGACCGGGTTATATCAAAAGAAAGCTCTGGCGCGGGGGCTGACGTTAATTCAGCCAGAAGAAGCGGGGCAGGCGTTGGTAATGCAGGCTATTTATACGCTTAAACGTGGCGATAAAACTGCGGCGCAAGCGCTGCTGCTGCCGCAAATCGATAGCCTTATTGCCCGTGGCGCTCAGGCAATTATTATGGGGTGTACCGAAATTCCGCTTATTGTGGCCGGACATGAACGCGCGATAGCGTGCCCGATGATTGATTCCACAGCGTCGCTGGTGCGCGCGGCGATTCGTTGGTATGAGTCCTGGCCAGACACCCGCGCCTCTTTGACCGGGGAACAACGCCTTACCGCCTGATGTGTTTACAGCGCGGCCTGAAGCCCACGCAGGTTGCGCCAAAATGTTTCGGCTACCTGACTCATGCGGGTATTCATGCGATAAGCATAAGCCTGGATCGGGATAACCAGTTCGTCGGCATCAAGCACTATCAGGCGCCCGTCGGTAATCTCCTGACGGATAGCATACTCGGGCAACCAGGCGATTCCGCAGCCGTCCATCGCAACCTGTTTTAACAATTCACTCATCGAAGAGACGAAAAATGTACTGAAACTCAGTTCAGCATGGCGAGTCAGCGTACGATTTATCAGCCGGCCCATATAGGAGTTTTGACTGTAATTAAGCAGGGGAAAGTGCGGCTGCTCAAGCGTATAGCGCGGCTCGCCCCGGCCATTGTTGGCGCAAACCGGAAACAGTCTCGACTCAAACAGGCGGATGTTATCAAACGGCGCTTGTTGCAGGTTTTCATCGTGATAAGAAAAGATAAAATCGCTTTGCCCCTCACGTAACATATCCACCGCCTGGTCGACATCTATCGCCTCAACGGCGTAGGTAAACTGCGTCGGCATCTGCTTAACGATGGTCGGCAACAGGCCGAGGGAGAGCGAGTGGGCGGCGGCAATCTTGATTTTACGCAGCGTATAATCGCTGCCGCCGCGCAGTTCGGTCAGATTACTTTCCAGCTGCTGTAACAGGTGGCGAACCTGGGAGTGAAAGATTTTACCCTGTTCGGAAAGCTGTAGCGGCGAGACCTGTCGGTTAAACAGTTCAACGCCCACGGCATGTTCCAGGGCGCGAATCCGCCGGCTAAAAGCGGGTTGCGATACGTTGCGGATAATGGCGGCCTGAGAGAAATTGCGGCACTTTTCCAGCGTCAGAAAATCATATAGCCATTTTGTCTCAATATTGTGCAAACCTGCTCCAGTTACATCCATTTACCGTTATCCTGTCAGCCGCCCGAAGGGGCATTCTACGTCCATTCGGGCGGCTGACAACCGCTTATCCCGTCCTCTTTCAGAATGCCGTGATGGGGCAGCCTGAAACTAGTGGGAATTACGCCGGTTCAAAGGTACCTTTTACGCAGGCTTTCCCCTCATTGACCATGCGTTTGCCGCGCGCATACACCTGCTCAATGCGTAAATCTGCGCTAAAGACGAGCAGATCCGCATCGTTACCGGGACGAATCTCGCCTTTGCCGTCCAGACTGAGGAAGGCGGCTACGCTGGTCGTCAGCGGACGCAGAGCATCGGTCAGGCTGAATCCGTAGTGGTTAACCAGCGTCTGCAACGTCTCCAGCAAACTTTCGAAGCCCGCGACGCCGATGCCCGTCAGATTTCCGGCAGCGTCAAATAGCGGCTGGCTGCCGTTGCCGTCTGAACTGAGCGTCACCCGGGAAAGCGGGACGCCGGCTTTTACCGCTCTGGCAATGCCCTCCGCCGGCGCGACGGGATCCGGGATACTGGTGGTAATGTCGATCACGCCGCCTTTAAGCGCAAACGCCAGCGCCTGCTCGAAAAGATATTCGCTACGGTTGACGTGGGTAGGCAGCAGTTTACCGATCGGCACGTCGCTGTTTTCCAGGATGTCATACAGCGGCTGTAACCCTTTTTTGCTGCTGCCCATATGAAAAACGCTGACACCGGGTTTGCCGCCCAGCAGGCCGCCAACGCGTGATTCGGCGGCCATGCTGGCGAGTTGATTCCCGCTGGGCGCGGCGGAACGGTGGTCGGAGACTGCGCATTTCACGCCAATGACGCGATCGATCAGCGCGACGTCTTTTTCTACCGAGCCAGTAATGGTCGGCGACGGAACGTGATAAGCGCCCGTGAGCATCCAGGCGGTGATCCCCTCCTCATTTAGCGCTCGCGTTTTGGCTAACAGCGACGCGGGATGACGGCTGACGGAGTCGGTGCCAAGCAGGCCGACGACCGTTGTTATCCCGGCTTCCGTCAGGCGGCTCAGGGAGACTTCCGGCGTCCGCGTCGTCGGCCCCGCTTCGCCGCCGCCGCCGATCAGATGAACGTGTTGGTCGATAAAGCCCGGGCACAGCATACGGCCGCTAAGATTAATCACCGCACAGTCCGGTACGATATCGCCGGGGATGTCAGCGCCGACGGCAATAATTTTGCCATTCGCGAGTAGAACATCGCAGATGCCCCGGTCTTCTGGCGCAAACAGGTGCGCACCCTGTAACAAGGTAAACTCCGCGGCGGATAAATCAGGCATGATAACTCCTTATTAAACAATAAGCTGCATGACCCAGATCGACAGCAGCGCATTGATGGCGCAGACTGCGATAATATGCGGGTAATATTTGGCGTTGACTTCGGCAGTACCGAGACAGCGGCCGACATTCTGTACCGGGTTTCCCATCAGGTAAATGGCTGGCAGTAGTACGGTAACATCGTGGCCGCTTAGCGCGCCGGCGGTAGCCAGACTGGCCGCCACGCCAACGGCGCCGCCCATACTCATCAGCGAAGCCAGAAGCACCGTAGCCGCTTCGCCGGGAAGCCCCCACAACGCCATCACGGGCTGGCAGATATGGCCTACCCAGTCGAGCAGACCGGTAATTTTCAGCGCCTGAATAATGACAAATGCCATGACCACATTGGGTAACAGGTTGGTCGTGGCGATGGTAAAACCGCGGCGTGCGCCATCGATAAACATATCCATGACATTCTTACGTACCTGAGTCGTCATGATTGGGCTCCTTGCGCAGGGTGACGGCGTTCTTCGATGTTAATCCAGACGCGCAAAAGGTTTGCGCCGATAAATTTGAATAGCAGAATGACCACCAGCGGAATGATGACTGACGTCCCCAGAAAGGCGAATACCGCAACGCCGGAGGAGAAATAGTTGGTGATAATAGCGCTGCCGCTGGTCTGCCAGGCGGCAAAAATCACTTTATCGCGTTCGGTGATTTCACCTTCCTGCGCCAGCTCTTTGGTCATACCCGCCGCGGCGTCGGTATTTTGCAGGTTGGCGATCAGCGCCAGTGAGCAAATGCCGGGAATGCCAAGCAATGGTTTCAGGATGGGCGTCATCAATTGCTGTGCCGCCCGCAGACCGCCAAGCCCATCCGTAATCGCGATGATACCCAGAGAAAGGATAACCGACGGCGCCAGCTCCAGCGCAAAAAGGAAGCCATCTTTCGCGCCCGTTCCGCCCGCGCCGCGAAAGGTCTGCGTACCGGTCACATGACCGAATGACCCGTTGAGTACGGTAAAATCAAAAACGCGCCACCAGCCTTCGCTTCCGGAAAATACGCCGGAAAAGAAAATAATGGTGAGAAAAAACGCCAGGTATCCCTTTATCCCGACCTTTTCTGTATCAAGCGGCATGGCCGCCCCGTCCACTTGTTGCGCCATAGCGATCCCCGAATTTTTTTGATGATGTGTTGGTTGTAGCCACAGGCCAAAAAGCCCGAAACAGAAAGACCTTATCAGTCATGAGGGTAAGGGCAAAATGCAAGTATGTATCGTGCTATGCGTTTCTTGCATAGCAGCGCGAAAAATCACCATCTTCGCTACTGCCGGAGGCGCGGGGAACCGTGGACGGTATAACGCGAGGTAAAAAAGCAAAGAAACAGGTGTTGGCGCAGGCCGGAGTCGGGAGCAGGAAAAAGGGGAAATAAATTTGACGTTAGTCAATTTCACGCCACTTAATTATCGTTGTTAAAAAATAGAATTTTTTAACCTAAATTTTACTTTTTACTGTAATTTTTCACGCCTTAAGAGGAATTGTCACGGTCAGGTCAGTGGCCGCTGATGGGTCAGCTTGCGCCCTAAGAATCCTACGGGCAGGTAATAAAAAACGAATAATCGAATTAATTTCTTGATGTGATTTATTTATAATTGTGATGATTTGAGAGGAAGCGATAATCATCATAATGGAATATATAGCCAAAATACTTCGAGTTGCTTAAAGGCGGCAAGGGAGTGAGTCCCCAGGAGCATAGATAACGATGTGATTGGGGTGAGCAACGGCCCGTCAGGGCGAGGCCCATGGATGTGCCGGGTAATCCGTAGCCAACACATAAGCCACTTGAAGTATGAAGGGTATATAAAATAATAGGCAGATTGATAGCACTAATAACCATAGAATAAGTATAGTTTTTAGTGGCATCTTTACCGTGAAATAACGTGTTGAGGATGTGCTATTAAAAACAGATCCTCATTGCGCCGCGAATAGCATTAAAGATACAACCCGGTGCGGAGAGCGTGGGTTTACTCTACCGCTTATTCACGTATCACAAACCGTTTTTGTTTTATCTGCTGCACAGCGCTGATCAGCGCGGCAAAAAAGAGCGCCGCGGCACCGCAAAGCGTGGCGTTGATAATTGCCGACGCGCCATTGCCTGACAGACTGGCGGCGAGCGGACCGAGAATTTGCCCAATACCATACGTTAGCGTCACCAGGCCTAACAAATTAATATTACCCGGCGCGCTGAGTTGTCGGGCAAGCGGCATCACCAGCGAGGTTGTGCCCATAAACGTGGCGCCAAAACCAATACTGCTCAGTATTAACAGCAACAATGAGTCGCTGGCGAGAGACAGCAGCACGCAGGCGCTCTGGATCAACAGGTTCGCGGTCAGGCATGGCAGGACGCCCCAATGTTTTGCCGCCCACAGCCAGCCGAAGCAGCCGGGAATGATCGCCAGGCCGACCAACGACCAAAGGTGCGCCGTGAGTAGCGGAGAGCCCGCGCTTTTCGCCATCAGCGGCAAATAGGTAGCGACAATGATGTAGCCGAATCCGGCGAAACCATACAACAGCGCCAGTTGCCACCAGGGCATAGGCTGATTTTCGATTCTTGCTAAGGGCGCAGGCGGCAGCGCATGAGCGCGGGGGGGAATCAACATTGCCACGATTAAGAGCAATATACCGGCGAGCGCTCCGGCCCCCAGCCATAGCGAATGGGCCGAAAGCGCATAATGTAAACCGCCAATGACATATTCGTTGCCCAGTGCAATCCCGGCCCCGACGCCGGAAAAGAGCGCGGCGATCACAAACGGATGGCGGGTATGATGCAACACAATCATTGATCCAAAAATCATCATTCCCGCGCTCGCGACGCCTGCCAGGAAGCGTACCAACATGACGACCGCGGGCTGAGTAAATATCGCCATAGACAGAATAAGAATACCGGTGGCGACCGCCGAAGCCAGCAACATGGGGCGTAGACGAGAGGGGAGATGAAAAAGGCCAAAGGAAAACAGTAAGCTTCCCGCCAGGTACCCTGCATAATTGGCGCTGGCAATCCAGGAGAGTTGGTTAAACGTTAGCTGCTTTTCCGCCAGCATTACCGGCAGCATGGGCGTATACAGAAAGCGGCCAACTCCCATCCCCAGCGTCAATACCATCATACCGAAAAGCGCCGTAAAAATGGGATGGCGAGGTGAAGCGCTCTGAGCATGAACCATGGTTTTTCTCTTTGCTAAAGTAAGGCAGTAATGCCGGATTGTTGTTGTAAATGATAATAAAAAGTAAAATTAATGTTTCAAATTTGCAAGAAAAGAAAGTGAAGCGCAGGCGAATAACGGATTGAGAAGAGGGGCATCGGTGGGAAATGGCATTAAATTAATGCCTCCCACGTGCGGGGTTTGGCAGTTAATCTGAACGAGAATTGCGCCTTCCCCTTCTTAGATACTGAGCAGTGCCGGTATTTGCGACAGTAAATATAACACCAGACCAATAGCGCCGCCGACCAGCGTGCCGTTCACGCGGATAAACTGCAAATCTTTACCGATATTAAGCTCAATCTGCTGCGACATATCGCGCGCATCCCAGCCTTTTACGGTATCGCTGATGTGGCGCGTCAGGAAGGCGGCGAATTCCGGCGCGACGCGGTGCGCGGCCTGTTCCAGATGACCGTTAAGCGAGGCGCGTAATGCGTCGTCGGCGATCAGCGTCTCGCCAAACCATTGTCCGGCATGAGCGATGCGCTGCTTCACCTTTGAGTCTTCGGCGTTGATATCTGTTTTTAACCACTGGCGTAGATCCGCCCAGATTTCGCCGAGATAACGGTTAAACGCCTCATCTTCCTTCAGGTAACTTTTAATGTTTTCTGCCCGGGCAGCCATTTCCGGATCATGTTTAAGTTTATCGATCAGCTTATACGTCGCACGATCGAAGGCATGACGAATCTGATGCGCGCGGTCGTGACTGATATCATCCAGCAGAGAATTCACCGCGTCGGAGACCAGTTCAGCGCTGTGTTCTCCCAGCCATTCGGTCGGCAGAATCTTCGCTTTTAACGGATGCTCGGTCTCCAGCCAGCGTATGATCTGTCTGGCGATAAATGTTCGGGAGCTGTCACGCTGTAACAGGGCGATAAGCTGGGCGATCAGCGTATCGAGTAACACCTGGTGACGATCGTTTTTGGTCATGCTTTCCAGCATCAGGGCGCTGGTGCCGGAAAGGTCCACTTTATCAATCGCCTTATGCACCGCTCGCTTGAGCAGCCGCTGAATACGGGCGTCATCGGTCAGTTCCAGAAAGCCGCTCATAATTTGCAGCAGATGCTGCCCGACCCGGCTGGCGTTGTCCGGCTGGCTGAACCAGTTTCCGATAAGCAGCGCGGGTTCATGGCGGCGGATTAGCGCGATCAGCGACTGCGTATCAAGGAACTTCTCCTGCACAAATTGCCCAAGGTTTTCGCCGATTCGGTCTTTGTTACGGGGAATAATCGCCGTATGTCGTGAAATAAACGGAATGGGAATGCGGCGAAACAGCGCCACCACGGCAAACCAGTCCGCCAGCGCGCCAACCATCGCCGCTTCGGCAATAGCTTTTACGCCCAGCACCCAAAAACTGGGCGGCAGGAAAAGCGTGGTCACAAACGTCGCGGCGGCTATCAGCAACAGTGAGAGCGCCAGGCGTTTGGCGCGTTTGAGTTCGGCGATTTTATTCATAGGGTTAAGGATAGAGCCAGACGGCAGGAACGTGCAAAAAACATCAGATTATCCTGTGCCGGATAAGCCTCTATCCGGCAGAGTATTTACTTCTCAGCGGCCAGTTCTGCCGCCTCATGCTGGCGCACGCGCTGTAATAGTGTCGCCAGAGTGAAGACCACAATCACCCCGGCCACCGCTGCCAGCAGGTGAAACGGCAGTCTCCCGCCGTGAAACCACAGCCAGCGGCCAACTTCGACCGACACCGCCATCACCGTCAGAATCACCATGTTCAGCGAGGCTGAAACCGTCCCTTTTGGCAAGTTGTTGGAGAAAAGCGTGAAGCGAAACAGCGTCGGGAAAATCATGCCAATGCCGAACGCGTACAGGCTGGTGCCCAGCACAGACCAAAGCCAGACGTGCGGCAGAAGAAGATTACCGAGAAGCAATGTTGCCAGCCCGCTTAACTGGATTGGTACGGCGCGCCAGATAAAACGCGGTCGGGTCGGATCTTTCACCAGGCGCACAACGATCATATTGGCCACGATCACCGCGCCGAATACGGGCACCTGCGCCCAGGCGAATTGCGAAGTACTCATCCCGCCGGCATCGATCAGGATCACCGGCGACACCGCCACCCAGCTCATCATCGGGATGTAGCTCAACGACAGCGTCGCCGCCCCGGTGAGAAAAATCGGGTTGCGAAACACATTACGAAAATCGCGCAGTACGCTCACCGCGCTGAACGGCACCGCGCCGCGTTGCACCGTTTCTGGCATCGCCAGCAGCAGGCCGCACAACGCCAACAGTCCCATCACCGCAATAATACCGAACAGCACCTTCCAGTGAACGAAGTGCATCAGCGCGGCGCCGGAGAGCGGGCCGATAACCGGAGCGACCAGCACAATGGAGGTAATAATTGCCATCAGCTTAATGGCTTTGGTTTGACCGAAGGCCTCCTGTACCGTGACGTAGCCGACCGTTGCGATAAAGCAAATGCTGGTGCCCTGCACAAAACGGGCAACCAGAAACTGCGTCATTGAGGTCGTCAACAGCGTTGCCGCGCAGGCGAGAGTAAAAATTAATGCCCCTGCAATCAGCACTGGCCGGCGGCCAATCCTGTCGGATAGCGGCCCCAGAAGCCATTGCAACGCCATTCCGCCCGCCAGATAGAGGCTGACCGAGGCCGGCGCAAGACTGACGTCAGCATTAAAATCGCGCACGACGTTAATGATGCCAGGCTGAATCAGATCCGTCGTCAGATAGGCGGCAAAATCGTACAAAATCAGCGCCATCGGGAAAAATAACGTTGTGGCGCGTTGGGAGAAAAACTGAATAATCCGTTGCATAAAAAATGCGCTCCATGTCGGAGAACCCTATGATGGGACAGCGAAACTCAATACCGTCATCGTGACGTCAGGCAGGCGATAGAAACAGCGGCTGCGGATGTACTGAATTTCATGTAATCAAAAACGCTGCCGGTGAAAACACAGACAGGAAGAGACGCGTTCTGAATCTCGTCAGAACGTGTGGCGATTACAGATAACAATCAGCACATCACACCTCGGGAAATTTACGTTGCACGGAAAATATACACATTAAGTGTAATTAAATTTTGATGTTAATCAAAAGAGTTTGTCTGGTTAATAAAGATAAAGGCAGGGCGCGCAGGCTGGTATTTTGCGTGTTCAGTTCCGAAAATGCATGTGCATTACAGATAACAGGATTTATCTTTCGTCGCGCCTCGCAATGCTGAAAAGGTACGGATGAGAAAGGAATTTTCAGGAGGTAGAGTCGCAGCATCCTGGTTTGGGGTGACGGAGCGCCATGAAAAAATCGACGACCTCAACACCGCATGATGCGGTGTTTAAAACCTTTTTGCGCCACCCGGAAACCGCCCGCGATTTTATGGAGATTCATCTGCCGGTGTCGTTACGCCAGCGCGACCTGCTGGGACTGGTTGAACGAATTGCTTCGCTGTTAGTTACTGGTTGCGCTAATGACAGGCAGCTTAAAGCGCTGTTTAATTATCTTATGATTCAGCACGGACATACGCCTCGTTTCACCACGTTTATTCGTGATGTGGTAGGGCATGTCCCGCACACTAAGGAGAGACTGATGACGCTGATAGAGAGGATCCGCGCAGCGGATCGCAGAAAAGGGGAACGGCAAGGAAGACAGCTCGGTCTGGAGGAAGGATTAGCAGAAGGATTAGAAAAAGGGCTGGAAAAAGGTCAGCATGTTGCCGCATTGCGTATCGCCAGACAGATGCTGGCGGACGGACTTGACCGCGAGACTGTCCAGCGGTTCACCGGCCTTACGGCTGAAGAGCTTCAGGATGTTAGTCACTAACGCGGTTCCAGTCTGAATGTTGCAGGCCCGGTGCCCGCCGGGCAACGCTCTCTATAATTATCGCTGATAACCGCACGAATATACCGAACTTTACCGATAGCGCCAGCCATCTCTACTACCCTTATTGTTCTGAGCGGCATTTCCGGCTGCCTTAATGACGATAACAAGGAGACATATGATATGGCTTACCAGACAGTGAATCCTGCCAATAATCAGCTCATTAAAGAGTATCCCCCGCACACGGACGCGGATATTGAAGCCGCGCTGCAAAAAGCTGACGCGCTCTATCACTCCGACTGGTCCAGGGGAGAGATTGACCAACGTCTGCCGGTACTGCATAAGCTGGCTGACTTGATCGACAGCCGTGTTGAAGAACTGGCAAAAATCGCCAGCCAGGAGATGGGCAAGCTCATCGAGCAGAGCCGTGGCGAAGTCAAACTGTGTGCGCAGATCGCTCGCTATTATGCGGATAACGCGAAGCAGTTTCTTGCCCCGGTGCCTTATAAAACCGAGTTTGGCGACGCGTGGGTAGAACATCATCCGATTGGCGTCATCATGGCTGTTGAGCCGTGGAACTTCCCGTACTATCAGTTGATGCGTGTGCTGGCGCCGAACCTGGCCGCAGGTAACCCGGTGCTGGCGAAACATGCCAGCATCGTACCGCACTGCGCCGAGACGTTTGCCCATCTGGTGCGTGAAGCCGGCGCGCCGGAAGGCGCATGGACCAACCTGTTTATTTCCTCCGATCAGGTGGCGAACATCATCGCCGACCCGCGCGTGCAGGGCGCGGCGCTGACCGGATCTGAAAAAGCGGGGAGCGCCGTGGCGGCACAGGCGGCGAAGCACATTAAAAAATCGACGCTGGAACTGGGCGGGAACGATGTGTTCGTCGTGCTGGACGATGCCGATCTTGAGAAAGCGGTGAAAATTGGCGTGCAGGCACGGCTCACTAATGCGGGGCAGGTATGTACGGCGGCGAAGCGCTTTATCCTGCATGAGAAAATCGCCGATCAATTCCTCAGCCAGTTCACCGAGGCGTTCAGGAAGGTGAAGGTGGGGGATCAGATGGATGCTTCTACCGAACTGGGGCCGTTGTCGTCGAAAGATGCGCTGGATACATTGACCAGACAGGTCGAGGAAGCGGTGAAAAATGGCGCGACGCTGCACGTTGGCGGCAATCCGCTGGGAAGCAAAGGCAACTTCTTTGAGCCGACGATTCTGACCAATATTACGCGTGACAACCCGGCGTACTTTGAAGAGTTCTTCGGCCCGGTGGCGCAGATGTATGTGGTGAAAGACGATGACGAGGCGGTAAAACTCGCCAACGATTCCCACTACGGCCTGGGCGGTGCGGTGTTTAGTCAGGATATTGAGCGTGCTAAACGCATGGCCTCCCGGATTGAAACCGGGATGGTTTATATCAACTGGCTGACCGACACCGCAGCGGAGCTGCCGTTCGGCGGCGTTAAGCGTTCGGGCTTCGGACGCGAGCTATCGGATCTGGGGATTAAGGAGTTTGTGAACCAGAAGCTGGTAGTGGTGCGCCGCTAATCCCTGTTGCCCCTCTGAAAACGGGAGGGGCCTGGCTTTTTGCAGCGAAGGACGCAGATCTTAAATCAGAACGAAATAAGCGAACAAAACACCCTCAATCGCTCTCCTTATTTATCCACGTTGCACTAACCGTGCTTTTTATCCCGATATTGTTTGTACAGACATTCATGATGCCCGCATTTTCTGTTCTATGCGGAGGCCGGTATGGAATTTTACGAGAACCGCCCCAGACAACCATTCATTGGCTTTGTGCAGCTCAGACGGGCGCTAAAAAGGTGGTGGCTGCGTAAGCGGGCCTGTCAGGCGTTGCGACGAATGAGTGACGAGCAGTTAAGGGATATTGGGTTGGAAAGGAAGGATGTGGAATAACAGATAAGAGTCAGTAAAACTGGAAAGGCTGGATAATCTTATCTTAACCTCTCCAGTAGGCGGATATCCTGGAACGCTAATTTTCCTGCCAGGCTTTCTCGATCAGCAGTTTAGCTTTATCCAGATCGTGTTCGTTACGCACAATCAATTCGACGTCGCCGGTTCCCCAGTGGCCAATGTTTGTGACGTCCCGGCTAAATCCTTCTTCAAGCTGGATATGCTGTGGATTAATTTTCAGCCACAGGCGTAGGTGTGGGTCGGTCACGGGATAAACGGCCACGCACAGAAAGTTACGAATGAGGTGGAAGGCGTCATAGAGCTTAAGCTCTTTAAACTGAACCTCATCACTGAGTGAGAGCACATAGTTTTTTAGCTGTTCATATAATGAAAGCAGCGCGGGAGAGGCCAAAGAGAGCTGTTCGCGCTGCGTGCGGGTATGGCGTTTACCGCTGCTGACGGAACCGTTCGCGATGATGTGCTGAGGGCTATTTTCGACCACGGCGTTAACCAGTTCCAGCATTAACAGGTCGTCGGCAAAAAGCTTGTAGCGAATCAGGTTGATATTGCGGTTGATTTGCTGAACGGCATGTTCGTCGTATTTATTAAAATCGGCGGCAATACAGATTAACCGAGTGCCGGACCAGTCAATGGCTTTGGCCGCGGTTTTATTTATTTTCTCCATCACCAGCAACTGAAATTCCGCTTTATGATCGAGCAGCCAGTCGAGATAAAAGAGCCCCTGGTTAATGACGTTTTCATTGCTGTGGCGCTTATATTCAATAATCACCGGGCAGTTATTTTCATCGAGGCCGAGGGAATCAATTCGCCCACGATGGGTTTTACCCGTGTGGTATTCGGTCTCGAGAAAGCGGACGCCAAGGAACGTTTCCATATGGGATTCGATCAGCATTTGCAGATCTTTTTCAATGGCTGCGGCTTTGCCCGGTAGTTCTTGTACTTTCCCGCCACTGAGGCGGAAAAGCTGGATATCGCTCATGGATCCCTCCTGAATTTCATATTACCGGGTATGATACTGCACAGAGTAGAATCAGAAAGCATAAAATTGAGTCTGAGGATATGTTATTTGTGGTAATTTATTAATTTGAAAAGAGAAAATGGCAGGAGCGCCAGAATGAGTACGTTTGACACGACGAAAATTGCTTTAAAAGATATCCTGGGGCAGATTACTGATGGACGGGTACAGTTGCCTGATTTCCAGAGAGGGTGGGTATGGGATGATGAGCATGTCCGGTCTTTGCTGGTCAGTATTGCCCGTTCTTTTCCCGTTGGTGCGGTTATGCTGCTGGAGACTGGGGGAGAAGTTCGCTTCCAGGTGCGTCCAGTTGAAAATGTAGAATTGCAGAAAACCGAGCCTGAGATGTTGATTCTGGATGGCCAGCAACGTTTAACGTCCTTGACTCAAGTCCTGATGCTGGATACGCCCGTTAAGACTTTTAACGAGAAAGGAAAGCAGATAGACCGTTTTTATTATATTGATATTGAGGCCGCTCTGGACAATAGGCTTGATGAAGCTTTTATTTCTGTTGAAAAGTCTAAAAAAGTAACGATGAATTTTGGTCGTGATATAAAAACTTTTGTTAACTCCTTTGGAGAAACGGTTGAAATGGATTTTTCTACCGTGCAAAAAGAGTGCGAAGCATTATTTTTCCCTTGTAACCAAATTATCAACTCTGATGCATGGGAAAGTCATTTATATAAGTGCTCACAAGAAAAGTTTTTCACTTATATGCAGTTCCGTGAAAAAATTCTGAATGCCTTTAGGAACTATTTGCTGCCTGTTATTAAATTGGGTAAATCAACTAGCAAAGAGGCCGTTTGCCTGGTGTTTGAAAAGGTTAATACCGGTGGTGTTCCACTATCCGTATTTGAACTGGTGACCGCCAGTTTTGCGGCTGATGGGTTTAATCTTCGGGATGACTGGTTTGGCAGTAATTTGCGTCAAAAATTTGGCCGCCGAAATGTACTGAATAAAGAAGCTATCCTACAGGGCGTAGAGCCGACTGACTTTTTACAGGCTATCAGCATATTGAATACGCTAAAAAAACGGCGTGCCGATCTGGCCGAAGGGAAGACAGGGAAATCAGTTACTGCAGTAAGTGCTAAACGAGTTTCAGTATTAGCCCTTTCTCTTGAAGATTATCATTGCTGGGCCGACGATGTGGAAAAAGGCTTCTTACTTGCCGCTAAATTTCTCCATCATGAATGTTTTATGCACTCATGGGATCTTCCTTATCGTACGCAGCTTGTGCCGCTGGCGGCAGTATTATCGAAATTACAAGGCAATTGGCTGGAGCCCAAAATTTATGACAAACTGGCGCGCTGGTTCTGGTGCGGTGTCCTGGGGGAACTGTACGGCGGCGCGGTAGAAACACGTATCGCAAACGATGTGGAAGAGTTACTAAACTGGATTGAGGGGGAAGGTGAAGAGCCCCGGACGATTTATGAAGCCTCATTCCAGCCAGGGCGTTTATTGACGTTACGTTCCCGATTGAGCGCCGCGTATAAAGCGTTAAGCGTGTTGATCCTACGCAATGGTGCTCAAGACTTTTTCTGGAAGTCGACGATCCAAAAGTTAGATTATGGTGAGATTGCACTCGATATTCACCATATTTTCCCAAAGATATGGTGCGAGAATAATAATATTAGTCCAGCAGTGTATAACTCTATCATTAATAAAACATCAATCTCCTATAAGGCCAACCGAATGATTGGTGGGAGATCTCCGGCTGAGTATCTGTCGCAGATCCAGACGCATCCGCAGGTCGGTCTGGAGGATGCCGAGATGGATGCGATCCTACGCAGCCACTTTATTGAGCCTTCGCTGTTACGGCAGGATAGTTTCGAGGCATTTTTTGCCGATCGAAAAAAACAATTGCTGAAATTGATCGAAGCGGCAATGGGGAAAAATATTAGTCAGGATGATGTTGCTGAATTAGAGACAGCAACAGACGAGATTGATGTCTGATACTGCAACCCAGGTACGAATTAAATCGCACCTGGGTTTCCTGCCTATTTAGAAGAAATCACGCGGATAAACGTTTGAACTTGCTTTTGTTTACGTACTGACAGCTTGCTTACTTGCCGTAAAGACTCAACCAGCTCAGGCTCTGGTGGTTTCACGGTCAGCACGATGCAGCCTTCCATCACTTTGATATCGATTTTGGTGCCGATGGCAAAACCGGCGGCTTCCAGCCACTGGCCTTTCATGATAATCGCCGGAATATGCTGGTGATCTTCAAAGCGGCTCGCATAACTGACGGTGCCTTTACGGTTATTTCCCGGGGAGACTTCTGGATCGGTGAATTCTGCAATAGAATGCGGGGTAGTCATGATGGCTATTCTCCTAAAATAGTGATTGTGATTAGCGAGGCGCTCGTGTTGCAGCACGGGCGTCTTGCGAAAAATACCTGTACATATCATCAGGGAATAGAAGGAAAGTCCAGCTGAAAATAAATGAAAATAACGGCGTGGATGCGGGGATGGATTATTTCTGGTGATGGGAATAAAGCGGCTATTTAGCCGCTTTATTGGTTTATGGGGGCGGGTTAATTGGTGGCGGCGTCGGTAAGGGCGTCGGCCAAGTGGAGCTGGGTTTGTTGGGCGGATTGGATAGATATTTTTAGGTTATCACAGATAAAAATATATTCTCTTATTTTTGACAAAATCAAATTTTGTTGATTAAGAGGTGGTAATGGAATTTTTATACCTCTGATCTTACCTACACTGAGATTATATAGACCGCTGGTGGTAACAGCGAGCCGCTGCATTTCTTTAATACCAGATGGAGAGTTAAGATATAATGCAATAAATTCTTGATATCCTTCCATTATTCCTCGAACTCTTATCAAATGATTTTGATAAACACATTTTTCTATTGGAGCCAACCAAATAGCACAACGACCAATTTCATCAGCACTACCATTACCTTCAACAATTAGAATGTCATTTTTTTTCAACGACCAAAAAGTTAACTCATGAGATTCTAGTTCGAATCTCTCAAGCTCATCAATATTAATATTACCTCTTTGGACATTAGCAACCCGTAAATAAGGAAAATGGTTCTTAACAGGCCGTCTTTTGGGTTGTTTTTGTATTCCGCCGGAAACAAACGTTAAGTCATTAATACAGCACCATTCCCACCCCTCCGGCAATTCAAACGGTTTTTCCTCATCGCTAATCGGTGGTAACGGTTTTTGCTTTTTAATTTTCCCGTCTTTTACCAGCTGTGCTTTTTCCTGCGCAATACGTTTGAGCAGTTCAGAGGCCGGTTCGTCGTTCGGATCCTGCGGAACCAGTTTGCCCATCACCGCCAGTTGTAGAATGGTCTGTTTTAAGGCGTCAATGCTGGCTTCTGTGGTAAACAGCGTATCGAAATGCTCGCTGATACGCGCCCAGTTTTCGGCCAGTTCATCGGCGTTCTGGCTGTCGGTTAGCGTGGTTAGCAGGGTTTCAACCAGCTGTTGATGGGCGTCCAGACTGGTCAGTGAGTGCTGTTCCAGTTGGTCGCAGAGGGATATTAACTCAAATACTGTATTTTTTATCTTTTCTTGTTCTATCTCTGGTGGAAAAGGAATTAATGTATGCTTCAGATTTGATTGAGTAATCTGATTTATTGTGGTTGTATCAACTCCGTCTAGGTTACGTCTAAATGATGGAGAATCTAAGAAAATTTTGACGTAATTATTATAGCTACATCTAAATATTGCCATAAAGGCACCGAAGGCCATTGGTTCGGAAAGTGAATTAATTAGAGCATTTTTCCCTACAAGGGTCTTACTTCCATTTCTTGCACAAATTAATAGATCTCCATCTTCAACATAAGATGAATTTTTTATTTCCATGCCAGAAACACGAACTAGATCCGTAAAATCTAATATGCCATTTTGTATATTAGATGATCTTAATACTGGAGTGCCGGTTTCTTTTATGTTATTAGGTGAATAAGTTAAGCCGATATTAGTTTCACCAATGTCTCCCAGTCGCACCCACTCCCACCCCACCGGCAACTCAAACGGCTTCTCTTCCTCGCTAATCTCCGGCAGCGGCTTTTGCTTTTTAATTTTCCCCTGCTTCACCAGCTCGGCCTTTTCCGCCGCAATACGCTCCAGCAGCACCGACGCTGGCTCATCGTTCGGATCCTGCGGCACCAGCTTGCCGTGCACCGCCAGCTCCAGAATCAGCTCGCGCAGCTTCTTAATGCCGTACAGGTCAATCTTACCCGAGCTGCCGCGTCCGGCGGTGGAACGGGTTTGCAGCGCCGTAGTCCAGGTATCGATATGGTCGACAATCAGTTTTTCCACCGCCATCAGTTGGCCCCCTTACCGGAGAGCGCCGCGCCGAGAATATCGCGCAGCTGGTGGCGCAGGGTCTGAATTGCTTCCTGCTGCTTGGCGTACTGCGCCAGCAGTTCATCCGGATCGTGGCTGACGGTTTCCGCCTGGTGCGGGTTCTTGATATCGAGGTTAAAGTTGCGGGCAATCACCTCGTCGATGCTGACCTTCCACGCCTGTTCGTTCTCGACGCGGCTGGCGAAGCCGTCAGCCTCGTTGCCCCACCAGTCGATCTCGGCCTGGAATTCTTCAAACTTCATCGGCTTGGTTTTGCTGTAGTTCTTCACGCCGGCCGGGTACGGGTGCTCGTAGAACCAGATGTCTTTGGTCGGCTGGCCTTTGGTAAAGAACAGCAGGTTGGTTTTGATCCCGGTGTACGGGTTAAACACACCGTTCGGCAGACGCACGATGGTGTGCAGGTTGCACTCCTCGGTGAGCAGCTTTTTGATCTTGGTTTTCACGCCTTCGCCAAACAGCGTACCGTCTGGCAGCACCACCGCCGCGCGGCCATTTTTCGCCAGCACTTCAATAATCAATTGCAGGAACAGATCCGCCGTTTCGCGGGTCTGCATCTCTGCCGGGAAGTTCTTCTCGATACCGTCTTCTTCGGTGCCGCCGAACGGCGGGTTGGTGACGATCACATCCAGCTGTTCATCCCACGACGACAGCGGCTTATTGAGGGTGTTGTCGTGACGAATTTGCACCGGCACTTCGATACCGTGCAGCAGCATATTGGTGGTCGCCAGCAGGTGAGGAAGCTGTTTTTTCTCCACGCCGTGGATCTGCTGTTGCAGCGTCTGGTGATCGGCCACGCTCTTCACGTAGTTGTTTTTTACGTGATCGAACGCGCAGGCGAGGAAGCCGCCGGTGCCGCAGGCCGGGTCCATAATCGACTCGCCGAGCTTCGGATCGACGCGATCGACCATAAAGCGGGTGACGGCGCGCGGGGTATAGAATTCACCGGCATTGCCCGCCGATTGCAGATCTTTGAGGATCTGTTCGTAAATGTCGCCGAACAGGTGGCGTTCGCTGGCGCTGGTGAAGTCGATTTCGTTAAGCTTGTTGATCACCTGACGCAGCAGGGTGCCGTTTTTCATGTAGTTATAGGCATCGCTGAACGCCTGTCTGACCACAAAGCCGCGCGGGTTTTTATCAATAGGCGCGGTGAGGTTTTTCAGCGCCGGGAACAGGTCATCGTTAACGAATTCCAGCAGGGAATCGCCGGTAATGCCTTCGGCGTTTGCCGCCCAGGTGCGCCACAGGTAGCGCTGCGGGATCGGGTACTGATAGTTATCCTGCTCCAGTTCCAGCGCTTCTTCCTGGGCGTCAAAGATTTTCAGAAACAGCAGCCAGGAGAGCTGGCCGAGGCGCTGCGCATCGCCGTCCACGCCGGCGTCTTTGCGCATAATGTCCTGTAATGATTTGATTACTGAGCTGATTGACATGATGTGTTCCATGTTTCATTAACAATAAGGCCTTCTGCTACACGATGGCAGCAGAAGGCGCAAAAGGGGAGTGGTTACGCGGAGCGGGGCGGTAAGTGGTAGATTTCGCTCTCCAGCTCGCTGATGGCCTGATTATACCCGTTACGGTCGCCGAATCCGCTTTTAATGATCTCCGGTAGCGTACCCATGCTGTCGAACGGCTTGAGTTTCAGCACCTGAATACTCTCTATTTCCTGCACGCCCGCATCGGCGTATTTATCCAGCAGCGTATTCAGCACCGCCTGCGCGGCGTCGGAGTATTTGGTGAAGTAGTTGCGCTTACGCACGTTCTCCGCCCGCTCTTTGCGGGTTAACGGCGGCTGACCATACACCACGTGGCACAGCATGTCGAACGGGTCGAGCTCTTTACCGACCTCTTCCGCCAGCACTTCCCAGATGATCCCCTGCTGCTCCAGCTCCTTGATGATGGCCTCTTTGCGTTCGGCGTCCTGCCATTTGCGGGTGAAATCATCCAGCGAGGCGTACTCTTTGAGCAACGTTTTGCGGGTGTAATCTTTGAACGACTCGGTGACCAGCTTGCCGTCGGCATCGTAATACTGCACGCGCTGGGCGATTACGCCGACGGCGACGCCGTTGACGTGGAACTTGCGCACTTTATTTTCATCGTCTTCCGGCAGCGGGCCGACATCGTCTGAACCGGTGACGGTATACGGCGCGGGATCTTCATCGGCACCGGTGATGTCATCTTCAGTCTCTTCTTCGTGCTCGTCGAACTGCTCTTCAAAATCAGAGTCCGGGTCGGCGATATCTTCCGGCGTGGTATCCATCACCTTTTCCGGGATGCCGTCGAAGCGTTCGTCGGCAAACAGTTCGGTGGCCTTTTTGAAGTCGAGGATGGTGAACCATAGCTTGCCGTAGCGTTCATCGATGCGGGTGCCGCGGCCGATGATCTGCTTGAATTTGGTCATCGACTGAATGTTTTGGTCCAGCACCACCAGTTTGCAGGTCTTTGCGTCGACGCCGGTGGTCATCAGCTCGGAGGTGGTGGCGATAACCGGATAGGCCTTTTTAGGGTTAATAAAGTTATCCAGCTGGGCTTTGCCGATGTCGTCATCGCCGGTGATTTTCATCACGTACTTGTCGTTCTTTTTGACCTGTTCCGGGTTGAGATTGACCAGCGCGCGGCGCATGCGCTCCGCGTGATCGATGTCGTTACAGAAGATGATGGTTTTATCCATCGGGTTGGTGCGCTTGAGGTAATCGGTAATGGTTTTTGCCACCAGTTCGGTGCGTTCATCAATCACCATCGTGCGATCAAAATCTTTCTGGTTGTAGATACGGTCGTCGATCAGCTCACCGTTTTTATCCGTCTGGCCTTTGGTGGGACGCCAGCCCTGAAGATCGACGTCGATATCGACGCGCACCACTTTATAAGGGGCAAGGAAACCGTCTTCGATACCTTCTTTCAGCGAGTAGATATATACCGGGTCGCCGAAGTAATCGGTGCTGGAGACTTCATGAGTCTCTTTCGGCGTGGCGGTTAAGCCAATCTGCGTGGAGGTGCTGAAATAGTCGAGGATTTCGCGCCACGCGCTGTCTTCCGAAGCGCTGCCGCGATGGCATTCGTCGATCACAATCAGGTCAAAGAAATCCGGCGCTACCTGTTTAAAGGCTTTTTGTTCTTCTTCCGGGCCGGTGATGGCCTGGTACAGCGCGAGATGGATTTCAAAGGCCGGGTCGATGGTGCGCCCGGTGACCTTGGTCATCGCCGTGCCAAACGGCAGGAAGTCGTTGTTCTTGGTCTGATCGACCAGAATGTTGCGATCGGCGAGGAACAGGATCCGCTTCTTACTTTTGGCTTTCCATAAGCGCCAGATTATCTGGAAGGCGGTGTAGGTTTTCCCCGTTCCAGTCGCCATCACCAGCAGAACGCGGTCTTGCCCGGCTGAGACGGCTTCAATGGTTTTGTTGATGGCCTGTAGCTGATAGTAGCGCGGCGATTTGCCGGTGTTATCGTCGTAGTAGTCCTGAGTAATCACCGGGAGCTGGGCTTGCGTGTAACCCTTCCAGACGCAGTATTTTTGCCATAATTCGTCAGGCGTTGGGAATTCGTCGAGGGTAATTTCTCGCTCAATCGCGCCGGTTGCCGTTTTATCATGGAAGATAAAGCCATCGCCATTGGTAGCGAAGACGAAAGGAACGTCCAGCAGGTGCGCATAACCCAGCGCCTGCTGCATACCTTTGCCGATTTCATGTTTATTGGCTTTAGCTTCGATCACCGCCAGCGGCATGTTTAATTTGTGGTACAGCACGATATCGGCAGATTTCACCGTTCTACGCGCCGCGACTTTGCCGCGCACGATGACCTTACCGTCCCGGAGTTTGACTTCCTGTCGGATTTGAGTTGTGTTATCCCAGCCAGCTTTCAGGATGGCGGGCATAACGCGTTTGGTGATGATGTCTGCTTCCGTCAGGGTACTCAGGTTCAGGTCAGCCATTGGGGATTCTCATCGAATAGCGATGCGCAAATTCTACACACAAAATCAGATGAAATCATTACACTCTGTGTGCATTATTGGTGTTAAGTCTCTGTTTTAGATGAATTCGTGAATTCTGTACCCAACATATAAGGTTTTAATATGGAAGTTATTAAGATTTGGAGATCCTTTCTTAAACATTTTAAACAGAAAAAATTAGATTCTGCGGTGATTGTCTATGGCGTGATCGCAATCTATTTAATCCCCTATAAAGTTCCTTTAAAAAGTTACCTGGTTGCATTTCTCTTTGTATCTATTCTAATATTCTCTTGCACTCAAGAAAATCGAATTAGGGAATATATCAGTTTCTTTGTACGCACAGACAATGATCATTTATTGACTCGGTTTGCTGGTATTCTATCGCTAACTGCATGGTCAATTTTTTTGCTTTTGTTGTTGTCTGCTAATGTGTTTGTCAACACCATAACGTATTGGTTAGCTATTTTATTTTCAGTCTCTATCCTCATTAGTAGCATTTTGACTATTTTAGATTTTGCCAGAAATAATACAGCAAAAACCTTTAAGGTAATCGGCTTGGCGGTTACCGCATTTTCAGGTGTTTTTGTTTTTACTAGTAGTTACTCTGCCAGTATTTTCTGGCAAATCAGTAATCTGGAGCTATCCTCTTCTCCATGGTTAGAATATTGTTGGAAAGCCACCGCATTTCTTATGTTTTTCCTGTGGTTATCACAACCTATTTGCTATGGGCTATTTCTGCGTTACGGTGATAAAGCAAAAGGGTATCGAATCTTTACATTAACAGGTGCTTTTATTATGTCTATGTTTTTGTTTCTGCTTGTTCCTGTGTTGATTGGTGATGTCGCTTATTTTGTGCTAAAAAAGACCATCAACCATGAATGGCGCAATGAAGCAAAGTGCGGTGAATTGGAAGTGAAGAATAAAAACGAAAAATATTTTGGTTTTAATACTGATAAATATACTGTGTTTTATTCGGATAAAAATGATAAGTGGGGTTTCTATGAGATCACCTGCAAAAAAGGGAGCGACAGGAGAGATACTTATAGTGTGGAGCCTTTGCCGGAGTATAATATCCCCTCGTGGTTAAGGTAGTTTGTATTTATCATTATGTAGTGGTGCGCTGGTGGAAGATATAATATGCTAACGGTGAATAGAGAGTGCCATATCTGCTCTGAAGGCCATCATTCTGTGATGGCCTTGATGCGGGTTACTTCCTTAACCCCGCAAACGCCGCTCTGATCTCGTCTTCCGGCAACTGGATCCCGATAAATACCAGCGTGCTGTGCGGCGTTTCGTCGCCCCACGGTCTGTCCCAGTCGGCGCTGTAGAGACGCTGCACGCCCTGGAACAGCAGGCGGTTGGGGGCGCCGTCGATCCACAGCATCCCTTTGTAACGCAGCAGTTTATCCGCTGATTCCAGCAGCAGGTTTTCCATCACCCGCGAAACCTCGCTGATATCCACCGGGTAATCCAGCTCCACCACAATTGACGACACATCGTTCTGTTTATCGGCAATAAAGTGGAAACGCGGTTGGCTTGCCAGCACGTTCTCTTCCAGCATAAAGCCGCTGGTATTAAACAACTGACTCAGGTCAATATCGCCGTGTACCACGGTGTAAACCGGGGCGCGGGCGTTGATACGCGCCAGCCGCTCGCGCAGTTTCTCGCTGTCGCCTGCCACGTCGGTTTTGGTCAGCAGGATACGGTCGGCGTAGCCTATCTGCGACTGGGCGATGGTGAACTGGTTCATCTGCTCGTTAGCGTGCACCGCGTCGACCAGCGCAATCACGCCGTCTAACAGGTAGCGTTCGCATAATACGTCATGGGAGAAAAAGGTCTGAATAATCGGGCCGGGGTCAGCCATGCCGGTGCATTCAATCACCAGACGGTCGAAAGCAATATCGCCGCGGTCGCGGCTGTCGAGCAGGTCTAATAGCGCATCTTCCAGCTCGTTGGAGCGGGTACAGCAGATGCAGCCGTTAGTCAGGGTTTTGATCTGTGTGGCGCGATCGCCAATCAGTTGATCGTCAACGGAGACTTCGCCAAATTCGTTTTCGATAACAGCAATTTTAAAACCATGTTGTTCGTTGAGGATATGGCGTAGTAGGGTGGTTTTGCCGGCACCAAGAAAACCGGTAAGTAGGGTAACTGCAATCGGGATCATAGTCTCTCCATTAACAACAGCGCATACCGCCTTTGCCATCGCCGCCGTAACGTGCTTGCTGACGTTCGCGGAAGAACTCTTCATAGGTCATGTACGGCTTGTCGGGATGGTTGGTTTTCATGTGCTCGACATAGTTGTCGTAGTCCGGAATACCAATCAACATTTTTGCCGCCTGGCCGAGATATTTTTTTGCCTGACCTAAAGTATCAAACATTCTGCCGTCCTGTTAATGAATAAAGCCGGATGGCGGCTTGCGCCTTATCCGGCCTACACTAGCCGGGATCGCTGTGCGCTACCCGGCATCAGTTTTAGTGGTGTGAAGAGATCTTCACGCCGCCTTCCGGCACGGGCACATACGGGGTTTCTTTGTCGGTACGTTTATCGCTGTTGCGTACCTTCATCCAGGTGGTGAAACCGTAGAAGATAATACTGTACACCACCACCAGGAACAGAATACTCAAACCAGCGTTAGTGTAGTTGTTCACCACGATATGGTTCATGTTGGCAATCTGCTGCTCGGTCAGGTTGGTGCCGTTGGCAATCTTCTCTTTATACAGGTTTGCCATGTAGAAGAAACCTTCCATCTGTGGGTTGGCGCTGAACAGTTTCAGGCCCAGTGCCCAGGTGGTGCAGATCAGCAGCCATACCGCCGGGATCACCGTTACCCAGATGTACTTGGTGCGCTGCATTTTGATCAGTACCACGGTGCTCAACACCAGCGCCACGGCGGCCAGCATCTGGTTAGAGATACCGAACAGCGGCCACAGGCTCTTCACGCCGCCCAGTGGGTCGACCACGCCCTGATACAGCAGATAGCCCCACAAACCGACGCAGCCTGCGGTACCGATGATACCCGCGACCAGAGAATCGGTTTTTTTCAGGAACGGGACGAAGTTACCCAGCAAATCCTGCAACATAAAGCGGCCAGAACGGGTACCCGCATCCAGTGCGGTCAGGATAAACAGTGCTTCGAACAGAATACCGAAGTGATACCAGAAGCCCATATCCGCCATCGGCAGGACTTTGTGGAACACGTGCGCGATACCTACTGCCAGCGTTGGCGCGCCGCCTGCGCGGTTCAATACTGACGGTTCACCGATATCTTTCGCAGTTTGCAGGATTTGTTCCGGGGAAATCACAAAGCCCCAGGAGCTGACGGTCGCCGCTGCATGTGCGGTAACGTCTTTCAACTGCGCCATAATCAGCGGCGCGTTCTCGCCGCCCATCTCGTGCAGGTTTGGCATGGTAATGCCCAGACCTGCCGGCGGGGTGTTCATCGCGAAGTAGAGACCCGGTTCAATGATCGAGGCCGCCACCAGCGCCATCACCGCAACAAAGGACTCCATCAGCATCGCGCCGTAGCCGATAAAACGCGCATCGGTCTCACAGGCCAGCAGTTTCGGCGTGGTACCGGAAGAGATGAGCGCGTGGAAGCCAGAGACGGCGCCACAGGCGATGGTGATGAACAGGAACGGGAACAGGGCGCCTTTCCACAGCGGGCCAGTACCGTCGACATATTGCGTCAATGCCGGCATTTTCAGTTCCGGGTTGAGGATCACAATCCCCAGCGCCAGACCGACGATCACGCCGATTTTCAGGAAGGTAGCGAGATAGTCGCGCGGGGCAAGGATCAGCCATACCGGCAGCAGCGCGGAAACAAAGGCGTAGCCGATCAGCGCGAAGGTAATGGTGGTGTCTTTAAAGGTCAGCGCCGGGCCCCAGTACGGGTCGTGGGCAATCACGCCGCCGAAGTAAATAGACGCCACCAGCAGCACGATACCAATAACGGAGACTTCGCCTACGCGTCCCGGACGCAGGAAGCGCATGTAGATGCCCATAAACAGCGCAATCGGCACCGTGGAGCAGACGGTGAAGACACCCCACGGGCTTTCGGCCAGAGCTTTAACCACGATTAATGCCAGCACCGCGAGGATGATGATCATAATTAAGAAGCAGCCGAACAGCGCGATGGTGCCTGGAACGGTACCCATCTCTTCTTTGATCATCTCGCCAAGAGAGGCGCCGTTACGGCGGGAAGAGATGAACAGCACCATAAAGTCCTGCACTGCGCCCGCGAGCACCACGCCCGCCAGTAACCACAGTGTCCCCGGCAGATAGCCCATCTGCGCAGCCAATACCGGCCCGACCAGCGGACCTGCGCCGGCGATGGCGGCGAAGTGGTGACCAAACAGCACGTAGCGGTTAGTCGGCACGTAGTTCAGGCCGTCGTTATTGATAACCGCCGGCGTCGCGCGCGTCGGGTCGAGTTTCATGACCTTCTGGGCGATATACAGGCTGTAGTAGCGGTAAGCCACCAGATAGACGGAAACGGAAGCGACCACGATCCACAGGGCGCTCACGTGTTCACCCCGACGTAGGGCAACGACCGAGAGGCAGAAAGCACCGATGATTCCGAGAATCACCCAGGGTATGTGCTTGAATATCTTTTTCGTATCCATAGTAAAACCTGGTTGTAAGTTTAATTATCAGCCGAAGCTGGGTGGATATTGAGTTCGTGTTTGAGGAGGTAGATTGACTGCTATGCTGAGAGGATCTTGCCAGATCATCGCGCGCGTAAAGTTAGGTAAATCAGTGAGTGGTTGTATGGCGGTTTAAGCGGTCGGACGTACCGGTAAGCGGTTTCGCGGAGGAGGGCGTGGGCTATTTTATGTGATTGAGATCACGATATAAAATGGGACGATCCTTGTTGCGCGGGGCGTCATAACGACTTCACTGAGCTAATCGTGATATTAATGGCGCGCATCCCATAAAGTTTTCCCTTTCCAGGCCGAAAATTCTGTATCTGTCTAGCGGAAAGAGAAAACATGTTAAAGCGAATTAAAATTGTTACCAGCTTACTGCTGGTATTGGCGCTATTTGGCCTTTTACAACTGACATCCGGCGGGCTGTTCTTCAACTCGCTGAAGAATGACAAAGAAAACTTCACCGTATTGCAAACCATTCGTCAGCAGCAGTCTGCCCTGAATGCAACCTGGGTGGAGCTGTTGCAAACGCGTAATACCCTGAATCGCGCGGGTATCCGCTGGATGATGGACCAGAGCAATATTGGCAGCGGCGCAACTGTCGCTGAACTGATGCAGGGGGCGACCAATACGCTGAAGCTGACCGAAAAAAACTGGGCGCAGTATGAGGCGTTACCGCGCGATCCACGTCAGAGTGAAGCGGCTTTCCTTGAGATCAAACGAACCTATGATATCTACCACGGCGCGTTGGCGGAGCTTATTCAGCTTCTTGGCGCGGGTAAGATTAACGAGTTTTTTGATCAACCGACTCAAAGCTATCAGGACGCTTTTGAGAAGCAGTACATGGCCTATATGCAGCAAAACGATCGTCTGTACGATATTGCTGTTGAGGATAACAACAGTTCCTACAACCAGGCGATGTGGGTACTGGTCAGTGTGCTGATTGCCGTTCTGGTGGTCATTATCGCCGTCTGGTTCGGCATCAAACTGTCGCTTATTGCCCCGATGAATCGTCTGATTGAAAGCATTCGTCATATCGCCAGCGGCGATCTGGTGAAGCGTATCGACGTGGAAGGCTCCAACGAAATGGGGCAGTTGGCTGAAAACCTGCGTCATATGCAAAGTGAACTGATGCGTACCGTTGGCGATGTACGTAACGGCGCGAATGCGATCTATAGCGGCGCCAGCGAGATTGCGATGGGCAACAACGATCTCTCTTCCCGTACTGAGCAGCAGGCAGCGTCTCTGGAAGAGACCGCCGCCAGTATGGAACAACTGACCGCCACCGTGAAACAGAACGCCGAAAACGCCCGTCAGGCCAGTCACCTGGCATTGAGCGCCTCTGAAACAGCGCAAAAAGGCGGCAAAGTGGTGGATAACGTCGTACAAACAATGCGCGATATCGCCTCCAGTTCGCAGAAAATCGCCGATATTATCAGCGTAATCGACGGTATTGCTTTCCAGACCAATATCCTGGCGCTGAATGCGGCGGTAGAAGCGGCGCGCGCAGGCGAGCAGGGACGCGGGTTCGCGGTGGTAGCCGGTGAAGTCCGTAATCTGGCCCAGCGTAGCGCGCAGGCGGCACGAGAGATCAAGAGTCTGATTGAGGATTCCGTGAGCCGTGTTGATGTGGGGTCGACGCTGGTCGAAAGCGCCGGTGAAACCATGGATGAGATCGTCAATGCAGTGACCCGCGTGACCGATATCATGGGCGAGATTGCCTCGGCGTCCGACGAGCAAAGCCGTGGTATCGACCAGGTGGGCCTGGCGGTAGCGGAGATGGATCGCGTAACGCAGCAGAACGCCTCGCTGGTGGAAGAGTCCGCCGCCGCGGCTGCGGCGCTGGAAGAGCAAGCCAGCCGTCTGACCCAGGCCGTCGCGGTGTTCCGTATTCACCAGCAACAGCAGCGTGCGCGTGAAGTGGCTGCGGTAAAAACCCCGGCAGCCGTGTCGTCACCAAAGGCCGCTGTGGCCGACGGCAGCGATAATTGGGAAACGTTTTAAGGGCGTAGTGGTGAACAGTCGGCCTACAGACGACCGTAGGCCGGATGAGATGTTCACACTTTTGCCTGATGGCGTAGCGCTTACCAGGCCTGTGCGCCAGTTTATTGATAAAGATGATGTGTAGGCCGGGTAAGGCGCAGCCGCCACCCGGCATATATGACATTCTCTTTTAACTCTCAACATTCACCACTTTGATCTCCACCATGCCAATCCCCAATTTGCGCGGCGAATGGCCCAAAATATTACCTTCGTTGGTGGCGACGGGAGCGGGCGGCGCAATGACTAAGGTATTCGCGTCCGTCGGGTTGTTGAAATGCAGCGTGATAGTGGACACATCGTGACCCAGCACCAGCGTCTGTTCTTCGTTGCCTACGCGTACCGGAATCGGGCGATTCGCGTTGTCGCCGAAGGCTTTGGCGGTGATCACCAGATCAAACTTTTTCGGCAGCGGCGCTTTATATTCGATTTTAACCTCATCGCCCAACTGCGCATTTGACCAGCGCCCCCAGGACTCCGGCCGGGAAATGCCGCTAAACTGCTTCACCTCCTCCGGCGCGCCCGCCACATTAAAGATAAAGCTATCGGCTTTATAACGAATATCGTTATCGACAATCTTTAAGGTATCGACGTTGCCTTTGTAGCGTTCCATATCGATCATCGTGTCTTTAAACGCCGTCTTACCCTGCCACTGCGCTTTATCGACATGCTGTACGGTTTGCTGCCCGCCAAGCTGCCCCTGCGAGACGCACCAGTCGGTGGAGAGCGCCAGCGCCGGCGCCCATAGCTGCGCCATTTTGTAGCAGCGATCGATCCAAACGAAATTATCGCGCGGGGCGAAGTCGGCCAACTGGAACCGTAGCGGAGCGGAGTATTCACTTTCCGGTAACGGCTCGACGCGCTTATCCGATACGCGCAGTAGTAACGGCAGGCGGAAGTGGCTCCCGGAAAACGCGATCATGTTTTTGTCCCGATCGACGGTAAAATCTTTTATCTCTTTCGGGAAATTCCACAGGCGAATGATATCCGGCTTCATCGCCAGCACTTTCTCTTTTACATTCAGGAACACTTCCGACAGCGACTGCCCGGAAAGGCTGCTACGTCCCAGACCGATAAAATTATCGCCGCCGAGAATATCCAGCACCGTTGCGCCGTTGTCCATCGTGTTGCGTTTGACCGCCAGCGTCTCCTGCTGCGGTTTATCGCCGCGCAGAATGAAAAACAGATTGTTGCGATCTTGCTTATTCAGGTACTTCCAGGCCGTATTATTCATCGCCAGATGGTCGGAAGAGACGACGATAACGGTATCTTTAAACCACGGTGACGCTTTGATTTTGTTGATAAACTCGGCGATGTTTTCCTGGCTGCAACTTACGGCGCTAAAGGACTGGTTGGGCTTGCCGTCGTAATCGTAGCGTTTGCGGTTGCAGGTGCGTGAGATAAACCCGTCCGGGTGGTGAGTATCTACGGTCAGCGTAAACAGCGAAAAACGCTGGCCTGAGCGGGAAAGCGCTTCAAATTTCTTCCATGCCTCATCAAGCACCGTATCGTCGTAGAAGCCCCAGTCGTTACGATAAGACGGGTCCGCCACCACCGTTTTTAGCTCTTCAGCGCCGTACAGATGATCAAATCCGTGTGATTTCAGGAACACGTCTTTCCCGGCAAAACGCAGGTTAGCGCCCTGCACGAAATAGTTCTGGTAGCCGGAGTTTTTCAGAATATCGCCGAGGCAGATATTCTGCGGGAAGAAGCTGGAAACCGACGCGGACGCATTGCCCTCAAACGGCGCAAACAGCGGAATACCGCACTGGGAAGCCACCATCCCGGCGATGGTGTAATCCGTTCCCGGCAGTTGCATGGTATGGCTGAAATCCAGCCCCTCATTTTTCAGCGCGCCCAACTCTGGCGTGAGATTGGGGAAAGCGTCATTATCAAAATAGGTCCGTTCCAGGCTCTCGCCGTAGATATAGACCAGATTGAGCTTCGGATGAGGAATGGTTTTTGCTGGTTCTTTATAATAAACGGCAAAATCCGGATCGCCATCGCGCATTTGTGATTTTACCAGTTCGGTAATCTGGCGAAACGCCGGGCTGGCGTCGACCGAACCTAACGCCAGCAGTAACGCCAGCAGGCTGTAACCGACATGATGAGGATGGTGACGGCGGCGGCGTAGTACCCATCCCAGCGCGCCAAATACCGCCACTAACGCCAGGGCAATACCGATTCCCGGCAGAATATATTTGCCGACTCCCGCTCCCGTCAGACTATTCGTGAGCGTATAAAGCACTGCGTCGTTGATCCCGTCGCCGGTAAAATAGTCGCTGGCATACAGGGTAATATTCAGAATGACAAAAAGTCCCAGCACCGTGAGAGTGGCGGCAAACCACCAGGTGTTACGGCCCGCCTTCCAGGCATATATCAGCACAGAGGCGAGAAACAGAGCGACAGAGAGCAACTCGGACAACTGACGATCCTCAATAAACCAGGCTTATCGCTGGCAGGAAAAAATTTCTAACAATGTAATAGCGATGTCACATTGCTGCAATTCTAATGACTTTACACGGCGCTGTTATTTAGAATGAGTTTAGAAAGTTGGTTTTTTGATCGGCATCACTTCCTGACATAGCGGCTAATAACAGGAAAAGACGAAGAGAAAAATCGGGTTAATGCCGTGTTGGCGGGTAAAGGGCCAAAACACGGCTTTTATCAGGGCGTCCCAGCGTGGCGCACGGTCAGGAAAACGCAGTCAGGAGAGGAAATTCAGCCCTTGCTGTAACACCAGATCGCAAGCTTTGGTTTTCACCTTTTCCGCCAGCGGCGTACTGCCGATATTATTGAGGTTCAACTGCTGGCCGTCCTTCGTCTTGAGCAACCCTTGCAGGCCGTTCAGGTAGTTAGTGTCCTGCTCCTGCTGTGTGGTATCCAACCCCAACTTGTTCAGAATCTGATTTTTAACGTTTTCCACGTTGGTAGCGGACGCCAGCTTCTGTTTGGCGCAGTACTGCAAAATACCGGCGGCATTATTCATATTATCGGCGCTGAGTGACTGGGCACCTCTGCTGAGCAGACCGGTTAGCGCAGAAAGCGACATCCCGCCCTGCTGTGCGTTCGCGCCCTGAGCGCTTAGCTGACTGGCGGCAATACCGCTGGTGGAAATCAGTACGCTGGCGATCGCCGCGCAGCACAGAACATGTTTCGCTGTATTCATGGTAATCACCTGTGTTATGCCAGCCAGGCGTCGTATCGCCCTGGCGCACGTTGCAATTTAATACTCTTTACCTGTCACCCGGCTGCGGTAACTGTCCCAGGTAAAATTAACCCATAAACTGTTGCCGAGACGCATACGGTCCATGACGCGTTCGCCAAGCATTTTCGTCATCTCTTCCATATTGCTGTTCGTCAACATGCCGGTGGGACGTTTTGACGAGGAACGACGATCGACAATTTGATTGATGATCACTTTTTCATAGCGGGATTCGGTCTGCACGCCGATCTCGTCGATCACCAACAGATCAACGTTACTCAGATCGTTAAGCAACTGCTCTTCGCTGGTTTCCCGATTGCTGAACGTGTCTTTCATCGCTGACATAATATCCGCTACGGTGATAATCAGTACTGACTTTCCGCGCAGCAGCAGCTCGTTACAAATAGCCGCGGCGAGATGGTTTTTACCGGTTCCCGGCTTGCCGGAAAAGACAAAGCTGGCGATATTGCCGTCAAATTCATCAACGTACTGTCGGGCTTTGCTTAACGCGTTCATTTGTCCGTCGCACTCAACCCGATAGTTATCAAACGAACAGTTTTGATGCAGCGGTCGAATGCCGGAACGGTTAAAGGTGCGCTGCATTTTCATCGCCCGATTTTCCCGCGCCAGCGCTGCCGCCCGGATCTCGCCTTGCTCTTTCTGCCACGCCAGCAATTCTTCGCCCGTTTTAAACGCCGGCGTAATATGCGCAGGCATCATTTTTTGTAGACGCTGCATCAGGTCGCCAACATTTTTCATCGTTACCCCCTAAAACCTGGTGGAATATGATTGTCAGGTTCGCTGACGCTATTGATGTCGCGCTGCGGCATTCCGCCATTGCTGGAACGGCTGATTTGCACGCTGCGCGCCAGCTTTTGCTGCCACTGGATATGGTGAAAAACCTTACCTTCCGCCTGCCAGTAGGCGATAAACGCCGCCAGCTCTTCTGCGGTGACCGGCTCCCGAAGCGCCACGCCCCAAAGGGCAGCCTGACGCTGAAAATCCGCATCCGGTTGCCAGGCGGGATACATGGCGAATTTTCCGCAGGGAATCGCAACGGGGGCGGCTTCGGGTTCTTCGTAAAATTGCGCGTCTAACGCCACATCGCTTCCCGGACGTGATAACTTTTCTTCAAGCGCCAGCAGTTCAGCCATGCGTGCAGGCGTCACGGCATAAAATGCAGGCGCATTATTAGCGAATACCGCCACTGCGCCGCCCGTTGACTTCGCCAGCACAGCATGATGATCGTGTAAAAGGGCGTCAATACCGATGACGTTCGACGTTAAAATTCTGGAAGACATAATGTTTCTCAATATGGAACAACAACCGAGAAGGGCGACTGTTTTTATAGTACCACACAGACCTGTAAGAACAGCAGGAGGCGTTCCACCATTCACACGCGGGGGCGTTTGCGGTACAGCCATAATCCCGGTACAGAGAGGCCAATTGAGAGCGCGCCAACAATGGAAGAGGCTTTCAGAAAATTGGTCAGCAGCGTAATCATCATCGGTTCGCTATAGCCCAGATGGCTAATTTTTACTGCGGAAATCATCGCGGTATAGGCGGAAATCCCCGGAAACATCGGGATCACGGCCGCGACGGTAAACACTTTAGGGTGAGCGAGATACCAGCGTGACCACTGAATACCAATACTGCCGACCAGCAGCGAAGCCATAAACGTCGACCATTCGATATTAAAGCCAGCGCTCATCATCAGCATACGCGAGCCATGACCCAGCGCCCCCAGTAGCGCGCACCACGGAAGCGCCCGGTGGGGAACATTAAAGACCATCGCAAACCCGACGGCGGGGATCGCAGACAAGATCATGTCCTGCATTAGCGCCAGTAAAAAGTCGATTATACCCATCCTCGTAGCCCCCATACTGTCATTGACATCACTACGCCCACACAGGTGGCCAGTGTCAACAGGCTGGCGATAGCCCAGCGCGCCAGCCCGGTATTAATATGTCCTTTAAACATATCTGCGACGGAATTAATCAGCGGAAAGCCCGGCACCAGTAGCAGTACGCTCGCCGCCATGGCGATAGTGGGCGTCTGGCTAAAGGCGGGAAGGGTGAGCATCAGCCCGGAAATCGTGGTAGCGACAAAGGCGGTAATGCAAAAATTGATCTGCGGATGTAAATGCCGCTGCGCCAGCATCTGGCGGATATACATGGCTATCATACTGGCGAAAAAGGTGATAACCGCGCCATCCCAGCCGCCATTATTCAGCTTACAAAAGCAGGAGCAGGAAAGACCGACCATAAACGCCACCAGCCAGCGCGGATAACGCAGCGGGCGGAGCTGGCTAAAGCGTTTTTCCACGCCTTTGTAATCCAGCAGACGATGTTCCGCGAGGATAACGATATGCTGAACCTCCGTGACGACGTGCATATTAATGCCGCGATCCTGGTTTTTACGTGTCGATGTCAGACATTGTCCGTCTTTAATGGTCGTCAGGACAATGGCGTTAGAGGAGATCGCGCTTTCGACGCTATCCATACCGAGCGCCAAACCGAGGCGGGTGGAAAGCTCATCAACCAGTGCGCTTTCCGCCCCGTGCTGCAATAAAAGCAGCCCGCATTGAATACATAACCGTGTTACTGCTCGTTGAATTGATTGCTCTTCTTGCATGACTCGTCCTGTCCGAAAAGACATTCTATGCGCCGCCACTATGACAGAGGCTTTCTTTTTAACACGAAGCGCAGGCATGATGGCGTTGGTTAAGATCAATTTCTTGTTGATAAAAACGTCAACCACCAGACGCAACGCATAAGCTTCCTGAGACGTGCGCTTCGTCACAGGCAGGATATCCTTATGGGCGACGGTTCTCGTATGTCCGTTTCCAGAATAGAGGCATTATGCCAGCCTGGCCGCTCATTTTTGAATCAATGATGTGGTGAATTTTATCAACTATATGCATTAATGGTTTAACCACAATGGCGTGAGCAGCGGGCGTAAAAATAGGCATGACTTAGTGTAATTCGTAGATATTACATGGGTTTTATGGATGGTGGACAGTATTGTTGGGCTTTTGTTTTAGGACTCAGCAATATGAATGAAGGGCGAACTCATATTTTAAATTTATTAATATGATGCGTTTTCGTTAGAATTGCTAATGTGCAAATTTAGTTAATTTAATTGTCTTGCTTCTGGTTTTATGAGTAACTATGCGATAGTGATTTCATGTTTTTGTGCTATGTGGATTGTAGCGCAATCAATGTTAGATATTTAAAAATAAAACAAGGATAATTAATCCACTCGGCCTATATTTCTTTGCGATCATTGTTAATAGTGTTTTTATTAATGGGGCAATGAAAAGTGGCGGCGTGGGTGCGGAGGAATTATGCTGCCAGGATGCTGCAAAAATGGACTTATTATCAGTAAAACCCCCCTTATACAGGAAGGCCTTAAAGGGGCTATAACAGGTAATTTCCCCGATTATAAACTGGCGTATTGCCGTACGATAGAAGAGCTAACGCTGCTACAGCTACGCCGAAGTAATTTAGTTATTGCTGATTTAGCAGTTAACAATGCCTCTCCCCGCGCTATCTGCGAATATTTTTATAGCTTAATCTCGCAATATCGCGACATACATTGGGTATTTCTGGTTCCTAAATCCAGCTATCCACATGCGGTTGATCTCCTGATGGGCCCCGTCAGCACCTTGCTTTCAGACGAAGAGCCAATCGAGAATCTTATTAGCGTTATCCATGCGGGAAACGCTCGCTCAGAAAGAATAAGTAAAACGTTATTATCGCCTCAGGTACCGTCTGAAATTCAGCAGGCCCACGACAGGCCGATTGTCCTTACGCTGTCTGAACGAAAAGTATTACGCCTTTTAGGAAAAGGGTGGGGCATTAACCAAATTGCGGCGTTACTTAAAAAAAGTAATAAAACAATTAGCGCCCAAAAAAATAGCGCCATGCGACGCTTATCAATACACAGTAATGCAGAGATGTATGCATGGATAAACAGTTCTCAGGGAGCCAGAGAATTGAACCTACCTTCGGTATATGGAGAAACCATGGAATGGAAAACAGAATCAGCAAGAGAAATGTTGCGCTCGTAGAAAAATGCGTGATGAGCACCATTGGTATTAAAGGGCTATTTGATGCAATGCCGGATTGCCGACATACGCTTCATATTTTTTCAAAACCATCCGCGTTTTATAAGGCTGCGCTAAAGACGCCGTTTTCTGCCGTTATTTTTTCTCTTTCTGCGTTAAGAACTGAACGCCGGACAGGATTATCCAGCCTGACGGAACTGGCGATAAATTATCCCCATATGCGGCGTCTGGTGATTGCCGATGATGATGCTGAAGCCCGCTTAATCAGCGCATTATCCCCGCTGCCGCTGGATGGGGTCATCAGCAAAGCGTCGCCGTTGGATGTTTTACAGGATGCCTTATTTACATCGCTTAATAGCGCCCGGCGGACAACGGAGCGTACAGACAATCTTTGGGAACTTCACCAGAATTGTATGCTTAGTCCAACCGAGCGGGAGATTCTGCGTTTCATGTCGAACGGCTACTCAATGCCGCAAATTGCCGTCCAGCTAGAACGTAACATTAAGACTATCCGGGCGCATAAGTTTAATGTGATGTCCAAGCTGGGCGTGAGTTCTGATGCCGGGTTACTCGATGCTGCGGATATTCTGTTATATCTGCGCGCCGGAGATGGTACCGCGCTCCAGCATCGGGTATAGCCCGCGCCGGATGCGCCGTGCTTGTTCGGGGAATCCGGGTGTCAGGCACGTTATTGGCACACGTCTACCCAGGTCGCCGATGTCAGTTCAGCCATTCTTTCCGGCGTGATGCGTACCGCGCTGTGCGTGGCGCCTGCGGCAGGCAATACTTCGTTATACCCCTTCAGAGAGATGTCGCAATAAACGGGCAGCGGGTGCTCCAGCCCAAAGGGACATACGCCGCCGACAGGATGTCCGGTTGCATTGACCACTTCATCGCTGCTCAACATACGGGCTTTTGCGCCGAAAGTGGTTTTAAGCTTCTTATTATCCAGGCGGGCATCGCCTTTCGCGACCACCAGGATAATGGTGTCTTTTACTTTAAGCGAGAGCGTTTTAGCTATCTGCCCTGGCTCTACGTTGTGCGCTTTGGCTGCCAGCTCGACAGTCGCTGTACTTTGATTTAATTCGATAATTTCAATATCGGGAGCATGATCGGCCAGAAATTGCCGTACAGATTGCAGACTCATTCTTCTCTCCTGAGACCTTACCAATAGCCACGGTAGACCCAAAAATGGCAAAACGTAATTTGGCATACGGAGAGCGCCGCTGTAAATATAATAATGTGACAGGCCAGCAGCAGTAAGCCGTGACGATAACTGAAGGCAACGTAACGCGGTTTACTTTAACGTGCAGTCGCCGCACTGCTGTACGTCAGGTAAGCGGTAACGTTGGCAGCAGGTTCTGCGTACCAGAAGACCGTCGCGCATTACGACGGTCCGCCACAGCGGGTTATCCTGACCGTCGGATAGCTGCTTTTCAAAAAAACAGCGCTGGCGTAGCGTTGCCAGCAGGGCTTCGCCAAGCAGCGGTTTCATCTCAGTCAGATACCAGTTGATTAAATAACCGGTATTGCTCCAGATAAGTTTCGCGTTGATGTCGCCAGTCGCCTCCAGCGCCTGAATGACCGGCTGTAGTGCGGAGACTATCAGCGTTTCCATTCGTTCTTCCGGGGAACGCCCCGTTGCCAGGTTATCCTGATGCACATCAAGCCAGAAACACGCGGCGCGCCCGGTTTCATGAAATTCAACGTGAATATGTTCTGCCGAGACATCGATAGCGCGCGCTTGCGTCAGTAATGCCAGCATCAGCGGCGGCGCCATCAGCCCGATATACCATTGCGCCCACAGGGAGAGTAACGGCTTATTTTCACGTGCCAGGCCTGGCGTGTGCCGATAGATGTGATCGGAATAGGCGGCCAGCAATGAACGAAACGTCGCGGGGCGCGTCCACTGGGCAAGAGTCATTGCCGTTGGCGGCGGCGTTTCATCCAGCCGGATGAAGTCCAACAGGTGCTTACGGGTAGAGGCGATCGTCTCGCGTACTGCGTCCGCCAGCGAGGCGTCTTCCGGCTGGGGAGCGGCTCGCCAGATAATATCGTCAGCAATCGGTGCGGAACGGTAGGCCATAGCGCAGTTTAATGATGTTAATCTAAATGATAATGATTGCTAATCCTATCGATAGCGATAAACGATGGCAAGCGGTTTATGGTTAACGCTGTTGGCGTAGCACGATTACGCCAACAGGATTCATAGGGCGCGCATGTCGTCGCTGACCAGAATGTGGTTACGTCCAAGATGCTTGGCTTCATAGAGCGCTTTATCCGCTTTTTCGATAGCGTCTCCGATATTGCGATCCGTCAGGGGCGCAATGCCGATACTGACAGTGACATTGGTGGCGACGCTTTCGTTAAACATATGCGGGATTTTAAGATCGTATACTTCCTGTCGGATACGTTCTGCGGTAGCGCGGGCTTGCTGTGGTTCGGCGGTGGTCAGCAACACCAGAAATTCTTCCCCGCCAAAACGGCAGACGACATCGCGCGATCGCACGGCGTCCCGAATTGCCGCTGAGACGCGAATTAACGCCTGATCGCCCATCATATGACCGTAGTGATCGTTATACGCTTTGAAATGATCGATATCCAATAGCAGGACGTAGTGTTCATGGCTGCCCGGCGCCTGTAACGTATCCAGCCGATTTTGCAGGCCACGGCGGTTATATAAGCCGGTTAATGGATCAAGCATACTCAGGCCATTGAGGGTTTCCCGCTCGGCCAGCAGCTTAAACATGAGCTGTTGGGCAAAATTATCGTAGCGTTTCTGGATAACATGTTGAATAGCGATTCCCACCATTGGCAGGGCCAGCAAATAGAGAATTCGCAAACCTTGTTCATTACCGTTCAGCCACAGGCAGACCGCGACTGGCGGTAGCGAATAGAGCGTAAACGCGACGATATTCGCGGCAAAGGCTATCGAGCCGATAAACAGAACGCTAAGCAGGGAGATCAGTAAAAAAGAGAAATCATAATGGCCTAACGCCGGATACTTTAGCGCAATATGAGCCGCCCATATTCCCCCAAAGAGTAGGGAGATAAAGGGGAGATTAATTCTTTTTTGTCCATATTTCCCATGCCATATCAACAGTAATACGCTCAGGACCACTATCCCGATCATTGGCGTGCAAAATACATTGATCTGATAAAGGGGGAAAACGAGAGTAAATAGCGCCGACACGGCGTTGAGAAACAAGAAAAGACGTAAAGAAAACTGATACTTCTTAATACGAAGCGACCGCCAGGATGGTGTTGTCATGGGTAATTGTCGTTATTTATCGGTGATATACACGGAATCGGGCGCCAACATGAAAATAACGTATGAGAAAAGGTCGCCTAAAGCGAGGTGCTGTTGTTTTTACGTTAACAGTCGGACAATTTATCACCTTACTGAATACGTGTCATCAACCGTTAAGTAAAACTCATCTCTTTAGCTTTCTCCCTGGCTGACAAATGAGAAAATATACCATATGATATTGGTTATCATTATCAATTCCAGAGGTGAAACCATGTTGCAGCGGACGTTAGGCAGCGGATGGGGCGTGTTATTGCCTGGAGTGATTATCGTTGGACTGGCGTTTATCGGCCTGTCAGCTGATGCGCTGAAGCTGTTGATTGTATCAGGATTGCTACTGTCTGCGCTGATGTTGTATCACAAACAATTACGGCATTTTGTACTGCTGCCATCGTGTATGGCGCTTATTGGCGGCATGATGTTGGCAATGATGAACTGGAATCAGGGATGAAAATGAAGAGACAAAGGAAGGATAAGATAATTGGTGCGAGGGGGGGGACTTGAACCCCCACGTCCGTAAGGACACTAACACCTGAAGCTAGCGCGTCTACCAATTCCGCCACCTTCGCACAGTTATCTTACTTTTTGATATCGCCTCGTTGGTGCGAGGGGGGGGACTTGAACCCCCACGTCCGTAAGAACACTAACACCTGAAGCTAGCGCGTCTACCAATTCCGCCACCTTCGCCCAGTGCGAGCAATATCAACGTGGTTTTGGTGCGAGGGGGGGGACTTGAACCCCCACGTCCGTAAGGACACTAACACCTGAAGCTAGCGCGTCTACCAATTCCGCCACCTTCGCATACCATCGATTCTTGAAAAGAATCACTACCACGGAGGCGCATTCTAGTGGTTTTCAGCTATTCGTCAATAGTTAATTGCATGGGATAGATTGATTGCTGCAAAAATGGGCGCGAGACGTAGGTTGGATAAGACGCCTGGCGTCGCCATCCGGCACATGCAACCAGATGGCGCTGCGCTTATCAGGCCAACTATTTCTTCGCCTGACGGGTCATCACGGTACGATAAACCTTAAAGCGCCCGGTTTGCGCGATGACTTCATGGAAGCCAAAGGTCTCATCCAGAATCTTAGGATAGGGCAGAAAGGCGTTCGCCACGATGCGTAACTCTCCGCCGCTGTTCAGATGGCGCACTGCGCCGCGAATGAGCGTTTGCGCCGCATCAAGGCTGGTTTGCATTCCGTCGTGGAACGGTGGGTTGGAGATGATCATGTCAAAACGTCCTTTGACTTCCGAAAAGACGTTGCTGGCGAATACCTCGCCTTCAAGACCATTAGCGGCAAGCGTGGCGCGGCTGGCTTCCACCGCCGGCGCGCTGACGTCACACAGCGTCAGGCGCACTTTCGGCGAATGGCTGGCCAGCGCGGCGGAAAGTACGCCAGCGCCGCAGCCGACATCCAACACTTTACCTTTGGTGTGCGGCGTCAGCGTAGACAGCAGCAGTTGGCTACCAACATCCAGTCCGTCGCGGCTGAATACGCCCGGCAACGTTTTGATGGTCAGCCCGTCGATGTTGTACTCGGCCCACCAGGATTCAAGACTAAACTGCGGCTGCTTTTCCAGACGACCATGGTAAAGGCCGCAACGTCGCGCGCTATCTACTTTGTTCAGCGGCGCATAGTCCGCCAGCATCGGTTCGGCGCTACGCACGCCGCTGCGGTTTTCTCCCACGACGAAAACATCGCTGCCCACCGGCATCAGCGACAAAATATTCATCAACTGGAACTGCGCTTCGGGTTTATTTTTCGGCCAGTAGTAGATCAGCGTATCGCAGTCAGCGACATCGCTGGCTTGCGCGACCAGGCTAAAACGGACGTTATCGCCCATCTGGCGGCTTAACGCCTGCCAGTGGTGAAACTGTTGCGTATGCGCGCGGCTGGCGGCGCATTCAAAGCGCGCGGGCAGGTCATCCTGCAAATCTCCGGCAAAAAGAATACGGCTTTGTTCGAAATCATCACTGTGGCGCAGCAAGACTTCACTTGCCGGGGTAAAAGCAGACATGGAATGCTCCTTAATTCAGACTGGCGGCGATTATAGTAGTTTGATGGCGCAGATTCGACAGATTTGCTATATTTGCGCCCCTGATTACAGGAGCGTTTCGCTATGACATCCCGACGAGACTGGCAGTTACAGCAACTGGGTATTACGCAGTGGGCGCTGCGACGTCCTGGCGCGCTACAGGGCGAGATTGCGATTTCCCTTCCCGCGCACGTTCGTCTGATCGTGGTTGCAGAGGAATTACCCGCGCTGAACGAGCCGCTAATGCGCGATATTTTACGCGCGTTGACCGTGAGTCCCGATCAGGTTTTACCCCTGGCGCCTGAGCGCGTCGCCATGCTGCCGCAGGGCAGCCGTTGTAATAGCTGGCGGTTAGGAACTGACGCGCCGCTCCAACTCGAAGGCGCTCAGGTCACGACGCCGGCGTTTAATGAACTCCGGGCAAACCCGGCGGCACGCGCCGCACTATGGCAACAAATCTGCGAACATGAACACGATTTCTATCCTCAGCACGACCGATCTCCCCGCAGCCTGGCAGATTGAGCAACGCGCTCATGCGTTTCCGTGGAGCGAAAAAACGTTTTTCGGCAACCAGGGCGAACGGTATCTCAACCTTAAGCTGACCGCTGATGACAGAATGGCCGCGTTTGCCATTACACAGGTGGTGCTGGACGAAGCGACGCTGTTCAATATTGCCGTCGATCCGGATTTTCAGCGTCGGGGGCTGGGGCGTATGCTGCTTGAGCATCTGATTGATGAACTGGAAAAACGTGGGGTTGTAACGCTATGGCTGGAGGTACGCGCCTCTAACGCTGCCGCCATCGCGCTGTATGAAAGTCTGGGGTTTAACGAGGCGACGATTCGCCGCAATTACTATCCCACGGCACAAGGGCATGAGGACGCCATCATCATGGCGTTACCGATAAGCATGTAATAAAAGAGGCAAGGTGTAATGATGAAGTGGGACTGGATTTTCTTTGATGCCGATGAAACGCTGTTTACGTTTGATTCTTTCACCGGCTTACAGCGGATGTTCCTTGACTATAGCGTCACCTTTACCGCTGAGGATTTCCAGGATTACCAGGCCGTGAATAAGCCGCTATGGGTGGATTATCAGAACGGCGCGATTACCTCATTACAATTGCAGCACGCGCGCTTTCAAAGTTGGGCTGAACGGCTAAACGTTGCGCCGGGGCTGCTGAATGACGCTTTTATTAGTGCGATGGCGGAGATCTGTTCTCCTTTGCCGGGCGCCGTTTCGCTACTTAATGCGATTCGCGGGCAGGCTAAAATCGGTATTATTACTAACGGTTTTACCGCGCTACAACAAACTCGTCTGGAGCGCACCGGGCTGCGCGAGTATTTCGATCTGCTGGTGATTTCCGAGCAGGTTGGCGTCGCGAAGCCCGATCCGAAAATCTTTAACTACGCCCTGGAGCAGGCGGGGAATCCTGACCGCTCGCGCGTATTAATGGTTGGCGATACCGCGGAGTCCGATATTCTTGGCGGCATTAACGCCGGACTGTCGACCTGCTGGCTTAACGCGCATCATCGCGAGCAGCCCGCGGGTATCCATCCAACCTGGACTGTGGCGTCATTAAGCGAACTGGAGCAGCTCCTGTGTAAACACTGATTGCCTCCCCCAGGTTGATGGGTAAAATAGCCGCATTTTTCGTATTCAACATGCGTGGTCAAACGCCGCGCTTACTCAAGAAGATTTGACTATGACGTTGTCTCCTTATTTGCAAGAGGTGGCCAAACGCCGCACTTTTGCCATTATTTCTCACCCGGACGCCGGTAAAACCACCATTACCGAAAAAGTGTTGCTGTTCGGACAGGCGATTCAGACCGCCGGTACGGTAAAAGGCCGTGGCTCCAGCCAACATGCAAAATCTGACTGGATGGAGATGGAAAAACAGCGTGGTATCTCTATCACCACCTCGGTGATGCAGTTCCCGTATCACGACTGTCTGGTGAACCTGCTGGACACCCCGGGGCACGAAGACTTCTCCGAAGATACCTACCGTACCCTGACGGCGGTGGACTGTTGTCTGATGGTGATCGACGCCGCGAAAGGCGTTGAGGACAGGACCCGTAAGCTGATGGAAGTTACCCGTCTGCGCGATACGCCGATCCTGACCTTTATGAACAAACTCGACCGTGACATCCGCGACCCGATGGAGCTGCTGGATGAAGTGGAAAATGAGCTGAAAATCGGCTGCGCGCCGATCACCTGGCCGATTGGCTGCGGCAAGCTGTTTAAGGGCGTTTATCACCTTTATAAAGATGAAACTTATCTGTATCAGACCGGTAAGGGCCACACCATTCAGGAAGTGCGCATCGTTAAAGGGCTGAATAACCCGGATCTGGACGCCGCCGTCGGTGAAGACCTGGCGCAACAGCTGCGCGACGAGCTGGAACTGGTGCAGGGCGCGTCTAACGAGTTTGATGAAGAGCTGTTCCTGGCAGGGGAAATTACCCCGGTATTTTTCGGTACCGCGCTGGGTAACTTTGGCGTTGACCATATGCTGGATGGTTTAGTGGCGTGGGCGCCCGCGCCGATGCCGCGTCAAACCGATACTCGCACAGTGGAAGCCTCGGAAGAGAAATTCACCGGTTTTGTCTTTAAAATTCAGGCCAATATGGACCCGAAACACCGCGACCGCGTGGCGTTTATGCGCGTGGTTTCCGGTAAGTATGAGAAGGGCATGAAGCTACGCCAGGTCCGTACCGGTAAAGATGTGGTGATTTCCGACGCGTTAACATTTATGGCGGGCGATCGTTCGCACGTTGAAGAAGCGTACCCGGGCGATATTTTGGGTCTGCATAACCACGGCACGATTCAGATCGGCGATACCTTCACCCAGGGCGAGATGATGAAGTTTACCGGTATCCCGAACTTTGCGCCGGAACTGTTCCGTCGTATTCGCCTGAAAGATCCGCTCAAGCAGAAGCAGCTACTGAAAGGGCTGGTGCAGCTTTCTGAAGAGGGGGCGGTGCAGGTATTCCGTCCCATCTCCAACAACGATCTGATTGTCGGCGCCGTGGGCGTTCTGCAGTTTGACGTTGTTGTCGCGCGCCTGAAAAGCGAATACAACGTTGAGGCGATTTATGAATCCGTCAACGTGGCGACGGCGCGCTGGGTGGAAAGCACCGATGCGAAGAAATTCGAAGAGTTTAAGCGTAAGAATGAAACGCAACTGGCGCTGGATGGCGGCGACAACCTCACCTATATCGCCCCAACAATGGTTAACCTGAACCTGACCCAGGAACGTTACCCTGACGTTCAGTTCCGTAAAACGCGCGAACACTGATCCCTTTCCGGGCGCGGCATCCGCCGCGCCTTCGTACTTTCCCTGCCTTTTTAACCGCTTACGGAATGTTCTTAAATCCCGCGTTTTTTCTCCGATCTGCCTGTTTTTTATACGCACCGACAAGCGATTTTAAAATTGTGATCTATATTTAACAAAGTGATGACATAAATGTCGGCTTTAATGCCTGTTCAATGCGTGAATATGAGAGCTTAAAGCTGAGATTTGTTTCAGTCACGATATTAATAACTGAAACGGAAGGGTGGCAGGCGACGCGTCGTTACAAATTCACGAATGTGATGCCAGTCATTGACTTCAGAAACCGGTGAGTTTCACCGCATTCAGCAATGCAACCTCGTGTTGCCTGAGCTCAAATTACGAGCAAACTATACAGGACAAAATCGATGACTATGACAAGACTGAAGATTTCTAAAACTCTGCTGGCCGTAATGTTGACCTCTGCTGTTGCGACAGGTTCTGCCTTTGCAGAAAACGCAACAACGGACAAGGCGCAAAGCGGAACCGAAACCGCAGGGCAAAAAGTCGATAGCTCTATGAATAAAGTCGGTAACTTCATGGATGACAGCGCCATCACTGCGAAAGTAAAAGCTGCGCTGGTAGACCATGACAATATTAAAAGCACCGATATTTCTGTCGAAACCAATCAGAAAGTCGTCACCCTGAGCGGCTTTGTAGAAAGCCAGGCGCAGGCTGAAGCCGCCGTGAAAGTGGCGAAAGGCGTAGAAGGCGTGACCTCCGTTAGCGACAAACTTCACGTTCGCGACAATAAAGATGGTTCCGTGAAAGGTTATGCCGGCGATACGGCCACGACCAGTGAAGTCAAAGCCAAGTTGCTGGCGGACGATCTTGTCCCTTCCCGTAAAGTAAAAGTGGAAACGACCGATGGCGTCGTACAGCTCTCCGGTACTGTTGAAACTCAGGAACAAAGCGACCGCGCTGAAAGCATCGCGAAAGCCGTTGATGGCGTAAAAAGTGTTAAAAACGATCTGAAAGTTCAGTAATTCGTCGTAATTCGTCCTCCCGACGTTTGTCGGGAGGCGTAATGTGCACCACACTAAAAATATCGCGAATGAGTAGCCTGAGCGCTCATATTTAGCGGTCGACATTAACTATGGTAAAGGAGAGGCTTATGTTTCGTTGGGGCATTATATTTCTGGTTATCGCGTTAATTGCCGCCGCATTGGGTTTTGGTGGACTGGCTGGTACGGCTGCCGGCGCGGCGAAAATCGTCTTCGTCGTCGGGATCGTGCTCTTCCTGGTCAGCCTGTTCATGGGCCGTAAACGACCCTAGCAGGCAGCTGTAAAGATATATTGCTATCAAGCCAGTCCAGCGGACTGGCTTTTACGGTTTTAGCCGTTAACGTTTTGCGTTACCTTGTCAGCCTGGAAAAAAATGAAAAACAGGAAGGCAGAGGTGGGCCAGCGAATACCGGTTACGCTCGGCAATATTGCGCCGTTATCATTAACACCGTTCCGGCCAGGCCGTATGGCGCTGGTCTGTGAGGGCGGGGGGCAGCGGGGCATCTTTACCGCAGGCGTGCTGGATGAGTTTATGCGTGCGCAGTTTAATCCTTTCCATCTCTACTTCGGCACATCAGCCGGTGCGCAAAATCTCTCGGCGTATCTCTGCAACCAGCCCGGCTACGGGCGCAAAGTCATTATGCGCTATACCACCAGGCGCGAATTTTTTGATCCGCTGCGATTTGTACGCGGAGGAAACCTTATTGACCTCGACTGGCTGGTGGAATCCACCGCCGCCCGGATGCCGCTGCAGATGGATACCGCAGCGCGCCTGTTCGACAGCGGAAAATCCTTTTATATGTGCGCCTGCCGGGGGGATGATTACACGCCGGGCTATTTCTCGCCGACAAAACAAAACTGGCTTGATATCATTCGCGCCTCCAGCGCCATACCGGGTTTCTACCGTACCGGCGTTACGTTAGAGGGCATCAACTATCTGGACGGTGGCATTAGCGACGCCATTCCGGTTCAGGAGGCGGCAAAGCGGGGGGCGAAAACCATTGTGGTGATCCGCACCGTACCCTCGCAAATGTATTACACGCCGCAGTGGTTTAAGCGTATGGAGCGCTGGCTGGGGGAGAGCAGTCTACAGCCGTTGGTCAACCTGGTGCAGCATCATGAAACGTCCTACAGCGCGATCCAACAATTTATTGAAAAGCCGCCGGGTAAGCTGCGGATCATTGAAATTTATCCGCCGAAACCGCTGCACAGCATGGCGCTGGGCAGCCGTATCCCGGCGCTGCGTGAGGATTACAAAACCGGGCAATTATGCGGGCGTTATTTCCTTGCCACCGTTGGTAAATTGCTCGCCGCAACGCCGCCTCTCTTGCGCCATACGTCGCGGATTGCCGTGCCGGAAACGGTGGTCGTGCCTCCGGCGCCGGTGGCCAATGATACTCATGTGGCGGAGGTCATTAGCGCGCCGCAGGCAAACGACACCACATTTACCGACGAGGATCTGGCGTGAGCTGGCGCTTTATTGATACGCATTGCCATTTTGATTTCCCGCCCTTTACGGGCGATGAGCGCGCCAGTATTCAGCGTGCCTGTGAGGCGGGCGTTGAAAAAATCATCGTGCCGGCGACCGAGGCGGCGCACTTTCCCCGCGTGCTGGCGCTGGCGGCGCGTTTCCCGTCGCTTTATGCTGCGCTGGGATTGCACCCCATTGTGATTGAGCGTCATGCCGATGACGATCCTGATAAGCTGCAACAAGCGCTGGCGCAACAACAGAACGTCGTGGCGGTAGGCGAGATTGGTCTCGATCTTTATCGCGACGATCCGCAGTTTGCCAGGCAAGAGCGATTTTTAGACGCGCAACTGCAACTGGCAAAACGCTACGATCTGCCGGTGATCCTGCACTCGCGGCGCACGCATGACAAACTGGCGATGCACTTAAAGCGCCAGGATCTGCCGCGAACCGGTGTGGTGCATGGTTTTGCCGGCAGTCTGCAACAGGCCGAACGCTTTGTGCGACTGGGCTATAAAATCGGCGTCGGCGGCACCATCACCTACCCGCGCGCCAGTAAAACCCGTGATGTTATGACGCGGTTGCCGCTGGACGCGCTGTTGCTGGAGACCGATGCGCCGGATATGCCGCTAAAGGGGTTTCAGGGGCAGCCGAATCGCCCGGAGCAGGCGGCGCGCGTATTTGATGCGCTCTGCGAATTACGTCCGGAGCCCGCAGAGGTGATAGCCGATACGCTGTATCGCAATACCATTACCTTGTTTCGGCTCTGAGGGCATCGCAGCCGCCATCTGGCAGGCGACGCTTACAAATATAGCGCCGGCAAAATCAGCTTCGCCACCCCACGCGCGCGCAATCCGTCTGCCAGCCGTTCCACCTCTTGCGGCGTCGCGCCTGGCCAGGCTTTCGCTTCGCCATAGACGCCGTGCGCATGAAAGGCATTCAGGCGCACCGGAACCTCGCCCAGCGAAGTAATAAACGCCGCCAGTGAATCGATATGCGCCGCATAGTCCACCTGACCCGGGATAACCAGCAACCGCAGCTCCGCCAGTTTTCCCCGCGCAGCAAGAAAGCGGATACTGTGCTTAATATGCGTGTTATCACGTCCGGTCAGACGGTGATGACACTCGCTCTTCCAGGCTTTCAGATCGAGCATTACGCCGTCGCAAACCGGCAGTAGTTTTTGCCAGCCGGTCTCGCTTAACTGACCATTACTGTCCACCAGGCAGGTCAGCCGTTGTAACTGTGGATCGGCTTTGATCGCCGTAAATAGCGCCACAATAAACGGTAATTGCGTGGTCGCCTCTCCGCCGCTGACGGTAATACCTTCAATAAACAGCGATGCTTTACGAATATGACGCAGCACATCGTCAACGCTCATAGTCTGCGCCATTGGCGTTGCCTGCTGTGGGCACATTTTCAGGCAGGTATCGCACTGCTCGCAGACGTCCGACCTCCATACCACTTTCCCGCCATCAATGCTGAGGGCGTGGTGCGGACACTGCGATACGCATTCCCCGCAGTCGTTACAGCGTCCCATCGTCCACGGGTTATGGCAATTCTTGCAGCGCAAATTGCAGCCCTGTAAGAATAATGCCAGGCGGCTGCCTGGCCCATCGACGCAGGAAAACGCAATGATCTTACTGACTAAAGCGCATCTGTTGTTCATGGCTGACTACGCGTGGCTGTCGTTCCAGGATGCGAGTATTACGTGCGGCTTCTTCTCCCAGCCAGGTGGTATTCGTGCGCGAGCCTTCGGCGCGAAATTTCGCCAGATCCGACAGGCGCACCATATAACCGGTGACGCGCACCAGATCGTTGCCGCTGACATTGGCAGTAAATTCCCGCATCCCGGCTTTGAACGCGCCAAGACAAAGCTGAACCAGCGCCTGCGGATTACGCTTGATGGTTTCGTCCAGCGTCAGAATGTCGCTGATCCCGGCATGGTAAAAGGCATGGTGCGGCGCGACGGTTTGCAGATGGGTGATAGGGTCCGGTTCATCGCCATACGGCAAACGTGCGCCCGGCGTAGTGCCAATATCGGAACTGATGCCAGACTGGGCATGGAGCAGCGCCCGTTGCTTCCAGCCATACTTCACTGGCGTATTTTCGACGAAATCCGCCAGTTGGGTGCTAATACGGTAGCCCAGCTCGTTCGCCGTATCATTCTTGCCGTAACGGGCGGTCAGGCCCGCGTTTTCGCACAGCAGATTCACGGCTTCCGCCAGCCCGTACATACCGAACATCGGCGCAAAACGTTCGGGATCGATCAAACCTTCCTGTACAAGAAAGCTATTCTCAAAGAAATGTGACTTTTCATAGAGGAATTCACATCGTGAATTAATGATGGCGATCTGCTGTCGGCAGTAGTGCGGTAGCGTGCGTGAAAAGAAGTCATCGACAGACGTACTGCGTTCTGCCACGGCTTTCAGGTTGAGACGTACCAGCGTACTGCCGCCGCCGCCAAGCGGTAGCGAGTTATAACAACTGACGATGCCATAATGACCTTTTGTGAAAATTTTATCATTTACAGGGCCATTGGAAATGTGTGGCTTACTACATTCACAAATGTTTTTGGCGACCTCCAGCAGCAGATCGTCCGGCGTAATTTCCGCATCGTAGATAAACGTCAGGTTAGGCGCCACCTGCTTTAGCTCGGCATCAGCGCGCAAAATCGCTCGTGTGACAGGCGTATCGGCAGGGCCAATATTGGCATGCATAAAGGCGTCTGGCAGCGTTCTGTCGAGATAACGCCAGAAACGTTTTATTCGAATATCGATCGCATCTTGTGTTAGAATTCTAACATACGGTTGCAGCAACGCATCAAGCTGGCCGAGATAAACCGGCATGGACGTCACGGAAGGAACGTGATGATACAGAATGGTGAGTAGGGATAACGCATCATCCAGATCTTTCGCGCCTTCCAGTTCCAGCCACTGTGAACCGTTAGCCAGAAATCGGGCGTAATCGGGCAACACGTAGCGTGGTTTGAAGGGGGCGTGCCCCTCAAACATATCGCAAATGACGCCTTCATCCAGCGCCTGGCGGGCATCTTCCGGCAGGGTGGGATAAGGCAGGGCGTTTTCAGCTTCCAGCGCCAGAAAATGGCGTTTTTGTTCAGGCGTGAGCACCGGGCTGGTCACAATTTGCTGGCAACGCTGCTGGAGCGCAGTTTCGCATGAGGCAGGCATCTTCGTTTCCTCTTTATGCCGGGACGATGCGCTATTGTAGAAAACGGCGGCAAACCGACTTTGATCCTGATGCGCTTATCGCTCGAAGAACAGACGGTGACGGCGGGATAATTTGATTCAGATCTCATTACAGTAATGCAAATTTGTACGTAGTTTTCATTAACTGTGATGTATATCGAAGTGTAATCGCGAGTGAATGTTAGAATATTAACAGACTCGCAAGGTGAAATTTTATACGGCAATGCCGTTGGAGAATGTCATGACTGATTTAAAAGCAAGCAGCCTGCGTGCGCTCAAACTGATGGATCTGACCACTCTGAACGATGACGACACCAATGAAAAAGTGATCGCGTTGTGTCATCAGGCAAAAACCCCGGTCGGGAATACGGCGGCGATTTGTATTTACCCGCGTTTTATCCCGATTGCGCGTAAAACTCTGAAAGAACAAGGTACGCCGGACATCCGCATTGCAACGGTGACTAACTTCCCGCATGGCAATGATGACATCGATATTGCGCTGGCGGAAACCCGTGCGGCGATCGCCTACGGCGCTGACGAAGTGGACGTGGTATTCCCGTACCGCGCGTTGATCGCCGGTAACGAGCAGGTGGGTTTTGACCTGGTAAAAGCCTGTAAAGACGCTTGTGCCGCAGCGAACGTATTGCTGAAAGTGATCATCGAAACCGGCGAGCTGAAAGAAGAGGCGCTGATTCGTAAAGCCTCTGAAATCTCCATCAAAGCCGGTGCGGATTTCATCAAAACCTCTACCGGTAAAGTGCCGGTAAACGCTACGCCGGAAAGCGCGCGCATCATGATGGAAGTGATCCGCGATATGGGCGTTTCTAAAACCGTTGGCTTCAAACCGGCGGGCGGCGTACGTACGGCGGAAGACGCGCAGAAATTCCTCGCGATTGCAGACGAACTGTTTGGCGCTGACTGGGCAGATTCTCGTCACTACCGCTTTGGCGCATCCAGCCTGCTGGCAAGCCTGCTGAAAGCGCTGGGTCACGGCGACGGTAAGAGCGCCAGCAGCTACTAAGCTCTGATTTGCCGGATGGCGCTGCGCTTATCCGGCCTACAAATCCAGGCCTGTAGGCCGGATAAGGCGTTAACCGCCATCCGGCGATGTAAGCCTTCTACTCTTTTCCCTCAGGAGGGTACCGTGTTTCTCGCACAAGAAATTATTCGTAAAAAGCGTGATGGTCATGCGTTGAGTGACGAAGAAATTCGTTTCTTTATTAATGGTATTCGTGACAATACTATCTCTGAAGGGCAGATTGCCGCCCTGGCGATGACCATCTTCTTCCACGATATGACCATGCCGGAGCGTGTTTCGCTGACCATGGCGATGCGGGATTCCGGTACTGTCCTTGACTGGAAAAGCCTGAATCTCAATGGCCCGATTGTCGATAAGCATTCGACCGGCGGCGTAGGGGACGTGACGTCTCTGATGCTGGGGCCAATGGTAGCGGCCTGCGGCGGTTATGTGCCGATGATCTCCGGTCGCGGTCTCGGACATACCGGTGGTACGCTCGACAAACTGGAAGCGATCCCGGGCTTCGACATCTTCCCGGACGACAACCGTTTCCGCGAAATTATTCAAGACGTGGGTGTGGCGATTATTGGGCAAACCAGCTCGCTTGCACCGGCGGACAAACGTTTTTACGCCACCCGCGATATTACCGCGACGGTGGACTCTATTCCGCTGATCACCGGCTCCATCCTCGCCAAGAAACTGGCCGAAGGACTGGATGCGCTGGTAATGGACGTCAAAGTCGGCAGCGGCGCGTTTATGCCAACCTATGAACTTTCTGAAGCCCTTGCTGAAGCGATTGTCGGCGTGGCAAACGGCGCGGGAGTTCGCACTACGGCGTTGTTAACCGATATGAACCAGGTGCTGGCTTCGAGCGCCGGTAACGCGGTGGAAGTGCGTGAAGCCGTGCAGTTCCTGACCGGTGAATACCGCAATCCGCGCTTGTTTGACGTCACTATGGCGCTATGCGTGGAGATGCTGATCTCCGGCCAGCTGGCGAAAGACGACGCCGAAGCGCGAGCCAAACTGCAGGCGGTGCTGGATAACGGTAAAGCGGCAGAAGTCTTTGGTCGTATGGTGGCCGCGCAGAAAGGGCCAAGCGATTTCGTTGAGAACTACGATAAATACCTGCCGACCGCCATGTTGAGCAAAGCGGTATATGCTGATACCGAAGGGTTTATCAGCGCAATGGATACGCGTGCGCTGGGGATGGCGGTCGTCTCGATGGGCGGCGGCCGTCGTCAGGCGTCTGATACCATTGATTACAGCGTTGGCTTTACCGACATGGCCCGTCTGGGCGACAGCATCGACGGGCAGCGCCCGCTGGCGGTGATTCATGCCAAAGACGAAGCCAGTTGGCAGGAAGCGGCGAAGGCCGTCAAAGCGGCAATTATCCTTGACGATAAAGCGCCAGTAAGCACACCTTCGGTCTATCGTCGAATTACTGAATAGTTGTATACTGATCTGATCAATTATTTTTGAAGCACTAAGTACGGAGAAGATATGAAACGTGCATTTATTATGGTGCTGGACTCATTCGGCATCGGCGCTACTGAAGACGCGGATCGTTTTGGCGACGTAGGTTCCGACACTCTGGGCCACATCGCAGAAGCTTGCGCCAAAGGCGAAGCTGACAATGGCCGTAAGGGCCCGTTGAATCTGCCTAACCTGACTCGTCTGGGGCTGGTGAAAGCGCATGAAGGCTCTACCGGTAAAATTGCCGCCGGCATGGACGGCAACGCGGACGTTATTGGCGCATACGCATGGGCGCACGAACTGTCCTCCGGCAAAGATACGCCGTCCGGCCACTGGGAAATCGCCGGTGTGCCGGTACTGTTCGACTGGGGCTATTTTAGCGATCACGAAAACAGCTTCCCGCAGGAACTGCTGGATAAGCTGGTGAAACGCGCCAACCTGCCGGGCTATCTCGGTAACTGCCACTCTTCCGGCACCGTTATTCTGGACCAGCTCGGCGAAGAGCACATGAAAACCGGCAAGCCGATTTTCTACACCTCCGCTGACTCCGTGTTCCAGATTGCCTGCCACGAAGAGACCTTTGGCCTGGATAAACTCTACGAGCTGTGCGAAATCGCCCGTGAAGAGCTGACCGAAGGCGGCTACAACATTGGCCGCGTGATCGCGCGTCCGTTTATCGGCGACAAGGCCGGTAACTTCCAGCGTACCGGCAACCGTCACGACCTGGCCGTAGAACCGCCAGCGCCGACTGTGCTGCAGAAACTGGTCGATGAAAAACAGGGCCACGTGGTGTCCGTCGGTAAGATTGCCGACATCTACGCCAACTGCGGCATCACTAAGAAAGTGAAAGCGACCGGTCTGGACGCGCTGTTCGACGCGACCCTCAAAGAGATGAAAGAAGCGGGCGATAAAACCATCGTCTTCACTAACTTCGTCGACTTCGACTCTTCCTGGGGCCACCGTCGCGACATCGCGGGCTACGCCGCAGGCCTGGAGCTGTTTGACCGCCGTCTGCCGGAGCTGATGGAGCTGGTGGGGGAAGATGACATTCTGATCCTGACCGCTGACCACGGCTGTGACCCGAGCTGGACCGGTACTGACCATACCCGTGAGCACATTCCGGTGCTGATCTACGGTCCGAAAGTCAAACCGGGCTCTTTAGGTCACCGTGAAACCTTCGCGGATATCGGCCAGACGCTGGCGACCTACTTTGGTACATCGCCGATGGACTACGGTAAAAACATGCTGTGATACCTGTTGTCTTTCGCGCTGTAGATGCGTTGACTTCATTCGCTCACCCCGGTCACATAGTTAATCTATGCTCCCGGGGATTCACGAATTCGTCGCCTTCCTGCAACGCGAAATCCTTAGGGTATTTCACTGTTTTGACACACGTTTTGTAGGCCTGATAAGGCGTAGCCGCCATCAGGCAATAACAACAAATTTAAAGGGAACTGAAGATGGCAACTCCACATATTAATGCAGAAATGGGTGATTTCGCTGACGTCGTATTGATGCCGGGCGACCCGCTGCGCGCGAAGCACATTGCTGAGACTTTCCTCGAAGATGTTCGCGAAGTGAACAACGTTCGCGGCATGTTAGGTTTCACCGGGACTTACAAAGGCCGTAAGATCTCCGTGATGGGCCACGGTATGGGTATCCCGTCCTGCTCCATCTACACCAAAGAGCTGATCACCGATTTCGGCGTGAAGAAAATCATTCGCGTCGGCTCCTGCGGCGCTGTGCGCATGGACGTCAAACTGCGCGACGTGGTGATCGGTATGGGTGCCTGCACCGACTCCAAAGTGAACCGTATCCGCTTTAAAGATCATGACTTTGCGGCTATCGCTGACTTCGACATGGTACGTAACGCAGTTGATGCGGCAAAAGCGCTGGGCGTTGACGCGCGCGTAGGCAACCTGTTCTCCGCTGACCTGTTCTACTCTCCGGACGGCGAAATGTTCGACGTGATGGAAAAATACGGCGTACTGGGCGTAGAGATGGAAGCGGCGGGCATCTACGGCGTTGCGGCTGAATTTGGCGCGAAAGCGCTGACCATCTGCACCGTGTCCGACCATATCCGTACCCACGAGCAGACCACTGCCGCTGAACGTCAGACGACCTTCAACGACATGATCAAAATCGCGCTGGAATCTGTGCTGCTGGGCGATAAAGAGTAAGATTGTGAAGGGGGCCAGAGCAGGCCCCCTTCATCGTTTATTTCGTCAGCACTTCCCACTGTAAATTGCTTTCTAGCATGACCGTATCGGTAGCATGCGTAAATTGATTATCGTTCAAGACAGGTGTTAATGTCAGCGTGACGTTCATCATTTTCCCACTGACCTGCTGGTTATTATCCATCGCGATGATACCGTTGTTATTATGTAGCAACAGACTATCCAGGGCACTGTCATTGGGAGCAAAGCTCACTTTATCAAGGGTGCTGGCAATAGGATAACTTTTACCATCTACTATCATCTGGCTAACACGTACGGCGAGACCACCGTTATTTCCAAAATAAAATCGTCCCTTTTCCCCCGCTGAGGCCTGCACAAAAAGAGCAATATTCTGGCTTTCTGGGCAACTCACACTAACGTGAACCTCCTGTGAAGACATTTGATTCCAGCCTTGCTGAGAATTGACGATATCATCTTGCTTAAGCCAGCCAAAGCTGACGTTTGGCGAAGAGAACGTTATTTGGCAGTCATCGTCGGCCCGGGCTGATGGAGGGAGTAGTGCGGTGAAGATACAACATATAGCAATCCCCAACCATTTGCTGTTGGATTTCATTGACAGACTCCCTTTGCCGTTTCATAAAATGCCTCTTTATCCTGGGTTTTCTGCAGCGTGTAGTGGATGCGACACAGACGATTCATATCATCATCAGCGGCATATAACGCAGGATTATCCCCAACATTGGTGATAAATACGCGTCCGCTGTCGACAGCGCTGACCAAATAGTTATTTTTTTCATCTACAATGCTGGTGCCTTTAGGTAGCCATGAGCCATCCGGACGCTTTACTGCCAGCATCACACGGCGTGTATTCAGCACGTTGAAATCCAGTACCCGAAAAGCGCTGTGCGCGACGGTAATATTCTTAATACCGTTTGCCAGTTCCATGCTCTTTGGTAGCGTATTCGCATTAACCTCTACGCGGGATTTCCGCCATTCAGTTAGCCCCGGAATGACGGCTTGCCCCCAGTGGTCAGTCCAGATTCGCCCCTGTGGCGTGGCGATTTCAATGCCGCTTTCTGGTTCACTCAGGCGTGCGATAGCAAAGGTATTTTTGATTGTATAAGGCGAGAACGTTATGCCATGTTCATGTGCAGCGATGCCTCCGCTGAAGGTTGCGTTATAGTTGCGGTAATTATCGCCATCAGTGCCGCCGCCCACGCTGAGTTGAGTGTAATGGAGATTGCTATTGAGATTACCGTTGAAGCTATTTTGCTGGTTTTTTGCATCACGATCCGCAGAAATATAGTAATGGGTATCTTTACTCAGCGAACCATTATTTTGTAGCCCGTAGGTTGTTTTATCACCTTGATTACGCATATAAGCGCCGACGCGCTGCTCACCTAGTGGAATGCTGATGTTGATGTAAAACATATCATCATCATTACTGTCGTTATGATTCTCATCATCCTGATTAACAGCGTGCTGCCAGTTAGCGGTAATTGAGGCATATTTAAACGTTTTGCCCCAGGAAGCCATTATACTGCGAGAGTCGTTGTCATTATCCGTAGCCTGATAAGTGTAATAACCCAGAGAGAAGGTACCTAACAGATTATGGTTCCAGGCAATATTAGCACTGGAGCTACTTTGATATTCGTAAGCATCTTTATTGAGCGCATCCGTTAACTCACGATATCCGTCGCTGTAGCGGGCGGTACTGACGTCAAGTCTAATTTCCCCGGGCAGCGCCATGCTGGCGCGTAGTTCACTTTTCGCACCCTGCAGAGACTCGCCAAAGGACGCTTTACTGCCCAGCATTGAGCCGGAAAACGTCCATTTGTTGGTTGGAAGCCATTGCAGCATCCCTCCTGCCGCTTGATAGTCTTGTGCCAGTACGCCAGACGCCTGCGCCAGCCAGTTTTCACTCAGTTTCCAACCATCGCTGATGTTATAGATCCAGGGGAGAGAATAGTCGCTGGTGGTATCACGTACGCGCCCTATGGACATTGTCAAGCCTGCGGGCGTGAGTTCGCGTAAATTAAAGGATACTGCCGGCACCGTGAAGGTTGTCGTTGAGCCATCGGTTTCAACGACGCTGACGTTAAGGTCGGTATTGCTGCGTATGATGGGGACATTTTCAAGGGTAAATGCCCCAGCGTTCACTGGTGCGGTATAAATAATCTGTCCGGACTGACGAACTTCAACGCGAGCCTGGTGGGTTCGGGCAATACCGTTAATGGTTACGCCTTGTGTATCCTGTGCCAGCCCTTGTTCAGGGATAAGCTGTACGCCGTTGATCGGCGCGCCACTGAATAGACTGGAGTTGACGTTGATCTGCCCAACTTGCGCACGCATTTTTTGTGCCTGAAATACGTGCTCCGCATAGGTATATAGACTATCGGTACGGTATTCTCCATCATTATTCGTCAGCATGTAGCGGCTGCGCAGCGTCCATTCCGCGAAGTTTAAGCCAGCTTCAAGGTTTGCCTGGGCATAGTTTCGGCTATCGCTACCGGATGACTCGCTGCGACTGGCGTACAGGTTATAGTTAAATAACCCGGCGGTGCCGCCTTTAATCACGTTGTTTAGCGATAGTAAGTTATTATCCAGAGCCTGTGCCGGAACAAAAAGCTCCAGCGATTCACTGTTTGGCAGTGGGGTAATAATCGCTGAGGGATAATCTTCTTGTAGGCTATGGCAGGTTTCTTTGGCGCTGATATTAAGCGGTACGAGCCCGCTGGCGCTGAGGAAATCGTCATCCACGCAAAGCTGGCCTTCTGTGTCGAAACGCGCGACCAACGACCCTCTATTTACGCCATTGATCTTTACCATGACGGTGTGGCTGCCTGGTAGAAAGCGCGGCGCGCGGGAAAAATATTGTGCGACGTTGGGGCTAATGCCTCTGGAGGTGAGAATACCCATGTCAAAATTCAGCTCCTCCGCCAGAGCTGAAAACGTCGTGGTCGCCAGTGAGCAATAAAGCGCAGTTTTGATGTATAGCGGCAGTTTTAAATACTTCACGTGCTAGCTCTCATTACGGCACCAGCGGTGAGGTAAAGCTGGGGACTTCAATGCCGTAACGGCTGGCAGGATAAAAACGTACGGATGTATCAGCAGCAAGGGGCGTTTTTATACTGACGTTCAATGTTTCGCCGGGCAGAATATAGGTTTTTTTAATCGTGCCTTCGCCCCCGGAAGGTAAGAAGGTAATATTTTGGGCTAAACGTACAACGTAGGGAGACGGATTTTTGACGTTGATTGTTTGTCCGTTTCTGGACCAGGTTAATAATTTCCAGGCATCAGTAACGACCGGTAGATTTTTAGGACGAATTAATACCGGCAAATCCTGGCGTAGATTAAAACCTATTTTCATTCCCTTATTGGTAGATTTCGGAGGAATACCTTCAAACGTGACGCGCTTATAGTGCTCGACGGTGAGCGGTTCCGTGCTTTCCATAATAAAGCGTAGTTGCTGCTGCTGGCCTGCTTCAACGCGAACAACTGGTTGAGTGACATCCAGTTTCACACCATTGTCGTCAGGTAAATCAACGACGGTGGTATATAACAAAGCCGGATTGCTGTCGGTGTTTTTAACATTCATTACGCCGCTGTGTGTGGATTCTTCAATCACCAGTAGCGTAGTTTCCGGTACCATGCCGGCAGCGTTAGCCTGTGAAAAGAGTGTTGAAAAAACAAAGGGGACGCTGAGTAATAATAATGGAAGTTTAGTCACTGCTGGCATCAGAATTAGTCCTTTAATTTTAATCTGTCTCCCCATAATAAGGGAGACAGATCAATAACCTTTTTACACGGTCTGGATCAGAGATATTTAAGCGTGATGGTTGCCTGACCATCCAGATCAGTATCATCAGTAATGGCCAGCGTTGCAGTATTCTGAATAGCCAGTGAGGTTTTCAGCGGGAAAATGGCGAGGGTATACGGAACCGGTTCGGTGGTGCCTTTTGTAGCAACGGTAAACATTTCCATATTGCCGTTTTTGATAATCCCGGTGGAAGACTTCTGCCAGACTGGGCTATCAACGGTTCCTGAGATAGCGTCAGATTTTACACCATCAGCGGTAACGTTCGCGGTATCGGTATAAATAGAGAACGCGCCGATTTTTACACCTTCGGTTGTTTTGCCAACGCCGTAGGACATTGTGGTATCAGATACTATACTATTAGTCATATCGCCATTGGCTATGGAGATAACGGATGCGCCTGGGTGGGTGTCCGCACGGTCATCGGTAATAGTCCATGCTGCTTTGGTTGCAGACGGACAAGAGATACTCAGAGAGACATCTTTAGTACCCAGTTGGTTTACATCGGTTGCGGAAAGTGTGGCGAGGCGGATAGTACCGTAATCAACCACGCCACCGCCGCTGAGTTCTGGGGTACAACCACCAACAACCAGTTGACCGGTGACTTTTAATACGGCAGTGGTGTCAGCATTCACGCTGGTTGTAGCAAAGGAAGCTGCAATTGCAGTAATAAGCAAAATTTTTTTCATTATAGTTCCATTAAAGAGGTGTTGAATATTCCATGTGAATGCTGGAGTTACAGATATACGAGTGTAAAGGTCGCCTGACCATCAAGCGTGGTGTTATCGGTAATAGCCAGTGTGTCTGTTCCCTGTATAGCGGCAGCTACGCGTATAGGAAATGTTGCGGTGGTAAAAGCGACGGGGCCATTTTCATCGCCAACACTATATGTATTGCGGGTTGGAAATGTATTTGTAAGCGCAACGTATTCGTTTAATGCTAAAGCCCAGACACCAGGATTCGAATCATTTGTCGTTACCATCTTCGTCTTAACTCCATCGGCGGTCGAATTATTCGTGTCTATGGAGAAGCCGTATGCACCAATCTTGATACCATCTGCTGTTGTACCCAGACCTAGCTGATAGTTTGGTATTCTATTGTTCTGACCGCTAAATGTTGCGTTATCGATAGTCAGCGTTGTCGCCGAATCGCCATGATTGTCGGTAGCGACCCAGCCAACTTTTGACGGTGCAAGGCACTGAATCGTGAGTGTTATATCTTTGTATCCCAGTTGATTCGTCTGAGTTGGCAGCAGATCGCTAACGGCTTTAGTACCGAAATCTACAACGCCACCATCACTTAACTCTGGTATACATGCGCCGTTGGTTAAAACGCCAGTCAGTTTTAATACAGCAGTGGATTCAACCGCTTGCGCTGAAGTTGATAATCCTATTATGACAGAGGTCGCTATTAATAATTTTTTCATCAGTAATCCCTAACGATTAAGTATATTTCCAAATGACATGTAATGCGCGGGTCGGGATTCTATGAAGATAATGATATGTTGTAAATTTAATAAAATTAAATCTTGGTTAAGAAAAACTTTAATCATCATTGGTGATGATAAATGGTTTATAATTCGCTGGGTTTATGAAGTGCGGGGAAATAATATTAATTTTAAAGATTATAGTAGTTGGTGAGTGTGTTTTAACTATTTGTGCTATTCACTCATTTTTCAGAATATGTTGTTATGTTTAAATAATATCAGAGACACATTCGTCTCTCTGATATTATTCATTTAGCGCACAGCTTCTGCCATCCACGCCGACAGTTCCCGCAGTTCTTTTTCCTGCTCCGGGAAATCAACCAGTAGCGCCTCGCACGTTTCCTGTAGTTTATCCGCGCGGTACAAACACCCTTGCAGCCGCTCGGCCAGCGCTTCCAGCGGTGCCGGGTTCAGGCTATCGGTAAACACCTGTGCGCGGGTAATCACACCTTTCTCGACGTCAAAATGCAGCTCGACGCCGCCCCAGGTGAAACGTTCGTCCAGTAGATGGCTGAACGCCGGTGCCTGGCCGAAATTCCACTCCCAGCTGCTCTGGCGCGCAAAGGTTTCGGCAAAATTCGGCAGATCCGGCGTTTTATCCGGTGAAATCACTTCCGCGTCGACGCGTTCGCCGTAATGGGCGAAAAAGGCTTCCGTGACCGCCTGGCAGACCTGTTCATGGGTGATACCCGGTAATAGCTCGGTAAGATTGGCCACGCGGGAGCGAACGGAGGTGATTCCTTTCGCCGCAAGTTTCTTTTTATCGGGATTCAGATAGTTCGCCAGACGGCTGAGGTCGGCGTTCAACAGCAGCGTACCGTGATGGAAGCCGCGATCTTTGGTTTCGCGATAGGCTGAACCGGAGACTTTGCGATCGCCGTCCGGCGTTTTTACGACCAGATCGTTGCGTCCCGAAGCATCGGCCATGACCCCCAGCGAATTCAGCGCCGCGAGCACAATATGGGTGGAGATGGTTTTATCGTATTCCGGTTTACCAGCCATAAAGGTAAAGCAGGTATTACCGAGGTCATGGAATACCGCGCCGCCGCCGCTGCTACGGCGGGCCAGACGGACATTATCTTCTTCCATACGCCGCGTATTACACTCTTTCCACGGGTTTTGCGCGCGTCCAATGACCACCGTATCCGCGTTGCGCCACAGGAACAGCACGCGCTGGGTGGTGGGCATCTGGCGGAAAATGCACTCCTCGACCGCCAGGTTAAACCAGGGATCGTAAGAGTCAGAAATAAGCAGGCGTAATGTTGTCATGGTGGTTTTCCTTACCTTTATTAAGCCGTCATTTTACTCTTTTTCCTCACGCTCTTCCTCTTCCGGAACAGGCTTGCTGGCCGTTAGCAGGAAGGGCGACTGCTGCCAGCGGGTGCGTTTACCTTGTAGCAAGGTGCGCGTCAGCACCACGCCTATCGCCAGCGAGAGTAGCAGCATCAGGCGTAGAATGTTGGTGGTGTTATCGACCTGCTTTGCTTCGGTGGCCAGCGTGTGGGTATCCAGCGTCAGACGCAGGTAGCCCAATGGGCCGTTTTTCCCCTGGATAGGCTCGACAATTTGTTGGTTAAAATAGCTGCCCGCTTTTTTGCCATCCAGCGCCAGCCTGTCGCGCACGTTGACGCTTTCGCCAGCGCGAGTAATAAGATCGCCCTGTTCATCATAGACGCCGGCATCCAGAATTCGGCTCTCTTGCGTGAGCTGACGCAGCACGGCGTTGATGCGATTTTCATCCGGTGTTTCGCTGCGCATCAGCGGGGCGATGTTGAGCGTCACCTGGCGCGCCAGCGTGCGGGCCAGCTCTTCCAGCTGCGGATTGCGCTGTCGCTGGTGGTTTTGACTAAACCAGGACGCGCCCTGCATGAGCGCGACGAGCAGTGTGAGACAGAACAATACAATGACTGCACGATGCAGCCGAAATTTCAGTTTTGCGCGAGCCATATTCCACCTGCTGAAAATTTGAGGCTTAATGTTGCCAGAAGCGATGGTTACAAGGTAGCCTCATGCGTTATTTTCCGCGGGGCGGTTACCGGCCTGAACGATTTACAGGAGCTTTAATGCCTAACATTACCTGGTGCGATCTGCCTGAAGATGTCTCTTTATGGCCTGGTTTGCCTCTTTCTTTAAGCGGCGACGAGGTGATGCCTCTGGATTACCATGCAGGCCGCAGCGGTTGGCTGCTGTATGGGCGCGGGCTGGATAAGCAGCGTTTAACTCAATATCAGACCAAACTGGGCGCCGCAATGGTGATTGTCGCCGCATGGTGCGTGGAGGATTATCAGGTCATTCGTCTGGCGGGGTCGCTGACGCCGCGTGCGACGCGGCTGGCGCATGAGGCGCAGCTGGATGTTGCGCCGCTGGGTAAAATTCCGCATCTGCGCACGCCGGGGCTGCTGGTCATGGATATGGATTCCACGGCGATCCAGATTGAGTGTATCGATGAAATCGCGAAGCTGGCCGGTACCGGTGAGAAGGTGGCTGAAGTGACGGAGCGCGCGATGCGCGGCGAGCTTGATTTTACCGCCAGTCTGCGCAGCCGCGTGGCGACGCTGAAAGGCGCGGATGCCGATATTTTGCGCCAGGTGCGCGGGAATCTGCCGCTAATGCCAGGATTAACGCAGTTGGTGCTAAAACTGGAAGCGCTCGGCTGGAAAATCGCTATCGCCTCCGGCGGCTTCACTTTCTTCGCCGACTATCTGCGTGACCAGCTACGCCTGACGGCGGCGGTCGCCAATGAGCTGGAGATCATGGACGGTAAATTTACCGGTCACGTTATCGGCGATATTGTGGATGCTGAGTATAAAGCCAATACCTTGCTTCGTCTGGCGCAAGAGCATGACATCCCGCTGGCGCAGACGGTGGCGATTGGCGACGGCGCTAACGATCTGCCAATGATCAAAGCGGCAGGGTTAGGTATTGCCTTCCATGCCAAGCCAAAAGTAAACGAAAAGACGGAGATTACGATCCGCCACGCTGACCTGATGGGCGTGTTTTGCATTCTCTCCGGCAGCATGAACCAGAAATGATTAACCTGCCCAATGGCAAGGCGACCGTAGGCCGGATAAGCGCCAGCGTCATCCGGCAACAGCGTTAACGAAAGAGGTAAAACGTGGCAAAAGCTCCCAAACGCGCCTTTGTTTGTAATGAATGTGGTGCCGATTACCCACGCTGGCAGGGGCAGTGCAGCGCCTGCCAGGCCTGGAACACCATTACCGAGGTGCGCCTTGCCGCGTCGCCGACGGTGGCGCGTAACGAACGTCTGAGCGGATACGCCGGCAGTGCGGGCGTATCAAAAGTGCAGAAACTGTCTGACATCAGTCTTGAGGAACTGCCGCGCTTTTCTACCGGTTTTAAAGAGTTTGACCGCGTGCTGGGCGGCGGGGTGGTACCCGGCAGCGCCATTTTGATTGGCGGTAACCCCGGCGCGGGCAAATCAACGTTGCTGCTGCAAACGCTGTGCAAGCTCGCCGAGCAGATGAAAACGCTGTACGTCACCGGCGAAGAATCGCTACAGCAGGTGGCGATGCGCGCGCACCGTCTCGGCCTGCCGACCGCTAATCTGAATATGCTCTCCGAAACCAGCATCGAGCAGATCTGCCTGATAGCGGAAGAAGAACAGCCGAAACTGATGGTGATCGACTCCATACAGGTGATGCATATGGCGGACATCCAGTCGTCGCCGGGCAGCGTCGCCCAGGTCCGCGAAACGGCAGCCTACCTGACGCGCTTCGCCAAAACGCGCGGCGTGGCGATCGTGATGGTCGGCCACGTCACCAAAGACGGGTCGCTGGCGGGGCCGAAAGTGCTGGAACACTGTATCGATTGCTCAGTATTGCTCGACGGCGACGCCGATTCTCGTTTCCGCACGCTACGCAGCCACAAAAACCGCTTTGGCGCAGTCAATGAGCTGGGCGTCTTCGCCATGACCGAACAGGGGTTGCGCGAAGTGAGCAATCCGTCCGCCATCTTTTTAAGCCGTGGCGATGAGGTCACTTCCGGCAGTTCAGTGATGGTCGTCTGGGAAGGTACGCGACCGTTGCTGGTGGAGATTCAGGCGCTGGTCGATCACTCGATGATGGCGAACCCCAGACGCGTGGCGGTCGGTCTGGAACAAAACCGTCTGGCAATCCTGCTGGCGGTGCTGCACCGACACGGCGGTCTGCAAATGTCGGATCAGGACGTCTTCGTCAACGTGGTCGGCGGCGTGAAAGTCACCGAAACCAGCGCGGATCTGGCTTTACTGCTGGCGATGGTCTCCAGCCTGCGTGACAGGCCGTTGCCGCAGGATCTGGTGGTGTTTGGCGAAGTGGGGCTGGCAGGCGAGATTCGTCCGGTGCCGAGCGGGCAGGAGCGTATTTCCGAGGCGGCGAAACACGGTTTTCGTCGGGCGATTGTGCCTGCCGCCAACGTACCGAAAAAGCCGCCGGAAGGAATGCAGGTGTTCGGTGTTAAAAAGCTCGCAGATGCGTTAAGCGTGTTTGACGACTTATAATTCTCTGTATGTAGTGATGTTGTATAATTTGCCGGATGGCGATGCAATGCGTCTTATCCGGCCTACGGATTGATACGGATTGATACGGATTGATGTTGTAGGCCTGATAAGCGAAGCGCCGTCAGGCAGTGTTATGCGATTTTTCCAGCAGGAGGCTCTTGTGTCATCGTTCGACTATCTCAAAACCGCGATTAAGCAGCAAGGTTGCACTCTGCAACAGGTGGCTGACGCCAGCGGTATGACCAAGGGGTATCTGAGTCAGTTACTTAACGCCAAAATCAAAAGCCCCAGCGCGCAAAAACTGGAGGCGCTACACCGTTTTCTCGGGCTGGAGTTTCCCCGCCGACAGAAAAACATTGGCGTGGTGTTCGGTAAATTTTATCCATTGCATACCGGACACATCTACTTGATCCAGCGCGCCTGTAGCCAGGTGGATGAGTTGCACATCATTATGGGATATGATGATACGCGCGACCGCGGGCTGTTTGAGGATAGCGCCATGTCGCAGCAGCCCACCGTGTCGGATCGCCTGCGCTGGTTATTGCAAACCTTCAAATACCAAAAAAATATTCGCATCCACGCCTTTAATGAAGAGGGGATGGAGCCTTATCCGCATGGCTGGGACGTCTGGAGCAACGGCATTAAAGCGTTTATGGCAGAGAAGGGAATACAGCCGAGCTGGATCTACACTTCCGAAGAGGCTGATGCGCCGCAGTATCTTGAGCATTTAGGGATTGAGACGGTGCTGGTCGATCCTGAACGCACGTTTATGAATATCAGCGGGGCGCAAATCCGCGAAAATCCGTTTCGTTACTGGGAATATATTCCTACCGAAGTGAAGCCGTTTTTCGTGCGTACCGTCGCGATTCTGGGCGGGGAATCAAGCGGCAAGTCTACGCTGGTTAATAAGCTCGCCAATATTTTTAATACCACCAGCGCCTGGGAATATGGCCGCGACTATGTTTTTTCGCATCTGGGCGGCGATGAGATGGCGTTACAGTATTCCGACTACGATAAAATTGCGCTGGGCCATGCGCAATATATTGATTTTGCAGTGAAATATGCGAATAAAGTGGCGTTTATCGATACCGATTTCGTCACCACCCAGGCATTTTGCAAAAAATACGAAGGGCGCGAGCATCCGTTTGTCCAGGCGCTGATTGACGAGTATCGCTTCGACCTGGTGATTTTGCTGGAGAATAATACGCCGTGGATAGCTGACGGACTGCGAAGCCTGGGCAGTTCAGTGGATCGCAAAGCGTTCCAGAACCTGTTGGTCGAGATGCTGAAAGAAAACAATATTGAGTTCGTTCACGTTAAAGAGGCTGATTACGATGGCCGCTTTTTGCGCTGTGTGGAACTGGTGAAAGAGATGATGGGCGAGCAGGGATAAGAACCAATGCCTGATGCGACGCTTACCGCGTCTTATCAGGCCTACAGTTTCACAACGTACTGGAATCGCTGGGTTTGTAGGCCGGGTAAGCGCAAGCGCCACCCGGCATTCAGACATTTATTTGGCAATACGCTTGTACTTGATACGCTTCGGCTCCAGCGCCTCGGCGCCCAGCGTGCGTTTCTTGTACTCTTCGTATTCGGTAAAGTTACCTTCGAAGAATTCCACCTTACCTTCATCCTGATAATCCAGAATGTGGGTGGCGATACGGTCAAGGAACCAACGGTCGTGCGAGATAACCATCGCGCAGCCAGGGAACTCCAGCAGGGCGTTTTCCAGCGCGCGCAGGGTTTCGATATCCAGGTCGTTCGTCGGTTCGTCGAGCAGCAGGACGTTGCCGCCCACCTGCAGCAGCTTCGCCAGATGCAAACGACCGCGCTCACCGCCGGACAGTTCGCCAACGCGTTTGCCCTGATCGACGCCTTTGAAGTTGAAGCGGCCTACATAGGCGCGGCTTGGCATTTCGGTATTGCCGATCTTCATGATATCCAGCCCGCCGGACACTTCTTCCCAGACGGTTTTGCTGTTGTCCATCGCGTCGCGGAACTGATCGACCGAGGCCAGCTTGACGGTTTCACCCAGCGTAATGGTGCCGCTATCAGGCTGCTCCTGACCGGACATCATGCGGAACAGGGTCGATTTACCCGCGCCGTTTGGCCCGATGATCCCGACGATAGCGCCTTTCGGTACCGAGAAGCTCAGGTCGTCGATCAGTACGCGGTCGCCGTAGGATTTACGCAGGTTGCTGACTTCAATGACTTTGTCGCCCAGACGCGGTCCTGGTGGAATAAACAGTTCGTTGGTTTCGTTACGTTTCTGATACTCAACGCTGTTCAGTTCTTCAAAGCGAGCCAGACGCGCCTTACCTTTCGACTGACGGCCTTTCGCGCCCTGACGCACCCACTCCAGCTCTTTCTCAATGGATTTACGGCGCGCTGCTTCGGCAGACGCTTCCTGCGCCAGACGCTGATCTTTCTGCTCCAGCCAGGAGGAGTAGTTGCCTTCCCACGGAATACCTTCGCCGCGGTCAAGTTCCAGAATCCAGCCGGCGACGTTATCGAGGAAGTAACGGTCGTGGGTAATCGCCACGACGGTGCCTTCGAAGTCGTGCAGGAAACGTTCCAGCCACGCAACAGATTCGGCATCCAGGTGGTTGGTGGGTTCGTCGAGCAGCAGCATGTCCGGCTTTTCCAGCAACAGACGGCACAGCGCCACGCGACGGCGCTCGCCGCCGGACAGTTTTTCGACTTTGGCATCCCAGTCCGGCAGACGCAGAGCGTCAGCAGCGCGCTCAAGCTGCACGTTCAGATTATGACCGTCGTGCGCCTGGATAATCTCTTCAAGCCGGCCTTGCTCTGCCGCCAGCTTGTCGAAGTCGGCATCCGGATCGGCATACAGCGCGTACACTTCATCCAGACGTTTGAGGGCGTTAACCACTTCCGAAACGGCCTCTTCAATCGACTCGCGTACCGTATGTTCCGGGTTTAGCTGAGGTTCCTGCGGCAGGTAGCCAATCTTAATGCCGGGCTGCGGGCGCGCTTCGCCCTCGATATCTTTATCGAGACCCGCCATGATGCGCAGCAGGGTAGACTTACCGGCGCCGTTAAGGCCCAGCACGCCGATTTTGGCGCCAGGGAAGAAGCTCAGCGAGATGTTTTTCAGAATATGACGTTTCGGCGGAACCACTTTGCCGACACGATGCATGGTATAAACGAATTGAGCCACGTTGGACTTCGCCTCTATGTTTATCGTGATGGTGAATAGATGTCAAAGGCGAAGTGTAGCCTTTTTCCCTGCCTAAGCCCAGCCAGCAGATCGCACTCGCAATAAAAGTAAAAAAGTGTCCGTAACGTGGCGCAAATGGCTATGACTGGTTAGCATAAATTCATTACGCGGCATGATGCTGCATTGGATAACAATTGAGGAAGAGCTTGTGGATAGAGCCAAACCATTTGTCTGGCGTCTCGTCGCCGCCAGCGTATGCCTGCTGACCTTTTGTCACCTCGCGCGGGCCGACTCACTGGAAGAGCAGCGTAACCGCTATGCGCAGATTAAGCAGGCCTGGGACAACCGCCAGATGGATGTGGTAGAGCAGATGATGCCGGGTCTGAAAGATTATCCGCTCTACCCGTATCTGGAATACCGTAAGATCACCGACGATTTGATGAACCAACCGGCGATTGCTGTCACGCAGTTTGTGCGCGCCAATCCTACGCTTCCGCCTGCGCGTACGCTGCAATCACGCTTCGTCAATGAGCTGGCGCGTCGTGAAGACTGGCGCGGCTTGCTGGCGTTTAGCCCGGAGAAACCCGGCACCACGGAAGCGCAATGTAACTATTACTACGCGAAATGGAGTACCGGGCAAACGGAAGCGGCCTGGCAGGGCGCGAAAGACCTTTGGCTGACCGGCAAAAGTCAGCCGAATGCCTGCGATAAACTGTTCAGCGTTTGGCGGGCCTCAGGCAAGCAAGACCCGCTGGCGTATCTGGAACGTATTCGGCTGGCGATGAAAGCCGGGAATACGGGGTTGGTTACGGTGCTGGCCGGACAGATGCCGGCGGAATATCAAACGATCGCCTCAGCGATCATTACCCTGGCTAATGACCCTAATAACGTGTTGACCTTCGCACGCACCACCGGCGCCACCGATTTTACCCGCCAGATGGCGGAAGTCGCGTTTGCCAGCGTCGCCCGCCAGGACGCGGAAAATGCGCGTCTGATGATCCCCTCGCTGGTACAGGCGCAGAAACTTAATGAGGAACAAACGCAGGCGCTGCGCGATATCGTTGCCTGGCGACTGATGGGCAACGATGTGACCGATGCGCAGGCGAAATGGCGCGATGACGCGATTATGCGCTCGCAATCGACGTCGCTTATCGAGCGGCGCGTACGTATGGCGCTGGGGATGGGCGATCGTCGCGGTCTCAATACCTGGCTTGCCCGACTGCCAATGGAGGCGAAAGAGAAAGACGAGTGGCGTTACTGGCAGGCGGATTTATTGCTGGAGCGCGGTCGTGACGCCGAAGCGAAAGAGATCCTTCATGCTTTAATGCAGAAGCGCGGTTTTTATCCGATGGTCGCGGCGCAGCGTTTAGGCGAAGAGTACACGCTTAAAATCGATAAAGCGCCCGCCAACGTAAACAGCGCGTTGACGCAGGGGCCGGAGATGGCGCGTGTACGGGAGCTGATGTACTGGAACCTGGATAACACGGCGCGCAGCGAATGGGCGAATCTGGTAAAAAGCCGTAGTAAATCTGAACAGGCGCAGCTGGCGCGCTATGCGTTTAACCAGCACTGGTGGGATCTGAGCGTACAGGCGACGATCGCCGGAAAACTGTGGGATCATCTGGAGGAGCGTTTCCCGCTGGCGTATAACGATCTTTTTACCCGCTATACCCGCGGAAAAGATATCTCACAAAGCTATGCCATGGCGATTGCCCGCCAGGAGAGCGCCTGGAACCCGAAAGTAAAATCGCCGGTAGGGGCCAGCGGCTTAATGCAGATTATGCCGGGAACGGCCACCCATACGGTGAAAATGTTTTCGATTCCGGACTACCGTGGCCCCGGCCAACTGCTGGAGCCGGAGACCAACATCAACATTGGCACCAGCTATTTGCAGTATGTCTATCAGCAGTTTGGTAATAACCGTATTTTCGCCTCGGCGGCGTATAACGCCGGGCCGGGGCGCGTGCGCACCTGGCTTGGCAATAGCGCCGGGCGTATCGATGCCGTAGCGTTTGTCGAAAGCATTCCCTTTTCGGAAACGCGCGGCTATGTGAAAAACGTTCTGGCCTATGACGCTTACTATCGCCACTTTATGGGGCAGAAAGAGGCCTTAATGAGCGACTCTGAGTGGCAGCGACGGTATTAATGCAGACGGGTTATGTTATCATTTGTACTCGTGTAACAGTACAAACGGCGGTATAACATGACCCAGCATTCCCCTTATTCATCGGCTATCGCCGAACAACGTAATCAGGAGTGGCTTCGTTTTGTGGAGTTACTCCGTCAGGCATATGCAGAGGATCTGCATCTGCCTTTATTACAACTGATGCTTACGCCGGACGAGCGTGAAGCGCTGGGAACGCGCGTGCGCATTATTGAGGAGTTGCTGCGTGGCGAAATGAGCCAGCGCGAGTTGAAAACCGAGCTGGGGGCGGGCATCGCCACCATCACGCGCGGGTCAAACAGCCTGAAATCCGCGCCGGTTGAACTGCGTCATTGGCTTGAGAACGTACTGCTGAAAAGCGCCTGATTTGCTCGTAGGCCGGATAAGGCGAAGCGGCCATCCGGCAACATCGCCGCGAAATGCCTGATGGCGCTGTGCTTATCAGGCCTACAACATAGCGCAAATAATTATCGATACACCGCGTTATGAAACGGGCTTAACGCCAGAATCACCGCCTGGTAGTAAACGCTGGAGCGCGTTAATTTTCCGGCGGTAAATACGCCAATGGCGCCCTCTTTGCGACCAATCTCGTCAATACCGGTATAGTGGGACATCACCGGGCCAAGCGCTTCTCCCTGGCGGACTCTGTCGAGAATGACGGCGGGCAGCGGCAGCGTGGCCGATCGCGCTTCACCGCGCTGAACGCCGTTATCAATCACCACCCAACTGAAGGTGGCGTCATCGTCAATTCCGGCTTCAATGGCTACCCAGAAATCAGCTTGTGGATGCAGGCGTCGCGCATTATCCACGCGATTTCGTGCGCCAGCACGCGTTTCCTCGCTTCCGAAGGGCTGCTCCGGTACGCCGCTCTCGACGGCGACGGGCGTAATATGGCACGATCCTTCGCCGAAAATCTCTTCAAATGCCTGTAGAATTGCCTGAATTTTGGCAGGATTGGTGGTCGCAGAGATAACCTGGTGCATAATTAAGCTCAGTTTTAAAAATTTATCGCAGTATAACGGAAAAAAAACATGTTACAGGTATACCTTGTTCGCCACGGTGAAACGCAGTGGAACGCCGAGCGACGTATTCAGGGCCAATCGGACAGTCCCCTGACAGCAAAAGGCGAGCAGCAGGCCATGCAGGTAGGAGAACGCGCCCGTAGCCTCGGCATCACCCATATCATCAGCAGCGATTTAGGCCGCACAAAACGCACGGCGGAGATTATCGCCCAGGCGTGCGGGTGTGATATCACCTTTGACTCCCGCCTGCGCGAGCTGGATATGGGCGTGCTGGAAAAGCGCCAGATCGATTCGCTGACGGAAGAAGAAGAGGGCTGGCGTCGTCAGCTGGTCAACGGCACGCAGGATGGCCGCATTCCCGGCGGGGAATCGATGCAGGAGTTGAGCGATCGCGTTCATGCCGCGCTGGCGTCCTGTCTGGAGCTACCGCAGGGCAGCCGACCTTTATTGGTCAGTCACGGTATCGCGTTGGGCTGTCTGGTCAGTACTATACTGGGACTACCCGCCTGGGCGGAACGCCGGTTACGTTTGCGCAACTGCTCTATTTCCCGCATCGATTACCAGGAAAGTCAGTGGCTGGCGTCTGGGTGGGTGGTAGAAACCGCAGGGGACGTTTCGCATCTGGACGCCCCTGCATTGGATGAGCTACAGCGTTAACGGCGAATCGGGATCAGAAATTCGCAGCGCAGGTTGATAGGGCGATCGCCGGTTTTGGTATCTTCTGACGGATAGTATCGCTCTATATCCTGCCCTTTACGACGGGTCAGATTCAGCATTGGCATACAGGTGCCGTAAACGGTCAGGATAAAATCCTGCACGCCGGTTCCTAACCCTTCATAGGTGAACATGACGTATTCACCGCCCTGCAACAGCACAGGATGCGCCGACTGAACATAGCCATCGGCCTGCTCTTGCGGCAGTGCGGTGGTATAGAATACTTCCTGCTCATCGTCTTTCTCCATGCTGGGGCGCGTTTCATTAAGCCCATAAAGCACTGGCGGAATAGTTGGCGAATGACCGAGGAAATCATGCCAGAATTGCACGCGCATTTCGTGGCGGAAGTCGGAAATCTGTTCCAGCGAGCAGGAATAGCTCTGCGTGACGCCAAGGAGCGGCGTATCTTCCAGCGTAACGAACTGATGTTCCGGCACGGTAAACTCGCCCAGCCGTAATGGCGGGCGAATGCCAAAGGCGCTCCATTCCGAGGAGCGACGATACAGCGCTGGCGTCTGGGAAAACTGTTTCTTAAAGGCGCGCGTAAAGGTTTGCTGAGAATCGAAGCGGTACTGAAGAGCAATATCCAGAATTGGACGCGCGGTCAAACGCAGCGCCACTGCTGATTTCGATAAACGACGGGCGCGGATGTAAGCGCCAATGGCGTGGCCCGTCACGTCCTTAAACATTCTCTGCAGGTGCCACTTGGAATAGCCTGCTTTTGCCGCCACATTGTCAAGTGACAGCGGCTGATCCAGATGACCTTCCAGCCAGATTAACAGGTCGCGAATTATGCCAGCCTGATCCATAAAATATCCCCATCCTTTCAACAACGAGCACCCGATATCAGGTAAGAGGATAATAGCATTTTTTGTTCTTTTAGCATTCAGTGTTTTTTTTGAGCTTAAATGCTTTTTTTAGGCAACGTGACAGGTAATTATTCTAATCCTGTGATCTATAACCATTTTATTTTAGAATGTCTAATAATTACGCAACGTAACTTTTATGAATGGTAACAATATGAAATACAAGAGCTTAGTACTTTTCTCAATTTTGTTGCTGCTGGGGCAGAGCGCCCGCGCGGAACAAATTGGTTCAGTCGATACGGTATTTAAAATGTTCGGTCCTGACCATAAAATCGTGGTGGAAGCTTTTGACGATCCTGATGTCAAAAACGTGACGTGCTATGTTAGCCGGGCGAAAACGGGCGGCATAAAAGGCGGATTGGGGCTGGCTGAAGATACGTCTGACGCCGCCATCTCTTGTCAGCAGGTCGGGCCTATTGAACTGAGCGACAAAATTAAGAACGGCAAGGCGCAGGGAGAGGTGGTTTTCAAAAAACGCACCTCATTGATATTTAAGTCATTGCAGGTCGTGCGTTTCTATGATGAGAAACGCAACACGCTGGCGTATCTGGCCTATTCCGACAAAGTGGTCGACGGGTCGCCGAAGAACGCCATCAGCGCGGTGCCGGTCATGCCGTGGCGACAATAACAGGGAAAGAGTATGCAGCAACCGCAGGTCTGGTTAGTCGAGGATGAACAGGGAATCGCCGATACGCTCATCTACACCCTGCAACTGGAAGGGTTTACCGTTGAGCTATTCGCTCGCGGGCTGCCCGCGCTGGAAAACGCGCGTCAGCAACGGCCGGATGCGGTGATTCTCGATGTGGGACTACCGGATATCAGTGGTTTTGAGCTGTGTCGGCAGTTGCTGGAACGCCATCCTGCGCTGCCGATTCTTTTCCTGACTGCCCGCAGCGATGAAGTGGATCGATTGCTTGGTCTGGAGATCGGCGCAGATGATTATGTCGCCAAGCCATTCTCGCCGCGCGAAGTGAGCGCCCGCGTGCGCACGCTGCTGCGCCGGGTGAAAAAGTTTGCTGCGCCGTCGCCGGTGGTGCGTACCGGACATTTTGAACTCAATGAACCGGCGGCGCAGATCGCCTGGTTTGGTACGCCGCTCTCGCTGACGCGTTATGAGTTTCTGCTTCTTAAAACCCTGCTGCTGTCGCCGGAGCGCGTGTACTCGCGTCAGCAATTGATGGATATTGTCTGGTCTGATGCCCAGGAGACCTTCGATCGGACGGTCGATACACACATCAAAACCCTGCGCGCTAAGCTACGCGCGATCAACCCGGATCTCTCGCCAATTAACACGCATCGTGGAATGGGATACAGCCTGAGGAGCGTCTGATGCGCATCGGAATGCGTTTGCTACTGGGCTACTTTCTTATTGTCGCCGTCGCCGCCGTGTTTGTGCTGTCTATCTTTGTTCAGGAGATAAAGCCGGGCGTCCGCCGCGCGACGGAAGGGACGCTGATTGACACCGCGACGCTGCTGGCGGCGCTGGCCCGCGACGATCTTCTCTCCGGCAACCCGACTGACGGCCAGTTGGCGAAAGCATTCGCCCAGCTGCAACATCGCCCGTTTCGCGCCAATATCAGCGGGATCGTCAAAGTGCGCAATGAATACCATGTCTACATGACGGATGCACAGGGGAAGGTGTTGTTTGATTCGGAAAACAAAGCGGTGGGGCAGGATTATTCTCGCTGGAATGACGTCTGGCTTACGCTGCGCGGACAGTATGGCGCCCGCAGCACGGCAAAAGATGCTGCCGATCCCAATAGCACCGTGATGTACGTAGCCGCGCCGATAATCAGCGATGGACGGATTATCGGCGTCCTGACTGTCGGCAAACCGAATGCGGCAATGGCGCCGGTGATTAAGCGCAGCGAACGGCGCATTCTGTGGGCCAGCGCCGTTTTACTGGGGATTGCGCTGGCGATTGGCGCGGGGATGGTCTGGTGGATTAACCGCTCCATCGCCCGGTTGACGCGCTATGCGGATTCCGTCACCGAAAACCGCCCGCTTGCGTTACCTGCATTAGGCAGCAGCGAGCTGCGTAAACTGGCGCAGGCGCTGGAGAGTATGCGCATTAAGCTGGAAGGCAAGAATGAGATTGAGCAGTACGTGTATGCGTTGACTCATGAGCTGAAAAGTCCACTGGCGGCGATACGCGGCGCGGCGGAGATTCTGCGTGAAGGACCGCCCGCGGATGTGGTTACCCGCTTTACAGAGAATATACTGGCGCAAAATACGCGAATGCAGGCGCTGGTAGAAACCCTGCTGCGCCAGGCGCGGCTGGAAAACCGACAGGATATCCCTCTCGCGTCGGTTGCTGTTGATGAACTATTTACGCAGCTTAGCGAGGCGCGCAGTATTCAGTTGGCGGCAAAAAAGATCACCCTTACTCTACGGCCTTCCTCGCTGGTTGTCGTCGCCGACGCGGAGCTTCTGGCGCAGGCGCTGGGCAATGTGTTGGACAATGCTATCGACTTTACGCCTGAAAATGGCGTTATCACATTAAGCGCTCAGCCGATGGGGGAGAAAGCGATCCTGCAGGTGACGGATTCCGGCTGTGGTATTCCTGATTTTGCGCTGCCGCGCATTTTCGACCGATTCTATTCGTTGCCCCGTGAAAACGGACGTAAAAGCAGCGGGCTTGGGCTGGCGTTTGTCAGCGAGGCGGCGCGGCTCCTCAACGGTGAGGTGACGTTGTGCAACCGCCCCGAAGGCGGCGTGCTGGCCTCGTTGACACTTCACCGTCACTTCACATAACTTCAAATTCTCCCCACATCGCGTTCTTACACTGCTGGCATTGCAAAGGAGAACGCTATGTTGAAATCCCCCCTGTTGTGGAAAATGATTACGTTAGGCGGCGCCATGATCCTGCTGTTAATTCCCCTGATGATGGTACGGCACACCATCGTGGAACGTGCTGATTATCGAAGCCATGTAGAAGCCGCTATTCGTCAGAGTACCAGCGGCCCGCAAAAGGTTGTCGGCCCGCTGGTGGCGGTTCCGGTGACAGAGCTCTATACCGTGCTGGAAGAGGAGAAAGAGGTCCAGTATAAGCGCAGTTATCTCTATTTTTGGCTGCCGGAGTCGCTATTGGTCGAAGGCAATCAAAACGTTGAAGCGCGAAAAATAGGTATTTATCAGGGGCAGGTGTGGCATACCGATATGGCGATAAAGGCGGAGTTTGATGTGGCCCGTCTGCATGAGCTGAACAGACCGAACATTACCCTTGGAAAGCCCTTTATCGTCGTGGGCGTCGGCGATGCGCGCGGTATCAGCGCAGTAAAAGCGCCGCAGGTGAATGGTGAAACGCTCACTGTAGAACCGGGGACCGGCTTACCGGAAAGTAGAGAGGGCATTCATATCCCGCTGCCGGACAGTCAGTGGGCGACGCGCAACCTGACGTTGGTGATGTCGTTAAATTTAAGCGGAACCGGCAGCTTTTCACTGGTTCCCGTCGGGCGTAGCAGTGAAATGACCCTGACCAGCAACTGGCCGCACCCAAATTTTGTGGGGGATTTTCTTCCCGGTAAACGCGAAATCAGCGGTTCAGGATTTCAGGCCCAGTGGCAAACCAGTCGGTTTGCCACGAATCTCGGCGAACAGTTTGCTGATGCGCAAAAGGTGGATTGGGACAACTTACCGGCGTTTAGCGTCGCTGTATCGACGCCAGCCGATCAGTATCAACTGACGGACAGAGCGACGAAATATGCCATTTTGTTGATTACGCTAACGTTTATGGCTTTCTTTGTCTTCGAAACCCTGACGGGGCAGCGGTTACACCCGATGCAGTATCTGCTGGTGGGGTTATCGCTGGTGATGTTCTACCTGCTATTGCTGGCACTGTCGGAACATATCGGTTTCACGCCAGCCTGGATCGCCGCCAGCCTGGTGGGCGCGTTGATGAATAGCGTTTATTTGCAGGCGGTGCTGAAAGGATGGCGCAATAGCGTGCTGTTTACGTTAGCGTTATTGGTGTTGGATGGCGTGATGTGGGGATTGCTGCGTTCGGAAGATAGCTCGTTGCTTCTGGGTACCGGCGTTCTGCTACTGGCGCTTGGCGGCGTGATGTTCCTGACGCGCCATCTGGACTGGTATTCGCTCTCTTGTCAGCAACGTAAGTCATTACCGCCAGTAAAAGATGACGAATTACGTTTGTGGAAATAAATCTAACGGGCGCGCGCGTTAACGTTTTCCCGCGCAGCGCCAGAAAATGTGATGCCGTTAGTTATAGGTCAGGTTTAATGTTGCCGTGGCATTCGCTTGCCCGGCCGTTACCGTGGCGGCGGTTTTATAGTAGCGCGCGCTAATTTTCAGGGTGGTCGACATATTCATGGTTCCGCCGTTAACCGTCTGGCTGCCATCGGCATTGGTAGTAATCGTGTGAGTAAAGAGATCAATTTTTTGATTGATTGGCAAACTGTCGGTAAAGAAACCGGCGTCCGGAGCCTGAATACCCAACTGTACGCCAACGCCGGTTGCGCTGGTTGGCGCGCTTGCATTGCTCAACTGGATGACTGAATTATCAGGGTTATTTCCGCTGGCCGGTTGGGCGCTTAACGATGCAGAAATAGCGGTGCCTTGTTCGCAGGTCAATAAGATATCCTGCTCGCCTGTGCCCGCGGTTTGACTGTTAGCGAAACTGCCTAAATTGACGCTGCCTAAATCCACGGTGATGGCAGGTGTTTCTACCCGACATCCCATCGCTTTCATAATCAATTGCGTATTACCCAAATACAGATGGGTCAGGATATCGCCGCCGGAGTCTTCCGTTGCGCTATCGCGAAAAGATACGCGCGCCAGTGGGCTTTGGAATGTCGCGGTACCGGAGGTGATCGGACCGCCTAAGGCGACCAGTTCAACATTGTAGGCGGGAGCCATCGCATGGTGTGTTTTATTGCCATCGCCATTATGGTAGGTATTATCGATTGGCATGACATTATCGTAAGGGCCAGCATTCGTTTGGGTTTTAATCGCAATGCCCACGCCGGAAATCCCGGTGCTAAATACCGGCGTGTTGTTCCCGTCATTCGCATTGATTGTCGCGGATGTATTTGACTGCGCGCTACCGGGTTCATATAAAAAACCGACCTTATAATCGCGACTACAGCCATCCATTGTGACTTCGGAGGTGGAAACCCAGCCCGATTGCCACAACACTTCGCCTGCGGTATAGGCGTGGCTATCCACCACAAGCTGCGACGGCGGGGTGATAGTGATCGCGCCTTCATTTCCGGAACGTTTACAGGAGGCGTAACCATGACCGGAATACGCGAACAGCAGAATAAGCGCCAGATATAACCTTCTCATGAAAAATTCCTGCTTTTATACCAGGTGAAATAGAAAGATGTTATTGCCATGCGATAGTGATCGTCACAACGGACGTGAAATCCCCTGCCGTGACTTTTCCATACGGGGTATACATCCTTGCGGCGACAGGCAAATTGGCTTCGTGGGTATTACTGTTGATATCCACCGTGTAAGTGACGTTGTTGGCCAGATTGACCAGACTTTTGCCGTCCAGGTTAAAAAGCTGTAATCCTAAATCCTGCGCCGGATTGGCCGCGCTGTTTGCATAAATCGCAGAAGCATAATGCGGATCGGGATAAGGTACGCCGTTAAATGAAATCGCGGCTTTTGTGGTAGTTGCCGGGCAATTCGTCATTTTTATGGTGAAAGGAATGGTGGCGGTATTGCCTCCAGCCACGGCGATATCCGCCCGGGCATATTGTCCAAGAGAGAGCGTGTCGGGGACCGTCACGGTACACGGATCGGCATAAATTAATCCCGTAACGTTAATGTCTACGGCATCTGCGGTATTGTATGCTGCGCTGATCGATGGCGACCATAATGCCAGACCCGTGAACGTTAACAGGGCGGCTAATGCAGCAAATCTGTTCATATTCATCTTTTATCCCACCAGAATCACTGGCATTGCTCGTGTAAGATTTCTACGCCAGAAGCGGAGGGGGAGCTCGGTATACGATAAGAGACCTGACACCGGTCTGCTGCTGTTGGTCCCCACTTCACTAATAACCGCCCTTGTTTTTCCAGTCCGGTTAACCAGGCTTGCCCCGCATCACCAACAAAACTGCTGTGATTGTCTGGTTTTGTTAAAGACGAGACGGTCGCGCCAAAAGGAACAGGCAGATTGTTTATGCGGGTTAATACCATCAATACCTTGTAACCAATATTGGTTTTATATTCAGCCCTGACCACCGCGCCACGGGTAGGCACCAGCGTTTTACTGGTATCAATGAGCTCAATATTTTTTCTAATGCCCGTCGTATCTAAAGACACTTCATTACGATGGTAAGGCGAAGCATAAGGTACGACGGCATAGCCCCGAAAATCGGTGTCCACGCCCGTTTCGTTATTCACGGGGACACCCGCTGCGCCAGGGGCTTTAACCAATATGATGGTGTCGTCCATTGGCTGGGATAGTGTCAGGCCATTTCGATGTAACAGTACGCCGCCCTGAACGCCATAATTCAGGCGACGCATATGATTATCGTAGCTATATCCGCCGTTAATATCCGCATACGTCCCGTTATAGGTTGCGCTCACATTACCGCTGGTGGCTTTCTCTTGAGAGGAATAACCTTCCTGAACGCTCCATGAGAGATTTTTCTGTGCCAGCGCTGTTCCGTTTAAACCGACAGTATGCGTGGTATCGCCGTCTTTCGCGGAGTTCATATTGTAGGTGGCATACGTTGACGGCATAAAGGCATCTAACGGAATACTAATATTGATTGAAATTTGCTGGTCATTACTGTCTTCCGTATCGTCGTCTTCATCCTGAGAATTATCGGCGTTCAGCGTATAAGAATAGTTAATGCCATAGCTTACGTTATGCCATGTGTTGTTATAGCCAATACCTAATGATGTGGTATGAGTGTCATTCCAGTAATCTTCATTATATAAAGTGAGTGAAATGGAACCGTAGATAATGTCTTGCGATAACGACAGGTCGGTGCGATTACGTACATGATCATAGTGACTATTATCGCTATAGGTATCCAGCACATCCTCAAGAGCGTAGTAATCTTTGGTCGAATAACGGTAGCCGGCGACAGTGAAATTGGTGCCTGTTGACTGAATATCTTTGCTGTAACGAATACGCCAGGATTGTCCGGTAAGCGTATCGCTAACCACATCGCCTGCTTTAATTTTTGACCATGAGTTGGTGACGTCTAAAGACAATGCGCCCAGATCGCCAAGGTTTAAGCCTGTCCCGATGAGCGCCGCATGATAAACATCATTGCTCAGCGTACTCTCTATTCCGCCATAGGCGGTTATGCCGCCTGCTAATCCGTATAAGGCCGTCAGTTCTGCGAAATTCTGTTGCGCGGAATGCGTATCTGATGAACGCGTGCGGCCTACCGTCAGGTCGTATTTCAGGTGGCCTTCACGCTGTAATACCGGAACGCTGGCGTAGGGCACAATGAAATGCTGTTCAGAACCATCGGATTCTTTGATGGTGACGTACAGGTCGCCCGAGCCGCCGGTTGGATAAAGATCGTTGATGGCGAATGGGCCCGCCGGAACGTTAGTTTTGTAGATGGTATAACCGTTTTGTTCAACGGTTACCTGCGCGCTGCTTTTGGCCACCCCGCGAATGACCGGGGCGAACCCTTTCATACTGTCCGGCAACATATCGTCATCAGAAGAGATCTGTACGCCCTTAAATGAAATACTGTCAAAGACGTCTGCGGGCGTGTTATTTTCCCCGGCGATCAGCTGTCCTTTTAAAAATTCGATATCGCGAGAAACATAGGTGTAGGCAGAATCCCAGCTATTTTGCCCATCGCTATCATGATTCCAGGTTGAGTAGTTACGAAAACGCCATGCGCCAATGTTAATACCAGGGCGCAGGTTAGCGTATTCGCTATTTTCCGTCCGGTTTTCATCAATATCGTGATCCTGCGATCCGGTAAAACTGTAGTTCAGCAAAAAAGCATTAATGCCTTCATCCCATTCGCTGGTAGGGACGAATTCTCGCGGGTCGGCGATCAACGCGATTTGAGGGATCGCTAAATCCAGCCGGTTACCGATGACATTAAACTTTGCTACAGCGCCAGCCAGCAGACTAAGATCGGTACACCCGTTTGGGTCATTTTTAAGCTCGGGGAAGTTTTCTGTTTTTACGCCCCACTGCTTGAGTTGTTCAACGCTAAGACACGGCTGTAGGGAGAGCTTATTATCTGCTGATTTTTTATTTTTAAAGGCAATATTTTTTGTTTCAACACTGGTGTTATTAATATAAATATCAACATTATAGGTGCCTTCTGCCTGCCCCCCCTTTTCGAAAACCGATAGATCGACATTCTCCACGCCCGGTTCATCATTTTCCAACGATAATGGATTAAAATGATCATGCGCTAACGCTGGTTTTATGGAACAGCATATAAAGAGAAACGATAACGCTAATTGAGAACGGGGCTCTACTCTGGAGAATTGCACAGTAAAAGTCCTGAAAGGGTAAAAGTAAAATGAAGTCGTTAATGGCTAGAATGAACCGGAATGCGGCTCTAAACTCATCCCATAATCGTTGATTAATCGCCACGTTACCGTGCCATGAGGGGCGGCAGTAGAACCCAATTTAAATGACGCTGATGATTTTGGCGGAACGAAAGTCGCTGATTTCACTTCATGGCTGTTAAGCGTCACACTGGCAAAGTTCATATAATAGGGAGTGGGGTTATTTACGGTAATAACATCACCTGCCGTCTGCCATTTTAATTGTTGGCTCTGGCTATCAGGCGTTGATTTTGTTAATGCTGGCGGTCGATATATAAGCTTTATTTGGGTATTAATGGAGATTTCCACGCGGTTCGCGGAGGCATTATCATCAATAGAAGGAATACCCTTAATATTGAGCCAGTACATAGACTCCCGATCTGCAGGTAGGGGGGCGCCAGAGCGAATAACCCGAATACTGTTCTTTTGCCCGGCATCAAGGCGAAAAAGAGGCGGGGTGATAATAAACGCCTGCTTATTTGTGACCTGGGGATCGGCAACCGATAACCATGACTGAACAAGATTCGCTTTGCTGTCTTTATTCTCTACATTGATTGACGACTCATCATTATTGCCGTCGAAAACCAGTCGGGTTCCGCCAACAACAATGCTGGCATGGGCAACATGGCTTGTCAGTAATACGACCAACACGGATTTCTTTATGTGTTTCATTTTTTACTCTGTAAAGATGTTTTACGCTATGGACTGGCATCCTGCCTGTCCACATCAGGATGAGAATGCCTTACTGATACGAAACGGTATACGTAACCTGAGTGCTAACATCTCCACCGGTTACGGTTGCGGAACCATCGTTTGCCATGGCGGCGTAATAGGTAAAGTCTGCTTCCGAGCCGTCGGTTGGCAGGTTCACTGCGGCATCATCCGTGTTATCTGTCACATCGCTATGTGAAGCGTTCTGAATAGAAATACCGACACCCGCGGCGCCCGTTTCCGATCCTTCGTCCGCGTTTTTGAAGTACGTTGGGTTGGAATCATCTGTTGCGCCGTGGAAGCGGAACATGGCCTGGGTTGGTACGCCAGTCCCTGCTTCCGGGCAGCTAACCAGGCTTACGGTAAACGGCACGTAATCGGTTGTGGCGCCTTTTTCCGCGATGCGTTCTTTGCTGTAATTGCCTAAATCAATGGTGGTATCCGTGGAGCCATTAACCTGAACCGTACACGCCTGATCGTAAATTTTGCCATTGAACGTAATCGTATTCTGGGCAAATACCGGTGTGGATGCTACGGCAGTTAACATTGCCAGGATGATAATTTTCTTATTAAACATATTAATTGTTGCCTGATTCTATTCGCTGAAAAATAAAGATAGCTATATAAAATAAAATATTATATTTTACTCTGTATGCGCTTCTTTCTGTTCTGTAGATAAGCAGGCGGCTATTCTACGTATATCAACTATGAACTCAATAAAAATTCTGATGCAATATTGAACGGCAGTCCAGTTTCGGACCCGGTAACAAAGTTTAATAAAATACCACTAAAGAAGTATGGTTGATGACTAGATTTATAGAGCAAGATCTCTTTTTTGATAATAGTTATTATTTCCTGGAGGATTTATTTAACTCTATATTGCTTTATTTTTAAGAATATACGACGCTTGTCCGTTTAAAATGAAACCGGCAGGTTTCGAAGCTCTAACAGTCTTCCATGCAGTATTTTTATATAGTCTCCCGCTTTTAGTTCTGAAAGTACCTGCATGATACGGCTGCGTGAAAGCCCGGTTCTCTGTTGTATGAAGTTCTGTGCGTTGATCTCAAATCGTGAGCTTTCAGGATACGACCACAGTTCAAGTAACAGCGCTTTTATCTGGCTATAGGCGTCCTGCCCGATAAGGTTTCTGTCACGGTTAGTCATGAAAGCAATGCGGTACATCAGGATGTTCGAAATGTCACGCCAGAGATGCTTTTCATCGGCTATTTCCACAAAATCTTTTACTGGGACAGGATAATATTCACAGGTGGTTTCGGCGATAAAAAAGACGTCTGAATTCTCTTCTAACTGGTATAAGTCAGCATAGGCATCTACAAGGCCTAAAATCATTGGTGAGACACCGCAGCCCATTACAATGCTGTCGATACGCCGACATACTTTAATAGCGCCTTTAGTGATTAACAGGATGTGGGATTGATTATCAATCTTGATATCCAGTGTTTTACCGGCCGTAATAGTGACAGGGGAGATGTTTTGAATAACGTGCCGATGAATATTTAAAATGGCTTGCAGGTTTTTTTCTTTCCCTGTGGGACGATACACATTCCCGCCGTTTAACTGCTTCATATCTTCCCCATTATTATGGCTGATAAAGTGGTTGACTATTAAAAGGTAAACATAAATTTAATATTCACTTAAAATTATAATTAAGTAAATTAAAATAGCCAACAAGAATATTTAAGTCAATGTATTCACCTTATCAATGCATGAGCGACAACGCTGTTTGTAAGGTTAACCATAGTAAATGTGATGATTTTATTTGCAATCATTTTATGACAGCTATCATAGGTACCGTGCTTAACGAGCGCGTAGAGCGTACAGGATAGCGAAGCGATGAACATCGCTGTTGTAGGATACGAATGAGAGAAAAGTACAAAATGCAGGCAGGCGGCGTTTTACTGAGCGAAATCGCCGCCTGCCGGAACTCCTCCCGGCGGGAGCCATAAGCGGTTAGCGGTACTGGACGATCAGGCTTTGAATCTCCGGATGATCTTTTAACGACACGTGCCGTACCGTGGCGATTCCATTCATCAACGAAATAGCGTTTCCAGACGGTGTGGCGACTGTCTGTAAATGGGGGATATTATTCCGCAAACATGATACCTCGATATTGCGATCGTGAGGCGCAAGATTACAACCATATTCGACAATCTGGCCTTTGAAATGAATAACGCCTGCGGAGACCGGCGCGGTAGCAGCCAGCGCGGCTGGTGAAGCTGACATCGCTGCACAAAACAGGTAGCAGCATAATGGTGATTTTTTCATCCTTTGAAACCTCACGTCCTGTGAGCATCCCCTTATTTTTTGGGGACTAACAAATCCCGTGTATTACTCTTTAATGTAAATACACAAACTACCTTAACTTTCGCAAGCTGAGATAAACAGCGCTATACGACAATTTTTATGTAAAAGAGTACGTCATAACGGCAGGTCAGGAGGGAAAGCGAGGCCGCTTAGCGGAAGGGGGACATAAGAAACAGCCAGTAAGAATAACTTACCGGCTGTTTTTACGGTTTGGCGCCTGGGCCGAATTAATCCTGCAGGTCGCCGCAGAAGCGATAACCTTCGCCGTGAATGGTGGCGATGATTTCCGGCGTATCCGGCGTGGATTCGAAATGCTTACGAATACGACGAATGGTAACGTCAACAGTACGGTCATGCGGCTTCAGCTCACGCCCGGTCATTTTCTTCAACAGCTCTGCGCGTGACTGAATTTTGCCAGGGTTTTCGCAGAAGTGAAGCATCGCGCGGAACTCGCTGCGCGGTAGTTTATACTGCTCGCCGTCCGGGCCGATCAGTGAACGACTGTTGATATCCAGTTCCCAACCGTTGAACTTGTAGCTTTCAACGCTACGACGCTCTTCGCTGACGGTACCCAGGTTCATGGTACGGGACAGCAGGTTGCGGGCACGGATGGTCAATTCGCGTGGGTTAAACGGTTTGGTGATGTAATCATCCGCGCCGATTTCGAGGCCGAGAATTTTGTCGACTTCGTTATCGCGGCCCGTCAGGAACATCAGCGCAACGTTAGCCTGTTCACGCAGTTCACGCGCTAACAGGAGACCGTTTTTCCCTGGCAGATTGATATCCATGATCACCAGGTTGATGTCATATTCAGAGAGGATCTGATGCATTTCCGCGCCATCTGTCGCTTCGAATACATCATAGCCTTCCGCTTCGAAAATACTTTTCAACGTGTTGCGTGTTACCAACTCGTCTTCAACGATAAGAATGTGCGGGGTCTGCATGTTTGCTACCTAAATTGCCAACTAAATCGAAACAGGAAGTACAAAAGTCCCTGACCTGCCTGATGCATGTCGCAAATTAACATGATCGGCGTAACATGACTAAAGTACGTAATTGCGTTCTTGATGCACTTTCCATCAACGTCAACAACATCATTAGCTTGGTCGTGGGTACTTTCCCTCTGGACCCGACAGTGTCAAAAACGGCTGTCATCCTAACCATTTTAACAGCAACATAACAGGCTAAGACGTACCGGACACCTAATAAAACTACGCTTCGTTGACATATATCAAGTTCAATTGTAGCACGTTAACAGTTTGATGAAATCATCGTAGCTAAATGCTAGCTTTCATCACAAATTTGCAATATTCCAACTAGTTACGTAAGCCAACTAATAAATGTGATGAATCCAAAGAACAGGATCTATTTTAAATTAAATTATCCTAAATAAACAGTAGGATAACGATGTTCTGTTAACATAAACAGCAATAGTACAGATACGCAATAGTGTAGCGTCTTTTACGAAATCAAAAATGCTTTTTCAGTGATATCAGTTAAAATTTTGTAAATTTGCGAAGCGTAATATGCTTACAAACGCCAGCTAATTTCCTGTAAATTAGTCAAAAAGAGTAATGAAATGCGTGTAACAATCGTTCTTGTCGCTCCCGCCAGAGCGGAAAATATCGGCGCAGCCGCCCGGGCTATGAAGACCATGGGATTTACTGACCTGCGTATTGTCGACAGCCAGGCGCACCTGGAGCCCGCCACCCGTTGGGTCGCACATGGATCTGGAGATATTATTGATAATATTGAGGTTTTCCACACCCTTGCTGACGCGCTCCACGATGTGGATTTTACCGTCGCGACGACAGCCCGCAGCCGGGCAAAATTTCATTACTACGCTTCGCCCGCTGAACTGGTTCCCTTATTACAGGAAAAATCACGCTGGATGCGTCATGCCGCGCTGGTTTTTGGCCGTGAGGATTCCGGTCTGACCAATGACGAGCTGGCGCTGGCGGATGTATTGACCGGCGTGCCGATGGCGGCGGATTACCCTTCGCTCAATCTGGGTCAGGCGGTCATGGTGTATTGCTATCAATTAGCAGGTTTAATGCAACAGACCACAGAATCCGTTGATATTGCTGATGAATCGCAGTTACAGGCGTTACGCGCGCGCCTTTTACGCCTGCTAACGACTCTGGAGGCGGCCGATGACCACAAATTAACCGACTGGCTACAACAGCGAATCGGCCTGCTGGGACAGCGAGATACGGTAATGTTGCACCGTTTGGTCCATGATATTGAAAAAAAACTAACAAAATAACGTGCTGTAATTTTTAAAATAATAAGAGATTACGTCTGGTTGCAAGAGATCATGACAGGGGGAATTGGTTGAAAATAAATATATCGCCAGCAGCACATGAACAAGTTTCGGAATGTGATCAATTTAAAAATTTATTGACTTAGGCGGGCAGATACTTTAACCAATATAGGAATACAAGACAGACAAATAAAAATGACAGAGTACACAACATCCATGAACCGCATCAGCACCACCACCATTACCACCATCACCATTACCACAGGTAACGGTGCGGGCTGACGCGTACAGGAAACACAGAAAAAAGCCCGCACCTGAACAGTGCGGGCTTTTTTTTCGACCAGAGATCACGAGGTAACAACCATGCGAGTGTTGAAGTTCGGCGGTACATCAGTGGCAAATGCAGAACGTTTTCTGCGTGTTGCCGATATTCTGGAAAGCAATGCCAGGCAAGGGCAGGTAGCGACCGTACTTTCCGCCCCCGCGAAAATTACCAACCATCTGGTGGCGATGATTGAAAAAACTATCGGCGGCCAGGATGCTTTGCCGAATATCAGCGATGCCGAACGTATTTTTTCTGACCTGCTCGCAGGACTTGCCAGCGCGCAGCCGGGATTCCCGCTTGCACGGTTGAAAATGGTTGTCGAACAAGAATTTGCTCAGATCAAACATGTTTTGCATGGTATCAGCCTGCTGGGTCAGTGCCCGGACAGCATCAACGCCGCGCTGATTTGCCGTGGCGAAAAAATGTCGATCGCGATTATGGCGGGACTTCTGGAGGCGCGTGGGCATCGCGTCACGGTGATCGATCCGGTAGAAAAATTGCTGGCGGTGGGCCATTACCTTGAATCTACCGTCGATATCGCGGAATCGACTCGCCGTATCGCCGCCAGCCAGATCCCGGCCGATCACATGATCCTGATGGCGGGCTTTACCGCCGGTAATGAAAAGGGTGAACTGGTGGTGCTGGGGCGTAATGGCTCTGACTACTCTGCCGCCGTGCTGGCCGCCTGTTTACGCGCTGACTGCTGTGAAATCTGGACTGACGTCGATGGCGTGTATACCTGTGACCCGCGCCAGGTGCCGGACGCCAGACTGCTGAAATCGATGTCCTACCAGGAAGCGATGGAACTCTCTTACTTCGGCGCCAAAGTCCTTCACCCTCGCACCATAACGCCTATCGCCCAGTTCCAGATCCCCTGTCTGATTAAAAATACCGGTAATCCGCAGGCGCCAGGAACGCTGATCGGCGCGTCCAGCGACGATGATAACCTGCCGGTTAAAGGGATCTCTAACCTTAATAACATGGCGATGTTTAGCGTCTCCGGCCCTGGAATGAAAGGGATGATTGGGATGGCGGCGCGTGTTTTCGCCGCCATGTCTCGCGCCGGGATCTCGGTGGTGCTCATTACCCAGTCCTCCTCTGAGTACAGCATCAGCTTCTGTGTGCCGCAGAGTGACTGCGCGCGTGCCCGCCGTGCGATGCAGGATGAGTTCTATCTGGAGCTGAAAGAGGGGCTGCTGGAGCCGCTGGCGGTTACTGAGCGGTTGGCGATTATCTCTGTTGTCGGCGACGGTATGCGCACGCTACGCGGCATTTCAGCGAAATTCTTCGCCGCGCTGGCGCGGGCCAATATCAATATCGTGGCGATCGCTCAGGGATCTTCTGAGCGTTCCATTTCTGTGGTGGTGAATAACGACGATGCCACCACCGGCGTGCGGGTAACGCACCAGATGCTGTTCAATACCGATCAGGTGATTGAAGTGTTTGTCATTGGCGTCGGCGGCGTCGGCGGCGCGCTACTGGAACAGCTTAAACGTCAGCAAACCTGGCTGAAGAACAAGCACATCGATCTGCGCGTGTGCGGCGTGGCGAACTCAAAGGCGTTGCTAACCAATGTGCATGGCCTGAATCTGGACAACTGGCAGGCGGAACTGGCGCAAGCGAACGCGCCGTTCAATCTGGGACGCTTAATTCGCCTGGTGAAAGAATATCATCTACTCAATCCGGTGATTGTTGATTGTACCTCCAGTCAGGCGGTGGCCGACCAATATGCCGACTTCCTGCGTGAAGGGTTCCATGTGGTGACGCCGAACAAGAAAGCGAACACCTCGTCGATGGACTACTACCATCAGCTACGTTTCGCCGCCGCGCAATCACGGCGCAAATTCTTGTATGACACCAACGTCGGCGCCGGTTTGCCGGTAATCGAAAACCTGCAAAACCTGCTGAATGCCGGTGATGAACTGCAAAAATTTTCCGGCATTCTTTCCGGGTCGCTCTCTTTTATTTTCGGTAAACTGGAAGAGGGGATGAGTCTCTCACAGGCGACCGCGCTGGCGCGCGAGATGGGCTATACCGAACCCGATCCGCGCGACGATCTTTCCGGTATGGATGTGGCGCGGAAACTGTTGATCCTTGCCCGCGAGACGGGTCGCGAGCTGGAGCTTTCCGATATTGTGATTGAACCGGTGTTGCCGAACGAGTTTGACGCCTCCGGCGATGTGACCGCCTTTATGGCGCATCTGCCGCAGCTTGACGACGCGTTTGCCGCCCGTGTGGCGAAAGCTCGTGATGAAGGTAAGGTATTGCGCTATGTGGGCAATATCGAAGAGGATGGCGTGTGCCGCGTGAAGATTGCCGAAGTTGATGGTAACGATCCGCTCTTCAAAGTGAAAAATGGTGAAAACGCGCTGGCGTTCTACAGCCACTATTATCAGCCCTTGCCGTTGGTGCTGCGCGGCTACGGCGCAGGCAATGATGTGACGGCGGCGGGCGTGTTTGCCGATCTGTTACGGACCCTCTCATGGAAGTTAGGAGTTTAACATGGTGAAAGTGTATGCCCCGGCTTCCAGCGCGAACATGAGCGTCGGTTTCGACGTGTTGGGCGCGGCCGTCACACCCGTTGACGGCACGTTGCTGGGCGATGTGGTATCCGTTGAAGCAGCGGACCATTTCCGTCTGCATAACCTGGGGCGATTTGCCGATAAACTGCCGCCGGAGCCGCGTGAAAATATTGTTTATCAGTGCTGGGAACGTTTTTGCCAGGCATTGGGGAAAACCATCCCGGTGGCGATGACGCTGGAAAAAAATATGCCGATTGGTTCCGGGTTAGGGTCCAGCGCCTGTTCCGTCGTCGCCGCGCTGGTCGCGATGAATGAGCACTGCGGCAAACCGTTAAACGACACGCGTCTGTTGGCGCTGATGGGCGAGCTGGAAGGCCGTATCTCCGGCAGCATCCATTACGATAACGTCGCGCCGTGCTTTCTTGGCGGTATGCAGTTGATGATTGAAGAAAACGGCATTATTAGTCAGCAGGTGCCGGGCTTTGATGAGTGGCTATGGGTACTGGCTTATCCGGGCATTAAAGTTTCTACCGCAGAAGCACGGGCCATTTTGCCTGCGCAGTATCGCCGTCAGGATTGCATTGTGCATGGACGGCATCTGGCCGGTTTTATTCACGCCTGTTACTCGCGGCAGCCGCAGCTTGCCGCCGCGCTGATGAAAGATGTTATTGCCGAACCATACCGCGCGCGTTTACTGCCGGGCTTTAGCCAGGCGCGACAGGCGGTGTCGGAGATCGGCGCGCTGGCGAGCGGGATTTCCGGGTCGGGGCCGACGCTGTTTGCGCTATGCGATAAACCGGAGACGGCGCAGCGCGTCGCGGACTGGCTGAGCAAACATTATCTGCAAAATCAGGAAGGCTTCGTTCATATTTGCCGGCTGGATACGGCGGGCGCACGAGTAGTGGGATAATCAATGAAACTCTATAATCTGAAAGACCATAATGAGCAGGTCAGCTTTGCGCAGGCCGTCACGCAAGGACTGGGCAAACAGCAGGGACTTTTTTTTCCGCACGAACTGCCGGAGTTTAGCCTGACGGAAATTGATGAGATGCTCAACCAGGACTTTGTCAGCCGTAGCGCAAAGATTCTCTCGGCATTTATTGGCGATGAAATACCGCAGCAAATTCTGGAAGAGCGCGTCCGCGCGGCGTTTGCGTTCCCGGCGCCGGTAGCGCAGGTAGAAAGCGATGTCGGCTGCCTGGAGCTGTTCCATGGTCCGACGCTGGCCTTTAAAGACTTCGGCGGGCGTTTTATGGCGCAAATGCTGACGCATATCAGCGGCGACAAACTGGTGACGATTCTGACCGCAACGTCAGGCGATACCGGCGCGGCGGTGGCTCATGCGTTCTATGGCCTGGAAAATGTGCGGGTCGTCATTCTCTACCCGCGCGGTAAAATCAGTCCGTTGCAGGAAAAACTGTTCTGTACGCTGGGCGGCAACATTGAAACCGTGGCGATCGACGGCGATTTCGACGCTTGCCAGGCGCTGGTGAAACAGGCATTTGATGACGAAGAACTGAAAACGGCGCTGGGGCTGAATTCGGCTAATTCGATTAATATCAGTCGCCTGTTGGCGCAAATTTGCTACTACTTTGAAGCCGTGGCGCAACTGCCGCAGGGGGCGCGTAACCAACTGGTGATCTCCGTCCCCAGCGGCAACTTTGGCGATTTGACGGCAGGGCTGCTGGCGAAGTCGTTAGGCCTACCGGTGAAACGTTTTATCGCCGCCACCAACGTCAACGACACGGTGCCGCGTTTTCTGCATGACGGAAAGTGGGCGCCGAAAGCGACGCAGGCGACCCTGTCGAATGCGATGGATGTCAGCCAGCCGAATAACTGGCCGCGGGTGGAGGAGCTATTCCGCCGTAAAATCTGGCGTCTGACTGAGCTGGGCTATGCGGCGGTGGATGATTCTACGACACAACAGACGATGCGCGAGCTGAAAGCGAAAGGTTATATCTCGGAACCTCATGCGGCGGTAGCGTATCGGGCATTACGCGACCAGTTAAACCCTGGCGAGTATGGCTTGTTTCTCGGAACGGCGCATCCGGCGAAGTTTAAAGAAAGCGTGGAGTCCATTCTGGGAGAAACGCTGGCATTGCCTGAAGCGCTCGCCGAACGCGCCGATCTGCCGCTGCTTTCACATCATCTGCCTGCGGATTTTGCCGCCCTGCGTAAGCTGATGATGACCCGCCAGTAACCATTGCGCCCGGTGGCGCTGTCGCTTACCGGGCCTATGGGGTGGTGTCGATTTGTAGGCCGGATAAGGCGTAACCGCCATCCGGCGATGCCGTTACTGCTCGTAGCGTTTAAAGACCAGCTCGTCTTGTGTGGAGGTTTCTTCATCAAAGAAATACCCTTCACGGTCAAACGCGGTAAGCTGTTCCGGCTTCGTTAAGCGGTTTTCAATAATAAAACGGCTCATCAGTCCGCGCGCTTTTTTGGCGTAGAAGCTTACCACCTTAAACTTGCCGTTTTTCTCATCAAGGAACACGGGCTTAATCAGTTCGGCATTCAGTTTCTTCGGCTTCACCGATTTAAAATATTCCTCGGAGGCCAGATTCACCACCACCCGATCGCCCTGCGCCTCAAGCGCTTCGTTGAGCTTATCGGTAATGATATCGCCCCAGAATTGATAAAGATCTTTGCCGCGCGGATTCTCCAGGCGAATCCCCATCTCCAGACGATAAGGCTGCATTAAATCCAGCGGGCGCAATACGCCATACAAGCCAGAGAGCATACGCAGATGTTGTTGAGCAAAATCAAAATCCGCGTCGTTGAACGTTTCCGCCTGTAGGCCAGTATAAACATCGCCTTTGAACGCCAGAATCGCCTGGCGTGCATTATCCGGCGTAAAATGAGGCTGCCAGTCATGAAAACGCGTGGCGTTGAGATCCGCCAGTTTGTCGCTAATTCCCATCAGCCTGGAAATTTGCGGCGCCGAAAGCTGGCGGGCCTGTTGAATAAGCTGCTGGCTGTGATCCAACAGCTCCGGCTGGGTATAGCGGGTCGTGGCCAGCGGGCTTTGATAATCAAGCGTTTTTGCAGGTGAAATCAGAATCAGCATATCCAGTCCTTGCAGGGAATTTTCTGCGACTTTAGCAAAAAAACGCCGCAGAGTTGACCGATGGTTGCGATTGTCGGCTTAATCGCGCGATGTCGCATCCCAGGTATCTGGCGCCAGTTGTGGTTCGATATCCGGGAAGCGCCGCGGATCGAACTGCGGTCTTACGCCCAGTTTCCGTTGTCGCAGATAATCGCCGGCAAGGGTATACACCACCGGTGAGAGCAACAAAATCGCCGTCAGATTGGTAATGGCCATACAGGCCATGATCATGTCAGCGAGCTGCCATATCAGCGGAAAACTGATGAGCGTACCGGCGATGACCATGCCAAGCGTCGCAAGGCGTAATAGCCAGATGGCCTTTGCGTTATGTAACCGCAGAAAAAACAGATTGTTCTCGGCGTAAATATAGTTGGCGACGATAGAACTGAACGCGAACAGAATGACGATAAGCGCGACAAAACTGGCGCCCCATTCACCGGTCAACGAAACCATTGCATGTTGGAGAAGCTGAATGCCTTCTGTTGACGAGTGGGACGCGTGATTCCCCGCCAGCAGGATAATCATCGCGCTGGCGGTACAGATGATAATGGTGTCGCTGAATACGCCAATCATTTGCACAATCCCCTGCGCGACAGGGTGAGGGGGATACGACGTTGCCGCTGCGGCCGCATTAGGCGTTGACCCCATTCCCGCTTCATTAGAGAACATCCCACGCTGAAAACCGCTGGTAATAGCCTGAGTGAGCGTATATCCGGCTGCGCCTGCCGCGGCTTCCTGCCAGCCAAATGCGCTTTTGACTATCGAGGCGATAACGCCAGGCATTTGCTCAATATGCCAGAGGCAAATGAACACGCTGCCGGCGACCCACAATAACGCGATGAGGGGAATCAGCCATTGCATCAGGCGGGCGACGCCTTTTATGCCGCGAATGATAATTAACAGGGCACAGAACGCCAGAGCAATGCCGGAGATAAGCGGCGGAATGTTGAAGGCGAAATGGAGCGCGCGTGAGACGGCATTCGCCTGCACGCTATTAAAAATCAACCCGTAGGCGACGAGCAGAAAGAGGGCGAAAACCACGCCCATCCAGCGCATTCCCAGCCCACGCGCCATATACCACGCCGGGCCGCCGCGGAACTGGCCTGTCGGGTCACGTTCTTTATAAAGCTGGGCAAGCGAACACTCGGCGAAGGAGGTCGCCATGCCAATGATGGCCGAGACCCACATCCAGAATACCGCGCCGGGACCGCCTGCGGCGATAGCCAGCGCCACGCCGGCCAGATTACCGCTGCCAATCCGCGCCGCGAGGCTGGTACACAGCGCCTGAAATGACGTCAGGCCGCCTGGCTGCGGGCTAAGGCTGCCTTTCAGACTGCGGCTAAATTGGCGAATATAACGAAATTGAATGAATCCGGTACGCCAGGTAAACCAACATCCTGCGCCGAGCAGCAGGTAAATCATTACCGAGCCCCAGAGTATTTCGTTAATAAAACTGAAAAACTCAGGCATTAACGTCCCTCTTGTTGATGCCGTCACGCTTTGATGATCCTGTATAAGCGTGACCCATGATGTAGATGACCTTGTCAGACTAATATTAACGGCAGTTTACCATAAATACGGCGGTATCCTTTAATTGCGCATCAACCGTCGGCAGATACGCAAACAGTGCACAAGGGCAGCCAGGTGCATGTAGGCGGTTGCGCTGTGAGTGCGTCGTGTTATCATCAGGGTAGACCGGTTACATCCCCTAACAAGCTGTTTAAAGAGAAACTCTATCATGACGGACAAATTGACCTCCCTTCGTCAGTTCACCACCGTAGTGGCTGATACCGGAGATATCGCGGCAATGAAGCTGTACCAGCCGCAGGATGCTACAACTAACCCTTCTCTCATTCTTAACGCAGCGCAAATCCCGGAATATCGTAAGCTGATTGACGATGCTGTCGCCTGGGCGAAACAGCAGAGCAGCGACCGCGCGCAGCAGGTTGTTGACGCGACCGATAAGCTGGCGGTGAATATTGGCCTGGAAATCCTGAAGCTGGTGCCGGGGCGTATTTCTACCGAAGTTGACGCGCGTCTGTCTTATGACACTGAAGCGTCTATCGCCAAAGCAAAACGTATCATTAAACTCTACAATGATGCGGGTATCAGCAACGATCGTATCCTGATCAAGCTGGCGTCCACCTGGCAGGGCATTCGCGCAGCCGAACAGCTGGAAAAAGAAGGCATCAACTGTAACCTGACGCTGCTGTTCTCCTTCGCGCAGGCGCGTGCGTGCGCCGAAGCGGGCGTCTACCTGATCTCGCCGTTCGTAGGTCGTATTCTTGACTGGTATAAAGCCAATACCGACAAGAAAGACTATGCGCCAGCTGAAGATCCGGGCGTGGTTTCCGTAACGGAAATCTACGAGTACTACAAACAGCATGGTTACGAAACCGTCGTTATGGGCGCAAGCTTCCGTAACGTAGGCGAAATTCTGGAGCTGGCGGGCTGCGACCGTCTGACTATCGCACCGGCATTGCTGAAAGAACTGGCGGAAAGCGAAGGGGCGATTGAGCGTAAGCTCTCTTTCTCCGGCGAAGTCAAAGCGCGCCCGGAACGCATTACCGAAGCCGAGTTCCTGTGGCAGCATCACCAGGACCCCATGGCGGTTGACAAACTGGCGGATGGTATCCGTAAGTTTGCGGTAGACCAGGAAAAACTGGAAAAAATGATCGGCGATCTGCTGTAATCATTAACGCGTGGCCCTGATATGGGTCACGCTACCTCTTCTGAAACCTGTCTGTCCTTCCTTTCGCAGTGTATCATTCTGTTTAACGAGACTGTTTAAACGGAATAATCATGAATACTTTACGCATTGGCCTGGTTTCCATTTCTGACCGTGCTTCCAGCGGCGTTTACCAGGATAAAGGTATCCCGGCCCTTGAAGAGTGGCTGGCATCTGCCCTTACCACCCCTTTTGAGCTGCAAACGCGACTGATCCCGGATGAACAGGCGATCATCGAACAGACCTTATGTGAACTGGTTGATGAGATGAGCTGTCATCTGGTGCTGACCACTGGCGGTACCGGTCCGGCACGTCGCGACGTCACGCCGGACGCGACCCTTGCCATCGCCGACCGTGAAATGCCTGGTTTTGGCGAACAGATGCGCCAGATCAGCCTGCGCTTTGTGCCGACCGCCATTCTTTCCCGCCAGGTGGGCGTTATCCGTAAACAGGCGTTAATTCTTAATCTGCCTGGACAGCCAAAATCGATCAAAGAAACGCTGGAAGGCGTAAAAGCGGACGATGGCAGCGTTAGCGTGCCGGGCATTTTTGCGAGCGTGCCGTATTGCATACAGCTGCTTGACGGGCCGTATGTCGAAACCGCGCCGGAAGTGGTTGCCGCTTTCCGCCCAAAGAGCGCCAGACGTGAGAATATGTCGTCCTGACCGGGAGATACTGATAATAGGGTTATTCCTCCCGGTGCGGGAGGAATAAAAGAGATTTAGTGCGCCTCGCCGATTGGCAGAATAGTGCGGCCAAATTGCTCGTTTAGCACTTCACCCATCGCCAGATAAATAGCGCTGGCGCCGCAAACCAGACCAACCCAGCCTGCGATATGGATAGTTGCTTCGTTACCGGTGATATTGCCGACCGCCAGCAGAGCGAACAGTACGGTCAGGCTCAGGAAAACAAATTGCAGCGCGCGGGCGGCTTTCAGCGTACCGAAGAACATAAACAGCGTGAACACGCCCCACAGACCTAAATAAGCGCCGAGTAGCTGAGCGTCAGGCGCATCCGTCAGGCCCATTTTCGGCATCAGCAGGATAGCGACCAGCGTCAGCCAGAACGAACCGTAAGAGGTAAAGGCCGTTAAACCAAAGGTATTGCCTTTTTTGTACTCCAGCAGACCGGCAAAAATTTGCGCGATACCGCCGTAGAAAATCCCCATCGCCAGAATAATACCGTCCAGGGCGAAAAAACCGGCATTGTGCAGGTTAAGCAGAATGGTGGTCATGCCGAAGCCCATCAGGCCCAGCGGTGCCGGATTAGCCAACTTAGTGTTGCCCATAATTCCTCAAAATCATCATAATTGAATGGTGAAATAGTTTCCCAGAATAACGAGTTCCGTATTCGGGGCGCGGCATAATAATCAGGGGGAAGAGGACTGTCTATGATCTAATAAGGGGGAAAAGAAAATATTTCCCCCAGTGAGGGCATTCACGCCTGAACGGCTGCCATCATTCGTCGCAGGCAGGCTATTTGCAACACCGCCGGAATAGTCACGCGATACGCGCTGCCGCTCATCGCTTTGACGCCGTTTAACGCCGCGCCGACCGGGCCGCCAAGACCTGCGCCGCGCAGCAATCCGTGGCCCAGGATGCTCATTGCGGCATGGGTACGCAAAATGCGGGTAAGCTGGGTGGAAAGCAGGTGGGAGACCCCTTTTGCCAGACTGCGATCTTTCATGAGCAGCGGCAGCAGTTCTTCCAGTTCAGAAACTTTGGCGTCTACGGCTTGCAGAAATTCCTGCTTATGCGCTGCGTCCATCTTCTGCCAGGTATGACGTAAAAAATGCTCCAGCAGTTGCTGTTCTATTTCAAACGTCGACATGCTTTTATCTGCTTTGAGTTTTAGCCGTTTTGCGACATCCAGCAGAATCGCGCGGTACTGTTTTCCGTGCCCGCGCAATTTGTTGGCGATACTGTCGCCGCCGTAATGCTGAAACTCGCCGGCAATGAGCTGCCAGTTACGGCGGTGTTGCTCCGGGTGACCTTCCATCGCTTTGAACAGCTCGTTATGACTAAGGACGCTTGACAAGCGAGCCTTGCCCTTTTCGTTATGCGTCAGCAAACGGGCGAAATCGGCGAGTTGTTCTTCGCTACAATGCTGAAGAAAGTCTAAATCCTCGTCGTGTAAATAGGTGACGTTCATTTTCAGTCTGGCTTTTGGAATAGAAATAACAGCGATTAATCGTCGCCAATGACTTTAAGTCTCGCCATATCGGAAGAATTTACCGTATGGCCTGAGAAGGTAATCTTTGATACGCAGCGTTTGTTGTCGTTATCGCTATTAATATTGATCCAGCCTGTTGTCTGGCCCTCTTTGATTGAGGAAGGGACGTTCAGGCTTTGGCTGGCGCTACGCGCAGTTTTAAAATAGACGGATGCGCCGCTAAGTTCGATGTCGCCGTGATCCGCCGTGAGTTGAATGCGCTTCACGATGCGGCAGACGGGAATTTTCAGCGTGAGATCGTTCGTTTCATTTCTGGGCATGGCAATAACACCCAGTATTTTATGGTCGTTCGCGTGCGCGACGCTACTTAACGCCAGGCCGAAAAGCAGGCTGGCGGAAATCGTTAACACAGATCGCATGAAATTTCTCTTTGACGGGTTCAATAAGCAATTACCGTCTATCATACTCTGCTCATGGCAACGATTCAGTTTTGTAATCTTTTCTTTTTATTACAATTTTTCTGTGAATGGTATTCGTTTTTTAATTTATTTCATGAATATTTATCTGTCTGGTTTTCCATCGCGCCCTCTCGTCACTAAAAAATTTTTTCATCTCCCCCTTGATGACGTGGGTTACGACCCCATCTTGTAGTCAACCGCAGTGGTGAGTCTGAAAAAAAACGATTCAGGGTAGTTGAAACCGCACGTTTCGCCCTTATTACAGATTCACAACCACATGATGACCGAATTTTTAGTGGAGACGTTTAGATGGGTAAAATTATTGGTATCGACCTGGGTACTACCAACTCTTGTGTAGCGATTATGGATGGAACGCAGGCACGCGTGCTGGAGAACGCCGAGGGCGATCGCACTACGCCTTCTATCATTGCTTATACCCAGGATGGTGAAACTCTGGTTGGTCAGCCGGCTAAACGTCAGGCAGTGACAAACCCGCAAAACACCCTGTTTGCGATTAAACGCCTGATTGGCCGCCGCTTCCAGGACGAAGAAGTTCAACGTGACGTTTCTATCATGCCGTACAAAATCATCGGCGCCGACAACGGCGACGCATGGCTTGATGTGAAAGGTCAGAAAATGGCGCCGCCGCAGATTTCTGCCGAAGTGCTGAAGAAAATGAAGAAAACGGCTGAAGATTATCTGGGCGAACCGGTAACTGAAGCGGTTATCACCGTACCGGCTTACTTTAACGATGCGCAGCGTCAGGCAACCAAAGATGCTGGTCGTATCGCGGGGCTGGAAGTTAAACGTATCATCAACGAACCGACTGCCGCAGCGCTGGCTTACGGTCTGGATAAAGAAGTCGGCAACCGTACTATCGCGGTTTACGACCTCGGTGGTGGTACTTTCGATATCTCTATTATCGAAATCGACGAAGTTGATGGCGAAAAAACCTTTGAAGTTCTGGCAACCAACGGTGATACCCACCTGGGTGGTGAAGACTTCGATACCCGCCTGATCAACTACCTCGTTGACGAGTTTAAGAAAGATCAGGGCATTGACCTGCGTAACGATCCGCTGGCCATGCAGCGCCTGAAAGAAGCCGCAGAAAAAGCCAAAATCGAGCTGTCTTCTGCGCAGCAGACCGACGTGAACCTGCCGTACATTACCGCAGATGCCACCGGTCCGAAACACATGAACATCAAAGTGACTCGTGCGAAACTGGAAAGCCTGGTTGAAGATCTGGTGAACCGTTCTATCGAGCCGCTGAAAGTCGCACTGCAGGACGCTGGCCTGTCCGTGTCTGATATCAACGACGTGATCCTCGTCGGCGGTCAGACCCGTATGCCAATGGTGCAGAAAAAAGTGGCTGAATTCTTTGGTAAAGAGCCGCGTAAAGACGTTAACCCGGACGAAGCTGTGGCTATCGGCGCAGCGGTACAGGGCGGCGTGTTGACCGGTGATGTGAAAGACGTACTGCTGCTGGACGTTACCCCGCTGTCTCTGGGTATCGAAACGATGGGTGGCGTGATGACTCCGCTTATCACCAAAAACACCACCATCCCGACCAAGCACAGCCAGGTGTTCTCTACTGCGGAAGACAACCAGTCTGCGGTAACCATCCATGTGCTGCAGGGTGAGCGTAAACGTGCGTCTGATAACAAATCTCTGGGTCAGTTCAACCTGGATGGCATCAACCCGGCGCCGCGCGGTATGCCGCAGATCGAAGTCACCTTCGATATCGATGCTGACGGTATCCTGCACGTCTCCGCGAAAGATAAAAATAGCGGTAAAGAGCAGAAGATCACTATCAAGGCGTCTTCTGGTCTGAACGAGGAAGAAATTCAGAAAATGGTTCGCGATGCAGAAGCGAACGCTGAATCCGACCGTAAGTTCGAAGAGCTGGTTCAGACCCGTAACCAGGGCGACCATCTGCTGCACAGCACCCGTAAGCAGGTTGAAGAAGCAGGCGATAAACTGCCGGCTGATGACAAAACCGCTATCGAGTCTGCCCTGAACGCGCTGGAAACTGCCCTGAAAGGCGAAGATAAAGCCGCTATCGAAGCGAAAATGCAGGAACTGGCGCAGGTTTCCCAGAAACTGATGGAAATCGCTCAGCAGCAACATGCGCAGCAGCAGGCTGGCTCCGCTGACGCTTCTGCAAACAACGCGAAAGATGACGACGTTGTCGACGCTGAGTTTGAAGAAGTAAAAGATAAAAAATAATCGCCCTTTGAACGGGTAATTACTGGCACGGGCGAAGAGGTTTCCTCTCCGCCCGTGTATGCATGTTAAGGGCAGATAAAAAGAGATGGCGAAAAGAGATTACTACGAGATTTTAGGCGTTTCCAAAACAGCGGAAGAGCGTGAAATCAAAAAGGCGTATAAGCGCCTGGCCATGAAATATCATCCGGACCGCAATCAGGGTGATAAAGAGGCCGAAGCTAAGTTTAAAGAGATTAAAGAAGCCTACGAAGTGCTGACCGATGCGCAAAAACGCGCAGCCTACGATCAGTATGGTCACGCCGCGTTTGAACAAGGCGGGATGGGCGGCGGATTTGGCGGCGGCTTTAATGGCGGCGCTGATTTCAGTGATATCTTTGGTGACGTTTTTGGCGATATCTTTGGCGGCGGGCGTGGTCGCCAACGTGCGGCGCGTGGGGCTGATTTGCGTTATAACATGGATCTCACCCTGGAAGAAGCGGTGCGTGGCGTGACCAAAGAGATCCGTATTCCGACGCTGGAGGAGTGCGACGTTTGCCACGGCAGCGGCGCGAAAGCTGGTACGCAACCGCAAACCTGTCCGACCTGTCATGGTTCTGGTCAGGTACAGATGCGCCAGGGATTCTTTGCTGTACAGCAGACCTGCCCACACTGTCAGGGACGCGGTACGCTGATCAAAGATCCGTGCCATAAATGTCACGGTCATGGGCGTGTTGAAAAGAGTAAAACTCTGTCCGTTAAAATCCCGGCGGGCGTGGATACCGGCGATCGTATTCGTCTGGCAGGCGAGGGCGAAGCGGGCGAGCATGGCGCACCGGCAGGCGACTTGTACGTTCAGGTCCAGGTGAAACAACACCCTATTTTCGAGCGTGAAGGCAATAATCTTTATTGCGAAGTGCCGATCAACTTTGCGATGGCGGCGCTCGGCGGTGAAATTGAAGTGCCGACGTTAGATGGTCGCGTGATGCTGAAAGTACCGAGCGAAACACAAACGGGCAAGCTGTTCCGTATGCGCGGCAAAGGCGTGAAGTCCGTACGGGGTGGCGCGCAGGGTGATTTGCTGTGCCGTGTGGTGGTTGAAACGCCGGTCGGTCTGAGCGAAAAACAGAAGCAATTGCTAAAAGATCTTCAGGAAAGTTTTGGCGGCCCGACGGGAGAGAAAAACAGCCCGCGTTCAAAAAGCTTCTTTGACGGCGTGAAAAAATTCTTTGACGATTTGACTCGCTAACCTTTTTCCCGTTGTATTTTTCTTCAGCCCGGGTGTATGTATATCCGGGCTTTTTTCTGCCTGTACGCGCCCAGGCTTCTGCTAAACGCATCGTATCCTCTCATTTGTTGATATTTTGTTTTTACTGATAAACAAATTGATGTTAATCAGCAGTTTTGTATACGCTTATTCTTTAAAAAAACGTGATGCGATGACATTAACGATTGCTTTTTTAGATGCTGTGAATTGATTTATCTTGAGTATTATCTATATTGCTTTTTTTAGTTTCCGGAGGCAGACAGCGAATGGGATCGAAAGGTGCCAACAAGAGCTTTGATTATAATTTAATCAAAATTCTTGACGCTGTTATTTTGTCAGGAAATGCGGCTATGGCGGCAAAAAAGTTAGGCATTACACCGGCTGCCGTTTCTCTGGCGTTAAAGCGCCTGCAGAGTTATTACCCGGAGGAACTGTTTAGCAGAGGGAAAGGCGGGCTCATCCCCACAGCTAAGGCTGTCGACATTCACCAAAATTTCAGTCAGGTGATGAAACTGGTGGATGATACATTTCTCTGTAATAGCAAAAAAGACGAAGCGTTCCAGATAACGTTATTAGGCAGTGATATTGTTGAAAGCTATTATCTTTCTCAGCTCTATAACAGCGATATATTTGACCGTATTTTGATAAATCATTTCTCCGTCAGAAATATGAGTCGGGAGCATATCAGCGAACTTCTGTTTACTGCGCAAGGCGATCTGTTGATTAGTGCCGAACCTTTGCTGGAGTCCGGCATAGAGAATCAAATCATTGATAGTTTTAAATCATTTGTTTGTATCTGCAGCAGTAAACACATGCTGAGTACCCTCTCACAACTGTCGCTACATCATTTTTATTCTTCGCGTCATGCGTTATATCAGCCGGGGATGGGGGCTTCAGTGATATATCATGATAGCGAGTTATTTAAGGATGAGCTTTACTATACTGGCAGGCGTATTGTCGGCTATCGCAGTGATTCGCTTAACGGTTTGATGAGCATGATCGAACGAACCTCATTGATTGCATTGATGCCTTTGAAATTAGCGCTTTTTTATAAAAATCATCGTAAATATGACATTAAGTTTATTCAGCCTCCGCCCGAACTGGCTTTGAAGTCAGTTCAGGTCTATGCATCCTGGAATAAAAATAGTAGAAATATATCGACGATTAATGAGATGGTAAGTATGTTACAAACACTCTCCTCCTTCCGTCGCTAATACACCTCATTTTTACGCTTTGATTTAATATGGTTTTAAATGATGTGCTTTGATTTTTACCCTTCTGACAGGGCGCTTACACTCCTTGTGTTAATTATTCATTTATAATGATTTCGGAGTGTTAAAATGTCTATTCCCAACCATGTGTCGACAACGGAAGTTGTGCTATTGGAGCTAGAGATCTTACTCACTATTATTTCGATTGGCGCGTGGGGAGGCTTTGTCAGCTATCTTTTACGCAAAGATAAGACAGAATATAATAGTTCTCATGAAAGTATTAAATATTGCTTAACGCAGATCGTGATTTCCTGCTTCACCAGTTTCTTGTTAAGCGCGATTGCAATCGAAAAAGAGTGCAGTTTCAACATTGTTCTGTTGGCGGCAGGCTTAGGCGGTGTTTTCGCGAGTCCGATCTTAAAGATTCTTGGGCGGCGGATTAAAAAAATTATCGAAGGTAATAATTCAGATTAATTATCATTTGCAGTATCAGGCTCATCCGTGAGCCTTTTACGCGTCTTTTTTCAGCCTGGTCTAGGTCACTCTATTCTTGATCCAGCCATAAATAAATTGTTCGTTATTGTGGTTTTTCTCAGCAACGTTTAAGTAGTACGTGCCCTGACTGCAATTGAGGGCTTTCACCAAAACGGCTTCCCCTTCCTGGCCTCGCCAGGCCAAATAATGTTCGAGAGCGGCAAGCGTCCGCGGGCCAATATTGCCATCCACATGAATATCCGGGTAGCGTTTACCTTCGTGATTAAAGACGTTCAACCAGCGTTGCAGCCACGCGCTGGGGTGGTAAGCGCCTATGTTGACTGCCGCATCGCACAGCTCGAAGGAGACTGGCCACGATAGCGTCGAGATGACGTCAAAACCTGGTTTTATCCAGTAATCCTCTTCGAGAATCGCGTAGGCTTCAGCGTGGGTCAGATCCCGCATATCGCCAGCATAGCCATGCGCTCGCGCCGTGGCTTCGGTAATGCCCCAATGGGTGGCGCCGCCTTTATCTTTAGGGTTAAATACGTAACCGCCTTCAAGCGCAATAATTCCATCTATAATTGGATTCATCTTCCTTTTCCTTCGCTTAGTGAATATGCAGATACATGAGAGAACCTAACGTTACTGAAAATACGGTCGTCAGGGCGGCGATGGTTTGCCGTACAATCTGTTTTTTTCTTCCCTTTGTTTCGCTATCCGTCGCGATAATGGTGATATCACTATTCACTTTGAGACCTTGTCTTGGAATGGTAATAAAAAGATCGTTAATACCCAGCGCTTTAAGGTCACGTCTGATTAAATAGAGAATCTGCGTTAGATTTGCATCATTAACATAATGGCTTCGACTTCCCCATAACGCAGTGGTTATTTTTTGTCGCTCGATAATCTCCAGATGAGCATTCTCGATGATGAAACTGAGACATTTGGCTCTCATCGCAGTCATTTTAATAACCTGTGAATTTGAGACCGTCCTCAGTTCATATTTACCTTCATTGTAAATGCAATTGCTATTAATGATATAAGTTTTCATAACGTCTTCCTTTAGAAATGTACATCCTGGTTGTCTGTGGTGACTATATTGTATGAGAAATGTCTTAATCCAATAAATGTCACTGGTTTTATTGTATTGTCATTGTCTATAGCGAGTGTAATCACATTATTTCATTGTAATTAAATGATATTTAATTACATGATAAATGATATTTACTATGTTCTCACCAGAACGGAGTAAGCGGGCGCTGAGAGGTGTTGTTTTCTCTTCGTTAGACGGTGTTGTTAACCTCATTTTTATGATTTTTATATCATCTAAAAAGATGATGTTTTGTGATTAGCTATTTTTTATGCCTGTAACGATTATGGACCCCGCAGAACGAGCTGCGACAATTTTGAAACGTAAAAGGAAATTTGAAAATGGCTACAAGCAAACTGATTCAAGGCGATACAATTACTGAAACTACTCATGCAGCGAATGGTTTTGACCCTGCAACAAGCGATGATAAAATAAGCTATACTTCCGCTCGTGTTGCGAAACCGGTATACAATAAATATAAAAATTCCACGACTAAACCGAAGGTATTCGGTTATTACACCGACTGGTCACAGTATGACAGCCGTCTGCAAGGCAATATGTCCCAACCGGGCCGTGGTTATGATTTAACCAACGTTTCACCGACGGCTTATGACAAACTGATTTTTGGCTTTGTTGGCATCACCGGTTTCAGAAAAATTGATACAGAAGACCGCGATGTCGTAGCAGAAGCGGCAGCGCTGTGCGGCAAAGTGAAATATGAGCCGACCTTCCTCGACCCATGGGGCGACTTCCAGTCTTATATCAACCTCGGCTTTGATGTCAGCGGCTGGGATGTGGATCCGAAGACTGTAACTCAGTCTAACGCCAAGGGTCTGCTGGGCGCGCTGCGTGATATGCAGGCAAAAGCGAAAGCCGCAGGTCACACGCTGGCGCTCTCCATGAGTATCGGCGGCTGGAGCATGAGTAACGGGTTCCACGAAACCGCCGCTTCTGACTCTTCTCGTAAAATCTTCGCCAAAGGCGTGGTGAAACTGTTCAAACAGTTCCCGATGTTCAGCGAAGTGGATATTGACTGGGAATACCCGAACAATGAAGGGGCGGGCAACCCGTTTGGTCCGGAAGATGGCGCTAACTACGCGCTGCTGATTGCCGAACTGCGTAAACAGCTGGATTCCGCGGGTCTGAGCAATGTGAAGATCTCTATTGCCGCTTCTGCTGTCACTACTATTTTTGACTATGCGAAAGTAAAAGATCTGATGGCTGCTGGCCTGTATGGCATCAACCTGATGACCTATGACTTCTTCGGTACGCCGTGGGCGGAAACGCTGGGCCACCACACCAACCGCAAAGCGCTGGAAGAGGGCGGCTGGGCTGTCGAAACTATCGTTGATCACCTGCTGGCGGAAGGTTTCTCCGCTGACCGTATCAACATCGGTTATGCCGGCTATACCCGTAACGCTCGTCAGGTAGAAATTGAATCCCTGTCGCCGCTGAAAGGTTCTTACAACCCAGGTTCAGGCCCTACTACCGGTTCCTTCGAATCCGGCACCAGCGAATGGTATGACGTCATTTATAGCTACCTGGATCTGGAAAACCAGAAAGGCCGTAACGGTTTCAACGTTTACACCGACCAGGTCGCTGATGCTGACTACCTGTATAGCCCGGAATCCAAACTGTTTTTATCCCTGGATACGCCGCGTACTGTCAAAGCAAAAGGCGAATATGCAGCGAAACTGGGCCTGGGCGGCGTGTTTACCTGGACTATCGATCAGGACAACGGCGTGCTGGTTAACGCCGTGCGTGAAGGTCTGGGTTATGAAATCGAATCTGAAGTTATCGATATGGAACCGTTCTACTTTGAAGGTATCAATGTAGAAAAAGATGAAGAGCAGAGCGACAGCGACGACGCGCAGAAGGTCAACCACGCGCCGAAAGCGGCGATTGAACTGATGGTTGTAGGCGGATCTACGGTACAGCTGTCTGGCGCAGGTTCTTCTGATGAAGATAACGATGAGTTGTCCTTTAGCTGGGGCGTGCCTTCTCAAATCGATGTGGCAGACAAAACGGCAGAAATCATTGAGGTTGTGGTACCGGAAGTTAGCGAAAAAACAGCCTTTCAGTTCACCCTGTTTGTACGCGACTGCTACAACGAACCGTCCTCTCAACAGCGCTTTGTTCTGACGGCTGTGCCTGCGCTATCTCAGGTTCAACCGGAACCGGAAGAGGAAGAAGAGATTATCGTTCCTGTACCGGACGAGGAAGAAGATACCACGCCGGCTGAGGATGATACGCCAGCAGATGACAAAACGTCACCTTACGCGCAGTGGGATGCTTCTACCGTTTATGGCGCAAACTGGGGTTCTTTCGAAATCGTTAGCTGGAAAGGCCATAACTATCAGGTGAAATGGTGGTCTATGGGCAACCAGCCTGATCTGAACTGCGGTGTCGGCGGTGCATGGACCGATCTTGGCGCTTACTAATACACGGTATTAAGCCGATGTATTGGGCTTCATGATTCAAGCCCCGGTTTACCGGGGCTTTTCTCCACCAGGGACAGAGGAAGAGTAGACCATGACCATTTCCATTTACGCCAGCGCATTTGACGTCAACAGCTGGTATCAAAAAATCACCTTAACTTTCATCAATGAGAGCGGTAATGCGGTCGATATGAACCATGCCGCAATATCATTCACGGCTTCCGGGCACATCGATCCATGGGGAAATAGCGGCGGTACGCTCAAAGGGAACCTGCCGCTTACGCTGAATGAGAGTTCGTATGGCACGCTGGAAACTAACAACATCATCATTAATAACAGCGATGCATTACTTCTTCAGCCGGGCGAACGCGGGACGCTCTCTTTCAGCCTCGCGGCGACGCAGGTGCCGGTAAAAATGTCCGCCATCACCTTGACGCTGGCGTCATCGTCATCCGAAGACGCAGAGTCTGAAACCCCATCCGATCAGGAGACGCCAGCGATACCCGCCGCAGACGAACAACCCGCCGAACCCGATGTGCCGGAAAAGGACAATGACCTTCAGGAACGCGGCCTTACGCTTAACGTTAGCGAGTTGAATACCGCGAGTTGGTATCAACGCGTCACCTTTACGCTGACCAACCTCTACGCCCAGGCGGTAGATCTCAATCAGCTTCAACTGAATTTTACGGCCAGCGCGCACCCCGATCCCTACAGTCCGTTTCAGGGAACAATGCTGGGGAATCAGGCCGTGACGCTGGCCAGCGATGGGGGATGGCCCATCGAGAAGAATACCATCACCATTAATCATGACGGCGCGCTGATGCTGGCGGCAGGGGATATCGCCGAATTACAGTGCTATCTGGCCGCCACGCAGACGCCAGTTGCCATCAGCGATTTGAACGCGACGTTGGCCCATGACCCTGCCCGCCAGGGAAAAATTTGCGTTCATTTTCCTGCCATGACGCAGACCGTGGCGCTCAAACCGGTGATTGAGCTGCTGTTTCCTGCCGGCGAAACCCGGCGCTTTGTCGGTGAGTGGGGCGAGGTTCTGACAATAGGCGATCTTAGCGCAGGAACGTATCGGCTTACCGTACCGGTACTGGCGAATGATGAGATGCAAATCGCGCCAGTCGAGTCCTCTTTTACCGTTACGCTGCAATCCGGCGATGCCGCCGCGCAGGTCCAGGTATCCTGTCTGCCGATTGTCCGTTATGCCAGCGCGCGTCTGATGATTGACGCCCCTGCGCTTGGTAATGCGAAATTGACCGTTGAGATCGCCGATGTTACGCAAGCGGATGAGCGTACCGTCACGCTGATCGCCAACCAACCGCAGTTAATCACCCGGCTACTGGCGGGGCATCATTATACGGTCAATCTGCAGCCTGCGATGATTAATAACCGCTTTATAGCGGCACCCATACAGCTTACGGGTTTTATCCCTGCTGCGGCGCAGGTTGCCGAGGTTGCTGTCGCTTACCAACAGTCAGCGCTCGACACGGCGAGTTTCGTGACGGTGGATGCCACTATACTGGGTCTGCCCGATGGCGTCGTGCCGCAGCGTTATCTGTTCAGCAGCGGTAAATATCAATACTCATTAATGCTGGAGAGCGGCAGCGATCGGCAGACGTTGGCATTACGCTTTGCGCCCGGGCTGTATGATGTTCAGACGGACGATATTTTCATCGACAGCGTGCCGTGGCGTTGTGAACAGGCCGGGCCGCTACGGTTGTTGCAAAAGGTCAACCATGTGGCGCTGGAGTTTCTGCCCGGCGTGACGCTACAGGTAAAAGGTTGGCCTGATTACCTTGCTCATGGCGGCGTGACGGTTAACGCGCCAGAGACGGTTTCTCTTTATCGCGATATACCGTTTAGCGCGTTGTTTAAATACGATGGTTTTGACGGCGGCGGCGATCCGGTTCCGGCCGCGGAGGTTGACGTGAACGGGGATGGTTTTCTGGATTACGCGACGTTACCGATCCATAAAACCGTTGCGCTGGTGCGCCAGATAGAAAAAGAAGCCGGGCGTAGCGTCATGCCGGTAATGGTCATTTATACCGCGAATGCCAGCGGCGGTAGCGCGCTGGCGGATTTACAGGATGCGCAAAAGCTACGTAACCATTTTGGTAACTTTATTACCCAGTGTCTGGCGGCGTAGTCATACAAAGATGAGACGCATCCTGTCCCGGCCACCTTTGTGCTTAACCCGGATTTTCTCGGGGCGCTACAGCAAGGACCGTATGGCTATACCGTAGTACGGCAAAAAAACAGTGTGCCGGTGAATGCCCAACTGGCGGCGGCGATACAAGCATTACCGGCGATGGCTGGCTTTATCGTGCCTTCGTTGCCGACGTTTAGCGACGATCTCTACGGCTATATTCAGGCGGTGAACTATCTTGTTCGTCAGTTTGCCCCGGATGTGGCTTTTGGCTGGCAGACGAATGTCTGGGCGACAGGAACGGCGGACTGGGTGCTGCGCGATACCGCTGATCCGGTAGCTGAAGGGCAGGCGATCGCCGGATTTATTCATGAACTGGGCGTTTATAGTGGAGAATATGCGCCGGACTTTATTGCGTTTGATAAATTTGAGCGAGACTGTTTCAGTCCTGATGCGCTTGCCCACTATGGCTGGAATGCGACATGCTGGCTTAATTACCTGGCGATGGTCAAACAGGTGACGAAAGCGCTGCTGACGCCCGCCATGCTGTGGCAAATCCCAGGCGGCCATATGCCTACAGTAGAAGAGGGCGTCAGTAAAATCAGCGCTGCGCACTTTGCATCCGGCGGAACCTTTTTTATGGGTGACGCCCGTATTGGCAGCGATCCTGACACGCTCTCTTTGCAGCTACTCAATACGGCCTTAAATAGCGCGACTTACGGCGTCCCAACCGTCGGCGACTTTTTACGTAAAGATAAAGGGTATGACTGGGGCCAGATGCAGGCGCTGAACCTACCGGACTTTAACGTCTTTTCGATCTTATGGGGCGGTGGTTCTACTATCAGTATTACGACAATCCATTCTAACGGTGAAGACGGCGGCTGGCTGGCGGATAAAATGGTAGAGTATTATGCTGCCCCTCGCTATTTCAGATAATATCACTGCTTATTTGCATTAATCTGGACTATTAGTTTGAGATTCGAAGGCGCGTTCTTTCGAATCTCTTTTCCTGCGCCCCCTGACCTCTCATTCTTTATGCGTAATTTGTTATTAATTTTCTGTAATCATTTTGTATTAAGAATTGTCTTAATCTTAAAAATATTGCGTATTAGTGCGTTGTGAATACAGAAATACTGCATAGCGATGTTATTTATTATTAATTTAAGTACTTTTTGAGAGGTTATACTGTGACGCTACATTGAGTAGACAACCGTTAATGAAAAAAATGATGAACGACGCTTTTGCTAAAGATAATAATGAGAATTCATTACACTCTTTTCTTTTTTCTCAGCAGGCTAAACCTCACGCGGCAATTGATGCCTTATTTTCGGCCTTGTTGCCATTTGGTCAACCGTTTACGCTGGGTATCGGCGATGAGTTTTATTTACAGGCAAATGATGAACACTACATTGTATTACTGGAGTCAGGCGTTGTTTCTTTCTGTCATGATGACAAACGACTCCATATATCTTCATCGTTTGCGCCATCGGTCGTGGGTATGGTTGACAGCTATGGCGCTACCTATAATGTCCCCGCGCGACCGGAACACTTTTTGCTCGCAGAAACGGTTTGTACCGGTAGATTTGTTCGCCTGCCGGATTTTATAAAAATCGCCGATGAATGCGATTTGTGGCACGACGTGGCCCGTTGTCTGGCTTACCGTCTGATGGTGATGAGCGCGCGCGATCGTGAATTAGTCGGCGTCGATTCTTATCTGAAAGTTCGGGCGTTGCTGACTGAAATCTGGGCTTATCCACAGGCCTACCGGGAAAGCATTATCGTGTTGAATTTTATTCAACGGCGTACCGGGATATCGCGCAGTCGGACTATGAAGATTCTGTCTGAACTAAAAAAAGGCGGGTATATCCATATTGATAATGGGCGGCTGACGGCGCTCGGAAAACTGCCAGTGGCGTATTAATGTACTATACGCAACGATATATTTACATATCTCGACTGAATTTGCCTGGTATCGTTAATAGAATGTTTTACTGAAGGTTGTTATGAAAGCTATTTTTAAAAAGTCAATATGGCTAAAGGAGATAGGCTGAACGACTGGTGTAAAGTTAATATAAAACAATAGGTTATGCCTAGTCCTATAAAACCAAATGTCGATGATTGCAACTTGCCGTTGGCTTGCTAATAATTAATAACATCGTTATCTCATTATAACGTAAAGATTAACTCACGACGTTGAGTGGCTGTTTTATTGCCTCTGACATTTATATCAGAACAAGAAGACACTTTTTTTCGCATAAGAAAAAGTCGTGATATTGCTGTGAAGAAATATCAGCAGCCGTTTCGTTAAAAAATCTGATTACCCTCATTTTTATATTTAAAAGGAGCTTGAATGAAAAAGCCTGTACTAGCATTAATGGTCTCTGCCATTGCCTTTGGCGGAATGTTGTCCACCGCGCAAGCGGATACTACAACCGTCACTGGCGGTACGGTAAATTTTGTCGGACAGGTCGTTGACGCCGCCTGTTCTGTTTCCGCTGACTCTGTCGATCAGACCGTGACATTAGGCCAGGTTCGCGCCAGTAAATTAACCGAGGCCGGTATGGTGGCGAATCAAAAAGAAGATTTCACCATCAAACTGGAAGACTGCGATACTCAGACCAGCCAGAATGCGGCGGTGATTTTTAATGGCCAACAGGACGCAAACCAGCCGGGGTCGCTGGCGAATACCGCTGGGGCAGGTTCGGCGACGAATGTGGCATTACAACTTTATGGACCAGATGGCCAGGCGCTGAATATCGGTGAATCGTCCAGTACTGTTACCTTGAACGATGGCGAAAACGTTATTCCGCTTAGCGTGGATTATATCGCTACCGGTACGGCGACTGCCGGTAATGTTACCGCGACGGCGACATTTAGCATGGTTTATTCCTGATTCCTTATCGGGATTTTTTTCTCGTCTGTTGGGAGGCGAGAAAGGGGCGTTACGCGCGTCACTGCGCGTAACAAACCGACGGCATCAGGATATTACGCAGATGAAAAAAAACGTACCGATTTTCCTTCGATTATTGCTACTGCTGTCGGCGGCCGGCCTGTCGTTTGCCGCGCAGGCGGGAGGCATTGCGCTGGGCGCGACCAGGGTGATTTATCCGCAGGGAAGTAAGCAAACCTCCTTGCCGATTATTAATTCTTCTGCCAGCAATGTTTTTTTAATTCAGTCATGGGTCGCCAATGCCGATGGTTCACGCTCGACGGATTTTATCATTACGCCGCCTCTCTTTGTGATCCAGCCTAAAAAAGAAAATATATTACGTATTATGTATGTCGGGCCGTCATTACCGACCGATCGCGAAAGCGTATTTTATTTAAACAGTAAAGCGATACCCTCTGTCGATAAAAATAAATTGACCGGCAACTCCCTGCAAATTGCGACGCAAAGCGTGATTAAGCTATTTATCCGCCCGAAAAATCTGGCGGAGGCGCCAGCTCATGCCCCGTCGACGCTTCGCTGCCGTAACGAGCGCGGCCAGCTAACGATTACTAACCCTTCGCCGTACTACGTTTCGATGGTTGAACTGTATAGCGCGGGGAAAAAACTGCCGAATACTATGGTACCGCCGAAAGGCGCGATCACTCTCCCGGCGACGCCCGGCCAGGTATCTTTGCGCACGGTAAACGATTTTGGCGCAACGACGCCAGCACGCGTTTGTCCAGCTTCATGATGTTATGCGTAATCAGCTTTTCATGACGCGATATTACTCCAGCGTAACTAAACCCGTATTAACCCCGCTGGCGTTGGCTATCGCACTGGCGCCTGCGCCGGGGTGGGCGGAAAACTATTTCAACCCGGCATTTCTGTCTGACGACCCGTCTGCGGTGGCCGACCTATCGACCTTTTCCCGTAATGCCCAGGCGGCGGGGATGTATCGCGTTGACGTTTACCTGAACAATACGTTTCTCGCAACCAGAGACATTGCCTTCCAGGCGGTGAAAACGACGGGAAAAAGCGCGCCCACCGATGACAGCGGATTACGCGCCTGCCTGACGCCTGAAATGCTTAAAAATATGGGGGTAAACACCGGGGCGTTTCCACTGTTGGCGAAGGCGGCGGCGGGAAGTTGCCCGGATCTCGCCAGTGCGATACCGGCCGCCCGGACCCGCTTTGATTTTGCGCAGCAACGTCTCGACATTAGCATCCCGCAGGCGGCGATGGTTGCCAGCGCCAGAGGCTATATCCCACCGAAATACTGGGATGAAGGTATTAATGCGTTGCTATTGAATTACACCTTTACCGGCGCGAATAGTCAGGATCGGAGCCCAGGCGGCAGTGCGGAGAACAGCTATTTTCTTGGATTTAATAGCGGCCTTAATCTGGGGGCCTGGCGGTTACGCGACTACTCCACATGGAACGCGAATAGCGGCGATCAGAATAGCGACAGCGACTGGCAGCACATCAGTACTTATCTGGAACGTGATGTGGTCTTTTTGCAGGGAGAACTGACGGCAGGCGATAGTTATACCCCCTCCGCATTATTCGACAGCCTTCCTTTTCGCGGGCTACAACTGGCGTCTGACGACAATATGTTGCCAGACAGCATGAAGGGCTTCGCACCGACCATTCACGGCATTGCCAGAAGCAACGCGCAAGTGACCATTCGGCAAAACGGCTACATCATTAATCAGCGCTATGTGCCGCCCGGGGCATTTACTATTAATGATCTCTATCCTACCGCCGCCAGCGGCGATTTGACTGTGGAAGTCAAAGAGTCCGACGGTTCTATTAATCGTTATAACGTGCCCTATTCCGCCGTGCCGATTCTACAACGAGAAGGGCGGCTGAAGTATGCGGCGACGGTGGCGGAGTATCGCAGCGAGAGTAGTCAAAAAGAGAAGGTGAAATTCAGTCAGGCGACCTTGATATGGGGGGTACCGCATGGTTTTACGCTGTATGGCGGAACACAACTTTCCAGTCATTATCACGCGCTGGCGATCGGCAGCGGCGCAAATCTGGGCGACTGGGGCGCGGTGTCGCTGGATGTCACCCAGGCTACCAGTACGCTGGCGGATAATAACACCTACCAGGGGCAATCGCTGCGTTTCCTGTATGCCAAATCGCTTGCACAGTCAGGAACCAATTTACAGCTTATGGGCTATCGCTATTCAACCTCGGGCTTTTATACGCTGGATGATACCACGTGGAAACGGATGAGCGGCTATGACGATGACAATCGGACTGACAGCGATAAAAGCAGGCCGGAATGGGCGGATTATTACAATCTTTATTATACCAGGAGGGGGAAAGTACAACTCGATATCAATCAACAGCTAGGCGGGTTGGGATCGCTTTTTATTACCGGCAGTCAGCAAAGTTACTGGCACACTGATGAAAAGGATTCTTTGTTGCAGGTGGGATACAGCGATACGCTGGCGGGTATTGCATGGAGCGTTTCTTACAACAATAACAAATCCGCAGGCGATGCGGAGCGCGATCAAATTTTCGCGCTGAATATCTCGGTGCCGCTAAGTCAATGGCTGCAACACGATGATGAGGTCACGCGCCATCACAATGTTTACGCTACCTTTAGCACCAGTACGGACAAACAGCATAACGTTACGCAGAATGCGGGCCTTAGCGGCACACTGTTGGACGAAAACAATCTTAGTTACAACATACAGCAAGGTTATCAGAATCACGGTATTGGCGAAAGCGGCGCCGCTAGCCTGGAATACGATGGCGCGAAAGGCAACGCCAATATTGGCTATAACGTTAGCGATAACGGCGATTACCAGCAGGTGAATTATGGCCTGAGCGGCGGCCTGGTGGCGCACGCGCATGGAGTGACGCTAAGCCAGCCGTTAGGCAATACCAATATTTTGATTGCCGCGCCGGGCGCAGCCAATGTCGGCGTTGTCGACCAGCCGGGTATTCATACGGACGCGCGTGGCTATGCGGTGGTGCCGTATGCGACAACATATCGCCAAAACCGTATGGCGCTGGACGTTAACGCCATGGCGGATGATGTCGATATTGATGACGCGGTGACTCGCGTTGTGCCGACCGAAGGCGCGCTGGTTCTGGCCAGCTTTAAAGCGCGGGTTGGCGCGCGTGCCCTGGTAACGCTGAATCATAACGGTAAGCCTGTACCCTTTGGCGCAACGGTGACGGTGAATGATCGCCATGCGGAGGCGATTGTTGACGAGGCCGGGGAGGTCTATCTTTCCGGGTTGTCAGCGCAAGGCGTTCTGCACGTTCGCTGGGGGAACCTGCCGGATCAACAGTGCGTCGCGTCCTATCATCTCTCTTCCTCCCGTCAGATTCTGAGTCGACAACATGCGGAGTGTCATTAAATGAAAATACCTCTTTTATTTGCTCTGCTGGCGGGAAGTGTCGTATCGCAGTACGCATTCGCAGACGTGTGTAAAAACGTTAACGGTGTACCTTCCAGTATTAATTACGATTTAACGACCACTCTGACGGCAGAACAAAACCAGGTAGGAAAGACGGTTCAACTGGAAAAAAGCCAGGAAGTTAATGTACAGGCGGTGTGTCCCGCCGGCGCGGCGACCTATAGCCAGACTTATCGCTCCTATGTGTCGCCATATCCGGTCGTAGAAACAAGCGGTAACTGGAAATATTTAAAGCTGGATCCGGACTACCTGGAAGGCGGAATGCGAATTGAGGATTCTTCGGCGGGCGATATCTATCCGCCAATGAACAATGTCCTGATGGGATATGATGAAAATGTGAAAGCGGGTCAACCGTTTTACGTTCGTGACTCAAATCTGGAGTTTCAGCTCAAAATTGTTAAACCGTTCGTCGGCACGGTGAATATTAGTCCTAAGACTATGTTCAATGTTTATGTCATGACCGCCGCAGGCGATCCGCTGACAGATGTCGTGTACAGCATTCTTTATAGTGGAACGGTGACCGTACCGCAAAGCTGTGAAATCAACGCCGGACAAACGATTCTGGTAAATTTCGGCGCATTATACAGCGGCAATTTCAACCATGCAGGCCAAAAGCCGGAGGGGGTACGAGCGAAAAAATTCAGCGTACCGGTAAAGTGCAGCGGTCTGGATTCGCAGGTCAATTTAACAATGCGTCTTATCGCTACGCCGGATAGCCACGTTCCCCAGGCTATCGCTTCGGATAATGCCGATGTCGGCGTAGTGGTCGAAACCGATGAAGGAAACGCGCTTATCCCCAATGATGTACAGAGCGTCGCGCCTTTTATCACCGATAGCGCCGGACGCGCTAACATCACATTGCAAGCCTACCCGGTGAGTACAACAGGCGAAACGCCAGCGGAAGGGGCGTTTACCGCACTGGCCAGCCTGCGAGTGGACTTTGACTAAATGAACAGATCACACTGCGCTCTTTTTGCCATGGGACTAATGTTGTGTCCACAAATCAATGCCAGCGCTGACGACCTCGCTTATAACCTCGAATTTACCGGCACTATTGTGGCGCAAACCTGCGACATAGATATCTCCAGCCTCAGTCAAAGTATTGATTTAGGACAGTTTGCGGTTGGCGACTTTCCTTCGACAGGAACAACGACAAAATTTAAGCCCTTTAATATCAACCTCAAAAATTGTTCCCGAGGAATTGCCGGGGCGAAGATCTGGTTTACCGGCGAACCCGATCCGGACAATCCCGCGCTACTGGCGATCACCGATACCGGGATGGGAAGCGGAAACATGTTAGCAAGCGGGGTTGGGGTGGAAATTCTGAATGATGATCAGGATACCATCAGTATCAATAATGCCGACTCGGTGGTCTATCCGTTGAAAGCCGGACGCAACACGCTGTCTTTTTATATTCGCTATAAATCGACCCGGCCTACGGTCACGTCCGGGAACGCGACGGCGGTCATGTATTTCGATATGCAGTATGAATGAGGAGCCATCGTAATTATGCGTAACGATATCCTGTACGGCATCGGGATGCTGCTGGCGGCATCCGGCGTCCAGGCGCACGATGGCCGGGTCTATGTCTCCGGAACCATCACGGACAATACGTGTTCGCTCTCTCCAGGCTCGGAAAATATTAACGTGGCGATGGGCGCGGTTTCTCAACGGCAGTTTTATCGCGCAGGCGACGGTTCCGCATGGCAACCTTTTGCTATCGATTTACAAAACTGCGGCAGCACTGCCAGCGGCGTAACGGTCAGTTTTAGCGGTGCGGCGGACAGTCGTAATACGGATTTATTGGCGCTTACCGCAGGGGAAAGCGACGCTTCAGGCATTGGGATTGCGCTTTATGATCAAAATAAAACCTTAATCCCACTGGGGCAGGAGAGTGATGTGGTGACGCTTAGTCCGGGTCAGGCGTCGGCGCATCTGCAATTTTACGCGCGTTATCTTGCCGATGGCGGCGCGGTAACGCCCGGGGACGCCAATGCCTCCGCCACCTTCATTCTTGCCTATGAATAAGTTCTTTTTACGCTGCGCGATATATTGGTGCTTGCTTCCCATATCATGGGCGCAGGCTGGCGTGGTAATTGGCGGTACTCGCTTTATCTATCATGCGGGCGCCCCGGCATTAAGCGTACCGGTAAGTAACCATTCAGAAGCGTCCTGGTTAATTGATACGCATATTTTACCTGGTGGCCGCTGGCCTGGAACCAAAAACGAAGGGAATATCACGCCCTTCGTGGTCACGCCGCCATTATTTATGCTTTCAGCGCGCCAGGAAAACTCAATGCGGGTGGTTTATACCGGCGGACCGCTACCCGCCGACAGGGAAAGTCTGTTTACCTTGAGTATCGCCGCTATTCCCTCCGGTAAACCGGAAGCGAACCGTGTACAAATGGCGTTTCGTTCGGCTTTAAAATTGCTCTATCGCCCTGAGGGACTCGCCGGCAATCCGCAGCAGGCCTACCGGCATCTGATCTGGTCGCTTACCCCCGATGGCGCGACGGTACGCAATCCGACACCCTATTACGTTACGCTCTTTTTATTACGCGCTAACGAGCGCGCCCAGGACAACGCCGGGGTCGTGGCTCCCTTTGCAACGCGTCAAACGGACTGGTGCTGGCACACGGTTCGCTGCACTGTGCGCTGGCAAAGTATTAATGACTATGGGCGGGTAATGCCAGCGCAAACCGTGGATCTGACGCGTATTCATTAACCTATTTTTCAGGCGTCTCCCGATAGCGGGAGGCTTTCCGATCTTATCGAACGAGACTTTTATTATGTATTATCACGCGTTAAAACTTTCCCGACTGGCGATGTTGACGTTGGCAGGCGTTGCCGTATCCGCCTCGGCAATCGCCGCCGATTCTGCCCCGACGTCGCAAATTGGCCCGACGGCGGAAGCCTACATCGTCAGTCATCCGGATAAAGTGGGAGAGGTGGTGGCAACGTATTTGGCCGAACATCCGGAATTTTTGGTCGCCGCCAGCGAGACATTGCATCAGCGTCAGCAGATTGCGCAACAACAGGCGTATGTTCAACTGGCATTACAGTATCGTGCTGAGTTGCTCAGTAGCAGCAGTCCTTCCGTTGGACCAAACGAGGCAAAAGCGGCGGTGGTGATGTTCTTTGATTACCAGTGCTCGTGGTGTAGCAAAATGGCGCCTGTGGTCGAAAACCTGATTAAGGCGAACCCGGATACCCGGTTTATTTTCAAAGAGTTTCCTATTTTTTCCTCCCGCTGGCCGGTATCCGGACTGGCGGCAAGAGTCGGCGAACAGGTATGGCTCACCCAGGGCGGGGCAAAATATCTCGACTGGCATAATGCGCTTTATGCCACAGGGAAGGTGGAAGGCGCGTTAACGGAACACGATGTCTATACCCTGGCGCAACATTATCTAACGCCGACGCAGTTGGCCGTCGTAAAAGAAGCGCAAAGCAGCGGTGCAGTACATGATGCGCTCCTCACTAACCAGGCACTGGCGCAGCATATGGATTTTAGCGGCACGCCTGCTTTTGTCGTCATGCCTCAGACGCAAAACGGTGATGTAAAACGGGTGACCGTGATCCCGGGAAGCACGACTCAGGATATGTTGCAAATGGCGATTCAGAAAGCGAAGGGGTGATATTCGCTCAGAGGAGAACGCACAGGAGTGAAAGTAAAATGAAGTCTATGCGTTGCGTCATACCGGTGATTTTACTTTCCTTTATCGTTCATGAAGGGACAGCGAAACCGACCGCTCAGATTCATTTTATGGGATCGGTTGTTGAGGCAGGCTGCTGGAATGACGTAGGAACCTTAGAAATTCAATGCCATAATAAAGAGGGAGTTGAACGTTATATTATTGTCGAGAATATTATCACGCCGATATCGTCTCCTCATGCAACGGTAAAACGAGATTATTTGGATGAAGATAAGCAATTAACAGTGCTACGCATTGTCTATGACTGAACCGCGTAGCAGACCGCAGGTAGTGTCCCGTCAGTGTCGTGTGAGGATATTATGAAAAATGTTCTCACCTTCCCGGGACACGGTCTACAGACTTTATCTTCAGATAAACGGCGCTAAAAAGAAAAGTACCATCAATAAAAAAAGAGTGGGAATACCAATGGATATAATTTTATTACATCGGTGAGTATGATATTGAATAGCTTGTGGCGGTATGTCAGCAGCGTCAATGATAAATCTTTCATCGATTTTTATCCCCTGCCTGGGGAGCGTAACAAACAGTTCGAAAAGCCCGATTTGTTGTAAATCTCGTCGCAGCAGATAAAGAAGTTGCGTCAAATTAGCATCGCTAACAAATTGACTTCGCTCTCCCCAAACTGCGTACGCGACACCTTCACGGATAATCAATTCCTGATGTGCGTTTTCTATTAAATAGCTTAGGCACCAGGCCCGCATAAATGTCATTTTGAACGCTGCATTGCTGCGCAAGGACGTGATTTCCCTTAATGATTCATTGTAAATAAACTCATTATTTATTTTATGCTGTCTCATGATTACTCCATTTGTGCTTTCAGGCCATGACATCCCACTTGTTCCGTATAGTCAGCATCGTTGCAACGTGTCCGCTATGCTATGAGCAAGGATAGGTTGGGGCGACAGGCCTGAAAAATCAACTGTCATTAAATTGGCTAAATTGTTTAAGTGAAATAAATGTTATTGTGTTATTGTTTTTGTGTTCTTTCTATAAGCATGTTGATTCTGTTTTATCAATATTTAATGAGGTATGCATATAACGTGTCGTTTAAGGATTCTCAAACCATGTTTTTGAGCGGTAAATAATATGTATGTCATTATTTTTTATTCAGTTGATGAGAATTGTCTGTTGTGATTCATTAATTTGAAAATGCGGTTAGTTACAAAAAAGGACATAAAAATAATATTTTGCCACCGTTTATGATTAATTTTATTAAGTGGTGCTATGATTTTAGGTTAAGCATTTTTTATGTGCTTGAATGATAATTTATGTTATCTGGTGTAACTTTTATTTCGGCCTATTGGTCGGTCTTATGGATGCTATAGGATATAGGTAAAAAGAACTAAATAAATATTCGATGATGACTTGCTTTCTCAGGATGAAATTTTATGAGTAGATGGCGATATAAAATATTTTTATGATTTTTTTTGTTATTGCGTTATACATGATAACTATGCTGAACATCTTCGGAATATTATGTTGGACGGGCAGAGAAATTGCCTCTGCATTGCAGAAGTCTCATAACGTATAGTCTGGAGAGCATTATGTACGTAAACCAACAGTCCTCACTCGCCATGCCTGCACCAAGAGCGCCGATGAATCAGAAAATTGATACCGATAACGCGATGGTGCAAAACCATAACGCCATATACCAACAGCTCCTCGACCAAATTCGTGATGACAATACATATACACATGCCGTTATTACCTTAATCCTTATGGCACCGCGCCGTTAAGCCTTTATCCTGGTGTCTGAGTTGAAAGCAGCGAACCGGGTATCGTGGAGTTTCTGGTTTTTGACAACGGTAATTACCGTTTCCGCGAAGATAATATCAATCTGCCGCCACCGGGTAACGACCGCATGAGAGTTGTTTTATTTACTGATGTCGTCAACACGCATGGTGTGATCCGGAACGATGTTATTGATATGTTCCATATAATCAGCAATTGCCTGCGAGGTTTACAGCCCTTTAATGTCTTTGACATTTTTACCTTTCGTGAAGTCAAATCCGCCACGGCCTTTACCGATAAAGGAGTCAGCGCGACGGTACTGAATATCTTGTCTGCGACCTGTTTACCTTTGATATCAAATTCGACAATACGCTGTCCCAGCGGTTTTGTGTTGTAGTGTTTGAATTTGGCCGTTTTCGACACATGCAGCATGCCGTTCTTCGGATCGGCTGCATGAGACATCATCGCCTTCAGATCTTTACCGCTAATTTCCACGTTCATTACGTCGTTAGTAAAAGGATACATACTCAGAACATCGCCGAGCAGGTAATCATCGTCATATCAATAATGGTGTGATGGAGGGCACCGTTGTTGTGATGGCTGTGCTGGCAGGTTTTCAGGTATTGCTTACAGCGATAGAGTTGCACTCCTGAGGGGGAAATGACCGTTTCGGATCACCCCCTGAGTTACGGAACAGCGGGGCAAATCACATCAATCTTTGCTATCAGTTATCCAAAAGGTAAAGCTTAGTACAACACTAAATCTGCGGTATGACCTAAAAAGATGAAGTGTTGATTTAATAATAAACATTGAGTTATTTTTTATAAAAAAACATTTCTCGACACATTATTTTTAAATACTTTTATCCTGCGTGATGTGAGATTTATATCACTATTCTATAACTAGATTTGGTTAAACTTCGACACCGGAGTAAAACATATTCATTGATGAATAAAATATAACTATGGGAAATATATTCAATGTCTCTGATAAAGCGAACAGTATTATTTAGTCTCTTACTTACAATATCTACTGTTTTTAGCCATTCTGTACATGCACTGGAATATAAGAATTCATTTGGATCAATTAATGCCGGTTATGCTGACTGGAATAGTGGATTCGTCAATGTACATCGTGGGGAGGTGTGGAAAGTAACTGCTGACTTTGGTGTCAATTTCAAAGAGGCAGAATTCTATTCATTTATTGAAAGCAACGTGTTAAATCACGCTGTTGCTGGAAGAAATCATACTGTTTCTGCCATGACTCATGTACGACTCTTTGATTCAGATTATACTTTCTTCGGTAAGATATATGGTCAATGGGATAACTCATGGGGCGATGACCTCGATATGTTTTATGGAGCGGGGTATTTAGGTTGGAGCGGGAGTTGGGGGTTCTTCAAACCCTATATTGATCTGCATAATCAATCTGGTGATTATGTCTCGCAGAAATATGGGCAGACAAGCGGCTGGAATGGCTATGTTATTGGCTGGACTGCAGCCTATAATTTTAATTTATTTGGTGAAGATTTTGTTTTATCTGACTGGAATGAAATCGAACTAGATAGAAATGACGCTTATACGGAGCAGCAATTCGGTCGAAATGGATTAAATGGTGGATTAACACTGGCATGGAAATTTTATCCCCGCTGGAAAGCTACTGTGACATATCGTTATTTCGCGAACAAACTAGGTTATGACGGATATGGAGACCAGATGATTTATATGGTCGGATATTCATTTTAAATAAAATCAAAGGAGTTGAAATGAAAAAAACAGTCATTGCCAGCATGATTGGACTGGCGCTTTGTGCGACAAGTACGTTATCTGTCGTGCACGCGGCTGCCGAAAAACGCCCGAACTTAGTTTTTATTGTGGCAGATGATCTTGGCTATGGTGATTTGGCGACTTACGGTCACCAGATAGTGAAAACCCCGAATATTGACCGCCTGGCGAAAGAAGGGGTCAAATTCACTGAATACTATGCGCCGGCTCCTTTGTGTTCTCCTTCCCGCGCCGGGATGTTAACAGGCCGTATGCCCTTCCGCACCGGTGTACGCTCCTGGATCCCTGAAGGTACTAATGTTTCTATTGGACGTAACGAATTGACCATAGCCAATCTGCTGAAACAGCAGGGTTACGATACCGCGATGATGGGTAAACTGCATCTCAACGCCGGGGGCGATCGTACCGATCAGCCGCAGCCGAAAGAGTTAGGTTTTGATTACTCTCTGGTGAACCCGGCTGGCTTTGTGACCGATGCTACGCTGGATAATGCCAAAGAGCGCCCGCGTTACGGCGTCGTCCACCCAACCGGCTGGATGCGTAACGGCAAACATATTGATCGTGCCGATAGCATCAGCGGCGAATTTGTCAGTTCTGAAGTGGTGAACTGGCTAGATAACAAGAAAGACGACAAACCGTTCTTCTTATACGTTGCCTTTACGGAAGTTCACAGCCCACTGGCCTCGCCGAAAAAATACCTCGATATGTATTCACAATACATGAGCGAATACCAGAAGCAGCATCCCGATCTGTTCTACGGCGACTGGGCGGATAAACCGTGGCGCGGTACCGGTGAATATTACGCCAATATCAGCTATATGGATGCGCAAGTCGGTAAAGTACTGGATAAAATTAAAGCGATGGGGGAAGAAGATAATACCATTGTCATCTTCACCAGTGATAACGGCCCGGTGACGCGTGAAGCGCGTAAAGTCTACGAGCTGAACCTCGCAGGCGAGACTGACGGTCTGCGCGGACGTAAAGATAACCTGTGGGAAGGCGGTATTCGCGTTCCGGCAATTATCAAATACGGTAAACACATTCCACAGGGCGTCGTTACCGATACGCCTGTGTATGGTCTGGACTGGATGCCGACGCTGGCGAACATGATGGATTTCAAACTGCCTACTGATCGTACATACGACGGGCAATCGCTGGTTCCGCTGTTGGAGCAGAAAACGTTAAAACGTAATAAGCCGCTGATCTTCGGTATTGATATGCCGTTCCAGGATGATCCGACCGATGAATGGGCGATCCGCGACGGTGACTGGAAAATGATCATCGATCGTGAAAATAAACCTAAATACCTCTATAACCTGAAAAAAGATCGGTTCGAAACGCTGAACCAAATTGGCAAACAGCCTGAAATTGAAAAACAGCTGTATGGCAAGTTCCTGAAAATGAAACAGGACATCGATAACGACTCATTAATGAAAGCCCGTGGCGACAAACCAACGCCGGTGACCTGGGGCTAAAAGGATAATTATAAAAAATTAAGTATGCCACTTAGGGCTCTGCCCGCCTGATTCAGCGCCCTCGTGCTGAGTCAGGTTCTTTTATTTTAGGGATACGGAAAATATGCAACGGAAAAGCTGTCAGGTAATGATCAAACCGACCGGGTCGGTGTGTAATCTTGATTGTAAATATTGCTTCTATCTGGAAAAGGAAATGCTCTATCCCGATAGAAAAAACCATTACAAGATGACGGAAGAAACGCTGGCGTTGTTTGTGCAACAGCATATTGCGGCGCAGGACGTGGATGAAGTGATTTTTGCGTGGCAGGGTGGGGAACCGACGCTGATGGGGCTGCCATTTTACCGCCAGGCTGTAGCGCTCCAGCAACGTTATGCTAATGGAAAAGCCATCGTTAATACTTTTCAGACCAATGGCATTCTGATTGATGATGAATGGGCGAGATTCTTCAGGGCGCATGACTTTCTGGTTGGTATTTCGATTGATGGCGATGCGGCGCTGCACGACGAATGGCGAGTAACTCGCGCAGGGCAACCTACCCATCATAAAGTTGAACAGGCGATAAAATGCCTGGCGAGTCATGGCGTTGAATTTAATACTCTCACGGTGGTGAGTCAGAGCAATATGCTGCACCCGCAGCGGGTTTATGCGTATCTGAAATCTATCGGCAGCCGCTATATGCAGTTTATTCCGCTAGTGGAAAGAGCGGCAAATAAAGACGGAATGCTGGCGCATCCGCAGGACGAGCAAACCGCAGTAACCCCCTGGTCAGTGGACGGATTACAGTTTGGAAAGTTCCTGAATGCCATTTTTGATATCTGGATCCGCGAAGATATTGGTGATATCGGCATTCAACTCTTTGAACAAACGCTGGCGGCATGGTGTGGACTCCCCCCTCAGGTTTGCGTTTTTGCGCCCGTTTGCGGTAGCGCTTTTGCAATGGAAATGAATGGCGATGTGTATAACTGCGATCATTTCGTTTACCCGCAATATAAGCTCGGCAATATTAACGACACGCCGCTGCGTCAGATGAATAATAGCGCGCAAAACCAGCAGTTTGGTCTCGATAAAAGCCGCACGATGGCGCAGGAATGCCATACCTGCCCGTGGCAATTCGCCTGTTATGGCGGTTGCCCTAAACACCGCTTTTTGCCTTCGGCTTGCGGACCGATGAAGCAAAACTATCTTTGTGCCGGCTATCAGTGCTTTTTCTCTCATACCGCGCCAATGATGAAAGCGATGAAAACCCTTTACGTAAATAACCTGTCACCGGCGGAGATCCGGTCTGTTTTTTTTAAGTAATGCTCAAGGAGGAACGCATGTTTGCCAATATTAATGTGGACTGCTGTAAAACGCCGGGATGTAAAAATCTGGGCGTGTTGAACAGTCCGGATTATGTCCGCCAGGGAAAAGATGTTCTTTGTCGGGAATGTGGTTTCCTGTTTCCTGTTATTTCCGCTGGGGCGTTAAATCTTTTTCGCCACACGGTAAACCGGGGATGGAAAGGCCTGGTCAAACAGTGTCCTGCCTGCGGCAGCACCTCATTAAAGAAATACGGCTTCTCGACTCAGGGCGAACACCGCATGGCGTGTAGTCAGTGTCGGAAAACGTTCATCGTCCCCGAAAAGGCAAAAAGCGATTGCCGACAGGACGAGCTGGCAACCCTAATTGAGGAAGGGACGTCGCTTGCCGGGATCCGCTCACAGCTGAAATTAGACAGCACAGGTCTTAACCGGGCGCTGTTTAAACTATCCCGTAATGCAAACCTTGCAGAGCGATGCCAGCAGTTTCCGGCCTTCGATATCGCACTCAGCACCCGCGCTTTCAGGGTGAACTATAACGGTGGAGACAGCAGCCTGTATGTTCTGGTGACGGCAGAAGAACAAAGCGGAAGGGTGGTGGCGATTTCGTCAAATTATTCAGCACAGCCGCTGGATAAAGCCTGGCAGTATCAGTCGTATTATGAAGAACGGCTACCTCCGGGTACGCTGGCGCATATGGTGCAACGTAAGGAAGCGATTACAGCGCGCCGCGAAACTTTATTTGATATCGACTACGGTCCGGCCTCGTTATATAAGAATGACTCCGGAATGATCGTAAAGCCGGTGTTGCCTGCCTACCGCCATTTTGAACTGGTGCGGATGCTGACGGACGAACGCTCCTTAAACGTTCAGCATTACCTCGATCATGAATGCTTTATTCTGGGGGGATGCATGATGGCGAATATGCCGCATGTCCATCAGGGCCGTTGCCATATTTCATTTGTCAAAGAACGCGGTACGACGCCGCTGCAAAAAGATATTCCGCCACGCCTGTTTTTAAGCGGCGGTATCCGTAACAATGTCTGGCGTACTTTTTCTACCCGCGATTATGCTATGGCGGTGTGTAATCTCACCGGTAATAAAAAAATTACCCAGCAACGTTATGCTACGTTACAAGGCGCGACGGCGTTCATTAATTATCTGTATGCGCATCCTTTTTTGGCGCAGCTTAATCGTCTGTCACCGGCAAATGTGACGGCAACGCTGGATTATCTGAAGTATGAATATAATCAATCCCGTAAGGTCGGATAACGCATCGCATGCCGTGTGATAGAGCTGAGTCGATGGCTTTTGATTATCAGCCCAACCCTCTCCAGCGTATCTATTTCGTTGTTCCAGCAAGGAACGACAACGATATACTGGAGAGATCATGGGGCCGTTCAAACATCAAAAGAATACGCTTCCTGCCCCGTGTCTTGCCGTCAATCAGAGGCTTGATAAGCAAAATGCGATGGTGCTCAACCATACGGCGATTTATGAGCACAGCCTCAGCCAGATTACAGAAAGTAATACAGTACAAAATGCGCTGATTATTCTTAATCCGCTTATGGCCGCGCCATCTCTTGCCAGCCTGGCGAGAGCGATATTATCGATCCGCAGGCGGGCAGCGAGGCGATGGGGCTGCTAATTTTACAGGAGATTGCGCCTACGGAGAAAACCGTGCTTTTTGAAGCGACCATGACGTCAGGTTACTACAAAAACGCGGAAACGAACGGGGAAGGCTATCGCTACGATATTACCAGTTTCCGGGTGTATAAAATGGATCTGTACGCGTAGCGGTCTATCATCAATGACTGACTGCACTAAAAAAGTCCGGCGTAAGTCGGACTTCATTTCGTAAAAAACGAGCTATTCATCATATATAATCTAATTTTAACGATGAGTCAGGCGAGGTAAGATAGTAGATTCGAAGAATTCACCTGATTGAGAGAATAAAAAGTGAAACATCTGCACCGATTTTTTAGCAGCGATGCCTCTGGGGGCATCATTCTCATCATCGCCGCTGCGCTGGCTATGCTGATGGCCAATATGGGCGCGACCAGTGGATGGTATCATGATTTTCTGGAGACGCCGGTTCAGCTACGGGTTGGGGCGCTTGAAATCAACAAAAACATGCTGCTGTGGATCAACGATGCGCTGATGGCCGTGTTTTTCCTGTTGATTGGCCTGGAAGTTAAGCGCGAACTGATGCAAGGCTCGTTAGCCAGTCTGCGCCAGGCCGCTTTTCCGGTGATTGCCGCCATCGGCGGGATGATTGTACCGGCATTGCTCTATCTGGCCTTTAACTACTCCGATCCGGTCACTCGCGAGGGCTGGGCTATTCCTGCCGCGACGGATATCGCCTTTGCGCTGGGCGTGTTGGCGCTGTTGGGCAGCCGGGTTCCGCTGGCGCTGAAAATATTCCTGATGGCGCTGGCGATCATCGATGATCTCGGCGCCATCGTTATTATCGCACTGTTTTATACCAGCGATCTTTCTATCGTATCGCTGGGCGTGGCGGCGTTCGCGATTGCCGTGCTGGCGCTGCTGAACCTGTGCGGCGTCAGACGGACAGGGGTATATATTCTGGTCGGGGCAGTGCTGTGGACGGCGGTACTGAAGTCCGGCGTTCACGCGACGCTGGCAGGCGTCATTGTCGGTTTCTTTATTCCGCTGAAAGAAAAACACGGTCGCTCGCCGGCCAAGCGTCTGGAGCATGTTCTGCACCCGTGGGTCGCGTACCTGATCCTGCCGCTCTTCGCTTTTGCGAATGCCGGTGTTTCTCTTCAGGGCGTCACGATTGACGGTCTGACCTCCATGCTGCCGTTGGGAATTATTGCCGGTCTGCTGATTGGTAAGCCGCTGGGGATTAGCCTGTTTTGCTGGCTGGCGCTGCGTTTCAAGCTGGCGCATCTGCCGCAGGGGACCACTTATCAGCAAATCATGGCGGTCGGCATTTTGTGTGGCATTGGCTTTACGATGTCCATCTTTATCGCCAGCCTGGCATTTGGCAATGTCGATCCGGAACTTATTAACTGGGCGAAATTGGGCATTTTGATTGGTTCATTGCTCTCCGCAGTGGTGGGGTATAGCTGGTTGCGCGCGCGTTTGAACGCGCCGGCATAACCAGTACGAAGGAAAGGGGGAGCGATGTATCGCTCCCTTGCGACATTGAACAGGGAGAGGAATGAGCATGTCTCATATTAACTACAACCATCTTTATTACTTCTGGCATGTCTATAAAGAAGGTTCTGTCGTGGGTGCCGCAGAGGCGCTTTTTCTGACGCCGCAAACCATTACTGGTCAAATTAAAGCCCTGGAAGAGCGTTTACAGGGGAAGCTATTTAAACGTAAGGGACGCGGTCTTGAACCCAGCGAACTGGGCGAGCTGGTTTTTCGCTATGCGGACAAAATGTTTACGCTAAGCCAGGAGATGCTGGATATCGTCAATTACCGCAAAGAATCAAACCTGTTGTTTGATGTCGGCGTCGCCGATGCTTTATCCAAGCGTCTGGTCAGCAGCGTTCTGGATGCGGCGGTGGTGGTAGACGAACCCATACATCTGCGTTGCTTCGAGTCCACGCACGAAATGTTGCTCGAACAGCTCAGCCAGCACAAGCTGGATATGATTATCTCCGACTGCCCGATAGATTCCACGCAGCAGGAGGGGCTATTCTCAGTCAAAATCGGCGAATGTAGCGTCAGTTTCTGGTGTACGAATCCACTTCCCGAAAAAGCGTTCCCTGCCTGCCTGGAAGAGCGACGTTTGCTGGTGCCGGGACGGCGCTCGATGCTGGGGCGTAAATTGTTGAACTGGTTTAATTCGCAGGGGTTGCAGGTTGAGATCCTCGGCGAATTTGATGACGCGGCCTTAATGAAGGCGTTTGGCGCGACGCACGATGCGATTTTTGTGGCGCCGAGCCTTTATTCGCTGGATTTTTATGCCGATGAGTCGGTAATAGAGATTGGGCGCGTGGAGAATGTCATGGAAGAATATCATGCGATTTTTGCCGAGAGAATGATCCAGCATCCGGCGGTGCAGCGTATTTGCAATGCGGACTACTCGGCATTGTTTAAGCTACAGTAGACGTACCTACTGTAATACTTCCGGCTGCGGAACTAGCCCGCAGCCGGAATCATTCTACAAGTTCAGCAGGCTACGGTACTGCCCACCTTCGCGGATAAACACCGGAATTCTGTTCAGTGGCGTAGCGTAATGCAGCGTCTGCCCTCCTGAATAGCTTTCACCGGTCGCAAGATCCGTCCATGTTTCCCCTTCCGGTAGCCAGACATCACGTTCGCGCATACCTTCATGCATGACGGGGGCGATCAGCAGGTCAGGACCAAAACAATACTGGTCGGTGATTGCCCAACTTGTTTCCTGTTCGGGGAATTCAAAGAACAGGGGGCGCATCACTGGCGTATTGTGCTTATGGGTTTCCTCCATCAGCGCTTTGATATAGGGCTTGAGTTTTTCTCGCAACGCCAGGCAACCTGTCAGTACGTCGCATACTTCCTCACCGTAGCTCCAGACCTCGTTCGGCGCACCTGTAGGGCACTGGGCGATACCATCCCGGTATGGTTGCGCGGGTAAAATCTGCGGATCGCGGTTGCCGTGCAGACGCATCACCGGGCTAAAGACGCCCCACTGGAACCAGCGAATCAGCAATTCATGGAATTTCGGGTCGTGAATATTGCCACCATGAAAACCGCCGATATCCGTCGTCCACCACGGTATCCCCGCGATTCCCATATTGAGTCCGGCAGCAAACTGGTTGCGCAGCGATCTAAACGAGGAGTGAATATCCCCAGACCAGACCAGAGCGCCGTACTTCTGACTGCCGGCCCAGGCGCAGCGTAGCAGGTTGATAACCTGGTCTTCGCCATCGGCTTTCATGCCGTCAAAAAAGGTTTTAGCGTACATACGTGGGTAGATATTGCCCACTTCCAGTACCGGCCCGGCATGGTAGCGATAGTTGTCGTAGTCGTAAACGCTGAACTCAGGTTCGGCTTCATCTAACCAGAATAACTTCACGCCTTTATCGTAATAGTTGCGTTTGGCTTTGCCCCAGACGTAGTCGCGCGCGCCCGGATGAGTCGCATCAAAGTAAGTGGTATTGCCGAGGAAATCCATATTGATCGGCAAGCCACGTTCCGTTTGTACCAGCCAGCCGTTTTCGCGCATCTCCCGATAGCTTTCGGTACGGTTATCCACCGTCGGCCAGACGGAGACCATCAGCTCAATTCCCAGCGATTTCAGCTCGGCAATCATGGCATCAGGATCGGGCCAGTCGCGCGCATCGAACATCCAGTCACCCTGATTCGGCCAGTGAAAGAAGTCGATTACGATCACTGAGATAGGCAGATTGCGGCGCTTATATTCGCGGGCGACCTCCAGCAGCTCTTCCTGCGTACGATAACGGAGTTTGCACTGCCAGAAGCCCATGGCGTAGTCCGGCATCATCGGCGGCGTGCCGGTAGCCAGCGCGTAAGCCCGGCTAATTTCTGCCGGGGTATCGCCAGCCGTGATCCAGTAGTCCAGCTGTTCGCTGACCTGCGCTTCCCATTCGGTAACGTTTTGGGCAAAGGTTACGCGTCCGACTGCCGGGTTGTTCCATAAAAATCCGTAGCCCAGACTGGAGAGCATAAACGGTACTGAGGCCTGGGAGTTACGTTGCGCCAGCTCAAGCACGCATCCTTTGAGATCCAGGTTGGCCTGTTGATACTGCCCCATACCATAAATTTTTTCCCCTTCGGTGGCCTCGAAGCGGGCTTTCAGTGAATATTTCCCACCCTGAATAGGGCGGAACTCGCGTCCCTCAAGGTTGAGTGCGCTGACGTACTGGCCGTGAGATGATTCATCCTCGCCAATTTCGCCCCGCAGGCGCCAGAACTCCTGCAACAGGGGTTTGTGTGGATGGCGGTAAAAGGTAACCTGTCCTTTTTGATTGACGATAGCGATAATTTTGCCGTTGGTCAGCGTTGCCTGGTGGTGCTCATAATCAATGTGGCACTGGCTTTCTGCGACTGGCTCAGTCAATGCCCAGTCTTCATTTCTCATTACCGGCAGATGACGGCCGCTGCGTACGCGCAGGCTGTTCTCGCCCCAGGGTTCAATCCATAAATAGCGATCGTTTTGCTGCCAGACCAGACGACGCGGGTCTTGTTGCATAAATGGCATGGTGGTGCCTCCCATATTCGAGGGTGAAGGTAAAGAACGTTATGAGTTGACGGTTTCCAGATCGTGGCGAATCTTCTCTTCCATCGCTTCGTATTTGCGAAAGAAAAGTAGTGGGATCGCTGCGAGCGCGAAGAGTAGGGCGGGTGCCCAGATAAAGGCCCAGATAATGCCCTCCAGACCCGCAGCACTCTGGGCATGGTTGGGGACATAGCCAAAACTGTTCATGATCCAGGCGGCGAAAGCGGTGCCGAGGCCACTACCCATCTTGATGCAGAAGGTACTGCCGAAGGCGATAAGAATGCCGGTAGCCTTAATACCGGTCTTCCAGGCGCCAAAATCAACGGCGAAGCCCAGCATGGCAAACGGCATTGAGCAGGCGATACCGCTGCCGATATTGCCGAGTATCCAGGCGGCGATGAGGAAAGTAATGTTGTCCGCTGCCAGCCACATCATGACGCCGCCAAACGTGGCGACCAGCAGACCGCCTACCCATATCCAGGTTTTAGCCAGATATTTGCTAAAGAAGGGGATAGCGATGATAAACAGGATCTGAATCGTCGCCAGGCTGTTAATCAGCGGTACCAGATCTTTACGGTCGAGGTTGTAGGTCAGATAATAGACAATGGTCGTGTTGCGCTGCTGTAGGGCAATCCAGAAGATCAGATTAGCCAGCACCATCAGGATCCACGGCCAGTTACCTTTCATCGCCGCGAAACTTTTTTTCATCGGCAACTTAGGTTCATGCTGTATTTTATCCGTATCCATTTCACGAATGTTTTTAAACGCAAAGAGCGTTAGCGCGCAGGATATAATGGCAAACGTAATTGCCGTATAAATAAAACCAGCGTGATCATCACCGTTACCTAAAAAAGCGACTAACGGCAAGGCGGTCGCGTTCATTAATAAAACCCCAATTTGCCCACCGGTCATTCGCCAGGAATTTAAAACCAGTCTTTCCTTGGGAGATAAGGTCATCAGGGGTAATATTGCACTGAGTGGTGTATTAAGTCCGGTAAATAGAATGCTGGCAATCATATAAGATATTGCTGCATAGATGGCTTTTCCTGTCATACTGATATCTGGAGACCAAAATGACAGCGCACTGAATACCGCAAAAGGCAGCGGTAACCATAAAAACCAGGGACGACATTTACCGTAGCGTGAACGTGTTTTATCGATGATGATCCCCCATATGGGGGCGTCTATGCCATCGATAATACGCGCCAGCAGCAGGATAACGCCTGCTACGGCAAGGCTAATGCCCGCAACGTCTGTGTAGAAATATAAAATGTACGTTGAACCGAAGCAGTACAGCAGATTACCCGCCACATCCAAAGAGCCGTAGCTAATACGCTGTAGTAAAGACAATGATGCTGACCCGGAAGGCTGGGTATCCTCAATGACAGAACTCATAATGATAACTCCGATATTGGTACGATACGCCCAGAAAAACAACCTCTACTTTCTAAGCAAGTTTTGAATATTATTTTTATGTCGTTTTTGAATTTAACCTCAGATTAAAATGAGTAAGTAAGGTGTACATGAAAAGTAGTTAACCCGACGGCATCAATCAATTATTAAATCTTACATCAGGATTGCGTTTATTAGTTTTTGAATGAGCGATGTTTTTATTTGCTAAGGTGGTCACAGTTTTTTCAGTAATGAAATAAGAAAAGGAAAACAGTGAAAGAAAATAACTTTCAAGTATTACGTGACTGAGGGAGGGGTAGCTGAAAAAATAGGCTGGTCAGGAAGAGCGTGAACGAGTGAGGTCAGAGCCAGCGGTTGTCGAGCAAAACGGCAGATAGCAGGCATAAAAAAACCCGCTTTACGCGGGTTTTTCTACAAAGCTGATAACAAGCAGGCGATTAAGCCAGTTTGTTGATCTGTGCAGTCAGGTTAGCTTTATGACGTGCAGCTTTGTTTTTGTGGATCAGACCTTTAGCAGCCTGACGGTCCACGATCGGTTGCATTTCGTTAAATGCTTTCAGTGCAGCAGCTTTGTCGCCAGCTTCGATAGCTGCGTATACTTTCTTGATGAAAGTACGCATCATAGAGCGACGGCTTGCGTTGTGCTTACGAGCCTTTTCAGACTGAACGGCGCGCTTCTTAGCTGATTTGATATTAGCCAAGGTCCAACTCCCAAATGTGTTCTATATGGACAATTCAAAGGCCGAGGAATATGCCCTTTTAGCCTTCTTTTGTCAATGGATTTGTGCAAATAAGCGCCGTTTAAATTGCAGCACTCGTTGCGTAGTGATGGCGCAGGATTCTACCAGCTTGCGTGCTGTGAATACAGCCTTTCCATGAGAAAAATTGCATTAAGCGGCGGGTTTTGGGGCGGAGTTTGCCGCATGGCGATGAAAAGCATCTTCTTTATGTTTCATCAGGGCAATAGTCGGTTAACCTTGACCGCTGTACAAGGTATACTCTTGCGATTTTCACTGTTTTGAGTCAGACATGAAGCTGATACGCGGCATACATAATCTCAGTCAGGCCCCGCATGGGTGTGTGCTGACCATTGGTAATTTCGACGGCGTACATCGGGGGCATCGCGCTCTACTGCAGGGTTTGCAGGAAGAAGGACGCAGACGCGGTCTGCCGGTGGTGGTCATGATTTTCGAACCGCAGCCGCTGGAGCTGTTCGCGACGGATAAAGCGCCCGCCCGCCTGACGCGCCTGCGTGAAAAACTGCATTACCTTGCGCAGTGCGGCGTGGACTATGTGCTGTGCGTGAAATTCGATCGCCGCTTTGCCGCTTTGACGGCGCAAACGTTTATCAGCGAACTGCTGGTGGAGCGACTTGGCGTGCAATTTCTTGCCGTCGGCGATGATTTCCGCTTTGGTGCTAGCCGCGCGGGCGATTTCTTGTTATTACAGAAGGCGGGGGCGGAGTATGGTTTTGCGGTTTCCAGCACCCAAACCTTTTGTGAAGGCGGCGTGCGTATCAGTAGTACCGCAGTGAGACAGGCGCTGGCGGAGGATAACCTGGCGCTTGCCGAAAGCCTGCTGGGACATCCCTTTACTATTTCCGGGCGTGTCGTTCATGGCGACGAGCTGGGACGTACCATTGGCTTCCCGACGGCGAACTTACCGCTGCGCCGTCAGGTCTCCCCGGTCAAAGGGGTCTATGCGGTGGAAGTCACCGGGCTTGGCGATAAGCCGTTACCCGGCGTAGCGAACATTGGCACTCGTCCAACGGTGGCTGGCGTGCGTCAACAACTGGAAGTGCATCTGCTGGATGTTGTAATGGACCTCTACGGTCGCCATATAGATGTAATACTGCGTAAAAAGATACGTAATGAGCAGCGATTTGCGTCGCTTGATGAGCTAAAAGCGCAAATCGCACGCGATGAGTTAACGGCCCGCAAGTTTTTTGGGCTAGCCGGGCAGGTGTAACCCTGACGGTGTTTATCAAACCGAAATACGGAACCGAGAATCTGATGAGTGACTATAAATCGACCCTGAATTTGCCGGAAACAGGGTTCCCGATGCGCGGCGACCTCGCCAAGCGTGAACCGGGAATGCTGGCGCGTTGGACCGATGATGATCTGTACGGCATCATTCGTGCGGCCAAAAAAGGCAAAAAAACCTTCATTCTGCATGATGGCCCTCCATATGCGAATGGCAGCATTCATATTGGTCACTCAGTTAACAAGATTCTGAAAGACATTATCGTGAAGTCCAAAGGACTGTCGGGATTTGACTCGCCTTACGTGCCGGGCTGGGACTGTCACGGTCTGCCTATCGAGCTGAAAGTCGAGCAGGAGTTCGGTAAGCCGGGCGAGAAATTCACTGCCGCTGAATTCCGCGCCAAGTGCCGCGAATATGCCGCTACGCAGGTTGACGGCCAGCGTAAAGACTTCATTCGTCTGGGCGTGTTGGGCGACTGGTCGCATCCGTACCTGACCATGGACTTCAAAACCGAAGCCAACATCATCCGCGCGCTGGGCAGAATTATCAAAAACGGTCATCTGCACAAAGGCGCTAAGCCGGTGCACTGGTGCGTTGACTGCCGTTCCGCGCTGGCGGAAGCGGAAGTTGAATATTACGACAAAACGTCGCCGTCTATCGACGTGGCGTTCCGCGCCGTCGATCAGGATGCGGTGAAAGCGAAGTTTGGTTTGCCGGGCGTGAGCGGCCCTGTGTCGCTGGTTATCTGGACCACCACGCCGTGGACACTACCGGCTAACCGCGCCATCTCCCTGGCGCCGGACTTTGATTATGCGCTGGTGCAGATTGACGGCCAGGCGGTGATTCTGGCGAAAGATCTGGTTGAAAGCGTCATGCAGCGTATTGGCGCGGCTGAATACACCATTCTCGGCACCGTTAAAGGCGCGGAGCTGGAACTGCTGCGCTTTACCCATCCGTTTATGGGCTTTGACGTGCCGGCGATCCTCGGCGATCACGTCACCCTGGACGCCGGTACCGGCGCGGTACATACCGCCCCTGGTCACGGCCCGGATGACTACGTGATCGGTCAAAAGTATGGCCTGGAAACCGCTAACCCGGTTGGCCCGGACGGCGCTTACCTGCCAGGCACATATCCAACGCTTGACGGTGTTAACGTCTTCAAAGCGAACGATATCGTTATTGAACTGCTGAAAGAAAAAGGCGCGCTACTGCATGTCGAAAAAATGCAGCACAGCTATCCGTGCTGTTGGCGTCACAAAACGCCGATCATTTTCCGCGCGACCCCGCAGTGGTTCGTCAGCATGGATAAAGAAGGGCTTCGTCAACAGTCGCTGAAAGAGATCAAAGGCGTTCAGTGGATCCCGGACTGGGGTCAGGCGCGTATTGAATCAATGGTCGCTAACCGTCCTGACTGGTGTATCTCACGTCAGCGTACCTGGGGCGTACCGATGTCGCTGTTCGTGCATAAAGAAACGCAGGAGCTGCTGCCGATTGAGCGTACTCTGGCGGCGATGGAAGAGGTAGCGAAACGCGTCGAAGTTGACGGTATCCAGGCGTGGTGGGATCTCGACCCGAAAGAGATCCTCGGCGAAGATGCCGATCAATACGAGAAAGTTCCGGATACGTTGGACGTTTGGTTTGATTCCGGTTCCACCAGTTACTCCGTGGTTGATGCACGTCCGGAATTCGCCGGTCATGCTGCCGATATGTATCTGGAAGGGTCTGACCAGCATCGCGGCTGGTTTATGTCCTCCCTGATGATTAGCGTGGCGATGAAAGGCAAAGCGCCATACCGCCAGGTACTGACTCACGGCTTCACCGTCGATGGTCAGGGGCGCAAGATGTCCAAGTCCATCGGTAACACCGTGTCGCCGCAGGATGTGATGAATAAACTGGGCGCGGATATCCTGCGTCTGTGGGTAGCGTCTACTGACTATACCGGCGAAATGGCGGTCTCTGACGAAATCCTGAAACGTGCTGCCGACAGCTATCGCCGTATCCGTAATACCGCGCGCTTCCTGCTGGCGAACCTTAATGGCTTCAATCCGGCCACCGATATGGTCAAACCGGAAGAGATGGTTGTGCTGGACAGGTGGGCGGTGGGCTGCGCGAAAACGGCGCAGCAAGAGATTCTGAAGGCATACGAAGCTTACGACTTCCATGAGGTGGTACAGCGCCTGATGCGCTTCTGCTCCGTTGAAATGGGTTCGTTCTACCTCGACATCATCAAAGACCGCCAGTACACCGCGAAGGCTGATAGCGTCGCGCGTCGTAGCTGCCAGACTGCGCTGTATCATATCGCAGAAGCGCTGGTTCGCTGGATGGCGCCGATCATGTCCTTCACGGCTGATGAAATCTGGGGCTACCTGCCGGGCGAGCGTGAAAAATATGTCTTCACCGGCGAATGGTACGACGGGTTGTTTGGCCTGGAAGAGAATGAAGAATTTAATGACGCATTCTGGGACGATGTCCGCTATATCAAGGACCAGGTCAACAAAGAGCTGGAAAATCAGAAAGCCAATGGCATCAAATCGAACCTGGAAGCAAAAGTGACGCTGAAATATGCTGACGATGCTAACGGTACGATCAAGAAGCTAAAACTGTTGGGTGAAGAGGTCAGATTTATCTTCATTACTTCCCAGTTCGTGATTTCTGAGCAAGCGGGGGGTATTGATGATGAAAATATTCAGTACAATGCTGGTAATACGACAGTTCAGGCAGTGGTAACGCGTGCCGAGGGTGATAAGTGTCCGCGCTGCTGGCACTACACTACTGATGTCGGCAAGGTGGCGGAACATGCAGATATCTGCGGACGCTGTGTCAGCAACATCGCCGGTAATGGCGAACAACGTAAATTTGCCTGATGAGTAAACCACTCTGTTCAACAGGACTACGCTGGCTATGGCTGGTAGTAGTCGTGCTGATTATCGATTTGGGCAGCAAGTACCTGATCCTCCAGAATTTCGCTCTGGGGGATACGGTAGGGCTGTTCCCGTCGCTTAATCTGCATTATGCGCGTAACTACGGCGCGGCTTTTAGCTTCCTGGCGGATAGCGGCGGCTGGCAGCGCTGGTTCTTTGCCGGGATTGCGATAGGGATCTGCGTAATTCTTTTGGTGATGATGTATCGCTCGAAAGCGACGCAGAAGCTGAATAACATCGCTTATGCGTTAATCATCGGCGGCGCGCTGGGTAACCTGTTCGACCGCCTGTGGCACGGCTTTGTTGTCGATATGATCGATTTTTACGTCGGCGACTGGCATTTCGCGACGTTCAACCTTGCCGATAGCGCGATCTGTATCGGCGCGGCGCTGATTGTACTGGAAGGCTTTTTGCCGAAGCCGACAGCGAAAGAACAGGCATAAGCGTAAATACCGGGTAGCGCTTATCCGGTTTTGTAGGCCTGATAAGCGCAGCGCCATCAGGCAAACGTGGTGCCGGATGGCGGTGAAAACGCCTTATCCGGCCTACGGTTTTATCGTTCTTTATGCCTCCGGGCAAAACACGTGAGCAATTTGCATGTCTAAATCCGTACAGAGCAACAGCGCGATCCTCGTTCACTTCACCCTGAAACTGGATGATGGCTCAACGGCGGAATCTACCCGCAATAACGGCAAGCCAGCCCTGTTCCGTCTTGGCGATACCTCGCTTTCCGAAGGTCTGGAGCAGCAGCTTCTGGGGTTGAAAGAAGGGGAAAAGAAAGCGTTTTCGCTGGAGCCTGACGCCGCGTTTGGCGTCCCCAGTCCGGACTTGATCCAGTATTTCTCACGCCGTGAGTTTATGGCGGCGGGCGAACCGGAAGTCGGGGCGATTATGCTTTTTACCGCAATGGATGGCAGCGAAATGCCTGGCGTGATTCGCGAAATCAACGGCGACTCGATTACCGTTGATTTTAACCATCCGCTGGCCGGGCATACCGTTCACTTTGATATTGAAGTGCTGGAAATCGATCCGGCGCTGGAGGCATAAACATGCAGATCCTGTTGGCCAACCCACGCGGTTTTTGCGCCGGGGTAGACCGCGCTATCAGCATTGTTGAAAATGCGCTCGCCATTTACGGCGCGCCAATTTACGTTCGGCACGAAGTCGTGCATAACCGCTATGTAGTGGACAGCCTGCGCCAGCGCGGGGCGATCTTTATAGAGCAAATTAGCGAAGTGCCGGATGGCGCCATTCTGATCTTCTCCGCTCATGGGGTTTCCCAGGCGGTGCGTAACGAGGCGAAAAGCCGCGATCTTACCGTTTTTGACGCCACCTGCCCGCTGGTGACGAAAGTCCATATGGAAGTGGCGCGCGCCAGCCGTCGCGGTGAAGAATCTATTCTCATCGGCCACGCCGGGCACCCGGAAGTGGAAGGCACCATGGGTCAGTACAGCAACCCGGAAGGGGGGATGTACCTGGTTGAGTCGCCAGAGGACGTCTGGACGCTGAATGTCAAAAATGAAGGCAAGCTCTCCTTCATGACGCAAACCACGCTTTCCGTGGACGATACGTCCGATGTGATTGATGCGCTGCGTAAACGCTTTCCGAAAATCGTCGGCCCGCGCAAAGACGATATTTGCTATGCCACTACTAATCGTCAGGAAGCGGTGCGGGCGCTTGCGGAGCAGGCTGACGTGGTGCTGGTGGTCGGCTCGAAAAACTCTTCTAACTCTAACCGATTGGCGGAACTGGCCCAACGGATGGGAAGAACCGCGTTTCTTATCGACGATGCGGCGGATATCCAGGAGGCGTGGGTGAAAGAAGCCGCCTGCGTCGGCGTCACCGCTGGCGCTTCCGCGCCGGATATTCTGGTGCAGAATGTTATTGCGCGTCTGCGCGAGTTTGGCGGCGGCGAAGCCGTCACGCTTGAGGGGCGCGAAGAAAATATTGTTTTTGAAGTGCCGAAAGAGCTGCGTGTGGATGTTCGTGAGGTCGAATAAGATTTCACAATTCAGAAATCTGCCTGATGACGCTACGTTGACCAGATCTTAAGAATTTCTTTTGATATTCAATGTGCGACAGGAAGAATAAGGCGTAGTCGTCATCCGTTGCTAATGCCCCACCTTTTTGCTATTCATCTGAAAAACCAGCACAATCGTTGCTGGTTTTTTGGTTGTAATGCCTACAGGGATAAGGGAAATGGGCAAAATAAAATATGGATTGCCAACGTTACTCGCCATCGGCTTTTGGATGGACGCAACAAGCGCCACGGTGCTGGAGCTACCTGCCTGGGAGCGAAACTATACCGGGACTATCGCGGGGAAACCGGTAAACGTTAATATCACGCGATTTGGTAACTCTCTTAATGGGTATTACTGCTATGAACCTTGCAATCAGCACAAGGCAGTGATTGTTCTACGCGGCTCACTCCAGGATAAAGAGGTGCATCTTGAAGAACGCGTAAAGGCGCTTTCGGGTTACTGGAATGCGGAAATCTCCAGCAGTGAGATTAAAGGCGAATGGACGTCCGCAGATAAAAAACGACATTTTCCTGTTGCCCTTATCTATTACAAACCTAAAAACTCCCCTGATATTGTGCTGGTCACGAACACGAATGATGCAGGGGGTTACGACCCTTCCAAAGAGATTGATTGCGGCAATACGCCGGCCATTTCGGCGATAAAATTATACCGTGATGGTAAACTCATACAGACCTTAGATACCGCCTCGGTGGGCACTTGTAGCCCGTTTATGCCTCAATGGGGGGATGTCAATTTTGATGGCTACCCGGATCTGTCGATTGTAACAGAGTTACTTGCAGGGCCGAATGCTCCAGTTCAAACATGGCTCTATGACCCCGCCAAACAGCGTTATGTTGATGCGCCAGCGTCTTATCAGGAAATCACTTCACCAGAGATCGATGCTGAACATAAACAGATTGTCAGCTATTGGCGCGGCGGTTGCTGCAGCCATGGCGTCAATGTGTATCGCTGGAAAGGAAAAACGATTGAACTGATCGATCGCGGTGAAAGCTACTTTCAGCCTGTGATAAGTAAAGGCAAAATGTATAACTGCTACATGACACCTTCCTACGCTGATGGGCGTATTATTTATCCGCTAGTACGTAAAAATGGTCATTTGACGCCGCCTTTTAGCCTTGATGAGACGTGTCAACCTTTTTGGCTAACCGGTAATGTTCGTACCGTGATTCAGGCAGAAAAACCCGGCGCTGAGCCCGAATCGCTTGAGATTCAGTGGCAGGAAAACAAAGCATCGCCAGGGCGTTTTTGCCCATTAGTTCCGTTTATCGAAGGTGATAAGCTAAGTCCGCGTCTGGTGACGGATGACGATGTGCCTGATACCTGTATCAGTCGCGCTGAGTATGAAGATATAAAACAATAGGTCAGGAGAGCGTTAATGACAGCATCCCTACACATTATTCTTGATACCGATCCGGGCATTGATGACGCGGCTGCGATTGCCGCTGCGCTGTTCGCCCCCGAGCTGGATCTGCAACTAATAACCACCGTTGCCGGCAACGTTTCGGTTGAAAAAACGACCCGTAATGCGTTGCAGCTTCTGCATTTCTGGGACGCCGATGTGCCACTTGCACAAGGGGCCGCGACGCCGCTGCTGCGTCCGTTACGCGATGCGGCATACGTCCACGGCGAATCCGGTATGGAAGGCTATGATTTTGTCGACCATCAGCGCCAACCGTTGGCGAAGCCTGCGTTTATCGCTATCCGGGATGTGTTGATGAACGCCCCGGAGCCCATGACATTAGTGGCGATTGGGCCATTGACCAATATTGCGTTGCTACTGATGCACTATCCGGAGTGCGCGTGTAACATTCGCCGTCTGGTGTTGATGGGCGGTTCCGCAGGGCGCGGCAATTTTACGCCTAATGCTGAATTTAACATTGCTGTCGATCCGGAGGCCGCGGCGCTGGTGTTCCGCAGCGGTCTGGAGATTGTGATGTGTGGGCTGGACGTCACGAATCAGGCAATGCTCTCGCCAGATTTTCTGAATAAACTGCCTGCGCTTAATCGTACCGGTAAGATGTTGCACAGCCTGTTCAACCATTATCGCAGTGGTAGTATGCGCACTGGCGTCCGGATGCACGATCTCTGCGCGATCGCCTGGCTGGTGCGTCCGGAGCTTTTTACCCTGCAATCCTGTTTTGTGGCCGTAGAAACGCAGGGGCAATATACCGCCGGTACCACGGTGGTAGATATTGAAGGGCGTCTTGGGCAGCCCGCCAACGCGCAGGTGGCGCTGGCGCTGGATGTGGACGGTTTTCGTCAGTGGGTGGCTGAGGTGTTTGCCTATGCGCCGTAATTACATGTTGGCGCCATAATCTCATACTTTGCCGCGATAGAGTCTCTCCGGCCTGCCCACTTTTCCGTAGCTGATCTCCGCTTCGAGAAAGTTATTTTTCACGCCTTGTTCCAGATAGCGTCGGGCAGTGGTTTTACTGCTGCCCAGAATTTGCGCCAGAGTGTCTGCTGTATGTACTGCCTGCGGGTCGGCGAATATTTGTCGTACCCGGTTGAAGGTGTTTTCATCAATTCCCCGCAGTCCGCTATTCGGTTCTGCGGTTTGTTCTTTGGCCTGGATATTAAATAAGGCATCAACGTGCGTCTGGTTTGCCTGCTCACTGGAACGTAACGAACTGCGGTAACGGGTGAACCGCTCCAGGGTATGCTGCAGGCGCTGATAATGTACCGGCTTAATCAGATAATCGAATACGCCCATGCGTAAGGCATCGCTGATGGTATCCATATGATTGTCGGCGGTAATGAAAATAATTCGCCCTGTGTAGTTGGTGCTGATGGTATGACGAATTAAATCGATCCCTTTGCCATCGGGTAAAAAATTATCCAATAGAATTAACTGTGGTTGATAGAGGCGTATTTGCTTCTTCGCACTTTCCAGTTTGTCTGCGATGCCGACGATTGAAAACTGGGGAAAAAGCTTGATGGTATCCACCAGGATTTCCGCTAGCATCGGTTCGTCTTCAACGATGAGTGTCGTAATGCTATCCATGTTATTCTTCTCTGGTAAAAGGGATATAGAGGGTAAAAATGGTGCCAAAAGGATTATTGTTATCGACGATAATGTCGCCATTGGCCTGCTTGACGTAGCTGTGCACCAACCATAATCCAATTCCGTGATCGCCGTTATTGTGGGTGGTCACTCCACGCTCGAAAATATGCTGGCGGATATTTTCGTCAATACCACATCCCTGATCGGCAACTTCAATAATGACTTCATTACCTTCGCTGTTGATCAGGCACTCAATCTGTCGCGAGCCTTCGCGATTGAGCAGGGTGGCGTTATAGGCGTTGTCCAATAAATTGCCAACAATCGAAATCCATTCATTATGCGAGAGCGATGACGGCAGGTGTTCAACAAAGCTTGAAGGATCGAAAATCAGCTCCAGCCCCAGCTCTTTTGCCCGATAATATTTACCGATTAATAGCCCCGCAAGGTGGTGGTCGCGGAAATTATGGGAAATAAAATCGAGTACTTTCTGGTGGCTTTCCGACTGCTGCTGAATCAGCGCCAGCGCATTATCGTAGCGCTTCAGGAACAGCAGTCCGGCAATGGTGGAAATAAGGTTGCGATGCTCATGCTGCACAGTGCGCAGGTTATCGGCGTATTGCCGCACCTGACTTAACTGCAGGCTGAGTGTATTGATATCGTCTTTGTTGCGAAAGCTAATAACCCAGCCCTGAGGCTGGTTGTCAATAATGACCGCCATGCGACTGGCGATGACTTTCATTTGGTTAAAGGTGACGATCTCATCTTTTTTGTTTTTTTGCGGCGCATCGTAAAAGAAGGCCTCCGGCAACACGACATGGTGGATTGCATAGCCAATGAGTTCAGACTCCGGTTGGCTCAGATTCAGTAAGCGGCGAGCCGTTTGGTTAATAGCGGTAATACGGTGATGGGAGTCAATGGCGATCAACCCTTCAAATACCGACTCAAACAACACGCTTTGCTGAATTAATAGTTGTGAAAGCTGCTGCGGCTCCATGTTAAGCATCTGCTTTTTAATATGCAGCGAGAAGCGGCGGGCGCAGTACAACAGTACCAGCAGCAGTAACGCCATCGGGAACAGCAACGAGCTGATTTGTAAGTTAAGCCAGCTCTCCAACTGTTCCAGAGTATAGCCGACGGAAACAATACCGATGACTTTACCGGTACTGTCCTGAATCGGGGATTTACCACGTAAGGAAGAGCCTAATGAACCTTTGCGCACAGATACGTAGCTTTTAGCGTTATACAGAGCGTCGTCGCTATCACCGCCCTCCATATATTTGCCGATCTCATCCGGGTTGACGTGATACAGTCGCTGACCTTTTTCGTTGCCAACGGTAATGTAAGTCGCGTCCGAAAACGAGCGCATTGGGTCAATCAGCGCTTTGATGCGTGACAAATCATGCGCCTCTACGGCTTCAACTAATTCTGGCATAGCGGATATTTGCATTGCCTGAATAAGCGCACGTTGGCCCACCTGATAATGCAGGCGCTCTTTCGTGATATCGGTCAGATACCAGGTGATTGCCAGCATCACGATGGTGGATGTAAACAGGATCAGTAGAAATATCCGGTTTTGAAACGAGCGTCTGGCAAACCAGCGTGTAATTTCCCGTATAAACATATTGGTATTTAGATATTTAATTACGGTATTTTCTTGCATTCGGCATCACCGGAACCTGAACCAGTTCATACTTACTTTTCTTTCAGAAAAAATTTGGATGAAAATGGGATACGACATGCGTATCCCATCCACTATTACATCGCCAGCACGTATTTCAGCATCACCCCGGCGGCAATCGCCGAACCGATAACCCCCGCCACGTTCGGGCCCATCGCGTGCATCAGCAGGAAGTTCTGCGGGTCTGATTCCAGCCCCACTTTGTTCGATACGCGGGCTGCCATCGGCACCGCCGACACCCCTGCCGAACCGATAAGCGGGTTGATTTTGTTCTTACTGCACAGGTTCAGCAGCTTCGCCATCAGCACCCCGGCCGCCGTCCCGATACCAAAGGCAATCACACCCAGCAGCAGAATGCCCAGCGTCTGTGGCTGCAGGAACTTGTCCGCCACCAGTTTTGCGCCAACGGAAAGCCCCAGGAAAATGGTCACGATATTAATCAGACCGTTCTGCACCGTGTCGCTCAGACGCTCCACCACGCCGCTTTCGCGCATCAGATTGCCAAAGCAGAACATCCCCAGCAGCGGCGCGGCGTCCGGCAGCAGCAGCGCCACCAGTAGTAACAGCACCACCGGGAACAGGATTTTTTCCCGCTTACTCACCGTGCGCAGCTGCACCATGCGGATTTTCCGCTCCGTCTCCGTGGTCAGCGCCTTCATAATCGGCGGCTGGATTAACGGCACCAGCGCCATATACGAGTACGCCGCCACCGCGATGGCCCCCAGCAGCTCCGGCGCCAGCTTGCCCGACAGATAAATCGCCGTCGGGCCGTCCGCGCCGCCGATAATGCCGATGGCCGCCGCCTGCGGCAGGGTGAAGGAAATCAGGCCGAAGTAGTTCAGCGTCAGCGCCCCCAGCACGGTGGCGAAGATGCCGAACTGCGCCGCCGCGCCGAGCAGCAGGGTGCGCGGATTCGCCAGCAGCGGGCCGAAGTCGGTCATCGCGCCGACGCCCATGAAGATGACCAGCGGCGCGACACCGGAGCCAATCGCCACTTTGTAGAACAGCGCCAGCACCCCCGGCGTGTAGCCCATGTCCACCGCCAGGTTCTCCATCTGGCTCTGCACCGACGGCAGCGCCAGCGCTAACGCCTCTTTAATGGCATGCACGTCCGGCGCGCAGTTGAGCTTCGCGGCAATCACCGCCAGCTGCCCGGCGTCGTGATGCGCCAGCAGGCTCTCCAGCGCGGTCAGCGCCATACCCGCTTCCGGGATGTTGGAGAGCAGGCCGCCGAAGCCAATCGGCAGCAACAACAACGGCTCGAACTTCTTCGCAATCGCCAGCCACAGCAGCAGCAGGCTCACCAGCAGCATGATGGCCTGGCCGATGCCAAGGTGCATCAGCCCCATCCCCTGAAGCAGGGCGTTCAGACTTTCCATTTCCGCTCCTCGTCCTTACGCCAGCGTCATCAGGGTGTCGCCGACGGAGACCGCGTCCCCGGACTTCACCGCGATACCGCGTACCGTCCCGGCCTGCGCGGCGCGGATTTCGGTTTCCATCTTCATGGCTTCCAGAATCAGCAACACATCGCCTTCGGCCACCGTCTGGCCTTCGGTGGCAATCACCTTCCAGATGTTGCCCGCCAGCGGCGCGGTGACCGGGGTGCCGGCGCCTGCCGGGGCGGTGGCAGGAGCAGAAGAGGCAGCAGGTGCAGCCGCAGTGAGCTGGCTGATATCGCCGCCGTCGCTGACCTTCACCACAAAGGCTTTGCCTTCCACTTCCACGGTGTAGATACCGGAAGCGGCAGGCTTCTCTGCTTTTGCCACCGGCTGCGCGGCTTCCGCCTGCGGCAGTGGCTCAAACGCCGCCGGGTTATGGCGGTTTTCGAGGAATTTCAGCCCAATCTGCGGGAACAGCGCCACGGTGAGCACGTCGTCGATGGCGTTTCCCGCAAGCTGAATGCCCTTCTCCTGCGCCTGGCGCTTCACGTCCGCTTCCAGTTCAGCCAGTTCCGGTTTGAGTAAATCCGCCGGACGGCAGGTCACCGGAGCGCCCCCTTCCAGCACGCGGGCCTGTAACGCGGCGTTCACCGGCACCGGCGTGTGGCCGTACTCGCCCTTCAGTATCCCGGCGGTTTCCTTCGCGATGGTCTTGTAGCGCTCGCCGGTCAGGACGTTGAGCACCGCCTGGGTGCCGACAATCTGCGAGGTCGGGGTGACCAGCGGGATAAAGCCGAGGTCCTCGCGCACGCGGGGGATTTCCGCCAGCACCTGGTCGAGTTTGTCCGCCGCGTTCTGCTGCTTCAGCTGGCCTTCCAGGTTGGTGAGCATCCCGCCCGGCACCTGGGCCACGAGGATGCGGCTGTCGTAGCCCTTCAGCTGGCCTTCAAAGGCGTGATATTTCTTGCGCACCTCGCGGAAGTAGGCCGCGATGCTCTCCAGCTTCAGGATATCCAGCCCGGTGTCGTGCTCAGTACCTGCCAACGTCGCCACCAGCGCTTCGGTGGCCGGGTGGCCGTAGGTGGCGCTCATGGACGAAATCGCCGTGTCGACGCCGTCAACACCCGCCTCGATGGCCTTCAGCAGGGCCATCTCCGCCATCCCGGTGGTGGCGTGACAGTGCAGGTGCAGGCGCACCTCAAAACGTTTTTTGATTTCGCTGACCAGCTCAAAAGCGGCCATCGGGGTGAGAATGCCGGACATGTCCTTAATCGCAATCGAGTCAACACCGGTCTCTAACAACTGTTCGGTTAAGTCCAGCCAGGTCTGCAGCGTGTGCGCCGGGCTGGTGGTGTAGGAGAGTGTGCCCTGGGCGTGCGCGCCGTGGCTGCGCACCGCCTGCAGGGCGGCTTTCATATTGCGCGGGTCGTTCATGGCGTCGAAGACGCGGAACACGTCCATGCCGTTTTTCACCGCGCGTTCGACGAAGCGCTCCACCACGTCATCGGCGTAGTGGCGGTAGCCGAGCAGGTTCTGGCCGCGCAGCAGCATCTGCAGCGGGGTTTTGGGCATGGCTTTTTTGAGTTCGCGCAGGCGCAGCCACGGGTCTTCGCCGAGAAAACGGATACAGGCGTCAAAGGTGGCGCCGCCCCAGCACTCCAGCGAGCCGTAGCCCACGTCATCGAGCGCGGCGGCAATCGGCAGCATATCGTCAAGGCGCAGGCGGGTGGCGAACAGGGACTGGTGGGCGTCACGCAGGACGACGTCGGTAATGGCAATAGTCATGGATCCCTCCGGGAATTAAGCGTTAAGGCGGTGATGGTGAATGGCGGCGGCAATCACCGGCTTTAAGCGGGTGAAGTCGTCCACGGCGGGAACGGCGCGCGGTGCGGGCGCGGCGACGGGTTCCGGGAAGAAGCGAGTAATCACGGCAGACATGCCGCGAATGGCAAAGATGAGCAGGAACAGAAAGCTCAGTACGAACCCCATCCCTAAAAACATCAGGGTGAAACCTTCACCCAGTAGTACAGCTTCATTCATGAATCATTTTCCATAATGAGAGGCACGACGGTGGCCTTGACGACAACCTTCCTGGTGAATCCGGCTAAGGAGTAGAGTGGATTTCCCTTGGCCACCTCTGGCTTTGGCCTCTACTTTTCTCCAGGTCGTTTGCGGCAAAGACACCGCCGTGCGTTTTTTTACACCATCATGCTGAACACGATGCTAGCGATAACCAGCACAATACCGCCGCCCAGACGAGAGGAAATTTGTGCATATGAAATGAGGTTCATACGGTTACAGGCGGAGAGCACTTCCAGATCGCCGGAGCCGCCGCGGTTGGCCATACAAAGACCCGCAGTAATGGATGATTCAATCGGGTAGAAGCCAATCAACCAGCCCCCGATAGCTGCGCCAACGACAGCGCCGACCACAATGATTGCGGCGATAACGACGTTCGCGAACGTCAGGGCATCGATGATCTCTTGCAGATCGGTGTAGCAAACACCCACACCTACCATCAACACCCACAGCAGTTGTTTGGAGAAGAAGTCAGAAAGACGTTTCGCCCCGGCTTTAATCTCCGGTGAGCAAAGACCTGATGCGTTCAGCGCAGCAACAATCAGGACCATCCAGGCGAAGTAGTGAATAGAGACGCCGCCGATGCTTGGCAGAATTTTTTTGGCAACGACATAGGCCAGCAGGAAGCAGGTGGTGGATAGCACCATGCCAACCGCCGTTTCACGATGGGTAATCTGACCGGCCTTTTCATCATCTTCGGTTTTGAAGGAAGCCTTACGAACCAATTCACCTTCACCGCTAAGCCAGGTGTATTTTTTGCCTATCATATCGAGGAGGGCGGCGAAAATAATGGCGAAGATATTCGCAATGGTCAGAATAGCAATAGCCGTTGAGTAATACTCTTCGCGAGAACGTCCGGTAACCGAGTGATAAATTTCAGACAGAGGCACGGCGCCCGCGCCGTTACCACCGCCCATAATCGGCAGAACGTACAGCATCATGATACGGTCGACCGGGATACCGAAGCACAGACCAATGACGATACCGAAAAGGGACGCGCCGACAATCCCGGCGAGGATGGTTGGGATATAGCCCAGCAGTGATTTTAATAGCAGCTTACGGTTTACCGACAGGATCGCGCCTGTGATCAACACTGCGATAAACAGGTTAAGGAAGTTGCTTTTATCCATTACGTTGCTGATCGCATCAATTTCTTTCTGCGTAAATATGCCAGCATAGACAAAATAAGCTGCAACCAGAAATATCATAACCGGTGCGCCGCCAATATATTTATTGAAGATCGGTAAACGTTTGCCGATTTCACCAAAAATGGCCCCCATAACAAACATAAGAGCAAAACCACCGACTAAGTCAGTCGGTATAGCGTTATAGAAATGAGACAGTAATAAAGTAATTAATGCAAAAGCATAAAGCGGTAGCGGCATACCAAAGATTTTGAATCTGAGTAAATCGCCAGCCCCCTTTTTCTCCGTCGCCGAAGCCTGGGTCATGTTGGTCATAAACATTTTCCTGTGTATTGATGGGTAACAAGACCCGCGCATACTAATAAATTCAATGAACCGTGAGATGTGACTATCTTCACTGAATGGTTGTGTTTTTAATTAATTTAATTATTTTTATTAACTCTGGTTAATTAAGGAAATAAAAACCATAAAGCTTATAAAAGCAAGGGGGAAAGTGTGATGTCTATTCCAGACGAGTAATACAAACGCTGGCGAAATATGCGACGTTATTTGCTGACGGATGCAGAATAGAGTGAATCTAATATTTAAACGCATTTATTTGCAAAAGGATGTATTGCGTCGCGAGTCGGTCGCCATGTTTCTGGAGGGCGTGGGACTCGCCCTGGAAGATGATTGTGAAATCGCGGTATGCGCATATTGGCAGGGTGAGATAGTTGGATGCGGCTCGCTGGCCGGAAACGTACTGAAATGCATCGCCGTTTCCCCGGTTTTACAAGGGGAAGGGCTCAGCCTCAAACTGCTGACCGAGCTGCTTACATTGGCCTACGAGTTAAACCGCAGCGAGCTTTTCCTGTTCACTAAGCCGCAAAATCGGTTGCTGTTTTCTGGCGCGGGGTTTTGGCCCATTGCGCAGGCAGGTGAGCTGGCGGTGTTAATGGAGAACAGCAGTGAACGGTTAGCGCGCTTTTGTCGCCAACTGGCGCTTTATCGTCAACCGGGAAAAACGATCGGCGCCATCGTCATGAACGCCAATCCGTTTACATTGGGCCACCGTTATCTGGTGGAGCAAGCGGCTGCGGCCTGTGACTGGCTGCATCTGTTTGTGGTCAAAGAAGATGCTTCATTTTTTTCCTATACCGACCGTTGGGCGCTGATCGAACAAGGAATCGCGGGTATTGACAACGTCACGTTGCATTCCGGCTCCGCTTATATGATCTCGCGTGCGACGTTTCCCGGCTATTTCCTCAAAGAAAAAGGGGTTGTGGACGACTGCCATTGCCAGATCGATCTGCAACTCTTCCGTGAACATCTGGCTCCAGCTCTGGGGATTACCCATCGTTTTGTCGGCAGTGAACCGTTTTGTCCTCTGACCTGTGCCTATAACCAGCGAATGCACGACATTTTACACGATCCGAAGCGCAGCGGCCCGGTTATTGAGGTCGTCGAGCTGGCGCGGGTGGAGAAAAACGGCACGGCTATTTCCGCCTCTCGCGTCAGAAAACTGTATAGCGAACGTAATTGGCCGGCGATAAGCGCGCTGGTGCCTGCTGGTACCCTGGCATATCTGCAGCGGCATGCCGCCAGACACACTGAAACCATATGACGTAACACCGTTAACAAGGAACATAACTAATGAAAATCATTAAAGATGCCCTGGCAGGCACGCTGGAATCCAGCGATGTGATGATCAGGATTGGTCCATCCAGCGAGCCAGGAATTCGGCTGGAGCTAGAGAGTCTGGTGAAGCAGCAGTTTGGCGCGGCGATTGAGCAAGTCGTGCGCGAAACGCTGGCGAAGCTGGGCGTTGAACGCGCGCTGGTTAGCGTCGATGACAAAGGCGCACTGGAGTGTATTTTACGCGCCCGAGTGCAGGCGGCGGCGTTACGCGCTGCAGAACAAACGGAAATTCAATGGAGTGCGTTATGAGACCTCGTCGCAGTATGTTGTTTATTCCCGGCGCAAATGCGGCCATGTTGAGCACCTCGTTTGTCTACGGTGCGGACGCGGTGATGTTCGACTTAGAAGACGCCGTAGCATTACGTGAGAAAGATACCGCCCGTCTTTTAGTCCATCACGCGCTTCAACATCCGTTCTATCAGGATGTTGAAAAAGTGGTGCGCATTAATCCACTGAACACGCCGTTCGGTCTGGCCGATCTTGAGGCCGTCGTGCGTGGTGGCGCGGATATCGTGCGTCTGCCGAAAACCGACAGCAAAAACGATGTGCTGGAGCTGGAAGCGCAGGTCGAACGGATCGAACGTGAATGTGGACGTGAGGTCGGCAGTACCAGGCTGATGGCGGCGATCGAATCAGCGAAAGGCGTGGTCAATGCCGTCGACATCGCCACCTCCAGCCCGCGCATGGTGGCAATTGCGCTGGCGGCATTTGATTACGTGATGGATATGGGCACCTGCCGGGGCGATGGCACCGAACTGTTCTACGCCCGCTGCGCAGTGCTGCATGCGGCGCGCGTTGCGGGTATTGCCGCCTATGATGTCGTTTGGTCGGATATCAATAATGAAGAAGGCTTCCTGAAGGAAGTGCAGTTGGCGAAAGGGCTTGGTTTTAACGGTAAGTCCTTAGTGAACCCACGTCAGATTGAGCTGTTACATCAGGCTTATTCTCCGACACGTAAAGAAGTTGAGCATGCGTATGAGGTGATTGCCGCCGCTGAAGAGGCTGAGTCTCGCGGTCTGGGCGTCGTTTCACTCAACGGCAAAATGATTGACGGCCCGATTATCGACCACGCGCGTAAAGTGGTGGCGCTGTCGGCTTCCGGTATTCGTGATTAAGGAAGGAACCATGAAAGAGACTGTAACCATGCTCAACCAGCAATATGTCGTACCGGAAGGATTACAGCCCTACCAGGGGGTAACAGCGAACAGCCCGTGGCTTGCCAGTGAAACGGAAAAGCGTCGGCGTAAAATTTGTGACTCGCTTGAAGAGGCTATCCGTCGTTCCGGGCTTAAAAATGGCATGACGATATCCTTCCACCATGCGTTTCGTGGTGGCGACAAAGTTGTCAATATGGTGATGGCGAAGCTGGCGGAAATGGGATTCCGCGATCTGACGCTTGCCTCCAGCTCATTAATTGATGCCCACTGGCCGCTTATCGAACACATTAAAAATGGCGTGGTGCGGCAGATTTACACCTCCGGGCTGCGCGGCAAGTTAGGGGAAGAGATCTCCGCTGGCCTGATGGAAAACCCGGTACAGATCCACTCTCACGGCGGCCGCGTAAAGCTGATTCAGAGCGGTGAGCTGAATATTGATGTCGCTTTCCTCGGCGTGCCGTGCTGCGACGAATTTGGTAATGCGAACGGCTTTAGCGGCAAGTCACGCTGCGGCTCTTTGGGGTATGCGCAGGTTGATGCGCAGTACGCTAAATGTGTGGTGCTCCTGACTGAAGAGTGGGTCGAATTCCCCAATTATCCGGCCAGTATCGCGCAGGATCAGGTTGATTTGATCGTACAGGTGGACGAAGTAGGGGATCCGGAAAAAATCACCGCGGGCGCGATTCGTCTGTCCAGCAACCCGCGTGAACTGTTGATCGCCCGGCAGGCGGCTAATGTGATCGAACACTCAGGTTATTTTTGTGATGGTTTCTCGCTGCAAACCGGCACCGGTGGCGCATCTCTGGCGGTCACCCGTTTCCTGGAAGACAAAATGCGTCGCCACAACATTACGGCGAGTTTTGGCCTGGGTGGGATCACCGGCACCATGGTGGATCTGCATGAGAAAGGGTTGATCAAAGCGCTGCTGGATACGCAATCATTCGATGGCGATGCCGCCCGTTCGCTGGCGCAGAATCCACATCATATTGAAATCTCAACCAATCAATACGCTAACCCCGTCTCTAAAGGCGCGGCATGCGAACGCCTGAACGTGGTGATGCTGAGCGCACTGGAAATTGACGTGAATTTCAACGTTAACGTGATGACCGGTTCAAACGGCGTACTGCGTGGCGCATCGGGCGGCCATAGCGATACGGCAGCAGGGGCCGATCTCACCATTATTACCGCACCGCTGGTCCGTGGCCGAATCCCATGTGTGGTGGAAAAAGTGCTGACTACCGTCACGCCTGGGGCAAGTGTTGATGTGCTGGTTACCGACCATGGTATTGCAGTGAACCCTGCGCGTCAGGATCTGCTTGATAACCTGCGTGCTGCGGGCGTGGCGCTGATGACCATCGAACAACTGCAACAGCGCGCTGAGCAACTGACCGGTAAACCGCAGCCGATTGAGTTTACCGATCGGGTGGTGGCTGTGGTGCGTTATCGCGACGGTTCAGTGATTGACGTGATTCGCCAGGTTAAAGGCTGATGAAGGGCACAGACCTGCTGTACCAGGGCCAGGCAGTTACGCTGGAGGAGATGCTACAAGCGCGCGATAAACGTGCCGCCAGGCAGCGTCAGGCGTTGAACTGCTATCGGCTACCGTTGATTTCCCTCACGCTGGTTGCACCGGGCGCCGTTAAAAACTCAGCGGTCTGGCGGCGTGTCGCCGATTACGCAATTGCCGAAATACTGGCGCTTTGCGAACAGAAGGAGTGGGTCAACGTCTGGGAAATGCAGGTAAATGAACGCAGCGGCCCGGAATGGATGGCAGCGGTCTGTGCGCCGGCAATGGCGTTGAAACAGCACATGTCGACACTAGAGATGAGCCATCCGTTAGGGCGGCTTTGGGACATCGACATTATTGATAGCGACGGTAAGTCGCTATCACGCCGTGAACTCGGGTATCCTGCCCGGCCATGTTTGATATGCCAGCAGGATGCTCATCTCTGTGCCCGGGGCAAGCATCACACCCTTGACCTTTTGTTGGATGAAATTGCACGAAGGATTGAATGCTATGAGCGTGAGCGTTGTAACTGAACGGCGTACGCCAGCGTACTCATCGCTGGCGGCTGGCGATCTTAACGGGTTGGTTGCAAGAGCGCTGCTGACGGAAGCCAGGCTGACACCAAAACCCGGTCTGGTCGATATTCGTAATTCGGGAGCGCATAGGGATATGGATCTGGCGGCATTTGAACGTAGTACTACCGCCATTGCTCCGTGGATGGAAAAGTTTTTTATCATGGGCAACAACACGGCGGCGCTGGCGGCAGAAAATGTCCTGGTGATGCTGCGTCCGCTGGGGATGGCCTGTGAGAACGATATGCTACAGGCGACCAATGGTGTGAATACCCATCGCGGGGCGATTTTCGCTTTTGGCCTGCTGAGCGCAGCGATTGGCCGACTTCTCGCGCGGGGAGAACCGTTGGAGCAAAATCGTATCTGCGACCAGGTTGCTCGCCTGAGTCGGAATATTGTTGCCCACGAGCTCTCAGCAAAAAAAGCGGGAAAACTGACAAAGAGTGAAACCCATTTCCAGTGTTATGGCCTGTCGGGCGCGCGGGGAGAAGCGGAAAGCGGTTTTCGAACCGTCAGAACGCAGGCTTTGCCGGTGTTTAACCGGGTCGTGCAGGAGCATGACGATACCCATCTTGCCCTGCTGCAAACATTGTTGCATCTGATGGCGTGGAATGATGATACCAATCTGGTGTCACGGGGAGGCCTGGAAGGGCTTTACTACGTGCAGCAGCAGGCACAAAAATTGTTGTGGCAAGGGGGCGTATTGGTTGAGGGGGGCATTGAAGCGATGCAGTCCCTCGATGATGAACTCATCCTGCGTAACTTAAGCCCTGGCGGTAGCGCGGATTTACTGGCAGTGACCTGGTTTTTAAGTCATTTTCCTGCCGGTTCCCTCTATCCTGAGTAAGTTTCTCTTCTTTCATTCTCTCCAGCAATGATTCATCCTGCGGGATGAATCATGTCTTTTACTGATATCGCTCCCTGTTTATCATTAATTTCTAATTATCGGCGATTTTAGATGGCGGCCTCCGGGCGCGCTGGTTACTCTGAAAACGGTTTACGCAATTTTTACAAAAGAGAATAGCTATGCATGAAGCACAAATCCGCGTCGCCATTGCCGGCGCCGGTGGCCGCATGGGACGGCAGTTAATCCAGGCCGCCATGGCGATGGAAGGTGTTCAGCTGGGTGCCGCGCTGGAGCGCGAAGGCTCTTCCTTGCTGGGCAGCGATGCTGGCGAACTGGCGGGGGCGGGAAAGTCCGGCGTGATCGTTCAAAGCAGCCTTGAGGCGGTAAAAGATGATTTTGACGTTTTCATCGATTTTACCCGTCCGGAAGGCACGTTGACGCATCTGGCGTTTTGCCGCCAGCATGGTAAAGGGATGGTGATTGGTACTACCGGCTTTGACGACGCCGGTAAACAGGCCATTCGCGAGGCGTCGCAAGAGATTGCGATCGTTTTCGCCGCAAACTTTAGCGTCGGCGTTAACGTCATGCTCAAGCTGCTGGAGAAAGCCGCGAAGGTAATGGGCGACTATAGCGATATTGAAATTATTGAAGCGCACCACCGCCATAAAGTGGATGCACCGTCGGGTACGGCGCTGGCAATGGGCGAGGCAATCGCCGGGGCGCTGGATAAAAATCTGAAGGACTGCGCGGTCTACTCGCGTGAAGGTTATACCGGCGAGCGCGTACCGGGCACGATTGGCTTTGCGACCGTACGCGCGGGCGACATCGTCGGCGAACATACCGCGATGTTTGCCGATATCGGCGAGCGCGTAGAGATTACGCATAAAGCTTCCAGCCGCATGACGTTTGCAAATGGCGCGTTGCGATCGGCATTATGGCTAAAAACGAAGAAAAATGGGCTATTTGACATGCGGGACGTGCTGGGGCTGGATGTATTATAGCGACTAAATACCTTCGTGATGTGGTTGTGGTAATCAAGATTAATTGATTACAAAGGGCAATATATTATTGCCCTTTTGTTTTTTTGCCCCCCGGTTATTCGGTCAGATAAGTAACGCCTTTCACCATTCATGTTTCGACAGTTTCTTCGCCCACGACATGTTCTGCCGCAGTGGTTTACCGTATGCAAAAGGCACCTCGACCAGACTGATAAGACTGATATCCATCGGGGGTAGTGCTGTTCCACGGGATCGTTTTATCTCTTTTGCTTCAATAGGTTAGCTTTTTTATGCTGTAGTGAGGCTGGTTGTGTTCCAATCTTATGCGCTAGTCTTAAAGAAAAAGAAGTTGGATCTTTATATCGCGATTGTAATTCTTATTACATTGTCTTAATTTGCTGTTTTTTGTTGGTTTTATGATGCATTTGTTTTATTTTTTATATTTTTAACATCTTGATTTTTAAAATGTTTTTGTAGTTAATTTTCTTAATTTTGAATTTTTATGCATTTAATGATGTTGATGACTATTAAATGAGTTTTTATCGTTGTTTTTTGTTGTTTTAATGTGAAATTTGACCATTTGGTCCACTTTTTATCATGGCAGCCAGTTTTTTGCGAACTCAAGGAAGCGCAAGCGTTTTCTATCGTTACTTAGTTGATCTTTTTGCCTCTTAAACAGAATAACTTCCTTATAATGTGCAAAATAACATAAAAAATACCCTCTTTAAGTTGACTTTTATCCGGCTTAACTTCAGAATGCCGCCGTTTGCCAGAAATCCACGGGTAAGCAAATTTGCATTGCTTCATACTGACTGAATGAATTAATATGCAAATAAAGTGAGTGAATATTCTCTGGAGGGTGTTTTGATTAAGTCAGCGCTATTGGTTCTGGAAGACGGAACCCAGTTTCACGGTCGGGCCATTGGGGCAACGGGTTCGGCGGTTGGGGAAGTCGTTTTCAATACTTCAATGACCGGTTATCAAGAAATCCTCACTGATCCTTCCTATTCCCGCCAAATCGTCACTCTTACTTATCCCCATATTGGTAATGTCGGCACCAATGAAGCCGATGAAGAATCTTCTCAGGTTCATGCGCAAGGTTTAGTGATTCGCGATCTGCCGTTGATTGCCAGCAACTTCCGTAACACCGAAGACCTCTCTTCTTACCTGAAACGCCATAACATTGTGGCGATTGCCGATATCGATACCCGCAAGCTGACGCGTCTGCTGCGTGAGAAAGGCGCACAGAACGGCTGTATCATTGCAGGCGATAGCCCGGATGCGAAGCTGGCGCTGGAAAAAGCGAAAGCATTTCCTGGACTGAACGGTATGGATCTGGCGAAAGAAGTGACCACGGCGGAAACTTACCGCTGGACGCAGGGTAGCTGGACGCTGAAAGACGGTTTACCGGAAGCGAAATCTGAGGATGACCTGCCGTTCCACGTGGTGGCCTACGATTTTGGCGCCAAGCGCAACATTCTACGTATGCTGGTGGATCGCGGCTGCCGCCTGACGGTGGTGCCAGCGCAGACCTCTGCTGAAGAGGTGCTGAAAATGAATCCGGACGGCATCTTCCTGTCGAACGGCCCTGGCGACCCGGCACCGTGCGACTACGCCATCGAGGCGATTGAGAAATTCCTCCAGACCGACATTCCTGTGTTCGGCATCTGCCTCGGTCATCAGCTACTGGCGCTGGCGAGCGGTGCGAAGACCGTTAAGATGAAGTTCGGCCATCACGGCGGCAATCATCCGGTAAAAGATATGGACAGAAACGTGGTGATGATCACTGCGCAGAACCACGGTTTTGCGGTGGATGAAGACTCGCTGCCAGCCAACCTGCGCGTGACCCACAAGTCGCTGTTCGACGGCACCCTGCAAGGTATTCATCGTACCGACAAACCGGCGTTCAGCTTCCAGGGCCACCCGGAGGCGAGCCCAGGCCCGCACGATGCGGCGCCGCTGTTCGACCACTTTATCGAGCTTATTGAGCAATACCGTCAGTCCGCGAAATAATCAGGAGTAATAAGAGCCATGCCAAAACGTACAGATATAAAAAGTATCCTGATTCTGGGCGCGGGCCCGATTGTTATCGGTCAGGCGTGTGAGTTTGACTACTCCGGCGCTCAGGCGTGTAAAGCCCTGCGCGAAGAGGGCTATCGCGTCATTCTGGTGAACTCCAACCCGGCCACCATCATGACCGACCCGGAAATGGCCGATGCCACCTACATCGAGCCGATTCACTGGGAAGTGGTGCGCAAAATCATTGAAAAAGAGCGTCCGGATGCAGTGCTGCCGACCATGGGCGGCCAGACGGCGCTGAACTGTGCGCTGGAGCTGGAGCGGCAGGGCGTGCTGGAAGAGTTCGGCGTCACCATGATTGGCGCCACCGCCGACGCCATTGATAAAGCCGAAGACCGTCGTCGCTTCGATATCGCGATGAAGAAAATTGGTCTCGACACCGCGCGTTCCGGTATCGCGCACACTATGGAAGAAGCGCTGGCGGTTGCCGCTGACGTGGGCTTCCCGTGCATCATCCGTCCGTCCTTTACCATGGGCGGCACCGGCGGCGGTATCGCTTACAACCGTGAAGAGTTCGAAGAAATCTGCGAACGCGGTCTGGACCTCTCGCCAACCAACGAGCTGCTGATTGATGAATCGCTGATCGGCTGGAAAGAGTACGAGATGGAAGTGGTGCGTGATAAAAACGACAACTGCATCATCGTCTGCTCTATCGAAAACTTCGATGCCATGGGTATCCACACCGGTGACTCGATCACCGTGGCGCCCGCGCAGACTCTGACCGACAAAGAATACCAAATCATGCGTAACGCCTCGATGGCGGTTCTGCGTGAAATCGGCGTCGAAACCGGCGGTTCTAACGTCCAGTTCGCAGTGAACCCGAAAAACGGCCGTCTGATCGTTATCGAAATGAACCCGCGCGTATCCCGCTCCTCGGCGCTGGCGTCGAAAGCCACCGGCTTCCCGATTGCCAAAGTAGCCGCCAAACTGGCGGTGGGTTACACCCTTGACGAACTGATGAACGACATCACCGGCGGGCGCACTCCGGCCTCCTTCGAGCCGTCCATCGACTATGTGGTTACTAAAATTCCGCGCTTTAACTTTGAGAAATTCGCCGGTGCTAACGACCGTCTGACCACCCAGATGAAATCGGTCGGGGAAGTGATGGCGATTGGCCGCACCCAGCAGGAATCCCTGCAAAAAGCGCTGCGCGGCCTGGAAGTGGGCGCCACCGGCTTCGACCCGAAAGTCAGCCTCGACGACCCGGAAGCGCTGACCAAAATCCGCCGCGAGCTGAAAGACGCGGGCGCGGATCGTATCTGGTATATCGCCGATGCCTTCCGCGCAGGCCTCTCCGTCGACGGCGTGTTCAACCTGACCAACATCGACCGCTGGTTCCTGGTACAGATTGAAGAACTGGTGCGTCTGGAAGAGAAAGTGGCTGAAGTCGGTATTACCGGCCTCAACGCCGACTTCCTGCGTCAGCTGAAGCGTAAAGGGTTTGCCGATGCGCGTCTGGCGAAACTGGCGGGCGTACGCGAAGCGGAAATCCGTAAGCTGCGTGACCAGTATGACCTGCACCCGGTTTACAAACGCGTGGATACCTGCGCTGCGGAATTCGCCACCGATACCGCCTACATGTACTCCACTTATGAAGATGAGTGCGAAGCGAACCCGTCCGTTGACCGCGATAAAATCATGGTCCTCGGCGGCGGCCCGAACCGTATCGGCCAGGGTATCGAATTTGACTACTGCTGCGTACACGCCTCGCTGGCGCTGCGCGAAGACGGTTACGAGACCATCATGGTCAACTGTAACCCGGAAACCGTCTCCACCGACTACGACACTTCCGACCGTCTGTACTTCGAGCCGGTGACGCTGGAAGACGTGCTGGAAATCGTGCGCATCGAGAAGCCGAAAGGCGTTATCGTGCAGTACGGCGGCCAGACCCCGCTGAAGCTGGCGCGCGCGCTGGAAGCGGCAGGCGTGCCGGTTATCGGCACCAGCCCGGACGCCATCGACCGCGCGGAAGACCGTGAACGCTTCCAGCATGCGGTTGACCGTCTGAAGCTGAAGCAACCGGCCAACGCCACCGTCACCGCCATTGAACAGGCTGTCGAAAAAGCGAAAGAGATCGGCTACCCGCTGGTGGTACGTCCTTCTTACGTGCTGGGCGGTCGGGCGATGGAAATTGTCTATGACGAAGCCGACCTGCGTCGCTACTTCCAGACGGCGGTCAGCGTCTCTAACGATGCGCCGGTGCTGCTGGACCGCTTCCTTGATGACGCGGTTGAAGTGGACGTGGACGCTATCTGCGACGGCGAAATGGTGCTGATTGGCGGCATTATGGAGCACATTGAGCAGGCGGGCGTACACTCCGGCGACTCCGCCTGTTCCCTGCCGGCCTACACGCTGAGCCAGGAAATTCAGGACGTGATGCGCCAGCAGGTGCAGAAGCTGGCCTTCGAGTTGCAGGTGCGCGGCCTGATGAACGTGCAGTTTGCGGTCAAGGACAACGAAGTCTACCTGATTGAAGTCAACCCGCGTGCGGCGCGTACCGTACCGTTCGTCTCCAAAGCCACCGGCGTGCCGCTGGCGAAAGTGGCGGCGCGCGTGATGGCCGGCAAATCGCTGACCGAGCAGGGCGTGACCAAAGAAATTATCCCGCCGTACTACTCGGTGAAAGAAGTGGTGCTGCCGTTCAACAAATTCCCCGGCGTTGACCCGCTGTTAGGGCCAGAAATGCGCTCCACCGGGGAAGTGATGGGCGTGGGCCGTACCTTCGCGGAAGCGTTCGCTAAGGCGCAGCTGGGCAGTAACTCCACCATGAAGAAACAGGGCCGTGCGCTGCTCTCCGTTCGCGAAGGCGACAAAGAGCGCGTAGTTGACCTGGCCGCTAAGCTGCTGAAACAGGGCTTTGAGCTGGATGCCACCCACGGTACGGCGATTGTGCTGGGCGAAGCCGGTATCAACCCGCGTCTGGTGAACAAGGTGCACGAAGGTCGTCCGCACATTCAGGACCGCATCAAGAATGGCGAATATACCTACATCATCAACACCACCGCAGGCCGCCGGGCGATTGAAGACTCCAGGGTGATTCGCCGCAGCGCGCTGCAGTATAAAGTGCATTATGACACCACGCTGAACGGCGGTTTTGCCACGACGATGGCGCTCAATGCCGATGCCACCGAGAAGGTAACCTCGGTGCAGGAAATGCACGCGCAGATCAAAAAGTCGTAAACAAAGGGTCCGGTGGATATTGCTCTAACCGGACCTGTAATATAATGTTGAAAGGGTTTCTGTAAAGAAACCCTTTTTTTATCTTGCGTAAGGTCATTCCTGGAGAAGTCCGTTTCCGTAACCACATTTTCAATGTAATAAGCACGATATTGCTCACACTAATCAATATTTAAGTCGCATACTATCTTGCATATCCACAATTTTAATATGGCTTAGTTTTTATTAGTTTGGACAGGCCGTAGCCAGATTTTTAATTTGTGAAATGGTGTGCTTATGTGTGAAAAATATGTTGAAAGACCGCTTTATTTGTTAATTGCTGACTGGATGATGGCAGAGAACCGATGGATCACTGCCAGGGAGATTTCCCGTCAATTTGATATTGAACATTGCAAAGCAATTAATACGCTCTCCTATATTCTGTCAGAAGTGGGGGAAATTGTTTGTGAAGTGAAGATGATCCCTAACCAAATTGCAGGACGAGGCTGCCAGTGCCAGCGTCTGGTGAAAGTCGTGAGTATCGACTCTCAACTCTATCGCCGATTGAATCATAATTTGCAGGAAAGAAAAGTGAGCGTGGCGAAAGCGCCGCGGCTGTCTGCCGTTCCCCCCACAGAGCTAAACCGTGAGCAGAAATGGCAGATGATGCTCTCCAAGAGTATGCGTCGCTAATTGTCTGTTTAACCTGATGGCGGGGTAAACGGTAATTGACGCGTAGGCCGGATAAGCGTGAACGCATCCGGCATCAATTACTGTGCTGATTTTGGCTTCACGTCCGTCGTGCCTTTCAGGCGCGGTCGGTTTTCTTCGACCTGCGTTAACGGCTTCGTTTCAGATAACCCCGTTCGACAACGGATCGCAAGATCCTGATATTCTTTGGTATTGAGGCGTTTCCAGTGCAGCTCCTGGTCCGTAACCTGGCGTAGTACGCGCGCCGGTGATCCCACCAGCAGTTGCCTTGCCTCACCCTGAAATCCGGCTTTGACAAAACTCATGGCGGCGACAATGCTCTCTTCGCCAATCACTGCGCCGTCCATAATGACGCTATTCATGCCGACCAGGGCGTCCCGTCCCACCACGCAGCCATGTAAAATAGCGCCGTGGCCGATATGGCCGTTTTCATGCACGATGGTATCGGTATCGCAGTAGCCATGCATAATGCAGCCATCCTGCAGATTAGAGCCTGCCTCCAGGATCAGGCGACCATAATCCCCACGCAATGACGCGAGTGGGCCAATATAAACACCGGCGCCCACGATGACATCGCCAATCAGCACGGCGCAGGGATGGACAAACGCGTCCGGATGCACCACCGGGATCAGTCCTTCAAAGGCGTAATAGCTCATAGTTGTACCTCGCTTTTTTTGCCGGATGGCGGTGTAAACACCTTATCCGGCCTACGGTTGCGCATGTGCTGTAGGCCGGATAAGCGAAGCGCCATCCGGCATAGTCACATTAACGACCTTTCCACACCGGATCGCGTTTTTCGGCAAATGCCTGCGGTCCTTCGAGCGCATCTTCTGAATGCAGTACCGACGGATAATGCTTCAGCACGCCGCTGCGGATGTAGCGGTAGCCTTCTTCTACCGGCATTTCGCTGGTCGCGCGATAAATCTCTTTCAGCGCCGCGATAGCCAGCGGGGCGCTATTGACCAGTTGTTGCGCCAGTTCGCGCGCGCTCTCCATCAGTTCGTTCTGGCTGACAACGCGGTTCACGACTCCCCAACGCAGCGCTTCTTCGGCGCTCATTCGTCTGCCGGTCATTACCATTTCGTTGACGATAGCCGGTGGCAGCAGCTTAGGCAGACGCAATACGCCGCCGCTGTCAGGCACGATGCCGAGCTTGGCTTCCGGCAGCGCGAAGCTGGCGTTTTCGGCGCAGACAATAAAGTCCGCCGCCAGCGCCAGCTCAAAACCGCCGCCAAACGCGTAGCCGTTCACCGCGGCGATAACCGGCTTATCGAGGTCAAATATTTCGGTTAAACCAGCAAAGCCGCCGGGACCAAAATCGGCATCCGGCGCTTCACCTTCCGCTGCCGCTTTTAAGTCCCAGCCAGCAGAAAAGAATTTCTCCCCGCCGCCGGTAATGATTGCTACGCGTAATTCCGGATCGTCACGGAAATTAAGAAAAGCTTCACCCATTGCAAAGCTGGTTTTGGCGTCAATGGCATTCGCTTTAGGTCGGTCGAGGGTAATTTCCAGGATCGGGCCGTTACGGGTCAGATGTAATGACTCACTCATAGTTCATCTCCAGATAAATAGTTTCCCGGCGGGAGGGATTCCTGCCGGAAGGTTTATTTCAGATTTTTTTTGATTATTTTTCCTGAACAGTTGCGTGGCAGGTCAGTTCTGATCTCCATAAAAGAGGGAACCTTGAATTTCGCCATATTGTTTTCGCAGAAGCTGAAAAACTCGGCCTCGCTTAATGTTTCACCTTCATTAAGGACGATAAACGCTTTAATGGCCTCATCACGGATCGCGTCTTTAATACCGACCACCACAATGTCCTGAATTTTCGGATGCGCAGAAATAATATTTTCCAGCTCGACGCAGGAGACATTTTCCCCGCCGCGTTTAATCATGTTGCAGCGCCTGTCGACGAAATAAAAATAGCCATCCTCATCCTGGTAACCCGAATCACCGGTATGTAACCAGCCCTCTGGTTCCAGCGCCCTGGCGGTTGCCTCCGGCTGCATGTAATACTCTTTGAAGATAGTCTTGCCGGGGATGCCTTTAATACAGATTTCGCCAATTTCTCCGGCGGGCAGCGGGCGATTTTGATCGTCGCGAATTTCAGCTTCATAGCTAAAACCCACGCGACCAATGGAAGGCCAGCGCCGTTTGTCTCCGGGACGGTCGCCAATAATTCCGACAATGGTTTCAGTCATACCATAAGAGGTCAGCAGCCTGACGCCAAAGCGTTCGGTAAAGGCGTCTTTTTCTTGCGCGGATAGATTGAGATAGAACATCACTTCGCGCAGATGATGCTGCCTGTCCGTTGGTGCGGCGGGCTGGACCATCAGCGTGCGGATCATCATAGGAATGCACTCGGTCACCGTCGCCTGATATTTACGTACCTGATCCCAGAAGGCCCTGGCGCTGTACTTTTCCAGGAGCACAAAGGTGCTGCCGGCGGAAAAGGCTGGCATTGCGGCGGTACACTGGCAGTCGATATGAAAAGCGGGCATCACCGTCATGTACACGTCATCATCGCGCAGGGCGATTTGCCAGGCAGAGTAGTAGCCTGCAAAACGCAGGTTATAGTGGGTAATCACCACCCCTTTTGGACGCGAGGTGGTACCGGAGGTAAACAGAATTTCCGCCGTATCGTCAGTGGATAACACGGGCGTATAGCACAGCGTGGTGGACTGGCGGGATTGCAGTTGGGTAAAGTGACTCACGCCGTCGTCAGCCGGAAGCTGCTCGCCAATCAGACAGATATGATTAAGCGGAGTGCTATTGTCCTGGCGTATTTCACGGTACATAGGATAAAACTGGGCGCTGGTAACCAGCAGACTCACCTGGCTGTTTTGCAGGATCCAGGCGCTTTCTTCGCCCAGTAAGCGGGCATTAATCGGCACCATAATGGCGCCGATTTTTGCCAGTCCAAACCAGCAAAAGATGAATTCCGGACAGTTATCCAGATGCAGCGCGACCCTATCACCCTTGCGGATCCCTAAGGAATAAAAAAGGTTCGCCGTGCGGTTAATCTCTTCATTGAGCGAAGCATAGCTAAACTGCCGAACGATTCCCTCACAAGATTCGAAAATTAACGCCGTTTTATCTCCGTACACCCCGGCCAGGTCGTCCCACATCTGACGTAAGTTTTGTCCGCCAACGATATCCATATTGCTTTATCCACTGAAATCAGGCGTGAGCGCTAACCGGAAAACCGATTAGCGCATCGCGTTTAATCCTCAACTTTGGCCAGGCCTTTGCCGACCAGTTCCTTAATATCTGCTTCGCTATAACCAATGTTTTTCAGAATGGCGGCGGTATCCATGCCGTGTGACGGCATGCCACGCCAGATTTTCCCCGGGTTGTTTTTAAATTTCGGCATGATGTTCGGCCCTTTACAGGTGCGACCGTCCATTGTTTGCCACTGAGTAATCGATTCGCGGGCAACGTACTGCGGGTTACCTTCCAGTTCCGGAATGGTGAGCACCTTCGCACAGGCGATATTCAGTTCAGCAAAACGCGCCTGAACGTCGGCGATGGTGTGTGTTGCCAGCCAGGCGTCCAGTTTCTCTTCGACGAGCGGGCCGTAAGGGCATTCCACGCGATGGATGAGCTGTGTGCCTTCCGGAACTTCCGGCGTACCGAGAATGTGGGCCAGGCCAATATCTTTAAAACACTCGTTGATTTGCGTGATGCCGACCAACTCCATGACGATGTAACCATCGGCGCATTTATACAGGCCGCAACCGGCGTAGTAGGGGTCTTTCCCTTTCGTCATACGTGGGCAGATTTCGCCGCCGTTGAAGTAGTCCATCATGAAATACTGACCCATACGCAGCATCACTTCGTACATGGCGATATCGATGCTTTCACCTTTACCCGTTTCGCGTACTTTGTGCAGGGCTGCCAGCGCGGCTGTCGTCGCGGTCATCCCAGAGAAGTAATCGGCGGTATACGGGAAGGCTGGCATCGGCTGATCAACGTCGCCGTTTTGGATCAGATAACCACTGAATGCCTGCGCGATGGTGTTATACGCCGGAAGATTGGTGTACTCCTCGGTACCATACTGGCCGAAGCCGGAAAGGTGGGCTATCACCAGTTTCGGGTTATGCTCCCACAGCACTTCATCAGTAATACCGCGGCGGGCAAAGGCCGGGCCTTTACTGGCTTCAATGAAAATATCGGTGGTTTCCATCAGTTTCAGAAACGCTTCCCGACCTTCATCTTTGAAAATATTCAGCGACAGGGCGTGCAGGTTGCGGCGTGAGAGCTGCGGGTAGTTAGGCTGTACGCGGATGGTATCGGCCCATGCGACGTTTTCAATCCAGATAACCTCGGCGCCCCATTCGGCGAACATCTGTCCGGCGAACGGACCGGCGATTTCGATTCCCGAAAAAACAACGCGTACCCCAGCAAGCGGGCCAAAGGTTGGCATTGGTAAATGATTCATCATTTTTCTCCTGGCATTTTTTGCGGTATGTAGGCCGGATAAGCACAGCGCCATCCGGCATGATTGCCTGATGGCGACGCCCCGCGTCTTATCAGGCCTGCAAGAGATCGATTAGCGGTATTGCTTGAGTACCGCACGACCCAACGTCAGGATCTGCATTTCGTCAGAACCACCAGAAACACGGTCAACGCGCAGGTCACGCCAGAAACGCGTGATGCGGTGGTTGCCCGCGATACCAACACCTCCCAGTACCTGCATGGCGGTGTCTACCACTTCAAACGCGGCGTTGGCGCAGAAGTATTTGCACATTGCCGCGTCGCCGGAGGTAATGGTGCCGTTATCCGCTTTCCACGCGGCTTCCAGCAGCATATTTTTCATGGAGTTCAGTTTGATCGCCATATGCGCAAACTTCTCCTGAATCAGCTGGAAACGGCCAATAGCTTCACCAAACTGCACGCGCTGATTAGCGTAACGCGCAGCGTCTTCAAAAGCGCACATTGCGGTACCGTAGTTGGTCAGCGCGACGAGGAAGCGCTCATGGTCAAACTCTTCTTTCACGCGGTTGAAGCCGTTACCTTCCCGACCGAACATGTCTTTTTCGTCCAGTTCAACGTCGTCAAAGGTGATTTCACAGCAGCTATCCATGCGCAGACCGAGTTTCTCCAGTTTGTTGACCTTGATACCTGCTTTGCTCATGTCCACAAACCACTCGGTGTAAACCGGTTTATCCGGCGATGCACCGTCTCTCGCCATGACCACGATGTACGGGGTATAGGCGCTACTGGTGATAAAGCACTTACTGCCATTAAGATAAACCTTACCATTTTTGCGTGTATAAGTGGTTTTCAGACTACCAACATCCGATCCCGCTCCCGGTTCGGTGATAGCAGAGTTCCACATCTGCTTACCGGTGCCCCGGAACGCCATGATTTTATCAATTTGCTCCTGAGTTCCTTCACGCAGGAAAGTGTTAAAACCTCCCGGCAATTGGTACAACACGTAAGTTGGCGCGCCAAGACGTCCCAGCTCCATCCAGACGGCGGCGACGGTAACAAAACCCGCTTCCAGACCGCCGTGTTCTTCCGGGATCAGCAGGCTATCAATACCCATATCCGCCAGCGCTTTTACAAAACGCTCAGGGTAGACGCTGTCACGATCGCACTCGGCAAAATAAGCTTCCCAGTTCTCACTGGCCATCAGTTCGCGAATACCGGCGACAAACAGCTCCTGTTCGTCATTTAAGTTGAAATCCATCTTTCAGCCTCTTGATCAATTGGGTTAATAAGAATTACTTGTCTTTCCAGTGCACTTTGGCGTCTTTAATAAAGGACAGTGTCACCATAATGTTGACGAAGAACAGCGGACATCCTCCGGCGATAATCGCGGTCTGAATCGGCTTCAACCCACCCAGCGCCAGCAGAACGATACCGATGATGCCGACCAGCACCGACCAGCCGATACGCACTAACAGAGGCGGCTCTTCACCATCGCGAACTTCACGACAGGTCGACATCGCCAGGGTGTAAGAGCAGGCGTTAATCAGCGTGACGGTGGCAATAAAGCAGAGGATGAAGAAGCCCCACATGGTGGCGGTGCTGAGCGGCAAGGCGGCCCAGGTTTCGATAATGGCGCGCGCCACGCCGTGTTGCTCAATGAGTTGCGGAATGTTGAGGATGTTTTTATCCATCAGCAGCAGCGTGTTGCTGCCAAGGACTGTCCACAGGATCCAGGTAGACGCGGTCAGACCCATCACCATCCCGAAGCACAGCTCACGTACGGTACGACCACGGGAAATACGGGCCAGGAAGATACTCATCTGGATGGCGTAAATAACCCACCACGCCCAGTAGAAAACGGTCCAGCCCTGCGGGAAGCCGCCTTTACCGATGGCGTCGGTATAGAACAGCATCCGTGGCAGGTGCATTAACAGCATCCCGACGGAGTCGGTGAAGTAGTTCATGATGAAGCTGGCGCCGCTGACGATAAACACCCAGCCGAGCATCAGGAAGCTCAGGTAGCTACGCACATCGCTGGCGATTCTGACCCCTTTTTGCAGGCCGCAGGCCACGCAAATCGCGTTCAGAATGATCCAGCAGGTAATGATGATGGCGTCGAGTTGCAGCGTATGCTGAATACCGAACAGCCATTGCATACACTCGGTGACCAGCGGGGTAGCCAGACCGAGGCTGGTGCCCATCGCGAAGATCAGCGCCACCAGGTAGAAGTTATCGACGATGGTACCGAACAACCCTTTCGCATGCTTTTCACCGACGAGCGGTACCAGCGTGGAGCTGGGGCGGATGACATCCATCTTGCGTACAAAGAAGAAGTAGGCGAAGGCCACGGAAAGGAAGCTATAGGTTGCCCACGGTAGCGGCCCCCAGTGGAACAGGCTGTACGCCAGGCCTATCTCTTTCGCGCCCGTGGAATTTGGTTCCAAGCCGAACGGCGGGGTGGAGATATAGTAGTAGATCTCAATAGAGCCCCAGAACAGAACCGCAGCGGATGTACAGGAGGCGAACATCATGAAAATCCAGCTGGCGGTGCTAAACTCCGGTTTTTCGTCACCTAATCTCTTTTTGGCATAGGGGCCAAAAACCAGCCAGAACCAGCCGAAGAGCATAACGACCATATACCATTCAAATGCCCAACCCCAGACGTTGGTGACATAACTGAATACCGCATTAATAACGACGTTAGCGGCATCAAGATCTCTGACTGTTAGCCAGCAAAGTATCCCGACAATTATTAATGGCGGAAAAAAAACCTTCGGTTCAATTCCCGATTTTTTCTTTTCATTTTTCATAAGTGAATTCCAGTGTGAAAACGAAATTTATTTAGCGTGCCAGTCCATGAACGTTTGTTTATTTATTATTAATGATTTGTTGATAAGTTTTTAACCTCTGGGACGCCTCAATGAGTAACTCATGATGGGTATTCACTTCGGGTGATTCTGTTATCTTCGTCACACTTTTTTGTGTTGATTATTTTGTGTCTAAATTTTGATTTTTGCTTTATTTATCAATTGATTGGTTGTGGTTTTTTAACTTTTTTAAGTATCTGATGTTCAATATTGTTGAGCCAGCAAACAATATTGAAAATTTTCATATTTGGCATATTTCTTTCAATATTGGTGAGGTGCGTAACACTATTGAAAGTTACGAATATCAATGTGTGACATTTTCAATATTGGTGATTAAGGTTTTATTTCCGAATTAAAGAGCGTGATATCTGTATTTAACACCGCCGATATAAATACGTTTCCTTCATGATTTCTGGAGATGCAATGAAGATAATTACTTGCTACAAATGCGTACCTGATGAGCAGGATATTGCGATTAATAATGCTGACGGAACACTCGATTTCAGCAAAGCGGATAGCAAAATCAGCCAATATGATCTGAATGCAATTGAAGCTGCTTGCCAGTTAAAACAGCAGTTGGGAGACGCTCAGGTTGTCGCCATGAGCGTTGGCGGCAAAGCGCTGACTAATGCAAAAGGGCGCAAAGATGTCCTCTCTCGTGGCCCTGATGAACTGATTGTGATCATTGACGATCAATTTGAGCAGGCGCTGCCGCAACACACCGCAACTGCGCTGGCCTCTGCCGCGCAAAAATCAGGTTTCGATCTACTTATCTGCGGCGACGGTTCTTCCGATCTTTATGCTCAGCAGGTTGGTTTGCTGGTGGGCGAAGCGCTGAACATTCCGGCGATTAACGGCGTGAGTAAAATCCTCTCTCTTACCGACAGCACATTGACGGTAGAACGCGAACTGGAAGATGAAGTTGAAACGCTGAGCATCCCGCTCCCGGCGGTGATCGCGGTTTCCACCGACATTAACACCCCACAAATCCCTTCGATGAAAGCCATTCTTGGCGCGGCGAAAAAACCGGTTCAGGTCTGGTCGCCTGCGGATATCGGGCTGAACAGCGTACCCGCGTATTCCGCACAACAGGTTGCCGCACCGAAGCAGCGCGAGCGTCAGCGTGTGGTGATTGAAGGTGACGGTGAAGAACAAATCGCCGCGTTTGTCGAGAATCTGCGCAAAATCATTTAATTATCAGGGGATGTTATGAACAAATTTTCCAGTGTCTGGGTATTCAGCGATACCCCTTCTCGTCTGCCCGAACTGATGAGTGGCGCGCAGGCTGTAGGTGAAAAAGTTAACGCGTTCGTACTGAACGAAGCAGACAGCGCGACAGCATGTCATTTGGGCGCGGATCATGTCTGGCTGCTCAGCGGCAAACCAGAAGACCGCATGATCGAAGACTACGCTGCTGCGATGGCTGAGACTATTCGTCAGCATAGCGAGGGCGGCGCGGTGCTGCTGCCGAATACGCGTCGGGGCAAGCTGTTGGCGGCAAAGCTGGGCTATCGCTTGTCGGCTGCGGTTTCCAACGACGCCAGCGACGTCTCCCTGCAGGATGGAAAAGCGGCGGTTAAACATATGGTCTACGGCGGTCTGGCGATAGGGGTAGAATCCATCGCTTCGTCGTTTGCCGTGATCACGCTCAGCAGCGGAACGTTTGACGCACAAGACCCGGACACTTCTCGCAGCGGCGAGATGCATACCGTGCAGTGGCAGGCTCCGGCCACTGCCGTGACCCGCACCGCAACCCAGGCGCGTCAGAGCAACAGCGTTGACCTCGACAAAGCGCGTCTGGTGGTCAGCGTGGGACGCGGCATCGGCAGCAAAGAGAATATCTCGCTGGCCGAAGCGCTGTGCCAGACGATTGGCGCCGAGCTGGCCTGTTCCCGCCCGGTGGCGGAAAACGAGAAGTGGATGGAGCACGAGCGCTACGTCGGTATCTCCAACCTGATGCTCAAACCTGAACTGTATCTGGCGGTGGGGATCTCCGGGCAGATCCAACATATGGTTGGCGCCAACGGCGCGCAGACGATTTTCGCCATCAACAAAGATAAAAACGCGCCAATCTTCCAGTATGCGGATTTTGGCATCGTTGGCGATGCGCTGAAGATCCTGCCTGCGCTGACGGCTGCCTTAGCGCGATAAACCATTTCGGGCAGGATGCGAAGGTATCCTGCCGCTGACAGGAGTACGTATGTCCGAAGATATCTTTGATGCCATCATCGTGGGTGCAGGTCTGGCCGGTTCGGTTGCGGCGCTGGTGCTTGCTCGCGAAGGTGCACAGGTGCTGGTTATCGAGCGCGGCAATTCTGCTGGCGCGAAGAATGTCACCGGTGGGCGTTTGTATGCACATAGCCTGGAACGCATCATTCCCGGCTTTGCGGATCAGGCCCCCATTGAACGCATGATCACCCACGAAAAACTCGCCTTTATGACCGACAACGGGGCGATGACTATCGACTACTGCAATGGTGAAGATGCTTCAGCGTCGCAGGTTTCCTATTCCGTCTTACGCAGTAAATTTGACGCCTGGCTGATGGAGCAGGCCGAAGAGGCGGGGGCACAACTGATCACCGGTATTCGCGTCGATAACGTCGTTCAGCGTGATGGCAAAGTCGTGGGCGTGGAAGCCGATGGCGATATTCTGGAAGCCAAAGTCGTGATCCTCGCTGACGGGGTGAATTCTCTGCTGGCTGAAAAGCTGGGCATGGCCAAGCGTGTTGAGGCATCGCATGTTGCCGTCGGTGTGAAGGAACTGATCGAATTGCCGAAGTCGGTCATTGAAGATCGTTTCCAGTTACAGGGCAACGAAGGTGCCGCCTGTCTGTTTGCCGGGGCGCCAACCGATGGTCTGATGGGCGGTGGCTTCCTGTATACGAATGAAACAACCCTTTCCCTGGGGCTGGTCTGCGGTCTTCATCATCTGAAAGACGCGAAAAAATCGGTCCCGCAAATGCTGGAAGATTTCAAACAGCATCCGGCAGTTGCGCCGCTGATCGCCGGTGGCAAGCTGGTGGAATATGCCGCACACGTTGTACCCGAGGCGGGAATGAATATGCAGCCTGAACTGGTGGGCGATGGCGTACTGATTGCCGGGGATGCTGCCGGCATGTGTATGAACCTCGGCTTTACCATCCGTGGTATGGATCTCGCCATATCCGCAGGCGAAGCGGCGGCGAAGACGGTGCTTTCGGCGATGAAGCGCGACGATTTTAGCAAGCAGTCGCTGGGGGAATACCGTCAGCATCTGGACGAAGGTCCGATGCGCGATATGCGTATGTATCAGAAACTGCCAGCTTTTCTTGATAATCCCCGCATGTTTACCGCTTATCCCGAAATGGCGGTCAGTATCGCGCGCGACCTGTTCACCGTGGATGGCTCCGCTCCGGTGCCGATGCGTAAAAAAATCCTGCGCCATGCGAAGAAAGTGGGCTTCATCAACCTGATGAAAGATGGCCTGAAAGGAGTGACCGTATTATGACATCTCCCGTCAATGTGGACGTCAAACTGGGCGTCAATAAGTTTAATGTGGATGAAGACAGCCCGCACATCATTCTCAAAACCGATCCTGATAAACAGGCGCTGGAGGTGCTGATTAAGGCCTGTCCGGCGGGACTGTATAAAAAGCAGGACGACGGTAGCGTTCGTTTTGATTACGCCGGGTGCCTGGAGTGCGGAACGTGCCGGATCCTCGGCCTTGATACGGCGCTGGAAAAATGGGAATACCCGCGCGGGACGTTTGGCGTGGAGTTCCGCTACGGCTAATAAGTACGAAGTTGTGCCCCCGTTGGCCGGATAAGATGCGGTAGCGTCGCCATCCGGCAATCATGTGGCGCCAATGCCGGATGGCGGCGGAAACGCCTTATCCGGCCTACAGATGCGCTTTGCCCGTGTTGAAACAGGACATCACCATGCAGCAGCCCAGGAACTTTGATGACCTTAAATTCTCCTCCATTCATCGCAGAATTATGCTGTGGGGAAGCGGCGGCCCGTTCCTTGATGGCTACGTGCTGGTGATCATTGGCGTGGCGCTGGAACAACTGACGCCGCTATTGCACCTTGATGCTGAATGGATTGGCGCGCTCGGCGCGGCTACGCTTGCCGGACTGTTTATCGGCACCTCGTTGTTTGGCTATATTTGCGATAAAGTCGGGCGGCGTAAAATGTTCCTGCTTGATATTATCGCTATCGGCGTTATCTCCGTGGCGACCATGTTTGTTTCCACGCCGCTTGAATTGCTGGTGATGCGCGTTTTAATTGGCATTGTTATCGGCGCGGATTACCCTATCGCCACTTCCATGATTACGGAGTTTTCCAACACCCGCCAGCGCGCGTTCTCCATCGGTTTTATCGCCGCGATGTGGTACGTCGGCGCGACCTGCGCCAACCTGGTGGGTTACTGGCTGTATGACATGGAAGGCGGCTGGCGCTGGATGCTTGGCAGCGCCTTTATCCCATGCTTAATCATTTTGATTGGCCGCTTTGACCTGCCGGAATCGCCACGCTGGCTATTGCGAAAAGGACGGGTAAAAGAGTGCGAACAAATGATGATCAAACTGTTCGGTGAACCGGTCTGCTTTGACGATGAGCCGCCGCAGGAGACCCGCTTCCTGCAACTGTTTAACCGCCGTCATTTCCCGTTTGTACTGTTCGTTGCGGCTATCTGGACCTGTCAGGTAATCCCGATGTTCGCTATCTATACCTTTGGGCCGCAGATCGTCGGGTTACTCGGCTGGGAGCAGGGGCGCAACGCGGCGCTCGGCAATGTGGTGATTAGCCTCTTTTTTATGCTGGGCTGTATACCGGCGATGTTCTGGCTAAACAGTATTGGCCGTCGCCCTCTGCTTATTGGCAGCTTCGCCATGATGACTATCGCGCTGGCGCTGCTGGGGCTGGTGTCAAATCTGGGCATCATACTGGTCGTGGTAGCGTTTGCGGTATACGCCTTCTTTTCCGGCGGACCGGGCATACTGCAATGGCTTTATCCTAATGAACTCTTCCCGACGGATATTCGCGCTTCGGCCGTGGGGGTCATCATGTCATTAAGCCGCATCGGAACCATTGTCTCCACCTGGGCATTACCGATTTTTATTACTCGTTACGGTATTAATAACGTCATGCTGATTGGCGCGTTGATTTCGTTAGTCGGGCTTGGCGTATCGGTGATGTTTGCCCCGGAAACCCGCGGCTTGACGCTAACACAGACCGGAAACATGACTTTGCGCGGAACGCCATCGGATAACCCTCGTTAAGAGTGTTCTGCATTTCTCCCTGCTTTTCGCCAATAACGCTACAGTTAACAGTCACATGCTAAAACAACTGAAAAGCAGGGAGAACACCATGCAAAAACGTCTTATGACCGCACTGTTTACCGCAGCAACACTATTCACCGTCGCAGGATGCTCTTCTAACCAGGCGGTTGAAACCACGGATGGCAAAACTATTGTCACCGACGGGAAACCCGAGGTCGATAACGATACCGGTATGGTGTCTTACAAAAACGCCGCCACCGGGAAAACCGAACAGATTAACCGCGATCAGCTGAAAAATATGAGCGAGCTGGATAATTAATTCAATTTTTTCTGGTTAGCCGCTCAATAATATTCTCTCTTTATGCGCATCCATTTATTCCCATGCGAATAAACGGATGCCTGAACAGGCAGGGACGCCGGAAAACGTCGAAATACGTTAGACCATTCGCCCGTGTTCCCGCTTTCCCCACCGCGCTGTCCGCTTACATGAGGTTACACTCATCGACATTTCTCTGAACGGCGGCTCAACATTTCCCGGAAAAAAACATATCGCAGGGCATTTATCCTTATGATTAGGTATAAATGATGAGGTATAAGGAACAGGAGTCTGTAATGAAACTGAAACTAATACCTTTTTATTTTCTCGCGCTATTTTCTGCCGCCTCCGGGGCTACGGAGATAAACGCCTGCAAAGACCTGATCGGAACATGGAAAACCACGGCAGATAACCCGCCTTATACCATGACAATATTGCCGCCAGTAGAAGGCTGCGGGGAAAAATGTGTGAAACTGAACGTGCAGTATGAACTTGACGTGACTCACCGCAACGCGCTTTATTGCCATGAAGGACAAGAGGGGGTAAAAGGGCAGGGACCCATGGTGATAGCATTTGAAGGGGCGTATGGTGGACACGCTATTGGAACCTATAACCGACAGCTGCAATTACTTTGGGCTGGCGTAATACCGAAAAATAAAAAGGGGAAATGGATAACGAAAATGGAGAATTACTGGTTCAGGCAGGTAAAAGCGCACTAAATATTACCTTAAAACAGCCCGCAAAACCGTCTTATTCACGAAGGGCTTACTGCCTGCGCGCGCACATTCCAACGGCTTGCCTGCCCCGGATGAACTGTTGATAAAAAAGAGGGCCAGCATCTGTTTCCAGACGGCCCTGAGTGGATTGTGACGTAACATGGCACCTTGCTGGCGCTCTCTTATTATTTCATGCCTGTGCCCTCGTTATGGCGCAATCAGAGCTTTATTTCGTCGCATCGTTATAAACTTCGGCAACGGCTTCAAAATTCGGACCATGCTCACGTGCAGCGATAATATGATAATATTTTCCGCCTTTCGCATCGGCTAATTCTGACAGTTTTTCGCGTAGATCAGAGGGTGAGGAAATCTGCCCGCCACTCTGGGACACATTTATGGTGCCGACCTTAACCAGTTTGAAGTGGCTGATTTCTTGTTTAGAGACCTGCTCTGCCGCAAGTGTGCTGAATGAAGCAACCGTTGCCAGTAATGCGGCGGCAATAATGCGTTTTTTCATAGTTCTGTTCCTGTTGCATTGATGATAAGGTTTGCGCAATATCAGTAATCCGTAACGAAATTATTTATCCCCTTCATACTTCAGGTTGCTTATGGGTTGGCTACGGATTACTCGGCCCACCCATGGGCCTCGCCCTGACGGGCCGTCGCACGCGACGTTCAAATCTGCTCCCGGCAAATTTGTCGCTCACCTCAATCACATAATTATCTATGCTCCTGGGGACTCACTCCCTTGCCGCCTTTAAGCAACTCGAATTATTTTGGGTAATAACCTCGGTTGATTATCTGAAAATAGCCTTATTTGGTGTGACCGTTTTATATCTTGTTATAGTCACCTCTTTATGTTGTTGTCAATGTAAAATAATGCACTGCCAGCTAAAAAGAAACTTAACCCCCTGTAAATAATAGTTTTTATATTATTTCTTTTAATGGCGTAATTTTTATTGAATCACGCGGTAATACGCTAGTTTTATTCATAAGCAACATAACAGAATTGAGTTATGTTTTAATTTCCCAGCGTGATATTACCGGTTGTATGTCTATGGTTGCGCGGCCTGTTACTGATAGTGTTTCTTTCGGGGCGATTTTATTGTAGCGGCATAGGGTAATCACCGTAGTTGAAGGGAAAAGGCACGAACACAGAGCTATAGAGTATGTTTAATAATGTATTTTTTTATGAAGTAATGTCTGCAGTTGTATCTCTAAAATAAAAACAATGAACTTTTCATCTAAATAATTTTTCAATGAATTATGCTCATTTATTAATATATTTCTAATTTGAAATACAAATCAATTTATAACACATATTCTTACCCGGAAGGCATTGATACATATCCACGCTTCCTCGTACAGTAATAAATGAATATGTGATAAAGTTACTGACTACAGGTATAATAATATGAGTAATAAAAAAAATCTGTCCGCAGAAGAGACGGATCTTACGCGTAGGAAACTGTTAACCAGTGCCGGTATTCTTGCCGCAGGCGGTATGTTATCCGGCGCGGTAAAGGCTGATGAAAAATGCGCCGTCAAGGCGAAACCGGCGTGGGATAAACCGTTTACTGGCGAAATCCCGGAAAAATTGCCAGAAGGATATAATATTCTGTTAGTCGTGACCGACCAGGAGCGTTTTTTTCCTACGTTTCCTTTCCCGGTACCCGGCAGAGAGCGGCTCATGAAAACGGGGGTGACATTCTGTAATCATCAGAATACCAGTAATGTCTGTACGCCTTCCCGCTCCGTATTGTATACCGGCTTACATATGCCCCAGACAAAGATGTTTGATAATTTGGGATTACCCTGGATGCCTTATGACCTTGACCCCGCTCTTGGAACCACAGGTCATATGATGCGGGAACTGGGATACTATACGGCCTATAAAGGTAAGTGGCATCTTACAGAAAAACTGGAGAAGCCTTTGCCTGACGAAAAAGATGAGGATATTGATGTCGGGGATATTCCTGAACCAGAATTACATAAAATTATGGAAAAATATGGTTTTGCTGACTATCACGGCATCGGCGATATTATAGGCCATAGTAAAGGCGGCTATTTTTATGATTCAACCACCACGGCTCAGACTATAAATTGGTTAAGATGCAAGGGGCAGCCCTTGAATGACCAACACAAGCCCTGGTTCCTGGCCGTTAACCTCGTTAATCCTCATGACGTCATGTTTATTGATACCGATAAAGAGGGAGAAAAGGTACAGTGGCGTGGCGAGTTGGATCAGGATGATAATACCCTGGCGCCCACGCAGCCGCCGGAAAATGAACTTTATCAGGCAAGCTGGCCGAACTATCCGCTGCCGGCAAACAGGCATCAATCATTCAATGAGCAGGGAAGACCGCCGGCGCATCTTGAATACCAGACGGCGCGCGCTGCGCTGGAAGGGCAGTTTCCTGATGAAGATCGTCGTTGGCGTAAACTGCTTGACTACTATTTCAACTGTATCCGCGATTGTGATACTCACCTTGATCGGATATTAAATGAACTTGATGCCCTCAAGTTAACTGATAAAACGATTGTTGTATTTACTGCCGATCATGGCGAATTAGGCGGAAGCCATCAGATGCACGGTAAAGGCGCCTCCGTTTATAAAGAACAGATCCATGTACCGATGATTATTTCCCACCCGGCGTACCCCGGTAATAAGAAATGTCAGGCGTTGACCTGTCATCTTGATATCGCGCCGACATTAGTTGGGCTGACCGGTTTGCCGGAAGAAAAACAGCACCAGGCGTTAGGCAACCGCAAAGGCGTTAATTTTAGCGGATTGCTAAAAAATCCGGAGGGCGTTGCGGTTAATGCGGTGAGAAATGCCAGCTTATATTGCTATGGCATGATCTTGTATACCGATGCCCATTATCTCCACCGCGTTATCGCGCTACAAAGAGATAAACAAAAAACGGTGGCGCAAATCAAGCAGGAAATATCCCATTTGCATCCTGATTTCAGCCATCGTTCAGGGACGCGGATGATTAACGATGGCCGTTATAAGTTTGCACGCTATTTCTCGCTAAGGGAGCATAATACGCCGGAAACCTGGGAGGATCTTATTAAGTACAACGATCTTGAACTTTACGATCTTAAAAATGATCCCGATGAGAACCATAACCTTGCTGCTGATAAACAGAAATATCAGGATCTCATTCTTACGATGAATGAAAAACTGAATAAAATTATCAAGGACGAAATTGGCGTGGATGACGGCAGTTTTATGCCGGATGCGGCCCATGAGCCGTGGGATCTTACCATTGAGCAGTTTAACCGCATGGCGAAAGATTAAGAGCCTGGCCCATTAGGCTATTTTATTCGTCGGCGATCTGGCATCCAGCGTGTCTGGAGGTTCAGATGCTGTTGGCGCTGCGCTTATTGGGCCTGTGTCATCATGTAATGGATTGATATTACAGTCATTACAGGCAAATTTAGCGCAGCGCCGCCCGACAAGAAGGCCTTAAACCGATTTGTCAGCGATTTAAGGCTGCTATCATCACCGACCTTTCCACACCGGATCGCGCTTTTCCGCAAACGCCTGCGGCCCTTCGAGAGCGTCTTCCGGGGGCAGGATGGCGCCAGCTCCTGGCTGGCGTTAATTCAATTTTTTCTGATTAGCCGCTCAATAATATTCACTATTAGCCTGGCGAATTTGTCACTACACTTTGTAATAAAAAACAGATCATCACAGGCTAATCATGATCCTCATTATTTATGCGCATCCGTATCCGCATCATTCTCATGCGAATAAGCGGATGCTTGAACAGGCAGGGACGCTGGAAAACGTCGAAATACGTTCGCTTTATCACCTCTATCCCGATTTCAATATTGACGTTGCCGCCGAGCAGGAGGCGCTGTCGCGCGCGAGTCTTATCGTCTGGCAGCATCCGATGCAGTGGTACAGCGTCCCTCCTTTACTCAAATTATGGATGGATAAAGTCCTCACCCACGGCTGGGCTTACGGTCATGGCGGTACGGCATTGCATGGTAAACATCTGCTGTGGGCGGTAACGACCGGCGGTGGTGAAAACCACTTTGCTATCGGCTCCCATCCCGGATTTGACGTCCTTTCTCAGCCGCTACAGGCGACGGCGCTCTATTGTGGCCTCAAATGGCTGCCGCCGTTTGCCATGCACTGCACGTTCATTTGCGATGACGATACCTTACAGGCGCAGGCGCGTCAGTATAAACAGCGTTTACTGACATGGCAGGAGGTGAATCATGGATAGCCATACTCTACTGCAGGCGCTGATCTATCTTGGTTCGGCGGCGCTAATTGTGCCGATTGCGGTACGTTTGGGCTTAGGATCGGTGCTGGGGTATCTGATTGCGGGTTGCATTATCGGCCCCTGGGGGCTACGGCTGGTGACGGACGCCGAATCTATTCTGCATTTTGCGGAAATCGGCGTCGTGCTGATGTTGTTTGTTATTGGGCTTGAACTGGACCCGCAACGGTTATGGAAGCTGCGCGCCTCGGTATTTGGCGGCGGCGCGTTACAGATGGTGGTCTGCGGCGGACTGATTGGTCTGTTCTGCATGTTTCTTGGCCTGCGTTGGCAGGTGGCGGAACTGATTGGCATGACGCTGGCGCTTTCGTCCACGGCTATCGCCATGCAGGCAATGAATGAGCGTAACCTGACCGTTTCACAAGTAGGGCGTAGCGCATTTGCAGTGCTCTTGTTCCAGGATATCGCGGCGATCCCGCTGGTGGCGATGATTCCGCTGCTGGCCGCCAGCGGCGCATCCACCACGCTTGGCGCGTTTGCGCTATCGGCGTTGAAAGTCGCAGGCGCGTTGGCGCTGGTGGTGTTGCTGGGACGCTACGTTACGCGCCCGGCGCTGCGCTTTGTCGCGCGTTCTGGTTTGCGGGAAGTGTTCAGCGCCGTGGCGCTATTTCTGGTGTTTGGTTTCGGCCTGTTGCTGGAAGAGGTTGGGCTGTCAATGGCGATGGGCGCGTTCCTGGCGGGCGTTCTGCTGGCGAGTTCGGAATACCGTCATGCGCTGGAAAGCGATATTGAACCCTTTAAGGGGTTGCTGCTGGGGCTGTTCTTTATTGGCGTCGGCATGTCGATTGATTTCGGCACGCTGGTGGAGAATCCGCTGCGCATTCTGCTGTTGTTGGCCGGTTTTCTGGCAATCAAAATCGTCATGCTGTGGCTGGTCGCGAGGCCGCTGGGCGTACCGGCAAAACAGCGTCGCTGGTTTGCCGTCTTATTAGGCCAGGGAAGTGAGTTTGCGTTTGTGGTTTTTGGCGCGGCGCAAATGGCGGATGTACTTGAGCCGGAATGGGCAAAAGCGCTGACGCTGGCGGTCGCGCTGTCGATGGCGGCTACGCCGATTTTTCTGGTGCTGCTGACGCGCATGGAGAAGACCGCGACGGGGGAAGCGCGCGAGGCGGATGAAATCGACGAAGAGCAACCGCGGGTTATTGTGGCCGGGTTTGGACGATTTGGGCAGATAGCCGGGCGTTTGCTGCTGTCGAGCGGGGTGAAGATGGTGGTGCTCGATCACGACCCCGATCATATCGAAACGCTGCGTAAATTCGGCATGAAGGTTTTTTATGGCGATGCGACGCGTATGGATTTACTGGAATCTGCCGGAGCGGCGAAGGCGGAGGTATTGATTAACGCCATTGACGATCCGCAAACCAATTTGCAACTGAGTGAACTGGTGAAGTCGCATTTCCCGCATCTGCAGATTATCGCCCGCGCCCGTGATGTCGATCATTATATTCGCCTGCGCCAGGCTGGTGTGGCGATGCCCGAACGTGAAACCTTCGAAGGCGCGCTCAAAAGCGGGAGACAGGCGCTGGAAGCGCTGGGGCTGGGGCGTTATGAAGCCCGCGAGCGCGCGGATCTGTTCCGCCATTTTAATACCCGGATGGTGGAAGAGATGGCGAAAGGGGAAAACGATCCGTTATCTCGCGCCGCCGCCTATAAACGTACCAGCGCGATGTTGAGCGAAATTATTACCGAGGACCGGGAGCATCTGTCGTTGATTCAGCGCCACGGCTGGCAGGGAACGGCTGAGGGCAAACATTCCGGGGAGGCCGCTGATGAACCCGAGGTCAAACCGTCAATCTAAAGTAAAAAATGTGATGTTCTGCAAACTTTACTGCTAATTGGCTGTTTTTGAACTACTGTAATGCTGGCGCTCCACATCAAATGAGTGGCGTCGCCAGCAGAACGAAAAATTTTCGTGCTCATCCTCTTTTCGTCAGTCGACGAAAGATTGCGCTTTACGTATAGTGGCGGCAATTTTTTTTGTATCAGGAAATAATTAATGATCAGTCTGATTGCGGCGTTAGCGGTGGATCGCGTCATCGGTATGGAAAACGCCATGCCGTGGAACCTGCCTGCCGATCTCGCCTGGTTTAAACGTAACACGTTAAATAAACCTGTCGTCATGGGACGTCACACCTGGGAGTCCATCGGACGCCCCTTACCGGGACGTAAAAATATTGTTATCAGCAGCCAGCCAGGCACCGACGATCGCGTGCAGTGGGTGAAGTCTGTCGATGAGGCGATTGCCGCTTGCGGCGATGCGCCGGAAATTATGGTCATTGGCGGCGGGCGCGTGTACGAGCAGTTCCTGCCAAAGGCGCAGAAGCTTTATCTGACGCATATTGATGCGGAAGTCGAAGGCGATACCCATTTTCCGGATTATGAACCGGATGACTGGGAATCGGTATTCAGTGAGTTTCACGATGCCGACGCGCAGAATTCTCACAGCTATTGTTTCGAGATTCTGGAGCGTCGTTAACACTGTAAGTGCCGGATGGCGGCGAAACGCCTTATCCGGCCTACTCTTGAGCCAGATGTAGACAGATGTAGGCCTGATAAGCGTAGCGCCATCAGGCATAAACCTATCAGGCGTTGACCGCTTCGCCTTCGCCCATATCCATCTGGCGGTTTGACGGCTGCACAAAATACTGTTTATCTTCCCAGCGTAAACAGGTCAACTCCCCGCCCCAGCAGCAGCCGGTATCCAGCGCGTAAATACCTTCCGGCGTCCCTTTCCCTTCCAGAGACGCCCAGTGCCCGAACGCAATACTGTAAGCCTCGCTCACCGGCCCCGGAATGGCGAACCACGGCTTCAGCGGCGCAGGGGCATTTTCCGGCGACGCTTTACTGTACATATCCAGTTGACCGTTAGGAAAGCAGTAACGCATACGGGTAAAAGCATTAGTAATAAAGCGTAGCCGCGCCAGACCGCTTAACTCCGGCGACCAGTTATTCGGCATATCGCCATACATCGCGTCGAGGAAAAACGGGTACGAGTCGCTCGACAGCACCGCTTCAACATCGCGGGCGCACTCTTTTGCCGTCTGCAAATCCCACTGCGGGGTAATACCCGCATGCGCCATGACCAGCTTTTTCTCTTCATCTACCTGCAACAGCGGCTGACGGCGTAACCAATTCAACAGCTCATCGGCGTCCGGCGCTTCAAGAAGCGGGGTCAGCCGGTCTTTAGGTTTGTTGCGGCTAATCCCGGCGAATACGGCCAACAGGTGTAAATCGTGATTCCCCAGCACCAAACGCACGCTATTGCCAAGTGATTTGACGTAGCGTAACACGTCCAGCGAACCGGGACCGCGGGCGACCAAATCGCCAGTCAGCCATAGAGTGTCTGTATCTGGCGTAAATTCCACTTGCTGTAATAAGGCGATCAGTTCGTCGTAGCAACCGTGAACGTCGCCGATGAGATAAGTTGCCATTGTTATAATTTTAGTGAATGAGTGTAGGGACGGCGAGTCGAAACACGGGAATGTCGATGGTAAAGGCGTCGCCATTTTCATCGATCATTTCGTAATGACCCTGCATGGTGCCCAGCGGCGTTTCAATTACCGCGCCGCTGGTGTACTGATACTCTTCGCCAGGCGCAATGCGCGGCTGGACGCCAACCACACCTTCGCCCTGGACTTCGGTTTCACGGCCATGACCATTGGTAATCAGCCAGTAGCGGCCCAATAGCTGCACTGGCGCCCGGCCCAGATTGCGGATGGTTACGGTATAGGCAAAAACGTAACGTTCATCGTCAGGTGAGGATTGCGCCTCAATGTAGACGCTTTGCACCTGAATACACACTCTGGGCGAATTGATCATGTTTAACTCTCCTTCAAAGGCGCGTTTTCCGACAGATAGTTGGCCATCTGGCAGTACTGCGCGACAGAGATATTTTCCGCGCGCATTGCCGGGTCAATACCCATTTCCGTCAACGTCTCAACGCTAAAAAGGTTGCCGAGACTGTTACGGATCGTTTTACGGCGCTGGTTAAAGGCCTCGGTGGTAATACGGCTCAACACGCGAATATCTTTAACCGGGTAAGGCATTGTTGCGTGTGGAACCAGACGCACCACGGCGGAGTCCACTTTGGGCGGCGGCGTGAAGGCGGATGGCGGCACTTCAAGCACCGGGATCACCTGACAGTAATATTGCGCCATCACGCTTAAACGACCATACGCTTTGCTGTTCGGCCCTGCAACCAGACGATTTACCACTTCTTTTTGCAACATAAAGTGCATGTCGGCAATGGCATCAGTATAGCTAAAGAGATGGAACATCAGCGGGGTGGAGATATTATAGGGCAGATTGCCGAACACACGCAGCGGTTGGCCCAACTGCGCAGACAGTTCGCCAAAGTTCATGGTCATGGCGTCCTGCTGATAAATAGTCAGCTTCGGCCCTAAAAACGGATGGGTTTGCAAACGCGCCGCCAGATCGCGGTCAAGTTCAATGACCGTGAGCTTATCCAGTCGTTCGCCGACCGGCTCCGTCAGCGCCGCCAGACCGGGGCCGATTTCAACCATCGCCTGGCCTTTTTGCGGATTAATAGCAGAAACAATACTGTCGATCACAAACCGATCGTTGAGAAAGTTTTGCCCGAAGCGTTTACGGGCTAAATGGCCCTGATGGACTCGATTATTCATTGGGTATTAACAATCATTTTGATGGCGAGATTAAGCGCCGTAATAAAACTGCCGACATCCGCTTTTCCTCGGCCCGCCAGTTCAAGCGCGGTGCCGTGATCAACGGAGGTTCGAATAAAAGGTAGGCCGAGCGTAATATTCACTCCCCGACCGAATCCCTGGTATTTTAGCACGGGCAGGCCCTGATCGTGGTACATTGCCAGCACCGCGTCGGCATTATCGAGATATTTGGGCTGAAACAGCGTATCAGCAGGTAGCGGCCCGTTGAGTTTCATCCCCTGCGCCCGCAGCTCGTCGAGCACCGGAATGATGGTGTCTATCTCTTCCGTGCCCATATGACCGCCTTCGCCCGCGTGCGGATTCAGGCCACAGACAAGAATGCGCGGTTCGGCAATACCAAATTTGGTCCGCAAATCGTGATGCAAAATAGCAATCACTTCGTGCAAAAGCGCAGGGGTGATGGCGTCTGCAATCGCCCGTAGCGGCAGATGCGTGGTCGCCAGCGCCACGCGAAGTTCTTCGGTTGCCAGCATCATCACGACTTTTTTCGCCTGCGAACGCTCTTCGAAAAACTCGGTATGACCGGTAAACGGAATGCCTGCGTCGTTAATAACGCCTTTGTGCACGGGGCCTGTGATCAGCGCGGCAAATTCACCGTTCAGACAGCCATCACACGCTCGCGCCAGCGTCTCTACCACGTAGGGGCCATTTTCTACCGTCAACTGACCGGGGATGGCAGGCGCGCGCAGCGAGACCGGCAATAGGGTCAGCGTTCCCGCGGGCTGCGGCGCAGCGGGGACATCAGGCGAGTAAGGGAGAAGCGAGAGGGGCAGGCCGAGCATGGCGGCCCGCTCCGTCAGGAGCGCGCCGTCCGCACAGACGACCAGTTCAATCGGCCACGCGCGTTGCGCCAGTTGGACGACAAGATCGGGGCCAATCCCGGCGGGTTCGCCGGGAGTGATAACAACGCGTTGCGCACTGCTCATTAGTTACTCAAAATCTTAACGTAAGCGCTGGCGCGCTGTTCTTGCATCCAGGTCGCCGCTTCTTCTGAGAACTTACGGTTCATCAGCATACGATAAGCGCGATCTTTCTGCGCCGCATCGGTTTTGTCTACCTTACGCGTATCCAGCAATTCGATCAGATGCCAGCCGAAAGAGGAGTGTACCGGCGCGCTTATTTGGCCTTTATGCAGCTTCGTCAGCGCGTCGCGGAACGCCGGATCGAAAATATCTGGCGTAGCCCAACCCAAATCACCGCCCTGGTTAGCGGAGCCCGGGTCCTGAGAGTACTCTTTCGCCGCAGCGGCAAAGGTGGTTTTACCACTCTTAATGTCAGCCGCGATTTCTTCCAGCTTCAGGCGCGCCTGCTGATCGTTCATGATAGGCGACGGCTTAAGCAGAATGTGACGAGCGTGAACTTCGGTCACGGAGATACTCTGGCTCTGACCGCGCAGGTCGTTTACTTTCAGAATGTGGAAGCCGACGCCGGAGCGAATCGGGCCGACAATGTCGCCTTTCTTCGCGGTGCTCAGCGCCTGGGCGAAAATCCCCGGCAGCTCCTGGATACGGCCCCAGCCCATCTGACCGCCTTTTAGCGCCTGCTGGTCGGCAGAGTAGGTAATCGCCAGTTTGCCGAAATCTGCGCCGTTACGCGCTTCTTCAACAATGCTTTCCGCCTGGCGCTGCGCGTCGTTAACCTGCTCGGAGGTTGGGTTTTCCGGCAGAGCAATCAGGATATGGCTCAGGTTCAGCTCGGTGCTGGCGTCGTTTTGGGTGCCAATCTGTTTTGCCAGCGCGTCAACTTCTTGCGGCAAAACGGTGATACGGCGACGAACCTCGTTGTTGCGCACTTCAGAGATAATCATCTCTTTACGAATCTGGTTACGGTAGGTTGAATAGTTCAGCCCATCGTAAGCCAGACGGCTGCGCATCTGATCCATCGTCATATTGTTTTGTTTGGCGATGTTGGCGATGGCCTGATCCAACTGCTCATCCGTGATCTTCACCCCCATCTTCTGACCCATCTGCAGGATAATTTGATCCATAATCAAACGTTCCAGGATCTGGTGACGCAGCGTGGCGTCGTCCGGAAGCTGCTGACCTGCCTGACCCGCGTTGAGTTTGACTGATTGCATTAAGCCATCAACGTCGCTTTCCAGCACGACGCCATTATTGACGACGGCTGCGACTTTATCGACTACCTGGGGGGCAGCGAAACTGGTATTCGCGATCATGGCGATACCGAGAAGCAGCGTTTTCCAGTTCTTCATACTTTTTCCATTTCAATTAACCGCAATGCGGATTACGTTGTAAATCAATCAGATTACATAGAGCTTTGGTACGGCAGAATGTTCGAACGCAACATTTCTTGCGTGCCGAGGCCGTAGTTAGAGCTCAAACCGCGCAGCTCAATGTTGAAGCCAATCGCGTTATCATAAATCGCGTGTTGTTTATCGTTATCCCAACCGTTCAGCTTACGTTCGTATCCGACGCGGATCGCATAGCAGCAAGAGTTGTACTGCAAGCCGAGCATCTGGTCTGCAGGTTTGCTCGAATTGGTATCGAAGTAGTACGCGCCGACAATCGACCAGCGATCGGCAATCGGCCAACTTGCCACCGCGCCCACCTGGTTGATGCCGTTTTTATACTGCTCTGCCGTGGAATAATACGAAGGCAACGTAGCCTGAATATATTCCGGGCTGGCATAGCGGTAGTTCAACTGTACCAGACGATCCTGATCCCGACGGTATTCGAGGCTGCTGCTGCTGGTAGCGACGCTATCCAGACGGGTATCGTACTGCACTCCGCTACGCAGCCCCCAGCGTTCTGAAATACGCCAGTAAGTGTCGCCTGCCCAAACCAGCGAACCGGTTTTGTCGTCATTCTCCCATTTAATGTTGTCATCGCCGGTGCGAGACTCCGTGAAATAGTAGATTTGACCAACAGAAACGTTAAAACGTTCAACGGCGGCATCATCATAAATGCGTGTTGTGACGCCGGTCGTGACCTGGTTGGCGGAAGCAATACGGTCGAGACCGCCATAAGTGCGGTCGCGGAACAGGCCGTTATAGTCGGATTGCAGCAAAGAAGAATCGTAGTTATAGATGCCGCTCTGGTCGCGGTACGGCACATACAGGTACTGCACGCGTGGTTCCAGCGTCTGGGTATACCCCGGCGCCAGCATCGCCATATCGCGTTCGAAGATGAGCTTACCGTCGACTTTAAACTGCGGCATGACGCGGTTAACCGAATCTTCCAGCTTATTTTTATTGTTTGGATCGCTGTTATAGCTGTCCAGATTCGTTTGCTGATAGTGCGTCGCCATCAGCTTCGCTTCGGTGTTCAGGCTGCCCCATCGGTTGGAGAGCGGCAAATTAATGGTTGGCTCCAGGTGGACGCGGGTCGCTTCCGGCATATTGTCTTTTGTGTTGACGAAATGTACCGCCTGGCCGTAAATCCGGGTATCAAACGGCCCGAGATCGTTATGGTAGTAGTTAACGTCTAACTGCGGCTCCGCAGAGTAGCTGCTGGTGTTTTGATCGTTAAAGACCTGGAATTGTTTGGTCGACACCGTAGCGTCAAAGTTTTGTACGGCGTAGCCGACGCTGAATTTCTGCGTTGCGTAACCGTCGGTACTGGAACCGTACTTACTGTCGAAATCGTTAAAGTAGCTGGAGTCGCTGACTTTGGTGTAATCGACGTTAAAACGCCACACCTGATCCATCACGCCTGAGTGCTGCCAGTAGAATAACCAGCGGTGCTTATCGCCCTCTTTGGGATGATCGTCCTCGTAGACTTTATCAGAAGGCAGATAATCTAATTCCATCAACCCGGCGCCTGCCTGCGTGAGATAACGGAATTCGTTCTCCCACATAATATTGCCGCGGCGGTGCATATAGTGCGGGGTGATGGTGGCGTCCATATTGGGCGCGATGTTCCAGTAATACGGTAAGTAGAACTCGAAATAGTTCTTGGTCGTGTATTTCGCGTTCGGGATCAGGAAACCTGAGCGACGTTTGTCGCCGACGGGTAGCTGTAAATAGGGGCTATAAAAGATCGGAACCGGACCTACTTTAAACCGGGCGTTCCAGATCTCCGCAACCTGTTCTTCACGGTCATGGATGACTTCACTCCCCACCACGCTCCAGGTATCGGAGCCAGGCAGACAGGAGGTAAAGCTGCCGTTTTCCAGAATGGTATAGCGGTTTTCGCCGCGCTGCTTCATGAGATCGGCTTTACCGCGCCCCTGACGGCCCACCATCTGGTAATCGCCTTCCCAGACGTTCGTGTCTTTGGTGTTCAGGTTCGCCCAGCCCTTCGGCCCTTTAAGGATGACCTGATTATCATCATAATGCACATTACCCAGCGCATCGACGGTGCGTACAGGTTCCGGCTGACCTTCCGCCTGCTTCTGATGAAGCTGCACTTCATCCGCTTGCAGGCGGCTATTCCCCTGCATAATGTCCACGTTGCCGGTAAAAACGGCATCGTCCGGGTAGTTACCTTTAGCGTTATCAGCATTGATAGTAACCGGCAGATCGTTGGTATCGCCTTTTACCAGAGGACGATCGTAGCTCGGCACGCCCAACATACACTGTGAGGCGAGATCGGCTGCCAGCCCCTGATGACTATAAAGGGCGCTGGCGATCATGGTGGCCAGAAGAGTGGGAATACGTTTTTTCATACGTTGTATTTATTGTTCCATCATCGGTAGCGTTGCGCGTGACAAACGGTCACAGCCTAACTTACTCATCTTCGCTGCGCCAGTGTTAATCCTGCCGTTTAGCGTCTGTGGTGTTAGGCACGGCATTGAATGACAGGTATGATAATGCAAATTATAGGCGATGTCCCACAATTGACCGTAGCCTTCATTCGCAGAAAAGCACCTTATTTTGTGGGAGATAGCCTCACCGATAGCGTAACGTTTTGGGGAGTCTATGCAGTACTGGGGAAAGATAATTGGCGTCGCCGTAGCCCTGATGATGGGCGGCGGCTTTTGGGGCGTGGTCCTGGGTCTGCTGGTGGGCCATATGTTCGACAAAGCCCGCAGCCGAAAAATGGCGTGGTTTGCCAACCAGCGGGAACGGCAGGCGCTGTTTTTTGCCACCACCTTTGAGGTGATGGGCCACTTAACCAAATCAAAAGGACGGGTGACGGAAGCGGATATTCATATCGCCAGTCAGTTGATGGATCGTATGAATTTACACGGCGATTCACGTACTGCCGCGCAGAACGCCTTTCGGGTCGGAAAAGCGGATAATTACCCATTACGTGAAAAGATGCGGCAGTTTCGTAGCGTCTGCTTCGGGCGTTTTGATCTGATCCGGATGTTTCTGGAAATTCAGATCCAGGCGGCGTTTGCCGATGGCTCGCTACATCCTAATGAGCGGGAAGTGCTGTATGTGATTGCGGAAGAGTTAGGTATTTCCCGCGTACAGTTCGATCAGTTTCTGCGCATGATGCAGGGCGGCGCGCAGTTTGGCGGCGGTTATCATCAACAGTCCGGCGGCGGCTGGCAGCAGGCGCAGCGCGGCCCGACGCTGGAAGATGCCTGTAATGTGCTGGGGGTTAAAACCACCGACGATGCAACCACCATTAAACGCGCTTATCGCAAACTGATGAGCGAGCATCATCCGGACAAACTGGTCGCGAAAGGTTTACCGCCGGAAATGATGGAAATGGCGAAGCAAAAAGCGCAGGAAATTCAGAAAGCGTATGAGCTAATCAAAGAACAGAAAGGCTTCAAGTGATTGAATTGCCGGATGCGGCTAGCGCCTTATCCGGCCTACGTTAATGAATGTAGGCCGGGCAAGCGAAGCGCCCCGGCATAAATTGGCTCTGAATTTAAAAATCTGCCGGGACTTTAAACGTCATGCTGTTACCGTAAGCGGGATGGGTAATGGTCAGCATTTCGGCGTGTAACTGCAAACGCGGCGCCAGCGACAACGCTTCCGGCGAGGCGTAAAACCGATCGCCTAAAATCGGGTGGCCTAACGCCAGCATATGCACACGAAGCTGATGCGAACGTCCGGTGATCGGTTTGAGCACCACGCGGGCGGTATTATCCGCCGCAAACTCCACCACGTTATATTCCGTTTGCGCCGGTTTGCCGGTTTCATAACACACTTTCTGCTTTGGCCGGTTCGGCCAGTCGCAGATAAGCGGTAAGTCAACCAGTCCTTCCGCCGGGGAGGGATGCCCCCATACGCGCGCCACATACTGCTTTTTCGGCTCACGTTCGCGGAACTGGCGTTTTAGCTCCCGCTCCGCGGCTTTGGTCAGCGCCACTACAATCACGCCGCTGGTGGCCATATCCAGACGATGCACCGATTCTGCCTGCGGGTAGTCGCGCTGGATACGCGTCATAACGCTGTCTTTGTGCGCTTCCAGACGCCCCGGCACGGACAACAGGCCGCTGGGCTTATTGACCACCATAATGTGCTCATCCTGATACAGGATAACCAGCCAGGGTTCCTGCGGCGGATTGTAGTTTTCCATCCCCATGTACGGCTCCGTTATTGGTGCGTGACGACGATAAGACGCAGCGCGTCCAGACGCCAGCCTGCCTGATTCAGGCTTTCCAGCACCTGCTGACGGTTGCTGTCGATAGCGGCAAGTTCGTCGTCGCGAATGTTCGGGTTGACGGCGCGCAGCGCTTCCAGACGCGACAGTTCCCCGGACAGTTTTTCATCCGCCTCGCGACGCGCGTTATCAATCAGCGCTCTGGCGGACTTTTCAATCTGCGTCTCGCCCAGTTGCAAAATGGCATGGACGTCCTGTTGCACGGCGTTAACCAGTTTGCTGCCGGTGTGGCGATTCACGGCGCTGAGCTGACGGTTGAAGGTTTCAAACTCGACCTGGGCGGCCAGATTGTTGCCGTTTTTATCTAACAGCATACGTACCGGCGTCGGCGGCAGGAAGCGGTTCAGTTGTAGCTGTTTCGGCGCCTGCGCTTCCACGACGTAAACCAGTTCGACCAGCAGCGTGCCGACTGGCAGCGCTTTATTTTTCAACAGCGAAATGGTGCTGCTGCCGGTATCGCCGGAGAGGATCAGATCCAGTCCGTTACGGATGAGCGGATGTTCCCAGGTAATAAACTGCGCATCTTCGCGAGACAGGGCTACGTCACGTTCGAACGTGATAGTACAGCCGTCTTCCGGCAGGCCGGGAAAATCCGGCACCAACATGTGGTCGGACGGCGTCAGCACGATCAGGTTGTCGCCGCGATCGTCCTGGTTAATGCCGACGATATCGAACAGGTTCATGGCGAACGCGATCAGGTTGGTGTCGTCGTCCTGTTCTTCAATGCTTTGTGCGAGTTGTTGGGCTTTTTCACCACCGTTGGAGTGGATCTCCAGCAGGCGGTCGCGGCCCTGTTCTAACTGGGCTTTTAGCGCTTCATGTTGCTCGCGGCAGGATTTGATCAGATCGTCAAACCCGTCGGTTTCTTCAGGCGCGGCCAGATAGTTAATCAGACTGGCGTAGGCTGAATCATAAATCGCGCGACCGGTCGGGCAGGTGTGCTCAAAGGCGTCCAGCCCTTCGTGATACCAGCGAACCAGCACCGACTGGGCGGTTTTTTCCAGGTACGGGACGTGGATCTGGATATCATGCGCCTGGCCGATACGATCCAGACGACCAATACGCTGTTCCAGCAGATCCGGGTTAAACGGCAAGTCGAACATCACCAGATTGCTGGCAAACTGGAAGTTACGTCCTTCAGAGCCGATTTCGGAACATAACAGTACCTGCGCGCCGGTATCTTCTTCGGCGAACCAGGCGGCGGCGCGGTCGCGTTCGATAATCGACATGCCTTCATGGAACACGGCGGCGCGGATGCCTTCGCGTTCGCGCAGCACCTGCTCCAGCTGTAACGCGGTGGTCGCTTTGGCGCAGATCACCAGCACTTTTTGCGAACGATGGCTGGTCAGATAGCCCATTAGCCACTCAACGCGTGGGTCGAAGTTCCACCAGGTGCCGGTATCGCCTTCGAACTCCTGATAAATTTGTTCCGGATAGAGCATATCGCGGGCGCGATCTTCCGCGCTTTTACGCGCGCCCATAATGCCGGAGACCTTAATGGCGGTCTGATACTGGGTCGGCAGCGGCAGTTTTACCGTATGCAGTTCACGTTTCGGGAACCCCTTGACGCCGTTACGGGTGTTGCGGAACAGAACGCGGCTGGTGCCGTGGCGATCCATCAGCATCGACACCAGCTCATCACGGGCGGCCTGCGCGTCGTCGCGATCGCTATTAGCGGCCTGTAACAGCGGTTCAATATCCTGTTCGCCGATCAGATCGCCCAGCCTGTTCAGTTCGTCGTTGCTGAGTTTATTGCCCGCCAGCAGCATGGCCACCGCATCGGCGACAGGGCGGTAGTTTTTCTGTTCTTCGACAAACTGTTCGAAATCGTGGAAACGGTTCGGATCGAGCAGGCGCAGACGGGCGAAATGGCTTTCCATCCCCAGCTGTTCTGGCGTGGCGGTCAGCAGCAGCACGCCCGGCACGCGTTCAGCTAACTGTTCGATGGTCATATATTCACGGCTCGGCGCATCGGTACTCCACACCAGATGATGCGCTTCGTCGACCACCAGCAAATCCCACTCGGCGTCGCACAAATGTTCCAGACGCTGCTTATTACGGCGGGCGAAATCCAGCGAACAGATCACCAGTTGTTCGGTTTCAAACGGGTTATACGCGTCGTGCTGCGCTTCGGTATAGCGTTCGTCATCGAACAGCGCGAAGCGCAGGTTGAAACGGCGCAGCATTTCTACCAGCCACTGGTGTTGCAGGGTTTCCGGCACGATGATCAATACGCGTTCCGCCGCGCCGGATAATAACTGTTGATGCAGAATCATCCCGGCTTCAATGGTTTTACCTAAGCCCACTTCATCCGCCAGCAGTACGCGCGGCGCGTGGCGGCGACCCACATCATGAGCGATATTAAGCTGATGCGGGATCAGGTTGGTCCGCTGGCCGCGCAGGCCGCTGTATGGCATCCGGTACTGCTCGCTCTGAAATTTACGGGCGCGATAGCGCAGCGCGAACCGATCCATTCGATCGATTTGACCGGCGAACAGACGATCCTGGGGCTTACTGAAAACCAACTTGCTGTCGAGCAGAACTTCGCGCAACGTCACATTGGTCTCTTCGGTATCCAGGCGGGTGCCGACATAAACAAGCAGGCCATTTTCTTCTTTTACTTCATCGATATGTAGCTGCCAGCCTTCATGGCTTGTAATCGTATCGCCAGGGTTGAACATGACGCGGGTCACGGGAGAATCACTGCGCGCATACAGGCGGTTTTCCCCCGTGGACGGGAAAAGTAAGGTGACGGTTCGCGCATCCATCGCAACAACGGTTCCAAGTCCCAGCTCGCTTTCTGTATCGCTGATCCAGCGTTGACCAAGTGTAAAAGGCATATGTGTTCGGCTCTATATCTTTAATTGCAGGCATTACTCGCCATTCCCAGGCGACAGCACTGGATAATTGCGAGTATACGACCCCGCTACCAGGCTAATGTGGTAGTGGCGTTAATTAGGTCCAGGAATGGAAAGGGCGCTATGGTACTGGAAGGCGGCGCTTTCGTCACGCGTCAAAATAGCCCCAGTTGCCCGGTCAGTAGTGTAGCAAAATTATCTTCAACGAAGGGAAGAATTCCTTCCGCCACGGGTTGTAGCTGGCGGGTAAGATAGTGTTCGTAATCCAGCGGCGACTGCTGGTAATCCACGGGCTCGGGGCCGTTAACAGTCCAGACATATTTTATGGCGCCGCGATTCTGATACTGCGCCGGACGACCCTGCTTCAGGTTTTGTTCATCCGCCAGCCGGGCGGCGCGAACGTGCGGCGGAACGTTACGTTGGTACTCATGTAAAGGGCGACGCAGACGCTTACGATAAACCAGCTGTGCGTCCAGTTCGCCCGCCATCAGTTTATCGATAGTCTCACGCACATAGTCTTGATAAGGTTCATTGCGAAAAACACGCAGATACAGCTCCTGTTGAAAGCGCTGCGCCAGCGGCGTCCAGTCGGTCCGCACCGTTTCCAGACCTTTAAATACCATGCGCTGGCTGTCGCCTTCCTGAATCAGGCCCGCGTAGCGTTTTTTACTGCCAGTATCCGCGCCGCGGATGGTCGGCATCAGAAAACGGCAAAAGTGGGTTTCAAACTCCAGCTCCAGCGCGCTGGTCAAATTTTGCTGTTGTAACGTCTGCGCCCACCATTCGTTCACGTGACGCACCAGCCTGTGCCCGATTTCCGCCGCATCGGCTTCTGAATGCGCGCGCCGGAGCCAGACGAAAGTGGAATCGGTATCGCCATAAATCACGTCATAACCCTGCGCCTCAATCAGCGCTTTGGTCTGGCGCATAATCGCATGACCGCGCATGGTGATTGACGACGCCAGACGGGGATCGAAAAAGCGGCAGGCCGTGGTGCCGAGTACGCCATAAAAGGCGTTCATAATGATTTTAAGCGCCTGCGAGAGCGGTTTATTGCCCTGACGTTTGGCTTCATCGCGCCCGTGCCAGATTTGGCTAACAATTTCCGGCAGGCAGTGCTTTTCTCGTGAAAACCAGGCGTCAAGGAAACCTTCGGTACTGTGTTCCGGATCCGGCTGCGCCATGCCTTCGACCAGCCCGACGGGATCAATCAAAAACGTGCGGATAATCGACGGGTACAGGCTTTTATAATCCAGCACCAGTACTGAATCGTATAATCCGGGTTGTGAATCCATTACGTAGCCGCCGGGACTTGCCAGCGGCGGCACTTCGCCGAGATTGGGCGCGACATAGCCGGCGCGGTGCATTCGCGGAAAGTAAAGATGCCCGAATGCGGCGACTGAACCGCCGTGGCGATCGACCGGCAGGCCGTTGATCGTCGCGCGTTCCAGCAAAAACGGCATGATCTCGGTTTTATGGAAAATGCGCGTGACCAGCTCGCAGTCTTTCAGGTTGTAGGTGGCGAGGGCGGGTTTATCCTGGGCAAAGCGGCGATCGATCTCATCCATACGATCCCAGGGGTTATCAATGGATTTTCCTTCGCCGAGCAGTTCCTGCGAGACGGCTTCCAGCGAAAAAGACGAAAAATTCCAGAACGCGGATTTAAGCGCGTCGATACCATCGATAATGACTCGCCCTCTGGCCTGGGCGAAAAAAACGCCGTTTTTGAAGCCATGTTCGCGCCACTCCAGTTCGCTATTGTCTCGCCCCAGCCGTAAAGGGATACGGTAGCGTTCGGCATGTTTTTGCAGCATACGCAGGTCGAACTGCACCACGTTCCAGCCGATGATGACGTCAGGATCATGCTCGGCAAACCAGGCGTTGAGTTTTTCCAGCAGCTGCGGGCGGCTGGCGACATACACAAGCTCGAAGTCCAGTTGGCGGTCATCGCCATTCGCCGGGCCCAGCATATAAACGGTACGCTGACCGCATCCTTCCAGACCAATGCAATACAGTTCGCCGTGTCGCGTGGTTTCGATATCCAGCGAGACCCATTTTAGCGGCGGTCGATAGTCGGGGTGGGGTTTAAGACGCGCATTGCGGATAACGCCGTTGCGCATCTCGCCGTCTACCCAAACGGGCGACGTAATAAAACGCTCCATCAGGTAACGTTCCGGCGGGCGTACATCCGCTTCATAAACGGTGACGCCGTTTTCGCGCAGCAGTTTCTCCATCCGCATAAGCTGGCGGTGAGTGCGGCAATACAGACCGGATACCGGCTGACGATGAAAGTCTCGCAGCTGGAGCGGCGTCAGGCGATAGTCTTTTTCCGCCTGTAGCAGCGAGGCGGCGCGGGAGGTCTGGCTGGTCGGAATAAACGCCACGGACTCTTGCGGTGCCAGCGTTGCCTGCACAGGGCCGTTGTCTGTCGCCAGCCAGAAAGAGACCTCCGTCCCTTGCGGCGTATCCCGCCAGTGCCGGGTTAAAATGAAACCTGCCTGCGCCACGATGATTACCTGTCTAAAAAATTCACGCTAATTATAACCTGTTTTAGGGGGTAATACTGTTATTTTGTACAGGCATATAACGTAAAAGCCGATATCCGCTGTAATAAAAAGTTTCTCGCAGTAAGAAGCGGGTTTTCGCCCACCAGGATTTATAGCGGGTGGATCGCGTGGGTGATGAGCGGCTATCGATACCATTATCCTGAGCGATAGTTTTCAGACGCAGCATATGCAGCGGATCGCTGACCAGTAACGCTGTGCGCCATTGTTGTTGTCGCAGGATCTGTTTTGCGTAACGAATATTTTCGCGCGTCACGGTAGAGCGCTCTTCAATAAAAATCGCCTTAGCCGGAATCCCTTTTTCCAGAACGTATTGACGGGCTATCGCCGCGTCGGAAACCGTTGCGCCAGCGCCGTAGCCGCCGGTTAATACCAACGCGCGGACAATGTGTTGTTGGTAAAGCCAGATGGCATGATCCAGTCTGGCCTGAAAAACGGGAGAAGGCGTTTTTCCGCTAACACCTGCTCCTGCGACAATCGCGCAGTCAGCTACGCGCGTCTGGTTTTGCTGACTGAACTGATAAATAGCGATGGCATTATGGATAAACACCGTAGCCATAATGAGAATTATGCCTGCCGCGATTCTGATGATGTAGCGATATTTCATGAATGAGTTCGTTCCCCGTGACGGGTGTAATGGATATTTTAACGATAAAATGGCTTTTAGCGTCAGATATTTTTGCTGACGTATATTTATCAATATAATGATGCCGGTATATACAGCAGATATAATTATCCTATAACTGCTAATTTTAAATCATGTTTATTTACAGTTTTTACCCATGTATTAGCCGTTTTGTGTCAAGTCTGTTTTCATACATTCAGTATTTTTCAGAAAGGCGCTTGTTCGAATCTGTTACTTATTTCTCGGATTAACAAAAAAGCGATATTTTTTGTTTGTTTTAATTAATGAAAAGTGTAACAATTTCATTTGGAACATCCGCACCGTCAGGTAGAAATATAATATTCCAATTGGCCGCTATGGTTAAATAAAAATGGATTACAGTGCGAATTCGTCGGGAACTCTCTGCATAATTTAATTTTTATTTTAGAATATAATTTTATTTTGACTTTCGGGTGCGGGTGTTTTTATCAAAATTTGTGGTATTCGGGAATGATCTTTTATGAATGTGAGTATGCAGGCGCGTCTGGTAGGGAGCGACCGTTATCTTTTCGTCAATACTCAACGCGCTAACCCTTCCATAAAAACCGTGAGTCGATTTTTTGAGTATAAAACATGGACAGAACAAATTTGGCGTACCGAGATTATTGAAAACGGCAATGCTTTTTTTCACTGGCAAGGACACGACAGAAAAAACGGACATCGGGATACCATTATTAATTATCTGTTAAATGGGCAACGCTGGCAGTCAACAATCGAAGATTATATTTTCTTCCATGCGCTGGAAGGAAAAGCGTGGCAGGGACATTATGATAATATTATTGAATATGTGAGTTCTGATCATTACGTCTATCAAAGCGCATTTGCTGAATATATCACCGACCAGATTCATCAACGCGCCCCCAATGGGACGCGTTTTTAGAGGCATTACTGCCCGTAATAGGCTTTTGCGCCGTGTTTGCGTAGATAGTGTTTATCCAGCAGGGATTGCTGCATGTCGGGCAACTGCGGCGCAAGCTGGCGGCAGAAGATCCCCATATAGGCCACTTCTTCCAGCACGATGGCGTTATGCACGGCATCCTCGGCATTTTTACCCCAGGCAAACGGGCCGTGCGAATGGACAAGCACGCCGGGCATTTGAGCGGCGTCAATACCTTGTTTTTCAAAGGTTTCAACAATGACATTGCCCGTTTCCCATTCATACTCGCCATTAATTTCCGCCTCGGTCATTTTGCGAGTGCAGGGAATCGTACCGTAGAAATAGTCGGCATGGGTGGTTCCCGTCGCCGGAATCGGCTGGCCCGCCTGCGCCCAGATAGTCGCGTGGCGCGAATGGGTGTGTACGATGCCGCCGATAGTCGGAAATGCCTGATATAACAAACGGTGGGTTGGCGTATCGGACGACGGTTTCTTATGACCTTCAACGACTTCACCGGTCTCCAGGCTGACCACCACCATATCGTCAGCGGTCATGACGCTATAATCGACGCCGGACGGCTTAATCACCAGTACGCCGCGTTCGCGATCGACGGCACTAACGTTACCCCAGGTGAGGGTGACCAGGTTGTGTTTTGGCAGCGCCAGATTAGCTTCCAGTACCTGGCGTTTGAGATCTTCTAACATTGTTTTCTCCCTGCCGGATGGCGCTTCGCTTATCCGGCCTACGAGCGACGGTGTGCCGGATGGCGACATAAATGCCTTATTCGGCCTACAGGACCGTAGGCCCGGTAAACGCAGTGCCACCGGGCATTCAGACTTCACTTTTAGCGTTTTAAACCGTAATACACCTCGTTCCAGCGCAGCGCGTCCTTAAAGGCCGGCAGACGGGTATCGTTATCAATTACCGCGATTTCGATATCGTGTATTTCTGCGAACTGGCGCATATCGTTCAGATCCAGCGCGTGGCTGAAGACGGTATGGTGCGCGCCGCCAGCCAGAATCCACGCTTCGGAGGCGGTCGGCAGATCCGGCTGCGCCTTCCACAGCGCGTTAGCCACCGGCAGTTTCGGCAGGGAGTGCGGCGTTTTTACGGTGTCAATGCAGTTGACCAGCAGGCGATAACGATCGCCGAGGTCGATCAGGCTGGCGACGATCGCCGGGCCGGTTTGGGTATTGAAAATCAAACGCGCCGGATCTTCCTTGCCGCCAATGCCGAGGTGCTGGACGTCGAGGATCGGTTTCTCTTCCACTGCGATGGACGGACACACTTCCAGCATGTGCGAGCCGAGCACTAGATCGTTGCCTTTCTCGAAGTGGTAGGTGTAATCCTCCATAAATGAGGTGCCGCCCTGCAGACCGGTTGACATCACTTTCATAATGCGAAGCAGAGCGGCGGTTTTCCAGTCGCCTTCGCCCGCAAAGCCGTAGCCCTGTTGCATAAGACGCTGTACGGCCAGACCCGGAAGTTGTTTCAGGCCGTGCAAATCTTCAAATGTCGTCGTAAAGGCGTGGAAGCCGCCCTGTTCCAGGAAACGCTTCATACCGAGTTCAATACGCGCCGCCTCCCGCACGTTCTGGCGTTTATCGCCGTGGATTTGGGTTGCGGGCGTCAGGGTATAGCTGCTTTCATACTCGTCAATCAGAGCGTTGATATCGCCGTCGCCGATAGAATTCACCACCTGCACCAGATCGCCGACCGCCCAGGTATTGACCGAAAAGCCAAATTTGATTTGCGCGGCCACTTTATCACCGTCAGTCACTGCGACTTCACGCATATTGTCGCCGAAGCGGCAGACTTTTAGCTGGCGGGTATCCTGTTTAGAGACCGCCTGGCGCATCCAGGCGCCGATACGCGTATGGGCCTCTTTATCCTGCCAGTGACCAGTGACGACCGCGTGCTGCTGGCGCATCCGCGCGCCGATAAAACCGAACTCACGACCGCCGTGCGCAGTCTGGTTCAGGTTCATAAAGTCCATATCGATGCTGTCCCACGGCAGGGCGGCGTTAAATTGGGTATGGAATTGCAGTAGTGGTTTGTTAAGAATACTCAGCCCGTTGATCCACATTTTGGCCGGGGAGAAGGTGTGCAGCCAGACCACCAGCCCCGCGCAGCGATCGTCATAATTGGCGTCACGACAAATGGCGGTAATCTCATCCGGCGAGGTGCCCAGCGGTTTTAATACCAGTTTACATGGCAGTTTGGCTTCGGTATTCAGCGCGTTGACCACATGCTCGGCATGTTGAGTGACCTGACGCAGGGTTTCTGCGCCATACAAATGCTGGCTGCCAATCACAAACCATACTTCATAATTATCAAAAATCGTCATTGTCGTGTCCTTAATGAGTCAGGATTGCCTGATTGGCCGGGGTCGTTGGCGCCGGCGCGGCAGTCGGAAGATAATGTTGTTCTGCGCTTAGCGCCCACTGCTGGTAGCGGCGGTAAAGCTGTTCGAGGCGTTGCGCCTGTTCAGGGCGGGGACGCAGAGTGCGTTCTACCGCGCTTGCCATGCTTTGCTGGGCGGCAGGAATATCGGCATGGACTTTCGCAGCGACGGCGGCAAAGATAGCGGCGCCTAATGCGCAACACTGGTCGGAAGCGACGATCTGCAACGGACGATTCAGTACGTCGCAGCAGACCTGCATAATGACCTGATTTTTACGGGCGATGCCGCCAAGCGCCATCACGTTATTGACCGCGATACCCTGATCGGTAAAACACTCCTGAATGGCGCGCGCGCCGAAGGCGGTCGAAGCGACCAGACCACCAAACAGCGCTGGCGCGTCGGTGGCGAGATTGAGATCGGTAATGACGCCTTTCAGACGCTGATTAGCGTTTGGCGTGCGGCGACCGTTAAACCAGTCGAGCACCACCGGCAGGTGATCCAGGGACGGATTTTTCGCCCAGGCGTCGGTGAGCGCTGGCAGTAACTGCTTCTGGCTGGCGTTAATCTGGGTTTTCAGTTCTGGGTGCTGCGCGGCAAGTTGCTCCAGCGGCCAGCTCAACACGCGGCTAAACCAGGCGTAGATATCGCCGAAAGCAGATTGGCCCGCTTCCAGACCGATAAAGTTCGGCACCACGCTGCCGTCAACCTGACCGCAAATGCCTTTCACGGCGCGATCCCCGACGCTCTGTTTATCCGCAATCAGAATGTCGCAGGTAGACGTGCCGATGACTTTCACCAGCGTATTGGGCTGTGCGCCCGCGCCGACCGCGCCCATGTGACAGTCGAACGCGCCGCCGGAAATCACCACGCTTTCCGGCAAGCCGAGGCGCTGCGCCCATTCGGCGCACAGGGTGCCCACGGGCAGATCGGCGGTGAAGGTTTCGCTAAATAACGGGTAGCGCAGATGACGGTTAATACACGGATCGAGTTCATCAAAGAAGCTCGCAGGCGGCAGACCGCCCCAGCTTTCATGCCACAGTGTTTTGTGCCCGGCGCTGCAGCGGCCACGGCGGATATCCTGCGGGCGAGTGGTGCCGGAAAGCAGCGCCGGCACCCAGTCACACAGTTCAATCCACGAGACGGCGGCCTGCGCGACGGCGCTATCCTGACGGGTAACGTGCAGAATCTTCGCCCAGAACCATTCGCTGGAGTAAATGCCGCCAATATAGCGGGAGTAGTCGACCTTGCCTGGCTTATGGCACAGACGAGTGATTTCGTCGGCCTCTTCCACCGCGGTGTGATCTTTCCACAGCACAAACATCGCATTCGGGTTCTCGGCGAACTCCGGACGCAGCGCCAGGACGTTACCGTCGGCGTCAATCGGCGCTGGCGTAGAGCCGGTGCTGTCAACGCCAATGCCAACGACATTTGCGCGTTGCGCGGCGCTTAATTGTGCCAGAACGGCTTTCAGCGCGGCCTCCATTGACTCCATGTAGTCGCGCGGATGATGACGGAACTGGTTGTTCGGGCCGTCGCAATAACGGCCTTCTTGCCAGCGCGGATACCACTCTACGCTGGTGGCGATCTCGTCGCCGGTGGCGCAGTCCACTGCCAGAGCGCGCACTGAATCACTGCCAAAATCGAGGCCAATTGCAATTGCCATCGTCTTACTCCATCCAGAAAAACAGGTATGGAGAAACAGTAGAGAGTCGCGGCAAAAACCGTCAGGCAGGATTCGCTAATCTTATGGACAAAAATGCTAATGCTTTGCAAAGTGTGACGCTGTGCAAATATTCAATGTGGACATTCCAGCCATAGTTATAGACACTTCTGTTACTTAATTTTATCGCCTGAACTGTACGCTTTTGTTACAAAGCGCTTTTCACAAGCGGGGTTGATACGTGCTTTCATCAAGCGCAAGGTCTTGCGGAGACGTAAGCACTGTCGTCCTGTTCAATATGGACAATTTGTTTCTTCTCTGAACATCGGGGGGTAGAGAAATCATGGCTGAAACGCAAAATGATCCGCTATTGCCGGGATATTCATTTAATGCCCATCTGGTCGCCGGACTGACGCCAATTGAAGCGAATGGATATCTGGATTTTTTTATCGATCGTCCGTTGGGCATGAAGGGATATATTCTTAACCTGACCATCCGCGGAGAGGGCGTCATTAATAATAATGGCGAGCAGTTTGTCTGTCGGCCTGGCGATATATTATTGTTTCCGCCGGGCGAGATTCATCACTATGGACGGCATCCGGACGCCAGCGAGTGGTATCACCAGTGGGTTTATTTCCGGCCTCGCGCCTACTGGCAGGAGTGGCTGACCTGGCCGACAATCTTTGCCCAGACAGGATTTTTCCGCCCGGACGAGGCGCGCCAGCCGCATTTCAGCGAACTGTTCGGGCAGATCATCAGCGCCGGGCAAGGGGAAGGCCGCTATTCTGAGCTACTGGCGATCAATCTGCTGGAGCAGTTGTTGCTCAGACGTATGGCGGTAATTAATGAGTCGTTGCACCCGCCGATGGATAGCCGTGTGCGCGATGCCTGCCAGTATATCAGCGACCATCTGGCGGACAGTCATTTTGATATCGCCAGCGTCGCCCAGCATGTCTGCCTGTCGCCCTCCCGGTTATCGCATCTGTTCCGCCAGCAGTTAGGCATTAGCGTATTGAGCTGGCGCGAAGATCAGCGTATCAGCCAGGCGAAACTTCTGCTTAGCACTACGCGAATGCCGATAGCGTCCGTTGGGCGCAATGTTGGATTTGACGATCAGCTCTATTTTTCGCGGGTATTTAAAAAATGCACCGGGGCCAGTCCTAGCGAGTTCAGGGCCGGATGTGAATAAAAAGTGAATGATGTGTCCACAAAGATGTCATAAGCCGTAACTATTCGGATAATTGACGGCTTGACGAAGGGGGACGGGGTAAGCAGAATCCCTGCTTCATCACGCTGACGGACACACTATGCAAGCACTGCTGGAACACTTTATCACCCAATCCACTCTGTATTCGCTTATCGCCGTGTTGCTGGTCGCCTTCCTGGAATCGCTGGCGCTGGTGGGGTTGATTTTACCCGGCACGGTACTGATGGCGGGGCTGGGCGCGCTTATCGGCAGCGGCGAGCTCAATTTTTGGCATGCCTGGCTGGTGGGTATTATCGGCTGTCTGATGGGCGACTGGATTTCGTTCTGGCTGGGGTGGCGCTTTAAAAAGCCGCTACACCGCTGGTCTTTTATGAAAAAGAACAAGTCGCTGCTGGATAAAACCGAACACGCGCTGCATCAGCACAGTATGTTCACGATCCTGGTCGGACGTTTTGTCGGTCCGACGAGGCCGCTGGTGCCGATGGTGGCAGGGATGCTGGATCTTCCCGTAGCGAAATTTATTGGGCCGAACTTGATTGGCTGTTTGCTGTGGCCGCCGTTTTATTTCCTGCCGGGCATTCTGGCGGGAGCGGCAATCGATATTCCTTCCGATATGCAGAGCGGAGATTTCAAATGGCTGCTGCTGGCGACGGCGTTACTGCTGTGGGTCGGAGGCTGGCTATGCTGGCGGCTGTGGCGCAGCGGCAAAGCGGCAGTCGATCGTTTAACCGCGTATTTCCCCCGCAGCCGTTTGCTGTATCTGGCGCCGTTGACGCTCGGGATCGGCGTGGTCGCACTGGTGGTGCTGGTTCGCCACCCGCTGATGCCGGTATATATCGATATTCTGCGCAAAGTTGTGGGTTACTAACGATTCCTTTGCCGGATGGCGGCTTCGCCTTATCCGGCCTACAAAATATGGGATTTGATGCCCAATAGCGCTGAGGCGCTGGCTTGACCGCTTAGTAGCTCGTCTGTTTTGCCTTGCCACGCAATGCGTCCGTCGGCCACGACGATTGACCGGGGCGCAATTCGCGCCGCATCTTCCACGCTGTGCGAGACCATCAACAGCGTAAGCTGTCGCTCGCGGCAGATATCGCTGACCAACGTCAGCATCTCCTGACGCAGCGCGGGATCGAGCGCGGAGAACGGTTCATCCAGCAGCAGTACCGGCTGTTCACGTACCAGGCAGCGCGCCAGCGCTACCCGCTGACGCTGGCCGCCGGACAGCTCGCCCGGCAAACGCGCCATCAGACTCTCAATGCCCATCTGACGTGCGATAGCGTCCCGTTTTTCCCGCTGGCTGGCGTTGAGCGTTAACCCGGGGTTTAGACCCAGACCGATATTTTGCTGCACATTCAGGTGGCTGAATAAATTATTCTCCTGAAACAGCATTGAGACCGGACGGCGTGAGGGCGGCGTAAGCGTATGATCTTCGCCGGCAATCAGTAGCGTACCGCTGGCAGGTGCAAGAAAACCGGCAATTAAATTCAACAACGTGCTTTTCCCCGCGCCGCTGGGGCCAAGAATCGCCACCTGCTCGCCGCGTTCTACCGCCAGCGTAAAACGCATCGGCAAATGATGGTAAAGCCAGGTGATATCAATCAGTTTTAGCATGTCGGCCCGGTAGTTTCTCTATGAGGGTAAATAACGTAAAGCAGAGCAGCAATAGTATCAGCGCGGTCACCGCGCCGTCCTGGCTGCGGTAGGAGCCGATCTGCTGATACAGATAAAACGGCAGCGTGCGGAAATTGTCATTGCCGAAAAGCGCGACGACGCCAAAATCACCGATAGAAAGTACGCAGGCAAACGCCAGCGCCTGCGCCAGCGGACGTTTCAGCGCCCGCAGTTCCACGACCTTTAACCGCGACCAGCCTTCAATTCCTAATGACTGGCACAGCATTCCATAACGGGCGGTAATATCGCGCATTGGGTTTTCCAGGACTTTTAGCGCGTAGGGGATTGCCATCAGCGCATTGGTGAAAATCACGATGCCGTCGGCGGATTCCGGTAAGCCAACGCTGTTATTGAGCAGTAAAAAGAAGCCTGTCGCCAGCACGATCCCCGGCATCGCGAGGATCAACATCCCGCTGAGTTCCAGCGTTTGTCCGGCGAATAGTTGCTGGCGTTGGCGTAGCTCGCGGCTACTCCACAGTAGCATCATGGTCAGCACCACACACAGAACGCCCGCCGCCAGCGCAATGCGTAGCGATGTCCAGACAGCCTGCCACAGAATGGGTTGCGCCAGCACCTCCAGCAGGCTGCGGTTGATGCCATCGACCACCACGGCGACCAGCGGCGGAAGCAGCAGCAGCAGCGCCAGCACGATTAATAAGGCGTCCGTCAGACGGCTGTGGAGACGATCGTCAGGATCGCGCCAGCCCTGCGTCAGCGTCATCCCCGGTGCAATCGCTTTGCTCAACCGTTGGCTTAGCAGTACCAGCGCCAGGCAGCAGACCATCTGGATTAATGCCAGCATCGCCGCGCGGGCGGGATCGTAGTCATAACTGAGCGCCTGAAAGATAGCCAGTTCGATAGTGGTGGCCTGCGGGCCGCCGCCGAGCGACAGAACCGTTGCGAAACTGGCGAAGCAGAGCATAAAAATCAGCGCCGCGACGGGCGGAATTTGGCGGCGCAGCCACGGCCATTCGACAAAACGGAAAAAATGCCAGCCGCGCATACCGAGCTGGGCGGCGAGCTGGCGCTGCTCGCCGGGAATGCTTTCCAAAGATTGCAGCAACAAACGGCTCGCCATTGGCAGGTTAAAAAAGACGTGCGCCAGTAAAATGCCCTGCAAGCCGTAGGGGGAGAATGTCCACTGAAGCCCCAGCATCTGCCACAGCGAGGCCAGCCAGCCCTGACGGCCATACACGCTAAGAATGCCGAACACGGCAACCAGTACCGGCAGAATCAGCGTCATGGCGCACAGACGCAGCAGCGCCAGACGTCCAGGAAAACGGCGTCGATAAAGCGCGCGGGCGAGAAAAACCGCCGGGACCACAGACAGCACTGCGGACAGAAACGCCTGCCAGAATGAGAAGCGCACCACATGCCACAGATAGCTATCCCGCCAGATTGTCGACCACGCGCCCGACGGCGCGTTCAACCAAAGCGCCAGAAAGGCCGCCAGCGAGACGGTTATCATCAGCGCGGCGGCGCACAGCCCCGGAATCAGCCAGCCGGGAATTAACGGCTGACGGCGCGTTGCCATTCGCTAATCCATGCCTGGCGTTGTGCTGCCACTTGTTGCGGCGTGAATTCCAGCGTTGTGGCGGGTTTTGCCAATGATTCAAACCCTGCTGGTAGGGCGACGTCCGCTACCGGGTACATCCAGTTGCCGGTGGGTATGGCGTTCTGAAACGCCGGAGAAACCATAAATTTGAGGAATTTCTCCGCCAGTTCCGGCTGCTTACTGGCGACGGTACGCGCCGCGACTTCTACCTGTAAGTAATGGCCTTCGCTGAAGTTCGCGGCGGCGTAATTGTCCTTCTTCTCTTCAATAATGTGATACGCCGGAGAGGTGGTGTAACTGAGCACCAAATCGCTTTCACCTTTCAGAAATAAACCGTAGGCCTCGCTCCAGCCTTTCGTCACCGTCACCGTTTTGGCCGCCAGTTTTTGCCAGGCCTGCGGCGCGTTATCGCCATAGACTTTGCGCATCCACAGTAACAGCCCCAGCCCTGGCGTACTGGTACGCGGGTCCTGATAAATTACCCGCCATTTTTGATCGCTCTCGACCAGTTCTTTCAGGCTTTTCGGCGGATTTTTCAGCTTGCTTTTATCGTAGACAAAGGCGAAATAGCCGTAATCGAACGGCACAAATGTGTCGTTTTTCCAGCCGCCGGGCACCTTGACCGCTTCATTCGCCACGCCGCTTTTGGCAAAAAGTTTAGTTTGCGTGGCCGCTTCCAGCAGATTATTGTCCAGCCCCAACACCACATCGGCTTTGCTGTTCTTCCCCTCCATCCGCAGGCGGTTGAGCAGCGAAACGCCATCCTCCAGCGCCACCAGTTTCAGCTCGCAGTTGCAATCGGCTTCAAACGCTTTTTTCACCGCCGGGCCTGGCCCCCAGTCGGCGGCGAACGAGTCGTAGGTATAGACGGTGAGAACGGGTTTGGCGAAAGCAGGCGCCGCGCACAGGAGTAAAAGTGGAAGATATTTTTTTAACACTTTGCACCTCAGTTAAAGAGTGGCAAAGGACTTGAGAGGTAGCCTCAAATCCCTTCGCCGGCATTATCCGGATCAGGTTCGACGGGTATTTTCTCAGCGCGCGCATGAGCGCGGCACCCCGTTGAGTTCGGCGTTAGTGTAGTGATTTTGTTGCCGGGCAGCAATCAAGAGCTGGCGTTAAGGATCTGGCGGCGCAAACCACGCCGATTTAAAATCAAACCAGCCGAGGGTATTCATGCGCAGCCCGCGCATACTGCGCTGTCCCTGGATAATCAGCCAGTGGTGGATCAACGGCACAATCGCTTTGTTGGCCAGCAGTTGCTGGCACCAGTTCGCCAGGTTCATCTCGCCAGCGCGCCACTGCGCGGCGTCGCCCTGCCAGTCGCGCGGAATGCAGTTCTGCAAGAGCGGTACTTCGCACAAGTGCGCGAACAGCGAGAAATCCAGCGGCAGCGTAAAGTTAGCGCTATTGAGCCAGATATCGCTTTCGATCTCGCCGGCGTGCCATTGATCGTAGTCGATCTCCTGAATATGCAGATGCACCTGATGTTCAGCCAGAAGCGCGCTCATGATACGGGCGATAACCCGGTGCTCAATGTGTTCGCGATAGAAGGTCAGCGTGAGGGTTTCCAGCCCGGCGGGTTTTTCGCCCGGGCCTGGACGGGCGTGATGCCAGCGCGGTAAAAGCCCATAGGCCGGGAACCAGAGCTGCTGTAGCGGTTCATCGGCATGATAGAGTAAATTGGTGGGGGAGAGGACGTGGCTTACCCATTCTCTGACCTGCGGATGTGCGCCGCGCGGCGTTCTGGCGTCGAATAGTAGGTAATAGCACCCCTCTTCCAGTCGGCTTTCTATCGCTTTTTCACCGCCTTGTATCGGCCCTTCCAGCATCAAGCTGCAGGCCGGTTCTTCACTGATATCCGGCAGTACCCAGACGTTCACTTCGTCTATCAACGCCCGATAGCCGAAGTAATCATCAAAGGCGAGTATCTTGAGCTGGTTTGGCGTATTACGCCGCACGGCATAAGGCCCGGTGCCGATAGGGTGGCTGGCGAAATTAGCCAGCGTTTCCCACTCCCGCGGCAAAATCATCGCCGGGACCTGGCCCAGCAGCCACGGCAACCAGCGATCCGGCTGGGAAAGATGAATATCCAGCGTCCACGCGGTAGGGGAGTCTATCTTTGTGATGTGCGAGTAAAGCGGAAGCGTATTGATACGCGTCAGCGAGGAGATGACATCTTCCATCTCCAGCTCGCGGCCATGATGAAAATGAATGCCGGGGCGCAGGTAGAAGCGCCACAGTAAAGGGGAAATTTGCTGCCAGTGGTGCGCAATATCCGCTTCTAGTTCCCCGTTTTCCTCATTTACCCGCGTGAGCGAACTGAAAATTTGCCGGGCAATATGAGTTTCCGAGCGACGTAATGCGGTTCCCGGCAGGAGATTGTGCATCGGACGATAGTAAAGAACCCGCAGAATATGCCGCCCCTGGCGGAAGCTGCGTCCCAGATGGGAAATCAGCATTTGCCTGACAGCGCTTTTATCGCCGACCAGTTGTACCAGTTGATCGATTCGATCTTGTTCCAGCAGGTCTTCCGCCCGCTGCTGTTGCAGCGCCAGTCCGGTATACAGGAACGTCAGACGCGAACGCTTTCCGCGTCCAACCTCGGCTTCCCATGTTAGCCAACCGCGCGCCTGCATCGTATTTAGCAGCGTACGCATATGGCGACGCGAACAGTTCAGCAGATCCGCCAGCTCATTAAGCGTGGTGTCTTGCGTTTTACCGTCACAACATTGCCAGAGACGGATAAATTGTTGTTGCAGGCGACCTGAGGGCATAAAAGGGGAACTCCGATGAAAAACTCAGCAATTTTATTATCCCTATATTAGGCCAATAATATCTTTCGATGAAGCAAGAGGAAGAGGTCACTATGCGCCAGTTCTGGTTGAGATATTTTGCCGCGACGGAAAAAACGTCCTGGCTGGCTTGCCTGAGCGCGCCGCAGCGCTTAAAAATGCTCGCGGAACTGATGCAGTGGGAGGCGACCGATTGAAGCCAATTGCAGACATCATGTGTGACTGAGTATTGGTGTAGGCGATAGCCTAAAATCACCCGCCAGCAGATAATATCTGCTGGCTTTTTTTATTTCGGCTGTTTCTGGATGACGACGATGGGACGGCGTCTCAACGGGATTTATGCGGCGGTTTCTGTGGTCACGCGGGGGTGAGCGGGCGAGTAAAAGACGTGTAATGTTGCGTGACAAGCGCCATTTTGCATGGTACTGAAACAGACTTTTTTTATTTTTATCATCGCTAATCTTATACGCGTTATCGCATGGTGCTTTAACGTGTTTAGTACAAAGGAATGATAATGAAAAAGGTTTTTTTGCTTGCAGCGCTTTTTGCTATGTCCAACTCCTCTTTCGCGGCAATGGCTGAAAGTTGTCAGCAATATTTTAATGATATTGATGCCCTGGTTGAGCAGGCTGCAGCAACGAGTGAACAGGCAAAACAGCAAGTTGACGCGATGAAGCCTCAACTCGAAGCGTCAAAAAAACAGTTGGAAACTGTAGCTGCATCCGACCAGGATGCTGCGTGTAAGCAGGCTCTGGCGTCAATGGTTCAGATTAAACAGGCTCTGGGATTAAAATAAGATAGATACCAGCAATAAGCGATGAGTATCGCTTATTGCTGGTCGTTTTGGTATCAACGCATAAACTCAGGCTGCTTGTCTTCGTACTCGGCAATCGCGTCTTCGTGCTGCAGCGTCAGCCCAATGCTGTCCAGACCGTTCAACATGCAGTGGCGGCGGAAGTCGTCGATTTTAAAGCTATAGGTTTTATCGCCTGCTTTCACCACCTGTGCTTCCAGATCCACTTCAAAATGAATCCCCGGATTGGCTTTCACCAGAGCAAACAGCTCATCGACCTGTGCGTCGCTCAGGGTTACCGGCAGCAGTTGGTTGTTAAAGCTGTTGCCGTAGAAAATGTCGGCGAAGCTTGGCGCGATCACCACTTTAAAGCCGTAATCGGTCAACGCCCACGGCGCGTGTTCGCGTGAAGAGCCGCAGCCAAAGTTTTCCCGCGCTAACAGAATCGACGCGCCTTGATATTCCGGAAAGTTCAGCACGAATTCCGGATTTGGCTGTTGGCCCTTTTCGTCCAGGAAACGCCAGTCGTTAAACAGATGGGCGCCAAAACCGGTGCGCGTAACCTTCTGCAAAAACTGTTTAGGGATAATTGCATCGGTATCGACGTTGGCGGCATCCAGTGGGACAACCAGGCCGGTATGCTGGGTAAATTTCTCTGCCATGGTAGTTTCCTTATTTGATGCTGCGAATGTCGGCGAAGTGGCCGGTAACGGCGGCAGCGGCGGCCATCGCCGGGCTGACTAAATGCGTGCGACCCCCGCGGCCCTGACGGCCTTCAAAGTTACGGTTGCTGGTGGATGCGCAGCGCTCGCCCGGGTTCAGGCGGTCATTATTCATGGCCAGGCACATGGAACAGCCCGGTAAGCGCCATTCAAATCCTGCTTCGATAAAGATCTTGTCCAGACCCTCCGCTTCCGCCTGCGCTTTCACCGGACCTGAACCCGGCACCACCAGTGCCTGTACGCCCGGCGCGACTTTGCGCCCTTTGGCGACTTCCGCCGCCGCGCGCAAATCTTCAATGCGCGAATTGGTACAAGAGCCGATAAAGACTTTATCGATAGCAACGTCCGTTAACGGTACGCCCGGCTGTAAGCCCATATAAGCCAGCGCTTTTTCGGCGCTGGCGCGTTCAACCGGATCGCTAAAGGAGGCGGGATCGGGGATGATGTCGGTGACGGAAATCACCTGGCCCGGATTCGTGCCCCAGGTCACCTGCGGCGCGATCTCTTCTGCTCGCAGGGTGACGACAGTATCAAAAGTCGCGCCGTCATCGGTTTTCAGCGTTTTCCAGTACTTGACGGCTTCGTCAAAATCGCGGCCCTTCGGCGCGTGCAAACGCCCTTTTACGTAGTTGAAAGTGGTTTCATCCGGGGCGACCAGACCGGCTTTGGCGCCCATCTCAATCGCCATATTGCACAGAGTCATGCGGCCTTCCATACTCAGCGCGCGGATAGCGTCGCCGCAAAATTCAACCACGTGCCCGGTGCCGCCGGCGCTGCCGGTTTTACCGATGATCGCCAGCACGATGTCTTTGGCGGTAATGCCCGGCGCGGCGTTGCCCGTGACTTCAATCTTCATGGTTTTAGCGCGCCCCTGTTTCAGGGTTTGCGTCGCCAGTACATGTTCTACCTCAGAAGTGCCGATGCCGAAGGCCAGCGCGCCAAACGCGCCATGGGTGGCGGTGTGGGAGTCGCCGCAGACGATGGTCATGCCCGGCAGGGTGACGCCCTGTTCCGGCCCCATCACATGGACGATGCCCTGATATGGGTGATTCAGGTCATACAGTTCGACGCCGAATTCGTTACAGTTCTTAATCAGCTCCTGCATCTGGATACGCGCCATTTCACCGGAGGCATTAATGTCTTTGGTCTGCGTCGAGACGTTGTGATCCATCGTGGCGAAGGTTTTCCCTGGCTGACGTACCGGACGATGGTGCGCGCGCAGACCATCAAACGCCTGCGGCGAGGTGACTTCATGCACCAGGTGGCGGTCGATGTACAGCAGCGGCGTTTCGTTTGGCGCCTCAAAGACCACGTGGGCATCAAATAATTTTTCGTATAACGTTTTGGCCATGATTACACCCCTTCTGCGACATAGCGGGCGATAATATCGCCCATCTCATCGGTACTGACTGCGGCAGCGCCCCTGGCTAAATCGCCGGTGCGAACGCCCTCTTCTAATGCGCGATTGATCGCCTGTTCAATGGCTGTTGCCGCATCGTTGGCATCCAGGCTGTAGCGCAGCAGCAGCGCCAGCGACAGGATCTGCGCAATTGGGTTGGCGATATTTTTCCCGGCGATATCCGGCGCGGAGCCGCCAGCCGGTTCATACAGGCCAAATCCTTGCTCGTTCAGGCTGGCGGAGGGCAACATCCCCATTGAGCCGGTGATCATGGCGCATTCGTCGGACAGAATGTCGCCGAACAGGTTAGAGCACAGCAGTACGTCAAACTGCGACGGGTCTTTAATCAACTGCATGGTGGCGTTATCGATATACATGTGCGCGAGTTCCACATCGGGATACGTTTTCGCGACATCATTGACGATCTCACGCCACAGGATAGAGCTTTGCAGTACGTTGGCTTTATCAATAGAGGTGACTTTACGGCGGCGTTTACGCGCCGATTCAAAGGCGATACGGGCAATGCGCTCGATCTCAAAGCGGTGATAAACTTCGGTATCAAAGGCTTTTTCGTACTGACCGCTGCCTTCACGGCCTTTTGGCTGTCCGAAATAGATCCCGCCGGTCAGCTCGCGCACGCACAGGATATCGAAACCGTTAGCGGCGATATCGGCGCGCAACGGGCAAAATGCTTCCAGCCCCTGATACAGTTTCGCCGGACGCAGGTTACTGAATAATTTGAAATGTTTGCGCAGCGGCAGCAGGGCGCCGCGCTCCGGCTGGCTTTCCGGGGGCAAATTTTCCCATTTCGGGCCGCCGACGGAGCCAAACAGAATGGCATCCGCCTGCTCGCACCCTTCAACGGTGGCTTTCGGCAGTGGATGACCATGATTGTCGATAGCAATACCGCCGACGTCATAGCGGCTGGTGGTGATACGCATATCAAAACGGCTGCGTACCGCATCCATAACTTTCTGGGTTTGCGCCATGACTTCCGGGCCGATACCGTCGCCCGGCAGTACGGCAATATGATAGTTCTTCGACATTACACGGTTTCCTTGTTGTTCTCTTTATTTTGAGCTTTGCGTTGCAATTCTTTTTCAACTTCGGCGGCGCGCCAGATATTGTTCAGTACGTGTACCATCGCTTTGGCGGAGGATTCGACGATATCCGTCGCCAGCCCGACGCCGTGGAAGCGGCGACCATGATAGTTCACGACGATGTCGACCTGACCCAGCGCGTCTTTGCCCTGGCCTTTGGCGTTCAGGTCGTATTTAACCAACTCAACGTCGTAACCGGTGAGGCGGTTAATCGCCTGATAGATGGCGTCGACCGGGCCGTTGCCGTTCGCCGCCTCGGCCTTGATCTCTTCACCACAGGCCAGCTTCACGGAAGCGGTGGCGATATCGCTGGAGCCGGACTGCACGCTGAAGTAATCCAGACGGAAATGCTCTGGTTCTTCTTGCTGTTTATTAATAAACGCCAGCGCTTCCAGGTCATAGTCGAACACCTGGCCTTTTTTGTCCGCCAGCTTCAGGAACGCGTCGTACAGGTGATCCATGTTGTAGTCTGTGTCCTTGTAACCCATCTCTTCCATGCGATGTTTCACGGCGGCACGGCCAGAGCGGGAGGTCAGGTTCAGCTGTATCTGGTTCAGACCGATGGACTCTGGCGTCATGATTTCATAGTTTTCGCGGTTCTTGAGGACGCCATCCTGGTGGATGCCGGAAGAGTGGGCAAAAGCGCCGCTGCCGACAATCGCTTTGTTGGCCGGGATCGGCATGTTACAGATCTGGCTGACGGTCTGGCTGGTGCGCCAGATTTCGTGGTGATTGATGTTGGTGTGTACGTTCATGATGTCTTTGCGCACTTTAATCGCCATGATCACTTCTTCCAGTGCGCAGTTACCGGCACGTTCTCCGATACCGTTCATCGCGCCTTCAACCTGACGCGCGCCCGCATGTACTGCCGCCAGCGAGTTGCCTACTGCTATCCCTAAATCGTCGTGGGTATGAACGGAGATGATAGCTTTGTCGATATTGGGGACACGTTCATACAGGCCGGAAATGATTCCCGCGAACTCAAACGGCATGGTATAGCCCACGGTATCGGGAATATTAATGGTTCTCGCGCCGGCGTTTATAGCGGCTTCCACCACGCGCGCCAGATCGTCAACAGGCGTCCGGCCAGCATCCTCGCAGGAGAACTCTACGTCATCAGTGTAATTACGCGCCCGCTTAACCATGTATACCGCGCGTTCGATGACCTCATCCAGCGTGCTGCGCAGCTTGGTGGCGATGTGCATTGGCGAGGTGGCGATAAAAGTATGGATGCGAAACGCGTCGGCGACCTTCAGCGCCTGTGCCGCGACGTCGATGTCTTTTTCTACACAACGCGCCAGGGCGCAAACGCGGCTGTTTTTAATGGTGCGGGCGATGGTTTGGACAGATTCAAAATCACCCGGAGAAGAGACCGGGAAGCCTACTTCCATGACATCAACACCCATGCGCTCAAGGGCCAGGGCAATCTGCAGCTTCTCTTTCGCGCTCAGGCTGGCCTGTAACGCTTGTTCGCCGTCGCGTAAGGTCGTATCAAAAATAATGACTTGCTGGCTCATGATGTGGTCCTTGTCTCCAGGGGCGCCTTGCGTCAGGCATAAAAAAACCCGCGCAACGGCGCGGGTTTTGTTTGACTTCGAGCTGACTTAATGTTGAATGCCGCCCACCGGTCTACCGCGCACAATAAATGCGTTGAGTAGTAGTAGCCCAGTGAAACGAACGATATGTGACATTAATTCAGCTCCAGCGAATGCGTTATGCTTTTAGTGGTACTGGATATGCCGTTTAATGTCAACTCTATTTTCTGTCGCCATTGCATTTTGTTGACGATATCCGGATACGTACTTTAGCTAATTGTGCTGGGCTGCGCGTCCAATAAAGGATAAAAGAACGAGTGGACATTCATACTTTTCATTGTTTGAAATATTTAGGCATTTTTGTTTGCAAATTGGTTAGGGGAATGGACTGTTAAAGGTATGCTAAAGGTTTGGTTTATCTTTTTGATTTGTTTTATATTTTAACAAATAACCTTGTTTACTTAATGGATAAGGATAAAGTTATTGATAAATTAATGTTAACTTTTTAGCTATTAATAATATAAACATTTAATTGAAACTTAAATGATCATTCACTTGGTGTATGATTGTGTATTCGCCATAGTTATGGTTATATTGCTTGCGTAATTTAAACATTATGAATCGCAATGGTGTGACTCAGGACACATTACGCTTGCGCTGGCATTCTATTTGTCTCTGTCAGCGTCTTTATGTTTTCCGAATTTTAACGCTTTCCCTTTTTCTTATTTTATATGCATGGTAAATCATATTTTCAGGAATTATTTCTGCCTTCAGCCAGAAAAAGGGAGTTAAGCGTGACAGTGGAGTTAAATATGCCAGAGGTCAAAACCGAAAAGCCGCATCTTTTAGATATGGGCAAACCACAGCTTCGCATGGTTGATTTGAACCTATTGACCGTGTTCGATGCGGTAATGCAAGAGCAGAATATTACGCGCGCCGCCCACACGCTGGGAATGTCGCAGCCTGCGGTTAGTAACGCCGTAGCGCGTCTGAAGGTTATGTTTAATGACGAACTTTTTGTTCGATATGGACGAGGAATTCAGCCGACTGCCCGTGCATTTCAGTTATTTGGTTCAGTCCGTCAGGCGTTACAATTGGTGCAAAATGAATTGCCGGGATCGGGGTTTGAGCCGACCAGCAGCGAACGTGTATTCAATCTTTGCGTGTGCAGTCCGCTGGATAATATCCTGACGTCACAGATTTATAATCGTGTAGAAAAAATTGCGCCAAATATTCATGTCGTTTTTAAAGCGTCGTTGAATCAGAATACTGAGCATCAGTTACGCTATCAGGAAACCGAATTCGTTATTAGTTATGAAGAATTCCGTCGTCCTGAGTTTACCAGCGTACCGCTATTTAAAGATGAAATGGTTTTAGTCGCCAGCCGAAAACACCCGCGTATTAGCGGCCCGCTACTGGAAGGCGATGTTTATAATGAACAACATGCGGTTGTTTCTCTCGATCGTTATGCGTCATTTAGTCAGCCGTGGTATGACACGCCGGATAAACAGTCGAGCGTGGCTTATCAGGGCATGGCGCTTATCAGCGTTCTGAACGTGGTTTCGCAGACGCATTTGGTCGCTATTGCCCCGCGCTGGCTGGCGGAAGAGTTTGCGGAATCGCTGGATCTGCAAATATTGCCGTTGCCTTTAAAACTGAATAGCCGGACATGCTACCTTTCCTGGCATGAAGCGGCTGGGCGTGATAAAGGGCACCAATGGATGGAAGATTTATTAGTTTCTGTTTGTAAGCGATAAAACCGGGCAGAATAAATCAGAAACAAATTCTGGTTTATTCTGCTTTTTAGCGTATATAAAAAATTTTATGCTGAATTAACGGTGAGCGATTCTTTTCGTCGTTGTGAAAAATAGATGAATTGCTGTAAGTCTGCATTTATAAGCGATTATTTATTACCTGGTGTGATTCAGACGGAGTATTTCTCCATTTCTTCTCTTCTTGCCTCCTGATTATTCTAACCTTCCCCATCTTTACGTCATTCCACCCAATTGCCAGGCGTGATAGCGAGCGGTTAAGGTGTCCGTCAAACCGTGATGACAGGTATAAAGTGGAGGCAAGCCGTGGAGATGTTGTCTGGAGCCGAGATGGTCGTCCGATCGCTTATCGATCAAGGCGTAAAGCAGGTGTTCGGCTATCCTGGAGGCGCAGTGCTTGATATTTATGATGCGCTACATACCGTTGGAGGGATCGATCATGTGCTGGTGCGTCATGAGCAGGCCGCGGTGCATATGGCGGATGGCCTGGCGCGAGCCACTGGCGACGTTGGCGTGGTGCTGGTGACTTCCGGACCGGGAGCGACCAATGCGATTACCGGGATTGCTACGGCCTATATGGATTCCATTCCGCTGGTGATTCTTTCCGGCCAGGTCGCCACCTCATTGATTGGCTATGATGCCTTTCAGGAGTGCGACATGGTGGGGATTTCCCGACCGGTGGTCAAACATAGCTTCCTGGTCAAACAGACGGAAGATATTCCCCAGGTGCTTAAAAAGGCCTTCTGGCTGGCGGCAAGCGGACGTCCTGGGCCGGTGGTCGTGGATCTGCCGAAAGATATTTTGAATCCGGCGAAAAAAATGCCGTATGCCTGGCCTGAGACGGTCAGTATGCGCTCTTACAATCCCACAACATCAGGACATAAAGGACAAATTAAGCGTGCCTTGCAAACGCTGGCGTCGGCAAAAAAGCCGGTGGTCTATGTTGGGGGAGGGGCGATAAGCGCGGCCTGCTATGCGCCGCTGCGCCACATCATTGAAATCTTTAACCTGCCGGTGGTCTCTTCATTAATGGGACTGGGCGCGTTTCCTGCTACTCATCGCCAGTCGTTAGGAATGCTGGGAATGCATGGCACTTATGAAGCCAATATGACCATGCATAACGCCGACGTGATTTTCGCTGTTGGCGTACGATTTGACGACCGCACGACGAATAATCTCGCTAAATATTGTCCGAACGCGACGGTATTACACATCGACATTGACCCGACGTCCATATCCAAAACGGTTAACGCTGATATCCCGGTGGTGGGCGATGCCCGCCTGGTACTGGAACAAATGCTGGAGCTACTGGCGCAGGATGCGCCGTCTCAGCCGCAGGATGATATTCGCGACTGGTGGCAGCAGATAGAGATCTGGCGCGCCCGTCAGTGCCTGAAATATGACGCGGAAAGCGAAAGCATTAAACCCCAGGCGGTGATTGAAACCCTCTGGCGTCTGACGAAGGGCGACGCGTACGTAACGTCCGATGTAGGACAACATCAGATGTTTGCCGCTCTCTATTACCCGTTCGATAAACCACGTCGCTGGATTAATTCCGGCGGGCTCGGCACGATGGGTTTTGGCCTACCGGCTGCGCTGGGCGTTAAAATGGCCCTGCCGAAAGAAATGGTGGTCTGCGTGACCGGCGATGGCAGTATACAGATGAACATTCAGGAGCTGTCGACAGCCTTACAGTATGAACTGCCGGTACTGGTTCTGAACCTGAACAACCGTTATCTGGGGATGGTGAAACAGTGGCAGGATATGATCTATTCCGGTCGCCATTCTCAGTCTTATATGCAGTCGTTACCGGATTTTGTGCGCCTGGCGGAAGCATATGGCCATGTCGGGCTGCAGATTAACCGTCCGGATGAGCTGGAAAGTAAACTCAGCGAAGCCCTTGAGCATGTGCGTAATAACCGACTGGTGTTCGTCGATGTCACCGTTGATGGCAGCGAGCATGTCTATCCGATGCAGATTCGCGGGGGCGGGATGGACGAAATGTGGTTAAGCAAAACGGAGAGGACCTGATGATGCGCCGGATTTTATCGGTATTACTGGAAAACGAATCTGGGGCGTTATCGCGGGTTATCGGCCTCTTTTCGCAACGCGGATATAATATTGAAAGCCTGACCGTCGCGCCGACAGACGATCCGACGTTGTCGCGCATGACTATCCAGACGGTAGGCGATGAAAAAGTGCTTGAGCAAATTGAAAAGCAACTGCACAAGCTGGTTGATGTGCTGCGCGTCAGCGAGCTGGGACAGGGAGCGCACGTTGAGCGGGAAATCATGCTGGTGAAAATCCAGGCCAGCGGCTACGGACGGGAAGAGGTGAAGCGTAATACGGAAATTTTCCGTGGTCAGATTATTGACGTTACGCCAACGCTGTATACCGTTCAACTGGCGGGCACCAGCGATAAACTGGATGCTTTTCTGGCCTCGCTGCGCGACGTGGCGAAAATTGTTGAAGTGGCGCGTTCAGGCGTCGTCGGGCTTTCGCGCGGCGATAAGATTATGCGCTGAGCAGATTCGCCGGATGACGACGCGGTTGCGTTTTATCCGGTCTACAGGCTGATATCTGGCCCAGGTCCGATAAGCGTAGCGCCATCAGGCAGGTTTGCCGGATATCAGCCAACAGGAATTATCGCCCAACCCAATATCACCGGTTGGGCTTTTTTTTTGCGAAATCCGTGGTAACCCGGAATAAAAGCGGTTGCCGGAGTGATCAAACTGCGCTTAGATGTTAACGATTTTAACCCATGCCGACATAAAGGTTATGGTTTGTACAATTTACACAAGGGGCAATTGTGAAACTGGATGAAATCGCTCGGCTGGCCGGTGTCTCGCGCACAACTGCAAGCTACGTTATAAACGGTAAAGCAAAGCAATACCGCGTGAGCGACAAAACCGTAGAAAAAGTCATGGCGGTAGTGCGTGAGCACAATTACCATCCTAACGCTGTGGCTGCCGGGCTGCGTGCTGGACGCACACGTTCCATTGGTCTGGTGATCCCGGACCTTGAAAACACGAGCTACACCCGTATCGCAAACTATCTTGAGCGCCAGGCACGCCAGCGTGGCTACCAACTGCTGATCGCCTGTTCTGAAGATCAGCCGGATAACGAAATGCGCTGCATTGAGCACCTTTTGCAACGCCAGGTGGATGCAATCATTGTTTCAACTTCGTTACCGCCGGAGCATCCCTTCTATCAACGCTGGGCCAACGATCCGTTCCCCATCGTCGCGCTCGACCGCGCGCTGGATCGCGAACATTTCACCAGCGTGGTCGGCGCCGATCAGGATGATGCCGAGATGTTGGCGGAAGAGCTGCGTAAATTCCCGGCGGAAAAGGTGCTTTATTTGGGCGCGCTGCCGGAGTTGTCCGTCAGTTTCCTGCGCGAACAGGGGTTCCGCACCGCATGGAAAGACGATCCGCGGGAGGTGAATTTCTTATATGCCAACAGCTATGAGCGCGAAGCCGCCGCGCAGTTGTTTGAGAAATGGCTGGAAACGCATCCTATGCCGCAGGCGCTCTTTACGACATCGTTCGCGCTATTACAGGGCGTGATGGACGTTACGCTGCGGCGCGATGGAAAACTGCCCTCGGATTTGGCGATTGCGACCTTCGGCGATCATGAGCTGCTGGATTTTCTGCAATGCCCGGTACTGGCGGTGGCGCAGCGTCATCGTGATGTCGCGGAACGCGTGCTGGAGATTGTGCTGGCAAGTCTTGATGAACCGCGTAAACCGAAACCCGGCTTAACGCGTATTCGGCGAAACCTGTATCGTCGCGGCATTCTGAGCCGTAGCTAAAGGACCGGCGGTAAAAGACTCTCTCTTCTGCCGCCGTCAAACAAATGCGTATCAGTAAAAATATCCCTTAAATAATTAAGATTATTCCTTAAAATTATCCGAAAATTCTTTTTTATTACCTTTCTTTTGTCCGAAATCGTCCATATTCCACTAATTAAGACGTAACGAGTCTTTTCCTTTGTCTTGTTTTGTTACAAGCAGGCAAGAAATCGTCGAATTAACAGCCACTTTTTGTCTTTGGCGCGACAGTCGCTCGTAGGCGCTGGTATAGCAGGCGCCGCACACGTTAAACAGGCACTGTTAACACGGTGCAATATGTCCTAAAATGCCGCTCGCGTCGCAAACTGACACTTTATATTTTTCTCGGATTATATTGAGTCCGTTTTAAACGGCGGTGGGTCTTTGGTTTTTTTCTTACAAATATTCATAACGTTAATTTGGCTTGCACGCTGGGTGGAAATTAATCAACGCAGATATTCGCCGTAAACATTGGCTTTTTTACTTAGGTAAGCGTTGTGACTTGCTTGACAAGCTTTTCCTCCGCTCCGTAAACTCCTTCGAGTGGGAATTTGTGGGATAAAGTGGTAAGAAGGGGTGAGACTGGCATGTTCCGGGGGGCAACGTTAGTCAATCTCGACAGTAAAGGGCGCCTGACCGTGCCGACCCGTTATCGGGAGCAACTGATCGAGAGCGCTACCGGTCAAATGGTATGTACCATTGACATCCATCACCCATGCCTGCTGCTTTACCCCCTGCCTGAATGGGAAATTATTGAGCAAAAGTTATCTCGTCTGTCGAGCATGAGCCCGGTAGAACGTCGCGTACAGCGTTTACTGTTGGGCCATGCCAGCGAATGTCAGATGGATGGTGCAGGTCGATTACTGATCGCGCCAGTTCTGCGGCAACATGCCGGACTGACGAAAGAAGTGATGCTGGTTGGACAGTTCAACAAATTTGAGCTGTGGGATGAAACGACCTGGTATCAACAGGTCAAGGAAGATATCGACGCTGAACAGTCAGCTACCGAAACGTTATCGGAGCGGCTGCAGGACTTGTCTCTATAAGATGATGGAAAATTTTAAACACACTACGGTACTGTTGGATGAAGCCGTTAATGGGCTGAATATTCGTCCGGATGGTATCTATATTGATGGCACATTTGGTCGCGGCGGCCACTCGCGCCTGATCCTCTCGCAACTGGGCGAAGAGGGGCGCTTGCTGGCGATCGATCGCGATCCGCAGGCGATCGCCGTTGCACAGACCATTAATGATCCTCGCTTCTCCATCATTCATGGACCTTTTTCCGCGCTGGCTGATTATGTCGCCGAGCGCGAGCTTACCGGCAAGATTGACGGGATCCTTCTCGATCTTGGCGTCTCTTCTCCGCAGCTTGACGATGCGGAGCGCGGTTTTTCATTTATGCGCGACGGTCCGCTGGATATGCGAATGGACCCGACGCGCGGCCAGTCTGCCGCCGAGTGGTTACAAACGGCGGAGGAGGCGGATATCGCCTGGGTGCTGAAAACATTCGGCGAGGAGCGTTTTGCCAAACGTATTGCTCGCGCCATTGTTGAGCGCAATCGCGAACAGCCGATGACCCGCACCAAAGAGCTGGCGGAAGTGGTTGCGGCGGCGACCCCGGTAAAAGACAAATTCAAACATCCCGCGACCCGTACCTTCCAGGCGGTGCGCATCTGGGTAAACAGTGAACTGGAGGAGATAGAGCAGGCGCTAAAAAGCTCGCTCAGCGTACTGGCCCCAGGCGGGCGGCTTTCAATCATCAGTTTCCACTCGCTGGAAGACCGTATTGTGAAACGCTTTATGCGTGAGCAAAGCCGCGGTCCGCAGGTGCCGGCGGGATTGCCGATGACGGAAGCGCAGCTCAAAAAACTGGGCGGTCGTGAGTTACGAGCGTTAGGCAAGTTGATGCCGGGTGAAAAAGAGGTAGCTGAAAATCCTCGGGCCCGTAGTTCAGTTCTGCGTATCGCAGAGAGGACGAACGCATGATCAGCAGAGTGACAGAAGCCCTAAGCAAAGTGAAGGGATCGATAGGAAGCAACGAGCGCCATGCCTTGCCTGGCGTGATCGGTGACGATCTTTTGCGGTTCGGGAAGCTGCCACTCTGCTTGTTCATTTGCATCATTTTAACGGCGGTGACGGTGGTCACGACGGCGCACCATACTCGTTTACTCACCGCGCAGCGTGAACAACTGGTTCTGGAGCGCGATGCATTGGACATTGAATGGCGCAACCTGATCCTTGAAGAAAATGCGCTCGGCGATCACAGCCGGGTGGAGCGGATCGCAACGGAAAAGCTGCAAATGCAGCATGTTGATCCGTCCCAAGAAAATATCGTAGTGCAAAAATAAGGATAAACGCGACGCATGAAAGCAGCGGCAAAAACGCAAAAATCGAAGCGCCAGGAAGAACAGACCAACTTCATCAGTTGGCGTTTTGCGTTGCTGTGCGGCTGTATTTTACTGGCGCTGGTTTTTTTACTTGGACGCGCGGCGTGGCTACAGATTATCGCCCCGGATATGCTGGTGCGTCAGGGCGATATGCGTTCGCTGCGTGTTCAGGAAGTCTCCACCTCACGCGGTATGATTACCGATCGTTCCGGGCGTCCACTGGCGGTCAGCGTACCGGTTAAGGCGATCTGGGCCGACCCTAAAGAAGTTCATGACGCCGGCGGCATCAGCGTCGGCGATCGCTGGAAAGCGCTTTCTACTGCGCTCAATATTCCGCTCGATCAGCTCTCCGCCCGTATCAACGCCAACCCGAAAGGGCGTTTTATTTATCTGGCGCGCCAGGTAAATCCTGACATGGCGGACTACATCAAAAAACTCAAACTGCCGGGGATTCATTTGCGTGAAGAATCACGCCGCTACTACCCGTCAGGAGAAGTAACCGCTCACCTCATCGGTTTTACCAACGTCGATAGTCAGGGGATTGAAGGCGTTGAAAAGAGCTTTGATAAGTGGCTTACCGGTCAGCCTGGCGAGCGAATCGTGCGTAAAGACCGCTATGGCCGCGTGATTGAGGATATCTCCTCCACTGACAGTCAGGCAGCGCACAACCTGGCGTTAAGCATTGATGAACGCTTACAGGCGCTGGTTTACCGCGAACTGAACAACGCGGTGGCGTTTAACAAGGCGGAATCCGGTAGCGCGGTGCTGGTCGATGTCAATACCGGTGAAGTACTGGCGATGGCGAATAGCCCTTCCTATAACCCCAACAACCTTGCCGGTACGCCGAAAGACGCGATGCGTAACCGTACCATCACCGACGTGTTTGAACCGGGTTCTACGGTTAAGCCGATGGTGGTGATGACTGCGCTTCAGCGCGGTATCGTCAACGAAAATACGGTGTTGAATACCGTTCCATACCGAATTAACGGCCACGAAATTAAAGACGTGGCGCGCTACAGCGAATTAACCCTGACCGGGGTTCTACAGAAGTCGAGTAACGTCGGTGTATCCAAACTGGCGTTAGCGATGCCGTCCTCAGCGTTAGTAGATACTTACTCACGTTTTGGGCTAGGAAAGGCGACCAATTTGGGGTTGGTCGGAGAACGCAGTGGCTTATATCCTCAAAAACAACGGTGGTCCGACATAGAGAGGGCCACCTTCTCTTTCGGCTACGGGCTAATGGTAACGCCGTTACAATTAGCGCGAGTCTATGCAACGATCGGCAGCTATGGCATTTATCGCCCGCTGTCGATTACCAAAGTTGATCCGCCTGTACCCGGAGAACGCATCTTCCCTGAATCCACCGTACGCACCGTGGTGCATATGATGGAAAGCGTAGCGCTGCCGGGCGGCGGCGGCGTGAAGGCAGCGATTAAAGGCTACCGTATCGCGATTAAAACCGGTACGGCGAAAAAAGTGGGGCCGGACGGTCGCTACATCAACAAATACATTGCTTACACCGCAGGCGTCGCGCCTGCGAGTCAGCCGCGCTTCGCGCTGGTGGTTGTCATCAACGATCCGCAGGCGGGTAAATACTACGGCGGCGCCGTTTCCGCGCCGGTATTTGGTGCCATCATGGGCGGCGTTCTGCGCACCATGAACATCGAACCGGACGCGTTGGCAACGGGCGAAAAAAATGAATTCGTAATTAATCAAGGCGAGGGAACAGGTGGCAGATCGTAATTTGCGCGACCTTCTTGCTCCGTGGGTGGCTGGACTACCCGCGCGAGAACTGCGAGAGATGACGCTCGACAGCCGTGTGGCTGCGGCGGGCGATCTCTTTGTGGCAGTGGTGGGTCATCAGGCGGACGGGCGTCGATATATCCCGCAGGCGATAGCGCAAGGCGTAGCTGCCATTATTGCAGAGGCGAAAGACGAGGCGGCCGACGGTGAGATTCGCGAAATGCACGGCGTACCGGTCGTCTATCTCAGCCAGCTCAATGAGCGTTTATCTGCGCTGGCGGGCCGCTTTTACCATGAGCCATCTGAAAACATGCGTCTGGTGGCGGTGACCGGCACCAATGGCAAGACCACCACCACCCAACTACTGGCGCAGTGGAGCCAGTTGCTCGGCGAAACCAGCGCAGTGATGGGAACGGTAGGCAACGGACTGTTGGGTAAAGTGATCCCGACGGAGAACACAACCGGTTCCGCTGTGGATGTTCAGCATGTGCTGGCCAGTCTGGTTGCGCAGGGCGCGACCTTCGGCGCGATGGAAGTCTCTTCTCACGGCCTGGTGCAGCATCGCGTGGCGGCGTTGAAATTTGCCGCCTCCGTGTTTACTAATTTGAGCCGCGACCATCTCGACTATCATGGCGATATGGCGCATTACGAGGCAGCAAAATGGATGCTTTATTCCACCCACCATCACGGTCAGGCAATCGTCAACGCCGATGATGAAGTTGGACGCCGCTGGCTGGCGTCGCTACCCGATGCGGTCGCGGTTTCAATGGAAGGGCATATCAACCCTAACTGTCACGGTCGTTGGCTGAAAGCGGAGGCGGTGGAGTACCACGACCGCGGAGCGACGATTCGTTTTGCTTCAAGCTGGGGTGAAGGCGAAATCGAAAGCTGCCTGATGGGCGCGTTTAACGTCAGCAACTTACTGCTGGCATTGGCGACGCTGCTGGCGCTGGGCTATCCGTTAACGGATTTGCTGAAAACCGCCGCGCGTTTGCAGCCGGTTTGCGGGCGTATGGAAGTGTTCACTGCGCCAGGCAAACCGACGGTGGTGGTGGATTACGCGCACACACCGGATGCGCTGGAAAAAGCGTTGCAGGCGGCGCGCCTGCACTGCGCCGGAAAATTGTGGTGCGTCTTTGGCTGTGGCGGGGATCGTGACAAAGGTAAGCGCCCACTCATGGGGGCCATTGCCGAAGAATTCGCGGATATCGTCGTGGTGACTGACGATAACCCGCGTACCGAGGAGCCGCGCGCCATTATCAACGATATTCTGGCCGGAATGCTGGACGCCGGGCAGGTCAGGGTAATGGAAGGCCGCGCTGAGGCGGTAACCAATGCCATTATGCAGGCAAAAGACAATGACGTCGTGCTGATTGCAGGTAAAGGGCACGAGGATTACCAGATTGTCGGCACGCAGCGTCTTGATTATTCAGACCGCGTGACCGCAGCGCGTTTGCTGGGGGTGATCGCATGATTAGCGTAACGCTCAGCAAAATTGCCGATGTCCTTGGCGCCGAACACCGCGGGGCGGATCTCACGTTCGATACGGTCATTACCGACACACGGAAAGTGACGCCGGGATGCCTGTTCGTGGCGCTGAAAGGGGAACGCTTTGATGCGCATGATTTTGCTGATAAAGCAAAAGCGAACGGCGCTGGCGCCCTGCTGGTCAGTCGTCCTCTGGATATCGATCTCCCGCAGGTGATTGTAAAAGACACGCGTCAGGCATTTGGCCAACTGGCCGCCTGGGTACGTATGCAGGTACCGGCGCGGGTGGTGGCGTTAACCGGTTCGTCCGGCAAAACCTCGGTCAAAGAGATGACCGCCGCGATTCTTAGCCAGTGCGGAAATACTCTGTATACCGCAGGCAATTTTAACAACGACATCGGCGTGCCGATAACGCTGCTGCGCTTAAACCATGATTATGACTATGCGGTAATCGAGTTAGGCGCTAATCACCAGGGAGAAATCGCCTGGACCGTTAGCCTGACGCGCCCGGAAGCGGCGCTGGTCAATAACCTGGCGGCGGCGCATCTGGAAGGCTTCGGCTCGTTGGCCGGCGTGGCGAAAGCGAAAGGCGAAATCTATACCGGTTTGCCTGAGAACGGTATCGCGATTATGAATGCCGATAATAATGACTGGCTGAACTGGCAAAGCATTATTGGCGATCGTCAGGTGTGGCGATTTTCGCCGAATGCGGCAAACAGCGACTTTACCGCTGCGAATATCCACGTGACGTCACACGGTACCGAATTTACCCTGCAAACGCCGATGGGCAGCATTGATGTGCTGCTGCCGTTGCCGGGGCGGCACAATATTGCCAACGCGCTGGCGGCCGCTGCTTTATCAATGGCGGTGGGGGCGACGCTGACGGCGATTAAAGCAGGGCTGGCGGCGTTAAAAGCCGTACCCGGGCGTCTGTTCCCGATTCAACTAAGTGAAAACCAACTGGTACTGGATGACGCTTATAACGCCAACGTCGGTTCGATGACCGCCGCAGTGCAGGTCCTTTCTGAAATGCCCGGCTACCGCGTGCTGGTGGTAGGCGATATGGCCGAGCTGGGCGCAGAAAGCGAAGCGTGCCACCTCCAGGTTGGCGAGGCCGCAAAAGCGGCGGGTATTGATCGCGTGTTAAGCACCGGAAAACTCAGTCAGGCTATCAGCCACGCCAGCGGCGTCGGCGAACATTTTGCCGATAAAGCCGCGCTCATTGCGCGTTTACACGCTCTGCTTCAGGAGCAACCGATGATGACTATTTTAGTGAAAGGATCACGCAGCGCCGCGATGGAAGATGTGGTTCATGCGTTACAGGAGAAAGGTTCATGTTAGTTTGGCTGGCCGAGCATTTGGTCAAATATTATTCCGGCTTTAACGTCTTTTCTTATCTGACGTTTCGCGCCATCGTCAGCCTGTTGACCGCGCTGTTCATCTCTTTATGGATGGGCCCGCGTATGATCGCTCGTCTGCAAAAACTCTCTTTTGGCCAGGTGGTACGTAACGATGGCCCGGAATCGCACTTCAGTAAACGCGGTACGCCGACGATGGGCGGCATCATGATCCTGACGGCGATTGTGATTTCCGTTCTGTTATGGGCTTACCCGTCTAACCCGTACGTCTGGTGCGTGCTGGTGGTATTGATTGGCTACGGCATTATCGGTTTTGTCGATGACTACCGCAAAGTGGTGCGGAAAGATACCAAAGGGCTGATTGCGCGCTGGAAATATTTCTGGATGTCGGTTATCGCGCTCGGCGTGGCCTTTGCGCTTTATCTCGTCGGGAAAGACACGCCCGCGACCCAACTGGTGGTGCCGTTCTTTAAAGATGTTATGCCGCAATTGGGGCTGTTTTACATTCTGCTGTCCTACTTTGTCATCGTCGGTACGGGTAACGCCGTAAACCTGACCGACGGGCTTGATGGTCTGGCGATTATGCCGACTGTTTTCGTTGCCGCCGGCTTTGCGCTGGTGGCCTGGGCGACCGGGAACATGAACTTCGCCAATTACCTGCATATTCCGTATTTACGCCATGCGGGGGAGCTGGTGATTGTCTGTACGGCGATTGTCGGCGCGGGATTAGGATTCTTGTGGTTTAACACCTATCCGGCGCAGGTTTTTATGGGCGATGTCGGATCGCTGGCGTTGGGCGGCGCGTTGGGCATTATCGCCGTGCTGCTGCGTCAGGAATTTCTGCTGGTGATCATGGGCGGCGTCTTTGTGGTGGAAACTCTGTCGGTCATCCTGCAGGTGGGTTCCTTTAAACTACGCGGACAGCGTATTTTCCGTATGGCGCCTATCCATCACCACTATGAACTGAAAGGCTGGCCGGAACCGCGCGTGATTGTGCGCTTCTGGATTATTTCGCTGATGCTGGTGCTGATTGGCCTGGCAACGCTGAAGGTACGTTAATCATGGCTGATTACCAGGACAAAAACGTCGTCATTATTGGTCTGGGCTTAACCGGACTCTCTTGCGTGGACTTTTTTCTCGCTCGCGGCGTGACGCCGCGGGTGATGGATACTCGCGTGACGCCGCCGGGTCTGGATAAGCTGCCGCAAGAGGTTGAGCGTCACGTTGGCGGCCTGAACGACGAGTGGCTCTTAGCGGCGGATTTAATCGTCGCCAGCCCTGGTATTGCTCTGGCGCACCCTTCGCTGAGCGCTGCCGCCAGCGCTGGAGTAGAAATTGTCGGCGATATCGAACTGTTTTGCCGCGAAGCGCAAGCGCCGATTGTAGCCATCACCGGCTCGAACGGCAAAAGCACCGTGACCACCTTAGTGGGCGAGATGGCGAAAGCGGCGGGCGTCAATGTCGGCGTTGGCGGCAATATCGGTCTTCCGGCGCTGATGCTGCTGGATGCCGATCGCGAATTGTACGTGCTGGAATTATCCAGTTTCCAACTGGAAACTACCTCAAGTTTGCAAGCGGCGGCGGCAACGGTGCTCAACGTCACTGAAGATCATATGGACCGGTATCCGTTTGGTTTGCAACAGTACCGGGCGGCGAAACTGCGCGTCTACGAGAAGGCGAAAGTGTGCGTAGTGAATGCCGATGATGCGTTGACGATGCCGGTTCGTGGGGCCGATGAGCGCTGCGTCAGCTTTGGCGTCAATATGGGTGATTATCACCTTAATCGTCAGCAGGGCGAAACCTGGCTGCGAGTCAAAGGCGAGAAGGTGCTGAACGTGAAAGAGATGAAGCTTTCCGGGCAGCATAACTATACCAATGCGTTAGCGGCGCTGGCGCTGGCGGATGCCGTAGGTCTGCCGCGCGCCAGCAGTTTGAAGGCGTTGACGACATTTACCGGTCTGGCGCATCGCTTCCAGCTGGCGTTGGAGCATAACGGCGTACGTTGGATCAACGACTCGAAAGCGACCAATGTCGGCAGTACCGAAGCGGCGCTAAACGGTTTGCATGTGGACGGTACGCTGCATCTGCTGCTGGGCGGCGACGGTAAGTCGGCAGACTTTTCTCCGCTGGCGCGCTATCTGACCGGCGATCGTATCCGCCTGTATTGCTTTGGGCGCGATGGGGCGCAGCTTGCCGCACTGCGTCCGGAAATCGCCCAACAGACTGAGACGATGGAAGAGGCGATGCGTTTGTTGGCGCCGCGCGTTCAGCCGGGTGATATGGTGCTGCTGTCGCCCGCCTGCGCCAGCCTCGATCAGTTTAAAAATTTTGAGCAACGAGGCGATGTCTTTACCCGTCTGGCGAAGGAGTTAGGTTGATGCGTTTATCTCTCCCCCGTCTGAGAATGCCGCGCGTACCAGGCTTTGGCCTCCTGGCCTGGCTGTTTGCGGCGCTTAAAGGCTGGGTGATGGCTTCGCGCGATAAAGACGCCGACAGTCTGATCATGTATGACCGCACGCTGCTATGGCTGACCTTCGGGCTGGCGGCGATTGGTTTTGTCATGGTGACGTCGGCCTCCATGCCAGTCGGGCAGCGCCTGGCGAACGATCCGTTTTTGTTTGCCAAACGTGATGCGCTCTATATCTTCCTGGCATTTTGTCTGGCGATGGTCACGCTACGTTTGCCCATGACCTTCTGGCAAAAATACAGCACGACGATGCTGATTGCGTCAATCATTATGCTGCTTATCGTGCTGGTCGTCGGGAGCTCGGTCAACGGGGCGTCGCGCTGGATTGCGCTGGGGCCGCTGCGTATTCAGCCTGCGGAGTTTACCAAGCTGTCGCTGTTCTGCTACCTCGCGAACTATCTGGTGCGTAAGGTTGATGAAGTGCGAAATAACCTGCGCGGCTTTTTAAAACCAATGGGCGTGATTCTGGTGCTGGCGGTGTTACTGCTGGCGCAGCCTGACCTCGGGACGGTGGTCGTACTGTTTGTCACCACGCTGGCGATGCTGTTTCTTGCCGGGGCGAAATTATGGCAGTTCATCGCCATTATCGGGATGGGCATCTCGGCGGTGATTCTGTTAATTCTCGCCGAACCGTATCGTATTCGTCGCGTTACTTCGTTCTGGAACCCCTGGGAAGATCCGTTCGGCAGCGGTTATCAGCTGACGCAGTCGCTGATGGCTTTTGGTCGCGGTGAGATATGGGGGCAAGGGCTGGGGAATTCGGTGCAGAAACTGGAGTATTTGCCCGAGGCGCACACCGATTTCATCTTCGCCATTATTGGGGAAGAACTGGGTTATATCGGTGTGGTATTGGCGCTTTTAATGGTATTCTTCGTCGCTTTTCGCGCGATGTCGATTGGCCGTAAGGCATTGGAGATTGACCACCGTTTTTCCGGATTTTTAGCGTGTTCTATCGGTATCTGGTTTAGTTTCCAGGCGCTGGTAAACGTTGGCGCGGCCGCGGGGATGCTGCCGACCAAAGGCCTTACGCTGCCGCTGATCAGTTATGGCGGGTCGAGTCTGTTGATTATGTCGACGGCCATTATGTTTTTATTACGTATTGATTATGAAACGCGTCTGGAAAAAGCGCAGGCGTTTACACGAGGTTCTCGATGAGTGGTCAACCGAAGCGGTTAATGGTGATGGCGGGCGGTACCGGCGGGCACGTGTTCCCGGGACTGGCCGTTGCGCATCATTTAATGGCCCAGGGCTGGCAAGTTCGCTGGCTGGGTACCGCCGATCGTATGGAAGCGGATTTAGTGCCGAAGCATGGCATCGACATTGACTTTATTCGGATCTCCGGTCTGCGCGGTAAAGGCGTAAAAGCGCTTCTGGCGGCGCCGCTGCGGATTTTTAACGCCTGGCGGCAGGCGCGGGCGATCATGAAGCGATTTAAGCCGGATGTCGTGCTGGGAATGGGCGGTTATGTTTCCGGCCCCGGCGGTCTTGCCGCCTGGTCATTGGGTATTCCGGTCGTTTTGCATGAGCAAAACGGTATCGCCGGGCTAACCAATCAGTGGCTGGCCAAAATCGCGACCACGGTGATGCAGGCGTTTCCCGGTGCGTTTCCGAACGCGGAAGTGGTGGGTAACCCGGTGCGTACCGACGTACTGGCGTTGCCGTTGCCGCAGGTGCGTCTGGCCGGTCGTGACGGCCCGATTCGCGTGTTGGTGGTCGGCGGTTCTCAGGGGGCGCGAGTCCTGAACCAGACGATGCCGCAGGTTGCCGCCAGACTGGGCGATACGGTTACAATCTGGCATCAAAGCGGAAAAGGCGCGCAGCTCACGGTAGAGCAGGCATATGCCGGGGCGGGACAACCGCAACATAAGGTAACGGAATTTATCGATGACATGGCCGCCGCCTATGCGTGGGCGGATGTGGTGGTATGTCGTTCCGGCGCTTTAACGGTGAGCGAGATCGCCGCCGCCGGATTACCGGCGATATTCGTGCCGTTTCAGCATAAAGACAGGCAGCAGTACTGGAATGCGCTGCCGTTAGAAAACGCCGGCGCAGCTAAGATTTTTGAGCAGCCGCAGTTTACTGTAGAGGCTGTCGCCGACACCCTGGCGGGGTGGTCGCGCGAGGCGTTGTTAACCATGGCGGAGCGTGCCCGCGCGGTATCCATTCCGGATGCTACCGAACGCGTCGCCAGTGAAGTCAGCCGGGTTGCCCGGACATAATTTGTGGCGGTGCCTTTTGCATCGCAGGGTTTTTCTACCCTCAATAATTTGGGTTGCAGGCAAGCCAACGCATCTGCAATTTGAAGTATGGCGGGTATTGGAGTTAATGGCGTAAAGAATGAATACACAACAACTGGCAAAACTGCGTTCCATCGTGCCCGAAATGCGTCGCGTTCGGCACATTCACTTTGTCGGCATCGGTGGTGCTGGTATGGGCGGTATTGCCGAAGTTCTGGCCAATGAAGGGTATCAGATCAGTGGTTCCGATTTAGCGCCGAATCCGGTGACCCAGCAGTTGACGAGCCTGGGGGCGACGATTTTCTTTAACCATCGTCCGGAAAATGTGCGTGATGCCAGCGTGGTCGTCGTTTCCAGCGCAATTTCCGCGGATAACCCGGAAATTGTCGCGGCGCATGAAGCGCGTATTCCGGTTATTCGCCGTGCGGAAATGCTGGCGGAACTGATGCGTTTTCGCCACGGCATCGCCATTGCCGGGACGCACGGAAAAACCACAACGACCGCGATGGTGTCCAGTATTTATGCCGAAGCGGGGCTGGACCCGACTTTCGTGAATGGCGGACTGGTGAAAGCCGCAGGCGTTCATGCGCGTCTGGGCCATAGTCGTTACCTGATTGCCGAGGCAGATGAGAGCGACGCATCTTTCCTGCATTTGCAGCCGATGGTCGCGATCGTCACCAACATCGAAGCCGACCATATGGATACCTATCATGGCGACTTTGAAAATTTAAAGCAGACGTTTATTAACTTCCTGCATAACCTGCCGTTCTATGGTCGCGCGGTAATGTGCGTCGACGATCCGGTCATCCGCGAGTTGCTGCCGCGGGTGGGGCGTCAGACCACGACGTATGGCTTTAGCGAGGATGCTGACGTCCGCGTAGAAGATTATCAGCAGATAGGGCCGCAGGGGCACTTTACGCTGTTGCGCCAGGGAATGCCGGATCTGCATGTCACGTTGAATGCGCCGGGTCGCCACAATGCCCTGAATGCCGCTGCGGCAGTGGCGGTAGCGACCGAAGAAGGCATCGCCGATGACGCTATCCTGCGCGCGCTGGAAAGCTTCCAGGGGACCGGGCGTCGTTTTGACTTCCTCGGCGAGTTCCCGCTTGAGCCGGTGAATGGTAAAGCCGGGACGGCGATGCTGGTGGATGACTATGGCCATCATCCGACCGAAGTAGACGCCACCATTAAAGCTGCGCGAGCAGGGTGGCCGGATAAAAACCTGGTGATGCTGTTTCAGCCGCACCGTTACACGCGCACGCGCGATCTGTATGACGATTTCGCCAATGTGCTGACCCAGGTCGATGCGCTGCTGATGCTGGACGTTTACCCGGCGGGTGAAGCGCCGATTCCGGGCGCGGATAGCCGTTCTTTATGTCGTACGATTCGTAATCGGGGAAAAATTGACCCGATTCTGGTTTCCGATCCGGCTCAGGTTGCGACAATGTTAGCGCCGGTGCTGACGGGTAACGACTTGATATTAGTGCAAGGCGCAGGAAATGTTGGCAAAATTGCGCGTTACTTATCTGAAATCAAGCTGAAGCCGCAAATCCAGGAGGAAGAGCAACATGGCTGATAAAATCGCGGTCCTGTTGGGCGGAACCTCTGCGGAGCGGGACGTTTCGTTAAATTCCGGCGCGGCAGTGTTGGCCGGGCTACGTGAAGGCGGCATTAATGCGCATCCCGTCGATCCGCAAGAGGTCGATGTCGCGCAGCTTAAAGCAATGGGCTTTCAGAAGGTCTTTATTGCGTTGCATGGCCGTGGCGGTGAAGATGGCACCTTACAGGGAATGCTTGAACTGCTCGGCCTGCCTTATACCGGCAGCGGCGTGATGGCCTCGGCGCTTTCCATGGATAAACTGCGCAGTAAATTGCTGTGGCAGGGCGCAGGCTTACCGGTTGCGCCGTGGGTCGCGCTGACGCGCGCTGAGTTTGAAAAAGGCCTTAGCGAAGAACAAAAAGCGCGAATTTCGGCGCTGGGTTTACCGCTGATCGTCAAACCCAGCCGTGAAGGCTCCAGCGTCGGTATGACGAAAGTAGTAGAAGAAAATGCTTTACAGGGTGCGTTATCATTGGCTTTTCAGCATGATGACGAAATACTGATTGAGAAATGGCTGTGCGGTCCGGAATTTACGGTGGCGATAGTTGGCGAAGAAATTTTACCGTCAATTCGTATCCAACCGGCAGGAACCTTCTATGATTATGAGGCGAAGTATCTCTCTGATGAGACTCAGTATTTCTGCCCTGCCGGTTTAGAAGCGTCCCAGGAAGCCGCGCTACAGTCTCTCGTCCTGCAGGCATGGAAAGCTTTAGGCTGCACGGGATGGGGGCGTATTGACGTCATGCTGGACAGCGATGGTCAGTTTTATCTGCTGGAAGCCAATACTTCTCCGGGGATGACCAGCCATAGTCTGGTGCCGATGGCGGCGCGTCAGGCGGGAATGAGCTTCTCGCAGTTAGTGGTACGAATTCTGGAGTTGGCGGACTGATATGTCGCAGGCTGCGCTGAACACGCGAAACAGTGATGAAGAGACGCCTTCTTCACGCCGCAATAATGGAACGCGTCTTGCAGGAATTTTATTCCTGCTGACGGTACTGTGCACCGTGTTTGTTAGCGGGTGGGTCGTGTTAGGGTGGATGGAAGATGCGCAGCGTTTACCGTTATCAAAGCTGGTATTAACCGGCGAGCGTCACTACACGCGTAACGATGATATCCGTCAGGCGATACTGGCTCTGGGCGCGCCGGGAACCTTCATGACGCAGGATGTGAACATTATCCAGAGCCAGATTGAGCGTTTGCCGTGGATTAAACAGGCCAGCGTCAGAAAACAGTGGCCTGATGAATTGAAGATTCATCTGGTTGAATATGTGCCGATTGCGCGTTGGAATGATCAACATATGGTCGATGCTGAAGGGAACACCTTCAGCGTGCCGTCAGACCGCATCGGCAAACAGGTTTTACCCATGTTGTATGGCCCGGAAGGCAGCGCGAGTGAAGTGTTGCAGGGATACCGCGAGATGGGGCAGGTGCTGGCTAAGGATAAATTCACTCTAAAGGAAGCGGCGATGACCGCACGTCGCTCCTGGCAATTGACGCTTAATAACGGCATTAAGCTCAATCTCGGCAGGGGCGATACGATGAAAAGGTTGGCTCGCTTTGTAGAACTCTATCCGGTTTTACAGCAGCAGGCGCAAACCGATGGCAAACGGATTAGCTACGTTGATTTGCGTTATGACTCAGGTGCGGCAGTTGGCTGGGCGCCGCTCCCCCCTGAGGAATCTAATCAGCAACAGAATCAGGCACAGGCAGAACAACAATGATCAAGGCGACGGACAGAAAACTGGTAGTAGGACTGGAGATTGGCACCGCGAAGGTTGCCGCTTTAGTAGGGGAAGTTCTGCCCGACGGTATGGTCAATATCATTGGCGTGGGCAGTTGCCCATCGCGGGGTATGGATAAAGGCGGGGTGAATGACCTTGAGTCAGTGGTGAAATGCGTTCAGCGCGCCATTGACCAGGCGGAATTGATGGCCGATTGCCAGATCTCCTCGGTATATCTGGCGCTTTCCGGCAAACATATTAGCTGTCAGAATGAAATTGGTATGGTGCCCATTTCCGAAGAGGAAGTGACGCAGGAAGATGTGGAAAACGTCGTGCATACTGCGAAGTCAGTGCGCGTGCGCGATGAACATCGCGTGCTGCATGTGATTCCTCAGGAGTACGCCATTGACTACCAGGAAGGCATTAAAAATCCGGTCGGTCTTTCCGGCGTGCGTATGCAGGCGAAAGTACATTTGATTACCTGCCACAACGATATGGCAAAAAACATTGTCAAAGCTGTTGAACGTTGTGGTCTGAAAGTTGACCAACTGATATTTGCCGGACTGGCGGCCAGTTATTCCGTGTTAACGGAAGATGAACGTGAACTGGGCGTCTGTGTCGTGGATATCGGCGGTGGTACAATGGATATCGCCGTTTATACTGGCGGCGCGCTGCGTCATACCAAAGTGATCCCTTACGCGGGGAACGTGGTGACCAGCGATATCGCTTATGCCTTTGGTACGCCGCCGAGCGATGCTGAAGCCATTAAAGTCCGCCACGGTTGCGCGCTGGGCTCCATCGTCGGTAAAGACGAGAGCGTTGAAGTACCGAGCGTGGGCGGGCGTCCGCCGCGCAGCCTGCAACGTCAGACGCTGGCGGAAGTGATTGAGCCGCGTTACACCGAGCTGCTCAATCTGGTCAACGAAGAGATATTGCAATTACAGGAACAGCTTCGCCAACAAGGGGTAAAACATCACCTGGCGGCGGGGATTGTGTTAACCGGCGGCGCGGCGCAAATCGAAGGGCTTGCTGCTTGCGCTCAGCGCGTGTTTCATACGCAGGTGCGTATCGGCGCGCCGCTGAATATCACCGGTCTGACGGATTATGCCCAGGAGCCGTATTACTCAACGGCGGTGGGATTGCTTCACTACGGGAAAGAGTCCCACTTAAACGGTGAAGCAGAAGTGGAAAAACGTGTTACGGCATCAGTTGGCTCGTGGATCAAGCGACTTAATAGCTGGCTGCGAAAAGAGTTTTAATTTTTATGAGGCCGCCAGATATTACGGCCTCAGGCGACAGGCACATGACGGAGAGAGATTATGTTTGAACCTATGGAACTAACCAACGACGCGGTGATTAAAGTCATCGGCGTCGGTGGTGGCGGCGGTAACGCTGTTGAACACATGGTGCGCGAGCGCATCGAAGGTGTTGAATTCTTCGCGGTGAATACCGACGCTCAGGCGTTGCGTAAAACGGCGGTTGGCCAGACCATTCAAATTGGTAGCGGCATTACCAAAGGTCTGGGCGCCGGCGCTAACCCGGAAGTCGGTCGTAACGCGGCGGACGAAGACCGTGAAGCGCTGCGTGCGGCGCTTGAAGGCGCAGACATGGTATTTATCGCGGCAGGCATGGGCGGCGGTACCGGAACCGGCGCGGCGCCAGTGGTTGCTGAAGTGGCAAAAGATTTAGGTATTCTGACCGTTGCCGTGGTGACTAAACCTTTCAATTTTGAAGGTAAAAAGCGCATGGCATTTGCGGAGCAGGGTATCACTGAGCTGTCCAAGCATGTGGACTCGTTGATCACCATCCCGAACGACAAGCTGCTGAAAGTGCTGGGCCGTGGTATCTCCCTGCTCGACGCGTTCGGCGCGGCTAACGACGTGCTGAAAGGCGCGGTTCAGGGCATCGCAGAGCTGATCACCCGCCCGGGTCTGATGAACGTCGACTTTGCTGACGTGCGTACCGTGATGTCTGAAATGGGCTACGCAATGATGGGCTCCGGCGTGGCGAGCGGTGAAGACCGTGCGGAAGAAGCGGCTGAAATGGCTATTTCTTCTCCGCTGCTGGAAGATATCGACCTGTCCGGCGCGCGCGGCGTGTTGGTCAACATTACTGCGGGCTTCGACCTGCGTCTGGATGAGTTCGAAACCGTCGGTAACACCATCCGTGCCTTTGCATCGGATAACGCCACCGTGGTTATCGGTACCTCTCTGGACCCGGATATGAACGACGAACTGCGCGTGACCGTTGTTGCCACTGGAATTGGTATGGACAAGCGTCCTGAAATCACTCTGGTCACCAATAAACAGGTGCAGCAGCCGGTGTTGGATCGTTATCAGCAGCACGGTATGGCGCCGCTGACGCAGGAGCAAAAAACGGTCGCGAAAGTGGTTAACGACAATACACCACAGGCGGCGAAAGAGCCGGATTATCTGGATATCCCCGCATTCCTGCGTAAGCAAGCTGATTAAGAATTAGCTGGAATTTGGGATTCTGGGCTCTTTGTGCTAAACTGGCCCGCCGAATGTATAGTACACTTCGGTTGGATAGGTAATTTGGCGAGATTATACGATGATCAAACAAAGGACACTTAAACGTATCGTTCAGGCGACTGGCGTCGGTTTACACACCGGCAAAAAAGTCACCCTGACATTACGCCCTGCGCCGGCCAATACCGGGGTCATCTATCGTCGCACCGACTTGAATCCACCGGTAGATTTCCCGGCCGATGCCAAATCTGTGCGTGATACCATGCTCTGTACGTGTCTGGTGAATGAGCATGATGTACGGATTTCAACCGTTGAGCACCTGAACGCTGCTCTGGCGGGCTTAGGTATCGATAACATCGTTATTGAGGTTAATGCCCCGGAAATCCCGATCATGGATGGCAGTGCCGCTCCGTTTGTCTACCTGCTGCTTGATGCCGGTATTGATGAACTGAACTGCGCCAAAAAATTCGTACGCATCAAAGAGACTGTTCGGGTTGAAGATGGCGATAAATGGGCTGAATTCAGACCGTACAATGGTTTTACGTTGGATTTCACCATCGACTTTAACCATCCGGCGATCGATTCCAGCAGCCAGCGCTACGCGATGAACTTCTCTGCGGATGCGTTCATGCGCCAGATCAGCCGTGCGCGTACCTTCGGTTTTATGCGTGATATCGAATATCTGCAGTCCCGCGGCCTGTGCCTGGGCGGCAGCTTCGATTGTGCCATCGTTGTTGACGATTATCGCGTATTGAACGAAGACGGCCTGCGTTTTGAAGATGAATTCGTTCGTCACAAAATGCTCGACGCGATCGGTGACTTGTTCATGTGTGGTCACAATATTATAGGTGCGTTTACCGCGTATAAATCCGGTCACGCATTGAATAACAAATTGTTACAGGCAGTCCTGGCAAAACAGGAAGCCTGGGAATTTGTGACCTTCCAGGACGACGCAGAACTGCCGTTGGCTTTCAAAGCGCCTTCGACGGTACTGGCATAACGACATACGCTGTCGTATAAAATTCGACTGGTTAACCTGGCACTCTCTCCGGCCAGGCGAGCCAGTCGTTTTTTTTTACTATCCTTTATCTGCGCTTTCCTTAATACAGCCATTTTGACAGGGTTAAATGGAAACACGGCGCGTTCGCTGTTTTCTTAGCCGATTTTCACCTTAGCTTCTCGTCATTACTGCTGTAGCGCGTACGCTTTAATGATAAGATTTGTGCGCAAATTGTTTTGATTCCGTAAGCCCATGAGGGGCATATCAGGTGGCAATGACGTGAGTGGAATACTGACGCGCTGGCGACAGTTAGGCAGACGATACTTCTGGCCGCATCTCTTATTAGGGATGGTCGCGGCGAGTTTTGGTTTGCCCGCGCTCAGTAACGCCGCTGAAACCAATACGCCTGCAAAGACGACCGCCAGCACCGCGTCTAAAGTTAACTTTAGCCATCTTGCGCTGTTAGAAGCCTCTAACCGTCGTCCCAATTTCACCGTAGATTACTGGCATCAGCACGCTATTCGCACGGTGATTCGCCACCTTTCTTTTGCAATGGCGCCGCAAACGCTGCCCGTTGCCGACGCGCCGTCGCCATTACAGGCGCATCATATCGCCTTACTGAATACGCTCAGCGCGATGCTCACGCAGGAGGGCACGCCGCCGGCGATTGTTCGTCGCCTCTCCCTGGCGTATTTTGCGCCACAAACCGCATTTAGCATCCCGGCCTGGATAAGTCAGGCGCAGGGTATCCGCGCCGGTCCGCAACGTCTCAGCTAACGAAAAAAGACCCTTTTACTTTATTTGTAGCTCCGCGGCGCGGGGCATTTGAGACTTTATTATGCTAATCAAATTATTAACCAAAGTATTCGGTAGCCGTAACGATCGTACGCTGCGTCGTATGCGTAAGGCCGTCAGCCTTATTAATGCGATGGAACCGGAGATGGAAAAACTCTCCGATGACGAACTGAAAGCGAAAACCAACGAATTTCGCGCCCGTATTGAAAAAGGCGAAAGCGTAGAGAGCCTGATTCCGGAAGCATTCGCGGTGGTGCGTGAAGCCAGTAAACGCGTCTTTGGGATGCGTCACTTCGACGTTCAGCTATTGGGTGGTATGGTGCTCAACGATCGCTGTATCGCCGAAATGCGTACTGGTGAAGGTAAAACGCTGACCGCAACGCTGCCAGCCTACCTGAACGCGCTGTCCGGCAAAGGCGTTCATGTGGTAACCGTGAACGACTATCTGGCGCAGCGTGACGCCGAAAACAACCGTCCGCTATTCGAATTCCTCGGTATGTCCGTTGGTATCAACCTGCCAGGTATGCCTGCGCCCGCCAAACGTGAAGCTTACGCTGCCGACATCACTTACGGCACTAACAACGAATACGGTTTTGACTACCTGCGCGACAACATGGCGTTCAGCCCGGAAGAGCGCGTGCAGCGTAAACTGCATTATGCGCTGGTGGATGAAGTCGACTCCATCCTGATCGATGAAGCGCGTACGCCGCTGATTATTTCCGGCCCGGCGGAAGATAGCTCGGAAATGTACAAAAAAGTGAACAAAATCATTCCGCACCTGATTCGTCAGGAGAAAGAAGATTCTGACACTTTCCAGGGCGAAGGCCACTTCTCCGTTGATGAGAAAGCGCGCCAGGTTAACCTGACCGAACGCGGTCTGGTGCTGATTGAAGAGCTACTGGTGCAAGAAGGCATTATGGATGAGGGCGAGTCGCTCTACTCGCCTGGCAATATTATGCTGATGCATCACGTCACCGCCGCGCTGCGCGCGCACGCGCTGTTTACCCGTGACGTGGATTACATTGTGAAAGACGGCGAAGTCATCATTGTTGATGAACATACCGGTCGTACCATGCAGGGGCGTCGCTGGTCTGACGGTCTGCACCAGGCGGTAGAAGCAAAAGAAGGCGTTGAAATTCAGAATGAAAACCAGACGCTGGCGTCTATTACCTTCCAGAACTACTTCCGTCTGTATGAAAAGCTGGCCGGTATGACCGGTACGGCGGATACTGAAGCCTTCGAATTTAGCTCTATCTATAAGCTGGACACCGTCGTTGTTCCGACCAACCGTCCGATGATCCGTAAAGATTTGCCGGATCTGGTCTACATGACCGAGGCGGAAAAAATCCAGGCCATTATCGAAGATATTAAAGAGCGTACCGCGAACGGTCAGCCAGTGCTGGTCGGGACGATTTCTATCGAGAAATCTGAAGTGGTCTCCAGAGAGCTGACCAAAGCGGGCATCAAACATAACGTACTGAACGCAAAATTCCACGCCAACGAAGCAGGCATCGTTGCGCAGGCTGGTTATCCAGCGGCGGTCACTATCGCTACCAACATGGCGGGTCGTGGTACCGATATTATGCTGGGCGGTAGCTGGCAGGCGGAAGTCGCCGCGCTGGAAGCGCCGACGGAAGAACAGATTGCGCAGATTAAAGCGGACTGGCAGGTACGCCATGACGCGGTTCTGGCTGCCGGCGGTCTGCATATCATTGGCACCGAGCGCCATGAATCCCGCCGTATCGACAACCAGCTTCGTGGCCGTTCCGGTCGCCAGGGCGATCCGGGTTCTTCCCGTTTCTACCTGTCGATGGAAGATGCGCTGATGCGTATTTTCGCCTCCGATCGTGTCTCCGGTATGATGCGTAAACTGGGGATGAAGCCGGGCGAAGCGATTGAGCACCCATGGGTGACGAAAGCTATCGCTAACGCGCAGCGTAAAGTAGAAAGCCGTAACTTCGATATTCGTAAGCAACTGCTGGAATATGATGATGTGGCGAACGATCAGCGTCGTGCAATTTATACCCAGCGTAACGAACTGCTGGATGTGTCTGACGTGAGCGACACCATTAACAGCATTCGCGAAGATGTCTTTAAGGCGACTATCGACGCCTACATTCCGCCGCAGTCGCTGGAAGAGATGTGGGATATCCCGGGTTTGCAGGAACGCCTGAAAAACGACTTCGACCTGGAGATGCCGATTGCCGAATGGCTGGATAAAGAGCCAGAGCTGCATGAGGAGACGCTGCGTGAGCGCATCCTGGCGCAATCCATCGAGGTGTATCAGCGTAAAGAAGAGGTGGTTGGCGCTGAAATGATGCGTCATTTCGAAAAAGGCGTGATGCTGCAAACGCTTGATTCCCTGTGGAAAGAGCATCTGGCGGCGATGGATTACCTGCGTCAGGGTATTCATCTGCGTGGCTATGCGCAAAAAGATCCGAAGCAGGAATACAAGCGCGAATCCTTCGCTATGTTCGCCGCGATGCTGGAATCGCTGAAATATGAAGTAATCAGTACCCTGAGCAAAGTCCAGGTACGTATGCCGGAAGAGGTCGAAGCGATGGAAATGCAGCGTCGCGAAGAGGCGGAGCGCCTGGCGCAGATGCAGCAGCTAAGCCATCAGGATGACGATGCCGCCGTGGCTGCCGATCTGGCCGCCCAAACCGGCGAACGTAAGATTGGACGTAACGATCCTTGCCCTTGCGGTTCTGGTAAGAAATACAAACAGTGTCACGGTCGCCTGAGCTAATGCGATAAACTTACCGGCCTGATAAGACATAATGTGTTGCCATCAGGTCAGTACTGGCATTATTGCCGAAGGGCGCTACGCTTATTCGGCCTGGCATTGAACACAGATAAAAAGGCGCAGGCGACTGCGCCTTTTTTATGGATGCAACAAGATGAAAAAACTGCAAATCGCGGTTGGGATTATCCGCAACCCGAACGACGAAATTTTTATTACCCGACGCGCCGCTGATGCGCATATGGCGAACAAGCTGGAATTTCCCGGCGGAAAAATTGAAGCCGACGAAACACCAGAGCAGGCGTTGATCCGGGAGTTACAGGAAGAGGTGGGGATTACGCCAACACAGGTGACATTATTCGACACTCTGGAATATCAATTCCCGGATAGACACATTACGCTGTGGTTTTGGCTGGTTGAACGCTGGGAGGGCGAACCGTGGGGGAAAGAAGGACAGCCGGGACGGTGGATCGCGCAGAACGCGTTGAATACGGAAGATTTTCCGCCGGCCAATGAACCGATTATTCGTAAATTACGCCAATTTTCGCCTTAGTGGGGGATCGCAACACGATCCCCATCGATCTTATTAGCGATTTAATGTCGACATAATTTCCGGCCAGTAGCGGGGGCCGGCCGCGGCGTCGTGAGGAAAAACCGCCTCAATTGCCGCCAGCTCCTGCGGGCTTAGGGTCAGTGATAACGCGCCGAGGTTTTCATCCACCCTGGCGCAGTGGCGGGTGCCGGGAATGGGAACGATGTGCCTGTTGCGGGCCAGCAGCCAGGCCAGCGCTAATTGTGCGGGGGTACACTCTTTTTCGCGTGCCATTTGTTTTATTGCTTCAGCCAGACGTAAATTGCGCGAGAAGTTCTCACCCATGAACCTGGGATTTGTGCGACGGAAGTCATTCGCAGCAAAATCTTCTGGCGTTTTAATCGTACCGGTCAGAAATCCGCGTCCCAGCGGGCTGTAAGCGACGAATCCTATACCCAACCGTTCACAGGTGGAAAGTGCTGAAATTTCCGCTTCGCGGGACCAAAGCGAATACTCACTTTGCAGCGCGGTAATAGGGTGAACGTTATGGGCGCGTTCCAGCGTTTGCGTTGATGCTTCGGATAGCCCGAGATAACGCACTTTTCCCTCGCGCACCAGGTCCGCCATTGCACCGACAGTCTCTTCTATGGGGACTGATGGATCAACGCGATGTTGGTAGTACAGATCGATATGATCGACCCCCAGGCGTTGCAGACTTTGCTCACAACTACGGCGAACGTACTCTGGTCTGCCATTGACGCCACGCGCCATAGGGTTAGCAGGGTCGAGAACGATACCAAATTTCGTCGCTAAAAATACCCGATCGCGACGATCGGCGATGGCTCTTCCGACTAACCTTTCATTGGTATAAGGGCCATACATATCTGCGGTATCGAGCAGTGTTACCCCCTGATCTAACGCATAATGTAGCGTCTTAATTGAGGTGCTGTCGTCATGAGCGCCGTAAAATGCGCTCATGCCCATACATCCCAGTCCGATGGCTGACACTCGCGGTCCGTTTGCGCCTAATGTACGATATTGCATACTGCCTCCATGAGGATATTTTGAGCATGGCAGGCAGTCTATACCTGGCGTATAAGATGAAAAATAGGGGGAATAAGCATGGTTTATGAAGGCTGGCTTAATAATGCGTCATGATGTGATGTCCGTATTGCATGCTTTTTGCATGATTGCTGAAAACCATAGCTTCACGCGGGCAGCGGCGCAGTTACATATTTCCACGTCGGCGTTAAGTCAGAATATGCGCCAACTGGAGGATGAACTTGGCGTGAAATTGTTGAACCGAACCACCCGGCGTGTCGGTTTGACAGAAGCAGGACATGCCTTTCTTGCCAGTATCAGGCCCGCATTAAACCATATTGATGAGGCGATGGAACATGCCCGCCAGAGCCGCGATATACCCGGAGGGACATTACGCCTGACCGTACCGCGCACGGCGGCTACGCTTTTGTTACAACCTAATCTCGCCGGTTTCATGCGCGATTATCCCGATATTCGGCTGGATATCGATGTGAATGACGGTTTTGTGGATTTAATTAACGAACGCTTTGATGCCGGTATTCGCTTTGGCGATGCGGTACAACTTGATATGAATGTCGTTCCGCTCGGTGATGTTTTACGCCCGGCGATCGTAGCATCCCCTGCATACCTTGCGCGTTTTGGCACGCCGCTGCACCCTCAGGAACTCATCAATCACCGCTGCCTTTGCCATCGTTTTACGCGTGAGAGCGGGCTATATCGGTGGGAGTTTGTTCACGGAGCGCAACGGCTGGAAATTACGCCGGAAGCCGCGTTAATGGTGAATGATAAAGCGTTGCGTCTCTCCGCCGCGCGTGATGGGGCAGGGCTAACCTATGTTTTTGAACAGGATGTCCACGAAGACTTACAGGATGGGCGGTTGTGTTCCGTACTTGACGAGTGGCTGCCTGCGGCGGACCGGTTTTATTTGTATTATCCCGGCCGCGCGCATATGGCACCAAAACTACGCGTATTTATTGATTATTTTTGTCATAAGGCGATATTGCCGTCTCAACAGAGCCATCACTGTTAGCGCTCTTCGCTCCAGTCGTCGCTATCAGACTGGTCGCCGCTGCTGGCGATTCGTTTCTCTTCGGCGGCCCATTCGCCCAAATCAATTAGCTGACAGCGTTTAGAACAAAATGGGCGGAAGGGGCTAATTTCCCCCCAGACGACCGGTTTACCGCAGGTCGGACAGTTTACGACGGTCACGTCAGACATTTTTACTCCTTAGCAACAGGCCAGTTCAAAATCAAGACGCTCCGGCACCAGACCATTTTCACTATCCAGCGGCATAAAGCGAATGGCAAAACGGCTCTTATGGCCGGAAATTTGCGGATAAAGTTGTGAATCGAGCGTCAGCATAAGACGCAGCAAATCGGCGTCGTCCCCGTTATCCTGATAAAAACCGTTCAGGCTGGTTTGCTTACGGAAAGGTGCTGAATTACGGATCAGATCAAGCACCAAAGTCAGTGCCTGGGTGAGGGGATTCAGGCTGGCAAGCCAGGTTTCAATCTGGGCGTCGCGCTGCGCCTGTTGTAGGTGCAACCAGATATGCAGAGTGGGTAAATCGAAACTGCAACAGCCGCCAGGAATACTTAAGCGTTGACGCACAAGGGCAATCAAGCGATCTTCGCGTAGCTGCTGGCCAATCCTCGGGGCGGAGATCAGCACGCTGCCCGCGGATTTTAACTGCTGGCGCAGGGCTTCAATACGGTCTTGATCGACGCCGGGAACCTCAACCCAGGCCTGTAATTTACGCTGCTGGCGCTCCAGTTCTTTCAGCAGTTCGGTACGGACTTCGCCCCGTTCGAACACATCCAGTAGATCGCTGATGTTACGGAAAAAATGCAGTGCGCCAGCATGGTCTGCAATTGGCAGGTTGATGGAAAGCTGTTGGATCAAAAACTCTATGCGCAGCCACGTACGCATCTTCTCATTGAGAGGGTGTTCAAATAGGACCTGGGTGTGCATTACGGTTTTTCCTGTGAGACAAACTGCGACGCGAGCTTAAGATAACTGGCGTGCAGGCGGGCCACATCTGATGCGATAGCATCCGGTGCGCCGTTATTATCAATAACATCGTCCGCCACGGCAAGGCGCGCTTCACGCGTCGCCTGCGCAGCGAGAATGTGTTCAACATGCTCGCGCGTAACATCATCACGCTGCATTGTGCGTATGAGCTGCGTTTCGGGCGTCACGTCAACCACCAGTACGCGGTTGGCTTTTTGATACAGCCTGTTTTCAACCAGCAGAGGCACAACCCATAACACATAGGGCGACGTAGCCTGTTGAAACTGTCGTTGGGTTTCCTGCTGAATTAAGGGATGAAGCAGAGCGTTAAGCCAGGCTTTTTCTTCCGGATGCGAAAAAATACGCTCACGCAGCGCCCGGCGACGTAACGTGCCGTCGGCGGCGATAAGTTCAGAACCAAAATGTTCCGCTATTGCGTTCAGGGCGGGCTGCCCTGGCTCAACCATCTGGCGCGCGATAATATCCGCGTCGATGACGGTTATTCCGAGGTCAGCGAAGGCATCAGCGACGGTACTTTTACCGCTGCCAATACCGCCGGTTAAGGCTACGGTATACCTCATATCTCCAGCTTCCGGAATTTTAGTTTGACAATCAAAAGGTTAAATTTTAAACATACAAAGACGATGCGCTCTGAGCATTAACCTACTATTCGCCAGGTAAATTTATGGGATTGTAACGTAAAAAAAGAGAATTTCGCAGTCTTGTACGGCCATGATTAGTGCGTATGATAGCGTCACTGGAGTTGTGAGTTTCGATTTTTCGCCATTAACCCCAGGAATCCGCACATGCGTATTGAAGAAGATCTGAAGTTAGGTTTCAAAGACGTTCTTATCCGTCCTAAACGTTCTACCCTCAAAAGCCGTTCCGATGTCGAACTGGAACGTCAATTCACCTTTAAACACTCAGGTCAGACCTGGTCTGGCGTACCGATTATTGCGGCCAATATGGATACCGTCGGGACGTTTGAAATGGCGCAAGCATTGGCCGGGTTTGATATTCTGACTGCTGTACATAAACATTATACCGTTGAAGAATGGGCAGCCTTTATCAACAAGGCTTCGGCTGATGTTCTGAAGCATGTGATGGTTTCCACCGGGACCTCTGATGCTGATTTCGAAAAAACCGTGCAGATTCTGGCGCTGAATCCTGCGCTGAACTTTGTCTGTATTGATGTAGCCAATGGCTATTCAGAACATTTTGTGCAGTTCGTCGCGAAAGCACGTGAAGCATGGCCGACAAAAACAATCTGCGCAGGCAATGTGGTAACGGGCGAGATGTGCGAAGAGCTTATCCTCTCCGGCGCCGATATCGTGAAAGTGGGAATTGGTCCCGGCTCCGTATGCACGACGCGTGTAAAAACTGGCGTTGGTTATCCGCAACTGTCGGCGGTTATCGAATGTGCTGACGCGGCGCATGGCCTGGGCGGCATGATCGTCAGCGATGGCGGCTGCACCATGCCTGGCGACGTAGCAAAAGCCTTCGGCGGCGGCGCGGATTTCGTTATGTTGGGCGGCATGCTGGCGGGGCACGAAGAGAGCGGCGGCAGCGTGGTAGAAGAGAACGGCGAGAAATTTATGCTGTTCTACGGCATGAGTTCGGAATCTGCGATGAACCGTCATGTCGGCGGCGTTGCGAAATACCGCGCGGCAGAAGGTAAAACGGTTAAATTGCCGCTGCGTGGGCCGGTGGGCAATACCGCCCGCGATATCCTGGGCGGTCTACGCTCAGCCTGCACTTATGTCGGCGCGTCTCGCCTGAAAGAGTTGACCAAACGCACCACCTTTATTCGGGTGCAGGAACAAGAAAACCGCATTTTCAATAGCCTCTAATATTCTGGCTGGCGTAAATGTGCGCCAGCCTTATCCCATCCCGCTCATCGCGTCTCCCAGATGAAAAATCGGCAAATACATCGCCACCACCAGCGTACCGATAATTAAGCCGGTGATGATCAATAACGCCGGTTCCAACAGCGACGCCAGATTATCGGCCAGCGCCAGCGTAGTTTCACTGTGGTGACGGGCAAGGTTATGCAGCATGATATCGAGTGAACCGGACGCTTCGCCCGTTCTGACCAGTTGCAGGCATAGCGGACTAAATTCCTGGGTATTTTTTAGCGCCAACCAGACCGGATTGCCTGCGGCGATCTCCTGATGTACCTGCGTTAAACGCTGTGACCAGTAAGGGCAGCCGAGACTCTCGATAGCGCTTTCCAGTCCCTGAAGAAAAGGAATGCCTGCGCTTTGGGTCAATGCCAGTACGGTGAATATTTGCGCTAGTTTCTGGCCTCTTATCAGGCGACCCATAACGGGAAGCCGTAGCAGAAGACGCTGCCGCTGCGCTTGCCAGGACGGCTTTTGTTTTACCCTGCGGTGAGCGATAGCAATGAGCATCGTCAGGAACAAGATGAGCCAACCCCATGCCGCCCCCCATTGCGCTATCGCGATAATACCGCGCGTCAGAAGAGGGAGCGGGGTATTGAAGCTACGGTAAATGGCGGCAAATTCCGGCAGAACAAAGTGCAGCATGGCGAAAACGACCAGAGCGGCCATTGTCAGAATAATGGCGGGATAGCGCAGCGCCTTTTTCACGCTAACCGTAATCTGCCGTTGCGCTTTTTGCTGACGGGCCAGTTCAAAGCAGCATTCGGCCAGTTTGCCGGTCAGTTCTCCGGTGCGGATCATCGTCTGGTAGAGCGGCGGAAATACCTGCGGCCAGGAGACTAATGCGCTGGAAAAAGGGACGCCCTGTTCAAGCTCGTGAGCCAGCGTGCGCAACAGCGCTTGCCATTGTCGGTGTGGATGCTGTTTCGCAAGGAGTTCCAGCCCTTCAGAAAGCGTCAGCCCGGCATGAATGAGCGTGGCCAACTGATGAATAATTTCAGCGCTTTGCTCTTCTTTCCACAGTGCGGCATTAACGCCTATGCGCTTGATGCGAAGCGGCATAATGCGCTGATGTTGCAGGGTGATGATCAGCGCCAGACGATTGTCCACCCATACAACGTCTTGTTCCAGTTGACCTTTATCGTTAACGCCTTGCCAGCGCCAGAGCTGTTTAACGCTCATGGGGCATTCCCAGAACGCGCAGTATCTCTTCAAAGGACGTCATGCCTTGCTCAACGGCGCGACAGCCATTTTCAAAAAGCGTCCCTGTACCGGTCTGTTGGAGGTGGGCTTCCAGTGCTTGCGCCGATGCGCCGCTCGCAATTAACTGACGTAATGCCGGGGTAACGGTTAACACTTCGAATAACGCGGTTCGGCCATAAAAGCCGTGGTAGCAATGCTGACAGCCGCTTGCCTGCCAGCGCGGTATCGCGCTGGGCCAAAGATTGGGCGATAGCACTACGGGATCGCTCAGGCGCTGTTTGCAGTGCGGGCAAAGCTTCCTTACCAGGCGTTGCGCTACCACCAGCGTAAGCGCCGATGAGATCATCCAGCGTGCTACGCCCATTTGCTGCAAACGTATCAGGGTTTCGCTGGTGGAGTTCGTATGGAGCGTTGAAAGTACCAGATGGCCCGTTTGTGCCGCCTTAATGGCGATTTCTGCGGTGTCGCCGTCACGAATTTCACCTACCATGATGATGTCAGGGTCCTGGCGTAAAAGCGCGCGCAGCACATTTTGAAAGGTGAGCCCGGCGCGGGGATGGATCTGCGTCTGGTTAATCCCATCCAGTGGAATTTCTATCGGATCCTCAACGCTACAGAGGTTGATACCCGGCGTATTCCGGGTTTGTAGCGCGCTGTATAGCGTGACCGTTTTTCCGCTACCGGTGGGGCCAGTCACCAGTACCAGCCCCTGAGGTTGCTGTAGGGCTTGTCTAAAAGCGGTAAGTTGTGCCCCGTACATGCCCAGCGTGTCCAGATCCAGCGTTTGTTCAACCTGATGCAACAACCGTAAGACGACTTTTTCGCCTTCTTTACAGGGAAGCGTGGCGATACGAAAAGAGATGCTGTCGCCCGCCAGGTCAACGGTAAATTGCCCGTCCTGCGGCAGTCGATGTTCAGCGATGTCCAAATTTCCCAGGACTTTCAATCTGGCCGTCAGCGCAAGCCCCGTCTCTTTGGCGATGTCCTGCAGAATATGAAGAACGCCGTCGATGCGGAGTCTTATTCGGTAGCGGCTGGCGCCGGGTTCGAGATGGATATCAGAGGCGCGTTTCGCCATCGCCGAGCGTAATGTCTGATTGAGAAGCTGGGCTGCGGTTTCTCCGCCTTTCGCGGCGTTTGCCGAGGGTGCCTGATCCGGCTTATGCCGATGATTTTCCATTTGCTGGCGAGTCCAGCACACAATATCAATCTGTTTTTGCGTGGCGAAATGCAGAGCGTCCAGTAACGCATGAGAGGGCGCGTCGACCACCGCAACAGTGATACTGTTGCTGGCGCTATTGATCAGTACAGCCTGATGACGTTGACACAAGGTGTTGAGCTGAGCGTCTTTCATCTTGTCTCCTTAGTTGGCGTCAAAACGGAAGACATCTTCACAAGCCTGTTGTAACGCGCTGTCGCTTTGAATATTGCAGTTACGCGTCCAGCCAGTAATGCCGTTAGCATTGTCCCAGGCGGGCGTCATGATGACGCTAAGCCCGCTCAGACTCTCCTGGCCGGTAAGCGTGATGACGCCTTTTTCCACGCTCATGCCCGAAACATAACGGGTGATGACGGGCGAGGGGATACCGTTGACGCCCGCATCGCATGTGCTCGTCCCACCATGTTCCAGAGCGCAGAGTTCGACGGCAGTACGGTAGGGGACAAACGTTTGCAACATATCCGTCAGCGCCGCTTTACGCAGATAGTTCTGGTAAGCCGGAATGCCAATGGCGCTTAAAATGGCGATGATGCCAATAACGACCATCAGTTCGATAAGCGTGAAACCGCGTTGTTTTTCCATTGTTCGCTCCTTGAGTTAGCTGGCGCTACTGTGGCAAACGCGGGAAGAGCGGGCGAGCGGCAAAAGGTAAAACGGGAAGGCGGATTCTGAAGATTTTCGCTGCGTTACATGACACGGCAACGTTATTGCGAGGCGCTACGAATATTTTACCGAATAATGACGCGGATCTACGGACAGGTGATTTATAGACCCGACGGCGCAGCGCCATCGGGTGGAGAGGATCAGCAAAAACGCATGGAGAGATCGAGCGCGCGCACGTGCTTGGTCAGCGCGCCAACGGAGATGAAATCCACCCCGGTTTCAGCAAATTCGCGTAAGGTTTCCGCGGTGACGTTGCCGGATACTTCCAGCCGCGCCTGGCCGTTGACGCGTTTCACCGCCTCGCGCATCTGGTCGGTGTTGAAATTATCCAGCATGATAATATCCGCGCCTGCTTTCAGCGCATCGTCCAGTTCATCCAGATTTTCGACCTCGACTTCTACCGGCACGTCCGGATGTAGCCAGAACGCTTTTTCCACCGCCTGACGAACCGAACCGGAGGCGATAATATGGTTTTCTTTAATCAGGAACGCGTCAGTGAGGCCCAGACGATGATTGGCGCCGCCGCCGCATAAAACCGCATATTTGAGCGCGGTGCGCAGACCCGGCAGCGTTTTACGCGTGTCGAGCAACTGGGTTTGGGTGCCAGCCAACAGTCCAACGTAGCGGCGTACTTCACTGGCGACGCCGGAAAGGGTCTGGACAAAGTTTAGCGCCGTGCGCTCGCCGGTCAGCAATACGCGAGCCGGGCCGTTCAGTTCAAACACTGTTTGGTTGGCGTGAATGGCGTCGCCGTCATCGACATGCCAGGTGAGGCGCACATCATCGCCCGCCAGTTGGATGAAGACCTCTTCAACCCAGCGCTTGCCGCAGAAAACGCCGTCTTCACGAGTGATCACCGTGGCATGGGCTTGCGTATCTGCCGGCAAAAGTTGCGCGGTGATATCGTTGCCAGCATCGACTTCTCCACCTAAATCTTCACGCAGCGCCTGAGCAACGGCGGCAGGGATATCGAGATTAATGCGTTCCAGTAGCGCGTCACGTCGGTCGTCTGGGTTATAACGGCGAGGCGGCATGATAAAACTCCAAATTGCTAACGAATCATAAGGTAGAAACATGCTACTCTGAAGCAGCTATAAGCACCACTCAAAAGGAGACTCCGCATGTTGCCAGATAAGGGTTGGTTGGTAGAGGCGCGACGCGTCCCTTCTCCGCATTATGATTGCCGTCCGGATGACGAAAAACCGTCCTTGCTGGTGGTGCATAATATTAGCCTGCCCCCCGGCGAGTTTGGCGGTCCGTGGATCGATGCATTATTCACCGGAACGATAGATCCAGACGCCCATCCTTTTTTTGCAGAAATCGCTCATCTTCGTGTTTCGGCCCATTGTCTGATTCGTCGCGACGGTGAAATCGTCCAGTATGTGCCTTTTGATAAGCGTGCGTGGCATGCGGGCGTGTCAAACTATCAGGGGCGGGAACGTTGTAATGATTTCTCCATTGGTATTGAGCTGGAGGGGACGGATACGCTGGCTTATACCGATGCGCAGTATCAGCAGCTAGCCGCCGTGACGCGCACGCTTATCGCTAGCTATCCGGCGATCGCCGACAATATGACCGGACACTGCAACATTGCGCCTGACCGTAAAACGGACCCTGGCCCTGCCTTTGACTGGCCGCGCTTTCGCGCTTTGGTAGCCCTCTCGTCGCACAAGGAGATGACATGACGCTGTTTACGACATTACTGGTGCTGATTGTCGAGCGCCTGTTTAAGCTGGGCGAGCACTGGCAGCTCGATCATCGGCTGGAGGCGCTATTCCGTCGGATTACGCATTTTTCGATGTTGCGCACGATGGGAATGACGGCGATCGCGATGGTGGTGACTTTTCTACTGCTCCAGGCGTTAAAAGGGCTGCTATTTAACGTGCCGACACTGGTGGTGTGGATTCTCCTGGGCGTGCTGTGTATCGGCGCGGGCAAAGTGCGAGTACATTATCACGCCTGGCTGAAAGCGGCATCCCGTAACGATCCGCATCCTTGCGAGGCGATGGCCAGCGAGCTTACGCTGATTCACGGCGTGCCGCCGGATTGTAATGAGCGTGAATTTTTGCGTGAGCTGCAAAATGCGTTGTTATGGATAAATTTCCGTTTTTACCTCGCACCGCTATTTTGGTTTATCGTTGGCGGTCCATGGGGGCCGGTAACGCTGGTGGGCTATGCGTTTTTACGGGCCTGGCAGACCTGGCTGGCGCGCTATCAGACGCCGCACCAACGTTTGCAATCCGGCATTGACGCTATTCTTCATGTGCTGGACTGGATTCCGGTACGTCTGGCGGGCGTAGTGTATGCATTACTGGGGCATGGCGAGAAAGCGTTGCCGGCCTGGTTTGCCTCGCTGGCGGATCTGCATACTTCGCAGTATCAGGTGCTCACACGTCTGGCGCAGTTCTCACTGGCGCGTGAACCGCATACTGACAAAGTAGAAACCCCCAAAGCGGCGGTGTCGATGGCGAAGAAGGCCTCGTTTGTGGTGGTGGTGATTATTGCGTTGCTCACCATTTATGGGGCATTAGTGTAGCGTTGTGCCGATGGCGCTAACGCTTATGCTGCCTACAATGGAAAAATCTGTAGGCCCGGTAAGCGTTAGCGCCACCGGGCAGTGCAACGGCTTAGATCGTATCGGCTGGCGGCACGCCAAAATCAGGCATCCCGTTTTCGTCCCAGCGCACCCGTTTCAGACGCGTATGGCGGTTGGGATCGTACAACGGATCGCCTTCAATTTCGGTGTAATTTCTCGCGTGGTACACCAGTACATCTTCACCTTCCGGCGTTTGCGTAAAGCTGTTATGTCCCGGCCCATACTGGCGATTTTCATAGCTGGTGGTAAAGACCGGGCGCGGTGATTTATGCCAGTTGGCCGGATCGCGCGGATCGTCGTTTACGTTAATCCACAGTAATCCCATACAGTAGTTTTCATCGGTGGCGCTGGCCGAATAGCTAATAAACAGCTTGTCGCCATGCACCACGACGGCCGGACCTTCGTTAACCCAAAAACCCCGACACTCCCAGTCGTACTCTGGCTTACTGAGTCTTACCGGCTCGCCTTTAATCGTCCACGGATTTTCCAGTTCAGCCAGATAAATATTTGAGTTACCGGCAATATCCGGCGCTTTTTGCGCCCACAGATACCACTGCTTTCCCTGATGATAAAAAGTGGTGGCATCGAGGGCGAAGGTATCAAACGGTGTTTTAATTTGACCTTTCTCCGTCCACTTGCCGGTGAGTGGGTCGGCATCGGCGCACTCCAGGGCAAACATGCGGTGCTGGAACATTCCCAGCTTATCAAGCGCTTGAGTATGGGTAGCGGCAAAATAGATGTACCACTTACCGTTGATGCGGTGCATTTCCGGTGCCCAGATAAGCTGGCTCATCGGGCCTGTTTTCGGTTTGCGCCAGACGACAACGGGGTCGGCGGCGCGCAACCCTTCCAGCGAATTAGCCCGGCGGATTTCCAGTCTGTCATATTCCGGTACGGAGGCAATAAAGTAGTAATCGCTGCCGTCGCGTAAAATAAATGGATCGGCACGTTGTTCAATAAACGGGTTTGGCCAGTTTGCCATCAGGCTTTCCTTACGCTTTCAGCGGCGTTGAGCTCCTGCAACTCACTCAATTCGCGGTAATTAGTGCGACGTTTTTCCAAATCGTCCTGGATTTTTTTCATCAGTTCACGGTCAACTTTCAGCAGACGTACCACGCCTGCGGTAATCAGATAGCCAACGCCGGGGATAACGGTAAACAACAGCATAATACCGTTCATCGCCGAGGCGCTTTGCGCTTTAGCGCTGGCGTCATAACCGTACCAGGAGAGCAAAAAGCCGACCATCGCCCCGGCAATCGCCAGGCCCAGCTTGAGGAAGAACAGGTTACCGGAGAAGCTGATACCGGTAATGCGTTTGCCGGTTTTCCATTCGCCGTAATCATCGACGTCCGCCATCAGCGACCAGTGCAGCGGGGAAGGGATCTGATGCAGAATATTGAGCAGGAAGTAGAGCGCCACTATCATCACGGTGGCTTTCGGATCAAAGAAATAGAACGCGCAGGAGAAAATCGCCAGCGCAATATTGGTCCAGAAAAATACCTTCAATTTACACCAGCGATCGGTTAAGACTTTCGCCAGCATACTGCCGATCATCATACCGACCACGCCAAGACTAATAAAAAGCGTAGCGAAATGGGTGCTTTGTCCCATCACCCAGGTGACGTAATACATGGTCGCCGCCATACGGATAAACCCCGGGCAGACGTTACATAAGGTCAATAGCAGAATGCGTACCCATTGATCGTTTTTCCACACATCTTTGAAATCATTCTTCATATCATCGTGCGTCGGAACGGCAGGGCGGACGCGTTCGCGGACGCTGGCAAAGCAGAACAGAAACATACCCATGCCGATAATCGCCAGCACGGTCATCGCCAACTGATAGCCTTTGGCTTTGTCGCCGCCGCCAAACCAGTCCACCATCGGCAATAGCGTTAACGATAGCAACAGCGTCGCGATGCCGACTAACACGAAGCGATAAGCCTGACAGGCCACGCGCTCTTTTGGATCGTTGGTGATCACGCCGCCCAGTGAGCAATAGGGAATATTGATGGCGGTGTAGGTCACGGAAAGCAGAAAATAGGTGACGAAAGCATAGACAACTTTGCTGTTATAGCCCCAGTCCGGCGTCGTGAACATCAGAACGCTGAACAGCGCGTAGGGAAATGCAATCCACAGTAGCCAGGGGCGGAAACGACCATATTTACTTTGGGTACGATCGGCAAGCGCGCCCATCACCGGATCGGTAACGGCATCGATAACGCGTACTGAAAGGAGTAAAACACCGACTAACGCCGGGGCAAGACCAAAAATATCCGTATAAAAATAATTAACAAACAGCATGATAGCGCCAAAAATAATGTTACATCCGGCGTCGCCCATGCCATACCCGATTTTCTCTCTTACCGAAAGTCTGCCCTTATCCATTGAGACTTCTCCCCATCAGATGATGGCGGTAATTATTCGCCTGCGAGCTTTTTTTTGCGTAGCAGGATCACGCCGCTGATATGGATAAAATGGTTATACGTGGGAAACTGTGAGGCAGATAACACCCTCCCCGGACGGGGAGGGCGGAAAAGTAACGTCACGATCAGTGGGCTTTCACCGTTTTTGCCGTTTTTTCTTTACACAGATAGCCGACGCCCAGGATAAGCAGCCATACCGGAATCAGCCACACGGAGATCGCCATACCTGGCGTCATCAGCATAATGATCAATACCGCCGCCATAAACAGCAGGCAGAGAACGTTGCCGAACGGATAAAACAGGGCCGGGAAGCGGGTTTTCACGCCCTGCTGCTGTTTCGCGCGACGGAACATCATATGGGCAAGGCTAATCATCGCCCAGTTAATGACCAGCGCGGAGACCACCAGCGCCATCAGCAGTCCGAATGCGGACTCTGGGGCCAGGTAGTTGAGCAGCACGCACAACGCAGTCACGACGGCGGAAACCAAAATGGAGCTCACCGGCACGCCGCGTTTGTCGACGTTCAGCAGCGCTTTCGGCGCATTTCCCTGCTGGGCCAGACCGAACAGCATACGGCTGTTGCAGTAAACGCAGCTGTTATAAACCGATAGCGCGGCGGTGAGAACCACGATATTCAGCGCATTGGCGACAAACGTATCGCCCAGCTCATGGAAGATAAGGACAAACGGGCTGGTATCGGCGGTGACGCGAGTCCATGGCAGCAGCGAAAGCAGAACCGCCAGCGAGCCGATATAAAAAATCAGGATGCGATAGATAACCTGATTGGTAGCTTTGGGAATGCTCTGTTCCGGGTTATCGGCTTCAGCGGCGGTGATCCCTACCAGCTCCAGTCCGCCGAACGAAAACATAATAATGGCCATCATCATCACCAGCCCGGTCCAGCCATGCGGCAGAAAGCCGCCCTGTTCCCACAGGTTGCGCACGGTGGCCTGCGGACCAGCGGTATCGCTGAAGAGTAACCACGCGCCGAACAGAATCATAGCGATGACGGCGATCACTTTAATAATGGCGAACCAAAACTCCATCTCACCGAACACTTTAACGTTGGTCAGGTTGATGGCGTTGATAATCACAAAGAAGGCTGCCGCAGAAGCCCAGGTGGGGATCTCCGGATACCAGAACTGGATATATTTACCCACTGCGGTCAGTTCCGCCATGGCAACTAATACGTACAGCACCCAGTAGTTCCAGCCGGAAGCGAATCCGGCAAAGCCGCCCCAGTATTTATAGGCGAAGTGGCTAAAAGAGCCGGCGACCGGTTCTTCAACCACCATCTCTCCCAGCTGGCGCATAATCAGAAAGGCAATAAAGCCTGCAATCGCATAGCCCAGGATAATTCCTGGCCCCGCCGACTGAATAACGGAGGCGCTTCCCAGGAACAAGCCTGTCCCTATCGCGCCGCCCAATGCGATAAGCTGAATATGGCGGTTTTTCAGGCCGCGCTTGAGCTGCTCGCCGTGCTGCTGACTGTCCATCATAAAACCTCGTGTATCGGGCGCGGTTTATTCATAACGCGCTTATTTTGAACGATGCAGTAGTGCGTGTGTAAGTTTGCAATTCCGCTTTTTGTATTGATTTATTTACAGATTCGTTTTTTTAAATGTCACTTAAACTCTTTCGTCTTGATCAGAATAATGGTATGTGACCGCGAATGCACCTGCTTTGTGCAGGGGTGATGACGAGTTGCGTAAAAAGAAAGCACTTGTAAATACCTCCTTTTATTTTCCCTTACAAAGGTTGATTTATTTTTATTCATTATTTATGCATAAAAATGCATTTAATCTACTGTTGAATCGGTTCAGATGAGATTTTTTATCGTTTCAAATACGTTAAATCTACCTCCTGGTGGGTAAATTTAACATTTGTGCACAGTTACAGTTTTGAAACATGATTTCTGTAAAATTGTTAAAATGTGCCTCCTTTACTGATTTCAATCAAAACCTGTATGGACAGAAGGTGAATACTTTGTTACTTTAGCGTCACAGACATGAAATTGGTAAGACCAATTGACTCCGGGCAAATGGCTTAAGACAGGAAATCATGGCCTACAGCAAAATCCGCCAACCAAAACTCTCCGATGTGATCGAGCAGCAGCTGGAGTTTTTAATCCTTGAGGGAACATTGCGTCCCGGAGAAAAACTCCCACCGGAACGTGAACTGGCAAAACAGTTCGACGTCTCCCGTCCCTCCTTGCGCGAGGCGATTCAACGTCTCGAAGCGAAGGGATTGTTGCTTCGTCGCCAGGGCGGCGGAACCTTCGTGCAGAGCAGCCTGTGGCAGAGCTTTAGCGACCCGCTGGTGGAACTGCTCTCCGATCACCCTGAATCCCAGTTTGACCTGCTCGAAACGCGCCATGCGCTGGAAGGCATTGCGGCTTATTACGCGGCGCTGCGCAGCACCGACGAAGATAAAGACCGTATTCGCGAGCTGCACCATGCTATTGAGCTGGCGCAAGAGTCCGGCGATCTGGATGCCGAGTCCGAAGCCGTGCTCCAGTATCAAATCGCCGTCACCGAAGCGGCGCACAACGTGGTATTGCTTCATCTGCTAAGGTGTATGGAGCCGATGCTGGCGCAAAACGTGCGGCAGAACTTCGAATTGCTGTATGCGCGTCGGGAGATGCTGCCGCTGGTGAGTACGCATCGCACCCGTATATTTGAAGCCATTATGGCCGGAAAACCAGAAGAAGCGCGTGAAGCGTCACACCGCCATCTGGCGTTTATCGAAGAGATTATGCTGGACAGAAGCCGTGAGGAGAGCCGTCGTGAACGCGCTTTACGCCGCCTGGAACAGCGCAAGAATTAGTTTTTTCTGGCAGAACGTTAACCAGAAGATGTTGTGAATAACGCGCAAAAATGTGCGCGGCAACTAAACGCAGAACCTGTCTTATTAAGCTTTCTGACGAAAGTTTAATGGGACAGGTTCCAGATAACTCAACGTATTAGATAGATAAGGAATACCCCCATGTCAGAACGTTTCCAAAATGACGTGGATCCGATCGAAACTCGCGACTGGCTACAGGCGATCGAATCGGTCATCCGTGAAGAAGGTGTTGAGCGCGCTCAGTATCTGATTGACCAACTGCTTTCTGAAGCTCGTAAAGGCGGCGTGAAAGTCGCGGCAGGCGCAGGGGCCAGTAATTACATCAACACTATTGCCGTTGAAGACGAACCGGAATACCCGGGTAATCTGGAGCTGGAACGTCGCATTCGTTCTGCGATCCGCTGGAACGCCATCATGACCGTGCTGCGCGCGTCTAAAAAAGACCTGGAGTTGGGCGGCCACATGGCGTCCTTCCAGTCTTCCGCCACGATCTATGATGTCTGTTTTAACCATTTCTTCCGTGCGCGCAACGAACAGGATGGCGGCGACCTGGTGTACTTCCAGGGCCACATCTCTCCGGGCATCTACGCTCGCGCGTTCCTGGAAGGTCGTCTGACCCAGGAACAGATGGATAACTTCCGTCAGGAAGTTCACGGCAATGGCCTCTCTTCCTATCCGCACCCGAAACTGATGCCGGAATTCTGGCAGTTCCCGACCGTCTCTATGGGTCTGGGCCCAATCGGTGCTATCTACCAGGCGAAATTCCTGAAATATCTGGAACACCGCGGCCTGAAAGATACCTCTAAACAAACCGTTTACGCCTTCCTCGGCGACGGCGAGATGGATGAGCCGGAATCCAAAGGCGCGATCACCATCGCCACCCGTGAAAAACTGGACAACCTGGTCTTTGTTATCAACTGTAACCTGCAGCGTCTTGACGGCCCGGTCACCGGTAACGGCAAGATTGTTAACGAACTGGAAGGCATCTTTGCAGGTGCTGGCTGGAACGTTATCAAAGTCATGTGGGGCGGTCGTTGGGATGAACTGCTGCGTAAAGACACCAGCGGTAAACTGATCCAGCTGATGAACGAAACCGTTGACGGCGACTACCAGACCTTCAAATCCAAAGACGGCGCTTACGTGCGTGAGCACTTCTTCGGTAAATATCCGGAAACCGCCGCGCTGGTGGCCGACTGGACTGACGAGCAGATTTGGGCGCTGAACCGTGGTGGTCACGATCCGAAGAAAGTCTACGCGGCACTGAAAAAAGCGCAGGAAACCAAAGGCAAAGCGACCGTAATCCTGGCCCATACCATTAAAGGTTACGGCATGGGTGACACCGCGGAAGGCAAAAACATCGCTCACCAGGTGAAGAAAATGAACATGGACGGCGTGCGTTACGTCCGCGATCGTTTCAACGTGCCGGTTGCCGATGCTGATCTCGAAAAACTGCCGTACATTACCTTCCCGGAAGGTTCTGAAGAACACAAATACCTGCATGAACGCCGTCAGGCGCTGCATGGCTACCTGCCAAGCCGTCAGCCGAACTTCACCGAGAAGTTAGAGCTGCCTCAACTTTCAGATTTCGGCGCGCTGCTGGAAGAGCAAAGTAAAGAGATTTCCACTACGATCGCTTTCGTGCGTGCCCTGAACGTGATGCTGAAGAACAAGTCGATCAAAGATCGTCTGGTTCCGATCATCGCCGACGAAGCGCGTACTTTCGGTATGGAAGGTCTGTTCCGTCAGATTGGTATCTACAGCCCGAACGGCCAGCAGTACACCCCGCAGGACCGTGAGCAGGTTGCTTACTACAAAGAAGACGAGAAAGGCCAGATTCTGCAGGAAGGTATCAACGAGCTGGGCGCAGGCGCATCCTGGCTGGCTGCGGCGACCTCTTACAGCACCAACGATCTGCCGATGATCCCGTTCTATATCTACTACTCCATGTTCGGGTTCCAGCGTATCGGCGACCTGTGCTGGCAGGCTGGCGACCAGCAGGCTCGCGGCTTCCTGATCGGCGGGACTTCCGGTCGTACTACGCTGAACGGTGAAGGTCTGCAGCACGAAGATGGTCACAGCCACATTCAGTCGCTGACTATCCCGAACTGTATCTCTTACGACCCGGCTTACGCTTATGAAGTGGCTGTCATCATGCATGATGGTCTGGAGCGTATGTACGGTGAGAAACAAGAGAACGTTTACTACTACATCACCACCCTGAACGAAAACTACCACATGCCGGCCATGCCAGCAGGTGCCGAGGAAGGTATCCGTAAAGGTATCTACAAACTCGAAACCCTTGAAGGTAGCAAAGGTAAAGTTCAGCTGCTGGGCTCCGGTTCTATCCTGCGTCACGTGCGTGAAGCGGCAGAGATCCTGGCGAAAGACTACGGCGTAGGTTCTGACGTGTACAGCGTAACCTCCTTCACCGAACTGGCGCGTGATGGTCAGGATTGTGAGCGCTGGAACATGCTGCACCCGCTGGAAACCCCGCGCGTACCGTACATCGCTCAGGTGATGAACGACGCTCCGGCAGTGGCATCTACTGACTATATGAAACTGTTCGCCGAGCAGGTTCGTACTTACGTACCGGCTGACGACTATCGCGTACTGGGTACGGATGGCTTCGGTCGTTCCGACAGCCGTGAGAACCTGCGTCACCACTTCGAAGTTGATGCTTCTTATGTGGTTGTCGCAGCGCTGGGCGAACTGGCTAAACGTGGCGAAATCGACAAGAAAGTGGTAGCGGATGCGATTACCAAATTCAACATCGATGCAGATAAAGTTAACCCGCGTCTGGCGTAAGAGGTAAAAGAATAATGGCTATCGAAATCAAAGTACCGGACATCGGGACAGATGAAGTTGAAATCACCGAGATTCTGGTCAAAGTGGGCGACAAAGTTGAAGCTGAACAGTCGCTGATCACCGTAGAAGGCGACAAAGCCTCTATGGAAGTCCCGTCTCCGCAGGCTGGCGTCGTGAAAGAGATCAAAGTCTCTGTCGGCGACAAAACCGAGACCGGTGCACTTATCATGATTTTCGATTCCGCCGAAGGTGCAGCCGACGCTGCGCCTGCTAAGGCAGAAGAGAAGAAAGAAGCGGCTCCGGCAGCAGCACCTGCTGCGGCAGCGGCGAAAGACGTTCACGTACCGGATATCGGCAGTGACGAAGTTGAAGTGACTGAAGTGATGGTGAAAGTGGGCGACACCGTTGAAGCTGAACAGTCGCTGATCACCGTCGAAGGCGACAAGGCCTCTATGGAAGTGCCGGCGCCGTTCGCGGGCACCGTGAAAGAGATCAAAGTGAACACCGGTGATAAAGTGTCTACCGGCTCACTGATTATGGTCTTCGAAGTGGCGGGTGAAGCAGGCGCAGCAGCACCAGCGAAAGCGGAAGCCGCTCCGGCTGAGGCTGCTCCAGCAGCAGCGACGGGCGTGAAAGACGTTAACGTACCGGACATCGGCGGCGACGAAGTTGAAGTCACCGAAGTGATGGTCAAAGTCGGCGATAAAGTTACCGCTGAACAATCACTGATCACCGTAGAAGGCGACAAAGCCTCTATGGAAGTTCCGGCTCCGTTCGCGGGTACCGTGAAAGAAATCAAGATCAGCACCGGCGATAAAGTGAAAACCGGTTCTCTGATTATGGTCTTCGAAGTAGAAGGCGCAGCGCCTGCGGCCGCTCCGGCTAAACAGGAAGCGGCGGCGCCGGCTCCAGCGGCGAAAGCTGAGAAGCCAGCGGCTCCGGCTGCCAAAGCGGAAGGCAAATCTGAGTTCGCTGAAAACGACGCGTACGTTCACGCTACTCCGCTGATTCGCCGTCTGGCGCGCGAGTTTGGCGTCAACCTGGCGAAAGTGAAAGGCACCGGTCGTAAAGGCCGTATTCTGCGCGAAGACGTTCAGGCTTACGTGAAAGACGCTATCAAACGCGCGGAAGCTGCGCCGGCTGCTGCGGGCGGCGGTATCCCGGGTATGCTGCCGTGGCCGAAAGTGGACTTCAGCAAGTTTGGTGAAGTTGAAGAAGTGGAACTGGGCCGTATCCAGAAAATCTCTGGCGCGAACCTGAGCCGTAACTGGGTGATGATCCCGCACGTTACGCACTTCGACAAAACCGATATCACCGATCTGGAAGCGTTCCGTAAACAGCAGAACGCCGAAGCTGAGAAGCGCAAACTGGATGTGAAATACACGCCGGTGGTCTTCATCATGAAAGCGGTTGCCGCTGCTCTGGAACAGATGCCGCGCTTCAACAGCTCTCTGTCCGAAGACGGTCAGCGTCTGACCCTGAAAAAATACATCAACATCGGCGTGGCGGTTGATACCCCGAATGGCCTGGTGGTTCCGGTCTTTAAAGACGTGAATAAGAAGAGCGTGACCGAGTTGTCTCGTGAACTGACCACCATCTCCAAAAAAGCGCGTGATGGTAAGCTGACCGCTGGCGAAATGCAGGGTGGTTGCTTCACTATCTCCAGCATCGGCGGCCTGGGAACTACCCACTTTGCGCCGATTGTCAACGCGCCGGAAGTGGCTATCCTCGGCGTTTCTAAGTCGGCGATGGAACCGGTGTGGAATGGGAAAGAGTTTGTGCCGCGTCTGATGATGCCTATCTCTCTTTCTTTCGACCACCGTGTGATCGATGGTGCTGATGGTGCGCGTTTCATTACCATTATCAACAATATGTTGTCTGACATTCGCCGTCTGGTGATGTAAGCGAAAAAGCCGGCCCGACGGCCGGCTTTTTTTTGATAATCTCATGTATTTTGTGAGGTTATTAGCGAAAGCGATAATTCGTGATCCGTTTGTTGTTTCAAAATTGTTAACAATTTTGTAAGATACGGGCGGATAGAACGACCCGGTGGATGATGGGCGATCAAGTACCCCGGACCGCCGGATACAAATAAAGAGGTCATGATGAGTACTGAAATCAAAACTCAGGTCGTGGTACTTGGGGCGGGCCCGGCAGGCTATTCTGCCGCTTTCCGTTGCGCTGATTTAGGTCTGGAAACCGTAATTGTAGAACGCTACAACACCCTTGGCGGTGTTTGTCTGAACGTCGGCTGTATCCCTTCTAAAGCGCTGCTGCACGTAGCAAAAGTTATCGAAGAAGCCAAAGCGCTGGCTGAACACGGTATCGTCTTCGGTGAGCCGAAAACCGATATCGACAAGATTCGTACCTGGAAAGAGAAAGTGATCACGCAGCTGACCGGCGGTCTGGCGGGTATGGCCAAAGGCCGTAAAGTGAAAGTGGTCAACGGTCTGGGTAAATTCACCGGGGCGAACACCCTGGAAGTGGAAGGCGAAAACGGCAAAACCGTGATCAACTTCGACAACGCGATCATCGCGGCAGGTTCTCGTCCGATCCAATTACCGTTTATTCCGCATGAAGACCCGCGCGTATGGGATTCTACCGACGCTCTGGAACTGAAAGAAGTACCGAAGCGTATGCTGGTCATGGGCGGCGGTATCATCGGTCTGGAAATGGGTACCGTATACCACGCGCTGGGTTCAGAGATTGACGTGGTTGAAATGTTCGACCAGGTTATCCCGGCGGCTGATAAAGACATCGTTAAAGTCTTCACCAAGCGCATCAGCAAGAAATTCAACCTGATGCTGGAAACCAAAGTGACTGCCGTTGAAGCGAAAGAAGACGGTATCTACGTTTCGATGGAAGGCAAAAAAGCCCCGGCTGAAGCGCAGCGTTATGATGCGGTTCTGGTGGCGATTGGTCGTGTGCCGAACGGTAAAAACCTCGACGCGGGCAAAGCTGGCGTGGAAGTTGACGACCGTGGCTTTATCCGCGTGGACAAACAGCTGCGCACCAACGTGCCGCACATCTTCGCTATCGGCGATATCGTCGGTCAGCCGATGCTGGCGCATAAAGGCGTTCACGAAGGCCACGTTGCCGCTGAAGTTATCGCCGGGAAGAAACACTACTTCGATCCGAAAGTTATCCCGTCTATCGCGTACACCGAGCCAGAAGTGGCATGGGTTGGCCTGACCGAGAAAGAAGCGAAAGAAAAAGGCATCAGCTATGAAACCGCCACCTTCCCGTGGGCAGCTTCTGGCCGTGCTATCGCTTCTGACTGTGCAGACGGTATGACCAAACTGATTTTCGACAAAGAATCTCACCGCGTGATCGGCGGGGCGATTGTCGGCACCAACGGCGGCGAGCTGCTGGGTGAAATCGGTCTGGCGATCGAAATGGGCTGTGACGCGGAAGACATCGCGCTGACCATTCATGCGCACCCGACGCTGCACGAGTCCGTCGGTCTGGCTGCTGAAGTGTTCGAAGGTAGTATTACCGACCTGCCGAACCCGAAAGCGAAGAAGAAATAATCTTCTGTAGGTGGCAATGCGCCACCCGATACAAAAAAGCGGCTTTACAGCCGCTTTTTTTATGCATGGCAAATCAGATGTGTCAAATGATGGCGAAGGATAACGAAACCGCAAAATTTATCGTTTCCGCAGCAGTACGTTTTTCAAAGCTTATGCCGTCGGTAGTGCCTTTGTCTGTCATTTTCGACCAACTAATTGTTTCATAAGAAATACCTCTCCTTACTTTGTCATCATCCTGAAATTGGTAACGCTATAAAATAATAGCGAGCTAATTATGAGGTTTGATATATGAAACTTTTTCTGACAACAGCAGCGCTAACTGCGACCTTGATTTCCGGCATGGCATTTGCCAGCGATCCCGTCATCCCCTGGGCGACTAACAGCGGCGGTACGGAAAGCACGCATATTGCGGCAATGGGCGAGGATTTGAATGCGCAGCATCAGCAGATCACCCACACGCATGAAGGCGTATGGGCGGCTAATTCCGGCAGCATTCAGGCTGATGAAGCTGCGCTGACCAGCAACAAGCCGCCGGTACAAGGCCATCCGGAATTAATGCCGCATCAGGGCTAATGATCATGGCCTGGCGATAACGCCAGGCGCTTACGGGTTATTCGGCGACCTGCCACTGCGCGTCTGGCGCAAAACGCGTGATAGCCTGAACTTTACTCTCCGTCTCCTTGCCTAAATCCGCCTGATAAATACGATCGTCCTGGTTGACCATAAAACTCATCACCCCGGTTTCGCCGTAATGCATCGGCCAGGCCAGAAGTGCCGCGCCGTGACCGTCGTTATCGCTGATAATACGGAAATGGTAGCCGTGGTAACCCTCGTCTGGCGCTGCGGGGCTAAAGTTTGGGCCTAACGGACTGGGGACGTCGCCTGCTTTGGTTGGCCAGTACAGGCCATCTTTTTGGCCTTCGCTACTGATTATCCTGTGCGCCCAGCGATGGTTTTGTAAGTAATAGTCCTGCTGCGCATCAACGTAAGCATGCATGGCCTGTAAGGTAGAAAGTTCATTTCGCCCAATAGTACGGGTGAGGATCTCATTCCCGGCTGCCGCCATATCAAAGCGCCAGCCGCCAGTCTCTTTCACCATGGGCACCGGGAGCTGCCAGTCTTCTCGTCCGACATTCAGGTGCGCCGTATTGTCTTTTTGTACAATGCGATGGCCTTCGCGCCAGTCACGATTGAAGCGGGCCACGGCCTCGGGATCGGCACCTTCCGGCGGCAGAAATTGCCGCCAGTCATCGCCCAGTAGCGCGGTAAGCTGCGTTTCGTTTTTTCCGGCTACCGCCGCGGCGAAGGCGCTGGCGGCCGCTTCCGGGGAGGGGAACCGTTCCTGCGCGTAGCCCAACAAGGGTAACGACAGTAACAGAGCGCTTAACATAACCTTTTTCATTATCTGCTCCGGTTAACGGCGATGAAATTCATGATGTTCAGAAAAATGTTCCCGCGCGGCGGCGCGTTGCTCGGTGTTCAAGTGACTGCCGCGACGGCTTTCCAGGCCGCGTAGCTGTTGCGATTGCCATGACGGCGATCGACTGTCGTTCCCGCTAAACACATTGGCGTGCATATTCTGGCGAAATGCCTGACGCTGTTGCGGCGTAGAGGACGCGATCCGCTGATGCGCCGCGTTACGCTGTTGCTGCGATAAGGGATGCTGCTGCGTCTGGGATTTCAGCGTCGCGCTATGCTGCTGCGCCGTCTGTCGACGCGCGCTGTCATACTGATTGTCATAACCGCGATAACTATTACGCCTGGCTATCTGATTTAATTGTTGTGAGGCCGCCTTACGCTGGGCATCGCGGGTGCCTGGCGCTGGCAAAGAAGCGTTCGCCGTATGGCTGCGCTGTTGGAATTGCGTCATGGCCGCCTGGCGCTGACTGTCGCGAGACACTGGCGCTTGCTGCGTTGCGCTTAACCCGCCGCTAACATTGGTGGGATGGAACCGTTGCGCAACGGTATTATTCGGATAGGGGACGCCATTGCGCCAGGCGGGATTATGCTGCCAGCCCATCGTTTGGCCCGGCAGGTTTTGCCCGGATATTCGATTGAAATTATTGACATTGATGTTGATATTATCGCCATTATGTTGATAACCGTTACCACCATGATGGTAATCATCATCATGGTGGTCGTCGTCATGGTGGTGATGATCGTCGTCATCCCAGTCTATGCTGCTGAACAACGCATAGGTGGTGGCGACGCCCAGACTATAACCAAAACCTTTAACAAAACTATCGGCAAACTGCTGCCCCGGAGGGGGCGGTAAATACACCGGCGGATAAGCGGTATTGGGCCAGGCGCCATACACCGTCGCGGGGTTATAGTTCGGCACGTACACCACCTGCGGATTCGCGGGTTCAATTTTTATAACGGTCGACGGTGTCGCTGGCGTACTGGCGGATGTGGTGGTTGTCGTCGTGACGGCGGTAGAAGCGCTGGACTTCGGCACGCTGGTGACGGTTTGCTGTGGCGTGGATTTTAGCGAACCGGTTTGTTGAGCGAGCAGACGCAGCCTTTGCACCGCATCCATCACATCCTGTGGCTGGGCTAAGAACGCATCGCCCAGGTTTTGCACCCATTGCGGATTCTCGCCCATAAGCGCCATCAACTGGGGAAAGGCGACCAGCGATTTGACGCTGGGGTCCCACGGTTGGCTGGCCACCGCCTGAATAGCGGCATCGCCCTGCAGCGTAGGGTTATCGCGCGACCACTGGACGGCCTGAACTACGTTCGCCGGGTAGGTGGAGGCCATGAGCACCTGCGAAAGCAGGGCATCGGGATAAAGCGCGACAGGCGCGACCCATTGATCAATTTGCGCAGTGGTAAAGGTCGTTTTCGCGACAGGCGCGGGCACAGCGGTCTGCGTTTGCTCAGGGGCGGGAGTCGCCGCCTGCGCGGGCGCTTCGGGAGCGCGGCTTTTAACATACAGTACGCCCGAAGCGGCAAATAACCCGGCACTGCACACAAGGGCAATGAGATGGGGTTTAAAGGGCAACGTCATTTTATCTCTCCCGATTCCCGAGAATCGCTATGGTCATTATGCCTGCCGCCTACGGGGTGCAGTTTGGCGTGAGTATAAAGGGACGATAGTTTAATTTTTAGCTAATGTTGGGATCGGTAACGTTACGTGACGATCAAAGCACGAAATGAGGTAAGCATTTATGGCTGCAGCTCCCGTCTCAGTAGAGCATTAGACCATCCTTAACGATTCAGCCACTTTTTTATGTTGCTTTTTTGTAAACAGATTAACACTTAAAGAAAATCCTGTTATTGTGCCTTATGCGGTACCGGGCATTTACCCTACTAACTACTGTCTCACAGGAGCGTGAAGAGAATCGCCCATCAACAAAAGCGCCGCATTATGACAATGAGAGCGAGGAGATATCGTCGTGCTAGAAGAATACCGTAAGCACGTAGCTGAGCGTGCTGCCCAGGGGATTGTGCCAAAACCTTTAGACGCAACCCAAATGGCTGCGCTTGTCGAGCTGCTGAAGACCCCGCCTGTGGGCGAAGAAGAATTCCTGTTAGACCTGTTGATCAACCGCGTTCCTCCTGGCGTAGATGAAGCCGCTTATGTTAAAGCCGGTTTTCTCGCTGCTGTCGCGAAAGGCGACACCACCTCCCCGCTGGTCTCCCCAGAAAAAGCCATTGAACTGCTGGGCACCATGCAGGGTGGTTACAACATTCATCCGCTGATTGATGCGCTGGACGATGCGAAACTGGCGCCGATTGCTGCCAAAGCACTGTCCCACACCCTGCTGATGTTCGATAACTTCTACGACGTAGAAGAGAAAGCCAAAGCGGGCAATGAATATGCCAAACAGGTGATGCAATCCTGGGCCGACGCCGAATGGTTCCTGAGCCGTCCGCCGCTGGCGGAAAAAATCACCGTCACCGTTTTCAAAGTGACCGGCGAAACGAATACCGACGATCTCTCTCCGGCGCCGGATGCGTGGTCGAGACCGGATATCCCGTTACATGCGCAGGCGATGCTGAAAAACGCCCGTGAAGGCATTGAGCCGGATCAGCCAGGCGTTGTCGGCCCCATCAAACAAATCGAAGCATTGCAGAAAAAAGGCTACCCGCTGGCCTACGTGGGCGACGTGGTGGGCACCGGTTCTTCCCGTAAATCCGCGACCAACTCCGTGCTGTGGTTCATGGGCGATGACATCCCGAACGTGCCGAACAAGCGCGGCGGCGGCCTGTGCCTCGGTGGCAAAATTGCGCCTATCTTCTTTAACACTATGGAAGATGCGGGCGCACTGCCAATCGAAGTTGACGTTTCTAACCTGAATATGGGCGATGTGATTGACGTCTACCCGTACAAAGGCGAAGTGCGCAATCATGAAACCGATGAACTGCTGGCAACCTTCGAACTGAAAACCGACGTGCTGATCGACGAAGTGCGTGCCGGTGGTCGTATTCCGCTGATTATCGGACGTGGCCTGACCACCAAAGCGCGTGAAGCGCTGGGTCTGCCGCACTCTGATGTATTCCGTCAGGCAAAAGACGTGGCAGAAAGCAGCCGTGGCTTCTCTCTGGCGCAGAAAATGGTCGGTCGCGCCTGTGGTGTGAAAGGTATCCGTCCGGGCGCGTACTGCGAACCGAAAATGACCTCCGTCGGTTCTCAGGATACTACCGGCCCGATGACCCGCGATGAGCTGAAAGACCTGGCCTGTCTGGGATTCTCCGCCGATCTGGTCATGCAGTCGTTCTGTCACACCGCAGCCTATCCGAAGCCGGTTGACGTCACCACGCACCACACGCTGCCAGACTTCATTATGAACCGTGGCGGTGTCTCTCTGCGTCCGGGCGACGGCGTGATTCACTCCTGGCTGAACCGTATGCTGCTGCCAGATACCGTGGGTACCGGCGGCGACTCCCATACCCGTTTCCCGATCGGTATCTCCTTCCCGGCGGGCTCTGGTCTGGTGGCGTTTGCCGCCGCGACCGGCGTGATGCCGCTGGATATGCCGGAATCCGTGCTGGTACGCTTCAAAGGCAAAATGCAGCCGGGCATCACCCTGCGCGATCTGGTCCATGCCATCCCGCTGTACGCCATCAAACAGGGCCTGCTGACCGTTGAGAAGAAAGGCAAGAAAAACATCTTCTCTGGCCGCATCCTGGAAATCGAAGGTCTGCCGGATCTGAAAGTGGAGCAGGCGTTTGAGCTGACCGATGCTTCCGCCGAGCGTTCTGCTGCGGGCTGTACCATCAAGCTGAACAAAGAGCCGATCATTGAATACCTGACCTCCAACATCGTCCTGCTGAAGTGGATGATCGCCGAAGGCTACGGCGACCGCCGTACGCTGGAACGTCGTATCCAGGGCATGGAAAAATGGCTGGCGGACCCGCAGCTGCTGGAAGCCGATGCTGACGCAGAGTACGCGGCGGTGATCGACATCGATCTGGCGGATATCAAAGAGCCAATCCTCTGTGCGCCGAACGATCCGGACGACGCGCGTCTGCTGTCTGACGTGCAGGGCGAGAAGATCGACGAAGTGTTCATCGGTTCCTGCATGACCAACATCGGCCACTTCCGTGCAGCCGGCAAGCTGCTGGACAACCATAAAGGCCAACTGCCGACTCGCCTGTGGGTGGCGCCGCCAACCCGTATGGACGCCGCGCAGCTGACCGAAGAAGGTTACTACAGCGTGTTCGGTAAGAGCGGTGCGCGTATTGAGATCCCTGGCTGTTCCCTGTGTATGGGTAACCAGGCGCGTGTGGCTGACGGTGCGACGGTGGTTTCCACTTCTACCCGTAACTTCCCGAACCGTTTAGGTACCGGTGCGAACGTCTTCCTGGCTTCTGCGGAGCTGGCGGCGGTTGCGGCGCTGATCGGCAAACTGCCGACGCCGGAAGAGTACCAGACCTACGTGGCACAGGTGGATAAGACGGCGGTGGATACTTACCGTTACCTGAACTTCGACCAGCTCTCTCAGTACACTGAGAAAGCAGATGGGGTGATTTTCCAGACTGCGGTGTAACAGAGACGGGCCCGGATTTCCGGGCCCGAATGGCGCTTCTTATTTATTATTACGCTTCACTTCCCGTAGCCCCGGCAAATACGTAATTACCCCGCCCATTATTGCCCCGGCTACAATCGCTGGAATAAGCATAATCAATACTTCACCATATATTAATGGTAGTATGCTTATGTCAAAACCATATCGCGCAAAATTAAACAGCGTCGTGATCAGACCACCTGCAATGGCGCAAAGGATCATCCTGTTAATTATTTTTTGATATAATTTCAGGGGTATCAGCGCGCAGGCGACACCGGTTAACCATGCGGGGAGGAGACTGTATATCCAGCCGGTAATAATCACTAATTCTGGTATTGTTCTGCAGAAATAGAACAAAAATGAGTCTGGTCCGCCAATAATGGCGGGTAAAAAGTTTATGATACCTATCGCGGTGGCTGCGCCTATTAACGGCCCAAGCAGAATAAACCAACCGCTATGATAAATTATTCGTCGAAATACAGACATAATGTATCCTTCCTTAATTTTCCTTCAACCGTCTGACAAAAAATACAACTCACTACGGCTTCTCTGCTGATATCGCCCATTGCTGGAGTTCAGTTGAAAAGTGCTTATCAAGTAGCCAACAATTTCATGACAACGACCCGGATGATAAGGAAGCGTCTGAAAGACTAGCAGGCGTCGGCGTGGGCAGGGTATTGATGATTTCTGAAAAAACGCCAGAGGGACGCCGGGCTGGTAATGCTATAGCTGGATGAGGGGCAGCCGTTTTTAATGACTGCTCTCTTCCGGCGCATAATAAAAGGTCATCTAAACGGCGCGCTGCCTGATGTGAAATTTGTCGTCGAGTTTTCGCTTAACGGAGAGTAAGTGAATGTAATCGTGATCGATGATGGACATTTCCTTGCGGCAACGCCTATATCCCCAGCACTTCCGGCACCAGCTCTTCCAGTTGCCTGACCAGTTCAGGGTCCATATAGCGATAATCGTCGGGGATATCAAGTACGTGCAGGGGCTTATTTTCAATAATACGACGATATTCAGCCATCAACCGGTCTTTATGTTTCTGCTCCATAACGCAGATAACGTCAGCCCACTGAAGTAACCCGCACGACACGCTTTTTTTGGCGTTGCGGCTGGTGCCAGCGGAACGGACGCTAAGGCCAGGATAGCGGCGGAACACCTGCTCCGCCGTGGGGCTGCGCCATTGATTTCGGCTGCATATGAAAAGCACATTCATTAAATAAATACTCTTCCAGATCGCGCTTCGCTAACGGCGAGTGTGTGAATCGTGGAGACTTAATACCCCACGGTGCGGCACGTAGCACTTTGTCGGAGTGCGTGTAGATATATTGAAGCGCTAGAGTGACTTTCTGTATGAATAATAAACTGTTTTGGCATTTTTATTTTATCTTTTGTGCGCCCCGCTGTTTTTCTTTCACCGTGCTGCGATAATTACCTTAAGGCGCAATGCGGTATTGGCGCATTGCCAGGGCAGAGGAAAACAATTATGGATTACGAATTTCTGCGCGACGTTACCGGAGGGGTAAAAGTACGAATGTCGATGGGCCACGAGGTGGTCGGTCACTGGTTTAATGAAGAGGTTAAAGACAACCTCTCGCTACTGGATGAAGTAGAACAAGCCGCGCGTACGGTCAAAGGCAGCGAACGCTCCTGGCAACGAGCAGGGCATGAATACACGATCTGGATGGACGGCGAAGAGGTGATGATTCGCGCCAATCAGCTGGATTTTTCCGGCGATGAGATGGAAGAGGGGATGAGTTATTACGATGAAGAGAGTTTATCCCTGTGCGGCATGGAGGATTTTCTACGGGTCGTCGCCGCGTATCGGGAATTCGTCAGTAAAGCCTGACCCTCTCTTCGTTATTGTCCCGCAACGCCAGTCGACGGACAGTTGGGGGCGGTAGTGGAAACGAAATCACCACACATTCCAGCCGGGAGTATCCCGGCTTTTTTATTGCAGAATGATTTTTTGATTTTTATTAATCATTTTAAAACTGTGATCTGACGCGTTTGTGATCTTAATTTGATTGAATATAATCGTTATGATTTTATTCAATCACAACAAGCAACAGGCGGTAAGACCATGAACATCAAAAAAGCAATAGAGCGCGTACCCGGCGGCATGATGGTCGTACCGCTCGTTATTGGCGCAGTCATTAACACCTTCGCTCCACAGGCGCTTGAGATCGGCGGTTTTACCACCGCCTTATTTAAAAACGGCGCGGCGCCGCTGATTGGCGCTTTTCTGCTGTGTATGGGAGCCGGTATCAGTGTGAAAGCCGCGCCCCAGGCGTTATTGCAGGGCGGGACGATTACGCTCACTAAGTTGCTTGTCGCCATCGGGATTGGCCTGGGCGTGGAGCATCTTTTCGGCGCGGAGGGTATTTTTGGCCTGAGCGGCGTGGCGATTATCGCGGCGATGAGCAATTCGAATGGCGGACTTTATGCTGCGTTGGTAGGCGAATTCGGCAATGAGCGCGACGTCGGCGCTATCTCTATTTTGTCTCTTAATGATGGCCCTTTCTTTACGATGATTGCGCTGGGCGCGGCAGGGATGGCGAACATTCCCATTATGGCGCTGGTGGCGGTGCTGGTTCCGCTGGTTGTCGGCATGATCCTCGGCAATCTTGATCCTCATATGCGCGATTTTTTGACCAAAGGCGGCCCGCTGCTCATTCCTTTCTTTGCTTTTGCGCTGGGGGCGGGCATCAACCTGGAAATGTTACTGCAAGGCGGACTTGCCGGAATTCTGCTCGGCGTGCTGACAACGTTCGTTGGCGGTTTCTTTAATATTCGCGCAGATCGTCTGGTTGGCGGAACTGGCATTGCCGGGGCGGCGGCCTCCAGCACCGCGGGTAATGCCGTTGCGACGCCGCTGGCTATTGCGCAGGCCGACCCTTCGCTCGCCGAGGTGGCCGCTGCTGCTGCTCCGCTGATTGCCGCCTCGGTGATCACCACGGCAATCCTGACGCCAGTGTTGACCTCCTGGGTTGCAAAAAAACAGGCGCGTCAGGCTTCTTTGGAGAAAAACGCATGAAAATGATGGTTATCGCCGATGATTTTACCGGATCGAATGATACCGGCGTCCAGTTGGCGAAGAAGGGGGCGAGAACGGAAGTCATGTTGAGCGCGTCGCAAAAACCGTCCCGCCGCGCCGATGTGTTAGTCATTAACACCGAAAGCCGGGCGATGCCCGCAGATCAGGCGGCATCTGCCGTTTATGCCGCGCTTTCCCCGTGGTGTGAGACATCGCCAGCGCCGCTGGTGTACAAAAAAATCGACTCCACATTTCGCGGCAATATCGGCGCCGAAGTGACGGCGGCCATGCGCGCCAGTCAGCGAAAACTGGCCGTTATCGCCGCCGCGATCCCTGCGGCCGGACGCACGACGCTTGAAGGAAAATGTCTGGTTAATGGCGTCCCGCTACTGGAAACCGAATTTGCCAGCGATCCGAAAACGCCCATTGTCTCTTCCCGTATTGCCGAGATAGTGGCGTTGCAAAGTGAGATCCCTGTGTATGAAGTCTTTTTGCAGGATGTCCGACGCGGCGGGTTAAGCGCCTTACTTACGGCTTATGCGGCTGAGGGCGAAGGGATTATCGTCGTGGATGCGGTGGAAGAGCGGGACCTGACGTTGATTGCGCAAGCGGCGTGTGAACAACCGTCGATGCCGCTGCTCGTCGGCGCAGCGGGTCTGGCGAATGCGTTGCCGGTTGAACTTTTTATGCAAGACCGGCAGCGGCTGCCGGTACTGGTGGTGGCCGGTTCGATGAGCGAAGCCACGCGACGTCAGGTGGATAATGCGCTGTGCCGGGGACGTGCGGAGGTCGTGGATATCGATGCCGCGCGCATGGTGTCGGATAGCGCGGAGCAGGAAATCGCGTCTGTCGTAGAGCAGGCCTGCGCGCTGTTAAGTCAGCATCGACATACGATTTTACGCACCAGCCGTCGCGCAGAAGATCGACAGTTAATCGACGCGCTGTGCGAAAAATCCGCGATGAGTCGTCAGCAATTGGGCGAGCGACTGAGTCAGCGGCTTGGCGTCGTCACGTTAAACATTATCGAGCAGGCGCGGATTGGCGGGTTGTTTCTGACCGGCGGCGATATCGCTACCGCCGTCGCCGGCGCGCTTGGCGCTGAAGGTTATCGCATTCAGAGCGAGGTGGCGCCCTGTATTCCCTGTGGAACGTTTGTAAACAGCGAAATTGACGATCTGCCGGTCATTACCAAAGCGGGCGGATTCGGTTCAGACAGTACGTTGTGTGACGCGCTTTATTATATTGAGGAGATGTATTGTGGAGACTAAAACCGTTGCCATTACCATGGGCGATCCAGCGGGCATTGGGCCGGAAATTATTGTTAAAGCGCTAAGCGAAGACGGTCTCAACGGCGCGCCGCTGGTGGTTATTGGATGCCTCGCAACGTTGAAACGTTTACAGGCGAAGGGCATCACGCCGAACGTCGAGTTACGGGCCATTGAACGGGTCGCCGAAGCGCGTTTTGCGCCCGGCATCATTCATGTGATTGATGAGCCGCTGGCGCAGCCGGAGGCGCTGGAGGCCGGGAAAGTTCAGGCGCAGGCGGGGGATTTAGCGTATCGCTGCGTGAAGCGCGCCACCGAGTTAGCGTTACGGGGCGACGTACAGGCTATCGCTACCGCGCCGCTGAATAAAGAGGCGCTGCACCTGGCGGGGCACAACTATCCGGGCCATACCGAGCTGCTCGCGACCCTGACCCATAGCCGCGATTACGCGATGGTACTTTACACCGATAAACTAAAAGTGATTCACGTTTCAACGCATATCGCGCTGCGTAAATTCCTTGATACGTTAAGTACCGCGCGTGTCGAAACGGTGATTGGTATTGCTGATACTTTCCTCAAGCGTGTGGGTTACGTTAAACCGCGTATCGCCGTGGCAGGCGTGAACCCTCATGCGGGCGAGAATGGCCTGTTTGGCGATGAAGAGACGCGTATCCTGACGCCAGCCATTACCGATGCCCGTGCAAAAGGTATGGACGTTTATGGGCCGTGCCCGCCGGATACTGTATTTCTCCAGGCTTATGAGGGGCAGTATGATATGGTGGTGGCGATGTATCATGACCAGGGGCATATTCCGTTGAAATTGCTTGGCTTTTATGATGGCGTGAATATCACCGCAGGGCTGCCGTTTATCCGGACTTCTGCCGATCATGGCACCGCATTTGATATCGCCTGGACGGGAAAAGCAAAATCTGAGAGCATGGCCGTATCGATCAAACTGGCAATGCAACTGGCATAATTCCCTGTTATGAAAGGACAACACCGTCTGGATCTCATTGTGGCGTATCTGAAAAACCATACGCTGGTTACGGTAGAACAGCTGGTTGAGGCGGTTGACGCATCGCCAGCCACTATCCGTCGCGATTTGATCAAGCTGGATGAGCAGGGCGTGATCAGCCGTAGTCATGGCGGCGTGGCGCTGCGGCGTTTTGAACCCGCCCAGCCCACCACCAATGAAAAACAACTGCGATCGCCCGCTGAAAAACGGGCGATCGCACGCGTTGCCGCATCGCTGGTCAATGCTGGCGATGCCGTCGTGCTGGATGCCGGTACGACAATGATGGAACTGGCGAAATGCTTAACCCATCTTCCGCTGCGGGTCATCACCGTCGATCTGCATATTGCGCTGTTTTTAGCTGAGTTCCGGCAAATTGAAGTGACGATTGTCGGCGGTCGTATCGATGACAGCAGTCAGTCCTGTATCGGTGAGCATGGGCGCAAGCTGTTACGCAGCGTTTACCCGAACATCGCGTTTATGAGCTGTAATTCATGGGGGGTAAAAACGGGCGTGACGACCCCAACGGAAGATAAGGCCGGGCTTAAACAGGAGATTATTGCTAATGCGCAGCGCAAAGTGTTGCTGGCGGACAGCAGTAAGTATGGCGCGCATTCGCTCTTTAATGTGGTGCCGCTTGAGTGCTTTAATGACGTGATTACCGACGTCAATCTGCCGCCGTCAGCGCAGGTTGAACTGAAAGGGCGCGCTTTTGCGCTAACGCTGGTGCAGCCGGAGTGACAGCGCCGTCAGGCGCTGCCAGTGGTGAATCAGACCGCAGAAATATTGCGGCCGTAGTAAATCTCGCGCATCTCTTTCCACAGCGCGGCGGTGATCTGCTGGCGTTCGGTTTCAGTGAGATCTTCCGGTTTGGTGTGAAACATGTAGTGCTTAAGATCGAACTCTTTAAGCAGCATCTTGGTATGGAAAATATTTTCCTGATACACGTTTACATCCACCATGTCATACAGCGATTTCATATCTTCCGACATAAAATTCTGAATAGAATTAATCTCATGATCGATAAAGTGTTTCATACCGTTGACGTCGCGCGTAAAGCCGCGCACGCGGTAATCGATGGTGACAATATCGGACTCTAGCTGGTGGATCAGGTAATTGAGCGCTTTTAGCGGTGAAATCACCCCGCAGGTTGACACTTCGATGTCGGCGCGAAAGGTGCATAGCCCGCCTTCCGGATGGCTTTCCGGATAGGTATGCACACAGATATGGCTCTTATCGAGGTGCGCCACTACGGTTTCCGGCAGCGGGCCGGGATGTTCGGTTTGATCGATAAGTTTCGGGTCGATCGGTTCTTCGCTCACCAGAATCGTGACGCTGGCGCCCTGGGGTTCATAATCCTGACGGGCGATGTTCAGGATGTTCGCGCCGATAATGGAGCAGGTCTCCGACAGGATCTCGGTCAGTCGGTTGGCGTTATAGAGTTCATCGATATAGGCGATATAGCCATCGCGCTCTTCTGCGGTTTTGGCGTAGCAGATATCGTAAATACAAAAACTCAGGCTTTTCGTCAGATTGTTAAAGCCATGCAGTTTCAGCTTTTTCAATTTTTATCACCTCCTTAACGTCACTGTGCGGACAGTGCGTCATGTAGATATTGCGGTAGCGCAAATGCAGCGGCATGAATAGCCGGGTTGTAATAGCGACATTTGAGGCCGGCGGCATGAAAACGCGCCTGAATAATTTCGCTCGACAGGTGGCGAAGAGCGTCGTTGTCCGTCGCCCAGGCGAAGGTCATAATGCCGCCGTAATAGGTCGGAATCGCCGCCTGGTAGAAGCCGACATCGCTGAAGTAATGACTCAGCTTGCGGTGGCTGTCGAGCGCTTCATCCTGCTGCAGGAAGCACACGCCGTTCTGGGCGACAAAAATGCCGCCCGGATTCAGGCAACGCTTACAGCCTTCATAAAAGGCGGAGGTAAACAGGCTTTCGCCGGGGCCTATCGGATCGGTACAGTCGGAAATGATCACATCAAAGGTCTGATGGGTCTGATTGACGAAATTCACGCCGTCGTCGATCACCAGCGTAAAGCGCGGATCGTCGTAGCTGCCGGCATTGTGGTTGGGTAAATACTGGCGGCAAAACGAGACTACGCCAGCATCGATCTCCACCATAGTGATGGTTTCGACGTTTTTATGCCGGGTAACTTCACGTAGCATTGCGCCGTCGCCGCCGCCGATAATCAGAACGTGTTTCGCATGACCGTGCGCCAGCAGCGGGACGTGGGTCATCATTTCATGATAAATAAACTCGTCGCGTTCGGTGGTCTGTACCACGCCGTCCAGCGCCATCACGCGGCCAAAAGCGGCGTTTTCAAAGATGATTAAATCCTGGTGATCGGTTTTTTCATGATACAGAACGTTGTCTACGGCAAAGTACTGACCAAACTGGTCGTGTAGCGTTTCATGCCACATCGTATTTTCGGCCATTGGCTGATACCTCCATTGTTAACACCCGTAAAAAAAGGGCGCAACATCATAGCTAACAATGACCGTGGATGCACGGTCATTATTTCAGCAATAGGATCGCGGAGGATTATTTAACGTAGGCTAACAGGCTCAGAGAATCGCGGGCCAGAGCTTTGCATTTTTTAGCGACCGGAATACCGATGCCGCTAAGATCGCGGTAGCTGTCTTCGCCCAACGATTTCATATCGAAGGTGTCGTAGTTACTCAGGTCCCACTGATTTTGCTGGGCAAAAAAGACCAGCGCACGGCGAATCTGACTATTGGGTAAATTTTGGTAACCACAGTCATTTTTCAGAAAAACGAAAACTGCCGTTAAATCGGCCATATCTTCAGCTTCGGATTCAGTAAGCGCATAGCTATTTGCGCATAAGGCCATCAGGCTGCCAAACAACACGGGTCTGAAAAACGTCTTCATTGCTTCTACCACGGCATCAGGGAAAGTCAACGTTAGCATACTGAGAACGTAGCGACGACTTTTATTATCAGGATTGGTCGCGGCGTTTTCATTCTTATTGTATTGCTGTCAGGAATGGTAAAGACGTGTTGCTGGCTTGACCTTCCCGTTAGGGCAGGGTCTAAGCTTAGACACCCGCCTGTTCATTATAAGGAAATGATTATGTTACGCCGTGATTTCTTAAAATATTCAGTGGCGCTGGGGGTTGCATCAGCGCTGCCGCTGTGGAGCCGCGCCGCTTTTGCCGCCGAACGTCCCGCGTTGCCTATTCCTGACCTGTTAACGGCAGATGCGAGCAACCGTATGCAGTTAATTGTTAAAGCCGGACAGTCGACATTCGCCGGTAAGAACGCGACAACCTGGGGCTACAACGGTAATTTGCTGGGGCCAGCGGTACAGCTTCACAAAGGAAAAAGTGTGACCGTTGATATCCATAACCAACTGGCCGAAGACACGACGCTTCACTGGCATGGTCTGGAGATTCCGGGCATCGTCGACGGCGGCCCGCAGGGGATTATTCCCGCAGGCGGAACCCGCACGGTGACGTTTACGCCGGAGCAACGCGCCGCGACCTGCTGGATTCATCCGCACAAACACGGCAAAACCGGGCGCCAGGTGGCGATGGGCCTTGCCGGGCTGGTGCTGATTGAAGATGACGAGATTCGCAAATTGCGCCTGCCGAAACAGTGGGGCATCGACGATGTGCCGGTGATCATTCAGGACAAACGCTTCTCCGCCGATGGCCAGATTGATTATCAACTGGATATTATGACCGCCGCCGTCGGCTGGTTTGGCGATACGCTGCTGACCAATGGCGCTATCTATCCGCAGCATTCCGCGCCGAAAGGCTGGCTACGTCTGCGCTTGCTAAATGGCTGTAATGCGCGCTCGCTGAATATCGCCGCCAGCGATAATCGCCCGCTTTATGTGATCGCCAGCGACGGCGGCCTGCTGGCGGAGCCGGTGAAAGTCACCGAACTGCCGTTATTAATGGGCGAGCGTTTTGAAGTGCTGGTGGATATCAGCGACGGGAAAGCCTTTGATCTGGTGACCCTGCCGGTCAGCCAGATGGGAATGGCGATCGCTCCGTTTGATAAACCGCATCCGGTGATGCGTATCCAGCCGCTGCGGATTACCGCCTCCGGTACGCTGCCGGATACGTTGACGACGATGCCGGCGCTGCCGTCGCTGGAAGGGCTGACGGTGCGCAACCTGAAACTGTCGATGGACCCGCGCCTTGATATGATGGGGATGCAAATGCTGATGAAGAAATATGGCGCTCAGGCGATGAGCGGCATGGATCATGACAGCATGAACGCGCATATGCAGGGCGGCAATATGGGGCATGGCGAGATGGATCATGGCAACATGGATCACAGCGGGATGAATCATGGCGCGATGGGCAATATGAATCACGGCGGAAAATTCGACTTCCATAACGCTAACTTTATCAACGGCCAGGTCTTCGATATGAACAAACCGATGTTCGCGGCGCAAAAAGGCCGACATGAACGTTGGGTCATTTCCGGCGTGGGCGACATGATGCTGCATCCTTTCCATATTCACGGCACGCAGTTCCGTATTCTGTCAGAGAACGGCAAAGCGCCAGCGGCGCACAGAACGGGCTGGAAGGATACGGTACGCGTTGAGGGCGGTATCAGCGAAGTGCTGGTCAAGTTCGATCACGACGCGCCGAAGGAACATGCCTATATGGCGCACTGTCATCTGTTAGAACATGAAGATACGGGAATGATGTTAGGATTTACGGTCTGACCGATGTCTGTGACGCAGGCCGGGTAAGGCGAAGCCGCCACCCGGCACAATGCCCGGCATACGCCGGGCATTAATGGTTATTTCGCGTCGTCAGGCAAAGCATAGGCCACTATATAGTCGCCCATCTTCGTACCAAACGAACCGTGGCCTCCGGCAGAAACGACCACGTACTGCTTACCGTTTACCTCATAGGTCATAGGCGTTGCCTGGCCTCCGGCGGGTAAACGTCCCTGCCACAGTTTTTCCCCGTTGCTCATGTTATAAGCGCGCAGGTAGTTGTCGGCGGTCGCGGCAATGAACAGCACATTACCGGCGGTTGAGATTGGCCCGCCCAGCATTGGCATCCCCATGTTGAACGGCACCGGAACCGGCATCGGGAACGGCATACTGTCGCGCGGCGTCCCTATACGTTTCTTCCACACGATTTCATTGGTCTTCAGATCCAACGCGGAAATATAGCCCCAGGCCGGTTGTTTACACGGCAGGCCAAACGGCGAAAGGAACGGATTCAGCGTGACGCCGAATGGTACGCCGTACTGTGGCTGAATACCCGCTTCTGTACCGGTACCTTTCGCGTCTTTCGGCGGCTCCATCGGATTACCCGGGCCGCGTGGGATCAGCTTCGAGACAAACGGCAGCGCCATCGGGTTAGCGATAGCGACCTGACGGTCTGGATCGACGGAAATACCGCCCCATTCAAACATCCCCAGGTTGCCAGGGAATACCAATGTCCCCTGCTCGGACGGCGGGGTGAAGATACCTTCATAGCGCAACTGGTGGAACATGACGCGGCACACCAGTTGGTCGAACATGGTCGCGCCCCACATATCCGCGCCGGAGAGATCTTTTTTCGGGCGGAAGGTTAAATCAGAGAACGGCTGAGTTTTGGCGACGTAATCGCCTTTTGCCGCGCCCTGCGGGACCGGTTTTTCCGGGGCGGGCACGACCAGCTCGCCATTACGTCTGTCCAGCACAAAGATATTACCGGTTTTCGCTGGCGCATAGATAACCGGAACGGTAGTACCGTCAACGGTAATATCCGCCAGCGTCGGCTGTGCCGGCAGGTCCATATCCCACAGATCGTGATGGACGGTCTGATAACTCCAGGCCAGTTTCCCGGTGGTGGCATTCAGCGCCAGGATGGAGCTGGCATAACGTTCCTGCTCCGGCGTGCGGTTACCGCCCCAGATATCCGGCGTGGTCACGCCCATCGGCAGATAGACCAGATCCAGTTTCGCATCATAGGCGGCAGGCGCCCAGGAGTTCGGCGAGTTAAAGGTAAAAGCGTGCTCATCGGCTGGAATCGCGTTCGGATCTTTCGCCCCCGGATCGAAGGCCCACATGAGTTTACCGCTATTAACATCAAAACCACGGATAACGCCGGACGTTTCGCGGGTAGAGAAGTTATCCGTGACCGAACCGGCAATGACAATTGTTTTATCGGTGATAATCGGCGGCGACGTCGGTTCATACAGTCCCGGCGTGGTATCCGGCATATTGGTTTGCAGATTCAGGACGCCTTTGTTGGCGAAGGTTTCACACAGCTTGCCGGTTTCGGCATTCACCGCGAAAAGGCGACCGTCGTTGACCGGGAGGATAATACGGCGCGGACAGTCGGCGATGACCTCCGGCGAGGCGGTATCCGCTTTGGCCTCATGATAAGAGACGCCGCGGCAGGTCACATGCTGGAAAGACGAATCGGTCTTCAACTGAGGATCAAAATGCCACTTCTCTTTACCGCTGGCGGCGTCCAGCGCGAACAGACGCTGGTGAGCCGTACACAGATAAAGCGTATCGCCGACTTTAATCGGGGTCACTTCGTTGGTGATTTCACCCGGATCGTTGGGTTGTTTCAGATCGCCGGTGCGGAAGACCCACGCTTCTTTCAGTTGGTGAACGTTATCCGCAGTGATCTGTTTCAGCGGTGAATAGCGTTGGCCTTCCTGATTGCGTCCATAGGCCGGCCAGTCTTCGTCGGCGATCGACGAGCTTGTTGCGGCGGGCGTGGCGTCGGCGCGAAGCGTACCGTTGATCTCCTGCGGGTCGTTGAAGCCAGCCCAGGTCAGAATGCCGCCGCTAATCAGCAGCGCCACGACCAGCGCCGCCACTGCGCCGCTGGAAGGAACCACCAGCCGATGCCAGACAAACGGCAATATTAGCCAGATGCCGAAAAACACCAGGATATCGCTACGCGGCGTGAGCGCCCAGAAGTCGAACCCGACTTCCCACACGCCCCAAATCATTGTCGCCAGCAGCAGGGCGGCATACAGCCACAGTGCGGCACGTTTACTGCGCCATAGCAATCCGGCCACAACCAGCATCACGAGGCCCGCGATGGGGTAGTACCAGGAACCGCCAATAGCAACCAGCCAGACACCTCCGATAAGAAGATACAGCCCACAAAGTGCTGCAAAGAGGGCCGTCAGCGTCACGAGTAATCGTGGCGATCGTGCGTTATTTTCTGCCATAAAAAGACACCATCCCAAATTGTTAATTTTTTAGTAGCAATTAAGTATAGGAATTAACATGTGTGATCGTCATCACAAAATGAGCTTTCTTATCAAATGCCGCGAATGAATACGTTTGCTGTTATACTGCGTGCCTTGCGCGTCAATGCGGCGTTATTAGTCACCGGCATTGAGTGATTTGTTTTTAAATCATATGGTTATAAATATGAAACATACTGTTGAAGTCATGATCCCCGAAGCGGAGATCAAAGCACGTATTGCCGAGCTGGGTCGTCAGATTACCGAACGTTATAAAGACAGCGGCAGTGAAATGGTGCTGGTAGGTCTGTTGCGTGGCTCATTTATGTTTATGGCGGACCTGTGCCGTGAAGTTCAGGTTCCTCATGAAGTCGATTTTATGACCGCCTCCAGTTATGGTAGCGGCATGTCCACCACCCGCGACGTGAAAATCCTCAAAGATCTGGATGAAGATATTCGTGGTAAAGACGTGCTGATTGTCGAAGACATTATTGATTCCGGTAATACGCTGTCGAAGGTCCGTGAAATCCTGGGCCTGCGCGAGCCGAAATCGCTGGCGATTTGTACGCTGCTGGATAAACCGTCTCGCCGCGAAGTGGACGTGCCGGTTGAGTTCGTTGGCTTTTCGATTCCGGACGAATTTGTAGTCGGTTACGGTATCGACTACGCTCAGCGTTATCGCCATCTACCGTATGTTGGTAAAGTGGTGCTGCTGGACGAGTAAGCGCAGAAATGCCGGATGGCGTCGCTAAAGCGACTTATCCGGCCTATAGCTAATGGCTTATTGGTGGGGAATGTATTTCAGACTTAGGGCGGAAATACCCTTATGATAGCCGTTCTCCAGCGTTTCTCTGTTGGTGGCGGTGACGTCAAGATCGCGCAGCAGGCCATCATTGATACTGTACGCCCAGCCGTGAATGGTCACATTCTGACCGCGTTTCCACGCTGACTGCATAATGGTGGAATGCCCCAGGTTATAGACCTGCTCCATGACGTTCAATTCATAGAGCGCGTCCAGACGTTGCTCTTCGGGCATTTTTCCCAACAGCGAGCTATGTTTAAGCCAGATGTCGCGGATATGCAGCAGCCAGTTATTAATCAAGCCCAGCTCAGGGTTTTCTACCGCAGCCTTGATACCGCCGCAACCGGAGTGGCCGCAAATGATAATATGCTCAACTTCCAGAACATCTACCGCATACTGAACCACGGAGAGACAGTTCAGATCGGTGTGAATAACCAGGTTAGCCACATTACGGTGAACAAACAATTCGCCCGGTTCAAGCCCGGTTAAACGCTCTGCGGGAACGCGGCTGTCGGAACATCCAATCCATAGAAAGCGCGGTTTTTGCGCTTGCGCCAGTTTCTCAAAAAATCCGGGGTCCTCTTCCACCAGCATTTTTGACCATAGTGCATTGTTGCTGATGAGTGTATCTATGTCTTTCATGGAAGTTAACGACCTGTAACCAAATAAGTGCGTTGGGCTAATATAGGGCAACTCCGTAATTATTTAAACCATATATAAAGTGTAAGAACGTAAAGTAAGTGAGAATTTATGACCATTGCGCTGGAACTTCAACAACTTAAAAAAACCTATCCCGGCGGCGTTCAGGCGTTGCGCGGCATAGATTTGCAGGTCGAAGCGGGGGATTTTTACGCGCTTCTGGGGCCAAATGGAGCAGGGAAATCGACCACCATCGGTATTATCAGCTCATTGGTTAATAAAACGTCCGGGCGCGTTAACGTTTTTGGTTACGACCTGGAAAAAGACGTGGTTAACGCCAAGCGACAGCTTGGACTGGTGCCACAGGAGTTTAACTTTAACCCGTTTGAAACGGTGCAACAGATCGTAGTGAATCAGGCGGGTTATTATGGCGTGGAACATAAAGAGGCGGTTTTACGTAGCGAAAAGTATTTAAAACAGCTCGATCTGTGGGAAAAACGTCATGAACGCGCGCGGATGCTCTCCGGTGGGATGAAGCGCCGCCTGATGATCGCCCGCGCGCTGATGCATGAGCCTAAACTATTGATTCTCGATGAGCCGACGGCGGGCGTCGATATCGAATTGCGTCGCTCGATGTGGGGATTCCTGAAAGACTTAAACGCCAAAGGCACCACCATTATTCTCACCACCCACTATCTGGAAGAGGCGGAAATGCTGTGCCGCAATATCGGTATTATTCAGCACGGTGAGCTGGTGGAAAATACTTCCATGAAAAATCTGCTTTCAAAGCTGAAATCGGAGACATTTATTCTGGATTTAGCGCCAAAAAGCCCGCTACCTAAGCTTACGGGTTATCAATATCGTCTGGTGGATACCTCGACTCTGGAGGTGGAAGTGTTACGCGAGCAGGGGGTTAACAGCGTCTTTAGCCAACTGAGCGAGCAGGGGGTTCAGGTATTAAGTATGCGTAATAAAGCCAACCGTCTGGAAGAACTGTTTGTGTCGCTGGTGCATGAAAAACAAGGAGATCGCGCATGATGCAGCTTTACTGGGTTGCCCTTAAAAGCATCTGGGCGAAAGAGATCCACCGCTTTATGCGGATCTGGGTGCAAACGCTGGTGCCGCCTGTCATCACCATGACGCTCTATTTTATTATTTTCGGTAACCTGATTGGTTCGCGCATCGGCGAAATGCATGGTTTTAGCTATATGCAATTTATTGTGCCGGGCCTGATTATGATGGCGGTCATTACTAACTCCTACGCGAATGTCGCGTCGTCATTTTTTAGCGCCAAGTTTCAGCGCAATATTGAGGAACTGCTGGTCGCGCCGGTGCCAACGCACGTGATCATCGCCGGATTTGTCGGCGGCGGCGTAGCGCGCGGGCTGTGCGTAGGGATTCTGGTGACGGCGATTTCGCTCTTTTTCGTGCCTTTCCAGGTGCATTCCTGGATATTTGTCGCGCTAACGCTGATTCTGACTGCGATTCTGTTCTCGCTGGCCGGACTGCTGAACGCCGTGTTTGCGAAAACTTTTGACGATATCAGCCTGATCCCGACCTTCGTGCTGACGCCGCTGACCTACCTCGGCGGGGTATTTTACTCGCTGACGCTGCTGCCGCCGTTCTGGCAAGGGCTGTCGCACCTGAACCCGATCGTCTACATGATCAGCGGCTTCCGCTACGGCTTCCTGGGTATCCATGATGTACCGCTGGTGACGACGTTTGGCGTACTGGTGATCTTTATCGCCGCTTTCTACCTGCTGTGCTGGTCGCTGATCCAGCGTGGGCGCGGTTTGCGCAGTTAAGCGTTGACAGGGGCGTTGGGTTGCGCTTTGCTTCACCCCATCTACGGCTCCGTAATATCAATGGGTTACGGGTCTGTAGGTGGGGGGAGGCTTGCTGAACCCCAACGCTTCTCTCAGCGAATCTGAATCTCCAGCGTGGCGGTAGCCTGGTATTCTCCGGTGTGGGGAACATGTCCGGTGGTATTGACCGGCGCGGCGGTGAACTCGGTGCTGCCTTTACCGTCTGTGTAATCTTCAATCGGCAATTCGGCGCTGCCGCCGGGAACGATGGTCTTATCGTATTTATCGGAAATCCGTATCCCTAAATTCTCATTGTCGGTTTTCAGGTATTCCGGGTTGTGCGGATCGGTTTCTCCGTTCAATGACATTGACAGGTTGGTGCCGTCCGCCACGTTGCTACAGGTAAAGTTTACCTGAGTGGTGACGTGCGAGTTCTGCGGACTGTCGCCGAGATTACGAATATCTTTGCCCTCAATATCCGGCAGCCTGACCTCGATAACCTGCCCGGCGTTGATGGAACAGGACTGCGGCACGGTAATAGTTCCGGACATGGTGACGTGCGCGACAGGGGGAACGGCGGGGGAAATATTATCTCCGCTGCTGCCCGGCGTTTTTGATAAATAGAGATTCATGATCGTTGTTTGCGGGATCGAGATTTCGCCGACCAAAGGATGAGTAATATAAATCCTTACCGTGCCTTTATTGCCCGCCGTCATTGATTTCATTTCTGCATCGCCACAGCCGCCTGCGGAACTATCTTCATTGCTGATTGAGGAAAACGGGACAGGAATATTCTGGTTCAACTTCCCGGCTACATACGCTTCGGTGCCAATTTCCAGTTTGCCTGCCACGAGGACATAGTAATCCATATGTCCGTAGTATCGCGTCTCGCTGTGCGTGCCTTTCTGCGTCAGATCGCCGGTGGTCGCGGTGAAATAGTTGTACCCGCGATAATCACTGTTATCGCAGTCGCATTTAGCCGAATATTCTCCGCCAGCTGACCAGTGCTCTTCAACGATGGTTCCCGTCTGGTTCCCATCTGTATCGGTAATGGTTTGATTAAAACTAAAAGGAAAAGTATGCGTGCCGTTGGTGGGTTGACACCAGCCGCTTCCGTTGCCCATCGTTCCTTCTGCCAGCGCATGGTCTGAAAATAGCGACAGCGCCAGCAGTATCCATAAATTCTTCATTGTGTTCCTCACTGGCAGACGGCGTTCGCCATCACTATGCCGTTCATATTTTTGCTGATCTCCAGGCGGTAATCCGCGCGGCAAGAGGCGCTTCCCCAGTTCACCAGCAGCAGGCCCTCTTCCGGCAGGCCGCTGAGGAAGACCTGGCCTTTATCGCCGACGATACTGGCCAGGTTCGCATCCTGCCCATCGACGCTTGCCGTCGCGCCAAAGGGCACGGGCTCGCCATTGCTGCGCGTCAGCGTTAACAGCACGCGATAGCCCTTATGCGTGTCATACGCCGCGCGCACCACCGCATTACGCGTCGGATAGACGGTCTGGTTGTTGAGCGGAATATCCACGTTGTCAGCAAACGTGCTGCTGTCGAGCGAGATATCGTAGCGATAATACGGCGTGACGTTGGGGATCACCGTATAACCCCGGAAGTCGGTGGCGACGCCGGTCTGGTTTTCAACCGAAACGCCGCTGGCGCCGGGCGCTTTAATTAAAATCGCTGCGCCGGTAATCGGCTGGCTCAGGGTAATACCGTTTTCGTGCGCCAGAATGCCGCCGCTGATGCCGTAGCTGACCTGTTGGCTATCTGGCGACTGATTGTAACCGGCGTTGAGGTTGGCATAAGTGCCTTTGTAGCTGGCGTTTACCCCGCCGGAATCACCGTCTTGTGTGCTGTGGCTCTGCTGTAACGACCAGTTCAGGTTTCTGTCACGCAGCGCGGTGCCGCTAAGGGTGGTGCTATTCACCGTGGCATCGTGCTTACGCGTGTTCAGCATATAGCTGGCGTATAGCCTGGAATCGAACACCGTAAACGGAACGTGCAGCGACAGCGTGAACAGCCGATCGTTCTGGTTATAACGATCGTCGTCGTTGTCATCATCGTCATTGTTCGAACGGTACTGGTAGGTGTTTTTGTTATAGCTGTAGCTCAGCGTATAGCTCACCGGACCCCAGCTATTGTTGTAACTGGCGCTCAGGGATTCCATCTGCTGCGCGCTGTGCCAGTAATCTTCTTTGACCCAACTTAGCGTTAAGGAACCGAGCGTATCGCTAATTTGCTGGTTGACCGAAGCTTCGAAACGATTATGGCGCTTGCCGTAGTTATCATAAAAATCGTCGTCCGGGTTGATCACCTCGCTCAGCGAATTGTAGTTTTCGCTGGCGTAACGATAGCCGGCCAGCGAAAACGTGGTACCCGTACTGACGACGCCCTTGCTGTAGCGGACGCGCCAGGATTGCCCGATTTCTTTGCGGCCATCGTCAAATTTGGCGTGCGACCAGATGCCGTCCAGGGAAATGGCCCCCAGCATCTGCATATTTTGCCCGACGCCGAAGGCGACGGACTGGTATTTATCGCCGGCAATCTGGCTGCCGCCGTACAGGGTGATGCCCCATGGCAGGCCGTACAGCAGGGTCGCCTGGCCGAAGCCGTCCAGCGTGTGGTTGTTATAATCGCGGTATTTACCCACGGTCACGCTGTATTTTGCCCGTCCGGTGCGCTGCAGAATCGGCAGCGAAGAGTAGGGCACGATAAAATGCTGTTCGCTGCCGTCGGCTTCTTTTACCGTTACGTCATAGTCGCCGTTGCTGCCGGTGGGAAACATATCGTTGATTTCAAATTCGCCCGGCGAAACGGCGGTCTGATAGGCGATATAGCCGTTTTGCCGCACGATAACCTGCGCGTTTGAGCGGGCAATGCCGCGAATCGTCGGGGCGTAACCACGCTGGCTGTTGGGCTGCATTTGATCGTCAGAGGTAAGCTGGAGACCGCGAAAAGGTACGCTGTCGAACACATCGGATGGCGTATTGCTGTCTCCGGCGGTGAACTGGCTTTTCAGCGCGATAATGTCGCGCTGTAAATAGTTATAAACGCTGTTCCAGCTACCGCTCTCGCCGTTATTTGAACTCCAGTTACTGTAGTTGCGAAAACGCCACGGCCCGAGGTTAAAACCCGGCTGGAGAGCGAGATACTTCGATTCCGCATCGTCGGAATCCTCGCTGGAACCGTACTCTTTATAGCCGCTGAAGCTGTAGTTCAGCATCAGCGCGGTAATCCCCTCCTGCCACTTTTCCGGCGGCACGTAGCCGCGCGCGTTGTTGGCGATGTAGAGTTGCGGGATGCTTACTGATAATGCCTGTCGCTGAAAATCAAACTGCTGGCTGGCGCCGGGGATAACGTTGAGATCGACGCAGCCTTTTTCACTCTCCAGGGTTGGAAAAAGGTCGGTTTTGACGCCGTTATCTTTTAGTTCCTGAAGCCGTAAACAGCCCTGTAATGCCTGTTGACCGTCACTGAGCGTCGTGAGTTGAAAATCAACGTTTCGCGCGCCGATTTCTGTTTTGTTGATATTGATAGTGACGTAATAGGTGCCAGGCAGCTGGCTTTTGTCGTTATCAAATGTCGACAGATCGACGCTTGTGCGACTCGCCTGCCCATGGTTTTCAATAAATGCCGGATTGAAATAGTCGCGCGCCCATGCAACGTGTGTAAACGTGCTGCCCAGCGCGATACACACAGCGCAGCGCGATAAATAAAATACCCGGTGTTGCCTTTTGCGCATCGGCACTCTCATCCCTGTCACTCTTCTCAAGGCGTTTGTTTATGTTCGGGGCCAGTACCGCCAAAATCGTTGATGATAGACCAGACAATCGGGCCGCTGGCGGCGGCAGGCAGCGTGTACTGCGCGTTGCCGAAAGGCGCCACATAGCGCGGGGCTTTCACTTTTTGACTGCCAACGGAAAGGGTGGCGAAGTTCATATAATAGGGCGTGGGGTTCTTCACGGTGAGCGTGCGACCCTGACGCGACCAAGTTAACCGATCGGCAACTTCTTCTGGTTTTTGGGTTAACGCTTTTGGCCGGTAAATCAGCTTAAATTCCGCTTTAACGGCCAGCATGAGTGTGTTGTGTTTATTGTCCGGATTGCTGCTGGGAATCGATTTAATATCCAGCCAGTACAGCGACTCGCGATCTTCCGGCAAATTGCCGCCGGTACGGATAATTCGCAGTACGTTCTTTTGCCCGCCATTAAGGCGAAAAAGCGGCGGGGTGACCATAAACGGCGCATCGCCGCTCGCCCCGGTTTCGCTGATCGATTGCGCCCAGGACTGAATTAAATAGGGAACGTTGTCGCTATTGCTTATCGATATGGACGCATCTTTGGCGTCGCCGTGAAAAATAACCCGCGTTGTGCCGATGTTTATCCCTGCGGCATGCGCCAGCGAACCGCACAACAGGCAACAAAGCAACCCTGCTTTAGCCAATGAATTCATTGATGACCTCAATAAACAAAGGGGCCAGCCGACGCTGGCCGCCAGGATCAGTTATATTGCAGATAGAATGTTGCGGTTGCATCGACCGTTCCCGACTTAACGGGAACCGCGGTGGAGATATAGCGGGCGGTGAAAGGCATTGAGAGTGACGTCACCCCCTCTGCTGTAGGGAGGTTGACTGGGGCAGACCATGCCTGAAGATCGTTAAAGGTCATAGTGGTGCCAGCGTTATCAAGAATCTGCACGCCAATATTCTCAGCATCAGCGTCATTTTTCAGGATGGTCGCATCGGTTCCGTCGAGCGTACCTTCAAAGCGCGCCTGTACACTGCTGTAGATGTTTGCGTCGCAGTTTTCGAGTTCGATGGTGAAGTCTGTATCCCCTGCCGTCTGCCCTGCGGCAGTGAAAAGAGAGGCAAATTCGTCCTGTAATGTCACATCTATTGAATCCGTTGTTACCGTACAGGCGTTTTGCTTAATGAGGCCGGTGATATGTACGGTGCCGTCTTTGGCGGTGTCTGCCAGCGCGGCGGGGGAGAGGGTGATGGCAGCCAGTGCCACAGTGAGTGTTTTTAAGGTGAGTTTCATTATCTTTGATCCTTTAAGATATTATAAATATTGACATAGTAACAATATCTATAGTGTGGGAAGTTATTGTTCTTTTTATTCCCGAATGAGTAAATATAATGTCCGATGATTTTTGCGGCGCGAAGAAAAATTCAGAATACATAAATATGAAATATTTATAATATATATTTAATCAATTATTTTGGTGAGTGTTTGTTTAATTGAATCGCCGTGATTACCCTTTAATGGGCCAGATCCTATGAAGGCTGCTAACAATTTTAAAAATAATGCAAATTTTTTTGAATAAAAAATGATCGTGGTCATAGTGTATTGTCGGCCAAAAAAACATGCTGACATCATGCAGGATTGGAGCTCAATGGAGGAGAAGTTATGCTGGGATGGGTCATTTCCTGTCATGACGATCGGGCGCAGGAAATGCTCGAAGGTCTTGAAAAGAAGTATGGGCCGTTGGCGCAGTGTCGGGCGGTCAATTTCTGGCGTGGGTTAAGCGTAAATATGCTCAGCCGCATGATGTGTGACGCCCTCCATGCCACCGACTCCGGTGAAGGCGTGATATTTTTAACCGACATTTCCGGCGCGGCGCCTTATCGTGTCGCGTCGCTGATGAGCCATAAACATTCTCAATGTGAAGTTATTTCAGGTGTCAGCTATTCATTGATGGAGGAAATGATTCCCTGGCGAGAGTCAATGAGCAGTTCAGCATTTCGCGACCAGATTGTCGCGCTTGGCGCGCCGGATGTCACCAGTCTCTGGCATCAGCAGCAGAAAAATCCGCCTTTTGTATTGCTGCATGATTCGTATGAGTTTTGATCAATACCATTGACGACGCTTTTGCTACAATGACGGCGTTTTTTCGTCTTGGTTATGATATATGGTTATGCGCGTTGTTCTTATCTTGCTGTTCTTTTTCGCCGGTAATGTGTTGGCTGCCTTGCCCGCTCGTTATATGCAAACGACGAAAGATGCCGCCATCTGGTCGCAGATTGGCGACAAAATGGTGACCGTAGGGAATATCCGCGCCGGACAAATTCTTTCCGTAACGCCTGTTGCGGCTGATTATTATGCCTTTAAATTCGGCTTCGGTGTGGGGTTTATCGATAAAGGCCATCTGGAATCCGTGCAGGGAAAACAAAAAGTGGAAGATGGCCTGGGCGATCTTAACAAGCCGCTCAGCAATCAGAATCTGGTGACCTGGAAGGACACGCCGGTGTATAACGCGCCGGACATCAGTAGCGCCCCGTTTGGCGTATTGGTGGATAATTTGCGTTACCCCATTATTAGCAAGCTGAAAGGCCGGCTACATCAAACCTGGTATCAGATCCGTATTGGCGACAGGCTGGCTTATGTCAGCGCCATGGATGCGCAGGAAGACAACGGCATTCCGATTTTGACCTATCATCACATCTTACGTGATGAAGAGAATACTCGTTTTCGCCATACGTCCACCACGACTTCGGTTCGGGCATTCAGCAACCAAATGACCTGGCTTCGCGATCGCGGCTATGCCACGTTGACGATGTACCAACTGGAGGATTACATCCATAACCGCGCGAATTTCCCGGCGCGCGCGGTGGTTATCACCTTTGACGATGGCCTTAAATCGGTGAGTCGCTATGCATATCCGGTATTAAAGCAGTACGATATGAAAGCGACGGCATTTATTATCTCATCGCGTATTAAGCGCCATCCGCAAACATGGAATCCCAGGTCGCTGCAATTTATGAGCGTGTCCGAATTGCGCAAGATAAGCGATGTTTTTGATTTTCAGTCGCATACCCATTTTTTACACCGGGTAGACGGGCATCGCCGCCCGATTTTATATAGCCGCAGCTACCATAATATTCTGTTTGATTTTGAACGTTCGCGGAGGGCGCTCACACAGTTTACTCCGCACGTATTTTATCTTTCTTATCCCTTTGGCGGCTATAACGCGACCGCGATCAAAGCAGCAAAAGACGCCGGTTTCCATCTGGCGGTCACCACGGTGAGAGGGAAGGTGAAGCCGGGAGATAATCCGATGCTGCTCAAAAGGCTGTATATTCTGCGCACGGATTCGCTGGAAACCATGTCGCGGCTGATAGTCAATCAGCCGCAGGGGTAGTTTACTCGTAGGTTACCTGGAAGGTGACAGACGATCCGAAAATACCGGGTGTCACGGCCTCCGTCCCTGTTTTGACCAGCTTTGCTTTAAAGTTGGCGTTTACTGAGGTCACCGGCCTCCCGATTATATCGCCCACGGCAATGACTTCTGGCGAACTGTCGGCATGAATTTGCGAATAGGCCGGTGAGCTTATTTTTACGCCGACGCCGCCAGCCGCGGTAACGTTTGAGTTGCTGGTAATCGAGTTGGTAAACAGGTTCTTATCCGCATTGGTATATGAGGATTTCGCCACGAACGAGACTTCAATCGTCCCGGTACAGGTTCCGGTAATCTGAAAAGGCACCTCGGTGGTCTGATCTTTCTCCACGTCGCTTCGGTACCAATCACCTAAATTCACGGTGGTGGGCGCGGTAAGAATACAGGTCGGTTCGGAGAATGGAATGTTAAACATCATATCAGAAATGGTGATTAGCGGGCGAGGATGGTCAGATTCAGAACCTATGGGGTCTCCGAGAACAATGTGCCCCAATGGGCCGCCGATTGAGCTAATAAAACCGACTCCCGAAGGCACGCCATTAAAGCCGGGCATCTGGTAGATTTCCATCACGGCGTACCATTTTTTTTCATGTTCGAAATAGCCTTCGTTGTCGTCAGCATAAGCGGTCATATAATATTGACCAGGATTGACGGGAAACCATCCGGTAATGCCTTTCCCTGCGGGGTATAACCCAATGGCATACGTAATGCCGGGTATATTGGTGCGAAACAACGCCTTACCGTCGACATACCCTTCAAGTAAGGTGTTGTCCGTCATCTGGTAAATGTTCTCTCCATCATCCCCCACTGCACAGTGGCTATGCATTTCCGGCGTTAATTCCATCGTAATACCGCTAGCCAGCAGCGTGGCGGTTTGCACCGAGGGGTGAAAGGTAATGATTGGTTGAACGCCTGGCGACATTATCTGTCGTGTATCGCCATTGTAAAATTTACATTCCAGGGCACCATAGGCTACGCCGGATGCGCTCAACAATAACAGTGCGGCCAGATAAGGGAATAGCTTCATCATAAATCCTTTTATTCGTAGCTGACGTCAACCAACACGTTGCTGGTGACAACGCCGCTGACAACTGCGCCCGTATTCTGATAGCGCGCGTAAAACTGATAATCCGTTAAATACAGCGAACTGCTTTTTCCGCTGACGTCGTAAACTACGTTAGAACTGCCATCGCTGTTTAAGACGTTAGTTTTATAGTCTGCCGAGAAAATGACGATCCCCACGTTTTGCGCCGCGCCTGTTGTGGCATCATTTTTGAAAACCTGGTTTTGGTTGCTCCAAAAACCGGATTGCGGCGTAAAGCTGAACATCAACTGCTTGATGCTACTGTTATCTGCACAGTCTTCGAGACGCACGTTAAAAGGCGTGCCGCCCGCCTCGTCGGTAGGCGCATATTTACTGCTGCCGTCGTTATTGTAAAACCATGCCCGCGTGACGTTGGGAAGGTAGACTTCCCCCCCATTTTCCAGACTGAGTTTGCAGGTGCTGTTAACAATACTGGCGGTCAGATTGATATCCAAATTGGAACCCGCCTGGCTGATGCCAGACCAAAACCCGCCCGTCAGACCCATAAGCAACACAAGACTGGGCTGGCGTAAAAGAAACAGTAACTGTTGCATGAACAAATCACCTGAAAATTAAGGGTATGTCACAACAAAGGTGACCGGAGCCGTGACATCGCCGGCGGTGACGTCGCTCAGGCTTTTACCGTTTGCCACCACAATGCGTGACGTCATTGGGTAGGTACCCGCACCGTTGGTAATGGTCACCTCCTGTGCGGCTGGTGGCGTTTTACAAGACAGTTTCACCCCCGTGTCTGCATCGCCGCCCCAAATTTCGAAGGCGGTATTCAGGCCTGCCGCGTAAGAATCGCCGTCTAAATTATCACCGGAGCAGGTGCCGCCGGTGCCCGCTTTTGCTTCTACTTCTGCGATGGTTACGCCGGAACAATTGCTGAAGACAATGCTCAGTGGCATCGCTTTCTTGTTAAGATCCGATTTATATGTCTCACCATAGCCAATGGTGCTGACATTTTTTCCGTCACCATTAACGACGATAGCTTTACAGGTACCGGTTGTCACTGTGGTCTTGAAGGTCATTTGTACACTGTCGGTACCGGTAATGGCGGCTCTGCCCATTCCAGAGAATAAGACGGCAGAAACGGATAATGTGATTAAAGCTGATGTAAATTTCATAGTGATGCTCCGTAGATCTGCGTTAATTACTCGTAGCTAAATACGAAAGTCGCAACGGCTGAGAAAGCCCCTGTGGTAGCCGAATTTGCCTTGGTCTCTTTCATGATGGCGATCAGCGGAACCTCTTTACTGTTAATTTCTACCTCACTCCAGACCAGACGTTCTGAATCGGCGGTGGAGTTAATAACAAAAGGTTCATCTGGTTTGGATGCGCGCGCTACTGACACCCCTATATAGTCGGCTGAGCCTTTTATTCCATTCGTTAATATTTTTGTTGAAAACCCGGATGGCGTTCCGTTGATTGATGTCTTTAACGATTGAAGCGATGCCGGGCATTCAACAATCACTAATTTAAAATCTGCCGTTGCTGTTCCCGCTCTTACATCATCAATACGAACTTCACCACTACTATTACCAATGATTAATTCCTGTACCGTGTCGGAGCCTGTACCACCGACCAGTTTCATGTCACAGGTGGTTTCTTTAATTGTGGCCGTGAAGTTAACATCCAGGTTAGTGGAGTTAGCGGCAAGCGCACTTCCAGAAGCTGCCATTACGGCAAGTGCCGCGATGGGAAGACTGAGGCGGTTTCTTTTCATATAAACTCTCATTAGTTTTTCCCTAAACAGGTCATTACAGGTGACAAAGTTGATTGCTCAGTACGGGGGTGAGTCCCGCTTTTGCCGTGGTTTCAGTTAATTGGTAACGCACTGTACAGGTGCTTTCTTTACCACTGCCCCACACCACGCGAAGTTCGCCTTGCTGTTCTACGCCGCGCACGTACGCCTGTCCGGCCTGGCCTACGGTACCGACAGTTTCATTTTTCTCGTTAAGGACATCTGCGCCTAAAGGAATAAAGCCTTTATCGCTACGCAGTAATTCCAGAATCAGTGAGCGACCTTCATCGGTTTCAAAATTCACCAGCACGACGGCGCCGCTACGCGGTACGGTAACCGTGCTGGTGCTTTTGATTTCAACATCGTTCTCCAGTGTGCTGATATCCAGCGACACCCGGTTTTCGCGGTAGGCTGACATATACGGTAAAATGCCATAGCCCGAACTGCCGATTTCGCTGCTGCTGTAGCCCAGTCCTGCGCCTTGTGCGCCGCTGGCTTTCACCAGTGCGACGGCGTCGGTTTCGCCAATGCTGCCCGGCGCGAACGCTACGCCGCCAGAATGCAGCACCATGCCACCGCTGTAACTGGCGGAATATTGCTGGCTATTGTCGTCGCCAAACGAGGCGGAAAGCCCTAATGGGCCATAGCTGCTGTTAAGGGAGCCAAAGCCACTTACCTGATTCAGGTTGCCGTAATTACCGCTGCTGGAGGTGGCGCTCACGGAGTAGCTGATGTCGCTATCTTTGGTATTACCGCTGGCGGTGGAGTTGACGTTAGTACCGCCCTTCATGTCAGAACGCAGGCCCATGTTGATATTGGAGAAACCGCCAGAGCGTTCCCCGTTGTGGGAGAACATACTCAACGGAATACTGAAACTTAAATAGACGCTGTCGTCTTTACTGCCGTTCTGGTCATAGGCGCGTTGTAATGACACGCTATAGCTGCCGTAGGCAAAACTGTTGTTGTAACCCACGCTATAGTTGGCCGTGGAGCCCGCATCATTCCAGTAGTCCTGCCATGTTCCGCTGACATACACAGAGCCCCAGGTTGTTTCTCCCTGGTTTAAGGGCTGGTTGATGCTGATTTGCACCTGATTTTTGGTACGCTGGTAATCGGCATATAACTCATCACCTGAGCGATAACTTTGCTGCGCATATTGCTGATGTTTAACGCTGTCTTGCAAAGACGCGGCGTCATTCAGGCTGAGGTAGTCTTCAGTAGAAAAACGATAAGCGGCGACGTTAAATGAGGTATTGGTCGCCTCGATCATTTTGCTATAGGTCAGCCGGTAGCTTTGCCCGCTGAGCGTGCCTAAATCATCAATACTGGCGTGAGATTGCGTCACATCAAAGGCGAATGCGCCAATACCGGTGTTCATTGCCAGACCTAATAACCCAGCATAGAAATTCATATCGGTATATTGCGCGCCGATATAGCCGGTAAAGGTGTTGTTCAGGCCATAGTAAAACTGCGCGTAACCCACCTGCGGTTTATCATGTAAAGAATCATCGTTCAGCTCGCCGACGCCGATATCCCAGCGTGTCGCGCCGGGGCGTAACATTTGGGTGACTGACGAAAAGGGAACGGTAAAGCTGCGTTTGCTGCCGTCCGCTTCTTCTACGGTGACCAGCAGATCGTTACCATAACCTGTGGTGCTAAGGTCGTTAATCTCGAACGCCCCCGGCGGTACGGTGGTTTCGTAGATTTTATTGCCGCTTTGCATCACCGTGACTTTGGCATTGCTGTTGGCGACGCCGCGGATAACAGGCGCGTAGTTGCTGGAGCCCATCGGTAACATGCGGTCATCGTTATACATCCGTATCCCGCTCAGGCTGAAGGAGTCAAACGCATCGCCACGGGTGTAGGAATCGCCTATCACCATTTGCGCTTTCAGCGCGGTGATATCTCGCTGTAAATAAACGTCCTGATTGTTGTATTCGCTACCGGTATCTTTGTTCCAGTTAAGGCTACCTCGGGAACGCAAACGCCACGGTCCCATATTTAAACCGTAACGTAGCCCCACGTAAGCGGTATCGGACGTTGTGCCATTGCCTTCACTGTGCCAGGCGTTCATATCATAAGAGACGATGGCCGCCGGAACGCCATCTTCCCACAGTGAGGGGTCAACATACCCGGCAGGACGTTTCAGGATATAAATCTGCGGGAAGTTGAGATCCATCGCCTGTTTGCCGGAATCGTAATTCGCCGTCGCACCGGGGTAGTATTTTTTTATATCCAGACACGTGGTGTTGTCGTCGACCTCGACGTCATCGCGCATTGCGGCGGGATCAACACCTGCCTGGGTGAGTAAAAGCGGCGTCAGACATGCACTGGCGCGTGGCGTACCGTTTTCATTAAAGGTAATTTCAGAGGTAGATTTCAACGCATTGTTAAGATTCACTTTCACACGATAGGTTCCGGCAAGCACCGGGTTGCCATACGCATAGCGACTAATATCGATATTAGCGCTGCTATTAAGTAAAAATTGCTCGTTAAATTCTACGGCTTCGTCCGACTCAACAACGGTTTTTTCTGCTGCTGAATTTGCAGCAGAAACGGAAAAAGGGAGTGCAGCGCCAATAGTAAGACATAATAATGAGCGTTGAAATAGCATTGTTTTTCCGAATAATTAACGTGGACCAGAATGGCCCACTACATTGGTACGTAATTGTTATAATTGATTAGTCTATTTTGGCTTCTCGTTTATTTGTGCCACCATTGTCATTAATGGTGCTATAGATAACGGTACCGTTAATATTATTCGAAAGGCCTTTTACGGGCATGCTGACCCCGCTAAAGGGTAAAACGGATTTGCTGTCGACAGTATATTCTTTACCGCCCACTTTTAATTTTACGTTGGAAATAGAAACGTTGTACGCGCTGTCATTTTGGGCAAACAGTGAAAGCGTATTGCCTTCTTTTTTCTGCGACCATTTCAGGTTTGCAGCCGCATCGCCAGGCGTGCCTTTCAGGCCATCCGGGCGGAAAAATAATTTGATCCGCGTGCGAAAGGCGAGTTGAAGTTGATTTAAACTCTCGCCTTCTTTCGCTTTTGATTTTGGCGGAATTTCCAGCACGTTAAACCAAAACAGCGATTCCCGATCCTGAGGTAATGCGCTACCCATATACGTAATACGCAAGGATTGCCCTTTTTGTGGATCGATACGAGATACCGGAGGCGTAATGACAAACGGCAGTTTTAGCTCCTGCGGGTCAACACCGTCACGCCCGTCATCCAGCCAGGTTTGCACCAGTAGAGGTTTATTGCCCCGGTTATCCAGGTTCACAATCACGTCTTTTGATGACGCTGGGTACACAATACGTGTTCCGGATATGACGATATCTGCGTTTACCTGGAATGTGGCAAATGCCGTGAAGGCCGCTGCAGCGAAGCAGGTGGTTTTAAATCCTTTTGTAATAACCGTATTGGCCATTTTACCCTCCCTGTAGGTATATTTTAAAATTAAAATCCCCCAGCACAGCTGCTGAGGGATTGGCTAATCTTTTTAAATACAAAGGATTAGTTATAAATAACGGTGAAGGCAACTTGCGCCTGTACGGTTCCTGCCGTTACCGGGCTGGTGTCTGCATTCCACTTCTGGCCCTGGGTGTAGGCTACGCGATAGAACAGGTCACCGGTGCCATCAGCGGAAATAGTGGCTTTCTGCGCGTTGTTAGTCTGGTCAATTTTGATCAGATCGGTAGCGCCGTTACCGTTGTTAGCCAGCACCAGGTTAACGTTTTCTGCTGCTCCTTGCAGATTAGCCGGTGGTACTAACAGACCACCTGATGTTGAGCTGGAACCGCCCCAGGAATTAAACTGCGCGGAGGCATCTTTTACCGTTGCGTTATCACATTCGCTCAGATTCAGAGTGAACTGTTTTTCGCCCAGAGTACTGTTATCACCCAGTGCGGTAGCGAAGTTTTTAACAAAAACGGTATCCAGCGTAATGTCAAAATCATTACCGTCTTGATCTATTTTATTATCAAGAGAGATTTTACAGGTATTGTTAGAAACCAGACCGTGGAAAGTAATAGTACCCGTATCTGGATCTGCTGCCATTGCAGACCCGGCACTCAAAGTCATTGCAATAAAAGCGGCTACGCCATATTTTCTGAAAAACATTTAGAATATCCATATTTTAGTGATAAATATAAATAAAATATATTTATATATCTTATTTGTTGAAATATTATATTTCGAGGCGAATTTTATAGAGAGTGGCAATGAAAGGGAATAAAGCTACTCATTAGAAATACTTTATGTTTTTTTAAGTAAAACTAATGCTTTATTATTTAAGCAATAAGATAAATAATAAATAATATTATTTATTGGTGATTTAAAAAAAAGACAACCCGTCCCAAAATATGTTTTTCTGGAAGGGTTGTCCTATTATTGAAAATCAGGCAACCTGTACCGGAATAGCTTTCGCGGTGCGCTTCATTTCGTTGTCGCCTTCAAAATAGGCCACTTTCGGACGCCATGTACGCGCTTCTTCATCAGACATGGTGACGAAGCTGGCGATAATCACAATGTCGCCAACTTCAGCGCAGTGCGCCGCCGCACCGTTCACCGAGATGATTCTGGAGCCGCGTTCAGCCGCAATCGCATAGGTTGAGAAACGTTTCCCATTGGTCACGTTCCAGATATCAATCGCTTCGTTTTCCAGAATACCGGAGGCATCAAGGAAATCCTGGTCAATGGCACAAGAACCTTCGTAGTGCAGGTCCGCCTGCGTGACTTTTACGCGGTGGAGCTTGCCTTGCAGCATGGTGCGAATCATAACTTCTTTACCCTGTCGTTTACCTTGGCTAAGCAGGCGCTTGTGGCCTGCTTTGGAAATTCTCAGGCAGTATTGCCCGATTTTTAACCCCTGTCTACTGGGCTAATGTAACGCTTTGATTATCGATCAGACGCGCCTGACCCAGCCAGGCGGCGGCCAGAATCACTGCGCGTTTGCTGGTTTCCGTCAGCTCCTGCAGCGTGTCGGCATCACGGATTTGAATGTCGTCGGCACGGAAGCCTTTTTCATTCAGTTCCTGTTCGGCAATGGCAATAATCTCTTGCAGCTCACGATTACCCGCAATCAGTTTTTCAGCGATGCTATTCATCACGTTGTATAGACCCGGCGCAATTTTGCGCTGCTCTGCGGTCAGATAAGCGTTACGTGAGCTGAGCGCCAGACCGTCTTTAGCGCGAATAATCGGCACGCCGACGATCTCAATGTCATAACTCATATCCGCCACCATTTTGCGGATCAGCGCCAGTTGCTGGAAATCCTTCTCGCCAAAGCAGGCGATATCCGGCTGGATCAGGTTGAACAGCTTGCTGACGATAGTCGAGACGCCGCGGAAATGACCTGGACGGCTGGCGCCTTCCAGCATGGTGGAGAGGCCGGGAACATCAACGTACGTCTGGCCTTCCAGCCCCTGTGGGTAGATTTCCTCAACGGCTGGCGCAAAGACATAATCGACTTTGCGTTTGTTCAGCTTTTCACAATCTTCCTGCAGCGTGCGCGGATAACGCACCAGATCGTCCGGCCGATCAAACTGCATCGGATTGACGAAAATGCTGACGATCACCACATCAGCCCGGGCTTTTGCCTCATCGACCAGCTTCATATGGCCGTCGTGCAGGTTGCCCATGGTGGGAACCAGTGCGACGCGTTTACCTTCCTGACGCAGACGACGAATATGCTGGCGCAGCAGCGGCAGGGTTTCAATGATTAGCACAACAAAACTCCTTGAGTTGCTTGATGATCCTGCCCGATGGCGCTGCGCTTATCAGGCCTACATCCGTTGAGGATCTGTAGGCCGGATAAGACGCGTCGCGTCGCCATCCGGCACGGTCAGAAAAATTAGTGAAAGCTGTGTTCTTCGCCCGGATAAACGCCGGACTCCACTTCAGCCATATACTGCTGTACGGCGGCGCGCATGTCGCCCGCTTCGGCGAGGAAATTTTTCGCGAATTTTGGAATATGACCGCCGGTGATGCCAAACGCATCGTGCATCACCAGGATCTGACCGTCGGTGACGTTGCCCGCGCCGATGCCGATCACCGGAATCGACAGCGCTTCCGTGACGCGCTTCGCCAGCTCAACCGGCACGCACTCCAGCACCAGCAGTTGAGCGCCAGCGGCTTCTAAAGCCAGCGCGTCATCCAGCAGCACTTGTCCTGCATCTCCACGGCCCTGAATTTTATAGCCGCCGAAGATATTCACCGACTGGGGCGTTAACCCCAGATGACCACAAACCGGCACGGCGCGTTCGGTGAGCATTTTCACCGTATCAACCAGCCAGGCGCCGCCTTCAATTTTGACCATATTGGCCCCCGCACGCATCACGATAGCCGCGTTTTCACATGCCTGTTCCGGGGTGGCGTAAGCCATAAACGGCAGGTCGGAGAGCAATAGACAGTTGGGCGCGCCGCGGCGTACCGCGCGGGTGTGGTAGGCGATATCTTCCACGGTGACCGGCAGGGTGGAGTCGTGCCCCTGAATTGTCATGCCCAGAGAGTCGCCAACCAGCATCACATTGATACCTTCGTCGGCAAATAACTTAGCGAAGCTGTAGTCGTAGGCGGTAATTGTCGCGAAGCGTTTTTTCTCTTGCTTGCATTTCTGCAGCAGTGAAATAGTGGTGGGTTTCATAACGTTTCCTGATGGTAAAAGTTATATTTCCCGGCATTCTAACAGTCATATTCAGGGGGGCAATTGATTTAAGCAATCGTTTGGCGCTAAAGCAGTAAACGCTAAAGGGGAGGCGATGTTTTACCAGTGGGCGGGTTTTGCAGCACCAAGATGGGTGAGATGCTGATGCAGGCTGATACCATCCGGAAAGATCAGATCAGGAGCGATTTCGAATAACGGCCACAGCATAAAACCGCGGTTTTTCATGTCGTAGTGCGGCACGGTCAGACGGTCGGTGTTAATGACTTCATCGCCAAACAGCATAATGTCGAGATCCAGCGTGCGTGGCCCCCAGCGTTCGGCCTTGCGCACCCGGCCCTGTTGCAGCTCAATGCGCTGGGTATGGTTAAGCAATTCTTCGGGGGCGAGGGCGGTATCCAGCGCCACCGCAGCGTTCAGGTAATCGGGCTGATCCTGTGGGCCAAGCGGCGGCGTGCGGTAAAACGAAGACACCGTGACGATACGGCTATCGGGAATGTCGGCGATAGCCTTCAGGGCGGCATTGACCTGCTCCAGCGGAGAGGCCAGATTACTGCCAAGCGCGATATACGCGATCGTCATACGGTGCCCTCGCGGCGCGGCGCGCGTTTGCGCGGACGTGAACGGCGGCGGCGTGGAGCAGGATCGTCGTCCAGCTCGTTGAGCATCCCTTTTTGTTCCGGCGGCGCGGAAGCCTGAAACTCGGCCCACCACTGCGCCAGACGTTGCAGTTCAGTATTATTTTCCACCTGAGCGCGCAGCTCCAGTAAATCAAACGCGGCGCGGAATTTGGGATGTTCCATCAGTTTCCAGGCGCGTTTGCCCTGACGTCGCGACATGCGTAACTGAAGCTGCCAAATATCACGGGTAAGCGTGGTAAGGCGTTTCGGGATCGCCAGTGAACGGCAGGCCTCATCCAGCACATCATTCATGGCCAGCGCGAAAGCGTCGTAATAGGCCAGACCGCTCTCCTGAGCGATTTTTTGCGCCATCTCCAGCAGCGGATACCAGAACATGGCGGCAAACAAAAATGCCGGATTAACGCGCATCTCGTTACGGATGCGGTTATCCGTATTCTTCAACACCTGCGCAATGATGCGTTCCATTGCGCTGTCGCCGTTTTCGGTGAAATAACGCGTAATGGTAGGAAACAACGGCTGGAAGAGGTGGTATTCCCGCAGTTGTTGATAGGTTTCGTAACCGTTCCCCGCCTGCAACAGCTTCAGCGACTCTTCGAACAGGCGCGCGGGAGGAATGTCGTTTAGCAAGGTTGCCAGACGCGGGATTGGCTCAGCCGTTTCAGGGCTGATACGCATATTGAGCTTCGCAGCGAAACGCACGGCGCGCAGCATTCGAACCGGATCTTCGCGGTAGCGCGTTTCCGGATTGCCGATCAGGCGAATCACGCCTTCTTGCAGATCCTGCATCCCGCCGACGTAATCGCGCACGGTAAAATCCGCCACGCTGTAGTAAAGGCTGTTGATGGTGAAATCGCGGCGCTGGGCATCTTCTTCGATAGAGCCGAAGATGTTGTCGCGCAGCAGCATACCGTTTTGCCCACGCTGGGAGGTCGTACGGTCGCTTTCACTGCCTTCATGATGACCACGAAACGTTGCCACTTCGATAATTTCCGGGCCAAACATCACGTGAGCCAGGCGGAAACGACGTCCCACCAGACGGCAATTGCGGAATAATTTCCGTACCTGATCCGGTGTTGCGTTGGTAGTCACGTCGAAATCCTTCGGCTTTTTGCCGAGCAGGAGATCGCGGACGCCGCCGCCGACCAGGTAGGCTTCATAGCCCGCTTTGTTCAGCCTGTACAGTACCTTGAGGGCATTTTCACTGATATCTTTGCGGGAGATAGCGTGCTGTTCACGCGGGATAATCGTCATATGTGGACGGGCGACGGCTTGTTCTGCCTCGCTCTCCTCGCGGCTTAACACCTTACGGCAAAAATTAGCGACTCGGGTAAAAATAGCGCACCTCGGTAGTGTCATACATTAATAAGATCAACTTACTCTATGTCTTTCGCATTACGGCAGACGGGCGTAAGAGAGCAACGCGACCTGGGCTGTAAGCATCATTAACGCCGCAGCAATGCGAAAGACGATGAGCAAAAATAGCGGCTAATCATAGCTCAGCGAGACGCATTTGAGAATGCCGGATTTACATTAGCCGATGTGGGTACGGCTGTAAGCCTCCAGTGCGCCACCGCAAAGCGCAGCAACTCCTCAACAGACATCTCCTGCCACGCTACGACGTCGCGTTGGCCTAAAAAGCGCAATGCCTGGACCAGTACCGGGCGCGGATCGCCTTGCGGCAGGGCAGGGGCATGATTTTGCTTGGAAAGTTTAGCGCCTTGTTCGTTGAGCGCCAGCGGAAGGTGCACGTAGCCTGGCGCACGCCAGCCAAACTGTTTATACAGCGAAAGTTGTCGGACAGTGGGTTCGATTAAATCTGCGCCGCGGACGATCTCCGTCACCCCCTGAAAATGATCGTCGACCACCACGGCCAGATTATAAGCAAACAGTCCGTCGCGGCGGTGGATAATAAAATCTTCGCTCGCCAGCTGTGGGTCAGCCTGGATGTCGCCGCGCAAGGCATCATGGAAATGCATCACCGGATGCTGCTGTTTAATTCTGACGGCGGCATTCTCCGGCCCGTGGCATAACGTCCGACAATGGCCGTCGTAAATACCGCCCAGACGTTGAATGCGCGAGCGGGGGCAAGTGCAGTAGTAGCTCAGTCCCTGCTCGTGAAGCCAGGCCAGCGCCTCGCGATAAGCCTCATGACGCTGTGATTGCCATAAGACCTCGCCATCCCAGTGCAGGCCGTAATGTTCCAGCTGGCGCAGAATGGTCGCTGCGGCACCGGGAACTTCACGTGGGGGGTCGATATCCTCGATGCGAACGCGCCAAATTCCGCGTTGCGCACGGGCTTGTAGATAGCTGCCGAGGGCGGCGATTAACGAGCCGAAATGCAGTTCGCCGGATGGCGACGGCGCGAAACGGCCAATATAGTGTGAGTCAGTCATGCTGCGGGCAATAAAGAATAAGGCGGGAAAACTCCCGCCTGTCATAAATAGGGTAGAAACGAACGGGATTAACCCGCCATCTGTTTTTCGCGAATTTCAGCCAGCGTTTTGCAGTCGATGCACAGATCGGCTGTTGGACGCGCTTCCAGGCGGCGGATACCAATCTCCACCCCGCAGGACTCGCAATAACCGAAGTCTTCATCTTCCACTTTCTTCAGCGTCTTCTCGATCTTTTTGATCAGTTTGCGCTCACGGTCACGATTACGTAACTCCAGGCTAAACTCCTCTTCCTGCGCGGCGCGATCGACCGGATCGGGGAAGTTGGCGGCTTCGTCCTGCATGTGCGTCACAGTGCGATCGACTTCATCCCGGAGTTGATTACGCCATGCTTCAAGAATACGCTTGAAGTGCGATAGCTGGGCTTCGTTCATATACTCTTCGCCCGGTTTCTCCTGGTACGGCTCCACCCCAGCGATGGCGAGAATACTCAGGGACGATGTTTTACGGTTTTGCCCTTCTTGCATGTTGCTTCTCCTTAACACGCACTATCGATCCCCATGTTCGGGGGAAAATCAGGTCGCTATAAATAGCAGATGCTTTTCCGGATAGCAATTATCTAAACGTAACACTTGACAACCCTGTGAGGAAAAGCGTATTTACGCACGCGGCCAGAATACTTAATAATCAGGCTGTTATTCCACTACAACGTTATGGGTACTGGTTCGTTCAGTTCCATTTTTTGGGCTGAAAGTTCTGCTTTATAAGCTAAAACTTCCACGCCTTTATTCTGAGCCTCGCTCAATAGCTGCGCGTATTTTATATCGATATGACGTGCGGGTGAAAAACGTGTAATGGCGGAGTGCAGCACCGCGAACACCACCACTGCGCGATGACCTGCCGCCGCAACGCCCATCAATTCCCGAAGATGTTTTTGCCCTCGTTCGGTGATGGCGTCGGGAAAATAACCGTTTTCTTTTTCCGCTAACGTGACCGATTTCACTTCAATATAGCAGTCCGGGCGGAAATCTGCCTGTAACATAAAATCTATACGGCTGCGCTCGGCGCCATATTTGACTTCACTTTTCAGAATATTGTACCCCGCCAGCGCCGGCAGGCGATTCTCCTGAATTGCTTCTTTCGTTAGCTGGTTCGCCCGCAGCGTATTCACGCAAATGAATGCGCCGGATTGCGTTTCAGTCAATTCCCAGGTATGCGGATATTTGCGTTTAGTATTTTCTGATGTCGAATACCAGACGGTATCGCCAGGCGTGGCGCAGCCGGTCATCGCGCCAGTATTAGGACAGTGCAGCGTAAGCGTTGTACCGTCAGGGGTGATCACATCGGCTAAAAAACGTTTATAGCGCTGAATCAGCGTAGCGCGTTGTAAAGGGGGTGAGAATAGCATCGACATTCCTTCATTATTATTCGCCCAGCGTCCAGCGCTGCAGCTCGGCATAGCGGGTACGGCCTTGCCCATACGAAGAGGCGTAAAGTGCAAACGACGTGACCGGAAATGACCAGCAAAAGCCCGGCGGCGGGATAGCCACCGTATGGCTGGCGTCGCGCAGCAGCGTAATATGCGGGTGAAAAGGCTGCGGGCTTTGGTAACAACCGCTGCGGGCGGCCTGCGCGCGCAGCATATTAGCCAACTGCAACAACCCGCGCGGCGGCTGGCGCATCCCCAGCCACACCACGCGTGAACGCAGCCACTGACCGGCGTCATCCAGATGTAGCGTAAAGCCCGGCTGGCGAATTCGTCCGGCCAGTTGCGCAAGAGCGCGCTGCTTATCGCTACTGACGTCGCCTAAAAAGGCCAGCGTCAGGTGTAGGTTCGCCGCTGCGACGGGGCGTCCGTCTTCAGACGCAAAATGGGCGGCGCGCCAGGCGATAATTTGCGCGCGCGCGTCGTCGGGTAAGTCAATCGCAAAAAACAGCCGTTTTGGCTCAGACATAGGGATACTCGGTTATGGATTAACACGATGCTACAATGCGGCGCAAAGAAAGTTAACCCCGTGGAGCCGTTTGTGACGTCATTGCCCGTTGCCGCCGTATTGCCTGAATTGTTGACAGCCCTAAAAACCGCGCCGCAGGTTTTGTTGTCCGCGCCTACCGGGGCGGGGAAATCCACCTGGCTGCCGTTGCAACTCCTGCAACAGGGGCCGGTTGCTGGAAAAATCCTCCTGCTTGAACCGCGTCGTCTGGCGGCGCGTAATGTCGCGCAGCGTCTGGCGGAAGCGTTGAATGAAAAGCCTGGCGAAACGGTAGGTTACCGGATGCGCGCGCAAAGCTGCGTGGGGCCGCGTACCCGGCTGGAAGTGGTGACCGAAGGCGTATTGACCAGAATGATTCAGCGCGATCCCGAATTACGCGGCGTGGGGCTGGTGATACTGGATGAATTTCATGAGCGCAGTTTACAGGCGGATTTAGCGTTAGCGCTGTTGCTGGATATCCAGCAAGGGCTCCGTGACGATCTCAGGCTGTTAATCATGTCTGCGACGCTGGATAACGACAGGCTTTGTCAGCGACTGCCTGATGCGCCGACGATCGTCTCGGAGGGGCGCGCGTTCCCGGTGGAGCGACGTTATCAGCCGCTCGCGACGCATTTGCGTTTTGATGAAGCCGTCGCGATGGCGACAGCGGAACTGTTGCGCAATGAAAACGGTTCGCTGCTGCTATTTTTACCCGGCGTAGGCGAAATACAGCGCGTTCATGAACATCTGGCGTCGCGGGTAGGCAGCGATGTCCTGCTTTGTCCGCTGTATGGCGCATTGTCTCTGGAGGCGCAACGCAAAGCGATTGTTCCGGCACCCGCCGGGATGCGTAAAGTGGTGTTGGCGACTAACATTGCCGAAACCAGTTTGACGATTGAAGGGATTCGTCTGGTCGTCGATAGCGCTCAGGAGCGCGTGGCGCGATTTGACGCGCGAACGGGACTGACGCGGCTGGTTACGCAGCGTATCAGTCAGGCATCAATGACGCAGCGCGCGGGGCGCGCCGGACGACTGGCGCCGGGTATCTGTTTACATCTGCTGGCCAAAGAACAGGCGGAGCGGGCGGCGGCGCAAAGCGATCCGGAAATCTTACACAGCGACCTTTCCGGTTTATTGATGGAGGTGTTGCAGTGGGGATGTCACGATCCGGCATCGCTTTTCTGGCTGGACAGGCCGCCGGAGGTGAATCTTCAGGCCGCCCGCCGTTTATTATTGATGTTAGGCGCGCTGGAGGGCGAGCGGTTAAGCGCGCGGGGCCGGAAAATGGCGGCAATGGGTAACGATCCGCGCCTGGCGGCGATGTTAGTCAACGCTGGCGAGGGCGATAGCGCCGCCACTGCCGCCATGCTCGCGGCCATCCTTGAGGACCCGCCGCGCGGCGGCGGTACGGATTTAAGCGTAGTATTTTCGCGGCGACAGCCGGGCTGGCAGCAGCGTAGCCAGCAGCTTTTAAAACGGCTGCAGGTGCGTAATGGCGAGCCGGATAGCGCGCTTATTATGCCGCTGTTGGCCAGAGCGTTTAGCGACCGCATCGCGCGGCGTCGTGGTCAGGAAGGGCGCTATCAGTTAGCCAATGGTATGGGCGCGATGTTAGATGCGGATGACGCGTTGGGACGTCATGAATGGCTGATCGCGCCGCTGTTACTGCAAGGTAGCGCCTCGCCGGACGCCCGAATATTGTTGGCGCAGCCGCTGGATATTGCCTCGCTGATTCAGGCGTGTCCTGATTTACTGCGCCAGTCCGACACGGTTGAATGGGACGAGGCGCAGGGAACGTTGAAAGCATGGCGCAGAATGCGTATTGGACAGTTGACGGTTAGCGTTCAGCCACTGGCGAAGCCGTCTGAAGAGGAGCTTCATCAGGCGATGCTGAACGGCATCCGCGATAAAGGTCTGTCCGTCCTTAACTGGACGCCGGAAGCGGAGCAGTTCCGTCTGCGTCTGCACTGTGCGGCGAAATGGCTGCCGGAATATGACTGGCCTGCCGTGGATGAGGCGTCGCTGCTGGCAACTCTGGAAAATTGGTTGCTGCCGCACATGACAGGCGTACAGTCGTTACGAGGGCTAAAATCCCTGAACGTTAATCAGGCGTTACGGGGACTGCTTGACTATGCCATGCTGCAACGTCTGGATAGTGAACTGCCTGGGCATTACACTGTGCCGACGGGAAGCCGAATAACGATTCGTTATCATGAAGATAACCCGCCCGCGCTGGCGGTCAGAATGCAGGAAATGTTTGGCGAAGCGAAGACCCCAACCATCGCTCAGGGCCGCGTGCCGCTGGTGCTGGAACTGCTTTCGCCAGCGCAGCGACCGCTACAGATTACGCGCGATTTAAGCGCTTTCTGGCAGGGGGCGTATCGCGAAGTGCAAAAAGAGATGAAGGGCCGTTACCCCAAACATGTCTGGCCGGACGATCCGGCGAATACGGCCCCAACGCGGCGCACGAAGAAGTATTCGTGACGTGTTATACGTTGCCTCCAGGCCAGATAAGGCGTTAATCGCCATCCGGCAAAAGAGTAAATTGAGAGATTTCTTCTTCTGTCGTCTGGCGGAAGAATAGAGAATCGGGCCTTTGCGCCTGTATGTTGCGGAGAAAAAGCATGGCGGGGAATGACCGCGAGCCGATTGGACGTAAGGGGAAACCGTCACGTCCTGTGAAACAAAAGGTGAGCCGTCGTCGGCAGCATGACGACGATTATGATGATGACTATGAGGATGAAGAACCGATGCCGCGTAAAGGTAAGGGCAAAGGGCGTAAGCCTCGTGGCAAGCGCGGCTGGCTGTGGCTATTGCTAAAACTGTTTATCGTTTTTGTGGTGCTGTTCGCCATTTACGGCGTCTATCTGGATCAAAAAATCCGCAGCCGTATCGATGGCAAGGTCTGGCAGCTTCCGGCGGCGGTATATGGCCGGATGGTGAACCTTGAGCCAGACATGCCTGTCAGCAAAAACGAGATGGTGAAATTGCTGGAAGCGACGCAGTATCGTCTGGTGACGAAGATGACCCGTCCCGGCGAATTTACCGTGCAGGCCAATAGCATTGAGATGATCCGTCGTCCGTTTGACTTCCCGGACAGCAAAGAAGGGCAGGTGCGCGCGCGGCTGACGTTCAGTGACGGGCGTCTGGAAACCATCGTCAATCTGGATAACAACCGCCAGTTTGGCTTCTTCCGTCTCGATCCGCGGCTTATCACCATGCTTTCTTCGCCAAATGGCGAGCAGCGTTTATTCGTCCCGCGCAGCGGTTTCCCGGATCTGCTGGTCGATACGCTGTTGGCGACGGAAGACCGTCATTTCTATGAGCATGATGGCATTAGTCTTTACTCTATCGGGCGTGCGGTGCTGGCCAACCTGACGGCGGGACGCACGGTGCAGGGGGCCAGTACGCTGACCCAGCAGCTGGTGAAGAACCTGTTCCTCTCCAGCGAAAGATCATACTGGCGTAAAGCGAATGAAGCCTACATGGCGCTGATCATGGATGCCCGTTACAGTAAAGATCGTATTCTTGAGCTGTACATGAACGAGGTCTACCTCGGTCAAAGCGGGGACAATGAAATTCGCGGTTTTCCGCTGGCGAGCCTGTATTACTTTGGTCGTCCGGTAGAGGAACTGAGCCTCGATCAGCAGGCGTTACTGGTGGGGATGGTAAAAGGGGCGTCGATTTATAACCCGTGGCGTAACCCGAAACTGGCGTTGGAGCGTCGTAACCTGGTGTTACGCCTGTTACAGCAGCAGAAAATCATCGATCAGGAACTCTATGACATGCTGAGCGCGCGTCCGCTTGGCGTACAGCCGCGCGGCGGCGTTATTTCACCGCAGCCAGCGTTTATGCAGATGGTTCGTCAGGAACTGCAGGCGAAGCTGGGGGATAAAATTAAAGATCTCTCCGGCGTGAAGATCTTCACCACCTTTGACTCCGTGGCGCAGGATGCCGCAGAAAAAGCCGTTGTCGAAGGCATTCCGGCGTTGAAGAAGCAGCGTAAATTGAGCGATCTGGAAACCGCGATGGTGGTAGTGGATCGCTTTAGCGGCGAGGTGCGCGCGATGGTTGGCGGGGCGGAGCCGCAGTATGCCGGCTATAACCGTGCCATGCAGGCGCGCCGTTCCATCGGGTCGCTGGCGAAACCGGCGACCTATCTGACCGCGTTAAGTCAGCCGAACTTATACCGTCTGAACACCTGGATTGCCGATGCGCCGATTTCTCTGCGCCAGCCGAATGGTCAGGTCTGGTCGCCGCAGAACGACGATCGTCGCTACAGCGAAAGCGGGAAAGTGATGCTGGTGGATGCGTTAACTCGCTCAATGAACGTACCGACGGTCAATCTGGGGATGGCGTTAGGTTTACCGGCGGTAACCGATACCTGGACGAAGCTCGGCGTGCCGAAAGATCAGCTCAATCCGGTTCCGGCTATGCTGTTAGGAGCGCTGAACCTGACGCCGATCGAAGTGGCGCAGGCGTTCCAGACTATCGCCAGCGGCGGAAATCGCGCGCCGTTATCAGCGCTGCGTTCGGTTATTGCGGAAGATGGTAAGGTGCTGTACCAAAGTTATCCGCAAGCTGAACGCGCCGTACCGGCACAGGCGGCTTACCTGACGCTCTGGACAATGCAGCAGGTCGTCCAGCGTGGTACGGGGCGTCAGCTTGGCGCGAAATATCCGGGTCTGCATCTGGCGGGTAAAACCGGGACGACAAACAACAATGTCGATACCTGGTTTGCCGGTATCGACGGCAGCCAGGTGACTATCACCTGGGTAGGCCGTGATAACAACCAGCCGACGAAATTGTACGGCGCCAGCGGCGCGATGGCGATTTACCAGCGCTATCTGGCGAACCAGACGCCGACGCCTTTAGTTCTGACGCCGCCGGAAGATGTGGTGGATATGGGCGTTGATTACGACGGTAATTTTGTCTGTAGCGGCGGTATGCGCACTCTGCCGGTCTGGACGGACGATCCAAATACGCTGTGCCAGCAGGGCGAGATGATGCAGCAACAGCAGCAGCCGTCAGGCAATCCGTTCGATCAGTCGTCTCAGCCGCAGCAGCCTGCGCAGCAACAGCCGCCGAAAGAAGAGAAGAGCGACGGCGTTGCCGGCTGGATTAAGGAGATGTTCGGCGGCAATTAATCACGGTAATAGTGCCGGGTGGCACTGTGCTTACCCGGTCTACACCGTTACGACTCCATTATGTGCGACGTAGGCCGAATAAGACGCTTACGTCGCCATCCGGCAAATCCTCCATAAATAACATTTCAGTCTAATTTATTAACCCTTCCTTTTCATCTGGTTGTTTCTTAACCCCTTAGTTTTCGTAGGGCCGCGTATCGCTTGCCATTGCGACGATATTTCGCCTATCATGCTGCGGTTATAATAATAATTATCGTTTACGTTATCATTCACTTTCATCAGAGATATACCAATGGCGCGTCTTAAAACTGCTCAGCCAAACTCCTCACTGCGTAAAATCGCAGTTGTAGTAGCCACAGCGGTTAGCGGCATGTCTGTCTATGCACAGGCGGCGGTTCAACCGAAAGAAGAAACCATTACCGTAACCGCAGCGCCTGCCGCGCAGGAAAGTGCCTGGGGACCGGCTCCGACCATCGCCGCGAAGCGTTCCGCCACCACCACCAAAACTGATACACCTATCGAAAAAACGCCACAGTCGGTTTCGGTGGTCACTAACGAAGAGATGCAGATGCATCAATTCCAGTCAGTAAAAGAAGCGTTGGGTTACACGCCGGGTGTAACGGTAAGCAGCCGCGGCGCTTCCAATACCTATGACTTCGTGATTATCCGTGGCTTCTCTTCCGTCGGCCTGAGCCAGAACAACTATCTGGATGGCCTGAAATTGCAGGGGAACTTCTACAACGATGCGGTTATTGATCCCTACATGCTTGAGCGTGTTGAGTTGATGCGTGGCCCAACGTCCGTCCTCTACGGTAAGAGCAACCCGGGCGGTATCATTTCGATGGTTAGCAAGCGGCCGACTACTGAGCCGCTGAAAGAAATTCAATTCAAAATGGGGACGGACAATTTGTTCCAGACCGGTTTTGATTTTAGTGATTCCCTGGATGACAACGGTGAGTTCTCATATCGTCTGACGGGACTGGCGCGTTCGACAAATGAGCAGCAAAAGAGTTCTGAGTCGCAGCGCTATGCGATTGCGCCCTCTTTTACCTGGCGTCCTGATGAGAAAACGAATTTTACGTTCCTTTCTTATTTCCAGAACGAACCAGAGACCGGCTACTACGGCTGGCTGCCGAAAGAAGGAACGGTTGAACCGTTACCGAATGGTAAACGCTTGCCAACAGATTTTAATGAAGGGGCGTCAAACAACACCTATTCTCGTAACGAGAAAATGGTGGGATACAGTTTCGAGCATGGCTTCAACGACACCTTTACCGTGCGCCAGAATTTACGTTTTGTCGAAATGAAAACCGCGCAAAAAAGCGTCTATGGCACGGGGATTGCGGCGGACGGACATACGCTTAACCGCGGTACTATCGTTGACAACGAGCGTTTACAGAATTTCAGCGTAGATACACAACTGGAAAGTAAATTCGCGACCGGCGATATTGATCATACGTTGCTGACGGGTGTCGATTTCATGCGTATGCGTAATGATATTAACGCGACGTTTGGTAGCGCGCCGTCAATCGATCTCTATAACAATTACCATCCTGAATACTTTGCTTTCGGCGGCGCTGAGCCGTACCAGATGAACGAAAGTAAACAAACAGGCCTCTATGTTCAGGATCAGGCGGAATGGAATAAGTGGGTATTTACTCTCGGCGGCCGCTATGACTGGTCTAAACAAGCGACAACGGTGCGTCAGAATTCCACTACGCCGACAGAAGGATATATTGAACGTAATGACCACCAGTTCACCTGGCGCGGTGGCGTAAACTACGTATTCGATAATGGAATTTCACCTTACTTCAGCTATAGCCAATCTTTCGAGCCAAGCGCCTTCGATTTGTGGAGCACCCCACGCGTTTCTTACAAGCCGTCAAAAGGCGAGCAATATGAAGCAGGGGTGAAATATGTACCGAAAGACATGCCGGTTGTTGTTACGGGTGCCGTTTATCAGCTGACCAAAACCAATAACCTGACCGCCGATCCAACCAACCCATTAGCGCAGGTGCCGGCAGGCGAAATTCGTGCGCGAGGTGTAGAGCTGGAAGCCAAAGCAGCATTGACGGCTAACATCAATATGACGGCGTCTTACACTTATACTGATGCTGAATACACGAAAGACACTAATCTGAAAGGGAATACGCCAGAGCAGGTGCCTGAACACATGGCGTCGTTGTGGGGCGATTACACCTTCAACGACGGTCCGTTGTCAGGTTTAACGCTGGGAACAGGCGGTCGTTTTATTGGTTCCAGTTACGGCGATCCGGCTAATAGCTTCAAGGTAGGCAGCGCAGCGGTGATGGATGCGGTCGTCAAGTACGATCTGGCGCGTTTTGGTATGGCGGGCTCCAGCATTGCGGTTAACGTTAATAATCTGCTCGACCGCGAATACGTCGCCAGCTGCTTCCAGACCTACGGCTGTTTCTGGGGCGCAGAACGTCAGGTCGTTGCAACGGCAACCTTCCGTTTCTAATTTCTTTTTGGGCACGGCTTGCCGTGCCCGTTTTACAAGTTGGCTGCGATGCAGGAAAACCACATTCATTCCGATACCACCTTTGCGCTGCGAAGCGTCGCCTTTCGTGTGCCGGGCCGCACGCTTTTACACCCTCTCTCGTTAACGTTTCCCGCAGGTCGCGTCACCGGACTTATCGGTCATAATGGTTCCGGTAAATCCACGCTGTTAAAAATGCTGGGCCGCCATCAGCCGCCTTCCGAAGGGGATATTCTGCTCGACAATCAGCCGCTGGCGAGCTGGAGCAGCAAGGCGTTTGCCCGCAAAGTTGCCTATCTGCCTCAACAATTGCCGCAGGCGGAAGGAATGACGGTGCGCGAACTGGTGGCGATTGGCCGCTATCCGTGGCACGGCGCGCTGGGACGCTTTGGCGTCGCGGACCGGGAAAAAGTAGACGAGGCGATTACGCTGGTCGGCTTAAAACCGCTGGCGCATCGTCTGGTAGACAGCCTTTCCGGCGGCGAGCGCCAGCGCGCGTGGATTGCCATGCTGGTCGCGCAGGACAGCCGTTGTCTGCTGCTGGATGAGCCGACGTCAGCGCTGGATATCGCCCATCAGGTGGACGTGCTGGCGCTGGTGCATCGTTTAAGCCAGCAGCGCGGGCTGACGGTGGTTGCGGTGCTGCACGATATCAACATGGCGGCCCGCTACTGTGATTATTTAGTCGCGCTACGCGGCGGTGAAATGATTGCGCAAGGAACGCCTGCGGAACTGATGCGCAGTGACACGCTGGAACGGATTTACGGTATCCCGATGGGTATCCTTCCGCATCCGGCGGGCGCGGCACCTGTGAGTTTTGTGTATTAATGCGTGATTTATATCCTCTGACTCGCCGCCGTTTATTAACGGCGATGGCGCTCTCGCCGCTGCTGTGGCAAATGAATACGGCGCAGGCTGCCGCTATCGATCCCCGCCGGATTGTGGCGCTGGAGTGGCTGCCGGTTGAGCTGCTGCTGGCGCTCGGTATTACGCCTTATGGCGTGGCGGACGTGCCAAATTATAAGCTGTGGGTTAGCGAACCGCCGTTGCCGGATTCGGTGATTGATGTGGGTCTTCGCACTGAACCCAATCTCGAACTACTGACGGAGATGAAGCCGTCGTTTATGGTCTGGTCGGCAGGTTACGGTCCCTCGCCGGAAAAACTGGCGCGGATCGCGCCGGGGCGCGGGTTCGATTTTAGCGACGGCAAAAAGCCGCTGGCGGTAGCCCGACGCTCGCTGGTTGAACTGGCGCAGACGCTGAATCTGGAAGCTGCGGCAGAAAAACATCTGGCGCAATACGATCGCTTCATCGCCAGCCAGAAGCCGCATTTTATCCGCCGCGGGGGGCGTCCGTTACTGATGACGACGCTTATCGATCCGCGGCATATGCTGGTGCTCGGCCCGAATTGCCTGTTCCAGGAGGTGCTGGACGAGTATAGCATTGTCAATGCCTGGCAGGGTGAAACCAACTTTTGGGGCAGTACGGCGGTTAGCATCGATCGGCTGGCGATGTATAAAGAAGCGGATGTGATCTGCTTCGATCACGGGAATAGCACCGATATGAACGCGCTGATGGCAACGCCGCTGTGGCAGGCCATGCCGTTTGTCCGCGCCGGGCGCTTTCACCGGGTGCCCGCCGTTTGGTTCTATGGCGCGACCCTCTCCACGATGCATTTTGTCCGCATCCTGAATAACGTGTTGGGAGGCAAAGCGTGAGCAGAAAACGTGAAATGCCGGATGGCGGCGTGAAAAACGCCTTATCCGACCTACGGTTCGGGCGCTTTGTAGGCCGGATAAGGCGAAGCCGCCATCCGGCGTTGCTGTTATTGGCGCTGTTTGTTGCCGCCTGCTGGCTGACATGGGTTAACTTCTCCGTTGCGCTACCGCGCAGCCAGTGGCAACAGGCTATCTGGTCACCGGATATCGACATCATTGAGCAGATGATTTTTCATTACAGCCTGTTGCCAAGACTGGCGATTTCGCTGCTGGTGGGCGCGGGGCTTGGGCTGGTAGGCGTCCTGTTCCAGCAAGTATTGCGTAACCCGCTGGCGGAACCGACCACGCTGGGCGTGGCGACCGGCGCGCAATTGGGGATCACGGTGACTACGCTTTGGGCGATTCCCGGCGCGCTGGCGACGCAGTTTGCCGCCCTGACGGGAGCCTGCATCGTCGGCGCGCTGGTGTTTGGCGTAGCGTGGGGCAAACGCCTGTCGCCAGTGACCCTGATCCTCGCCGGGCTGGTGGTCAGCCTTTACTGTGGCGCAATCAACCAGTTACTGGTGATTTTCCACCACGATCAGTTGCAAAGCATGTTTTTATGGAGCACCGGAACGCTAACGCAAACCGACTGGAGCGGCGTGCAGCGTCTGTGGCCGCAGTTGCTGGGCGGTGTGATGCTCACGTTATTGTTGTTACGTCCGATGACGCTGATGGGGCTGGATGACGGCGTTGCGCGTAATCTGGGTCTGGCGCTGTCGTTAGCGCGTCTGGCGGCGCTGTCGCTGGCGATTGTGTTGAGCGCTCTGCTGGTCAACGCGGTGGGCATTATCGGTTTTATCGGCCTGTTTGCGCCGCTGCTGGCGAAAATGCTTGGCGCAAGACGTCTGCTGGCGCGCCTGATGCTGGCGCCGCTCATTGGGGCGCTTATTTTGTGGCTATCCGATCAGATTATCCTTTGGCTAACCCGCGTATGGATGGAGGTTTCCACCGGGTCAGTGACGGCGTTAATCGGCGCGCCGCTGCTCCTGTGGCTGCTGCCGCGGCTTAAAAGCATGAGCGCGCCGGATATGAACGCCAGCGATCGTGTGGCGGCGGAACGTCGGCACGTTCTTGCTTTTGCCGTTGCCGGTGGCGCGCTCCTGCTGCTGGCAACATGGGGCGCGCTCTCTTTTGGTCGCGACGCGCACGGCTGGACGTGGGCGAGCGGAACGCTGCTTGAAGAACTGATGCCGTGGCGCTGGCCGCGGATACTGGCGGCGTTAATGGCGGGCGTCATGCTGGCGGTGGCGGGCTGCATTATTCAGCGTCTGACCGGTAATCCAATGGCCAGTCCGGAAGTGCTGGGGATCAGTTCCGGAGCCGCGTTTGGCGTGGTGTTGATGCTGTTTTTGGTGCCGGGGAATGCTTTCGGTTGGCTACTGCCTGCCGGAAGCCTGGGCGCGGCGGCGACACTGCTGATTATTATGTTAGCCGCCGGGCGCGGCGGTTTCTCGCCGCAACGGATGTTGCTGGCGGGGATGGCGCTCAGCACCGCGTTTACCATGCTGCTAATGATGCTCCAGGCGAGCGGCGACCCGCGGATGGCGGAAGTGTTGACCTGGATCGCAGGATCTACCTATAACGCCACTGGCGGGCAGGTTACGCGAACCGCGATCGTGATGGTGATTTTGCTGGCCATTGTGCCGTTGTGTCGCCGCTGGTTAACGATTTTGCCCCTGGGCGGCGATGCCGCGCGCGCGGTGGGCATGGCGCTTACGCCGTCGCGTATCGCGCTGCTGGCGCTGGCGGCGTGTTTGACGGCAACCGCGACGATGACCATTGGGCCGCTGAGTTTCGTTGGACTGATGGCGCCGCATATTGCGCGGATGCTCGGTTTTCGCCGGACGATGCCGCATATGGTCATCTCGGCGCTGGCAGGGGGCGTTTTACTGGTCTTTGCCGACTGGTGCGGCAGGATGGCGCTATTTCCGTATCAGATCCCGGCGGGACTGCTTTCAAGCTTTATTGGCGCGCCGTATTTTATCTATTTGCTACGTAAACAGAGCCGGTAAAAAAAGGCTGTGCCACATTTATGTCGGGTGGCAGCCATGCTCAACCCGACCTACAAATTACACAATATCAATATGTTGTGGCAATATTTTGTAGACCTAAAAATAGCTGAACGCTATCAGGTGCGAGAGCTGTCCTGTCACGTTTTATCGAGGGAATTCTGCTTTTATTTTCAGCAAGAAGCAGGTGTTATTTCTGTATCGATAAGTCATGTGCTATTTCAGTGGCGCGCTGCTGTCTTCTGAACAGGGTGACTAATTTCAACATATCCAGGCCCGAAACGTTGATGATAAATTGCGGCATGATCTATTCAATAATAAGAATTACCGGTTTCGGTATTAAGCCTTTTTAAATATTAAGATGTGGATGCCGCATCTTTAATGCATCTCGTAAATCAATTTTAATTTAATAATAAATTTTCATTATAAAACTTCGATAATAAAATATTATTTTTTTATCGAAGTAATAAAAAACAACTCTATTAAAATAAATTAATTGCCACGAGTAAACAAAAAAAATGTAATTTAGCATTTTTTGTTTTTTTTAATGAAATTTATACCAAAAATAAATGTTACGCGTCATTGCTATATATTCAGTACTGTAATTCTGATCTTTTTTTATTCATTTTGACATGTTTATTGCTTTTTTGGCTCTCCCGTCTTGCTTGCTTTGTTTGTTTTTTGAACGGTAAAAATATTTATTATTTAATTCTGATAATCCTTTAAATAAAAAACACTTGTCTTTGGGTTTTTAATGGAAAATACTTCACCGCGCCTAAGGGATGTTATTTATTAACGTGTTGTTTGCTTCTTTTGAATGTTGCATCGGCAATTTCATAACTCGTCATATAATATATATCTACTAATATAAACATGGGGTATTGAGTATAACTCCGTGTGAATAGCGTAAAAATACTCACCAACTTTTAATAAGGATGAAAAATGAATACAGCAGTAAAAGCTGCGGTTGCTGCCGCACTGGTTATGGGTGTTTCCAGCTTTGCCAATGCTGCAGGCAGTAATACTGGTACGGTGACTTTTACCGGTACTATTGAAGATTCACCGTGTTCAATCGTGGTTGGCGACGAACACCAGACCGTTAACCTGGGCCATATCGGTACCGGTTCTCTGATGGGCGGTAAAGAATCTTCAAAAGTCGATTTCCATATCGGTCTGGAAAACTGCGCATTCACCACTGAGAAAGAAGCGTCTACCGTTTTCTCTGCCATCGGTAACGAATCCAGCGCTAATCCGGGTAGCGTTGCGCTGATGCGTATCGGCGGCGGCGAAATGGCGGGTTCCAGCATTGTCATCGGCAACCACCTGGGTTCCGCGATCAAATTGGGCGACGCTTACAGCGAAAATCTGACGATGAACGGCAGCGTTGCGGCGGCGAAACAGACTCTTAACTTCAAAGCCTGGGTGAAAGGCGATTCCGCTGCCACCACTATCGATACCGGCGAATTCAGCAGCACCGTAAACTTCACGATCAGCTATCTGTAAGTGAAATATCATCCTGCGGCAGTCTGCCGCAGGATAATGCTTAAAGTAAAAAAATAGATTATATATTTCAGGGATAGATTGTCTGATGGCTCACTATAAAAAATTTCGTCTGAGCACGCTTGCGGCCGTGGTGGGTATTGTTCTGGCTGTCGGTCCGGAAAATAGCTATGCGGAAGCGCCCATTCAATTTAATACCCGATTTCTTGATGTTAAAGATGATGCCAGCCTGGATCTCTCCCGTTTTTCCCGTAAAGGCTACATTATGCCGGGGAGCTATCATCTCCAGGTGTTGGTCAACCAGAGTCAAATTGCCCAGGATAATGTTATTACGTATTCCGTTGATAATAACGATCCTGATAACACCTATCCCTGTTTATCGCCTGAACTGGTATCGCTGCTGGGGTTAAAACCTGAAATAGCAGATAAAATGATCTGGATAAATGCCGGTCAGTGTCTGCAACCAGATCAACTGGAAGGGATGGAAACCCAAACGGATTTAAGCCAGTCAACGCTGACGGTGATTATTCCGCAGGCCTATCTGGAATACAGCGATGAAGAGTGGGATCCACCTTCCCGCTGGGATGAAGGGATTCCCGGCGTATTATTTGACTACAACGTTAACAGCCAGTGGCGACATGCTGAACATGATGACGGCGATGAATATGACATCAGCGGCAACGGCACGGTGGGTGCCAACCTCGGCGCGTGGCGTCTGCGCGCGGACTGGCAGGCTAACTATCGTCACGAAAATGACAGCGAAGATAAAGACAACTTTGGCTCCAGTTCCGAACAGAACTGGGACTGGAACCGCTATTACGCCTGGCGGGCTATCCCGCAACTTCAGGCGCAGCTAACGCTGGGCGAAGGATCGCTGGAATCCGATATTTTCGACGGCTTTAACTATGTCGGCGGCAGCCTTATCACCGACGATCAGATGTTACCGCCTAATCTGCGCGGCTACGCCCCGGATATATCAGGCGTGGCGCGCACCAACGCCAAAGTTACCGTGACCCAGCGCGGGCGGGTGATTTATGAGTCGCAGGTCCCGGCGGGGCCGTTTCGCATTCAGGACATTAATGAAACGGTATCCGGCGATCTACACGTCAAAATTGAAGAACAAAGCGGTCAGGTACAGGAATATGACGTCAGCACCGCCTCCATTCCGTTTCTGACCCGTCCCGGCCAGGTGCGCTACAAGTTGGCCGCCGGGCGACCGCAGGACTGGGATCACAATATGGAAGGCGGCTTTTTCACTTCAGCCGAAGCCTCCTGGGGGATTGCTAACGGCTGGTCGCTGTACGGCGGCGCCATCGGCGAGCAGGATTATCAGGCGCTGGCGTTAGGACTGGGGCGCGATCTGGCGCTGCTGGGCGCGTTTTCCGTCGATGTCACCCATTCCCGTGCGACGCTGCCAGAGGGTAGCGCCTACGGCGACGGCACCATTCAGGGTAACTCGTTCCGTGCCAGCTACGCTAAAGATTTTGATGATATAGACAGCCGTCTGACGTTTGCTGGTTATCGCTTTTCCGAAGAAAACTACATGACGATGGACGAGTTTATCGATACGCATAATGACGATAACGATCGTCAGCGCACCGGCCACGATAAAGAGATGTATACCCTGACGTACAGCCAGAACTTTTCGGCAATAAACGTTAACGCCTATATCAACTACACCCATCGCACCTACTGGAATCAACCCAACCAGGACAGCTATAACCTGACGCTGTCGCACTATTTCGATGTCGGTGAAGTGCGCGGGATCAGTCTGTCGGTGAACGGTTTTCGCAATGAATATGATGATGAGCGAGATGACGGCGTGTACGTCTCGCTCAGTATTCCGTGGGGCAACAACCGCACGCTGAGCTACAACGGCTCCTTTAGCGATGACAACAACAGTAATCAGGTCGGCTATTACGAGCGCATTGACGATCGCAATAACTACCAGATCAACGCTGGCCGCGCGGATAACGGTGCGACTCTCGACGGCTATTACCGTCATCAAGCGAGCTATGCCGACATTGACGTCAGTGCAAACTATCAGGAAGGCGACTATACCTCCGGCGGGCTGAACATCCAGGGCGGCGCGACGCTGACTGCTAAAGGCGGGGCGCTGCACCGCACCAGCGTCAACGGCGGCTCGCGGCTGCTGGTGGATGTCGGCGATGAAGCGAACGTACCCATCTCCGGCTACAGCACGCCGGTATATACCAACGCGTTTGGTAAAGCCGTCATTGTCGACGTCAACGACTACTACCGCAACCAGGTGAAAATCGACATTACCCAGTTGCCGGAAGACGCGGAAGCAATCCTCTCCATCGCTCAGGCGACCCTGACGGAAGGGGCGATCGGTTATCGCCGCATGGAGGTGCTCAGCGGTAAAAAAGCCATGGCCAGTATCCGCCTGCGCGATGGCGGCACGCCGCCCTTCGGCGCAGAGGTTTACAACAGCCGCCAGCAACAGTTAGGGATCGTCGGCGAAGGCGGCAGCGTTTATCTGATCGGCATTAACCCCGGCGAGCGGTTGCAGGTGACATGGGAAGGTAAAACGCAGTGTGAAGCGGCGTTGCCCGATCCGCTGCCGGGCGATCTGTTTAGCGGCCTGTTGCTGCCGTGCATCGGCGACGCTTCATCACCTGAGGCAACGCAGCCCGAAGAGAAACCATTACTCCAGCTTCATACGCAGCGGCGGACGTCTTCGACGCAACCCGAAGCGCTCTCTTCTCGTTATCCAACACATTGATTCAGGAAACCGCATTCATGATGCCATTAAAACGTTATAACCTGGCCGCTGTTTTGCTGCTTTTGCTGGGCGGCTACGGTAGCGCCCAGGCTGCCATCGCGCCCGATCGCACCCGCCTGGTGTTTCGCGGCGAAGATAAATCGATAAGCGTCGATCTGAAAAACGCCAACAGCAAACTGCCCTATCTGGCGCAGTCCTGGGTGGAAGATGAGAAGGGCGTCAAAATCACCTCGCCTTTAATCGTCGTCCCACCGGTCCAGCGCATTGAGCCGTCGGCAATCGGACAGGTCAAAATTCAGGGGATGCCGGCGCTGGCGTCGCTCCCTAAGGATCGGGAAACCCTTTTTTATTACAACGTGCGCGAAATTCCGCCGCAAAGCGACAAGCCCAATACGCTGCAAATCGCCCTGCAAACGCGCATCAAAGTTTTTTACCGCCCGCAGGCGCTATCGAAAATCGATATGCAGCATCCCTGGCAATACAAGATCACCCTTCAGCGTCAGGGCAATGGCTATCAGGTGAGCAATCCGACCGGTTACTACGTGGTGTTAAGCAACGCCAGCAACCGCATGGACGGCACACCAGCCAGAGGCTTTAGCCCTTTAGTGATTGCACCAAAAAGCAACGTGACGCTGGGAGGGGACGCCAGTGAATTAGGTCACTCGCCTGTGCTGACTTACGTCAACGATTATGGTGCGCGGTTACCGCTGATTTTTAACTGTACTGACAACAGTTGTGCGGTAGATGAAGCAAAAAGCAGAAAGTCGTAACCGACAAGGAGACGCAAGATGAGGCAATGGCGGTTACGGCTGGGCACGGTAACGTGTGCGGCCATGCTGAGTGCGGTCAGTATGCCGCTGGCAGCGGGAAGTAAGACGGTCAACATGACGCTGACGATAGTCGTTAATGCCGCGCCGCCCTGTACTGTGACTGGCGGTGAGGTGGAATTTGGCAATGTGTTGACGACGAAAGTGGATGGGGTGAATTATCGGCAGGCGGTGGGCTATAGCCTGAGCTGTAACGGCAGAGTGAGTGATTACCTGAAGTTACAGATTCAGGGGAATGCGGTGACTATCAATGGTGAGCCGGTATTGCAAACCGATGTCGATGGATTGGGTATCCGTCTGCAAACCGCCACGGATGGCGAGCTGATTTCACCCGGCAATACGCAATGGTTGTCATTTCAATACAGCGGTGGCAGCGGTCCGGCCATCGAGGCGATTCCTGTCAAAGATAATGGCGTAACGTTAACAGGTGGCGCGTTTAACGCAGGCGCTACGCTGGTGGTGGATTACCAATGAAAAAAATGGCTTTGATGGTGTTAATAAGCAGCAGTTTTGCCGCGCAGTCGGCTGAGAATCTTAAGTTTCACGGTACGTTAATATCACCGCCGAATTGCACGATTAGCCATAATCAGACGATCGAAGTTAAGTTCGGTAACATGCTGATTAGTAAAATAGATGGTACGCGTTACGCACAGAATGTTCCGTATGAGATCACCTGTGATTCAGCGGTGCGCGACGATACGATGACAATGACCCTGACACTAAGCGGCTCTGTGACTGATTTTAATCAGGCGGCGATAAACACCAGCGTGGCGGGGCTGGGGATTGAACTCAGGCAGAACGACCAACCGTTTACGTTGGGGTCCACCATTACTGTAAATGAGCAGTCGGCACCTGTTCTGAAAGCCATACCGGTTAAAAAGAGCGGAGCCTCGCTGACAGAAGGCGACTTCGATGCGACGGCAACATTACAGGTGGATTATCAGTAATGGTTAAAAAACAGACGTTATTACACGGCGTGGCCTTCATCCTCTGGGGAACGCTGATATTGCCGGTCTCAGCGGCAGATAATCTGCATTTTTCCGGTAGTCTGGTCGCCAGTCCGTGTACCTTAACAATGCAGGGAGCCGATATTGCTGAAGTCGATTTTTCATCGCTTGATGCTTCTGACTTTATTCCCGGCGGCCAGTCTGCCCGCAAACCTGTGGTGTTTGAACTAACGGATTGCGATTCGGCGCTGAGTAACGGAGTGCAGGTAATTTTCACTGGAACCGAAGCGACCGGAATGCGCGGTATCCTGGCCATCGATAGCTATTCAGGCGCTTCCGGGATCGGGATTGGCATTGAAACGCTATCCGGCGTTCCCGTGGGCATGAACGATAAAGAGGGTGCGATATTCACGCTGGTGACGGGGAATAACGCGCTAAACCTGAATGCCTGGGTACAACGCCTTCCTGGCGAGGACCTGGTTCCGGGAACGTTCTTCGCAAGCGCACTAGTTACCTTTGAGTATTTATGATGAAAATAATACGGACTTTATTTTTGCTGCTGATTGCCGTTTATGGTGGTTCGGTATCGGCCAGACCCATGCTGAAAGCGACGTTTGGGAGCACCACGCTATATTATGGTATTGGCCCTAGTTATGCGGATAGAGCGGTTATACTGAACTCTACAGTAACCACGCCTGATGGCGTGTACTATGGTTCCTGGAAATTCTCAGGAATGGCAAGAAAAGGAGCTACTGCGACCTTACTCTCCTGGACCGGGCCTGACCCCGCACCGACTATTGTTCTGCGGGATTTTGATAACAGCATTTCGAAATCCAACTGTAAAAACCTCCCCTCAAGTTGGAATGGCTGCGGTTATTATACCGTTGATATTACCGTACAAAGCGACAATTATGGTTGCCCGTGGCTGGCCGCCACTCATAGCACCGCTGAGGATCTGGTTTCTGGGGAAACCTATAGCGCGCCGGATACGCGCAGCTCAGTTTGCCCGAAAGTTCCCGTTGATACTTTTGATATCTCCTGGGATGCGAACGTTTCGAAACAGAAAACAACCCTCATGCTTGATGCCACCGGTGGCACGGTGAATCGCACGTTACATACCTATTTGATGGAGGGGGGGAAACTGTGCGATGGCAGCAAATTTGACAACCGTGGCGCTTATTGCCGTTTTGTCTCATCGGGTATTACGCTCAATGTGCTGGGCTGCGACCAGTCGAGCGTCACGACCAGCGCCGTTGATCATCCGATAACCGATGTTGAGCTTCATGACATTAATGTAGCGGTGAACACCCGCAACATTGGCTCCGGGCAGTTCACGTCGACCTGTAGCTTCCAGTATATTATTGATGAGATTTAGGTTGTCTGGGTGTTTGGCGAAGATTCACGCTAACCTGGTATGAACCAAAAAAAAGCCGGGTGGCGGCTTCGCCTTACCCGGCCTACGTTGTTTCTGGACGTTCTCTTTTACAGTTTCGCAAACACCCGACGCGCGGCGTCGATGGTGTTATTGATATCTTCTTCACTGTGCGCCACGGACATAAAGCCTGCTTCGAACGCGGACGGCGCCAGATATACGCCTTCCTCCAGCATCAGGTGGAAGAAACGCTTAAAGCGTTCCACGTCGCACGCCATCACGTCCTGATAGCAGGTTACGCTCTCAGCGTCGGTGAAGAAAATCCCGAACATCCCGCCGACATGGTTGACGACCAGTGGGATCCCCACCTCCTGCGCCGCTTCGCACAGCCCTTCCGCCAGGCGGGTGGTGAGCTCATCCAGCGTTTCATGAATGCCGGGCTGGGCGACTTCATTCAGGCAGGCGAAACCGGCCGCCATCGCAATCGGGTTGCCGGAAAGGGTGCCCGCCTGGTAAACCGGGCCCGTCGGCGCCAGCGCATCCATTACATCGCGACGACCGCCAAACGCGCCTACCGGCATCCCGCCGCCGATGATTTTACCCAGACAGGTCAGGTCAGGCACGACGCCGTAGTAATCCTGGGCTCCGGCCAGCGCTACGCGAAAACCGGTCATCACTTCGTCGATAATCAGCAGCGCGCCGAACTCATCGCACAAGGCGCGCAGACCTGGCAGAAATTCCGGCAGCGGCGGGACGCAGTTCATATTGCCCGCTACGGGTTCGACGATGATACAGGCGATTTCCTGCGGATATTGTTCAAACGCCGCGCGCACTGACGTCAGATCGTTATAAGTGCAGGTCAGCGTATGTTTCGCGAAATCCGCCGGCACGCCCGGCGAGTTCGGCTGACCGAGCGTCAGCGCGCCAGAACCGGCTTTGACCAGCAGACAGTCTGCGTGGCCGTGGTAGCAGCCTTCGAATTTGATAATCTTATCGCGGCCAGTAAAACCACGCGCCAGGCGAATAGCGCTCATCGTCGCTTCGGTGCCGGAGTTCACCATGCGCACCATGTCCATGGTCGGCACCAGGTTGGTCACCAGTTCCGCCATTTTTACTTCCATTTCGGTTGGCGCGCCGAAGCTTAAACCGCGCTCCGCAGCTTCGATCACCGCATTGCGGATAGCCGGATGGTTATGCCCCAGTACCATTGGCCCCCAGGAACCGACATAGTCGATATACGCTTTGCCATCGACATCATAAAGATAAGCGCCGTCCGCTTTTTCGATAAACAGCGGAGTACCGCCTACGCCAGTGAAGGCGCGAACAGGGGAGTTCACGCCGCCGGGGATCAGCTCGCGGGCCGCGCTATAGAGATTTTCAGACTTACTCATGGAAAGATTCCTGGTTCGTAGAAAAAGTGAATACCCGCTATTCTAAGTTATTCAGAGAAGGTTATGAAAGTTTTACGCATTTGAAACAATACGATTTGCAGGGGATTTTCGCGGCGTTGGCGAGTAGAATGCCGACTTTAGATTTGTATTACCAATTAATGATCTTCTGATGAAAACAGACACTTCCACCTTTTTAGCTCAGCAAATTGTGCGCTTACGGCGCAGAGATCAGATTCGCCGGTTAATGCAGCGGGATAAAACGCCGCTGGCCATCCTGTTCATGGCGGCCGTTGTCGGCACGCTTACCGGACTGGTTGGCGTCGCCTTTGAAAAGGCGGTTTCCTGGGTACAAAACATGCGCATTGGCGCGCTGGTTCAGGTCGCGGACCATGCGTTTTTGCTTTGGCCGCTGGCCTTTATCCTTTCGGCGTTACTGGCGATGGTCGGCTACTTTTTGGTGCGAAAATTTGCGCCGGAAGCCGGCGGCTCGGGTATCCCGGAAATTGAAGGCGCGCTGGAGGAGCTACGTCCGGTGCGCTGGTGGCGCGTGTTGCCGGTGAAGTTTATCGGCGGGATGGGAACGTTGGGCGCAGGAATGGTATTAGGGCGCGAAGGGCCAACGGTGCAAATCGGGGGCAACCTGGGGCGCATGGTGCTGGATGTTTTTCGTATGCGCAGCGCCGAAGCGCGGCATACGTTGCTGGCGACCGGCGCGGCGGCGGGGCTCTCTGCGGCGTTTAACGCGCCGCTGGCGGGTATCCTGTTCATTATTGAAGAGATGCGCCCGCAGTTTCGCTACAACCTGATTTCGATTAAAGCGGTGTTTACCGGCGTCATCATGTCGAGCATTGTGTTCCGCATATTTAACGGCGAAGCGCCGATTATTGAAGTCGGCAAACTGTCTGATGCGCCGGTTAATACACTGTGGTTATACCTTATCCTCGGCATTATTTTTGGCTGCGTCGGGCCGGTATTTAATTCGTTGGTGCTGCGTACCCAGGATATGTTTCAGCGCTTTCATGGCGGCGAAATTAAAAAATGGGTGCTTATGGGCGGCGCGATCGGCGGCCTGTGCGGTATTCTGGGGTTGATTGAGCCGGAAGCGGCAGGCGGCGGATTTAACCTTATTCCTATCGCCGCGGCAGGTAATTTTAGCGTCGGGCTACTGCTGTTCATCTTTATTGCCCGGGTTGTCACGACGCTGCTTTGCTTTTCTTCCGGCGCGCCGGGGGGCATTTTCGCCCCGATGCTGGCGCTGGGAACGCTGCTTGGTACGGCCTTCGGTATGGCGGCGGCAGTGCTTTTCCCGCAGTATCACCTGGAGGCCGGTACCTTTGCGATTGCCGGGATGGGGGCGCTGATGGCGGCGTCGGTGCGCGCCCCGTTGACAGGGATTGTGCTGGTGCTGGAGATGACCGATAACTATCAGCTCATTTTGCCAATGATTATCACCTGTCTTGGCGCGACACTATTAGCCCAGTTTTTGGGCGGGAAACCGTTATACTCAACCATCCTGGCGCGCACTCTGGCGAAGCAGGATGCGGAACAGGCGGCGAAAAACCAGAATGCGCCTGCGGGCGAGAATACTTGAACGAATTACCAGGGTATTAGATAATGACTGCCAATATTGGGTGAAAATTTATCCAATTACCGATGTCGTTTGGAGCAAAATATGAGTGATGACGTAGCGCTGCCGCTGCAGTTTACCGACGCAGCAGCGAATAAAGTAAAAAGTCTTATCGCTGACGAAGATAACCCGAATCTGAAACTGCGCGTGTATATCACCGGCGGTGGTTGCAGCGGCTTCCAGTATGGTTTTACCTTTGACGATCAGGTTAACGAAGGGGATATGACCATCGAAAAACAGGGCGTTGGCCTGGTGGTTGACCCGATGAGTTTGCAGTATCTGGTGGGTGGTTCGGTCGATTATACCGAAGGCCTGGAAGGTTCCCGCTTCATTGTAACCAACCCGAATGCGAAAAGTACCTGCGGGTGTGGCTCTTCCTTCAGCATTTGATTGCTGTTCGTTGTGCCGGATGGCGACGCGAGCGTCTTATCCGGCCTACAGGAAAGATGTTCCAGGCCCGATAAGCGTAGCGCCATCGGGCAAAACAATATCAACGTCCGTTTTCATCCAGGGCAAACGTCGGCAATTTCAAATGCCAGCGAATGGCCGCCAGCCGAATGAACAGCGTGACCACCATGCCCATCATGCTGGCGCTTTCCAGCGGTACTGAAAACGTATAAAACGCGGTGGCGTGAACAATCCCGCCGATAATACAGGCCGTGGCATAGATTTCGGTGCGTAGGATCATGGGGATCTCGCGTGCCAGAACATCGCGAATAATCCCGCCGCCGACGCCGGTAATCACGCCCATACAGACAGCCACTAATGGCCCCGTTTCAGCGAGGAAGGCTTTATTCACCCCAATGCCGACAAACACCGCCAGCCCGACCGCATCCAGTACCGGCAACATCCATTTCGGTAGACGTCTTGGTTGGCGAACCAGTAGGATGGTCAGCATACTGGTGACCATGGCGACGACCAGGTCGGTAGGATCTTTAACCCAGAATACCGGGCCGTTATCCAGCGCCATATCGCGGATTGTCCCGCCGCCGACGGCAGTAACGACGCCGAGCACCAGGACGCCGAACGGATCCATACGTAATTTCCCGGCCAGCAACACGCCAGAGATAGCAAATACAGCCGTGCCTACAATATCCAGCCAATAGACGAGCATTGTCGAATCCCCACTGGGAGCCTGGTAAGACAGGCTCTAATTCACCTGTGAAAGCGCATTACAGAGTTGTTTTGCGGCGAGGATAATACGCGGGCTTGCGCGTTCAAACCAGTCGCTGTTAAGCGGAATAACCGGAATTTTTAACAGGTTTCCCCAGTATTGTTCAATTTTGAGAATTTCGCCCGCTTTTCCGGCCACGATAATGGCCTGAGGATGCCTTGCCAGCACCTGCTCACGGCTGACTTGCGGCCACGGCACGCGGCTGTCAGCAAAGACGTTTTCTCCGCCGCAGGTCGTCAAAACCTGATGTTGAATAGACCCTTTACCACTGGTAAACAGAGGATTCATGCCAAACTGAAGAAAGACGCGCTTTTTAGCTTTACCGGCATACTCGGCGTTGAGCGCGGCGTACTCGTTTAGCAATGTCTGCGCTGCCTGCTGAGCCTTTTCCGGCTGCGGGCTCCAGGCGGCCAGTTGACGGAGCGTGTCGGCGATCTGTTCGATGCTTACCGCGTCCACCCACATGACCTTAATACCTAATGACGTCAGTTGGTTTACCTGGCGTTCCGCATTACCGCCGCGCCAGGCGACGACCAGATCCGGCTTCAGCGCCACAATGCGTTCCAGATTCATTCCCTGCCAGGTAGAGACCTGTTCTATTTTTTGCGCTTCGGGCGGGTAGTCGGAATAGCTGCTGACGCCAACGGGCGTAATCCCGGCGGCAAAAGCGAGCTCCGTATTGGCGGGAGAGAGGGTAATGACGCGCGGCGCAGCGTAAAGCCACACCGGGAGCGTAAGCAGCAGGGCGACCAGCGCCCTGAACATTTGCTTAGCCATGCGCCAGTTTCTGTACCAGCGTTTCGACCATCAGAGTCGACTGTTTCGCCGCCACCGCGAGGAATTCGTCAAAGCTGAGGTGCGATTGCTGATCGGCCACGTCAGAGATAGCGCGTACCACCACGAACGGCACGTTGAAGTTATGGCAGACGTGGGCGATAGCGGTGGCTTCCATCTCTACGGCGACCGCGTCGGGGAAGTTATGCCGGATTTTCGCCAGCCCGACGGAGCCGTTAATAAACGCGTCGCCGCTAACAATAAGGCCGCGTACCGCGTTCAGATTCAGCTCTCTGATGCAGGATTCCGCGGCGGCGATCAGTTTGTCATCGGCCTTAAATCCGGCCGGACAGCCCGGTAATTGCCCGTATTCATAGCCGAAAGCGGTCACATCAGCGTCGTGGTAACGCGCTTCGTCAGAGACGACGATATCGCCGACCTTCAGCGTGGACGCCAGACCGCCTGCGGAACCGGTATTGATGATCACGTCCGGCTTGCAGTGCTCCAGAAGCAACGTTGCGCCCAGCGCCGCCGCGACTTTACCGATACCGGATTTCAGCAACGCCACTTCGGTGCCGTTCAACTGGCCAGTGTAAATTTCGCAGCCGCCCAGCGTAATCGTCTGACGGTTGTCAATTTTGTCACGCAGCAGCGTAACTTCTTCTTCCATTGCGCCAATGATGCCGATTTTCATAGATTTACTCGCGATAAGTCAGTTTTGGGGGCATAGTTTATCATGCGCTTATGGGGAAGCGCATTTCTCAGGCGGGGAGAGGATATGGCATCGATCGATTTCCGAAATAAAATTAACTGGCATCGTCGTTATCGTTCACCGCAGGGCGTAAAGACGGAACATGAGATCCTGCGGATTTTTGAAAGCGATCGCGGGCGGATTATCAACTCTCCGGCTATACGCCGTTTGCAGCAAAAAACGCAGGTTTTCCCGCTGGAGCGCAATGCCGCGGTGCGTACTCGTCTGACGCATTCGATGGAGGTGCAGCAGGTGGGGCGTTATATCGCGAAAGAGGTTTTAAGCCGCCTGAAAGAGCAAAACCGACTGGAGGAGTACGGTCTGGATGCGCTGACCGGTCCCTTTGAAAGTATTGTGGAAATGGCCTGCCTGATGCACGACATCGGTAATCCGCCGTTCGGTCATTTTGGCGAGGCGGCGATCAATGACTGGTTTCGTCAGCGGCTGCATCCGGAAGATGCGGAAAGTCAGCCGCTCACGCATGATCGCTGTGTGGTTTCCTCGCTACGGCTACAGGAAGGCGAAGAAAATCTGAACGATATTCGCCGCAAGGTACGTCAGGATATCTGCCATTTTGAAGGCAATGCACAGGGAATTCGTCTGGTACATACGCTCATGCGGATGAATCTTACCTGGGCGCAGGTTGGCGGAATTTTAAAATATACCCGTCCGGCATGGTGGCGAGGGCCGGTGCCGGATTCCCATCGCTATTTAATGAAGAAACCGGGCTATTATCTTTCTGAAGAGAAGTATATTGCGAGGTTACGTAAAGAACTGCAGTTAGCGCCTTACAGTCGCTTTCCATTAACGTGGATTATGGAAGCCGCAGATGATATTTCTTATTGTGTCGCCGATCTTGAAGACGCGGTAGAGAAAAGAATCTTTAGCGTTGAGCAGCTTTATCACCATTTATATCACGCGTGGGGCCACCATGAGAAGGATTCGCTGTTTGAGCTGGTGGTAGGAAATGCGTGGGAAAAATCACGCGCCAATACATTAAGCCGCAGTACCGAAGATCAGTTTTTTATGTATTTACGGGTAAATACATTAAATAAACTGGTGCCCTATGCCGCTCAGCGTTTTATTGATAATTTGCCGCAGATTTTTGCCGGTACCTTCAATCAGGCGCTGCTGGAAGATGCCAGCGGTTTTAGCCGCCTGCTTGAACTCTATAAGAATGTGGCGGTTGAACATGTGTTTAGCCATCCGGATGTAGAACAGCTTGAACTACAGGGATACCGGGTGATCAGCGGGTTATTAGATATCTATCAGCCGCTATTAAGCTTGTCGCTTAACGACTTTCGCGAGCTGGTGGAAAAAGAACGGTTGAAACGCTTCCCTATAGAATCGCGCTTATTTCAGAAACTTTCTACGCGCCATCGTTTGGCCTACGTGGAAGTCGTCAGTAAATTACCCACGGATTCGGCGGAGTACCCGGTACTGGAATATTATTATCGCTGTCGGTTGATTCAGGATTATATCAGCGGGATGACTGACCTTTACGCATGGGATGAATATCGGCGTTTGATGGCGGTCGAACAGTAAATGGACTTTTGTAAAGATGGACAATAAATTTTTACTTTTTCCAGAAACTTTGTTCCGGAACTTCGCGTTATAAAATGAATCTGACGTACACAGCAATTTTGCGTTACCTGTTAATCGAGATTGAAACACATGAAAAAAACCACATTAGCAATGAGTGCACTGGCTCTGAGTTTAGGTTTGGCATTGTCGCCTCTGTCTGCCACGGCGGCTGAAACGTCCTCTTCAGCAATGACTGCCCAGCAGATGCCAAGCCTGGCACCGATGCTCGAAAAAGTGATGCCATCGGTGGTCAGTATTAATGTAGAAGGTAGCACCACGGTGAATACGCCGCGTATGCCGCGTAATTTCCAGCAGTTCTTTGGCGATGACTCCCCGTTCTGCCAGGACGGTTCTCCGTTCCAGAATTCTCCGTTCTGCCAGGGCGGCGGTAACGGCGGCAACGGCGGTCAACAACAGAAATTCATGGCGCTGGGCTCCGGCGTAATTATTGACGCCGCGAAGGGCTACGTCGTCACCAACAACCACGTGGTTGATAACGCCAGCGTGATTAAAGTACAGCTTAGCGATGGGCGTAAATTCGATGCTAAAGTGGTAGGCAAAGATCCGCGTTCTGATATCGCGCTGATTCAAATTCAGAATCCGAAGAACCTGACGGCGATTAAGCTGGCGGACTCCGACGCGCTGCGCGTGGGGGATTATACCGTCGCTATTGGTAACCCGTTTGGTCTGGGCGAAACGGTGACGTCAGGTATCGTTTCGGCGCTGGGGCGTAGCGGCCTGAACGTAGAAAATTATGAGAACTTTATTCAGACCGACGCCGCGATTAACCGCGGTAACTCCGGCGGCGCGCTGGTGAACCTGAACGGTGAGCTGATCGGTATTAACACCGCGATTCTGGCGCCGGACGGCGGCAACATCGGTATTGGCTTCGCTATCCCCAGTAACATGGTGAAAAACCTGACGTCGCAGATGGTGGAATACGGCCAGGTGAAACGCGGCGAACTGGGGATCATGGGGACTGAGCTGAATTCCGAATTGGCGAAAGCGATGAAAGTCGATGCCCAGCGTGGCGCGTTCGTCAGCCAGGTGATGCCGAATTCGTCCGCGGCGAAAGCGGGTATCAAAGCCGGGGATGTCATTACCTCGCTGAACGGTAAACCGATCAGCAGCTTTGCGGCGCTGCGCGCTCAGGTTGGCACTATGCCGGTCGGCAGCAAAATCAGCCTCGGTCTGCTGCGTGAAGGTAAAGCGATTACGGTTAATCTGGAACTGCAGCAGAGCAGCCAGAGTCAGGTTGATTCCAGCACCATCTTCAGCGGGATTGAAGGCGCTGAAATGAGCAATAAAGGCCAGGATAAAGGCGTTGTGGTGAGCAGCGTGAAAGCGAACTCACCCGCCGCGCAAATTGGCCTCAAAAAAGGTGATGTGATTATCGGCGCTAACCAGCAGCCGGTGAAAAATATCGCCGAACTGCGTAAGATTCTCGACAGCAAGCCGTCGGTTCTGGCTCTGAATATTCAGCGTGGTGATAGTTCTATTTATTTGCTGATGCAGTAATCACCTTTGTCCCCCTTCCGCCATGGAAGGGGGCAACACTTTTCTGTGAAACCCCCCACAACTCCATACTTATTTGCACCGTTTTGTGCATTTGCACAATGTCGAGACCTGTTATCTTCCTTATGCTTGTGCTCTGCTCACAGGAGGGATTTATGGCTGGCTGGCATCTTGATACCAAAATGGCGCAGGATATCGTGGCGCGCACTATGCGCATCATCGATACCAATATCAACGTAATGGATGCCCGCGGGCGTATTATCGGCAGCGGCGATCGGGAACGTATTGGTGAATTGCACGAAGGCGCGCTGTTAGTGCTGTCGCAGGGCCGGGTTGTGGATATTGACAACGCCGTGGCGCGACACCTGCACGGGGTGCGTCAGGGGATTAATCTTCCCTTACGTCTTGAGGGCGAAATTGTCGGCGTGATCGGCCTCACCGGCGAACCAGAGCATCTGCGTAAATATGGCGAGCTGGTGTGTATGACTGCCGAAATGATGCTGGAGCAGTCGCGGTTAATGCACCTTTTGGCGCAGGATAGCCGTTTGCGCGAAGAGCTGGTGATGAACCTGATTCAGGCCGAAGAAAATACGCCGGCGCTGGTGGAATGGGCGCAGCGTTTGGGGATCGATTTGAACCAGCCGCGTGTGGCGGCGGTGGTGGAAGTCGACAGCGGCCAGCTTGGCGTCGATAGCGCAATGGCGGAACTTCAGCAGTTGCAGAATGCGCTTACCACGCCGGAGCGTAACAACCTGATAGCCATTGTTTCTCTCACCGAGATGGTGGTGCTCAAACCCGCCTTAAACTCGTTTGGTCGCTGGGATGCTGAAGATCATCGTAAGCGCGTAGAGCAGCTTATCTCGCGAATGAAAGAGAATGGTCAGCTACGTTTTCGCGTGGCGCTGGGCAATTACTTTACCGGGCCGGGCAGTATTGCACGTTCATACCGCACGGCGCGCACTACGATGATGGTCGGCAAACAGCGGATGCCAGAAAGCCGCAGCTATTTTTATCAGGATTTGATGCTGCCGGTTCTGTTAGATAGCCTGCGTGGCGGCTGGCAGGCCAATGAGCTGGCGCGCCCGCTGGTAAAACTCAAAGCGATGGATAACAACGGGTTATTACGTCGGACGCTGACGGCGTGGTTTCGCCATAATGTCCAGCCGCTGGCGACCTCTAAGGCGCTGTTTATTCATCGTAACACGCTGGAATATCGGCTAAATCGTATTTCGGAACTGACCGGGCTGGATTTGGGAAATTTTGACGATCGGCTGTTGCTGTATGTGGCGCTACAACTGGATGAACAGCGTTAAGCCCGGCGGCGCTACGCTTATCAGGCCTACGGGGATATATCTGTAGGCCGGATAAGGCGTAACACGTCGCCATCCGGCAACACACAGCTTACTTACGGGTAAGCTTGTCCAGATCGGCTTCGATTTCACTGATCTTATTCGCGACGACGCTTTCCAGGTGGCGCAAGTCGTCGAGGATCTTACGTTTGAGATCGAGTTCTGAGCGGTCGCGCTGGCAGATTTGGTCCAGCTCGTCAATCACATAGCGTAGGTTAGGGCTAATCTCCTGTACTTCTTTATAACCCTGACCGATGCCATCGGCCACCACCGTTTTACGCTGGCGTGGATACTTAAACTTCACGCTTTTAGCAAAGAATTCACCTCTATCCTTTTGAAAATAGATTTTCAGGATATCGTTATTGGCTTCTTGCCGCAGGCTGTAACGATCGATTTCCTCAGGATTGGTAATGCCCAGACTTTTTAGATTGTCATACATAGCGGTATCCTTCATCACACTATAACTTTTGAATAATTAACGAAAAATTGGTTTTTCGCCACCAGTGTTTACAAAAAAAGCGCGGTTGATCGCAGAAGACGTCTCGGCAACGTCATGAGCAAAAGGGCGGCGGTTATTGATAGCTTAAGTAATTCAACGCGATATTCCGTTTATAGAGAAAGCGTTTGAGGTCAGTGTGGGAAATTGACCGGATGCAGTGGTCGATAACCTTGAGAGGCGGAATCTATGTCCGGAACGTATAATGCCACTATTCGCCGGGTGGTGATTTCCGCCTGGATAGGAAACTCCATTGAATATTATGATTTTCTATTATATGGCCTGGCAAGCGCGCTGGTATTTGGCCCGCTTTTTTTCCCTGGCGCCAGCCCATTGACTGCAACGTTATCTTCTTTTGCCAGTTTCGGCGTGGGATTTATTTCCCGACCGCTGGGCGCGCTATTTTTTGGCAACAGGGGGGATACGCTTGGGCGTAAAAACACGTTATTAATCACGTTAGGCGGGATGGGCGCGGTCACGTTTCTCATCGGTTGCCTGCCTTCTTACGCCAGTATCGGCGCGCTGGCGCCTGCTTTACTGGTTATTCTGCGTTTTCTACAGGGATTTATGGTTGGAGGCGAATGGGGAGGCGCCATGTTGATGGTCGTGGAATATGCTGCTGGAAAGCACCGGGGGCGGTTAAGCGCGCTATCGCAAACAGGAGGACTCACGGGACAATTATTGGCGACAGGCGTATTTATAGTCGTGACCCAATTACCGAAGGAGGCGTTGTTATCGTGGGGATGGCGTATTCCTTTTCTGCTCAGTGCGCTTTTGGTGTTGCCTGGATTATATATGCGTCATCGTCTGGATGAGACGCCTGTCTTCCGTGCGTTTAAAAAGCAGCAGGCCATTAATCATAGGCAGCAAAGAGAAGAAAGGCCGGTGGTCAAAGTAGTACGAGAACAATGGCGCAGCATTTTGCTGATTATAATTCTGCGTTTTGCGGAAAGCGTTCCCTTTTTTCTTGCTACCGTCTTCGCGGTTTCCTGGGCGACGACGCAGCTTGGGATTGCCAGCCTGACTATTCTGTACATTGTAATGTTCACCTGTCTGCTGGCGTATCCCATGCACGTGCTATTTGGCATCATGTCGGATCGGCGTGGCTGCCGTCAGGTGTATATTTTCGGCGCGCTTTTTGTCGCGGCAATGGCTTTTCCCTTTTTCTGGCTGCTGGAAAGCCGTTCGCTCATACTGATGACAATGGGCTACGTTTTGCTTATTAACATTGGTCATAATTCACTGAATGCCGTGCAACCTTCTTTTTTCGCCGGACTGTTTCATCCGCCTGTACGCTACAGCGGTTCATCAATTGGCGCTCAGTTGGGGGCGGTTGTGGCAGGGGGATTCACGCCGTTTATCGCTAAAGCGTTAAGCGCAGTCTATGATAACAGTTGGACTTTGGTTGCCGGTTATGTCGTTTTGACTGCGCTGGCTTCGGCGTTTGCGGCAAAGATTGCGCCGGAAACCGTGTTACCGCATTCGCCGTAATGCAAAGGGGGGCTGTCGCCCCCGCTTTTCACTCGCTTAATCAATAGTGCGCAATAATTCGTTAATGCCCACTTTACCACGCGTTTTGGCGTCGACTTTTTTCACGATCACCGCGCAGTACAAACTGTACTTACCGTCTTTTGACGGCAGGTTGCCGGAAACGACCACGGAGCCCGCCGGTACGCGGCCATAGTGAACTTCACCGGTTTCGCGATCGTATATTTTGGTGCTCTGGCCGAGGTATACGCCCATGGAAATGACGGAACCTTCTTCGACAATGACGCCTTCCACGACTTCAGAACGCGCGCCAATAAAGCAGTTGTCTTCAATGATGGTCGGGTTAGCCTGCAGCGGCTCCAGTACGCCGCCGATACCCACGCCGCCGGAAAGGTGAACATTTTTACCAATCTGCGCACAGGAACCCACCGTCGCCCAGGTGTCAACCATGGTGCCTTCGTCAACGTAGGCGCCGATGTTAACGTAAGACGGCATCAGCACGGTGTTGCGGGCGATAAATGCGCCCTGACGAACGGCCGCAGGCGGAACGACGCGGAAGCCTTCTTTCTGAAAACGCGCTTCGTCGTAATCAGCGAATTTCATCGGGACTTTATCGAAGTAGCGGCTTTCCGCACCGTCGATAACCTGGTTATCGTTAATACGGAAAGAGAGCAGAACCGCTTTCTTCAACCACTGGTGAGTGACCCACTGACCGTCGATTTTTTCTGCGACACGCAGCGCGCCGGAATCAAGTAGAGAAATGACCTGTTTTACCGCCTCTCGGGTCACGGTATCTACATTAGCCGGCGTAATATCGGCGCGGCGCTCAAAAGCGGTCTCAATAACGTTCTGTAACTGCTGCATTGTTAAACTCTTTCATATAAATAAACACACTACCCTTTATCGTTTGGATTGAGGGCCGCTGTCAACCGTTGTTGCACCTCAAGTTGCAGCACATTATTAAGTGCGCGCCGATCCGCTGTGGCGATTATGAATAAATCTTCTACTCGTTCACCAATGGTTGTAATTCGGGCGCCATGAAGCGAAATTCCCAGATCGGCAAAAATTTGTCCGACCCTGGCCAGCAGACCAGGCTGATCGAGCGCGATCAATTCCATGAATGATTTTCTGTCGGTATGGGTGGGCAAAAAATTGACTTCCGTTTCGACCGTAAAGTGCCGTAACTTTGCCGGTTGCCGACGCGGCTGCGGCGGCTGCCAGCTACGCTGCGTAATGGTCTGTTCAAGACCGGTGCGAATGACTTCATGGCGATCCGCCGCCAGCGGGCTGCCGTCTGGTTCCAGAACGATAAACGTATCCATTGCCATGCCGTCGCGAGTGGTAAAGATCTGCGCGTCATGGACGCTTAAATTACGCCTGTCCAGCTCGGCGCAGACGGCGGCAAACAGATAGGGTCTGTCCGGACTCCAGATAAAAATTTCGGTTCCGCCGCGCGTGGCCTGCGGACTAAGCAACACTAACGGTTGGCGCAGATCGTGCTGCAATAAATGGCGTGCGTGCCAGGCGAGCTGATTTGGACTATGACGAACAAAATAGTTAGCGCGACAGCGGGTCCAGATTTTGTGCAGCGCGGCTTCATCAATATTGTCCATTCGCAGCAGCGCCAGCGCCTGAAGCTGATGGTGACGCACGCGCTCACGCATATCCGGCGTATTTTGCATTCCGCGCCTGAGCTGTTTTTCCGTGGCGAAGTACAGCTCGCGTAGCAGGCTCTGCTTCCAGCTATTCCACAAGGTTTCGTTGGTCGCGCAGATGTCCGCGACGGTCAGGCAGACCAGAAAACGCAGCCGTGTTTCGGTTTGCACCTCTTCGGCAAACTGCTTAATGACTTCCGGATCCTGGATGTCGCGGCGCTGGGCGGTGACTGACATTAGCAGGTGTTGGCGCACCAGCCAGGCGACCAGTTGCGTTTCGCGTGAGTTCAAACCGTGCAGTTCGGCGAAGGTGAGTACATCCTGCGCGCCCAGTACCGAATGGTCGCCGCCGCGACCTTTCGCAATATCGTGGAACAGCGCGGCGATCAGGATCAGTTCCGGATGGGGAAGCCGCGGCCAGAGATCGACGCATAGCGGATGGCGCTGGCGCGTCTCTTCTTTCGCAAAGCTCTCCAGTTTGAGCATTACGCGGATGGTGTGTTCATCCACCGTGTATGCGTGGAACAGGTCAAACTGCATTTGTCCGACGATGTGCGACCACTGCGGCATATAAGCCCACAGTACGCTGTGGCGATGCATGGGCAGCAGGCCGCGGCTGACCGCGCCGGGATGGCGCAGCATACTAAGAAACAGAGTGCGCGCCTCCGGGATGTAACACAGCGGTTGGCTCAGGTGGCGGCGGGCGTGGCGCAAGTGGCGTAACGTCGTAGAGTAAATGCCGGTGATCGCGCTATTGCGCACCATCATATAAAACATGCGCAGGATCGCTTGCGGTTCGCGGATAAACAGCGTGTCGTCACGCAGATCAATAAGCGTGCCGCGCAGTTGAAACTCATCGTCAACAGGACGTGGTTTTTCATCCGCAGGCAGCGCCAGAATCGCCTCGTCAAATAGCTGAAGCAGCATCTGATTGAGTTCGCTCACCCGGCGCGTAACCCGGAAGTAGTCTTTCATCATCCGCTCAACCGGATCATTGCCCTCGCCGCTGTAGTTAAGGCGTTGAGCGACGCTTAACTGGCGGTCGAACAGCAGGCGGTTATCGTAGCGGCTGACCACCAGATGTAGCGCAAAGCGAATGCGCCACAGGATATGCAGGCACTCGTTGAGCTCCGCGCGCTCAGCGGGGGTTAAAAAGCCGAATCCCACCATCTCATCGAGCGAGGTAGCGCCGAAGTGACGTCGGGCGACCCACTGTAACGTATGGATATCGCGCAGGCCGCCGGGGCTGCTTTTAATATCCGGCTCCAGATTATAGCTGGTACCGTGATAGCGCTGGTGGCGCTGGTTCTGCTCTTCTACTTTGGCGGCGTAAAATTTGTCGGACGGCCAAAAACCTTCGCTGAAAATATGTTTTTGTAGTGCCAGAAACAGAGCGACATCACCGATCAGCAGGCGCGTTTCGATGAGGTTTGTCGCAACGGTTAAATCAGACAGACCTTCCAGCAGACACTCTTCCAGCGTACGTACGCTATGCCCGACATCCAGCTTGACGTCCCAAAGTAAAGTCAGCAGCTCGCCGACCTTTTGCGCCTGTTCATCGGGCAGCTTTTTGCGGCTTAAAATGAGCAGATCAATATCGGAAAGCGGATGCAGTTCGCCGCGTCCATAGCCGCCGACGGCGACCAGCGCCAGATCGGCAATCTGACCGAAACCGGCCTCAATCCACAGGCGTTGCAACAACTGGTCGATAAATTCGGTACGAGCTTCAATAAGCTGTTCAGCACAAATGCCGCTGTCAAATGCCTCTCCCAGCCAGTGTTGAAAGATGTCGATGCGGGCTTTGATACCGGCGACGGTCAGTTCAGCGCGCGGCCAGACGCCAGGGTTTTGCGGCTGGTCCGGGAGGGTGGGGAGTGCGGTATTCGCGTGCTGTTCAGGAAGAGTATTCATATGCGCCACCCATTAAAAAGCCGGATGGTGGCGTGAACGCCTTATCCGGCCTACGTATTTACTCTTCATCCTTCAAGTTGCTTCTACGTTGGCTGCGCTCGTTCACTCCAGTCACGTACTTATGTACGCTCCTGAAGATTCACTCTCTTGCCGCCTTGAGGCAACTCGAATGATTTTGAGTAAAGGTGTAATTTGTAGGCCTGATAAGATGCGAAGGCATCGCCATCAGGCAAAACATTATTCGTCGTGTGTGATGATCGCCGGGATGGTGTCATCTTTACGCAGCGTCAGAATTTCACAGCCGTTTTCCGTTACCACAATAGTATGCTCGTACTGAGCAGACAAGCTGCGGTCTTTGGTTTTTACCGTCCAGCCGTCTTTCATGGTGCGGATACGGTAATCCCCGGCGTTCAGCATCGGTTCAATGGTAAAGGCCATGCCAGGCTGCAACACGACGCCGCCATCGTCTGCATCATAATGCAGCACCTGCGGTTCTTCATGGAAGCCGCGACCAATACCGTGTCCGCAGTATTCACGTACCACGGAGAAACCTTCGCCTTCGGCATATTTCTGGATGGCGGCGCCAATGGTGCGCAGGCGGATGCCCGGTTTCACCATTTTGATGCCCAGATACAGGCTCTCTTGCGTGACGCGGCACAGACGCTCGCCCAGAATGGTCGGTTTGCCGACGATAAACATCTTCGAGGTATCGCCGTGGAATTCATCTTTAATCACGGTCACGTCGATGTTGACGATATCACCATCTTTCAGATGTTTAGCGTCATCCGGAATGCCGTGGCACACCACTTCATTAATAGAGATACAGACGGATTTCGGATAGCCGTGGTAGCCGAGGCAGGCGGAGATCGCGTGTTGTTCGTTAACGATGTAATCGTTACAGATACGGTCCAGTTCGCCGGTGGTGACGCCCGGTTTGATATACGGTTCGATCATTTCCAGCACTTCGGCTGCCAGACGGCCCGCGACGCGCATTTTTTCGATGTCTTCAGATGTCTTGATAGAGATAGCCATGAATTCTGTCCATCAGTGCCGATGATTTCGGCAATAATTGTGTAAGTGCTGACAATGGTATCAGTCAGGGGTGTGCCCTGCCAAATTGAGAATCATTCTGAACTTCGCCTTTCGTGCCACAGGTGCGTTGGCGACATTTTTTCACCCCAGTCACTGACTGGCCGTAAGCTCTCGGGGATGCAAAAATTTGCCGCCTGCCTGTAACACGAAATTCATCGTTCAATTCAGCACTGAGTGCCAACAATTATTGGTGTCGGTGGCGTATTTGTGGTATAAAGCGCGCCGGACTTCCGATCCATTCGAAGACTACACACGATGGACGGGAGCGACAAATCTCACTTTGTGTAACAACACACACGTATCGGCACATATTCCGGGGTGCCCTTTGGGGTCGGTAATATGGGATACGTGGAGGCATAACCCCAACTTAATCTATAGAGGTTTTAAATCATGGCAACTGTTTCCATGCGCGACATGCTCAAGGCTGGTGTTCACTTTGGTCACCAGACCCGTTACTGGAACCCGAAAATGAAGCCTTTCATCTTCGGCGCGCGTAACAAAGTTCACATCATCAACCTTGAGAAAACTGTACCGATGTTCAACGAAGCTCTGGCTGAACTGAACAAGATCTCTGCTCGTAAAGGTAAAATCCTTTTCGTTGGTACTAAACGCGCTGCAAGCGAAGCGGTGAAAGAAGCTGCTAACAGCTGCGACCAGTTCTTCGTGAACCATCGCTGGCTGGGCGGTATGCTGACTAACTGGAAAACAGTTCGTCAGTCCATCAAACGTCTGAAAGACCTGGAAACTCAGTCTCAGGACGGTACTTTCGAAAAGCTGACCAAGAAAGAAGCGCTGATGCGTACTCGTGAGCTTGAGAAACTGGAAAACAGCCTGGGCGGTATCAAAGACATGGGCGGTCTGCCGGACGCTCTGTTCGTTATCGATGCTGACCACGAGCACATTGCTATCAAAGAAGCGAACAACCTGGGTATCCCGGTATTTGCTATCGTTGATACCAACTCTGATCCGGACGGCGTTGACTTCGTTATCCCGGGTAACGATGACGCAATCCGTGCTGTTAGCCTGTACCTGGGCGCTGTCGCTGCAACCGTTCGTGAAGGCCGTTCTCAGGATCTGGCTTCCCAGGCGGAAGAAAGCTTCGTAGAAGCCGAGTAATAAGGCTTGATAACTCCCTAAAATAGTTCGAGTTGCAGGAAGGCGGCAAGCTCGAGAATTCCCGGGAGCTTACATCAGTAAGTGACCGGGATGAGCGAGTGAAGGCAACGCGCCTGCGGCTCGAAATATGAAGGGGAGAGCCCTTATAGACCAGGTAGTATCACGTTTGGTTAGGGGGCCTGTATATGGCCCCCTTTTTCACTTTTATATCTGTGCGGTTTGATGCCGGGCAGATCAAATCTTTCGAGGATTTTAGAATGGCTGAAATTACCGCATCCCTGGTAAAAGAGCTGCGTGAGCGTACCGGCGCAGGCATGATGGATTGCAAAAAAGCGCTGACTGAAGCGAATGGCGACATTGAGCTGGCAATCGAAAACATGCGTAAGTCCGGCGCTATCAAAGCGGCGAAAAAAGCAGGCAACGTGGCTGCTGACGGCGTAATCAAAACCAAAATCGACGGCAACGTCGCTTTCATTCTGGAAGTTAACTGCCAGACTGACTTCGTGGCTAAAGATGCTGGCTTCCAGGCATTTGCTGACAAAGTGCTGGACGCCGCTGTTGCTGGCAAAATCACTGACGTAGAAGTTCTGAAAGCACAGTTCGAAGAAGAGCGCGTTGCTCTGGTAGCGAAAATCGGCGAGAACATCAACATTCGTCGCGTCGCTTCCCTGGAAGGCGACGTTCTGGGTTCTTACCAGCACGGTGCGCGCATCGGCGTTCTGGTTGCCGCTAAAGGCGCTGACGAAGAGCTGGTTAAGCAGCTGGCGATGCACGTTGCGGCAAGCAAGCCGGAATTCGTTAAGCCGGAAGACGTGTCTGCTGACGTGGTAGAGAAAGAGTACCAGGTACAGCTGGACATCGCGATGCAGTCCGGTAAGCCGAAAGAAATCGCAGAGAAAATGGTTGAAGGCCGCATGAAGAAATTCACCGGCGAAGTTTCTCTGACTGGTCAGCCTTTCGTCATGGAACCGAGCAAATCTGTTGGCCAACTGCTGAAAGAGCACAACGCTGACGTGACTGGCTTCATCCGCTTTGAAGTGGGCGAAGGCATTGAGAAAGTCGAGACTGACTTTGCAGCAGAAGTTGCTGCGATGTCTAAGCAGTCCTGATTTTCCTGAGGAGCCGCCTGAGGGCGGCTTCTTTTTGCGCCTCTCTTGTAAAATCAGCCGACGCCTGGCGTCTGCGCTGAAATGCGACGTACAATGTCGCCGGAATTAACTCATATCAATCGTTGACAGTCTCAGGAAAGAAACATGGCTACCAATGCAAAACCCGTCTATAAACGCATTCTGCTTAAATTAAGCGGCGAAGCTCTGCAGGGTACGGAAGGCTTCGGTATTGATGCAAGCATACTGGATCGTATGGCTCAGGAGATCAAAGAACTGGTTGAACTGGGTATTCAGGTTGGTGTGGTGATTGGCGGTGGTAACCTGTTCCGTGGCGCGGGTCTGGCAAAAGCGGGGATGAACCGCGTTGTGGGCGACCACATGGGCATGTTGGCCACCGTCATGAACGGCCTGGCAATGCGTGATGCGCTTCACCGCGCCTATGTGAACGCCCGCCTGATGTCGGCAATTCCTTTAAACGGCGTGTGCGACAACTACAGTTGGGCCGAGGCGATTAGCCTGCTGCGTAATAACCGTGTTGTGATTCTGTCTGCAGGTACGGGTAACCCGTTCTTCACTACCGACTCTGCGGCCTGTCTGCGCGGGATCGAAATTGAAGCGGATGTCGTACTGAAAGCGACCAAAGTGGATGGCGTATTCACTGCCGATCCGGCAAAAGATCCTTCCGCGACCATGTACGATCAGCTGACCTACAGCGAAGTGCTGGATAAAGAGCTGAAAGTGATGGATCTGGCGGCGTTCACGCTGGCTCGTGACCACAAACTGCCGATTCGTGTTTTCAACATGAACAAACCAGGCGCGCTGCGTCGTGTGGTGATGGGCGAAAAAGAAGGGACGTTAATCACGGAATAATTCCCGTGAGCGCCAAATACGGGTAAGATTCTGTTCTATTGACGGGTCTTATTACCTGGCAGAAATTAAACGAGACTATACTTAGCACATCTTTGTATTGTGTGACCGTCTGGTCTGACTGAGACTAGTTTTCAAGGATTCGTAACGTGATTAGCGATATCAGAAAAGATGCTGAAGTACGCATGGAAAAATGCGTTGAAGCGTTCAAAACCCAAATCAGCAAAGTGCGCACGGGTCGTGCTTCTCCCAGCCTGCTGGATGGTATTGTCGTAGAATACTATGGCACTCCGACCCCGCTGCGCCAGTTGGCAAGCGTAACGGTAGAAGACTCCCGTACCTTAAAAATTAACGTGTTTGACCGTTCTATGGGGCCAGCCGTTGAAAAAGCGATCATGGCGTCAGACCTCGGTTTGAATCCAAGCTCTGCGGGCACCGACATTCGCGTTCCGCTGCCGCCGCTGACCGAAGAACGTCGTAAAGATCTGACGAAAATTGTCCGTGGCGAAGCGGAGCAGGCGCGTGTCGCCGTTCGTAACGTCCGCCGTGATGCGAACGATAAAGTAAAAGCTCTGCTGAAAGATAAAGCGATCAGTGAAGATGACGATCGTCGCTCTCAGGAAGAAGTACAGAAAATGACCGACGCGGCAATTAAGAAAGTGGATGCGGCGTTGGCAGATAAAGAAGCAGAACTGATGCAGTTCTGATTGATCTGTACGCAGATATAAACTCATTCCACCGCTAAACCTGGCGGATGAGTGGTGTACAAAGCGCCGCGCAGAAGACATTATCAGGTCTCCTGTGCGGCGTTTTGCTTTTTATTCCGTTTCAACACTTCTGGACGTTTCATGAAGCAATTAACCATTCTGGGCTCGACCGGCTCTATTGGTTGCAGCACACTGGACGTGGTGCGCCATAATCCTGATAGCTTCCGCGTTATCGCGCTGGTGGCGGGTAAAAATGTCGCCCGCATGGCGGAGCAGTGCCTGGAGTTCTCGCCGCGTTATGCCGTGATGGACGATACGTCGAGCGCAGAACAGCTCAAAATAATGCTTCAGCAGCATGGCAGCCGCACCGAGGTTCTGAGCGGTCAGCAGGCTGCCTGTGAGATGGCGGCGCTTGATGAGGTCGGGCATGTGATGGCGGCCATTGTGGGCGCGGCTGGTTTACTGCCGACCCTGGCGGCGATTCGCGCAGGGAAGACGATTCTGCTGGCGAATAAAGAATCGCTGGTGACCTGCGGGCGGCTGTTTATGGACGAAGTAAAACGCAGCAACGCCCGGCTTTTACCCGTCGATAGCGAACATAACGCGATTTTTCAGAGTTTGCCGCAATCTATTCAGCATAATCTGGGATACGCTGACCTTGAGCAAAATGGCGTAACGTCGATTTTGCTTACCGGGTCTGGTGGCCCGTTTCGTGAAACGCCAATGTGCGATCTGGCAGCGATGACGCCGGATCAGGCATGTCGTCATCCGAACTGGTCGATGGGGCGAAAAATCTCCGTCGACTCCGCCACCATGATGAATAAAGGTCTGGAATACATTGAAGCGCGTTGGTTATTTAATGCCAGCGCACGTCAGATGGAAGTGTTGATCCATCCGCAATCGGTCATTCATTCGATGGTGCGTTATCAGGACGGCAGCGTCCTGGCGCAGCTTGGAGAACCTGACATGCGTACGCCTATTGCGCATACGATGGCATGGCCGAATCGCGCCACGTCCGGCGCGCAGCCGCTTGATTTTTGCAAACTCAGCGCGCTGACGTTTAGCGCGCCAGATTATCAGCGTTATCCGTGCCTGAAGCTGGCGATGGAGGCGTTTGAGCAAGGTCAGGCGGCAACGACGGCGCTCAATGCGGCAAACGAAATCACCGTTGCCGCGTTTCTGGCGCAACAGATTCGTTTTACCGATATCGCCGGGCTCAATTTAGCGGTGCTGGAGAGGATGGATTTACAGGAACCGGCAAGCGTTGAGGACGTATTGCAGGTTGACGCCATCGCGCGTGAAGTAGCCAGAAAACAAGTGATACGGCTCTCACGCTGACGATTATCCCGCGACAGAAGATCGTGCTATTTGTTAGCGTTGGGCTTCGGTGATATAGTCTGCGCCACCTGATCGCAGGTTTTTGGCTTTTTTCGGTCAGGTTAGCCGTGGTTTTACACGGCTTTTTTGTGGATACACAAAATCATTCAGGACGCATCGGGACGGCAGGCGAGTACGTTCCCGGCGTGCGCAGACAGCGCACGACAGGGGCGATGACGCGCGGTCATCCGCGAAGCGAACCGAAGAGAATGTGTATAAAGGCTTCAGTATTCCTGAGTACCGCTAAATCCTTTCAGGGACAAAAAACGCGTTATGTTGTCTGCAACTCAACCAGTAAGCGAAAATTTGCCAGCGCATGGCTGCCGTCATGTTGCAATAATTATGGATGGCAATGGTCGCTGGGCGAAAAAGCAAGGGAAGATCCGGGCCTTTGGGCATAAAGCCGGGGCGAAGTCCGTCCGGCGAGCGGTCTCTTTTGCTGCCAATAACGGTATTGATGCGTTAACGCTGTATGCCTTTAGTAGTGAAAACTGGAACCGACCGGCGCAGGAAGTGAGCGCGTTAATGGAGCTGTTTGTGTGGGCGCTGGATAGCGAAGTCAAAAGCCTGCACCGCCATAACGTTCGCCTGCGTATTATCGGCGATATCAGTCGATTCAACTCACGTTTACAAGAACGTATTCGCAAATCAGAAGCGCTTACCGCCCATAATACGGGTCTAACGCTGAATATCGCTGCGAATTACGGCGGACGTTGGGATATTGTCCAGGGAGTCCGACAACTGGCGGAACAGGTGCAGGCTGGAGTGCTGCGCCCCGATCAGATTGATGAAGAGAGACTAGGCCAGCAAATCTGTATGAATGAGCTGGCGCCTGTGGATTTAGTAATTAGGACTGGGGGAGAGCATCGCATTAGTAACTTTTTGCTTTGGCAAATTGCCTATGCCGAACTTTACTTTACGGATGTTCTTTGGCCCGATTTCGATGAACAAGACTTTGAAGGTGCGCTGCATGCCTTTGCTAATCGAGAGCGTCGTTTCGGCGGTACCGAGCCTGGTGATGACAAAGCCTGATGGGGGTTGCTTTTGCTGAAGTATCGCCTGATTTCTGCTTTTGTGTTAATACCCGCGGTCATCGCTGCGCTTTTTTTATTGCCGCCGGTGGGGTTCGCCATTATTACGCTGGTTGTCTGTATGCTGGCCGCGTGGGAATGGGGACAGTTAAGCGGTTTCGCCGCGCGTTCACAGCGGGTTTGGCTGGCGGTGCTGTGTGGTCTGTTATTGGCGCTGATGCTATTTTTGTTGCCTGAGTATCATCACAACATTCGTCAACCGCTGGTTGAGATGTCGCTTTGGGCATCGTTAGGATGGTGGGTTGTCGCGCTACTGCTGGTGCTATTTTATCCCGGTTCGGCGGCAATCTGGCGCAACTCAAAAACATTGCGTCTCATTTTCGGTTTGTTAACTATTGTGCCATTTTTCTGGGGCATGCTGGCGCTGCGCGCCTGGCACTATGACGAGAATCATTACAGTGGCGCAATATGGCTACTCTATGTCATGATCCTGGTCTGGGGAGCGGACTCTGGCGCGTATATGTTTGGTAAATTGTTTGGCAAACATAAGCTGGCGCCGAAGGTTTCCCCGGGTAAAACCTGGCAAGGGTTTATCGGCGGGCTTGCTACAGCTGCCGTGATCTCATGGGGTTACGGTATGTGGGCGAATCTGGATGTTGCGCCTGTTATCTTGCTGATTTGCTCTGTGGTGGCGGCTCTGGCTTCTGTACTGGGCGACCTCACCGAGAGTATGTTTAAGCGCGAAGCAGGAATTAAGGATAGCGGCCACTTGATTCCAGGCCATGGCGGCATTCTGGACCGAATTGACAGCCTGACGGCTGCCGTACCGGTCTTTGCTTGCCTGTTGTTACTGGTGTTCAGGACGCTCTAACGGAAGGTTTTATGCTGAGTATTCTCTGGAATCTGGCTGCATTCATCATCGCACTGGGCGTGCTGATCACTGTGCATGAATTTGGTCATTTCTGGGTTGCCCGGCGCTGCGGTGTGCGAGTTGAGCGCTTTTCCATCGGTTTTGGCAAAGCGCTCTGGCGTCGTACCGATCGGTACGGCACCGAGTATGTCATCGCCCTGATCCCGCTGGGCGGCTACGTCAAAATGCTGGATGAGCGCGCCGAACCGGTAGCGCCGGAATTGCGTCGTCACGCCTTCAATAACAAAACGGTGGGCCAGCGCGCCGCAATTATTGCCGCAGGTCCGGTTGCGAACTTCATTTTTGCTATCTTTGCTTACTGGCTGGTCTTTATCATCGGCGTCCCTGGCGTTCGTCCGGTCATTGGCGAAATAACGCCCAACTCGATTGCTGCGCAGGCGCAAATTGCGCCTGGTACGGAACTTAAAGCCGTTGATGGTATCGAAACCCCTGATTGGGATGCCGTGCGTTTACAACTGGTGTCCAAAATTGGCGATCAGCAGACGACGGTGAGCGTCGCGCCGTTTGGTAGCGACCAGCGGCAGGATAAAACGCTTGATTTACGTCACTGGGCATTTGAGCCTGATAAGCAAGATCCTGTATCTTCTTTAGGGATTCGGCCCCGCGGGCCACAGATTGAACCGGTACTGTCAGAAGTGCAGGCGAATTCCGCAGCCAGTAAAGCGGGTTTGCAAGCGGGCGACAGGATCGTTAAAGTCGATGGTCAGCCGTTAACGCAGTGGATGAAATTCGTGACGTTTGTACGCGATAATCCCGGTAAGCCGTTAGCGTTAGAGATTGAAAGGCAGGGGAGCGCCTTGTCGTTGACGTTAACGCCGGATACGAAATCGGTTAACGGAAAGGCGGAAGGGTTTGCAGGCGTGGTGCCTAAAATTATTCCTCTGCCGGAAGAGTACAAGACTATACGCCAGTATGGGCCTTTTAGCGCCATCCTCGAAGCCACGGATAAGACGTGGCAGTTGATGAAGCTGACGGTCAGTATGCTGGGTAAATTGATAACCGGTGATGTGAAACTGAACAACCTCAGTGGGCCGATTTCTATCGCTCAGGGGGCTGGGATGTCAGCGGAGTTCGGGGTGATTTATTACCTGATGTTCCTTGCGCTAATCAGCGTGAACTTAGGGATAATTAACCTGTTTCCGCTGCCCGTTCTTGACGGGGGTCATCTGCTGTTCCTGGCGATTGAAAAGCTTAAGGGCGGGCCGGTATCCGAGCGGGTTCAAGACTTTAGTTATCGCATTGGCTCGATTTTGCTGGTGTTGTTAATGGGGCTTGCACTTTTCAATGATTTCTCTCGGTTGTAAGAGAGTTAGTTAGGAAGAACGCATAATAACGATGGCGATGAAAAAGTTGCTCATAGCGTCGCTGCTGTTCAGCAGCGCCACCGTATACGGTGCTGAAGGGTTCGTAGTGAAGGACATTCATTTCGAAGGCCTGCAGCGAGTCGCCGTTGGTGCGGCTCTCCTCAGTATGCCGGTGCGCACAGGCGACACGGTTAATGATGAAGATATCAGTAACACCATTCGCGCTCTGTTCGCCACCGGCAACTTTGAGGACGTCCGCGTCCTGCGCGATGGTAATACCCTTCTGGTTCAGGTAAAAGAACGTCCGACCATTGCCAGCATCACTTTCTCCGGGAACAAGTCGGTGAAAGATGACATGCTCAAGCAAAACCTCGAAGCGTCTGGCGTACGTGTTGGCGAGTCTCTGGATCGCACCACGTTGTCTGATATCGAAAAAGGTCTGGAAGACTTTTACTATAGCGTAGGTAAATACAGCGCCAGCGTTAAGGCGGTCGTCACGCCGCTACCGCGCAACCGTGTTGATCTTAAACTGGTGTTCCAGGAGGGCGTATCGGCGAAGATCCAACAGATCAACATCGTCGGTAACCATGCCTTTAGCACCGAAGAACTCATTTCTCATTTCCAGTTGCGTGACGAAGTGCCGTGGTGGAACGTCGTCGGCGATCGTAAATACCAGAAACAGAAGCTGGCGGGCGACCTTGAAACCTTGCGCAGCTACTATCTGGATCGCGGCTACGCGCGTTTCAATATTGACTCCACGCAAGTGAGTCTGACGCCGGATAAGAAAGGGATCTACATCACCGTCAATATCACCGAAGGCGATCAGTACAAGCTTTCCGGGGTTCAGGTGAGCGGTAACCTGGCCGGACATTCCGCTGAAATTGAGAACCTGACGAAAATTGAACCGGGCGAGCTCTATAACGGCACCAAAGTGACCAAAATGGAAGATGACATCAAAAAGCTTCTGGGTCGCTATGGTTACGCCTATCCGCGCGTGCAGTCACAGCCTGAAATTAACGATGCTGACAAAACCGTAAAACTGCGCGTAAACGTCGATGCGGGCAACCGTTTCTACGTGCGTAAGATCCGCTTTGAAGGCAACGACACCTCAAAAGATTCCGTTCTGCGCCGTGAAATGCGCCAGATGGAAGGGGCGTGGCTGGGCAGCGACCTGGTTGACCAGGGGAAAGAGCGTCTGAACCGTCTCGGCTTCTTTGAAACCGTCGACACCGACACGCAGCGCGTTCCGGGTAGCCCGGATCAGGTTGATGTGGTGTACAAGGTGAAAGAGCGCAACACCGGTAGCTTTAACTTCGGTATCGGTTACGGTACAGAAAGCGGCGTTAGCTTCCAGGCCGGCGTTCAGCAGGACAACTGGTTAGGTACCGGTTATTCCGTGGGGATTAACGGCACCAAAAACGACTACCAGACCTACAGCGAACTGTCCGTTACTAACCCATACTTTACCGTTGACGGCGTGAGCCTCGGTGGTCGTATCTTCTATAACGACTTCCAGGCGGACGACGCGGATCTATCCGACTATACCAACAAGAGTTACGGTACGGATGTGACGCTTGGCTTCCCCATCAACGAGTACAACACGTTGCGTGCTGGTTTAGGGTATGTGCATAACTCCCTGTCCAATATGGAACCGCAGGTTGCAATGTGGCGTTATCTGGCATCAATGGGTCAGTATCCGAGTACTAATGATCAGGATAATAGTTTTAGCACTGATGACTTCACCTTTAACTACGGCTGGACCTACAACAAACTAGACCGTGGTTACTTCCCGACGGAAGGTACGCGTATCAACCTGACGGGTAAGGTGACGATTCCGGGATCGGATAACGAATACTATAAAGCGACGTTGGATACCGCGACCTATGTACCGATCGATAACGATCATAAGTGGGTCATTCTGGGCCGTACCCGCTTTGGTTATGGCGATGGTTTAGGCGGTAAAGAAATGCCGTTCTATGAGAACTTCTATGCCGGTGGTTCCAGTACCGTTCGTGGCTTCCAGTCCAATACCATTGGTCCTAAGGCGGTCTATTATCCCTATAACCCTAAAAATTACGATGCTGATGAAGACTACGATTGCGCGACGCAGGACGGCGCAAAAGATATGTGTAAGTCGGATGATGCGGTAGGGGGTAACGCGATGGCGGTCGCCAGCCTGGAATTTATCACGCCGACGCCGTTTATCAGCGAGAAATATGCTAATTCGGTCCGTACTTCTTTCTTCTGGGATATGGGGACCGTCTGGGATACTAATTGGGATTCCAGCCAGTATTCTGGTTATCCGGACTACAGCGATCCGAGCAACATCCGTATGTCCGCGGGTATCGCATTACAATGGATGTCCCCATTGGGGCCGTTGGTCTTCTCCTACGCCCAGCCGTTTAAAAAGTACGATGGAGACAAAGCCGAGCAGTTCCAGTTTAACATTGGTAAAACCTGGTAATTGTTCACTGCAAAGGAATGCATTGGTAGTGTAGCGATGACTTTTGGCGATGCCCCCAGGGATCGCCAGGCCACGCAAAGAGCTGTACCTTCGGGTGCAAATGGGATGGTAAGGAGTTTATTGTGAAAAAGTGGTTATTAGCTGCAGGTCTTGGTTTGGCGATGGTAACGTCCGCACAGGCTGCTGACAAAATTGCAATCGTCAACATGGGTAATCTGTTCCAACAGGTTGCGCAGAAGACGGGTGTATCCAATACACTGGAAAATGAATTTAAAGGCCGTGCGGCTGAACTGCAAAAAATGGAAACCGATCTGCAATCTAAAATGCAGCGTCTGCAATCCATGAAAGCAGGTAGCGATCGTACTAAGCTGGAAAAAGACGTGATGTCTCAGCGCCAGACTTTCGCGCAAAAAGCGCAGGCTTTTGAGAAAGATCGCGCTCGTCGTTCCAACGAAGAACGCAACAAACTGGTGACTCGTATCCAGACTGCGGTGAAAAAAGTGGCTAACGACCAGAGTATCGATCTGGTGGTAGACGCAAACACCGTTGCTTACAACAGCAGCGATGTGAAAGACATCACCGCTGACGTACTGAAACAGGTTAAATAAGTAATGCCTTCAATTCGACTGGCTGACTTAGCAGAACAGTTGGATGCAGAATTACACGGTGATGGCGATATCGTCATCACCGGCGTTGCGTCCATGCAATCTGCAACAACAGGCCACATTACGTTTATGGTAAATCCTAAGTACCGTGAACACTTAGGTTTATGCCAGGCTTCTGCGGTTGTCATGACGCAGGACGATCTTCCTTTTGCTAAGAGCGCGGCGCTGGTAGTTAAAAATCCCTACCTGACCTACGCGCGCATGGCGCAAATTTTAGATACTACGCCGCAGCCCGCGCAGAATATCGCGCCAAGCGCCGTGATTGATGCGACGGCAACGCTGGGTAGCAATGTTTCAGTCGGCGCGAATGCGGTGATTGAATCTGGCGTACAACTGGGCGATAACGTGGTTATCGGCGCAGGCTGTTTCGTCGGAAAAAATAGCAAAATCGGGGCGGGTTCACGCTTGTGGGCGAACGTAACGATTTACCACGACATTCAGATCGGTGAGAATTGCCTGATCCAGTCCAGTACGGTGATCGGCGCGGACGGTTTTGGCTACGCTAACGATCGTGGCAACTGGGTGAAGATCCCACAACTGGGCCGGGTCATTATTGGCGATCGTGTCGAGATCGGCGCTTGTACCACCATTGACCGTGGAGCGTTGGATGATACTGTTATTGGCAATGGCGTGATTATTGATAATCAGTGCCAGATTGCACATAACGTCGTGATTGGCGACAATACGGCAGTTGCCGGTGGCGTCATTATGGCGGGTAGCCTGAAGATTGGCCGTTACTGCATGATTGGCGGCGCCAGCGTGATCAATGGGCATATGGAAATATGCGACAAAGTCACGGTAACTGGCATGGGTATGGTGATGCGTCCCATCACGGAACCGGGCGTCTACTCCTCAGGCATTCCGCTGCAACCCAACAAAGTATGGCGTAAAACTGCTGCACTGGTGATGAACATTGATGATATGAGCAAGCGTCTCAAAGCGATTGAGCGCAAGGTTAATCAACAAGACTAACGTTCCGCCTTGTAGTTGCCATTCTTTTCCGGCCTGTCACATTCATACGATTGCGGCAGGCCGTGTTATTATTGCCTTTTTGTATATTTGGACAGGAAGAGTATTTTGACTACTAACACTCATACTCTGCAGATTGAAGAGATTTTAGAGCTTCTGCCGCACCGTTTTCCGTTTTTACTGGTCGATCGCGTGCTGGACTTTGAAGAAGGTCGTTTTCTGCGTGCGGTGAAAAATGTCTCCGTCAACGAGCCGTTTTTCCAGGGACACTTCCCGGGCAAACCGATTTTGCCAGGCGTGCTGATTCTGGAAGCGATGGCGCAGGCAACCGGTATTCTGGCGTTTAAAAGCGTTGGTAAACTGGAACCTGGCGAACTGTATTATTTCGCGGGTATTGATGAAGCGCGCTTTAAGCGTCCGGTGGTGCCAGGCGATCAGATGATCATGGAAGTCACTTTCGAGAAAACGCGCCGTGGCCTGACCCGCTTTAAAGGGGTTGCGCTGGTCGACGGTAAAGTCGTGTGCGAAGCAACCATGATGTGTGCTCGTAGCCGGGAGGCCTGATTCGTGATTGATAAATCCGCCTTTATTCATCCTACCGCCATTGTGGAAGACGGCGCTGTAATTGGCGCTAATGCCCACATTGGTCCCTTTTGTATTGTTGGGCCGCAGGTCGAAATTGGTGAGGGAACCGTACTGAAGTCTCATGTGGTCGTGAATGGTCAAACCAAAATCGGCCGCGACAACGAGATTTATCAGTTTGCCTCCATCGGTGAAGTGAACCAGGATCTGAAATATGCGGGTGAGCCGACCCGTGTGGAAATTGGCGATCGTAACCGCATCCGCGAAAGCGTCACCATTCATCGTGGTACAGTGCAGGGCGGTGGGTTGACGAAGGTGGGTAGCGATAACCTGCTGATGATCAATGCGCATGTCGCACATGATTGTACGGTAGGTAATCGCTGTATCCTCGCCAACAACGCCACGCTGGCGGGGCATGTATCAGTCGATGATTTTGCGATCATCGGCGGTATGACGGCAGTTCATCAATTCTGCATTATCGGTGCGCATGTGATGGTCGGCGGCTGCTCCGGCGTGGCGCAGGATGTCCCTCCGTATGTGATTGCGCAGGGTAACCATGCGACGCCGTTCGGGGTAAATATCGAAGGGCTGAAGCGTCGCGGCTTTAGCCGTGAAGGGCTGGTGGCGATTCGTAATGCCTACAAACTGTTGTACCGCAGTGGTAAAACGCTCGACGAAGCGAAGCTGGAAATCGCTGAACTTGCTGAAAAGCATCCGGAAGTGAAGGCGTTTACCGAGTTCTTTGAGCGTTCAACGCGCGGTCCGATTCGTTAATGGCGGCACAGCGTCCTTTAACGATTGCCCTGGTCGCCGGTGAAACGTCCGGCGATATTCTTGGTGCAGGCTTAATTCGTGCGCTGAAAGCGCGCGTACCCAACGCCCGCTTTGTGGGCGTTGCGGGGCCGCGTATGCAGGCCGAAGGGTGTGAAGCCTGGTACGAAATGGAAGAGCTGGCGGTCATGGGCATTGTTGAAGTGCTCGGACGTTTACGCCGTTTGTTGCATATCCGCGCCGATCTGACCCGCCGTTTTACCGAACTCAAGCCCGATGTCTTTGTCGGGATTGACGCCCCTGATTTCAATATTACCCTCGAAGGTAATCTGAAAAAACAAGGGATTAAGACCATTCATTATGTCAGCCCGTCCGTTTGGGCCTGGCGACAGAAACGCGTTTTCAAAATAGGCAGATCCACCCATATGGTGCTGGCTTTTCTGCCTTTCGAAAAAGCGTTTTACGATAAATTTAACGTCCCGTGCCGCTTTATCGGTCACACCATGGCGGATGCCATGCCGCTGGACCCGGATAAAAATGCGGCGCGCGACGTGCTGGGTATCCCGCATGACGCCCATTGTCTGGCGCTACTGCCAGGCAGCCGTGGCGCGGAAGTGGAAATGCTCAGCGCCGACTTCCTGAAAACCGCACAATTGCTGCGACAGCGCTATCCCGATCTGGAAGTGGTAGTGCCTCTGGTGAACGCGAAACGCCGCGAGCAGTTTGAAAAAATTAAAGCGGAGGTTGCGCCGGATCTCGCCGTTCATTTGCTGGACGGCATGGCGCGCGAGGCGATGATCGCCAGCGACGCGGCGTTGCTGGCCTCGGGTACGGCGGCGCTGGAGTGTATGCTGGCAAAATGCCCGATGGTCGTGGGATATCGTATGAAGCCCTTCACTTTCTGGCTGGCGAAACGTCTGGTGAAAACGGAGTATGTGTCTTTGCCTAACCTGCTGGCGGGAAGAGAATTAGTCAAAGAGCTGTTGCAGGAAGAGTGCGAACCGCAAAAACTCGCCGAAGCGCTGTTGCCGCTACTGGCGAACGGTAAAACCAGCCATGCGATGCACGACACCTTCCGTGAACTGCATCAGCAGATCCGCTGTAATGCCGATGAGCAGGCGGCAGATGCCGTCCTGGAGTTAGCACAATGATCGAATTTGTTTATCCACACACCCATTTAGTGGCGGGTGTGGATGAAGTGGGCCGTGGCCCGCTGGTGGGCGCCGTAGTGACCGCCGCCGTGATCCTCGATCCGGCTCGCCCGATCGTCGGTCTGAATGATTCCAAAAAATTGTCTGAAAAGCGTCGTCTGTCATTGTATGACGAGATTAAAGAAAAGGCGTTAAGCTGGAGTCTGGGACGCGCGGAAGCGCATGAAATTGATGAGCTGAATATTTTGCACGCCACCATGCTCGCCATGCAGCGCGCTGTCGCTGGTCTGCATATTGCGCCAGAATATGTGCTGATCGACGGCAATCGCTGTCCGGAACTGCCTGTGCCGTCAATGGCCGTGGTGAAAGGCGACAGCCGCGTGGCGGAGATTAGCGCGGCGTCTATTCTGGCGAAAGTCACCCGCGACGCAGAAATGGCGGCGCTGGATATCGTTTTTCCTCAGTATGGCTTTGCGCAGCACAAAGGCTATCCAACCGCTTTTCATCTGGAAAAGTTGGCCCAGTATGGCGCGACGGCGCACCACCGACGCAGTTTTGCGCCTGTTAAACGCGCTCTGGGACTTGTGTCCTGATTCTTGTATCGAGAAATCTGAAGATGTCTGAACCACGTTTCGTTCACCTGCGGGTGCACAGCGACTACTCTATGATCGATGGGCTGGCGAAGACCGGGCCGCTGGTGAAAAAGGCGGCCTCATTAGGTATGCCTGCGCTGGCGATCACCGATTTTACCAACCTCTGCGGTCTGGTGAAGTTCTACGGAGCGGGTCATGGCGCGGGCATTAAACCCATCGTCGGGGCGGACTTTAACGTTCACAACGAACTGCTGGGAGATGAGCTGACTCATCTGACGGTACTGGCGGCGAATAATACGGGATACCAGAACTTGACGTTGCTGATCTCGAAAGCGTATCAGCGCGGCTACGGCGCGGCAGGCCCGATTATCGAGCGCGACTGGCTGGTAGAGCTTAAAGAAGGTTTGATCCTGCTTTCCGGCGGGCGCATGGGCGACGTAGGCCGCTGTCTGCTACGCGGCAACCAGGCGCTGGTGGAGGAGTGCGTTGCTTTCTATGAAACGCATTTTCCCGATCGCTACTTTCTGGAACTGATCCGCACCGGCAGACAGGATGAAGAGACTTATCTCCATGCTGCGGTTGAACTGGCTGAGGCACGTGGTTTGCCGGTTGTCGCGACAAACGATGTCCGTTTCCTTGAAAGCGATGATTTTGACGCCCATGAGATTCGTGTCGCGATCCACGACGGTTTCACGCTCGACGATCCTAAACGTCCACGCAATTATTCACCGCAGCAGTATATGCGCAGTGAAGAAGAAATGTGCGAGCTGTTCTCCGATATTCCGGAGGCGCTGGAAAATACGGTGGAGATTGCCAAACGCTGCAACGTAACGGTGCGTCTGGGTGAATATTTCCTGCCGCAGTTCCCGACCGGCGATATGACCACCGAAGATTATCTGGTCAAAAAAGCGAAAGAGGGGCTGGAAGAGCGTCTGGCTTTCCTGTTTCCGGACGAAGAAGAGCGCAAAAAGCGTCGCCCGGAATATGACGAGCGTCTGGATATTGAACTACAGGTTATCAACCAGATGGGGTTCCCTGGCTACTTCCTCATCGTGATGGAGTTTATCCAGTGGTCAAAAGATAACGGCGTGCCGGTAGGGCCGGGACGTGGTTCCGGGGCTGGTTCGCTGGTGGCCTACGCGCTGAAAATTACCGACCTTGATCCGCTGGAATTTGACCTGCTGTTCGAACGTTTCCTGAACCCGGAACGTGTCTCGATGCCTGACTTCGACGTTGACTTCTGTATGGAGAAACGCGACCAGGTGATTGAGCACGTCGCAGACATGTACGGGCGTGATGCGGTATCGCAGATTATCACCTTCGGTACGATGGCGGCGAAAGCCGTTATCCGCGATGTGGGCCGCGTGCTGGGGCATCCGTACGGTTTTGTCGATCGTATCTCGAAGCTGGTGCCGCCCGATCCGGGCATGACGCTGGCAAAAGCCTTTGAAGCGGAACCGCAACTACCGGAAATTTACGAGGCGGATGAAGAGGTCAGAGCGCTGATCGATATGGCGCGTAAGCTCGAAGGCGTCACGCGTAACGCCGGTAAGCACGCTGGCGGCGTGGTCATCGCGCCGACCAAAATTACCGACTTTGCGCCGCTGTACTGCGATGAAGAGGGCAAGCATCCGGTTACCCAGTTTGATAAAAGCGACGTGGAATATGCCGGGCTGGTGAAGTTCGACTTCCTCGGTTTGCGTACGCTGACTATCATCAACTGGGCGCTGGAGATGATCAACAAGCGGCGCGAGAAAAACGGCGAGCCGCCGCTGGATATCGCCGCCATTCCGCTGGATGACAAGAAAAGCTTCGACATGCTGCAACGCTCGGAAACCACGGCGGTCTTCCAGCTTGAATCGCGCGGTATGAAAGACCTAATCAAACGTCTGCAGCCGGACTGCTTTGAAGATATGATCGCGCTGGTGGCCCTGTTCCGTCCCGGCCCGTTGCAGTCAGGGATGGTAGATAACTTCATCGACCGTAAGCACGGTCGTGAAGAACTCTCTTACCCGGACGTTCAGTGGCAGCATGAAAGCCTGAAGCCGGTACTGGAGCCGACCTACGGCATCATTCTGTATCAGGAACAGGTGATGCAGATTGCCCAGGTACTTTCCGGGTATACTCTCGGCGGCGCGGATATGCTGCGTCGTGCGATGGGTAAGAAAAAGCCGGAGGAGATGGCCAAACAGCGTTCCGTTTTTGAAGAGGGCGCGAAAAAGAACGGTATCGACGGCGAACTGGCGATGAAAATCTTTGACCTGGTGGAGAAATTCGCCGGTTACGGGTTTAACAAATCGCACTCCGCCGCTTATGCGCTGGTTTCTTACCAGACGCTATGGCTAAAGGCGCACTATCCGGCTGAATTTATGGCGGCGGTAATGACCGCCGATATGGATAACACCGAGAAGGTCGTCGGCCTGGTGGACGAGTGCTGGCGGATGGGACTGAAAATTCTGCCGCCGGATATTAACTCCGGATTGTACCATTTCCACGTTAACGATGAGGGCGAGATCGTCTACGGTATTGGCGCGATCAAAGGCGTCGGCGAAGGTCCGATCGAAGCGATCATCGACGCGCGTAATCAGGGCGGCTATTTCCGCGAGCTGTTTGATCTGTGCGCGCGGACCGACACCAAAAAGCTCAACCGCCGGGTGCTGGAAAAGCTGATCATGTCCGGGGCATTCGACCGCCTGGGGCCGCACCGCGCCGCGCTGATGAACTCATTGGGCGATGCGCTGAAAGCCGCCGACCAGCACGCCAAAGCGGAAGCTATCGGTCAGGCGGATATGTTCGGCGTACTGGCGGAAGAGCCGGAACAAATTGAGCAATCCTATGCCAGCTGCCAGCCGTGGCCGGAGCAGGTGGTGTTAGATGGGGAACGTGAAACGTTGGGGCTGTACCTGACGGGCCACCCTATCAATCAGTATTTAAAAGAAATTGAGCGCTATGTCGGCGGGGTAAGGCTCAAAGACATGCATCCGACAGAACGTGGTAAAGTCACCACGGCTGCGGGGCTCGTGATTGCCGCAAGGGTTATGGTCACCAAGCGCGGCAATCGTATCGGCATCTGTACGCTGGATGACCGTTCCGGGCGTCTGGAAGTGATGTTATTTACCGACGCGCTGGATAAATACCAGCAGTTGCTGGAAAAAGACCGCATACTTATCGTCAGCGGACAGGTCAGCTTTGATGACTTCAGCGGGGGGCTTAAAATGACCGCCCGCGAAGTGATGGATATTGACGAAGCTCGCGAAAAATACGCTCGCGGGCTTGCTATCTCGCTGACGGACAGGCAAATTGATGACCAGCTTTTAAACCGACTCCGTCAGTCTCTGGAACCCCACCGCTCGGGGACCATTCCAGTACATCTCTACTATCAGAGGGCGGATGCGCGTGCGCGGCTGCGTTTTGGCGCAACGTGGCGTGTCTCTCCGAGCGATCGTTTACTTAACGATCTGCGTGGCCTCATTGGTTCGGAGCAGGTGGAACTGGAGTTTGACTAATACAGGAATACTATGAGTCTGAATTTCCTTGATTTTGAACAGCCGATAGCAGAGCTGGAAGCGAAAATCGATTCTCTGACTGCGGTAAGCCGCCAGGATGAGAAACTGGATATTAATATCGATGAAGAAGTCCATCGCCTGCGCGAAAAAAGCGTAGAACTGACGCGCAAAATCTTCGCCGATCTCGGCGCATGGCAGGTAGCCCAACTGGCGCGCCATCCGCAGCGTCCGTACACCCTGGATTATGTCCGTCTGGCGTTTGATGAGTTTGATGAGCTGGCGGGCGATCGCGCCTATGCTGATGACAAAGCCATCGTCGGCGGTATCGCGCGTCTGGAAGGGCGACCGGTGATGATCATTGGTCATCAGAAAGGTCGTGAAACCAAAGAAAAAATTCGTCGTAACTTTGGCATGCCAGCGCCGGAAGGCTACCGCAAAGCGCTGCGCCTGATGGAAATGGCTGAACGCTTCAACATGCCGATTATCACCTTCATCGACACCCCGGGCGCTTACCCTGGCGTGGGCGCGGAAGAGCGTGGTCAGTCTGAAGCCATCGCCCGCAACCTGCGTGAGATGTCTCGTCTGAACGTACCGGTCATCTGCACCGTGATTGGCGAAGGCGGCTCCGGCGGCGCATTGGCGATTGGCGTGGGTGATAAAGTGAATATGCTGCAATACAGCACCTATTCCGTTATCTCCCCGGAAGGTTGCGCCTCTATTTTGTGGAAGAGCGCCGACAAAGCGCCATTGGCTGCTGAAGCAATGGGCATCATCGCGCCGCGTCTGAAAGAGCTGAAGCTAATCGATTCCATCATTCCGGAGCCGCTGGGCGGCGCGCACCGTAATCCGGAAGCGATGGCGGCATCGCTAAAAGCGCAGCTGCTGGAAGATTTAGCCGATCTCGATGTGTTAAGCACCGATGATTTAAAAAACCGTCGTTACCAGCGTTTGATGAGCTACGGTTACGCCTAATCATTTACCTCATTTTTCCCAGGAGGCCGGATAATCCGGCCTCTTTTTTTTGGACGAGGAAAAATGAGACGCTGATGAGTTGATGTGATTAAACGCAACGGCATGTTCTCCCTGACACTGTAGCAACTGCCAGGCGTGTGGCCAGGGCAGGCAGTGAACTACCCTTCAAGGAGAAAATTATGGGATTGCAAAAAACACTGGCGCTCAGCGCCGTGGCGGCAGGAATCATGTTGAGCTTATCCGGTGCGCAGGCCGCGCCGCTGCTTAGCAGTAGTGAGCCAATGACCATCAACGCCAGCGATCTGGCGGCGAAAGAGAAAGCGCTGACGGATTTTCCGTTAATGGAGGCAGTGAAATCCTCTATCCAGACGTTGGATAACAGCGCGGTCGAACAAATCGAACCGGGGCGCGCCGCTAACCCGGCAAACGTAAAACGCGTTGAAAGTATTCTGAAAGAGGCCGACTGGGATTATCTGTTCCCGATGCGCGCGCCGGAATACACTTACTCTAACTTCCTGAAAGCGATAGGTAAATTCCCGGCGGTTTGTGGTACCTACACCGATGGACGCGATAGCGACGCTATCTGCCGTAAAACCCTGGCTACTATGTTTGCGCATTTTGCCCAGGAGACGGGCGGTCACGAAAGCTGGCGTGACATTCCGGAATGGCGTCAGGCGCTGGTCTATCTGCGCGAAGTCGGCTGGACTGAAGGGCAGAAAGGCGGCTACAACGGCGAATGTAACCCGGATGTATGGCAGGGCCAGACCTGGCCGTGCGGTAAAGATAAGGACGGCGATTTCCTCAGCTATTTTGGTCGCGGGGCAAAACAGCTTTCTTATAACTACAACTATGGGCCTTTCTCTGACGCGATGTATGGCGACGTTCGCCCTCTGCTGGATAAACCCGAGCTGGTGGCGGATACCTGGATGAACCTGGCGAGCGCCGTCTTCTTCTTTGTGTACCCGCAGCCGCCGAAGCCGTCTATGCTACATGTGATTGACGGTACCTGGCAGCCAAACGATCGCGATAAAGCAAACGGCCTGGTATCAGGTTTCGGCGTCACCATTCAGATCATCAATGGCGGCGTGGAGTGCGGCGGCGCAGATGAGAATGCGCAGTCGCTTAACCGTATCGCCTACTACAAAGAGTTTGCCAACTACCTGAAAGTGCCGGTGCCGGCGGACGAAGTGTTGGGCTGTAAAAAGATGAAGCAGTTCGATGAGGGCGGCGCTGGCGCGTTACCGATCTATTGGGAACAAGACTGGGGCTGGAGCGCCGATACTGCGGACGGTAAAACCTATTCCTGCCAGTTAGTGGGATATCAGACGCCGTATACCGCCTTTAAAGAGGGCGACTACACGAAATGTGTACAGCATTATTTCAACGTTAATGTCGTCGATGATAACGGAACCACTGAACCGGATGTCACGCCAACTCCGGCGCCAGTGACGGATGAAAACGTGGCGCCAGTCGCGCGCATTGCCGGGCCGGTCGGGGCGGTGGAAGCTGGTAGCCCGGTTTCACTCAGCGCGGAAGGATCGACCGACGCGAATGGCGACAAGCTCACCTATACCTGGATGTCGCAGGATGGCAAAACGCTGAGCGGCCAGGATAAAGCCGTTGTGATTTTCAACGCGCCGGATGTCACTCAGAACACCCAGTATGTGGTGAATCTGACCGTTAGCGACGGTACGCTCTCCAGTACAGCGGTTTATACGCTGAATGTGAAAGCGAAGGCCGCCGCTGCGGATGACGAAGATAAGACCACCAGCTACCCTGCCTGGAGCAGCAGCCAGAAATGGAATCCGGGCGACATCGTTAACAGTAATGGCGCATTGTACCAGTGCAAACCGTTCCCGGAAGGCTCATGGTGTAATGTTGCGCCTGCCTACTATGAGCCCGGCGTAGGGATTGCCTGGGCCGATGCATGGAACGCATTGTAATAAGATAAATCCTGTCGGTGCTTTGCATCGGCAGGATTGTTACTATGCTTATCTCAGGTTTTTTCAGGAGAAAGCATGAACATCATCGCCATTATGGGGCCGCACGGGGTTTATTATAAAGATGAACCCATCAAGGAGCTTGAGCGTGCATTACAATCCCTGGGATTTCAAATTATCTGGCCGCAAAATAGCGTTGACTTGTTGAAGTTTATTGAACATAACCCGCGCATCTGCGGCGTTATTTTTGACTGGGATGAATACAGTCTCGACCTTTGTAGCGAAATCAACCAGCTAAATGAATACCTTCCTCTCTACGCCTTTATCAATACCAACTCCACGCTGGACGTTAGCGTTCACGATATGCGCATGGCGCTGTGGTTTTTTGAGTATGCATTGGGGCTGGCTGAAGATATCGCGACGCGCATTCATCAATATACAAACGAATATCTCGATAATATTACGCCGCCGTTTACCAAAGCGCTGTTTACCTACGCCAAAGAAGGAAAATATACCTTTTGTACGCCGGGTCATATGGCGGGAACGGCGTATCAGAAAAGCCCGCCAGGCTGTCTGTTTTATGACTTTTTTGGCGGCAATACCTTAAAGGCCGATGTGTCGATTTCGGTGACTGAACTGGGATCGCTGCTGGATCACACCGGGCCGCATCTGGAAGCGGAAGAGTATATCGCCCGTACTTTTGGCGCCGAGCAGAGTTATATGGTGACGAACGGTACGTCGACCTCGAATAAAATTGTCGGTATGTATGCCGCGCCTGCGGGAAGTACGCTACTTATTGATCGCAATTGCCATAAATCGCTGGCGCATTTGCTGATGATGAGCGATGTGGTGCCTCTCTGGTTGAAGCCGACGCGCAATGCGCTCGGCATTCTCGGCGGTATTCCCCGAAGGGAATTTACCCGTGCAAGCATCGAAAGCAAGATAGAGGAGACCCCTCAGGCGCAATGGCCGGTGCATGCGGTTATCACCAATTCGACTTACGATGGTCTGCTGTATAACACTAACTGGATCAAGCAAATGCTGGACGTTCCCTCGATCCATTTTGATTCCGCCTGGGTACCCTATACCCATTTCCATCCGATCTACCAGGGGAAAAGCGGGATGAGCGGCGATCGGGTGCCCGGAAAAGTGATTTTCGAAACGCAATCCACCCATAAAATGCTGGCGGCTTTTTCGCAGGCGTCGCTTATTCATATCAAAGGGGAATATGACGAAGAGACGTTTAACGAAGCGTTTATGATGCACACTTCCACATCGCCGAGCTATCCCATTGTCGCCTCTATCGAGACCGCAGCGGCGATGCTGCGCGGCAATCCAGGGAAAAGATTGATTAATCGTTCGGTGGAACGGGCGCTCCATTTTCGTAAAGAGGTACAGCGGCTACGTGAAGAGTCCGATAGCTGGTTCTTTGATATCTGGCAGCCGGAAGAGGTTGATGAGGCCGAATGCTGGCCGGTCACGCCGGGAGAAACCTGGCATGGCTTCACCGATGCCGATGACGATCATATGTTCCTCGATCCGGTTAAGGTGACAATCCTGACGCCGGGGATGGATGAACAGGGCAACATGAGCGAAGAGGGGATACCCGCCGCGCTGGTGGCGAAGTTCCTTGATGAGCGAGGCGTGGTGGTGGAAAAAACCGGGCCGTATAATCTGCTGTTTTTGTTCAGCATAGGGATTGATAAGACCCGTGCGATGGGGCTGCTGCGCGGACTGACGGAATTTAAACGCGCCTACGATCTTAACCTGCGCGTCAAAAATATGTTGCCGGATCTGTATGCGGAAGATCCGGATTTTTATCGCAATATGCGCATTCAGGATCTGGCGCAGGGGATCCATAAACTGATCCGCCAGCACGATCTTCCGGGGCTGATGCTGCGGGCGTTCGAGGTTTTACCGGAGATGATCATGACCCCGCACCAGGCCTGGCAGCGTCAGATCAAAGGTGAGGTGGAAACCGTGGCGCTCGATCAACTGCCAGGGCGCGTTTCCGCGAATATGATCCTGCCTTATCCGCCAGGCGTTCCGCTGTTGATGCCCGGCGAGAGGATCACGCAACAGAGTCGGGCCGTGCTCGATTTTCTGCTGATGCTCTGCTCGATTGGCCAGCATTATCCCGGTTTTGAAACGGATATTCACGGCGCGAAACGGAATGAAGACGGGGTGTACCAGGTACGAGTCTTAAAACACGCCTGCTAGCTTGCCTGACGGGAATGTGACGAGTAACGTACTGATAATCAATAAAGGAGACGCTATGCTGGGATTAAAACAGGTTCATCACATCGCGATCATTGCGACAGACTATGCGGTGAGCAAGGCGTTTTATTGCGATATTCTGGGGTTCGATCTGCTAAGCGAAGTCTGGCGGGAAGAGCGTGACTCGTGGAAGGGCGATTTGGCGCTAAACGGGCAGTATGTGATTGAGCTTTTCTCTTTTCCCTTCCCTCCGGCGCGTCCAAGCCGACCTGAAGCCTGCGGCCTGCGCCATCTGGCTTTCAGCGTGGAAAATGTGGAAAACGCCGTTGCGCATCTGGAAAAGCATCAGGTTAAGTGCGAACCGATACGCATCGATCCGTATACCGGGAAGCGCTTTACTTTTTTCAACGATCCGGACGGTTTACCGCTTGAGCTGTATGAGCAGTAAGGCTTGTCATTAAGACGCTCGCCAGGTAACGTTGCCGGGCTAAGTCACTATAAGCATGGATCATGACCACTCTCACGTTGAATACCTCGTTACTCTCTTCTCGCCGTATTCTGGCTGCCTTTAGCGGCGGCCTGGATTCTACGGTGCTGTTGCATCAACTGGTGTTGTGGCGAGAACGCCATCCTGACGTCACGCTGCGTGCTATCCATATTCATCACGGTTTAAGCCCTCATGCTGATAGCTGGGTGCGGCATTGCGAAACCGTATGCGAACGCTGGCAGGTTCCGCTGGTAGTGGAGCGGGTGACGCTGGCGGATAATGGCCTGGGTATCGAGGCCCATGCGCGTGAAGCGCGCTACCGGGCGTTCGCACAGACGCTATTGCCTGGCGAAGTGCTGGCAACCGCGCAGCACCTTGACGATCAGTGTGAAACGTTTCTGCTGGCGTTAAAGCGCGGCAGCGGTCCGGCCGGACTTTCCGCGATGGGAGAACGCTCGCCTTTTGCCGGAACTCTGCTTCTTCGCCCGCTGTTGAGAGAAACGCGGAAGACGCTGGAACAGTGGGCTGTGCGTCATGGCTTATGCTGGATTGAAGATGAAAGCAATCAGGATGATGCCTACGATCGCAATTTTTTACGCCTGCGCGCGCTTCCGCTCTTGCAGCAGCGCTGGCCGCATTTTCCTGCGGCGGTAGCCCGTAGCGCGACGCTCTGCGCCGAGCAAGAAAGGCTGCTGGACGAGCTTCTGGCCAGCGATCTTACGGACTGTATCACGACGGAGGGAACATTGCGGCTCTCTCCATTAATGTCGATGAGCGATGTACGGCGGGCAGCGATTTTGCGTCGCTGGCTGGCGATGCGTAATGCGCCGATGCCCTCTCGCGACGCGCTGGAACGTATCTGGCAGGAGGTGGCGCTGGCGCGCGACGATGCCTCTCCCTGTTTACGTTTTGGCGATCACGAGATTCGCCGTTATCAGTCGCAACTGTGGTGGATTAAATCCGTGGCCGGACAACACGAAACGACGGTCGCCTGGCCCGTCTGGCAAACACCGCTGGCGCTGCCTGCCGGCTTAGGGACGGTACAGCTCGCTCCTGGCGGCGAACTGCGCCGACCGCGAGAGGAAGAATCCGTCAGCATTCGGTTTAAAGCGCCAGGCGTATTACATATTGTCGGGCGTAACGGTGGACGTAAGTTAAAGAAAATCTGGCAGGAGCAGGGGATCCCGCCCTGGCGACGAGATACCACGCCGCTGTTGTTTTACGGCGAAACGCTGATTGCGGCTGCGGGTGTTTTTGTGACGCGTGAGGGAGCAGCAGAAGATAAAGAAGGGGTGAGTCTGGTTTGGCATGCCTGATGGCGCTGCGCTTATCAGGCCTGCGTATCGCATGGAACGTAGGCCGGATAAGGTGCTTGCACCACCATCCGGCAACAAAATACTCAGGATTCGCTAACTACCACGGTACCAATTTCCGGGTGGCTGAAACTGGCGATTTTATCGAGACGAAGCTCACAAGACTCGCCGGAAACTTCGGCAAGCAGATATTCTACGTTTTTACGTAAGATCAAATCGTTCGCTTTTGCCTGCAAAACCTCGCCATCTTTTAACGTTAGCGTCAGTATTAAATGATGCATGCAGGCAAGCTCAAGACTATCGTAGTCATCGCAATTAATGGGTTGATACGTTTCATTCATTGACATAATCGCTCACCAGTAAGTTCGCGGCAGCATAAGCTGCCTTTTCCCTGACCGACTCTGAAAGGGCGCTATCTGCCGCCACTTCATTAAGCACTTTCAATACACAACCCAGCGCATCCGGGACATACCCTAAGTCTCCGCTGGCGATTTCCGCATACTGCTTGCGTACTAACTCACAATATTTTTCCACATGCCCTCCTGTCAGCATTCTGACTTAACCGTGGATGCAAGTCTAAGCCTACGAAGTTAAATCTTGTTTAGCAAGGTGACTATACCATACTCATTTGCGCAATATCAGCGCCTGACGCGAGTGGGTAAAAGATTCGTTAACAGCCTTTTAGCGCGGTTTTCGCTACAATGGGCGCCTGATTCGAAAGGAGTTTTCTCATGGCGCTTAAAGCGACAATTTATAAAGCCGTCGTCAATGTGGCTGACCTTGATCGCAACCGGTTTCTGGATGCGGCATTGACGCTGGCGCGTCACCCTTCTGAAACGCAGGAGCGCATGATGCTGCGCCTGTTGGCATGGATAAAATATGCTGATGAACGGTTGCAGTTTACACGCGGGCTCAGCGCGGAAGATGAGCCGGAGGCCTGGCTGCGTAACGATCATCTGGGCATCGATCTCTGGATAGAGCTGGGGCTGCCGGATGAGCGCCGTATTAAGAAAGCCTGTACTCAGGCGAGCGACGTCGCGCTCTTTGCTTATAACTCCCGGGCGGCGCAAATCTGGTGGCAGCAGCATCAAAGCAAGTGCGCGCAGTTCGCTAACCTGTCCGTCTGGTATCTGGATGACGGGCAACTGGCGCAGCTCAGTGAATTTGCCGATCGTACCATGACGCTACAGGCGACGATTCAGGACGGCGCAATCTGGCTTTCTGATGCTCGGAATAATCTGGAAATACAGCTAACCGCCTGGCAACAGCCCTCATGATTGCCATCTCCCGGACGGTCTCCATAGCCGACAATGAGCTGGAAATTACGGCCATTCGCGCGCAGGGCGCGGGTGGTCAGCACGTAAATAAGACCTCTAGCGCGATTCATTTGCGCTTTGACATTCGGGCCTCTGGCCTGCCAGAGTATTATAAACAGCGTTTGCTGACGGCCAGCCACCATCTGATAAGCGATGATGGCGTCATTATCATTAAGGCGCAGGAGTTCCGGAGCCAGGAGCTCAACCGGGAAGCGGCTATCGCCAGGCTGGTTGCCGTCATAAAAGAATTAACCGCGGAGCAGAAAAGCCGTCGCGCAACCCGTCCGACGCGTGCCTCGAAAGAGCGCCGCTTATCCTCAAAGGCGCAAAAATCTTCTGTAAAGGCGCTTCGCGGCAAAGTTCGTCGTCCACTGGATTGACGGGCAGGAATAGCAATTTCATAAGGATTTTATGGTGAGAACAGCAATATTGTCAGTAGCGGCAGCCTGTACGCTATTTGCATTGATAGGGTGTAATAACCGTGCGGAAGTTGACGCCCTGCAACCTGCGCAGGCGGCGGAATTAAAACCCATGCAGCAAAGCTGGCGCGGCGTGCTGCCCTGTGCGGATTGTGAAGGTATTGAAACGTCACTGTTTCTGGAAAAAGACGGCACATGGGTGATGAACGAGCGCTATCAGGGCGTGCGCGAAGAACCTTCCTCTTTTGCGTCATACGGTACCTGGGCGCGGACGGCGGATAAACTGGTGTTAACCGACAGCAATGGCGAGAAATCGTATTATCGCGCGAAAGGCAATGCGCTGGAGATGCTCGACAGAGAAGGCAATCCGGTGGCTTCGCAGCTTAATTATACGCTGGTGCCTGTTACCGCCAGCCTGCCGGTAACGCCAATGCCGCTGCGTGGTATGTATGTATACAGGGCCGATGCGGCGACCTTTACCGATTGCGCGACCGGAAAACGGCTGCCGGTCGCCAGTAACGCCCAGCTTGAGCGCGGCTATCTGGCGGCGAAAGGTGAAGCGGAAAAACCGGTGCTGCTGACGGTAGAAGGGCATTTTGTGTTAGCCGCGAATCCGGACACGGGCGAGCCGGTAAAAACGCTAATAGCTGATAAAAATGTGAAGTTTGCGCCGGGTAAAGATTGCACTCACTAATAAAAGGCCTCGCAGGGTGCGAGGCCTTTACATATCTGCCGGATGGCGCCGGGCAATCCCAACAAAATGTCGTTTAGCCTTTAATGGCCTTGACCAGATAATCAACGATATCGCCGGTTTTAATCAGCGATTTTTCACCGCTACGACGGTATTTATACTCAATATCGTCGTTATCCAGGTTGCGATCGCCAATCACGATAGTATGTGGAATACCAATCAGCTCCATATCGGCAAACATCACGCCCGGGCGCTCTTTACGGTCGTCCATCAGCACTTCAATGCCCTGCGCGCGCAATTCGCTGTACAGCTTTTCCGCCAGCTCCTGCACACGGAAGGATTTGTGCATATTCATCGGCAGAATAGCGACCTGGAAAGGCGCAATGGCGTCAGGCCATACAATGCCGCGCTCGTCAAAGTTCTGCTCGATAGCCGCGGCAACGACACGTGTTACGCCGATACCGTAGCAGCCCATTGTCAGGATCTGGTTACGGCCATCTTCACCCTGAACGGAGGCTTTCAGCGCTTCTGAGTACTTGGTACCTAACTGGAAGATGTGACCCACTTCGATACCGCGTTTGATAAGCAACGTTCCCTGACCATCCGGACTCGGATCGCCGGCGACTACGTTACGGATGTCGGCAACAACAGGCGTCGCCACATCGCGATCCCAGTTAATACCAAAGTAGTGTTTACCGTCGATGTTGGCGCCAGCGGCAAAATCGCTCATGGCGGCAACGGTGCGATCGATGATGACCGGAATCGGCATATTGACCGGGCCGAGGGAGCCAGGGCCGGCATTAATCACGGCGCGAATCTCTTCTTCGGTAGCGAAGGTCAGCGGGCTGGCAACGTGCGGCAGTTTTTCCGCTTTAACTTCATTCAGTTCATGATCGCCGCGAACCAGCAGAGCCACCAGCGGAGACTTGCTGTCTTTCACCGCTTTCACCAGCAGCGTTTTTACCGTTTTTTCAATTGGCAGGTTGAATTGTTCCACCAGCTCCGCGATGGTTTTGGCATTTGGCGTATCGACCAGAGTCATTTCCTGCGTCGCCGCTGCGCGCGGCGTTTGCGGCGCGATAGCTTCTGCCAGTTCAATGTTAGCCGCGTAATCAGAAACATCAGAGAAAACGATATCGTCTTCGCCGCTTTGCGCCAGCACCTGGAATTCATGCGAGGCGTTGCCGCCGATAGAACCGGTATCGGCCTGTACCGCGCGGAAATCCAGCCCCATACGGCTGAAGATACGGCTATACGCGGCGTACATGGCGTCATAGGTTTCCTGCAACGACTCCTGAGAGGTGTGGAAAGAGTAAGCATCTTTCATCAGGAATTCGCGCGAACGCATCACGCCAAAGCGCGGACGCACTTCATCACGGAATTTGGTCTGGATTTGGAAGAAGTTCAGCGGCAACTGCTTATAAGAGCTGAGTTCATTACGCACCAGATCGGTGATAACTTCTTCGTGGGTCGGGCCGAGTACGAACGGACGCTCGCCACGGTCGACAAAACGCAGCAGTTCCGGACCGTACTGTTCCCAACGACCACTCTCTTGCCACAGGTCGGCTGGCTGAACGACTGGCATCGACACCTCGATAGCACCGGCGTTGTTCATCTCTTCACGCACGATGTTTTCGACTTTTTTCAGGACGCGCAGGCCGGTCGGCAGCCAGGTATATAACCCGGAGGCGAGCTTGCGGATCATCCCGGCGCGCAGCATCAGCTGGTGGCTGATAACCTCGGCGTCGGCAGGTGTCTCCTTCAGAGTGGAGAGCAGGTATTGGCTAGTACGCATGTTGTTACGGTTCCAGTTGAACGATCGAACAGGCTCAATGTGAGCCTGATACAAAAAAAGTGATTTAGTTTACCAGCGTGCAAGAGATGTCAAAAGAGAAGGGCGTGAAATTACCGTGGTTCCAGCGCAAACACTTCAAATCCCGAGTTAACCACACGCCAGCGCACGTTAAAATCATGCAGCCAGACGGCATAGGTTTTGCCCGTCTCTTCACCCTTACGATAAGCCGGGCGAGGATCTTGCGCCAGCACATCGCAAATAAATGTCCGTAGCTGCGGATAACGCCTTTCCAGCGTCGTAAGCTGTTGAGCCACCTCAGCGGTAAAACTCACGGGCATTTCAGCTATCGGCGCCTGTTGCGCATAGCTGGCGGCGGCGTCCGGTAAGGCCTCGGCAAACGGTAAATACGGTTTGATATCCACCACCGGCGTGCCATCCACCAGATCCAGACTGCCTAATTTCAGAATTACGCTCTCTTTCCGGCACTCGATACCTTTTAGCGCAACGAGCGACATGCCAATCGGATTGGGGCGGAACGTGGAGCGCGTGGCAAAAACGCCCATTCTGGCGTTACCGCCAAGACGGGGCGGACGAACTGTCGGCCGCCAGCCGCCGTCCATCGTCTGATGAAAAACGAAAAGCACCCACAAATGGCTGAACGCTTCCAGGCCGCGAACGGCATCGGCCTGGTTGTAAGGCGCTATCAGATGCAGTTCGCCGCAGGCGCTTTTGACCAGACCAGGCTGGCGCGGAACGGCGAATTTTTCTTTATAGGGGGAGCGAATAACGCCGATTTGTTCAAACTGAAAGCTGCTCATTTCGCCGAAATATTCAGGGCGGACCCGATACAAACCGCCTGACGGTAGCAGCCTGGCGTGCCGCTGGTAATTTCACAGCTGTGCAGCAGGACGGCGTTGGCTTTCATTTTAGATGCATTAATCTGCATACGCTTGCGCGCAGTTGGAATGTTAGGCGGAGAGTCTTGATTTGTCGCCTGGCAGGATTCGCCGCTAACTTCGCCAAGATCGCGGAAAGGTTTGCCGACTAAGTCTTCAGCATTGGTGTAAATCCTGACGGGAGCGGCACGCGGCGCTTTAGGTTTCTCCGGCTCCGCTTTTGGCGGGGTTGCGGTGCTTTGAACGGGTTCAACAGGGGATCTGCTTAGCATGGAACAACCGCCCAGCATGAGTGCCAATAAACAGATCGGTAAAGCACGCATAATATTTCCTCAATGAATGTTCTAATTGCCAGATATTGAATCAGGAGCTTGCATAAATGACAAGACGGGCAATAGCCCGTCCTGAATAATATTACAGATTGTGGAATCAGCCTAAAACTTACCAGCCTTTCACCGCACCGCCATTAAAAACTTTATTTGCGGCTTCGTACACTTCATCAGACTGGTAAGCCTGAACGAATTTTTTCACATTCTCGGCGTCTTTGTTATCTTCACGCGTCACGATCAGGTTAACGTACGGAGAATCTTTATCTTCAACGAAGATACCGTCTTTCGCTGGCGTCAGGCCAATCTGGCTGGCGTATGTCGTATTGATGACCGCTAACGCGATCTGCGCGTCATCCAGCGAACGCGGCAACTGCGGCGCTTCCAGCTCAACAATTTTCAGATTTTTCGGGTTTTCCACGATATCCAGCGAGGTAGGAAGCAGACCGACGCCGTCTTTCAGTTTAATTAGCCCTACTTTTTGCAGCAGCAGCAGGGAACGACCAAGGTTGGTCGGGTCGTTAGGCACAGCGACCTGGGAACCGTCCTTGAGCTCATCCAGAGATTTGATTTTTTTGGAATATCCTGCAATGGGATAGACAAAAGTCTTACCAACAGAAACCAGTTTGTAGCCGCGATCTTTGATTTGCTGATCCAGATACGGTTTGTGCTGGAAGGCATTGGCATCGATATCGCCTTTGCTCAGTGCTTCATTAGGCAGAACATAATCATTAAAGGTCACCAATTCCACGTCCAGGCCGTATTTTTCTTTCGCGACTTTCTGCGCGACTTCGGCAACTTGCTGCTCTGCGCCAACGATTACGCCGACTTTAATATGATTCGGATCTTTTTCATCCTGACCGCAACCCGCAAGTGCCAGAGAACCAATCAGAGCACCCACTGCCGCAAAGGTTTTGAATTTGAACGCCATGCTTATTTCCTTAATGAGTATTTGTGTTGTGTTTAACGTTACTTATGCGTGACAGCCCTGACGATGCGATCGCCGGATAACTGAATTAAATAAACCAGAACGACGAGTAATACCAGCACCGTATTCATCACGGTAGCATTGTATCCAATATAACCGTACTGATAGCCGATTTGACCGAGGCCGCCTGCGCCGACGGCGCCGCCCATTGCGGAGTAACCGACCAGGGTGATCAGTGTAATGGTTGCCGCATTCACCAGACCAGGCAGCGCTTCCGGTAAAAGGATTTTACGTACAATTTGCAGCGGCGTGGCGCCCATCGCTCGCGAGGCTTCAATCAGCCCGGCAGGGATCTCTAACAATGCATTTTCCACCATACGGGCGATAAAAGGCGCGGCACCGACGGTCAGCGGTACAATCGCGGCCTGCAAACCAATGGAGGTGCCGACAATTATTCGGGTAAAAGGAATCATCCACACCAGCAGGATGATAAAGGGAATCGAGCGGAAAATATTGACCACCGCAGAGAGGGAGCGATACAGCCTGGCGTTCTCCATAATCTGCCCCGGGCGCGTAACATACAGCAATACGCCAACCGGCAGGCCAATCACGAAACCGAAGAAACCGGAGACAAAGGTCATCGCCAGCGTTTCCCAGACGCCACGAACCAGTAACCACATCATTGCCTCAGACATAACCCAGTACCTCTACTTTCACATGGTGATCCTGCAGCCAGGCAATTGCGGCTTGCGTCTCTTCTTGTGTGCCGTGCATTTCCGTTAGCATAATGCCGAACTTCACACCGCCCGCGTAATCCATCTGCGCGCTGATAATATTATTGTTCACGTTGAAACGACGCGCGGTTTCAGAAAGCAGCGGGGCATCCACAGACTGTCCGGTGAATTCCATGCGCAGCATCGGCACGCTGTCAGTTTCCGGCGACGCTTTCAAACGCGCCTGGTAATCTTCCGGAATGTCCAGGTGCAGAGTGGACTGAATAAACTTCTGCGCCAGCGGCGTTTTAGGATGCGAGAAGACTTCGCTGACCGTATCCTGCTCAATAAGCTCGCCATTACTGATAACGGCAACGCAGTCGCAGATACGTTTCACGACATCCATTTCATGAGTGATAAGCAGAATCGTCAACCCCAGACGACGGTTGATATCTTTCAGCAATTCCAGAATCGAACGGGTCGTTGCGGGATCAAGCGCGCTGGTGGCTTCATCGCACAGCAACACTTTTGGATTACTGGCTAACGCGCGGGCAATCGCGACACGCTGTTTCTGACCGCCGGAAAGATTTGCCGGATAGCTGTCGTGCTTGTCGCCAAGACCGACTAAATCCAGCAGCTCTGTGACACGGCGTTTGATCTCTTCCTTTGGTGTGTTATCCAGTTCCAGCGGCAACGCGACGTTGCCAAACACGGTACGGGAAGAGAGCAGGTTAAAATGTTGGAAAATCATGCCGATTTGACGGCGAGCTTTGGTCAACTCAGACTCTGAAAGCGTTGTCAGCTCCTGACCGCCGACCTGAACGCTACCTTCGGTTGGGCGTTCAAGTAAGTTAACGCAGCGGATAAGCGTACTTTTACCGGCGCCGGAGGCGCCAATGACGCCATAAATCTGCCCGGCAGGCACGTGCAGGCTGACATTATTTAGCGCCTGAATGGTGCGCGTCCCCTGCTGGAACACTTTGGTAATATTAGAAAGTTTAATCATTGGTTATTTATTATCGTAATTAAGTTAGCCGTGGCATTTTCGTCTGTCTAATACGGTCAACGCCGTCAACAGAATGGATGTTAAGGCATCCAGACGTCTAAATCAATCAGGCTTTATACGATGAGCACTTTCTTGCCTGCTGAAACATGCGATACTAGCGCCACTTGCTTTACTCAGGAGCTATAAAAGGTGGCAAAGTCTGTACCCGCAATTTTTCTCGACCGTGACGGCACCATTAATGTGGATCACGGCTACGTACATGAAATCGATGCATTCGAGTTTATAGACGGTGTTATTGACGCGATGCGCGAGCTAAAAAAAATGGGCTATGCGTTGGTGGTGGTGACGAACCAGTCCGGAATCGCGCGCGGCAAATTCACTGAGGCGCAGTTTGAAACGTTAACCGAATGGATGGACTGGTCGTTGGCGGATCGCGATGTTGATTTGGACGGCATCTATTATTGTCCTCACCATCCGCAGGGCAGTATAGAAGAGTTCCGTCAGGTATGTGATTGCCGCAAGCCGCATCCAGGAATGCTTATCTCGGCGCGTGATTTCCTGCATATCGATATGGCGGCTTCTTATATGGTGGGAGACAAGCTGGAAGATATGCAGGCGGCTGCGGCGGCAAATGTCGGGACAAAAGTGCTGGTGCGTACGGGCAAACCGGTCACGGCAGAAGCAGAAAACGCGGCGGACTGGGTGTTAAACAGCCTTGCCGATCTGCCATCGGCGATAAAAAAGCAGCAAAAATAAGCGTTATGGATAAAAGATGAGCGGTTAAAACAAAAATGCATTTTTCCGCTTGTCTTCCTGAACCGACTCCCTATAATGCGCCTCCATCGACACGGCGGATGTGAATCACTTCACACAAACAGCCGGTCGGTTGAAGAGAAAAATCCTGAAATTCAGGGTTGACTCTGAAAGAGGAAAGCGTAATATACGCCACCTCGCAACGGTGAGCGAAAGCCGCGTTGCACTGCTCTTTAACAATTTATCAGACAATCTGTGTGGGCACTCGAAGATACGGATTCTTAACGTCGCAAGACGAAAAATGAATACCAAGTCTCAAGAGTGAACACGTAATTCATTACGAAGTTTAATTCTTTGAGCATCAAACTTTTAAATTGAAGAGTTTGATCATGGCTCAGATTGAACGCTGGCGGCAGGCCTAACACATGCAAGTCGAACGGTAACAGGAAGCAGCTTGCTGCTTCGCTGACGAGTGGCGGAC